>DAIRGA010000065.1:0-4764 GCA_036794825.1 Bacteroidales bacterium | reverse complement strand
ATTGTAAATGGTGAAAGTTGGATTTATGGTGTGACGACAGTTTATGAAAGTGGTGAAAGTTTACCCGCTGAAATTTCTGTTTCCGCTACCGCATCCATTGTCATGCCTGATGGTTGGGATTTTACAGCCTCCAGCAGGGTGCATACAATTCACATTCCCTCCTATGCAATTCAGGCAGGATTGAATCTGCAAAACGGTGATATGATTGGTGTGTTTTATTCTGAAAACGGTGTCGAAAAGTGTGCCGGTGCTTTGGAATGGAACGGTGAACAAACCATCATGAAAGCTTTTGGAGACAGCCCCGAAACTCCGTGGAAAGACGGCTTTTTGCAGGATGAAACCATAAGCTGGAAAGTATTTTTCAATCAATCCCAAACCACCTACCCGCTCAGCGTAACATACAGCACACAGATGCCACACCACGACGGCAGTTTCAAGATGATGGGGCTTTCGATGCTTGAATCTCTGGAACTGGGAACGGTAAGTGTAGAGGAAGCAGATGTATTCACTCAGAATATCGGCCTCTTCCCGAATCCCTCCACAGGCATCGTCTCGATGAACGGACTCAACAGTGGGGATCTTGTAACGGTTTATGATACAAACGGCAGAGCCATTCTGAGTTATTTTGCCGGAAGCCCACTATCGCAATTCACCATTAACAGAGCCGGGTTGTATCTGGTCGAAATCAAAGGAGAACGGGATGTAACCCGGAAGAAACTGGTCATCCGATAATCATATTCCCTGAAAAAAGGTATTTGTGAAACTTTCAGGGTTTTTGCAAATAAATGAAAAGACCAGAGGGGAACTATTTTTCCAATTGGTTTTTCTTTTAAACACCAAACCTAAGCTCTTATGAAACACCTTATTGCACTGCTTTTTAATTCACTTCTTTTTCTTTACTCAGTAAATTCCTTTGGTCAGGTTTTCCCGTGGACGGCATTTTTTGGTGACGAAGGCCCCGAATTTGCAACAGATATCAGACAGACTTCTGATGAAGGGTATATCATGGCAGGTTATGCCAATCAGGGCTTTTCTTCGGTTTATTATGTGGTGAGGCTGGATGTTTTTGGCAATCTGATGTGGGAACGCACCCTCAGCAAAGACAACTATTCCGAAAATGCTTTTAACGTTCTTGAAACTTCCGGGGGTGATTTCGTTGTCATCGGTGTGGCCACCAACAACCGTGCACCCTGGATTGTTAAGCTGGATGCCGCCGGCGATACCGTCTGGACTTCTCAGTGGACCAGCTCCCTGCCGATGAACTCAGCCGTTCTGGCGCGGGGATCCATTTTACCCGATTCCCGGATAGCAGTCGTTGGGGCGCAGGGTCAACTTGGACTGGTTCCCAGTCTGTTCATCGTCGGTCAAAATGGCGATCTGTTGGAGCAGCGGGCGCTCAACGCTCCCGTGCCTCCGGGATGGTACTCCGGAACAATTGTTCTCCATGTAGAACCCACCACCGACGGAGGATTCATCGCAACCGGAACTGCCGGCAGCGGAAGCAGTTCAAAGGCGTTTTTATGGAAATTTGACCATAACGCAGATTCATCATGGGTTAAGTTGTACAACAATTATGGAATGCGTGGGGCTGAGTCGGTGAAAGAACTATCGGATGGAGGCTTCATCATGGCAGGCTTTTCCAGCCCTAATTCCGACCACTCATGCGCCATGCGCACCGATGCCCAGGGAAATGTAATCTGGTTTAAAACCTATCCTGTCAGCAACACTTACACCAACGCAACCGATGTAATTGAATGGAAAAACGGGCAGTTTCTCATTACTGAAAAACGCTTCACCGCCGTTGGTGAATTGTTTTTCAAATCGGCTTTACTCACAATTGATAGTTTGGGTGAATTACTAAGTCGTGAAATGATCATGACATCCGATTCTTCCACAAAAATTACCCGGATTCGAAGTACCCTGGACGGAGGTTTTGTGATGGCCGGCGAGATCAATGAATACCTGGTAGCAGGTGAACAGGATTTGTTCGTGCTGAAATCAGATCCGGATGGAAATTATTCCGGTGCTCAGATTGATTACGTATGGCCGGGTGATATCAATTACGACGGCGTTGTGAGTATGGACGACCTGATGATACTGGGTGTTACTGCCGGCGCCACCGGCCCGTCCCGCGTCGATCAGTCCATCGGCTGGTACCCGCACTACGTTACCAACTGGGCCGATACTGTGGTTACCGGAGTAAATTACAAACATGCCGATACCGATGGCAACGGAATTGTTGATATCCGCGACACACTGGCCATCATCACCAACTATGGTTTAACAAGAGATTTAGATGGCCGCAGCCACATTTCATCATTACCTTCCAAATCATCAAAATTCGGAAATGATCTTTTTATCATTCCTGAACAAACAATGCTGAATGATGCCTTGAATGTGGAAATCCCGCTCTACCTTGGCGAGGCAGCTACACCCATCAGCGGTTTTTATGGAATGAGGTTCAGCATGGCAACCGATCCATCGTTGGTGTTGGCCGAAAGCATGACAATAGATTTTACCGGCTCGTGGTTAGGAACACAAAACAACGATCTTTGGTCTATTCAGAAAACATTTGCTGATGAAGGTGTAACTGATTTCGGCCTTACACTGAACAACCATCAGCCCGTTTCGGGATTTGGTCAGATTGGCTCCGTCAAATTCTCCCTCGCCCGGCCCCTGCAGCCCGGCGAAATACTTAACCTTGATATCCATTTCAACAACGTGATGGCCTGCGAATACGACCTCACACCAATTGAACTCTCAACCGGAACTTTCCGTATTGTGCTCGACAATAACCTGACCGGAACGGATGATCTGGCTTTTAGCAACAAAATGCGTATGTTTCCCAATCCTGTGACTGCCGGACAACCTGTTTTTAACCACAACAATGAGGCTGTTTCATCAATAGAAATCTTCAGCATCACAGGACTTTTAGTGGGTACAGAAAAAATTGATTCGAACACACCGCAATTCACAGCGCCGGTTGAAAAAGGCATTTACCTGCTGAAAATTCATACAACCTCCGGTATCACCACCAAAAGGCTGGTTGTGAAATAGGGTTTTTTGTAATCCCTGACAGGGATCTATTTCCCCACTATCTCACTTATAGTTTCCTCCAACAGCCGGTTAAATTCCTCCGGGTTTTCCATCATCAGGAAGTGGCCGTAACCTTCCATAATCCTGGCCTCGAAACTTTTGACATATTTCCGGTTGTCTTCGGCATTGGTTGGGTAAAGATCGGAGCTGACGGCATAAAACGGGAGGTCAATGGTTTTGAGGATGGTTTCCATGCGGGTGCTGTATTCAAACATATTTTCGAAAGCCGACATGGCCACCTCCTTTGGCGCTGACGACATATCGTTGGCCACCATCTCCACCAACGCCGGATCGGCATCAGGCCGGAACATGCTCCGTACAAAACCGTTAACGCTGTTGCTGAAGTCGGAGTAAAACGGCTCAGTAAACTGCGTCATCATTTCCCGGGTAAACACCGTATCCACCAGCTGTTCATAAATGTCAACCCCCACCAGCGCCAGCACTCTCCCTGGTAGTTTGGTGGATGCATCAATGATCACATTGCCTCCCATCGAATGGCCGATCAGGATTACCTTGTCAAGTTTGAGATCGTTCACCACCGCAGCCACATCATCGCCGAACGACTCCATGGTGAAATTTTCCCTATTGGCGCCCGACTTCCCGTGCCCGGCATAATCCAGCGTTACTACCGTGTAATGCCTCGAAAACTCCGGAACCTGGTACTTCCAATACGTTTGATCGCACGACCAGCCATGCACAAACACCAAAGCCGGCGACCCCTGGCCATAAACCGAATAGCTGATTTCAATGCCGTCCGGAGATTTTACTATCCGGTCGGCAGACTTTTGACTGCATCCTGCCAGCATAAGCAGCAGAAGAAAGAAGAAAATGTTTGGTTTCATTTGAATTGATGATTTAATGTTCAGGCAAATTTATACAAAAACATTGGGGAAATGGTTTTGAACATGTCATCTTATGTAATTATACAATCAACGATGTCAGTGGCGTGTTGGTTATGGCCATCAGTAAACGCTACTTTTGAGGAAATCCCAATGTTCCTTCGAGGGCTATATTATCAATCACAACAACGCCACCGATCTTGTTTTCCTCTGCATCGTTGACCCCGCCTGGCGGGAAGAAGATGAGACAGTGGAATAAATTCTTCCGGAGGGCTAATTGATATTTATCTCTAAGCCTCTAAAGGGCTATAGTTGGCTCAATATCACCGATTTTGGGGGATAGGATGACCGGATTATCCACACATCATCATGTTGGAAAAATTCATTGGAATGAGGAAGGGTCCGCTTTATGGGAAACGCCTATAGGTAAAAGTCGGTCGCTATTTTTTCCTCATTTCCTGAACGATATCCTCTACTGTTTTAGCATTAAATAGTTCGGCTTTAAGCTGCGTATAGTCACCTTTCCCGGAAGAGAATTGGTTGAGGAACCGCAAAGTTTTTGCAAGGCCAAGTTCTTTGTACAAAACATCAAAGGCCTCTCTGTTTATTTCGTGTAAGGTTATAGTCTGGCTCATGGTAAAATCTCCCCGATTAATCTTGTTGGTAATACAATTTTTGGTTTTAAAAGTTTAAGCTCATCAGCTTTTTTCAAAAAGCGGTCATCACAAGTGCAAAGGTAATCAATCTCATTAATTGTGGCAATGGCAAGATGCAATGCATCAATAGGTTTAATTCCAGCTTTTTCAAACTTTTTTGCTTCGATTACAAC
>DAIRGA010000044.1:0-30086 GCA_036794825.1 Bacteroidales bacterium | reverse complement strand
GGTAACGACATGGGGACTACTGGTGTTATTCCACGTCTCGAAAAGTGTGAAAGAAAAATATCACTACTTCAGTCATTTAAGGCAACAACAACCACTGTTACAACTCTAGTTGCTTCCGCAATAGCCACTCTGGCAACGTTCCTAATCGCTTATTTCACCAAATCTTAACCATATGAAAAACAAGTTTTTTTTCACTTCAAAAATCAACTGGGTTGCAATCATCCTGATTCTGACCTCAGTTCTGCCGCTCATTGATGAAACCAACTTTGGCGAAATGAATGCTAAGTCATGGATAACTTTCGTTATCGGTATCATCATTATCATTCTGCGCACTTACTTCACATCAGAACCAGTCAAATCCAAAAAGAAGTAAGTTATGTATGCCGTCATGTTTCGTAATTATTACGAGAAATGCACCATCGGTGTTATCGAGTTATTCTCTGATAGCGGTGATCTCCTTTATTCCTGCAGCTCGCTCGAACTGCCTAATAAGAATAATGAGCGGAAAATAAGCTGCATCCCGGAAGGTAATTACGATGTTGCTGTCGTTTCGGCCAGCCCAAAAATTCGATACAAGCACTTTCACGTTCTTAATGTCTCGAAACGGGACGGCATTAAAATTCACGTTGCAAACTACGTAAAACAGCTGATGGGCTGCATTGCTCCCGGTACAATGGCTATTGATATGAATGGGGATGGGATTATTGATGTTGCAAATTCAACGGCTGCTCTTAATCAATTGCTCGAAATTGCTGAAAAGCAGGGCTACACAGCCAAAAACAAAAAAACCTTTAAACTCTGCATCTGCTCATGAAAGAATATGAACGTATCTTCTACTTAGCAGCCATGACTGCTCTTGTTTTACTGATGTGCCTCCAGTGCGACAGAGAAGCAAAAAACAATAATGTCGATCTGATCAACCTTGAACAGGTTCTCACCAAAAAACTCAATTTCTTGATTCTAAAAAGCAAGCAGACAGATAAGCAATTTAAACTGCTCTTTCCACAACTCGATAGCATTGCCAATGCTAATAATATTCCTACTAATCATCTTACGCACGTTAACCACACACACATTCACACGTATCTGGGCGATACTATCATTTCTCAAATCGATTCCACAAACTGGATCACCGGTATTGATACAAATTGCCTCTACGCTACCATTCAGATTGATCCAGTTCAGCAAACAGTTAAATGGTTGGGTATCGGCTATGAGAATGATGTGTATACCTATAACTATAAAGAAAGAAATCGGTGGTTTGGAATCGGCCCGAAATGGTGGCCAGCAAAATTCAACTATTTCCAGAAAAGTATATCTAAATGTGATTCAGTAAACGTAAAACAAATTTTCTTTGAATGACACTCTCACTGCTCGCATATTCGCCGCCTCTCGCCTTCGCCCGGAATAACGTATTTGTCCGGCTGCAGTCTGATAATTACTTGTCAAGTAGCGGTGTCAATGCGTTGGCCGTGATCACTGTCCTCTCTAACCCCTATCCGGCAGCTGATGAAACCATCACTTTCTCCTGGACTTCCGATATCGATCACTCTGTGACCTTTACATTCAAATCCGGACCGGATAATTCAGGCGTACAGCTTCCCGTTCGTTTGATCCTGATGAACATGCAGCAATATGTCGCTTACCTTATTCTTTGGCTCAATAAGAATCAGGAAATTTTCAAAGACTTTGTAATTGCACAGGACGATGACGATCTGCGGTTCACCTCCCGTCTAAAAAATGTCACATCCTTCGCGGTAACCGTTAGCGACTGCGATGGTGTCACACTGGCAAGTCTCACACCCGGCACTATAAGGCAGCTCCGCCCTAATTTTAAAGTTGCTTTGGAACTTTACGAACGCGATCAGGCCGGTACAGACACATACCTTGGTACAAAATCAGCAAGCCCGGATGATAACGGTATTGTTCTTTTCGATATTGCCAATCAGATCCGCCCGAGATTAGCACCAACTCCTACATGGCCGCAATCGCAATTCGTTCTCGAAAGAGCCGACCTCGTTAAGCAGCATTACGTAAGGGTGGCTGAGTCTTATGGTGACGATCCCGTTACCTATGGCATGGCAACCCAGGGTTTATTCAGGTCCATTTTCGGCGGTGCAGGCAAACTCAAAATAGCAGCCCTCAACGCTCAGAACATTTCTTTCTATGATGAGCATGTCGTTACCCGCCAACGTTTCCTTACCTTCCATCCTCTGATTAAAGTGGTCGATTGGTATCAACCAGAAAAGCTGTACTGGTACAACTACGGTTCATCGTATGGTACCCTAAAGACAAAACTCACTGCGATATACACAAATGGTTCTACACACGAGGAAATATCTTTGTTCCCTGTCGCTTACATGCCTACAGATCCCGGGAAGGTTTATGAATTTCGAATGTCACCCGATAAACTTCTCACAGAATATGCATGGCCGGCAGTGACAGGTCATTCAATTTGCGGTTTCAAATTCCAGATTCTGAACGGCTCCAATACTCCCGTGTCCGAAGAAAGAATTTACTATATCGACAATCTGCCGTATCAGGAGAATCGGTACTTCCTTTTCCTTAATTCTCCCGGTGGCTTTGACACCCTGCGCTGTGTAGGCGTTGCGGAAAAGTCGGGCAACTACGAACGCAAGGAAGCAGTCCGTCAGTTAAGTTATAACTATACTCCGTCTTCCTCTGAAGTAACGGATATTGATATCAGGGAAGCACAAAAATTCAAGGCATCAACCGGTTGGTTGTCGTTGACCGGCGCATCCGGTAAGCAAATGGCTGATTATCTTCGTGAGCTTTTCCTTTCGCCCGTCGTTTACCAGTTCACTACAGCCGGTTTGGAACGCATACAGATCATCTCCAGAGATGTACTGCTGCACTCGACCAATCAGGGCCTCTTTTCTATTGTTTTTGAGTATCGTAAATCGTTCTCCGATAACCTCTATGCTCCTTCTGCAGACGATTCAATGAATGCCGACAATGCGTTCTTCGGTACCGGTTGGGGCATCGGTTTCCAGCAAAACATCAACACGCAAATTCTTAATACCACATAACCATGAATAAAAGCTTAGATCAAATGGCAGCTGACTTCGCTGCTTTGTTCAACTCAGGTGCAGACGTTTCCCCATCCGCATTTCACAACCTGCTTTCTCAGCTGATCACTGCCCTTAAAACGCCCCTGCACTTTCCTGATATCACTGAATTTAGCGGCGATCATGGTATCAATACTATCCAGACAATGGAGCTGACGGTTAACACCAGAATCAGGATTTCAGTTGGTAGTATTTCAATCCCTTATATTCTCAAGGCTGGTGACTCAGAAACATCGGGCGCTTTCATAATACGACCAAACGATTATAACGCTGATACAAACGCAAAGTACTGGCAAATTGACGGTGTTACCTATGTGATCTTTACAGAGAACGATTTGGAAAGTCTTAAGTTACGTGTCACACACAATTTCGGGGTTAAAGTAGTTGATGTAATGGTCTATGATCCTACTAATAAGAATCTCCTTATCAGAGTTTTTGACACTCCTGGCAATAATCAATTTTCTGTTGTCTTGAAGGATAAAGATTATTGCGACCTGATTTTTAATGAAAGTCTCTCTGGTACGTATGGTGCAATAATCCGTTTCTGATGTTTTGCATCAAAGTAAATAATACTGCGCTCGATCTCGGTGATAACTTCGGGATCCCATTCTTCATTATTAATCCTGTTTTCTCCGAAACTCAATCTCATACTCTCTCATTCGACCTGCCACTCTCTGATCTCAACAAACAGACATGCCAGTTCCCCGATGATCCCCACTTCGTGTTCACAAACTACAAACTTCCATGCTCTGTCTCTCTGTTTGACGAAGTGATATTTGCGGGCACACTCACACTCGAAGGTACTTCCGATTCTGGTATTACCGGCTTTATGACCATCGGACAAGGTAATTTCTGGGAAAATGCCGGCGCTTTAAAAATGGCCGATCTGCCTTGGAACGATATTGTACTTGGTAACGACACTCAGGATGTGCTCGATTATTTCATGGATGTTATTACAAAGTCAGTGGACGAGCTTGATGTTAACGGGATCCCGGTTGCTTTTAACTTTCCAATGGTTAAAGCAGAAAATTTCTACGGCTCTGCTAATGAAGCATTCGGTGGCTTCGTAAATTGGTGGGACTTCGGTGGTCAGTCTCCAATTGAAAATGTCATTTTACCAAATGCAGTTGACAATGTAAATGCTTTAGTTCCATTCTTCTATTTAATAGCAATATTTAGAAAGATTGCAGAAAACTTCGGTCTTAAGCCCATCGGTCCGTTTTTCTCTGTTCCTTTTTTCAAAAGGATCCTGCTCATAAATAATTACGACCTGGCTAAAAAAGTAACCAAATATTTCTCCTATGGCTCAAAGAGTACTGATCAGACAATAGATTATCAGTCACTGGATGAGTACCATACCAAAGTTACTTTTGATAACATGTTTGAGGATATTGACAACTGTTGGACTGGTAGCCGCTACCTTACAATGTCAAGAGGTTTTCATGGTATTAAATCCACCTTACGCCTCACTAATCCAGAAGCACTGCTAAGCCCTTGCCTCGTTAAATACGGTATCGTTTTCGATGATACTTGGGTTTGGGCTGATTATGTTGTTATAAATTACGGCCAAATAGTTACAGTTACGATAGATCAAAATCCATATGTCTATGATGCGGATGTGGGTAAATACTTTGCAATAGCTATCAACGTCCGGGGCATTGATCAACCTCCGTTCGGTGGCAGAACTGATGTTCTTTCCAATTCATGGTTCTCAGTCAATAATACTTCATATTCAAACCTCAATCGCTTCGCTCTTTCTGTGAAACCAGGTAACCACTTGCCCGATCAATCCGTTGCCGACTTCATAAAAGATATTTCAAAATATCTCGGCTTGGCGCCTTTTGTCAATGATTTCAATAACACACTATATATTTGCCGCCTTGAGGATATATACAAAGACCCTGATGTTATTGATATCACCGACTGGATCGCCGGTCCATGGTCAGTGGATCGTCTCTTCAGATATAAGGTAAATTTCTCATCAAGCCACGATAGTACCGACCTTTCTATCTATAATTTTCAGGGTACAGTAAATACTTTTGCCGACCTGCCGGTGCCCAAAAATGCAAACGATTTTATTCTGGTGCTCAGCTCGGGGATCTGTTACTTCGTTAAATTCAATACCGACCTACTCAAGTTCGAGTGGGTAAAGTTCGATGACGATATACAGCCGGTTTCCATCGGCAACGCATCCGATGAACTCCTCGAAATTGCGCCCGATATCAAACCCTGCAAAATGAATATGTACAACGATTCCATACATATCCCGGAATCTGATATGCAGGCGACATCCCCTTCCTTCGGAACGGGCGTAACAGCTCATCCCGTCGAACTCATGCAATACCACGGTATGATGCTCGGGCCTTACCCAAATAAATACTTCCCATCTGCCAGCCGCCTCCGGTGGGACAAAACAGCCACAAGCATCACCGGCTTCGACCTCACTCCGGAGTGGATTGCGCTCAATCATTACAAACAACACTTTGCACAAATGACCAGAGCAAACCGGATCTTAAGCATCCCTGTGACCCCGTCTTACGACCAGGTCAAAAGTATCAAGCCATGGAAAAAGTACCGGGTTCACAATCTCGTGGGCCTCATTGTCTCTATCGAAGGTCAGTTTACCAACGAAGCCCCCGAATCATGCACCCTTAAATTTTTGCCCATATGATTAAAGGCCAATATTATCCCGTCAAACAGATTGAAATAATCCAATCTGTTTTCGTTTCCTCTGTAGTTCCATCCGTCGACGGCAATTCCGGTACCATCAATCTGCATTCAGGCCGCAACTTCGTAAATACCTATTTCTCCCGGGGGCAGGATAACATCATTATTGATACGAAAGACCAGACAGCTAACGTCACTCTTGAATTCCAATCACCCGGACTACTTGCCTCTAATGCTTACGAACTCAATCTCGCTATGTACAGAGCCATCGTAGCAAAGGTAACCCTCTGCGATAACACCTGCCTGATCATCGGCGACAACCGGAATCCCGCCAAACTTGCCCACAACTACAATAAATCCACAGGCAAATACAACTTCTCCCTCACCTGGCAATACCACCGCCACCCATTGTTCCTGTTATAATGATTTTACTTTTTTTCACAATATTTCATTTCTTTTTTAAGAAATTATTTCACTTTTTGTGAAATATTTTTGTAGGTTTGTAGTGAAATATTGATAATATTTTCATATATGCTTATACAACAAGCAATTGTCGGAAAATGGCAAACCATTAAAAACGACGTTGATATTGACAACACCGCATTTAACACTGGTTTTTTAACGGGTTTCATTGAAGGCGAAAAAAAAGGTGCCGAAAACGCTATAAAGAAAATTATTCAAACTCATATTGATAATATTAAAAAAACTGCAAACATTGCTGAAAAGATTTCTGTTGAACTCAGAAATAACTATAATATTGATTGTCCCAAGATTTTTATCAATACTGACAATTTTGGTGTGTATTCAATTATGTTTTTAGTAGATTTAAATACGTATGCTTCAGATTCAATGAAAAGTGCGTATATTTATCTAATGAAACATATTCGCACCGAACGATCATCGCAATATTATGTTGACTTTTCCTTTCTTTATGATGAGGAGAATCTAAATATCGACCTGCTAATTTGTGACGGTTATAAACTTTTTCTCGATGGATCACTTAAGCCATGCTGATCATAACTTCAATGCATGCTCTTTTTTAAAAGGCAATGGCAATTTTAATGACTGGGTTGTTACCACCTCATTTTATTCATGTATGCATTATGTTTATTATAAATCTTTCCCTAATAATCATACGATAAAAGGCACCACTAAACATTATGATACCTTTTCTCAATTTTATAAAGATTTTCATAAGCACAATCCAAAAGTCTCAAGACATGATCTAACCGTCGATTTAGCAATAGAAATATTTCCTGAAGAAATTTCTGTGGGTTTTCATAAGCTAAAATCAGATTGCATGAATGCCAGATATCATAATTATAATATCTCCCAGATAATAGTTGATTCAAGCGTTTCCGTTCTTGAGTCCATTAGACAGTTATGCGCCGTTACAGTTCAATCGAATTAACCCAATATGAAAAGCCCTTTTATTACTCTATCAATTGCAGATTCTCAAAAACCAATTTGCATTAATATTAATAGTATTGCGTATTTCTGCGATGAGGGTCCTAAAATAACAATTCGTCTTTTAGATGGTAAGGAGATCATTGTACTTGGTAAGTTTAGAGCTTTAGTTGATACTATAGATAACTACATCGACGATTCTCAACAATCTTAAAATTCCTGATTACTTTATTCTGCTCTCTCGTCATCCTGAGGCACTCGAAGGATGACACGCTGACATTCTCGCTCGCTTCCAGCGAGTGACATTTTATCACTTTTTTTCGTATTATTGCAAAAACACTTTGTTATGAAACATTTTGTCGTAATTCTTTTTGTATTCTTTGGCTTTGTAAGTAAGGGTCAAATCGCTCCTCTTCCAATGGTAAATTTGAATTATGTCGCTGCAATTCCAGATGCTCCTATAGGTTTTTCTTTTATGATTATTCCTGTTGAGAGTAGATATTCATTTTATTGTGATCTGAAATTTGGTCCAAGTTTTACTAAGGGTGAGGATTATACAGGTACAATCAGTATTAAAGAAGCTGAATCTGCATTTAATGATACCTATCTTGGTGAAAAAAATGGTGGTACAGTTGTTTTTGATTTAGGTATTGGGTTTGCAATTATTGAAAACAAACGATTAAATACCTACCTTGCATTGGGCTTTAAGTCAAGAAATTATTACAAACAATATTATGATGCTACAAAAATATTGTCTCCTAGTGGCTATTATCACATAAAAATCCCTTCAAAATCTTTTAACAGCCCAAATATTACTTTCGGTATAATAGGAAATCCATGCGAAAAACTAACACTTCAATTGGGCTATGATTTTAACGGTTTTTACAACAGTATCAATGCCGGGATTGGTTTTATAATATAACATGCTTTAAAACATATTTTAGATTCGCTGTTTTTGTACATTTGTAATGTCAAAAGCAGTATGAATTCGAATAACAATTTTAAAATAAAGCGGGAGTCAGGTGAAAAACCTGGGGCTTCGCCTTCTTTGAAGGTACTGCGCCTTGACAGCTCCCGCCTATTTTTTTTTATATGTCAAAAGCAGTTACAACCTCTCACACCCCTGCGGGATGCAGGGCTGAGAAAACCGGGTTAACGCCCGTCAGCCGGCAACTAGTCACCCTGAGGCCCTCGAAGGGTGATTTAGCCACATCAATCCAAAACTTCCTTTCCGGCGAACTCCAACGCCAAAAGGCATTCGGCTGCCACCAGCCAATCCACGGCTTCCTGCCGGTAGGGACAGCTCGCGAGCTGTCTTCCCAAACGAAAGGAGGTGCCCTATGAAAACCAAGAAACCCCTAAAGATGGCTTACGACCCCGAGTTCGAAGTCTACACCATCGGCAACCTGGCACTAGATGAAAATTGCATTGCTGCTCTTTCTGTTTATAACGAGGATGGCGAACGGTGGGCCGCAATTATTCAGGGTTGCATGCTCGATCTAATAACCAACGACGCCATTAAAGCAACCATTGGTCTTGGTGATCCTCACATGGAGAATAACTTTATTTCAATGGTTAATCATGCTGCTAAGGCAATGCGCTGTCTGTATCAGGCCGTCAATGTAGAAGAACGTCCATCTTTAATTTCTGAAAGAGATGAATAACTACTTCCGCAACATAGAAGCAATCGGCGACATTGACGCCGGTTGCCTCTGGTTATACGACGGCGCCTGCTACATCCTTGTCGACGATGACAACTTCAGGCGTATGGGCGACGAATGGGCACACCTCTTTGTCTCAACTCCACCCCCTAACGATGATTGTACGGGCAGATAATATCTGCCCTGACCTCATATATTTTTCATTACATTTACAATCAACTTCATAAACATGAAAAACGAAATCATAAAGTTTGAATTCAACGGCCAAGCCGTCGACTTCGAACCGTCCAAAACCAACGTAATGGTTAACGCCACCCAGATGGCAAACATTTTCGGGAAAAAAGTAGAAGCATTTATGAGAAATGAAATCACAAAAGATTTTATTTCCGAGTGTTTAAAAAGCGAGAATTCTCGCTTTTTGGGCATAGAAAATGAGTCTGATTTATTTCTTTCAAAGCAAAAATCCGGCACATGGATGCACAGAATCCTTGCTTTAAAGTTTGCTGCCTGGTTAAATCCTGCTTTCGAAGTCTGGGTTTATGCCACTATCGAGCAACTTCTTTTCGGTGAAGCTGCTGAAAGAAACCAAAAACTTAACAGAAAAGCCGAAATTGCAGCCGAAAGAAAACGTCTGTCTGAAAAACTTTCTCAAAATGAAGATTTCAGACGCTTGCAGGAGCTACACGCCGAAGAAATGCGGCTCGGCAAAGAAATGGCCTATCAGGAAAAAGCAATCGTCGAACGGCAACTCACTCTCCTATTCGACGAAGAAAAAAAACTATCTTGATTGGTTGCACTCCATGTCAATCAAAGGGGCTTGCGCCCCTTTTTTATTTGCATGGGCTGTCATCCTGAGAGTTTATCCCGAGCTTGTCGAGGGACCCTCGAAGGATCAGCCCAATGCCTGCGACAACGCCGCCATCCTTTCCCGCTTCACCCGCTCGTCTATGTGCACGTACACCATAGTATGCTGAATAGATGAATGCCCCAACAACTTTTGCAGCGTCGCCACATCTCCGGGATTGATCTCAAGAAACAACGAAGCAAACGTGTGCCTCCCGGAGTGAAATGTCAAATCCTTCTTTTTTATCTCCAGGGTAGCCATGATCAGTTTCAAATGCCGGTTGATTACCTGATCCACATACATGCCCCGGAAAATCTCACGGCCCTGCTTTAGTTCCAGTTCAGAAAGTAATTCTGTCGTGTAACATGTAAGTGGAATCGTCACAAGTTCATTCGTTGTATTTTGGGTCTTTAATGGTCGTAGATGGATGCAATTATCCTGGATATCCTCCGGCCGGATCCGGCGCATGTCCGAAAGTCGAAGCCCTGTAAAACAGGAGAATAGGAAAAACCGCGCGACCTTCTGTTGATTCTCCGGTAACAAGCGCCGTTTTTCCCATAATATTTTCAGCTCTGCCCGGGTCAGATGCACCCGATCCGGCTGTGACTTGCTCAATCGCATCCCGGCAAAAGGGTTCGTTTCAATAATTTTGTCGCTGATCGCTTTGCGGCATATAGCCCTGAAGGTGGTAAAGTTCTTTGATATTGTGTTTGCGTTGTTTTTAAATCTCCTTTTCAGATACTTTCGAAATTCATTAACGAGATCCTCATTAAGGTCAGCAAACATAATAATCGGTTTGAACTCGATCAGTTTATTAACGGCAGCCGTCATTGATAGAATAGTATTCTTCGCAACAATATTTTTCTTGTCCTTAATATATTTCAGGGCATACGAATTAAAATCAGAGTAGACGCCCGGATTCTCATACTCCTTTGTAAAAAGATCCCGGGTAAGTTCGCGATTCATTAACTTGTACCTTATAAATATCTCGTCGATCTTTTTCCGGCAATTCTCGATCACCAGATTAAGATCATCCGCATTCTTAAGTCCAATGACCCTGTGTTTTGTCTTACTCCAATTTCCTGCAGGGATTTTTACATCGGTATTTATCCATTTCTTTTTCCCCTGCAGCTGGATCCGGAAGTGAACTCCATAAGTCCCATCCTTCCTGTGATAGTATTTTCTGAGAACCGGATTAAGTACTTTCATATTGTAACCTTTTTGTAACCTTTTTTTAAGTCAAAGCGGTCATAATTCCTATATTTTGTAACCTGATACCCAGATATAAAGAAAAGAGCAGCAATATATTGCCGCTCTTTCGGTGGTACCACTCGGAATTATTGAAAATATTCATTATAGCCACTATCCCACGCATTTACGCATACAGTAATCGCAAATTGTAACCTCTCTCTTGATCATTTCATTTATGCCGATGGGGTGTTTCGCTACCTTTTTTTTTCCTTGCCTTTAATTGTTCGAGGCAATAATTGAGACTTTCTATGGTCTTGATATGCTCGTCTATCTGCTTTTCCTTCCTTTCGCAATCAAGGCATATTTTCTTGTATCCCTCTGGTGCAGGTTCGTGAACAAATGAGTTATCTCCTCTCCACCAATAACCAGGGTTAACATTAAATGCTCGACTAAGTTTTTCAAGTACCTCAATTGATGGATCGTTTTTCTTATTAATTATTGAATGATATGTTGGCTCAGAAATTTTTGCCCTACGACATAATTCTGCCTTAGTGTATTTTTTTTCAATTCTAAGCTCCTCAAATTTCGATATTTCCATAAAAATATGTTTTAAAACATAAAGAAACCTTAACCAATATAGTTAAACTCCCCTTACCTTTGTTTCACAATTTACGAAATTATTTCAACATGAGTGAAATTAAACAACAGGCAATGAGAAAATTAACCCTTAAGGGTTATTACGAAGAGCTCAAATTAAGCCAGTTAAATCTTATCCAATCAATTGCAAAGGCATGTGGCGTAACGAAAAGAACGGTTTACAACTGGATTAATGGCACATCACCCGTTCCTCCCCTCGCACAGGAGAAAATCAATGAATTAACTAAAACCAAACTTGACTATGAACAAAATTGAATTCCTCTGCCCGGATGATTCCGACATGATTTATGTCAAGCAAGGCGATACAATGCAACGCATAGACCAGAGAAAGGATATCATTGACCTTATATATTACTATTGTAAGGAAAATTATCCGGAAGCGTTCGACGCACTCTTCAAACTTTATGGTCGGGCCGCCGATCACAAGTTCCTTATGATGCGTCGACTTATTAAATGCAACTTTGCAAAGCATGATTCTGTGGTAGACTTCGACGGCGAAGAACTTCACTTCGAGAAGATCTTCTGCCCTCTCAGGGGTGAGTGCCTCCACGACCAGATTATCTGCAACCCGAAATTCAATACTTCGATATCTCCGGCTGAAATGCAGGTAATGGAACTCATTGCAGATAACCTTACAGATGCAGAGATTGGTGACCGCCTGTATAATTCCATGCATACCATCAACAAACACCGAAAGAACATTTTGAAAAAACTCGGTTTGAAAAACAAGCAGGATATCGCCGACTATTACCGCAAACACTTCAATCGCTAACCCATGGCCGAAATAATCCTAATCCTCGCAATCGCATACTGCCTTTACGTAAGAGCAGATCATCATCTGCCATCTTCAAGTAAGGGCAGATCATCATCTGCCTCTTCAATTAATAAATAACGATAATATGACAAACCGTAAAATTGTTCTTATTACCGTCGCTTGTGAGCTAAAACAGCTAGGCGAGGACCTCTATACCGCAGTCAACAATGACGATGAAAAAGCCGTTGGCAAACTCATTGCAGAAATCAGATCCTGCAATCTGGTAGCACACTCCGCCAACTCCAACCTTTTCTCCGACGATGTAAAAAAGAAATACTTGGACGGAAAATGAGCCCCCGCAAACAATACAACATAAAATGCAAACTCTCTGACGCAACCTGTGTCTATCATGCCTGTATGAGCGACCACTGTCAGAAACGTTTTGCATACCCATATCTGAAAGTTAAAGGCAACTGCCACGGAATGATTCGCAAACCAAAATCCAAAGCAATATGAAAATCCAACTCATTGGCGATCTCCATCCGGAACTGACAGCCATCGGCCTTGCGGTCGGTGATATCATTGAAGCAATTCCCGATCCGGTCTCTCAGGTCGGCGGCATGCACTTCTCTCGCTATTATAACGGCAGAACTGTTAATTGCTCTATCTGGCCCGAAAACTATCAGATAGATAAAAACACAACTATCAAATCATCAAATCAATAAATCTTCAAATCAAAATCATATGACAAAAATCGAATGGACTAACCGCACATGGAACCCGATCATCGGTTGTTCCAAATGCTCCCCCGGATGCGACAACTGCTATGCAGAGAAGATGGCCAAAAGGATTGTTTTAATGAATAGAAATAATGAAACTCGTGATAATTATCTATCAGCACTTAACCAATATTTAAATTGGAATAACCATGCTGTTTTTTGTCGTAATATAATAAACAAGCCATTTCGTTGGAAAAAACCTTCCATGATTTTTGTCTGCTCCATGGGCGACCTGTTCCACGAATCCGTCCCTTTTGGAAGCATCCGCACGGTATTTAATGTTATTTACGATAATCCTCACCATACTTTCCAGATACTCACAAAGCGCCCTGAACGTATGGCTGAGTTTTTCAATTGGCTCTATCAGCCAGTAACTTTTCCGAATCTCTGGCTCGGTGTCACCGCCGAAAATCAGGAACAGGCCGACAAACGCATTCCCATCCTCCTGCAGATACCCGCCGCCATCCGCTTTGTTTCTGTTGAACCTATGCTCGGTCCTGTTGATGTCATGAAATATCTTGTTGCTCCTGCCGGAGGTACGCCAGAAGAAACAGAAATATATCACGATTGGATTGATTGGATTATCTGTGGCGGCGAAACCGGTCCTAAAGCCAGACCAATGCATCCCGATTGGGTGCGATCACTCCGCGACCAGTGCCGGGTTACTGGAATCCCATTCTTCTTTAAATCCTGGGGTGAATGGCTAAACTCCTATGATTTTGGTGCAAATCTTTCCAAATTATATTCTAAAAAGAAAAAACTTCCTCTTTATTTTAATTTCCCAGACGCTACGGGTATGAATAAAGTCGGTAAAAAACTTGCCGGCCACCTTCTCGATGGCGTCGAATACCACCAATTCCCCAATCGCTCGCGTGTCGCGAGTGATAAATAAAATCATCAAACAATGCCTAAAATATCTAAGCAATTCTTTCTCGAAGTTACCCCTGAGCAGTTCCTTAATGCATGCTCTCAGGATGAAGTTTACGAACTCTGGTTATTGATTAACTCCAACCGATACCGCCAAACCATCATACAGTTCGAAGAAAAACCAAAGAAAAAACGCACGGACAGGTCGCGGCCTGTCTCAAAATCATTAACCGCATGAAACACAAACTAGACTTTCTTAAAACCCTTATGATTGAGTTCGAAGAAAAAATGAACACTTTCATCAATTCTGCTAAACTTCCTTCTTCTGTTGGCAAGTTGCTCACTAACATTCAGGCAGACTGGGACAATATTACACGAGCTTACAACGAAATTTCACAATACGTCACGCCGGTGGATCCTCTCGATGTAAAACTACCTAAAAAGTTCAGCGCAGATCTTATTGATAAATGGCAATTCTGGAAAGATTACTTGGTGGAACAACACGGAATCTGCATGAAATCAAGGATGGAAATAGAATCACTAAAACGCCTTATGTCATTGGCCGATGATGATCCAAAGAAAGCAATTCAGATTCTTGAACTTGCAATTGCCACCGGCTACAAAAACTTTTTCAGCCCGGATAAAAAGGACCAACAGAATAGTAATATAAACTCAATAATCAGCAGTCATGAAAACGATCTCAGTAAATATTGATCAAGTAATGCAGCGAATGAATAATCAGCTGCAGGAATCAGAAATAATCGTAAAAAGAATTCGCCCTTTCTTTTCAAAGGATAATATCTCATATGATACCTTCCTTAAAATGATTTCATTGCAAGGCAGTGAATACCTTAAACGAAAAGGTGAGAACAAAAACTATCAACCTCAAGAACACCACCTACACGTTATTCACAATATGTACAAATGGCTTGTGGGTGATGATACATTTGAAGTAAATCAGGGTATCTCTGGTGATCTTTATAAAGGTATTGTGCTTGCGGGGAATATTGGTTGTGGTAAAACAACTTTGATGTCTGCCTTCTTAAATACACTTGAAATCATCGCTGAAGATCTCCGGATCGTAATAAAGCATATTAATCCGGAAGAGCTGACAGACATCGCCAAACAGGGCCGGATTGATGATTATACAAAGGGTATTCTTAATATTGATGATATATGCAGGGAAGCATATTCCGTAAAAGAATTCAGCAATGTGGTTAAACCAATGGGCGCTCTGATCGGACGCAGATACTACACATCTCATCTCACTTTTGGCACTACTAATTTTGCTCCCAATATTATTAATCATTATTACGGTTCATTCACAGCAGACCGGCTATTTTCACTCTGTAATTACATTCGCCTCGATGGTCAATCATTACGTCCGGTTCAATCAAATATTCAGCTCAAACTTGATATCGAAAAATAAATGAAGAATAAAAATTTCTCCGGAATTCAGGCCAAGGAAGGTACATTTCAGGGCAAGACATCTCGTATTGTCGATTTCCTGAATGAAAACTACAATATAGCAATTGATGAACTCGACAAATCAAGAATGTATATAACTGCAAAAGAAGGCAATAAGAAAAAATACAAATATGATCCCACTTTCAACGATATCATATTGCATATGTGGGATGAGAACATCTCTGTTTCAGACAATGTATTGATGAAGATTATAACATCTCCTAATTACATCAAAACAGACAATCCAATCGTTAAGTACTTTAATGGTCTAGAAGGCAAATATAAAGGCAAATCTCATATTGATCTGCTTTGCTCATTTCTTAAAGCCACTGATTATGGCGACAAAAAAAGCAAAAACTTCTATCAAGAGCGAATGATATACCTTATTCGAAAATGGATTGTAGCTCTCGTTGCCCAGGTAAAAGGCCTCCGGATGAATGATGTTGCCCTTGGTTTTGTTCATGCGAAAGAAGGTATAGGCAAAACTTACCTTACTCAGTTTTTTATTCCGAAAGTTATTTCATTCTACTACGAATCAATTTCACCGGACTATAAAGTAAATATGACTCTCGAAGAATATTATTCCAGAAACCTCATTGTAAATCACGACGAACTTAACGGAATTAACAAAAAGAACCCGGAAGAATTCAAACGCATAATGAGTGCAGAAGAATTCACCATCCGGTTTCCCCGGGATCCTTTCCCTAAAAAAGTTAAAAGATACGCATCAGTTATGTTTACCAGTAACAGAACCTCAGAAAATGGTGGTTTTTTAACTCCGGATATGGGACTCCGAAGATATGCCACCATTGAACTGGAAGATATAAACTGGCAGGAATATAATAAGGTTGTAGATATTGATCAAGTCTACGCAGAAGCCCTGATGCTATTAAAAGAGGATTTTGAGTATTCCTGGGTAAATGACTACGACGGGCTTAAAGAATTCAATACACGCTACCTTATTGAATCTCCATCCATGAAATACATTCGCATGTACTTCCGGCAACCTGAAAATGGTGAAGGTAAATTCATGTCCGCGCAACAGATCTTTGACAAACTGATTGTAGATAAAAAAATCAGACCTGAAGATTTTGGGAAAGTTTCAGCTCAAAAGATTGGTGAAGCTCTGCACGCATACTCATTTCCTAAAGTTCAAAAGTACGACAACGACAAATCATATTCACGTTACGGGTATGATGTCACATGTATATATGATTCAACTAACTAATATATAATATAATAAATGATTATTAATATAAATATATATAAAACAATGCACGCAAATAAACTTCAATATATGGTTACTCGGGTTACTCGGTTACTCGAAAATATATATAATATTGATTTGTTGCGGTTTATAAAATACAATTACGAGTACCATTGCCATTATATTACTTACTCGTGCTTACTCGAAATAATAAGGTTACTCGAATTACAATTTATAAATATCTGTAAATCAGTTTCGAGTTGGTCGAGTAACCGAGTAGGCATATTTTCAACTACATTTTCAACACATTTTCACTTTTTGCTTACTCGTTTCATCACCCTGATGCCCTCGAAGGGTCAATTTTCAAATCAAACAACCTTCAAATCAACGTAATATGAAACACATCCGCCAAGACTACAACGAACGGGTTCAAGACAGTGCCGGGATCATCCCACACGACGAACCGGTAATGCTCTTCCGGGCACAGGATAAACACATGGCTCAGGTTCTTCGCCATTATGCCTGGCTCCTCCGGCAGGATAATAACGAAGAAATGGCTGAGCTCGTAAGCAACCACGTTCTCGAAGTCGAAAAATGGCAATCCAATGTCAAACGCAAACGGCCCGACTGCCCATCTGTCACCCTGAGGCACTCGAAGGGTGACGATTATCGCTCGCATTCTGCGAGTGACAACAACCAACTAAACCTTGGTTTATGAATATCCGTAAACTTGCAATCATAGCACTCCCCGATCGGGTCAATGATTATGTCGGCCTTGCATTAAAATCCGGTTTTATGCCTGTCAACTCAATATCCGGTTTTATTCTGCCTCAGGATATCGATCAATCCGACTGTGTTTTCTATCCTTCCGGATGGTCCACAGACTCATATTTGCTGCAGCTCGTAAATCGTAGCATAGAACAGAAGATACCACCTATCTCGGTCATGCAGCTCGGAACCAATCAGAAAACCATCCATCTGAAAAACGATATGGTCCACATCTCTTACCTCACTCATTGCCCGAATTGCTTACACGACCATGTCACAGAAGGTACAATCAAAATATCTGATGACCTGCAGGAAGTCACGTTCTACAAATTCCAGTGCAGCAAGTGCCACAAACACATTACCCCTATCCACCACATAAAACACTCAATCTATGCAATGGATTGCTAACGGCTTGTGGTATGAAATCGAAACCGACAGCACCACAGCCCGAACAAAGAGACTAAGCAACCAGAGGTTTTGTTTTATACCACGTGTTAGCCATCTGGTGCGATTTAATAACGAAAAACTTGATTAAATGAACGATAGTAATAATTTATTTAAGGGAGGGCAAAAAATAAAATGCCTTAACCTATTTGCAGGACTTGGAGGAAACCGCTTAAAGTGGGGAAATGTAGAAGTAACTGCCGTTGAAATGGAAGAAAAGATTGCAAAAGTCTACCAGGATAATAACCCCAATGATAAAGTTATAATTGGTGATGCTATGCAATATTTGAAAGAACATCGAAACGAGTTTGATTTTATTTGGGCTTCTCCGCCATGCCAAAAGCATAGTAAAATGATGAAAGCGACCCGACACGATGTTGCAGACTTCTTTGATATGCAACTTTGGCAAACTATTATATTTTTAAGTCACTTTTACAATGGGAGTTGGGTTGTTGAAAATGTGAAACCATATTACGAACCACTTATTAAGCCAACTAAAGAACTTGGCAGGCATTTGATTTGGAGTAATTTTGAAATAGATGATTTTGATATGCCAAACATTAAGAACTTTAGCAAACTTGGAACTACAAAAGATACAGACCGATTTAAAAAATGGTTAGGGATACATTACGAAGGAAATATTTATTACAAAGGAAACCATTGCCCAGGACAAGTATTGCGTAATTGTGTGCATCCAGATTTTGGCTTACACATTTTTAATTGCTTTGAAAAAGCAAAAGAGCGAGGGCAAATAAATTATGGGCAAACAGCACTAAACTTTGATTATAGCACCGAGGCAAGCACTTGTGGCTAACGAAGCGCTAACCGCTTTTTTAATTGCGGTTAGCGACCGTTAGCAAACGTTGCAAAAAACAAAAAAAAGTACGGACAGCTCGCGAGCTGTCCCCAAAAAAAAAGGGAACAAAAAATGAAACAAAAAAACAAACCAAAGCGAACTTTAGCAAGCATCAAGAAGAAATGCAACTGCAAATCACACTGCATGGCACAAGATGCAAATGGTCTATGTAACTACGATTTTGACTGCATTTACAAATCAACCAATCAGTACGGACATCTCGCGAGCTGTCCCAATAAAAACCAAAAATAGGAGACAAAAACAATGGAAGAATCAATTCTCGGCAGCATCATCGGCGGGTTTGTTGGCTTAACTACAGGTATATTTATAATATTCTTTAGCCAATTAAAATCTAAATATCGCAACAATATATCTCACAAAATCAACGCTGAGATTAAAACAACTGAAACCCTCGATAATCTTCATAATAAAATCTATGAGATAGATCAAGAAGATTATATTGAACGCTTAAAAATTGCCAATAACTTAAGTAAATCCCTAATAAATTGCATCGCTGATGCTTATGGTTATTGGGTTTATCATGAATTTGATCCTTCTGAAAATATTCCACTCGAAAACATGGCAACAGAATAATAAATCTTCAAATCAATAACCTATGTACACCGTCCAAATCCGAATCAAGCCCTACTTAAAAGAGTATCTCAATTGCAGGGCAAATTTCATGAATGACAACTCAGGGCTTCATTCTTTTGTGCAACTTATTATTAAGCCCCTGCTTAAAAAAGTACCCAAAGACAAAGTCATTACCCCAATGCGCGGTGACGATGTATATACCTTTGATCTTCGCAGGATGGATGACTTTGATGTACGCAGCTACAATTACTACATGACAGACTACAACCAAAAGTATTTTCAGCGAACAATCAGGCAACACTTTATCGAAGTCCTTATGAATTATACCCGGGATAAAATACGATCCGGTAAAACGCTTAAAGAAGTCATCCTTCAATTTTGCGCCGATTACTCCATTACTTTTGATAAAACAAATTACGACACACTACAAAAAATGATCTACAGATGCACGAAAAAATGTAAAAAAATTGCCTGAAACTGTCCGCAACTTGTCCGGTAATCTTTTTCAGTCACTTTTATTCATCATATTATGCTAATTTCTTGCTATAACCATAAACTTACTTACACAATATCATACTATTACATCTTTCTTCTTTTCAGTCGCTCGCATTCCCACACAGTCGCTCGTCTGTGACGAGTGACACAATCGGCGTGTGACAGTTATATTAATAGCTATCCTACTCCTTCAATCCTTTCCCGCTATTTTCCATGTCCTTCCATACCCCCTATACATTATATATTATTGCAGAAACAATCGATCATGTACTCAAAAGCAATTCAGATTCTTTCTGCCCGCTGGTTCATCCACATGGAAACAGCCATTGAATATTTCCCGATGTTGCTTTCGTACATCAATGGGTCGAAGATCCAGGAATCAGACTTCAAAGCTCTCACTCAACCATACGCTATTGCTCCCAATCTCGCCGACAGGTGGGATGTCATGTGCGATAGCGTCGCCCCCAACTCAGTCCTGGTTCTTCCCCTTGATGGCCCAATTACTTCTTGGCAAGCAAGACGTACCGTTGAAATTCTCCATCAGGCAGAATCAAACCCTAATATCATTGCCGGCGTTTTACATGTAAACTCCCCGGGTGGTATGGTTCATTATACTGATATCGCCTCCGATGCTATTAAGAACAGCCCGCTCCCCTTTGTCGGGCTTGTTGAAAACATCGGTGCTTCAGCTGCTATGTGGTGGCTTTCTGGCACAAAACGAATTTTCCTTAGCAGCCGTCTCGACCGCGTCGGTTCAATAGGCATTATGACAAGTTTGATGGATTTCACCCAGGCGCTGCGCGATAAACTCGGTGTGAAAATCGAAGACGTATACGCCGATAAATCAACCCGGAAAAATGAAGAATTCCGTGCATGGCTTGAAAAGGGTGACAAATCCATACTTTTAAATTCACTCAACTTTGCAAACGAGATATTCCATGAGGCAATTCAGAAAAACATGGGAATCGCTGCCGATTCAGAAGTATTTAAAGGCGCTGTCTATTACGCTGAAGATGCCCTGAAGCTCGGCCTCGCTCATGAAATCGCTTCATTCTCCGACGCCGTTGACTACGCATATAAACTCGGTATGAAAAACTCACTGCACCGCTTTCTTAAATAACATCGTCATGCTAATAACAGTCGCTCGCGTTTCGCGAGTGAAAACAAACACAAACTCAACCCCCAAAACCCAAATACCATGAACCAATTCCTGATTTTCCTTCTCTCGTTCTTCAAAATCGAGAAATTCGCTGAAAAGGACGGTAAGCATGTTCTTACCGATGAACAGCGCGCAAACGTCGAAAAACATTTCGGTAAAGCCACACTTGATCTGGTGGATAAAGAACTCGAAGCCCTTAACAAAGGTGCTGCGGCTTCTGGTGATCCAGCCGGTACCGGCAAAGGCAATCCTCCCGCTGATGGCAATGGACAGGTCGAAGCCCTCCAGGCACAGATCGAAGGCCTCAATCAGCAGCTGGCTACTGCCAATACCGACAAACAAAAGAATGCCGGTGAAATCACTGCCCTGAACAAAAAGATCGAGCAGCTGCAGGCCGCCCTTCAGGTCATCAGTCAGAAAGCCGTTGCCGATCCCCCGGCCGGTAAAGTCGATCCCCCAAAACCCAAACTTAACCCCAGGGACGATAAGCACCTGTACGGCGTTCAGCTCGACATGCTGAAAATTGACGCTTCCCGTCCTTACAACCAACGTGCATATGCTGCTATCATGCAAAAGTATGGCATGAGCATTCCCGCTCCAATGGCTTCGTCAGGTGACTACAGAGCTCTCAGGGAAGACCTCGCTCAGCTCTACGCAACCACTTCCGTGGATTATACTGCGCTCGGTTCTGACCTTGGTAACCAGTACCGCATCCGGATGCAGGACCGAATTCAGTCTTTCCTTGTTGAACTCCCCTCGGTGGAAAAACTTTTCCCCGTTCAGTCAGGGTATCAGGATCAGGCAGTTCTCGTGAACATGTTCATGAGCGACGATTTCTCTCAGGCAGGTAACACCGGTTCGACTTTCGCCAATGTCGTTTCCGGTTCCTACAACTTCGAACCTGAGATCCTTCAGATGCGTGATGTAATGTTCGCCCAGAAGTTCACCAACCTCAAAGCCATCGAAAAACAGTGGATCGGCTACCTCAATAAAGAAGGTTCCGACACAATGAAATGGTCCTTCATCGAGTACCTCCTCATTGAAGCCGGTAAAAAACTTCACAACGAACGCGAACTCCGCCGTGTTAAAGGTAAATACGTTGCTCCTACCACCAACGTAAAAGGTACCGCCCTCGGTGCTTGCAACGGGTTGTATGAATTCATCAAATCAAAGGTTGCCAATTACCAGATCAAGGAATTCGAACTTGGTCTGCCCACCACTTCAAACATCGATACCTATGTCTATGACATGATATCTGCCATCCCCGCTGAAATCCGTGATTCCGGTATGCTCGTTCTGTACATGCCCTCCATCTGGCTGGCTCATTACAACAAAAAACTGGAAACAGTTTACGGTGCCAATACCAATTACATAGGTGATATCAACTGGGTAAAAGAATATCCCGCTGTTAAAATCGAAGCAGTTCCCAACGCCGATATGTACGGTCGTTTCATCGCTACCCTCCGTGGTAATATCTCCCTCTTCGAAGATGTTCCCGGTGAAATGTACAACTTCTCAATTGAACAGGAAGACTGGACCCTCAAAGTTTGGTCGAACTGGAGAGAATCCGTTTGGGCTTTCCTCGTTGGTAAGAAATTCGCCAGCGCAGGGGAACAGGACTACGATCACCAGATGATCTTCGTCAACGATCAGCACTTTAGCCCCACATACTACCATCCCATGACTGCCGACGATGCCACACCGTCAGTCGCACAGCACAACCGGCTTGTTTCTGTTGCTAATTCAGCTGCAACGGCAATCACGAACATTGACGATGCAACCGTTGGTGAACTCGTTTACGTTCGTTGCGGGTCCCTGACCAATGCAATCACAATCGCAAAATCTGATAACTTCTCTATCATTTCTGCCGCATGGGAACCCGAAGCCGTTGGTGAAGAAATCGTACTGATGAAACGCTCCGATGGTAAATTTATCGAAATCGAACGCATCAATGCTGTTACCACAGCCATCGCCTTCGATGCTGATGATGCCACTCCTTCAGTTTCTGGTGGTACGGTATTCGTTACCAATGCCAACACACAGGCAACGGCCATCACTAACCTCGATAACGCTACTGCTGAAGTTATCTACACCATCCACGGCGCCGGCACAACCAACGCGTCTACCATCGCTAACAGTGGCAACTTTGTTCTTACTGCTGCAATGACACTCGCCGCTGGTGCATGGATCCGCCTCATCCAATCCTCTTCCACCGGAAAATTCACCGAAATTGACCGTCAGAATGCCAGCTAATTAAATACGTCAACCAGTCGCAGTCGCTCGCGTCATCCTGAGGCCCTCGAAGGAGCGAGTGACTGCTTGACTGATTGCAATGTTTAACCATAAAACAAAGCAACAATGAAAACAAAAACCATAATTTCGGTGATGATAGCCCTCCTGATGGCTGTCGTTCTTGGCAGCACCGTTGATGCCGCCACCCAATCCTTTGAAATCGGCCTCGCCGTTACCGGCGTGTCTTTCGCTGCCAGCTTTCTGCAGTTCACCCCACAGGGTGCCCTGTTTATGGGCTACGTTAAAGTAAATGTTGACAGGCCATCTGGTATTTCACCGGGTGCAGGCGGGGATAAGAAAGACAAAATAATCTTTATTGATGCTGACGATGTGCTTACTATGCCTGCCAGAGACAGTAAAGGGATTGTGATAACCGGTAATATAGTCATGAAAACAAACTACTACATGACTACTCTTTACGTTACGCCGGGTACAATCAAAAACAGTTCTAACTCCGAAGGTGAAATCGACGCTGAAGGTATTATCCAGAGTGTCGAAGTCTCTCACCCTGGTATGTCTACCGATATTCGTGAATTCCGCGCCAACTGGCTTGGCCGTAACATCATGATAATCGTAGAACATTGCAAAACAAGCACAAAGGATCTCTACGGTTCTCCATGCGCTCCCCTACGGATGCAGTTCGCCGGTGAAGACTCCAAAGATAAAAACGGAACCGTGTTCACGTTTAAATCTTCTGAAAAGGGGCCCGACGTCGCCGACTACCAGGGTACTCTTACCTATGCCAGCGTTACCGGTACCGTTGCTGCCGATGCTACCGAAGTTGATCTCACCAACGGCGAAGGTCGTTATCAGCTCACTGCCGGCACGGCTTCCGCTGCTACAATCACAACCTGCGACAATGCAGTTGATGGAATGGTATTCACACTCCTCGGATCAGGTGGCACATACCCGTCAATCATCACTGCCGCAAATGACTTCATACTTGCTAACGGCACTCAGTGGTCAGCTATCGCCAACGCCACGATCACATTCAAATGCTTCAAAAACGGTGCTTCTACCTTCAAGTTTATTGAAGTCTCCCGCTCTTAAAACAACCCCCCAGATGATAAGCCCCGTATGCCTCAGTGCTGCGGGGCTTCTTTATTTCCGTACGGACAGGTCGTGACCTGTCCTATTCCATCATTCGTCCTTCGTATTGCACATGTATCTCCTTAAATTGCACATACAAACCCAATAAACCCACACAAAATGAAAACAGAAATCCTTGATTACTTCAAACACGATCGCTCACTCGAAGGCGCAATCTCCCTTTACAACAAGTTCGGCCAGTCCCTTGTAATTAAAAGGAGATTCAATACCGAAGACCCACAAAAACTCCTTCCCATCCTCCATGAAGAGCTCAGAAAAATGATCGAAATGCCTCTCAAAGACTTTCAGCTGATGATGAAACTCAATATCATCGCAAAGCCAAAACAGAAGGAGCCAAAAAAACAAAAAGAAGAAAAGGTGAAAGAAAAACAACCGGCGACAGTAAATGACATCCCGGTACAAATCAAGAAAACCATTAAACTCCGTGAGCATTTCCCCTTCCTGAAGGACGCCAACTGCCCGAACGAAGCAAAGATAATGGTAAGTGACATGATCTCTGCTTATGAAAAGTACAGAGAGGCACACGCAACATTGTTTGAAGCAACTTCAGAGGAAGACATCCTCAAAGCTTGCCAGGACATTGTCGAACCCTATCTCGAAAACCGTCAGATATGGGACGAACTCGAAAACTTCAAGAAAACAGGTGAATTTCTTGGCGAACACCCCATCTTTAAATTAAAAGAACAGTTTGAATTTCTGGCGCAAATGTCTGCCAAAGAACTGGCTAAACGCCGCGAAACTCTTATCAACGGAATCAATCGCAACAAAAAAGATATCGCCAAAGGTGAAGCAGATCCCGAACAGCTCGAAAAGTGGAGATCCGCACTGGCTAACCGTGAACTCGAACTGGTTGAAGTTGAAAGGTTGCTAGCTAAAAAATGACCAAATACTTCGATTTAAGCGAACTCGACAATAAACCGGCTCCCGCTCCTTCTGAAAACGAAATCCTGCGGGACCGGTTTATTCTTTCTCACGAAAAACGTATCGAAGGCCTCCGGAATCTTTGCGGTGCTCTTCCCCAACCCGGTGATATTTTCTTTCTCTGGACTCTTAATTCTTTCAATGCTTTTACCTTTATTCCTTACCTCATTCGCCAACACAAATTCATCAACGAACTATTTGTTTCAACATATGCTATTAATCAACGTATCGTTGATTCATTCCTGAAGCTTCTCGAAAAAAATCTGATAGGCAACACCACCATCCTGATCAGCGACACCATCCACACCCGAAACCCCAAAGTCGCCGACTACCTGAAACATTGCAGTCGCTCGCGTCATCCTGAGGTTCTCGAAGGAGCGAGTGATTTTAATATAATCTTCGCCTGGAACCACTCCAAAATAACCCTTGCTCGTTGTGGTAATTGCCACTACGTTATCGAAGGTTCAGGCAACTGGTCCGAAAATGCCAGACACGAACAATACATATTCCTCAACTCCGAAAAAGTATTCAACTTCCGTAAATCTTGCTTCCTATGAACAACCTTGATTTAACTCCCGAAATATACGAAGACATCGAAAAATACGCCGGTCTTAACTGGTCTCTTGAGGATATCGCCAAAACGCTCGATATTGACCCGGTTGTGTTTCATGAAGCTTTCGAAGCAGATGATTCCAAAATCAAATACCATTTCGAACGGGGGATTTTACTTTTTAAAGCAAAAGCCCAAAAAGAACTATACGACTCTGCAATCACCGGTAATGTCACTGCCATTCAACAACTCGAAAAGGCCAGAGCTGCCAATAAATTTGATCAGGCAAAGAAGAAAGCACTCCTTTCATCAGAGAGAAAAAAGGCAGAACAAATACAATCCTTTTTGCAGGGGCATACATCTAATGAACTTACTCCGGAACTGGTTGCCTATTACGAACAACTCGACTTTGTCCGGGGCCTGTGGCAAAAAGGGCACAATAGAAACTTTATCCTGAACAATCTTCTGAGCGTATACAAAAAATTATCCTTCTATAAAGCCCGGATCATCTATGATGAGGCAATGAATTTCTTTTATCTCGATTCTGGTATCAAAAAAAAGGCATGGGCAAATTACTATGCCGACAGGTTAGATGCAATGGCTCAGATATGCATCGAAATGGGGGATATTGATCAGGCACGTAAACTCACTAACGACGCTGCCGAAATGAGACAGGTTCACGCTCCCGATCCGCCACAGAACGATACTTCAGGCGGTAAACGCATTTTTATCTATACAATCAATCCCGAAACGCTAGGACTGCCCCGGGCGAACCGGGCTAAACTGGCAAAATGGATCGATTCCCTGCCGGATATCTCCGACTCGGGCCGTGATCGCCTCCACATGGAGGTAATGGATGGTCAGTCAACAGTCAATATACTGAACTATCCCCTCACTGATGTTGAATATATCGATGTTGATAAGGAGAAAAACGATGAAAACTGATCTCTTCAGCAATCAGATAAGCCAGTTTATCGACATGGTAAAACCTACATTTCTCTACCTGATCGGTGGGAGGGGCATGTCTAAAACCGTCGAAACAATTACTAAAAGAACACTCGATGCCGTCGAAACTATGCCCCAGGGTATATTCGGTTTCGTCGGTGAAACCTATATTAAGGTAATGTCGGATATCATCCCAAAGATTCTTGGCAGCTGGGAGGACCGCTTCGATTTTAAAGAGGGTCGGGATTTTGTTATCGATGATAAACCGCCCGAATCATGGCCGAAACCGGTACTGGTCAGAATGAAAGAGTTTAAGCATTCTATCTCAACATCAAACGGTTGTCTTTTTCTAATTAAGTCTCTCGACCGCCCATCAGCGGCTGCCGGTACCGACATGTACCACCTTTTCGGAGATGAAGTTAAATTCTTCAAACGCGAAAAAATGAAAAAGCAAACCCCCGCCCTGCGTGGGAATTCTGTTCTATTTAAAGATTCGCACATGTTCATGGGGCATACCTTCACAACCGACATGCCCAACCCCGCCGATCCGGGTGAGGATGAATGGATCCTCGATATGGAAAAAAACATGGACACCCGTCAGATTCTCGACATTTACTATTTGGCTGACGAATGCAATACATACCTGAATCAAATTGTAAAGGCAGAGGAACTGGGTGACAAAGCAAAAGTCAAACAGCTGCAGGATGAACTTAAGCCCTGGTTCAACCGGCTGCAAAAACGGAGGCAAGGTTCAACATTGTTCCTGCTTGCATCATCCCTTGCCAATGTTGATATCTTGCGCTTTGACTACATCATCAACCAGTTTAAAACACTCGAATACGAAGAATTTCTGTCCGCAATTCTCAGCTTTAAAACAGCTCTTAACAAAGCCCAACGCTTCTATGCTCTTTTCTCCGATAAAAACACCTATACTGATGGGTACAATTACGAATACTTCAACGCAAGAGGTATCCGTGAAAACATGCAGCAAAACTGCAACGGCTTACGTTATCTGAATCCAAAAAAACCACTCGAAGCAGGTGCCGATTTCGGCAATATGATCTCCATGGTAATCGGCCAGTTCGAAGGAAATACCGGCAGGGTACTGAAAAACATCTATACGCTAACCCCGGACTGGATCCAGCAGCTCGGTGCGAAATTCCGGGAATTCTTCGCTCCGCATCAGATGAAATTGCTGTATTTAAGGTATGACCGGGCCGCAAATAACTACCAGAAAGCAGGGGCGGACATGGCTACGCAACTAAAAAGGGCTATTGAATTCAATGAACAAGGTCAGCGCTCCGGTTGGAATGTAATACTTGAATCCTTAGGACAGGCAAACGTAAGCCACGAGCAGGACTTCAATCTGTCAAATGTGTTATTCGGCAAACAGGAAAGAAATCTCCCTGAAATTCTCATAGACGCCTACGAATGTAAAGAACTCTGCGCCTCGTTGAAATTGGCTCCTAAAGTACCAGGTAAGGAATTAAAGAAGGAAAAGAAATCTGAAAAACTTGCTATTCCCCGCCTTCCGATGGAGTCCACTAACATGTCCGATGCATGGAAATACTTCATCTGCAAAAAGGAATATATCCGGATCCTGAAAAATAGAAAACCAATTATTCCACAATAATATTTCTATAATGAAAAACGTGTCACCCTGAGGTTCTCGAAGGGTGGCGATCTTCTGCGCATGTCGTCCCTCATGCGGCAAAAGCCGGGCTATCCGCGTTACACGGTAACTTGCTTCTATCCCTATCGCAGCATGGGCATGCCCGTGGACGGGAATAGCGCAAACCATCCATATACTGTCAGACTATTTGGCTGCATAGACTGACAGCATCCCACAATACAGTCGCTCTCACAATCTTTCTCCTTGCAGTCGCTCGCTTGTAGCGAGTGACAGTATTATTTCCTTCACTGCTTTGCCCTATTCCCACTGCTCTGCGGCGGCTCTTTTTCTCTTAAGCTGCCGAGCCCCCGCCTTTCCCACCCGCAGCATGGGCATGATAAGCGGTATAGTTAAAACTATATTATCTGTCCTACCAGTTAATTCGCAAAGTTACTTCGTTTCCGGCAAACCTCTCTAATAGCAAGCCCTTCGGGTCTATTCACATATTTGGCTGTCATGCTGAGGCACTCGAAGCACAGCCAAATATCTGACCCAGACTATTGTTCGGTATTCCCGGCAAACTCGTGGTTCCCCAGGCAAATAACTGGCGAGCCAGACATGTCCTGAGTTTATCGAAGGATGCCGATATAAATCCGGAGGGCACCGGTGTTTCACATGAGAACTAACGTTCATCACTTAATCACCTACTACCCGAAGTCTTCGGGTAAATTCAATGCCGATAGCCAAATGGTTATCGCTTACAAAAATGGCAATTCAAAGGCCATAGATCACTTTGAGGGCTTGTTGTGGGATTGGATTTCTCCAAGGGTTAATGACTACACCCTGCTTATGGCTATCCCTTCAAGTCAGGCCGGTAAAGTAAACACCATCACACGCACCTGCAGGGATCTGTCTCGCAAATCTCCATGGCTCATTGATGCCACCGACATGATTTGCAAGACAAAATCCCATGACAGTTTCTGCCGCACAGGTCAACGTGATGCTTTCACCCTTGCTGATTCCCTTGCTGTTTCTTCAGAAGTTGCAGGGCACAACATACTGCTGATCGATGATGTTACTTCTACCGGCATCAGCATGTTTGTGTGTGAAAAACTATTACTGGCTGCAGGCGCCGCATCAGTCACTTGCCTTGCTATTGCGTTAACGTATAAGATATATCCGTTCGCATTCTCTAATGAGAACGCCAACTTCTATATCCAACTCAAAGGTGATAACGCAGGCAAGCCACTGAAAACCCCCATCGCTAATTGCATAGGGATTGTGGCAAATGCAGATATCTTCCTGCCTGAGTACTTGTACTATTTATTTCTTGCCATTTTCAACAGTGGCCTGTATCGAAAGTATATACGTGGCTCTGTTGTTCCGTACATCAGGCAGTCCGATATCGCACTTGCTGTGAGAGATTGGTTTTGCAGGGGGGCTTAGGCCTCCTTGTTAGATCATTTAACCTGTCTATGCAAATATGTGCCGCCAACGCCCGTGCAAATTGTGGTAAACTTTAAATGAAATACACGCATACCTGCCCACACCGTCACGCTGAGCCTGTCGAAGCGTCCGTATTTCATTTAAAAATTTGCACGGATAACCCACCCGCTGCACGTTTGGCGCATATGACAGCTTAAATGATTCATTGTGTTAATTGCTATTCATTGTGGCATTATTACGCATATTCCTGCACATCAATCATATATCCATTTTTCAGGCCATTGCACAGGCACAAACAGGGGAG
>DAIRGA010000064.1:0-4895 GCA_036794825.1 Bacteroidales bacterium | reverse complement strand
AGTTGCTCCGGCTACCAGGCCGCCATCAACATACCATTCAAATACCGGATTAACTCCTCCGTTGACCGGCAGCGCAGTAAAGGTAACTTCTGTGCCGGCACAAACATCGCCATTGTCGGCGATGATCGTAACCGATGGCTGCAGCAGCGGTGTTACATCAATCGTAATTTGCGACGATTGTGCAGGATTACCGCTGCCACAGTTTATATCGGAGAACAATTCAACATATACAATTTCGCCTCCGTTGGGAATAAAAGTGTAGAAATCATCTGCACCACTCTGCACCTGAACAAAACCCGCACCCTGGTCAACAAACCATGAAAAAACAGGGTTGGGGCCGCCATTGCCCGATGTGGCAGTAAGGGTAATTTCTGTCCCTTCGCAAATAACTGAAGGCAAAGCATCTATAGAAACGGTAACCGGCAACAAGGGGTCAACCTGCATCAGAATAATCTCTGAATTGGCAGGGCTGCCCGTGGCACAGGTTTCGTCTGATTCAAGCATCACATATACCTGATCGCCATTTTGCGGCGGATATGTGTATGTGTTCCCCGGCCCTGTCTGCATCATCGTGAAACCGGAACCCTGATCAACAAACCATGAAAAAACAGGGTTGGTTCCGCCGTTGGTGGCTGTAGCCGTAAACAATACACTTTCTCCGAAACAAACGGGATTGGGATCTGCCAGCAAAGCAACGCTTACCAGCAGATTATCACTTACAATAACCTCTCCGGATTGCACCTCACCCAGACATCCATCGGCCGAAAGCTCCTGCACCGTTATGGTGTAGTTGCCGGGAGTATCCCATTGAACCGTAATGAGACTGGATGTTTCTGTTTGTGTTGCACCGTTGATGGTCCAGGTGTACACCGAGCCGGGGGTATCTGTGACCCAGTAGTTCTTGATGGCTCCAACACACACATTGTCGGGCATGGCAATTTGTCCGGATACAGGGAATGTACCGGCAAGCGCCACGAGCAGCAACAGCATATATCTGAGTCGTTTGAACATACGGATCAGCTAAAATTAAACATTAACGGCATCGGTTTTATTTTTTCGCAGGCATGGCATGATATTTTTGTGTCGCGCTGTCCGGAAGGCTTTCCGTGCAACTTCTCCCCGGCTTTCTGCCGAAACAGGCCCACAGAGGCATCTGTTTCAGCAGAAATATTTACAGGGACAGAAAACAAACCATGATGACTATTAGAAACTCCACTCCACATCAACACACGCTCCTCTCCCCTGCCCTGCTTCTCAGCAGAACACAGTGCTCCTTCCGCAACTGCCGGTGGCAGCTGCTTAAACCCGTAAACCGGGCAAAAGGTTGCGAGGTGGGGTGTGGTGTACATGGTTAGTTGTGGTAGATAGTGGTTGTTGCAGGTCTTGGATTGACGATTACGTTCAAAGTATCAATTCCAGTACAGCTTCCGGCAGTTTCCTCAACCTGAACACTTCCGGGACCTGGGGTATCCCAGGTTACAAATATCTGGTTGGTACCCTGGCCTGAATTAATAACACCACCAACAACTGTCCAGTCATATGTATTACCAGGGTTCAAAGTAACCTCATAAGCTTCAACATCACCTTCACAAATTACATCAACACCAACAATGCTTGGAGTAGGTGTAGGATTAATGGTAACAACTACAGGTTGGATATCTGAACATCCCTCAGCTGTTGCTGCCTGAATGTAATAGGTTCCGGATATAGCAACTGCATTTGGATTAACCAATGGGATAGTTGCTGCTGCATCTTCCCAGTATGTCAATGTTGCTCCATTTAGTGTACTGCCCGCTGTTACAGCCGGATCTGTAAGATCAACTGTAAGTGGTTGACAAACTGCTGCTGGATCATTAATTACAAGAACCGGAGTAGGATTGATAATTACTTCAACAGGCTGGATATCTGAACATCCTGCGGCTGTTCCTGCCTGAATGTAATATGTTCCAGATACTGATACTGCATTTGGGTTAACTAATGGTATTGTTGCTGCAATATCTTCCCAGTAGGTTAATGTTGCTCCATTTAAAGTGCTGCCCGCAGTAACAGCTGGATCTGTTAAGTCTACTGTTAATGGCTGGCAAACTGCTGCCGGGTCATTGATAACCAATACCGGCGTTGCATTAATTGTCACGCCAATGGTTACTGTTACAGCACAACCATCCGCACTGGTTTCAACCAGTTCTAGAGTAGCAATACCTGAAGTAGTCCACTCAATACTGATCAGATTAGGATTTAGCGGGTCTACAGTAAGAATACCATTACCACCTGGATTTGGAATAATACTCCATACATAGGTATGTCCTGTTGTAAATTCCACCCCATAAGGTTCAATGTTACCCTGACAGACGACATGGTCGCCCTGCTCTGGATAAGGCTGCGCAATTGAAACTGTCGTGGCAATCAGCATAACCAGCATCACAGCCAGCCATCTTGCCAAATGAATTTGTGTTTTCATGGTTTGTTTTGTTTGGTTTGTTTTTTTGTTTTTGTTTTTGTGTTTTAAGCTGTTGTTGTTAATTAATAATAGCAGTTGTTGCAAAGTATATAGTGAGCCAGGTATTCGTTTTCAGCAAAGTTGCTGCTACAGCTTTTCGCAGCTTCTTTGTGGGTTGCCTTTACGGCCATTTCCGGGTTTTTCTCTCTGTTTTCATATGTTGGTGTTGGTTTTAGTTTTTTATTGGTGCCAGATGGTACTGGTTGCTGGAGGAGTCCCAACTGTTAGGGTTGCGGACTGAGACTCCTCTGAGGTTGAACAAGTTATAGTAACAGGATTTGGAGATGGAGCTATTGAAGTTACATTTGATGTAACAATACACCTGAATTGCCATTGATTCATTAAGGTAGTTATCCCCGTTATAGTCAGTGTTGGTGAATCAACCCCGGAATATGGGACTGTATTACTTAGTGGTGTCCAACTTATTCCATTGTCAGTACTTACTTGCCATTGGTATGAAAGTGTGCCACTGCCAATAGCAGTTATTGAAAATGTTGCAACTTCTCCAGCACATCCCCCATCCGGATCAGGGTCATCAGTAATAAATAGTTTGCACATTTCCCAAGCACCCATGGTTGGTGGCAAGGGATCAGGAGAAATTGGCCTGATCGCATTAAATCGAAAATCATTGGCTATTGTTGGAAGTCCCCCGGCTCCGGAAAGCCCGTTGAGTTCTGCATTAGGCCTAAAATCTTCGGGCAAGGTTCCTGCCGGATTATTAAATAAAGGATCCTGGCTTAAACTATTCATATCCCTGCCTGTTGCAGTCCTCCAATCGACCAGTGTCGCATAGGTAGTAATGCCAGCATTTGGAGGTGGTGAGCCCACAGCTGCAATTGCACTATTAATACCAGAAACATACATGGTATTATAATTTGAATTTATCCAGCTGAGATTAGCTGAATTAATATGCAGTGCTATGTTCGTTGGATAAAGTTGAGAAGTAAATGGTGTTGACCTGACATTGTAAAGAATATTGTTAAAAATAAACGCTGTTATAGTACTTGTTGGGCTTCTGTCCAGCCAAATACAATCGCTGAACTGAGGAGCTCCTCCGCTCATTTGTACAGTACCTTCAATTATTACAGTATTAAAATGCATATAAATCGCTTGAGTACCTCCGCCTCCCCCGGCACGATATATTCCTGCAATAGCACTTCTTGAAGTCACTTCACGTCCTAACCTGATGACATTATTTACAATTGTCAGGTTGCCTTCTTCTACCGCAATACCAACAATTGATGAATTATAGGAAGGTGACTCAACAAAAAGTTTCTGTATATAATTCCTGGAAGCAGTCTTACCACCACCTCCGGCACCAACAAACTGAATTCCAACAACATCAGAAGTAACCCAATTGGGATCGGCACCAATACCAAATGCAGAAATATTTTGAACTGTATCATTGGCAAAGGAAATAGAACCATCAGCGCTATTTAGTATTCCCCGTGCATAGTTTGCAGCTAGCCCTCCAGGTGTTCCTATAGATATTGAATGAGGCTCATTGTTACCTATTCTATTTCCAGAAATATTGAATGCCCCAAATGAACCAAATGACCGACCTGTGTAGATTCCATGAAATTGATGAGTAATATTTGAAGCACTGCCTGTTGATATGCCAGCTATCTTGTTGTTTAATATCGGGATCTGCGAAGACAAACTTGTTAAAGCTCTGATTCCTGAAATCCCATCTGCACCATAAGCTTCTGAGCTATTAGCTCCATTCGAAATAATAATTGAATTTGTTCCTGTTGGAGTAATCAGGCCAATTACATTACCCTGAGCCAAGGTAGCTCCACCAATTGTGACTCTCCCTGATTGTAAAAATATACCAGTCCAAGAAGCTACTCCGCTATTGGTCCAATTATAAGATCTGATATGGTTGCCTGATATTGTACTTGCAAAATTTACTCCAATATTAATATATATCCCTATAAAAGGATTATTCATTCCATTTTTAACCCAATAACTCCCAATCGGAGCCTGTGGCGCATTACCTCCAATAAAATTGCCCGTAATATTAAAATTTTGACCATTGACAGTTTGAGCCCACACCCTGATGATATTATATTCAACATTTGCAGTACTAGTAAAAGTAGTTGTTTCATAAAAACTATTTGCTTGAACGGTCCATGCTGATGAACCATTATCAAGAAAAACACCATTAGACCTAACTCCTGGATTCAAGAAATTAAAGAAGTTATTATTTGAAATTGTTCCAGTGTTTAAAGCAGTTCCTGAACCAGAATAGATCACATTTGCAGGGCGATTATTACCATTGCCGCTTAATTCATTAAATCTGATATTTACTATATTGTTAGCAGCGACTGCTTCTCCAATATGAACAACTCCATTGGTAATTGATGTTCCGGAACCTCTTATTCTCAGGTATTGTAAA
>DAIRGA010000043.1:0-30883 GCA_036794825.1 Bacteroidales bacterium | reverse complement strand
CCGGAAAGGAGTACAGCGTGGAGGTGACCTGGGACAGCGCCCTGCCGCAGCACGAAGGAGCTTTCAACCCCAATGGCATCAGCGCCATCACCGCACTGAACATGGGCGCCACGCAGGTGGCCGATCCCGGCAGGTTCGACGTGCTCATTTACCCGAATCCCGCCAGCGACGTGATCTTCGTGGATATGCTCAGCCTGCAGCAAACCGAAGTTTCCATCACCGACATCCACGGCCGTGAGGTACTCCGGCAATCCCTCACCGCCCTGCGCAGCCAGATCGGCCTGACCTCGCTCCAAAGCGGCATCTACCTTATCAAAATCGAAGGCAGCAACTTCACCAAAATCGAAAAGGTGATTAAAAAGTAGCTTCCTGATTTTTTAAATCCAAAGAAAAGCCCTGACAGTTGGTCGGGGCTTTTTTTACACTTCAACACGCTGAAGTTGGAAACCAATTTCGCATCTCAGTCGGGCAACATCTCGAACAACTTTGCACTGACGCTGTTTTTGATACTTTTGCAGTTGAGTTTGATTTACCATAAAATATCTACGTTGAAATTGAAACGGCTAATACGGATAATTACAACGGTAATTCTTTTACTTTTCACCCTCAGCAGTCATTCGCAATCTGCAGCCATTGACAGCATGCTTAGGGTGGTTAAAGGCCAGACCGGCGAGACTAAGATAAACACACTCATCAATCTGTCCCGGCAATATTTCATAGCACAGGACTCACTGGCAATCGGCACAGCAAAGGAAGCGCTGAGGCTTTCAGAAGCCATGGATTATCAGGAAGGTATTGGTAAGTCCATGCTGTTTCTCGGGCTGGCATGGTCGGATATTGAACCCGATACCGCTTTGCGATATTACTTGAAATCATCTGAAATTCTATCCCCTTTAAATCACCCATGGGCTCATTTTGGTTACAAAAATGCCGGAGACAAATACATCAACAAGGGTTGGTTTCCTGAAGCGCTGGAGTGCGTTTTTAAAGTTTTTGAGATAACCCGGAAAAATGGCGATACATTGCAAATGGTTGAATCGCTCTCTTCGATGGGCTTTCTGCACAACAACATTCAAAATTATGAAGAAGCCTTATATTGGCAACGACAAGCGCTGGAAATGCTCGGCACAAAGGAACAGGACTCCAGGAGAGGGCTAATTCTGGGCAGAATCGGGATAAATTACGACGACTTTGGTAAATACGACAGCGCTGTGTATTACAACACTCTTGCAATTGATTATTTCAGAAAAGCAGGGGATGATTTTTACGTTGCCCAGTGGATGTCGAATTTAGCCAACACCTACCTGAAAATGAATAACTATGCCGAAGCCGAAGGTCTTTTGTCGGAGGCTTTGCGGCTGAATACCTATGACGACCGGAAGCCCAACATTTACAACAATCTCGCAAAGGTTTACATCGAAACAGGGCGATATCAGCCTGCCCGGATTGCGCTTGACAGCGCATTCTATTTTGCCGGAAAATTCCGGAGAGAAGATTTGATAAGTGAGGCGTGGTATCGAACCTATGAGTTAAACAAAGCCACAGGCAAAATCAACCAGGCGCTGGAGGCTTATATCAAATATGCTGAACTGCGAAACTCGATCCTGAACGAAACCAAAACAGGACAGCTTGCGCAGATGTTTGCCCGGTATGAAACCGAAAGCAAAGAAAAGGCTTTGCTGGTGGAAAAGGCAGAAAAAGAGCGAATCGTGAAAGAGAAAATTGAAGCAGAACTCTCTGCCAGCCGAACGCGTAGATTGCTTTGGGGTGTATTGCTGGGACTTGTGATAATTGCCCACGCTGGTCTGGTGATTTATTTTCGGATGAAACGCAAAGCGCTGAACGAAAAAAATCAGGCCATCATTAAAGAGCAGGAGCGCGGATTGGCGGCCATTATACAGGCACAGGAAGATGAACGCAGAAAAATAGCCAAAGACCTTCACGATGGCGTCGGACAGCAGATCAGCGCTATTTCGATGAATTTTCAGGCATTTACCCGAAAAATTGCAAAAGACATTCCTGACCTGGCTAAAGATACCGAAAAGATCAAACGAATGATTCTCGATACCAGCGAAGAGATCCGCTCAATTTCCCATCAGATGATGCCCCGGGCTTTAACCCAGTTCGGGCTTGTGGATGCAATGGAGGACATCGTCGAAATCAGTTTTAAAAATAGTGGTATTAAGGTTGAATTTTTTGTAAGAAACATGGACGAAAGGCTTCCACAGGAGGTCGAAACCGGCATATACCGTATTGCCCAGGAACTCATCAGCAATGTGATCAGACATTCGGGCGCATCCAGTGTTTTTATCGAACTTACACGGATTAATAATACGATTTCGCTGACGGTAAAAGATAATGGGATAGGAATAAAACAGTCTGATAATAAGGGTATTGGAATCACCAATATTACCAGCAGGGTGAATGCGCTGAACGGCAGTTTCACCATAGAGGCATTACCCGTAAAAGGTACCCTGGCAACCGTAAAAATTAGTGTCTGAATGGAAAACAAAGCGAAAATCATTCTCGCCGATGATCATGAGGTTATACTCGACGGATTATCAGCCATACTCAATGCGGAAGACAACCTGAAAGTAATAGCCATCGCCCGCAATGGCAAGGAGCTGTTGGAAAAATCAGCAGAACTCAGTCCGGATCTTTGCATTGTTGATATTGACATGCCGGTGATGAATGGTTTGCAGGCCTCAGAAACGCTGATCCATCGGCACAAAGATTTCAAAATCATTCTTCTCACCATGCACAACGAAGGCAGTATCCTTCGCAAAGCCAAAGAGATGGGCATCCGGGGTTATTTGCTTAAAACCTGTGACACCGAGGAATTGATTTTTGCCATCAACAAAGTCCTGAAAGGACAAACCTACTACACAGGTCAGCTCTTATCTTCCGGTGATTTGGCTAATTCTGCCGATGGAAACGCAATTGCCAGAATCGCTCAACTGACAAAACGCGAGCTTGAGATCATTCCGCTGATCTGCCAGGGTTACTCTAACACCCGGATGGCTGAGGAGCTATTCATCAGCCCAAGCACGGTTGACAACCACCGCACCAACATCATGCGCAAACTGGGTGTTCACAATGTTGCCGGTTTAATACGATTTTGCATCAACAATAAAATCGTTTGAATATCAGCATTTTAACAGCTTGATGTAATCTTAGCCTGACTTTTATAGGGTGATCACCCTATAAAATCAGTGCAACTTCCCTATTGCATCCGGAGCATTGATTGGCCGTTCTTTGCATCGCAATTAAAACAGATGCATTGAAAGAGATTTACTCAATATTCATAGCCGACAGTAACCTTGCCCTCCTTGAAGGTCTGGTTTCGATCATCAATCAGGAACCGACATTCGAAGTAGTGGGAACAGCCTGCAATACAGCCGGTTTGTCCATTAAGGCGCAGGCCCCATTACCCGACCTGATTTTACTGGATGTTGACCTGACTGATTTAACTGGAAGTGGGCTCAACGGATTGATTGAAGAATCAAAAATTGTCCTGCTTACTGAACACTGGGAACAAAGCCTGATAAAACGAATTATGGCGAAAGGGGTGATGGGGTGTTTGAGAAAGTCATGTGATGCCGGGGAGTTGATTTATGCCATGAACACGGTGTTGGAGGGTAAACCCTATTTTTCAGGATTTCACCAAAAACTAACCGACGACCGAAAACCTGAAAATGACCATAAAGGACTGACTAATCCAGAAGTATCATCAACTGCTAAACCTGAATGAAAATCAGTATGAATATGAAACGAAGCAACAATGTATTGTCTGCCAGAAAGCAATCAATGTTGAAAATCAAATTTAGGGAATTATCTGGCAGACCCTATTTGTCAAGTATTGAAGGCCTCCTTTTGGAAATTGAGGCGCTGATTGACCGGAATTTAAGCTTAATCAAAATAAAATATTTAAATCATTTTACTTTAAACATTTAATAATCAATCAATTAATCATTTAAACCTTACAACAATGAGAACTTTAACTTTGACAATCGTTTTGATGGCTATGAGTATAGCCTTATCTGCTAAAGTATGGCGTGTGAACCCAACCCCCAATTCGGGCGCCCAGTACGCATCGCTGCAGGCTGCGCATGATGCCGCCACAACGCTGAATAACGACACACTCTACCTCGAGGGGTCAACCTATGGCTTTGGCGGGTTGAGCCTGACCAAGAAACTTACCATTATTGGTAACGGTTATTTCCTGGGAGAAAATCCGCAGACGCAGTTTAACTTGTCGCCAAGCAACATCAATGGGGGCGTCTATTGCTACACCGGATCGCAGGGTTCGTCTTTCATTGGATGTACCTTTACCACCGGAGTTTATATTTATGTGGACAATCTGAGTTTCTCGCGCAATCATTTTTATACCGGAAACTATAGCATATACCCCCAGGCCAATTGCTCTGATATTGTCATCCACAGCAATTATTTCGGTACGACCAGCAGCCTGTATTTTCCGTATAATCATAGCAACATTCTGGTAATCAACAATTATTTTACTGGCTATGTATATACTTCAACGACCTTCAGTGGAATATTTGCCAATAACATTTTTGCCTATCCGGCCACGATCTATAACTCTACGCTCGTTAACAACATATCGCTGTACTCCATGTCGATGACAAATTGCCTTTATACCTACAACATTGGCCACAGCACACAGTTTGGCAATCAGAACGGAAATCAGCAGAATGTGGCGATAAGTAGCCTGTTTGTTGGCAGTTCGGGCAACAGCACCGACGGACAGTGGCAGTTGAAACCCGGGTCTCCGGCCATTGGTGCAGGCGAAGGTGGAACCGATATTGGTATGTATGGTGGCGAAATGCCTTATAAACTCAGTGGTTTACCGCCAATTCCGGCCATTTATTCACTTGACTCACAATCGTTACCGTCGAATACCCTGAATGTAACCATCAAGGCCAAATCGCATAACTAATCTCTTCCTGAAGGGATCAAAACTCTCCTTTACGTATAAACATGGAAAAGAATAAGTTATGAAAAGAATCAGCAATAACCGACAGGTTTTGCCCGCAATCCATCCGGGGTTGATATTGCTATGGGTGCTTTTATGGATGGGAAACGCACACGCCCAACTTATCCAGAAGGTCGAATATTTTTTCGACACCGATCCCGGATATCATGCCGGAGTGGCTGTGCCTGTTTCTCCGCCCTCAGCGCATGTCGCTGATCTGAGTTTCGATATCAATATCACCGGCCTTAGCGATGGATTTCACAATTTATTTGTGCGGGCTTTAGATAACAACGGGGCCTGGAGTCTGACGAATCAACGTTCGTTTTACAAAAACTCAGTTGCCCAGTTGCAAACCGACCTGAACAAGATCGAATATTTTTTCGACAGCGATCCCGGCTTTGGCAAAGGTACGGATGTGCCCTTCACACCAGGACAGCACATCAGCAATTTGTCGTTTGCCATTGATATTACTGCGCTAACACCAGGTTTTCACAACCTTTTTGTAAGAGCAAGAAACAACCAGGGAACTTGGAGTCTTACCAATCAAAAGGCGTTCTTAAAGATTCTGGAGGACACTGGTGTTGTGCAGATTACAGATCTCGAGTATTTTTTCGACAGCGATCCCGGCCTGGGGATGGGAACAGCCATACCTTTAACACCTTCGACGCAAGTGGAGGTAACCAATTTTGTAATTGATCTTGACTCGCTTTCCCCCGGATTTCATAAACTGTTCGTAAGAGCGAAGAATGAATCGGGTACATGGGGACTTACAAATATCTGGTACTTTTATAAAGTGGCTTTTGCAGGCGGTACACCCAATATTATAGCGGCAGAATATTTCATGAATACTGACCCGGGACCAGGACAAGGCACACCCATCACTGTTCCCGGCAATGCTAACAGCCTGGATACGGATGTGGTGATTGATATAACCAACCTCACCCCCGGTATCAACAGGCTTTATGTAAGAACCAAAGATGCCACCGGCCGCTGGAGCCAAACGAATATGCGGTTGTTTTACAGGCAACAGATTACTGCTGATCTGCCTGACATCGTATATGCCGAATATTTTGTGGACACCGATCCCGGTTTCGGGCAGGGGATAAACATACCTATACCTGTTCCCTCGCCGCATCTTACGGATATAACCTTCGAAATAGATCAATCTGAGCTCATCATGGGCAACCATAATCTTTTTGTGCGCACCCGCGATGAAAATGGCCGCTGGAGTCAGACACAGCTTGATGTTTTTTGCCGTACACCCAAGCCCAATTTTGCTGCCAATGCCGTTTGGCTCGGAATGCCTACAACATTTGTTGACCTGTCGGAATTTACCGACCCGCAAACGCTGTATTACTGGGATGTTAACGGAGATGGCGTTACTGATTACACCTTCAAGCACGGTTTCAACCATACTTATACCTCACCCGGCGTTTATAATGCAAGACTGATCCTGGTTTCGCAGGAGGGATGTTCCGATACAATCGTCAAGCCCGTCATCGTTTATACCTGTTCTCCACCCTCTAACATCACAGCCGGCAACATCACCGCCAATTCGGCTGTTATTCAGTGGACTCCGGCCAACATGGAAGGCAACTGGAGCCTTGAATATGGCTTACAGGGATTTGTTCAGGGCAATGGAACACTGATCAGTAACATACCCAGCACCGCAATTAATATCCAGGGGCTGGCATCAGCAACGGGCTATGACGTTTATATCCGGTCGTTCTGTGGTGTATATGACTCCAGTGCCTGGGTAGGACCGGTTTCGTTTGTTACCCTTGAGGGCGAACCCTGTGTGAACCCGGCCAATGGTGGTACTATTGCTGCTTCGCAGGTTGTATGCAGTGGATCGGTACCTGAGCCTTTTACCAGCATTTCACCAGCTGGCGGATACACCGGTGTACTTCAGTACCAGTGGCAGATTTCGCAGAACGGCGTCAACTTCTTCGACCTTGCCGGCGCAACGGGCGAATCGTACTGGTACAGCAGCCCTGTGTATGTTCCGCTGTGGTTCAGGCGTTTGGCCAAAGTAAGCTGCGAAAATACCTGGAACGGGGCAGCAGTATCGAACGTGGTGCAGGTGGGCATTGAAGCCGCCAGCCAGTATCGTACAGTGGCCGCAGGAACCTGGACTGACCCGTCAATCTGGGAGGTCTACAATGGAACGGCGTGGATTGCGGCTACGGAATATCCCGGCCAATTGCAGACAACCTGTCCGGGAACCCTGGTCTCCATCCGCAACGGTCATACCATAACCCTGGCTTCGGATATCACCTACTCCAATATTGATGTTTTGCAGGGAGGATCACTCGTTGTGCAGCAGAATGTTGTGCTGACCATTACCGTGAACAGCATCATCAACATATATGGTACAATTTTTATGAATTCCACGGCACAGGTCAATGGCGCCGGCAGTTATTACCTGGCTCCGGGGGCATCCATGCATGTAGGTTCATCGCAGGGTATCAACATAAGCAGTATGGCGGGTAATATTCAGGTAACCGGAAACCGCACCTATGCATCAGGAGCAAGCTATGTCTATTTCGGGACATCGAACCAGGTTACGGGTGATGCACTCGGCCAGAACATTCCGGCTAATGTTACCTTTAATACCGGTGGTTACACGGTGACGCTCTCGCAGCATCTTGTCATCAGCGGAAATCTTTACATTGCTTCGGGAGTGTTCGACGTTGGCGGGTATAATCTTACGCTGTCGGGCAACTGGATCAATGAGGGTACTTTTATTCCGGGAACATCTACAGTGTATTTTGCTGGAAATGCGAATATCTACATCAGCATCAGCAACTTCTACAACATAGTATTTGGCGGAACTGGAACAATAACTGCCAGCGGTTCGCTCAACATTTATGGTAATGTAACCATCAACAACTATTTTAATGCAGGTTCCTTCACCCATTATGTTTACGGCAACTGGGTAAACAACGGAACATTCGTTTATGGGACATCAACCATCAATTTCAGTGGTTCGTCCAATATATCGGTGGGCGGCGGAGCTTTCTACAACGCTGTATTCAGCGGCAACGGCAGCGTAGTGGCGGCGGGGCCTTTGACATTTTACGGAAATGTGGTCATCAATGGTAATTTTAATGCCGGAACCTACACGCACAACGTTTATGGCAGCTGGACCAATAACGGAAACTTTATCCCCGGAACCTCCACCATCAGTTATGTGAGTACCGGGACTGTTACGGTGAGCTCATCCACCTTCTACAATGTGATCTTCGCCGGAAACGGCACTTTCGAAGCAGCCGGTTCACTAACCATTGAAGGAGATATCACTATAGAAGGCACATTTGATGCGGGTTCATATACTCACTATGTGAAGGGCAACTGGGTCAACAACGGCACGTTCATCTACGGAACCTCCACCATCGAATTTATCGGAACGCTCAACATCTATATCAACGTAACAAATTTCTACAATGTTGTCTTCGGAGGCTCCGGAACGATAACAGCAGGCGGTTCATTGACGGTATATGGTAACCTGGCCATTCTCAACCATTTCAATGCCGGATCGTTCAGCCATTATGTGTATGGTAATTGGACCAACAGCGGTACGTTCATCCACGGCACATCCACCATTTACTTTATGGGAAATCTAAGCAAAACCATTGGTGTTACCAACTTTTATAACGTGATTTTTGATGGCGCCGGACAGATCAGCGCAGGAGGTTCCTTAACCATTTATGGCAATGTTACCATCAACCACTACTTCGATGCGGGAACCTATGTGCATTATGTGTATGGTAACTGGATCAATAACGGCGTATTTGTTTATGCAACATCCACCATTCATTTTCTTGGTTCAGGAAATATCCTGGTAAGCGCCGGAAATTTCTATCATGTGATCTTTGCAAGCACCGGAACGGTCACTGCCACGGGTTCCATCACATTTTACGGCGACATCACCATAAGCCATCATTTTGATGCAGCTTCGTTTGCCCATTATATCCATGGCAACTGGATTGTAACAGGGGTGTTTGTATATGGCACTTCCACCATCCATTTTGTTGGTGGCTTGAACCGTTTGCTCGGCTCAGGCAGTTTCTATCATGTTGTGTTCGATGGAACCGGAACCGTCAAAGCAAACGGAACGCTTTACATTTATGGTAACATCACCATTAATAACTATTTCGATGCCGGTGATTACGTGCATTATATCTACGGCAACTGGATCAACAACGGAACCTTCGTTTATGGAACCTCTACCATCCGGTTTGTCGGAAGTGGCAATATACTGGTAAGCGCAAGTTCCTTCTACCATGTTGTATTTGCCTCCACTGGAACTGTTACTGCCAACGGTTCACTCACCATCTATGGAAATGTGCTTATTGAAAACCACTTTAACGGTGGGTCGTTCGTACATTACATTTATGGAAACTGGACAAATAACGGAGTTTATATCTACGGCACCTCAACCATCCGCTTTGTGGGCACCGGAAATATTTACGTGACCGCTGGCGACTTTTACCATGTGGTATTTGAAGGATCTGCCCAGGTTGTTGCTACCGGTTCGCTGACCGTTTATGGGAACATTACCATTTCGCACTATTTCGACGCTGCATCCTTTACCCATTATGTGTATGGAAAATGGATAGTTAACGGAACATTCGTTTACAATACATCAGTGATTGTGTTTAGGGGTAATGCCGTCCAGTACATAGAGGGAGCGGTTCCGGCGAACTTTTATGGCTTGAAGGTTGACAATGTGCAAGGTGTCGTTTTGAATATACATCTGAATGTATATTACAGACTATGGCTTACTCTCGGGATCATCACCACCGACATTTATTCCATTAATCTCAATCCGGTTGCTGATATCGTTGGTGGGTCGGAAACGGCTTATATCAACGGAAAATTGATCAGAGGATTTAGTACAGCCGGAGCAAAGTTTTTCCCGGTGGGTAAGCTGAACCTCTATCGCCCGATGACTTATACTTACGTAACCCTGACGGGTACAAGTATGGTTGAAGTTGAACTGATTGCCAGTTCGCTTCAGGGTATTCCGGGTTATATAACTACGTTTCCGCGCTATTGGGCAATCAGCCAGAGTGGCGGATCAAATTTCACTTATACCGTTACCCTGGATGATCCGGAATTGCCAAACTTCTCCGGCCATGTGCGAATTCTTAAATGTGATGCCACCATTACGATACATGCTACAACTGCACCCAACTACACCAATATTAATGTGTTCACCACAGTATCCTGTGTCGGACTGGGAGTTGAGCAATGCGTACAACCCGATAATCCGGTAATAACTCCGGATTTGGATATCTGCTATGGCGGTGCGACAATCCTTGAAATACTATCCGGCAATTTGAATGATGCTGCAGAGTGGGTATGGTATGCCGATGAGTGCGGCCTGAATCCGGTTGGAACCGGAACGTCTCTGGTGGTATCGCCGGAGGAAACCACAACTTATTTTGTGCGTGGTGAATCGGGATGCGCTTCAACCGGCTTGTGTGCAGGCACCATTGTTACCGTGATTCCGCTTCCTGAGGCAAGCGCCGGTGAAGATGGTACGACCTGTCATGCCAGTACTTTTGCTGTGGAAGGCGATGTGGCCAATGCACAAAGTTCATTCTGGAGTACCAGTGGCGATGGTATTTTTGATGATCCTGCTTCGTTATCAACCAGTTACTTACCTGGCGAAGGTGATATCCTAGCAGGAAGTGTGGTACTTACCCTCACGGCACTGCCTTTAAGCCCGTGTGCTGCTGCTATAAGCCAGATCACACTCACTGTAAACACCTGCCATCAGATTTCGATCCCGGCAGGATGGTCCGGAATATCCGCCTTTGTGGATCCCGTAAATCCTGCAATGGAGGAGATCTTTGATGAAGTGGTTAACGACCTGATCATACTGCAGTCGCTTACCGGCGCTTATTGGCCGGGACAGAATATCAACACCATTGGCGATTGGAATACTCAGGATGGTTATGCTATCAAAGTTGCAAGTCAGGTCAATCTGACGATCACCGGAACCAGATTAAGTGACCGGACATTGCAGCTGAGCGAAGGCTGGAACCTGATTCCGGTGCTGAGCGAGTGTGGGGCCGAAGTGGCTGCCTTGTTCAGCGGAACCGGTGCGATGGTAGTGAAAGAGGTGGCCGGTTGGCAGCTCTACTGGCCGCAATACAGCATCAACACCCTGGGTAGCCTCCAACCTGGCAGAGCCTACTTCGTGCTGATGTCGCAACCTGCTTCGATCATTTTCCCGGGATGTACTAATTCCAGCCCTGGTTTGGTGATGAAAAACATCAACCCAACGATGACAGAAATGATGCAGGCAACTCCATGGAACTCATTCCTCCCGACGCCAAATGCTCACATCATCGCGTTCCCGCAGGAGGTCATCAACGCATCGCCGACCCGACCCGGTGACTTCTTCGGCGCATTCGACTTAAATGGTGTTTGCTACGGAATGACAAGGTGGGAAGGTGGTAATGCATCGCTCATACTCTTTGGTGATGATCCAACTACCTTAGCGAAGGATGGTTTTACCACCGGTGAACACCTCAATATCAGGACGTTCAACGCTGAAACCGGACAAGAATACTCCCTCGAAGTCAGCTGGGATCAGCAATTACCAAACAGTGACGGGACTTTCAGCCCCAACGGCATCAGCGCTGTCGCCGCACTGAACATGGGAACCACGCAGGTGGCCGATCCCGGCAGATTGGACGTGCTCATTTACCCGAATCCCGCCAGTGACGTGATCTTCGTGGACATGCTCAGCCTGCAGCATACCGAAGTCTCTCTCACCGACATCCACGGCCGCGAAGTACTCCGGCAGACCCTCACAGCCCTTCGCAACCAGATCGGCCTGACCTCGCTCCAAAACGGAATCTACCTGATAAAGCTCGAAAGTAAGGACTTCAGCCGGATGGAGAAGATCATCATTCAATAATGCAAATCAATTCATTTTCAATCATTAAGCCCCGGAAAACCGCCGGGGCTTTTTGGTTTAGTGGCGATCGGAAAACCAGTAAGGACATCGGATGAACGGGGTTTGAAATTACCTTTCAAATCGGCTTTGACCTTAAAACCAGTCATCTACGACCGTTTCAGAACAAAAAGCGGACTGTTTGAGTCCCACGGTTTTAACATACCATTAACAAATCTTTAGATACTTTAATATTAAATGCTTGTTTAAATCGGATAGTTAGTCATAACTTTGCCAAATCATAAAAAAATCATCTTGTCAGACCATCAACATTGATCCGGGGTAATGGATCCGATGGCCAAAAACATCATTCTTGATATTCAAATCTAATCAACATTTCACTAAAAATCCTATTACTATGAAAAAGTTCTTTATGCTTTCGATGCTGGCTTTGTTTATGTTCACAGCCAATGCCAAATTGCTTGTCAACACCCAATCACTTCCTGAGAACAGAACTGGTGAACTCACCATCACCGGGTACGCTTACCTCGAAGCAAGATTTAACCACGCAAATATCAAAGTGAGTTTCATACCGGTATCGCCAAGTGCGGTGGCCGATAGTGTTTTCACCAATGCGCTGGGTTATTTTGAGATCAATGATCTGATTCCCGGCGTTTATCACATAAGGATGAGCCGGCCGGGTTTCCAGACAACCATGAAGCACGAAAATATGACGATCATCGCCAACCTGGACCTTGGTGAGACTACCCTTTGGGACATGGGAACCACGGTTTCGGGGAATGTAAAAGGCAACTGGAGCGGGTTCTACAGTGTATCAGGAGATATAACCGTTCAAAACGGTGACTCGCTTATCATTGCCCCCGGCACAGTGATCCGGTTCCTGGGAAATCACAACCTTTTTGTATATGGTTATCTTGCAGCCAATGGCGCTGAGGGAGACACGATTGTGTTCACTTCAGGTCCGGCCAATCAGAATCAGGGGATTAACCAGTGGCAGCGCATCCGCTTTTATGATGCAGCCAACGACAATTCGTATCTCAGATACACGAAAATTGAATACGCAAACGATGGTATCTACTGCGAATGGGCCGGTCCACAGGTGGAAAACAGCCTGATTCGCCGTCATGGGCGCTTCGGATTCTATTTTGCCGATTCCTATTCCACCAACATAAAGAACTCGGTAATCAGAAACTGCAGCGACGACGGAATGCACCTGCAAAGATCTTACGTTGCCATAGAAAACAGCAATATCTCATTTTACAATAATGAGGGTGTTTACATAAACAACTACTCCAAACTTACAGCCACGGCTACCACCATATCCAACGGTCAGAGCGGTGTTTATCTTGAGAACAATTCTGACATCATCGCCAACGGATGCACCTTTTCCAACAACACTCAGCAGGGAATTTTTTTCCATACAAACTGGAGCAGAGGATACATTGCCAACAGCATGTTCAATGCTAATACCCGGGGTATTTATCTATATCATCAAACTCATCCGCAAATCATTAATAATGTTATCTCCGGTAATACCAACGGGATTGAGTTCTACTACGATTGTGATGCCGTGATCAACGGAAATGAAATTAAAAACAATCAGTATGGGATTGTTTTCAATACATCAAGCCATTACTGCCAGACGACGATCACCAAAAATGTGATCGTTAACAATACGGTTGATGGCATCCACAAGAACAGCTACAACTGGACCGGCGCCGAAACCAATCCGACCATCACCTACAACACCATTTCCAACAACGGCCGGCACGGTATCTACAACGATATGCCTGGAAATGAGATCATCACCAACAATATCCTGTCGTTTAATGGTCAGTGGGGAATTTTCACCAATATTGCTGTGGAATCGTTCGAAAACAACAATGTTTATGGCAATACAACGGGTGCGCTCAATAATCTGTCGCGTTTTCCGGCTGCTACCTGGAATTTTATTTCTGTAAATCCGAACAACAATGCCACGTGCGATATCTACCGCAACATCAGCGAAGATCCGCTCTTTACCGGCACTGGAACACAGGTTTTCGATTTGCAGAATGGATCGAAATGCATCAATGGCGGTGCTGTTGGTGTAAAAGATGCCGATGGTTCGATTTCGGACATCGGTGCTTTGCCCTTTGACCTTGGAAATCCACGTGCGATAGCTGTCGCAGGTTATAGTAATCAGCAGGTTTCGCTGGATTGGGAACCGGTGACCAACGACTCATTAGTGAGCTACAAGGTGTATTACAAAGAATCCGGAACTCCGGCAGCCTACACGTTGTTTGGCAATACTTCCGAAACGTCGGCTACAGTTACCGGTCTGACCAACAACACGTTATACGATTTCACAGTTACCGGAAATTACCCATCCTACGAATCCCAATATGCCCCGAAAGTAAGTGAAAAGCCCGGTGTGACTACATTTGATTATGATCCGGGTTCGTTCAGTGTGGTTATTCCCGCAGGGCAGCCCAGTAAGAGTGAGAATTTTACGATTACCAACAGTGGTTCACGCGACCTGAACGTGCAGTTTACCGAGGGAAATTCAAACCCAAAATTTGCCTACTTTGATGGAAATGGCGATTTCCTCAGCTACGGCCATGCCAACCATTTGCACGGGATGAGTGCATTGACGATGGAATGCTGGATTTACCGGCAGGGCAGTGGTCATTTTGAATTCTTTGGGAAAAACTACCGGAATTATCAACTGGCAATAGATGGCAGTCAGCGTGTTTATTTTTATAAGGGCTATGGCACGATAGGCAGCAATAGTTACCAGGCGTGGTCAACAAACCAGACAATCAATGCCAACCAATGGTATCATATTGCATTGACCTGGGAAGGAAACAGTTTAAAGCTCTATGTAAACGGAAACTTTGTCTGGTCAGCGAATGACGCTGTTTCGAGCCCGATTCCGGATTTTCATCTTTATGCTTTTGAATTTGGCAGACGTGCCGGCGAAAACGCATATTATATGAATGGCAGGCTGGCAGAAGCCAGACTTTGGAATATTGCACGCACGCAGGATGAGATAAAAAATTCGATGTATTCCTCTCTAATTGGGGTAGAATCCGGGTTAATCGGATACTGGCCGCTGCAAAGTGACTTCAAAGATTATTCGCAGTATGGCCTGACGGGAACACCGGTGGGTGAAGTCAACCTTCAATCATCTGGTATACTTCCTTTTACAATGTTTACGGTTCCCCAGTCCAGTTACCAGATTGCCCCCGGGCAAACGCAGGTGGTTCCGGTAACCTTTCCCAACCGGACAGATATGACATCCAAATACTTTACATCCAAACTTTTATCTGATGATTTGAACAAGATCGAAACCGAGCTTGAGTTTTTTATTCAATATGGCGAGACGGTGCCTGCCACTCCGGTCTATTTTTCCCCGGTAGCTGCCACAGGAAAGCCTTACACGATCGTAATCAATGATGCAAAAATTGATGGTGTGACGATACAGGTGGGTGACGAAATCGGTGTATTTGACGGCGAACTTTGCGTTGGAGCGGGCATTTTCAACGGAACTTTCAACTTTGCCTTTACAGCGTGGGAGAGCGATCCCGGCCAGAGCTTACCGGGCTTTACCCCGGGCAACCCGATGTCGTTCAGATTATACGACACTTCTGCCGACCTCGAAACCAACGAAGCCGAAGAAACCTGGATCATTGGCAACGACACCTTTGGTCATGGGGTGTTCTCGGTGGTAGCGCTTCAGGCCTCGGTTTACAATATTCAAAATGTTGCTGTTACCAGCGGGCAGTTTAATCTGGTGTCGTTTAATCTGTTTCCCCGGTATCCCAATGCATGGTCGGTGTTTGGCGGGATGAGCGGATTGCAGATTGTTTACAATGACGAAGGACAGGTATTGATCCCCGGATACAACATCAACACCATCGGCGACATCAATTTCCTGGATGGTTTCTACCTTTTTGCTGATCAGGCCCAGAATATCAATTATGTCGGTACTTACATCAAGGTACAGGATTGGGATATTACCCTGCAGCCCAACAAATGGAATTATGTTTCGATGTTGAGCCGCAATCCGGTGGCCGTAACCGATGTTTTTGCAGGCCTGGAGAGCAGTATCAGCATAGTGCAGGCTGCCTCAGGCGCATCCTGGATACCTTCGCAGGGCATAAACACCATCGGCAACATGCAGCCAGGTTTGGGTTACAAGATTGCCCTTTCCGGCGCCAGCCCGGTTACCTTCAGCTATCCTGCTGCCGGATCAAAATCCATGATAACACAGGAATCGGAGGGAAAACAACTACCCGGTCGCAATGGTAGTTATTTTGAATACACCGAAACCGGCTTGCCTTATGCAGTGGTTCTGACGATCAAATCGGCATCGGGATCGCCTTACAATCTGAATCCCGGAGACGAAATCGGACTCTTCGACGGAAATGTATGCGTGGGATCGGGCATTTACCAGGGAGCTGCAAAAATGCTCATTACGTCATGGAAAAAAGATGAGTCGCAGAATTTGCCCGGTTATACCAGCGGAAACCTGATGACTGCACAGGTGTTTAGACAAAGCAGTGGTTTGATTACCAAACATGTACTGAAGAAATTCACCGGCGCCAAAGCTTATTACGGAGAGGGAAATTTTGCCAGCCTGGTTTTTGAGGTCATCCCTTCCAACGAAGATGCAGTGGATATGGTTGTGTTTCCAAATCCTTTCAAGGACGAGACTGCCATCACCGTTAATCTCCAAAAAGCTGAATACCTGAAAGTTAATATTTACGACAATACCGGCCGTCTGGTGAAATCGCTTGCCAACGACCAACTTGCTCCCGACACCTATCACTTGACCTGGAATGGCACCGACCATCTGGGTGTGAAGCTTAACCCGGGTGTTTACCTCATTATGGTTGAAACAACCGGCTCAGTGATTACCGAAAAAGTCATCATTCTGCAATAACCGTGATCATTTGTAAATCAGGTTTTCACTGGTTTTTGATAATTGATTGATAATTTTTAAGCATCAAAACAACTTTGAATTATGGGAGCAAATCATTTTAACAAAATATACGGACTGGCCAGATCAGTTCTGCTGCTGGTCGTTTTCACAGGATCAGTTTATCTTGCGCATTCACAGAATTATGCCCTTACCTTTGACGGCAGCGGCGATTTTGTGAACTTTGGCAGTCCTGCGGGGCTGCAGATTACCGGAAATCAGACCATCGAGATGTGGCTTCATCCCTTTTCGATGAACGCCCGGCGCAACCCGATAGCCAAAGCCTATGCCGGGGAGGGAACCATTACCCTGGAAACAGACGGGACTTTGAGTTACTTTTATGGCACGGGTGGCGGCAACAATAACCCATATCAGGGTTTTACCTCCACCTCCATCCCGGCAAACCAATGGACGCATATTGCCATTGTGAGGGATCTGACGGCGATGAAGCTTTACTGGTACATCAACGGTCTCCAGGTGGCCATGACAAATGCTCAATTCCCGAACGCCCAGAGCGGAACACTTCCATTTTATATCGGGCGGGGATATGTAAGCGATTTTCATGGAATGGTTGATGAAGTCAGGGTTTGGAATGTCGCCAGAACTCCCTCTGAAATTGCTGCTTTCAAGAATACTCTTTTAACCGAAGCAGAAACCGGATTGGCCGGATACTGGCCTTTCGAGGAGGGTTCGGGAAATACGATTCTGGACAATTCGACCAATGGCCACAACGGAACCCGCAACGGGAATGCAGCTTTTGTAATTTCCACAGCACCTTTGTCTCCATTGCCCCCCGGCTCAGAGCCTTTTGAGGCCGTGCCGCCTACCGGGTTACCTTATAATATAGTCCTGGCGCAACTTAAAATCAATGGTGGAAATATACCTGTCGGGGCACAAATTGGTGTTTTTGACGGTGAATTGTGCGTGGGAACAGCGTTTTATAACGGATCGCCAAGTCAGAACATGGTAGCCTGGCAAGCCGACCCGGAGCAGAATCTGGCAGGTTTTACACCCGGGAATCCTATGTCATTTAAGTACCATATGCCCTGGTATTCTGAAATCAGGAACTTTGATGCAACTAAAACCATGGTCAGGGGCGACGGGAACTTTGGGTTTTCACCTTACAGTGCAGTAAACCTTTCGGTAACCACCAGCCTGGTTCCGGAGATTGCGATTTCGGCAACAAGCATCAATTTCAACACCGTGGTTGTAAACCAGGGGCTCACATTGCCTTTGGCTTTCGAAAACAACGGAACGGCCACTTTGGCCATCACTTCCTTTCAAAACACACTAACACAGTTTACCAGGTCAGCCAATGGGTTGTTAATCCCACCGGGAAGCAGAGATACCCTCTGGGTAACTTTCACACCCACAGCCGTTACCACTTACAGTGATGTTCTGACTTTTGCCACCGATGATCCGGATTTTCCCTCAGTATCAATCCCATTGTACGGTACGGGACTTCCGCAACCTACCCCGCAGATCGTTGTAACCCCCTCATCGCTGAACTTTGGCGGGATTGCCATGAACACCAGTAAAACGATGACTTTCAATATTCTGAATGCCGGCAACGGGAATCTATCCGTCACCGGAATCGTTTCATCCAACACAGCATTTACAGTATCGGGCAGCACTGCATTTACGCTTGGACAGGGAGAAAACAGGAACGTTACCGTACTTTTTTCGCCAACGCAACCAGGAGGTTTTTCCGGTCAGCTAACGATTCAGAACAGCGCACAGAATATAATTATGCCGGTTTCCGGCGTGGCCTCGCAGGGTCACTTTACCAGTGTGGCACCCACTGGAAAACCTTACAGCATCCTGGCTCAGGAAGTTGATATTGATAACTTTAGCCCAAAAGTGGGGGATGAAGTCGCTGTTTTTGACGATGAACTTTGCGTGGGACTGGGAATTGCCGGCGGCGGGGGTAACAGCCTGCAGCTCAATGGCACCAATGGTTATGTGATTAACGACAACTCAGCCGCTTTCGACCTGCAGCAGCTAACCATCTCAGCCTGGATTTTTTCGTCCAATTTCAACCAGAATGGATTTATTTTTGAAAAAGGGCCTGTAAACAGCCAGTACTCTTTGTTTTTCGAAGGCAGCAATATCAATTTCAGAACCTACCCTTCAACAGGCGGGGGCTACGATGACTTTTATGTAAACTGGTCATCCATCGGCATTCAGAACAACAAATGGAATCATATCACAGCAACTTACAACGGAGTGCAAAAAGCGATTTATGTCAATGGCCAGCTGAAGGCTTCCAAAGCTTTCAACCAGCCGCTCAGGACAGGCCAGGCAGGACAGATCATCGGAGCTTATGGCGGCAGCGGAGGGCATTCGTACTTTTTCAACGGGCAGATAGATGAAGTGAGGGTATGGAGCAAAGCCCGGACGGTGTTCGAAATTCAGTCCGATATGTATACAGAATTGAAGGGAAATGAGCCCAATCTGGTAGGGTATTGGAACTTTAACGAAGGCAATTTCAACAATCGCGTTGCAGGCGCTACTTCTTCCTATCTCGTTGGCAACGCTGATCTTCAGGGACTGCAGAACCCCGATATTTTCACCAGCATGCTCATCACAGCCTGGGAAAAAGATGATGCGCTGGGTTTGCCCGGATTTACACCGGGTAATCCGATGAGTTTTAAAGTTTTTACCCGGATTTACGATAATTGGGTGGAAGTGGAAGCGGATGCGGAATATGTCGTTGGAAACGGAAATTTTGGTTTTGGACCGATGACCATAGTAAATCTTAGTGGAACTTCCGGGCTTGCCCCTGATATTTTCGTGCCTATCGAAAGTCTATATGTTGGCCAGGTTACAGTGGGATCGAGCGTCGTAAACAATATCCAGATTTCGAACCAGGGCAATGCGCCGCTGCATTTTACTTTAACCGACAATTCAGCCGCATTTTCCACCAATATCAGCAGCGGATCAATCAACCCGGGAGGCGCCACGGAATTTCAGGTTACCTTCGCTCCTGCCGCACCAGGTGGGTATTCGGCTTCATTGTTTATCCAGAGCAACGATCCCGATCAACCAGAAATCGCGATCAGCATCGAGGGTTTTGCCCTGCCGGCAGGCGCTGCCAATATTGCAACATCAGTAAACATGTTGAATTTTGGTAATGTGATCACCGGCGAACAAAAAACAATTTCCATCACGGTAATCAATACCGGCACAACGGCGCTCACCGTGAATAATATCACCTTTAACAACAGTGCCTACACTGCTATACCCACCTCTTTTACACTCCAGAATACCAACGATCTGAAGGAGGTTTTGGTAACTTTCCAGCCAGGCAGCAAAGGTCTTTTTGAATCGTTGATGACCATCAGCTCCAACGCTCCGCAAAAGCAGGTCGGATTAACAGGGATTGGCTTTGAGGATCATTTCAATACGGTTGACCCAACCGGATTACCTTACACTATTGTTGTTCAAAGTACAAACCTGGCTCCGGGCGCCATCAAACCCGGAGATGAACTTGTGGTGATGGACAACGGACTGAGTGTGGGGTCTAATGCATTTGCACCTGCCGAAAAAGTGCTTACCCTCGACGGCACTGGCGATTTTGTTGAAATTCCGGATAATGGTAGTCTGGATTTTCCCGGAAACCAGTTAACCATTGAATCGTGGGTAAAGACAAATTCCTACTCCGGCGATTACCGCTGCATTTTAGGAAAAATCGGCTGGACAAACAGCAGCGACTGGAGTTACAATTTGCACATTGCCGACAATGGCACATTACATTTCAACTTTGTAAACACGGCCGGAACAAGTTTCCCTCTGAACAGTCCGGGATCGTTAACCAACGGTGTGTGGCACCACGTGGCGGCAACCTACAATGGAAGTATTATCCGGCTCTATATCAATGGTGAAGAGGTGATCAGTATGCCTGCTTCCGGTAATTTCAGGCAAAATAACCAACCGGTGAAAATCGGCGCATGGCATTCCACCGATCAGAATTATTTTGATGGTAAACTTGACGAAATCCGTGTTTGGAACCATGCCCGAACTCAGGCTCAAATCCAGGATAATATGTACCGGTCATTAACGGGAACTGAGACTGGTCTTACCGGATATTGGAATTTTGGTTCCGGAACAGCCAGCGATCTTACATCAAACGGAAACCATGGAACAATGACAGGTGATGCAGCCGTCGTAACAGACTGGAGAATTACTACCGAGCAAACCATTACCGCCTGGCAAAGGGACTTATCAAGTGGTCTACCCGGATTTACTCCCGGAAACCCGATGTCGTTCAAACTCTGGATTGAAATCAACGGCTTCCCGACCGAGCTATCGGCAACCCCGACTTATATTGTCGGGAACGGCAACTTTGGTTTCGGCCAGTTCAGCGTGGTCACTCTTGAGTTTGGATTGCCCGGAATTTCGGTCGATCCGGCAGAAATTTTTGTGGCTGTGGAAGAACCTGAATCAACCAGTGTAGCCTTTACTATCTCTAACGACGGGGTAGAACCGCTTGAATTTAACATCCTGGATAATTATTCAAGCGGCATGTTCACAGCCAGATATTATTACAGCCCCGGTACTGGCGCCTCACCGGCAATCGGGACTTTTGTGTTTGAAACAGAAGACGAACTTATCAACAGCAACTGGGGCGGCGGAGGTCCTGGCAACGGCATTGGCAGTGACGACTTCCAGGTAATCTGGACGGGTAAAATTTATGCCGAGACTGCCGGAACTTATCAGTTCAGGAGTGTAACCGACGATGGTCTTCGCCTATACATCAACGGGCAGCTGATTATCAACCAATGGTATGACATGGGAGGGGTGAGCCAGTATGGTTCTATCGCTTTGACACCAGGGTTGCATGATCTTGAGTTCCAATACTATGAAAACGGAGGAGGAGCTTTGGCAAATTTATACTGGACCCCGCCGGGTAAACCAGAGGCACTTGTGCCAGTAGCTGATCTGGATTGGATCTCAGTTTCTCCGGAGTCAGGAATTGTAGCCCCCGGAGCATCGTCAGAAATATCTATTACATTCAACTCAGCCGGGCTCAACGATGGGTTGTATGATTTTGTCTTGTCCATCACCAACAATACACCTGACCATTCGCCTGTGATGCTGCCGGTTTCGATGAACGTTACCGGAAATCCGCAGATTTCGTCCTCCGTATCGCTGGTAGAATTTGGCCAGGTGGTGGTGAATGAAACCGGTGAGCAGACATTTAACCTGAAAAATATCGGAACGAAAGATCTGATCATCACGAGCATTGGTGTAGCAGGTGGTAATTCGAATGGATTCAGTTACGTCCCCGGCGGTTCGTTGCCCATTACACTGCCTCCCGGGCAATCGGCTCCGGTGGTGGTTGAATTTACGCCGCTGTTGCCGGGACAGGCCAACGACATTCTTGTGGTGGAGTCGAATGCAGGCAACGCGGCCAGTTTCGAAATCCCCTTATCGGGTCTGGGGATTACCCCTCCGGATATCTTCCTGGAGGAGACTGCGTTCAGTTTTACCCATCCCTGTAACGATGAGTTAAATACCTCCTTTGTCATTCAGAATCAGGGAGAAAACAGCCTGGAGGTAAGTTTCACCTCCAATAGTGCCTGGTTGGTGGCCAATCCGCTGCAAACCACGGTTCCGGGAGGAGAGAGCGCAACGATCGGCGTCAGGCTTTCAACCTACGATCTCTATGCCGGCGTGCATGAGGCCACCCTTTCCATCCAGTCCAACGACCCGGACGAACCCTTGGTGCAGGTGTTTTACACCCTCACCATCACAGGAGAGCCGGTTATAGTATGCAATGATTTTCTCAATCTGGGGACAGTAAATGTAGGCGAAACGTATGTTGGGCAGCTCACTGTGGCCAACGGAGGTTGCGACGATCTGGAAGTTTACTCGGTGAATCTCCAGAGCCAGTTTGCCGTCTTTTCAGTTTCCAGTGCCGGTTTTATAGTTCCCCCCGGTGATGCGGTGCTGTTGCAGGTTTCATTTACTCCGCTGGCCTCCCAGCAGTATTCCGGAATCATCACCATCAATTCGAATGATGCTGCAAATGCGGCATTGCCCATTGTGGTGGCCGGCACAGGGGTAGAACCTCCAAAAATGTCGGTTTTCCCGCTTGCCGTCACTTCTACTTTACAATCGGGCAGCAGTGGACAGGAATTGGTTGCCGTGCAGAATACCGGCGGGCTGGTCCTCAATTTCAGCACAGAGGTAAACCCGGTTAACCCATTCATGCTGCATCTGGACGGCAACGGCGATTACATCAACGTAAACCACTCCGTGCTGCTTAACCCAACCAGCGCTCTGACCCTTGAAGCATGGATTTACCTTTATGATAATTCCAACGAATTCATCATCGGAAAAGAGAACTCAACCGAAGGAAAGTACAGGTTTTATGTGAATTCCAACAACCGGCTTGAGTTTAAGCTGAACAACCAGTTTGTGGTTTCATCGGCTCAAAGTGTGATAAAAAATCAGTGGTACCATGTGGCTGCTACTTTCGACGGCAGCGCAATGCGCATCTATATCAACGGTAACCTTAATGCCGAACAGAGTTTTGCCCCCTTCACCATCCAGCCCAATACGGATAACCTGAGGGTTGGCCGCTCCTATCAGTTCAACTATTTCAATGGATTGATTGATGAAATCAGGGTTTGGAATATTGCCCGCAACCAGTCGGAAATCCAGAGTGCCATGTCGCAGTCGCTGTTGGGAACTGAGCCCGAATTGCTGCTCTATTTCCCGTTTGTCAACGCTACGGGGAATATTGTTACTGATGCATCTGCCAACAACCACAACGGAATCATGTTTGGCGATCCTGTCAGACAGACCTCCACAGTGCCGTTCAGCGATTACCTCTCGGTAATGAACGGCAGTGGCAGCCTCACTGCCGGCCAGCAGCAGGATGTTACTTTGCAGCTGAGCTCTGCCGGTTTCTTCGCCCGGAGTTACCAGCGTCAGGTAAAAGTGAACAGTAATGCCATCACCAATCCGATTCAGACCATTTCGGTTGATCTGACCATTGAAGGCGACGCCAGTATTGCTGCAAACCCTTCATCTCTTCAGTTTGCCAATACCTTCATCGGGATGCGTGACACGCTGGAACTGAACATTACCAACAGCGGAGCCACGGCAAGCCTGATTTCAGGGATAGAGTTCAGCAGCCCTGTATTTTACAGTTTGAACCAGGTGAACAAGGTTTTCCCCTTCTCGCAGAAAACCCTGCAGATAGTTTTTGAACCCAATCAGGCACAGTTGTTCGGGGGGATGCTGACCATTTCGATCGGAGGAAATAAATCCACTGAAATTCAGGTGCCGCTGACCGGTACCGGAATTTTGCCACCGGTGCCAGTCCTTAATCCGCTTTCGGCCAATTTTGGGGCGGTGGTGGTCAATCATACGGGAACCATCAACTTTACCCTTGGAAATACCGGTGCGGCTACATTGGTGGTAAATTCCATCAACCTGACGAACACTCCGGTATTCGCCACCAGCCTGCAAGCCCCGCAATCGGTGCCAACAGGCCAGCAACACCCATTTAATGTCACATTTACACCTGTGAATTACATCCCGATGAACGGGCAGTTGATCCTGAACACCAATATTGGCCCAATCACAATTCCATTGAGTGGCGTGGGTATGCCGCCGGAGCACGACCTGGCCGTAACCGCCCTGATCTCGCCACAAAATGGCTGCGGATTATCCGCTTCGGAGTTGCTAACGGTAACCATTCAGAATTTTGGAACTCTCCCAAAATCGGATTTCAATGTCGGATTCAGGGTGAATGGTGGTGCACAGGTAGTTGAAACGTTTAGCGGAACGCTGGCATCGGGCCAATCGGTAAATTACACTTTTAACCAGACGCTCAATCTTTCGGCCCTTGGGAATTACAATCTGGAGGTTTCGGCACTGCTTGGCAACGACCAGAATCCCGGGAACGACAAGCTTAGCCAGACAATCACGAATTTCCCGGTGGTGGGAGCCGTAACTGGCTTATTGCCCGCCAACGGTGCTTCCGGGGTTGTGGAACCGGTAACTTTTTCGTGGGCTGCAACCGCCAATGCCACGGCCTATGACCTTTACCTTTGGAGAACAACCTTGCAGAAACCTGCAACCCCTACGGTTGCGGGAATTACCGGAACCAGCCATACCTACACCCAGTACCTTAACAAGAATTATCTGTACAACTGGCAGATCGTTGCCCGCAACCAATGTTCGCAAAGCGAGAGTGCCATTAATACTTTCTCTTTCAATGTATTTTCCGATTTGACTGTTACCGCTGTGGAGGCGCCTGCAAGCGCAAGTTCGGGTGCTTTTATTGATATCACTTTTACGGTGGCCAATATCGGAACGGGCGGCACTGGCATTATTCCATGGAAGGACGATCTTTTCCTCTCACTTTCACCCGTCTTCGATCCTGCTTCCGCAGTGAAAGTGGCCTCGGTGAACAACAAGAATGCACTCAGCCAGGGGCAGAGTTACACCAACACGGTGAACATCAAGCTGGGCGACTACCTTGAGGGTTCCTTCTATGTGTTTGTGGTAACCGATGCCAATAACATCATTCAGGAAACCAACGAAGACAACAACAGACTGGGAACTACCAGCCCGATGCTGGTGAGCCTGCCTCCGTATCCGGATATTACGGTGAATGCCATACAATCGCTAAGCGGCAACCTCATCCCGGGACAACCGGCAACCATCGGCTGGAACGTGGCGAACATTGGCGATGCAACGGCTGCGGGAGGCTGGAGCCAGCGTATTGCTCTGGTCTCAGGATCGCAAACCCTGGTGCTGGGCTTTATACAGAACGCCGAGGCAATCGCTCCGGCAGGGGTCATCGGGCAAAGTGCCATTTTCAATATTCCGGCCCAATTAAACATGGAAGGAGATGTTTTTATTCAGGTAAGACTTACGCCCAACCCCGCTTTGGTTGAAAAACCCAACGGCGCTGCCAACAACACGGTGCTTTCGGATGGAAGCGTGATGCTCGAAAAGCGCTTTACCATTTACATTCCGCAGCCCACACTGAACGAAAATTCCACTTTCCCGCTCAACTGCATGGTGTACAGAAGTGGAAATCTGAGCCAGTCGATGAATTTAACATTGAGTGTTTCAGAGCAAAACAGGATCACTATTCCGGCCACGGTCATCATTCCGGCTGGCCAGGCTGGCGCTCCGTTTACCATAACAGCCATAAACAATGCAATCATCGAAGGAAATATCGCTTTGCAAATTTTTGCCGATGCTTCCGGATATCCCACAGGCTCTGCAAACCTTACGATTGTTGATGATGAAACCCCAACGCTGGCAATGAGCCTGAGCATGACCCAGGCCAACGAGGGGAATATTTTCCAGTTGACCGTAACCCGTGATCTGATCACTGCAGATCCATTGACGGTAACGCTTTTCACCACCAAGCCCAACCAGATTACCCTGCCTGCCGGCGTGGTAATTCCGGCCAATCAGGCTTCGGCAACCATTGAAGTTCCGGTGATTCAGAACACTACTCCGGAGCTTACCGAAGATGTTGTGATCAATGCCACGGTAGCCGGGTATTTGCCGGCTTCAGCCACCATCACTATCCTGGACGACGACCTGCCACAGGTTACCCTGACGCTAAACCCTGCCACAATTTCGGAAGGAGGCGGGCCATTTGCTTCCTGGGGTACCGTAAGCCTTCCATCGCCGGCGAGCACCAACATCGTCGTGCTGCTCTCGGCAACACCCGGAGGGCATCTGTTTTTCCCGGCTCAGGTGGTCATCTCACAAGGCCAGTATCAGCAACAATTTAATGTTGGCGCAGTAGACAATGGAATTCTGGATGGCAACCGAACGGTGGATATAACTGCCGCCGTTTACATTGCCTCCTGCGGCTGTGGAGCTCCTGCCGGCACAGGGGGTGCTGATACCAAAACCATGACCATTCTGGATAATGACGGTCCTACTTTGACAGTATCAGCCAATCCGTTTGTAGTACCTGAAAATCTTGTAAATGCAGGTTTGCTTACCATTACCCGGAACACTCTTGGAGGACCGGCTATTACGGTGAATATTCAGCACAACCGGCCCGGTGAGATTGCAATACAACCCACGGCAGTGATCCCTGAAGGCGCCACATCAGTAAACGTTCCTTTCACCACGCTGGATGACGGGATTGAAGACGGAGATCAGATCGTGACAATAAGCGTCACTTCTCAGGATTACAGTTCAGGCTCCTGCTGGATCATCGTGAGCGACCGCAATCTTCCTGACTATGTTGCCGGTAATATGACTTTATCGCAAAACTCCATTCTGATCAACAGTCCTGTTCAGGTCAGTTTCAGCATTTCCAACGAGGGTTTTGCCCTAGCCGGTGATGGTGCGGAGGTGAAAATTTTCAGGTCGAACGACAACGCGCTGAGCAATGACGATCTTTTGCTCACCACGCTTTACACGCCCTCGGTGCTGAACATCGGGCAGTCGCTGCAAATGAGCTACACCTACCAGCCAACCGATAAGGTGGGCGATTTCTTCATCATCGCAAAAGTGAACGGCAATGGCGCCAAAGCCGAATTGGTTGCCATAAACAATACAACCCAGGCGACTCCGCTTTCTATTTTACCAGATTATACAGCCACTGTAACTGTTGACGGAGACGTTTTTAACGGAACCACCCCGATCACCATCAGCGGCGTAACTGAGTTAGCAGCCAAAACTCCGGCTCCATTTAAATCCGTGGATGTATACATTGTGGTGAATGGCGCCAGGCGATTGTTCAATGCAGTGAGCGACGACAAGGGAGAATTTTCGGTAACTTTCATACCGGTAAACGGTGAAGCCGGCCAGTATATCGCAGGCGCATGCTATCCGGGTCAAAACTCCGGCGAAGCGCAGGATAGTTTTACCATTCTTGGCGCCAGGCCAACAGCTACCGGTTACATCATCTGGGATTTATGGCTCAATGAAACCAAATCCTTTTTCCTCGAAATTCAGAACTTCAGTAACCTTGACCTGAATAATGTGCAACTCCAGGTGCTCTCGGCGCCGCCGGGATGCACCGTAAATTTCACGCCGGTTGCCAGCCTGCCTGGCAATTCACTGGCCACCCTGAGCTACTGGATCACCGCGTCAGAAATCACCAACAGCACGCAATACCAGGAAGTAAAATTACAACTGGTATCGGCCGAAGGAACCCGTTTCAGGTTCAGTACCTGGTTCTATTCGCGGGCTACGATGGGGAATCTTAAGCTCAATCCGGTTTCGCTGAACAAAACCATGGTGCAGGGCGCCATCAATTACGCTGAATTCGAAGTAAGAAACAACGGAATGGATTCAACAGGGGTAATCAGCGTTTTGCTCCCGCAAAACAACTGGATGTCGCTGGCCAACAGCAACAGCACCATTCCTTCGCTGGCTCCCGGAGAGGCGGCAGTAGTAACCCTAAAGCTCACGCCGGGTAGCGACCTGCAACTCAACAACCCGATTACAGGGCAGATAGCCCTTACAGGCACCAACTCCAACAGCGTGGGTCTGCCCTTCACGTTTGAACCGGTATCGCTGGAAACCGGAAACTTCCTGGTGGATGTGGTGGATGAATACACCTACAACACCGAAGAGGCTCCCCATTTGGAAGGTGCTACAGTGGTCATCTCCCATCCCTACACCGGGCAGATTATCACTCAGGGGCTCACGGATGTCAACGGTCACTTCCTCGCCTCCGGAATCAACGAAGGTTATTACATCCTGAGGGTTTCGGCGCCAAGACACGCCAGCTATCAGAACACAATTTATGTCGAGAAGTCAGTAACCACTACCCAGGTGGTATTCATTGCCTTCCAGGCCATCACCTACAGTTGGCAGGTGGTTCCAACCATGATCGAGGATGAATATGAGATTACCCTGGTTGCAGTTTTCGAAACCAATGTGCCGGCACCGGTTGTAACCATGACCATGCCGGATACCATCCCGCAACTCAACTTCGGAGAGGTATTTCCGTTTATCCTGGTGATGACCAATCATGGTTTGATTACGGCAAAAGATGTTGAAGTTACCTTTCCTGAGGATGATGAATACGAATTCATTGCCAATGTAAACATGATCGACATTTTACCCAACACGGCTGTTCAGATTCCGGTAATTGTGCAACGGCGGGATCCCGGAAAATCGGGAGAACGAAGTACAAACTGCTCAGATTTCGCCATCGGAAGTTACAAGTTTGAATGTGGTCCGGATGATCAGCTCAGGCTTGTAATGGCAACGGTTTACTACAAAGGAAGATATTGCGGAGGTTCCGGTGGCCCGGGAGGCCCTGGTGGTGGCGGATGGTGCTGGTGGTGCGGTGGCGGTGGCCCGGGAGGCCCCGGTGGCGGTGGCCCTGGCCCGGTATGGCCCGTCGAAATACCCACTGTGCCTTATGAACAAAGCAAGGTGGGCTGCGATCCCTGTCTGGCTGATTTCCTAAATGCACTCTGGGGGTGCTCTCCCATTCCAAATATCGGAATCGGCAACACACAAATCAACCTGGATGGTAAGCTGAGCGATGCATGGCAGATCATCAAACCTCTTAAAGATCTGTTAAAGAAACTGAAATGTGCATGGGACATCGGCTGGTCGATAGGTTGCAAAATCAACAATACTTTTTTCAACAAATCGGTTGGGAAAGAAGGCCCTCCTGAACTGGTTCAGGCTGAAGAGGATCTGTATTATGTTGATAAAGGTTTTAAGGCTACCGAAGATATCGCCATGGAGATTTACAAGAACGATCTCCTGATGCAGCGCGAAAGTTTCGGGATTTTCAATGACTCGGTGTATTATAATCTTGAAAATCAGATCCCTGTTGATGCCCTCAGGCAGACAGAGTTGCTGAATACTTTCGCCAGTTCGGATATTCCGGCCAGCGAGATTCAGGGCTTTTTCACCCGCTGGAACACCTCCATGGAAGCCTGGGATCTGGGATATTATTCCCCGACCCCCGAGTATCCCAACATCATTGACACACTGCTTCTGCACCAATACACATTAACTTACGATACTGCCCTCAACTATGCCATCGGCCGGGGCTATTCATCTATCGAAGCTTTGTACAACGCTGCCTACGAAATCGTAGAGGGATACACTGAGGAAGAATCCAGCGCAGTGTGCGCCACGGTTACGGTTCAGTTTTCCCAGCAGTTGACTATGACCCGTGAGGCATTTGAGGGAACATTGACCATCTTCAACGGGCATGATACCGATGCCATGGAGAACATCAAACTGGAGCTGGAGATAAAGGATGAGGAAGGATTTATCCGGAATGATCTCTTTGAGATTGTGACCAAGTCGCTCAGTACCCTCACAGGTATTGATGGCTCCGGAACACTCGATTCGCAGGCCGAAGGTTCGGCGGTGATTCTGTTCATACCTGAGCGCGGCGCTGCCCCTGATGTTCCGAAGTATTACTCTTTTGGCGGAACGCTCTCTTACTTAGATCCTTTTACCGGTGAGATTTTTGAACAACCTTTGTTCCCGGTTACCCTGCAGGTAAATCCCAGCCCGGATTTGTACATTGATTACTTCATGCAGCGCGATATTTATGGTGATGATGCATTAACCGAACCCATCGAACCAATGATTCCCGCCGAACTGGCCGTGATGATCGACAACCGTGGCGCCGGAACGGCCTATAGCGTGAACATCGAATCGGCGCAGCCCGAGATCATTGAGAATGAGAAAGGACTGCTGATTGATTTCACCATTGTTGGCTCGAGCCTGAGCGGCCAGCCCACACAGCTTGGTTTGCTCAACGTTGACTTTGGAGATATTCCCGGTGGCGACATCAGGGTTGGACAATGGTGGTTCACCAGCACGCTGCTCGGCCATTTCATCTCCTACGAAGTCAGTGTAAACCACCTGAACAGCTTCGGCAATCCCGACTTAAGCCTTATCAGCGAAGTGAATGTGCACGAACTGATAAAGGGAGTGCGTGTTTACGGGCCACTGGACGACAGCATTGGCGATTTTCTGGTGAACGATATTCCTGATACGGATGACA
>DAIRGA010000063.1:0-5090 GCA_036794825.1 Bacteroidales bacterium | reverse complement strand
GCGATACTATCGCAATCAAAACAAACAGCCGGGGCAGCAATGCTCCGGCTGTTTTATCTTACTGTGCTTCAATTCTTCTGTTGGATAGACTCTCACCACACACAATCGGGTCCGGCTGCAATATCATCTGTAAAAAAATGACCGGAAAACCACCGATAACCTGGCCGCTTTTCTGCTCAAATTTTAGTCTGGCCAGCTAATTTTGATGCGGAATAATGGCTTTTAGTTCCTGCTAATGGACTTGAAAGCCAAAAAACAGTAAAAAAGCTTTACTTCCTTTTGCCTACACCCCTAATTTGTACTGTGTTTAGATAGTCAATCAAATAACTGAATTACTGCAATTTACCTGGTGATTTTCTTTCCCTTTTTATCAAAAATAGCAAACCCGGTAGTTTTCAGGTAGTTGTTTATTTGGTTTAAGGGGGTTGGCTTTTGAAATTTGGTTCAAAATTTTGACGAAATGAGAGTGGAACAACAAAGAGACGTTATAAAACCCATCTTTCCCACCGGACGGATGAGCAAGGCACTGCGGCATTTCCCGGTTCAGACCGGGATTGGCCGGGTACCGGAATTTGCAGGAACAAGGAATTCAAATTATTAACTTAAATATTTACACTTATGAAACGAAAATTACTCTTATGTCTAAAGGTGTTCCTGGCAGAAGCTAATCTTTTGGCTCAACCGGCGAGGCACTTCCCGGAATTTGCCGGAAAAATAAATGCAGATTGCGGCACAAATTCCACCCTGAATACTTCTGGTACCACCATCAGATCTGAAGCCCGGGTGTTTCCAACCGGTTTTTTCGCCAATCAATGGGAAAAGAGAACTTTGAAAATACTGACAGAGGTATCGCATGGATACAACCGGCTTTGTGGTTGTATTGGAATCGCAGAACTCTATCACGCGAATACTTTTACAGCAGGCAAATCCTTTCATCAGACATTGCAGTTACTCAAATAAACAGATATGTTAACAAACAAAAACTTTATAGATATGAGAAGAATCTTTACACTTTTAATCGCATTGCTGGTTGCAAACACCACGGCGTTTGCATATATCGGCAGTGGCTCAGGAACTTCTGGAAGCCCCTACCTGGTAACATCGGCAGCCGAGTTGAACGATGTCAGAAATGACCTTACGGCTTATTACAAGCAAATGAACGACATTACCCTGAGTGGCGAGTGGACTCCCATCGGAACCGGTATCGGGGCATCTTCATTCAGTGGCACCTACGATGGCAATGGATATAAAATTACCGGCCTTACCATCACAAGTTATGCAGCAGGCGGGGCCGGTCTTTTCGGATACAATACAGGGACCATCAAAAACCTGGGGGTTTCAGGTAGTATTTCCGGTGTAACCAACTCAAATGCCGGAATACTTGCAGGAAGCAACTATATTGGCGGAACCATCCAGAATTGTTATTCAGAAGGATCCATCACATCATCCCATAACTATGTTGGCGGACTTTTAGGTTCATGTAACCAAAGCACTGTTTACCGATGCTACTCTACGGCAACAGTAACAGCAAATGGCACCTCTTCCACAAGCATCGGCGGACTTATCGGACACACGATAGGGACCGGGGCCGGCAGCTATTATATAAGTGAGTGTTTTAGTACAGGAAGTGTAACAAACATTAATGCGACATCTAATACCGGAAATACCGGGGGATTTATCGGCGTGGCTGTCTATAACATTTCCAATTGCTATTCAACCGGGAATGTATCCCATAGTAATACGAATACCCCAAGTTACGCCGGAGGATTTATAGGGAGGACCGGAGGAAACAGTGCAATCTGTAATTATTGCTATTCAACCGGATCGGTGACAGGTACTAGTACCAAGGGTGGTTTTGTTGGTTTTTATAATACCGGAACGTTTACAGGTTGTTTTTTCGACCAGAGTACCTCCGGTTTGACCCAATCATACGGAGCATATCAGACATCCGCACCCACAGGTATTACGGCAGCAACAACGGTTCAAATGAAAACCACTTCAACTTTCACCACCGCCGGTTGGGATTTTAACGGGGAAACAACCAATGGAACCGATGATTATTGGGACAGGGCTGATGACAAAAACAGTGGTTATCCATATTTTGTATGGCAATACCCTGCAGCAGGAGAAATCAACCTTCAGGGAAACAACGCAGATATTGCAAACGGAAGTTCTTCACCCTCCTCGGCCAATCATACAGATTTTGGCGGGGCAGTTACGTCTTTGGGAACGGTCGTACGTACATTTACCATCCAGAATACCGGAACAGGCACATTGACGCTTGGCGCCAACGCGGTAAGTGTTTCGGGCGGACATTCGGCTGAATTCAGCGTGACTGCCCAACCGGCTACCACGGTATCTGCCAGCGGTTCCACAACTTTTACCATGCAGTTTGCCCCGTCGGCTGATGGTCTTCGAGGCACAACCGTATCTGTCGACAACGACGACAGCGACGAAAGCCCTTACACCTTTGCCATTCAGGGTACCGGCCTGACACCTGTAGAACCCGAATGGTCAGCCACCGGGAATTATGCGCTGAAATTTAACGGCAGCAATTCGGTTACAGCTCCACTCAATGTGGATAGCTTCACAGCCTTTTCAATTGAAGTATGGGTGAAATGGGGAACGACAACCGGCAATGAGATTGAGTTTATTTGCGGAAAAGCTTTTGAGGAGATGGAAATTCATACTACTCCGGGCTATGGTATCCGTTTTATTCCCACAACCGGGGTTTTCCTCGATGCATCCAATGTATTGCCGGCGGGAGTCTGGACACATATTGCAGCCATTTATCAGCCATCCAGCTCATTAGCCCGTTTGTATATCAACGGGAAGGAGGTCAGCCTTACCAACAACGGTCCACGCAGCGTGGGAGAGCCAATGCAAAACTCCTCAGCCGATTTTCAGATTGGGCGCAGGATTGGGAATGTATATTTTTTCAATGGCTCTATCGATGAACTCCGGGTGTGGAGTACGGTTCGTACCGAAGCCCAAATCAAGGCAAATATGTTTCGCAGCCTCGGAAGCACTTCCGGTTTGATGGCCAATTACCGGATGAGCGATGGTAGCGGCACTACCCTCACCGATAATAGTGGCAATGGAAATACGGGAACCCTAACCAATAGCCCGGAATGGAAAATGTCAGGTTGTTTTGCAGGTTCGCGGCAGGGGTTAGATTTTGATGGATCGAATGACAGGGTATCATTTGCTGAATCAAACTTACCAACCGGTAATTTCAATTATACAATTGAGGCATGGATTTATCCTCACCGGCATGTTTGGGATGGTGTTTTGGGATGGGGTGGCTATAGTTCTACCAGCCAATGCAATGCGGTGAGATTGCACTCTGATGGAAGTACATTCGGTATTTTTAATTATTGGTGGAATAACGACATCTATTGTGAAACAGGTGATCTGAGGAATAAATGGAGCCATATTGTATTTACATATGATGGAACCAACCGGAAATTCTATCTGAATGGAAAGTTAATGAAAACCCAGGCTTCTTCGGGGCTTAATGTTTCCGTAAATTCAAATTTTACCATTGGACGAACTTACGCAGATACAGAATGCTTTGACGGATTAATAGATGAAGTAAGAATTTGGAACACAGCACGAACTGACTCTGAAATTAAAGAAAATATGTTTAAATCCCTGGCAGGAAATGAAACAGGATTGTTAGCTTATTACCGTTTCGATCAAACTGATGGATCAACACTTTATGATATTACCACAAACGCTAAGAATGGCACACTAACCAATATGGATGCTGCCACCGACTGGGTAGCTTCAAGTGCATTCAATACATGGCTAGGTGGAGAAAGCAACAGTTGGAACAATGCAGCCAACTGGAGCAATGGAATTCCTGCTTCATCGCAGAGTATCGGACTTTACAAATGGAATCTTGCCAGCATAACCACTCATGAAGCTACAGTTTCAGGGAGTCCTGAAGTAAATAACCTGTTGATTTCATCCGGATCCTCTCCGGCACTTTCATCAGGCATAACAGTACATGCGAATCTTTTACTTGAAAAAGATATGAGTCTGAACGGGCAAACGGTTACTATTGGGTCTTCGGGTTATTTGGTGGAAGGAAACGGGTACTTCTCAGGTGCAACAGGTTCAATTACCACCACAAGAACCTTGACCAATATTTCAGGCCAGAATGTAGCCGGACTGGGGGCAGTGCTCACCACGGCAGCCAATTTGGGTTCCACAACCCTCACCCGAACGCACGCCAGCCAGGCCAATGTGCCGCTGGGAAAAAGCGTGCTGCGCGCCTATGACATCACCCCAACAACCAACACCAGCCTGAATGCAACTCTGGTTTACCATTACAGGGACGCTGAACTGAATGGTCTGGAGGAAGCAGAACTCGCGCTTTACAGTTCAGCAGATGGAGGAACAAGTTTTACCCGCCGTGGCGGCACATTGAATACAAGCGATAATACCCTGACGCTCACAGGCTTAAATGGATTTTCAAAATGGACTGCTGGTAATGACTGTGTAAACCCCACCTCCGGAGGAGAGATAGAGGCTGATCAAACCATCTGTTCCGGCCAGGTACCTGCTCAAATTACCAACAAAGCCTTGCCCAAAGGATATTCCGGCACACTGGAATACCAGTGGCAACTGAACACCGTAAGCGCCACCGCTACCTTTGACAAATGGGAAGAGGTCGGAATCAACACCGAGACTTATGACCATGTTGGAACCCTCACCCAAACCACCTGGTTCCGCCGGCTGGCGAGGGTAGAGTGCGACCAGATAGAGTGGAATCAGGCGGTAGCTTCCAATGTGGTGGAAGTTACGGTCAATCCACTGGCATCAGCCACGATTGAGGGCGGTGATGATCCCATCTGTCCCGGAACCAGCACCACTACCCTCCGTGTTACAGAGCAGCCAGGTGCAAACTATTGCTGGACCAACAGCAGTGGCCCGGCATGGCAAACTGTTGGCAGTGCAGGTTTCTCTGCAGGAGAGGCCTCCTATCAAAGTTTAGCCATAAGCAACGGCACTCCCTATGTGGCTTATAAAGACGGTGCAAACAGCTACAAAACTACAGTGATGAAATTCAACGGCACAGCTTG
>DAIRGA010000042.1:8844-33922 GCA_036794825.1 Bacteroidales bacterium | reverse complement strand
ATTTGCAAAATTTCCACGTAGTGGATTTACAAATTTTAGTCGGTCAGCAGTGAAAAATATTATGGTCTTCAATTCAACTGATTACAGAAGTTGAATTTGACACTGTAATTCCAGTCCAGGGATGATTATATCATAATCGAAATGCTATAAACTTCATCTCGTCTCTGAAATTTCCGGCTTATGATCCGTTAAAGAGATAATTTTGGCAGCATCATCCAGGTAAACGGCCAGGTTTAGACCTTCCTGCATAAAGCTCATGAAAAGCAGGCTGGTTCGGTGTCCTGAAGACCCGTCAATTATCCTCTTTACCTCATTCTTTCTGAACTGTTGAATGACCATATCCATGTCGCCGGGACCAAAAATATTGTTTCTCATTGCGCCTTTCGAAGCAATTGTGAGGAAGGTAATAACCTCATTGCTGATTGAAACCGACTTATCAAGAACAAACCTCAGTTCATCTATCTGAATGTTATTGAGGGGTTTATGTTGGTTTGCAACATGGCTTTGTGCATTCTCGGCCATGAAACTTATACAACGGAGTAGCTCACGAATCTTGTCCTGAAGCGAAATAAAATGAAAAGCAGGATCGAACTCCTTTTCGGGCAGCGCCTTAACGGCCTGATTAGTTGCTCTCCGAATGGATTTCATTATCTTGGTCATTTCCTCATTCTTCTTTTTCAGTGATTTCAGAATTGTTGGATCGTTGTTTTCAAGACCTTCGATAAAAATGCCCGGGAAAAGCCTGACATGGGTTAAAATAGGAATGAGACTTTTACTGATGCTTTCCTTCAGATTGTCGGCATCAATAGACTCAGCAAGGTTTGTGTTTTCGGCTTTTTTTTCTTCTTTATGGAGATGAAACCTATGCGTACGATAAACTGTCAGGGCTGCCACACCCATCATTGCAACAATTGCCCATAAACCCGCAAAATAGAACAAAACTGCAAGTAAGGCTGATACAGTAAATGCTGAAACCGCTGTAAAGAACCAGCCACCTATTACTGAAAATACACCGGTTATTCTATATACAGCGCTTTCTCGTCCCCAGGCGCCATCAGACAGGCTGGTACCCATAGCAACCATAAAGGTCACGTAAGTGGTGGATAAAGGAAGTTTCATGGAGGTACCAAGGGCAATCAGTGCGCTGGAAATCACCAGGTTTACCGAAGCTCTGAGAAGATCGAAAGCAGGTTGGTTTTTGTCTTTGTTTGACCGCTGAACTTCCGTAAACTGCTTTTCCAGGGTATTTTTCAACCATCCCGGAATTATCCGTTTGATGTTATCGCTCAGCGACAAGGTGGCTTTGACCAGACCCCGCGACAGAGCAGACGAGCCAAATCTCTCCTCTCCGCTATCCTGCCGGCTGAGATTGACCTCGGTATAAATTACCGTTTTTGCTTTTTTAGACTTGTAGAGCGTAATCACCATAACAACCCCCGATAAAAAAAGAAAAATCAACGGTGTTTTCACGGCATCATTGAGGGAGCCCATCCTGAGTAGTTCCGGATCAGTGCCGGGGGTTCTCATAAAGATCAGAAACGATTCGTATCCGGCCAATGGAACCCCGATAAAGTTTACAAGGTCGTTTCCGGCAAAGGAGAGAGCAAGCGCAAAAGTGCCGGCCAGAACCACGATCTTAAGTATATTAACTTTGAAAAACAGATTTAAAAAGTAAAAAGCCAGTGTAATACCAGCGAAGCAAAAAAGGATTATTTTCCAGCTATGCTCCTTTATCCATTCATAATTGCCGCTTGTCATGAACGCTGCGTCCCGCGCACCTTTGATTAGGATGAAATAGACGATGGCTGTTATGGCAAGGCCTCCGAAGATTCCGCCCAGGTATTTAAGTCGGTTCTGATAATTAAAAGAGAATAAGAAGCGTGTGATAAACTGGATGATGGTTCCTGCGGTAAAGGCGATGACAACCGATATCAGAATTCCTGAAATCACTGCGAGCGCTTTCCCTGCGTTAATATAGTCGGTGATGGCAACTCCTGGTTCATGCATCAAAATGTAAATAGAAGCGATAGCAACAGAAGCTCCCATCAGCTCGAAAACGAGTGAAACCGTTGTGGAGGTAGGAAATCCGAAAGTATTGAAAAGGTCGAGTAAAATGATATCGGTGATCATCACTGCCAGAAAAATGATCATGATATGGGCAAAGGAGAATTTCTCCGGATAAAAAATCCCGCTTCGGGCAATCTCCATCATTCCACCGGAAAAAACAGTGCCTATCAGTACGCCGGCTGCTGCTACCAGCATGACTACTTTCAGCGGGGCGGCTTTTGAACCAACTGCTGAATTCAAAAAATTTACCGCGTCGTTACTCACCCCTGCAATCAGGTCGGAGATGGCCAGAATAAACAAAATTATCGTAATTACCAGGTAGATCGTCTCCATGAAATGGAAAATTTAAGGCCACAAAAGTACCTCAACAAACGGAGTCGCTGATTATAATCCAATGTTAATTAATTGTTAAGTCCACAGCAGAAGATCGGTTCAAGCAGGCAGAATTAATATTGATAACCAGTACGTTAGAGATTACTGTTCTGACAGCGTGATATAAGGCTGTTTCACTGAACACTGAGTCATTATAACAAGCAATAACACAAACCGGTAAATCTTTTCCCTTTCAACGTCAGTGTATGAGTTCCCAGCGCATTTTCAAGCCTTAATCACCGGTTTTTTCGAGTTTATCCAGCAGGTTATATTTAATTTGTCTGGTCTTCCATCTTTCCCTGGCAAATTTCTGCATATCAGTTACGGTATCTTTTTCGTCAAGAATTTCAAGTCCCAGCAGGGTTTCGATGATATCTTCCATGGTTACAATGCCATCCAACCCGCCGTATTCATCCACTATCAGTGCAATGTGCTCTTTTTTGCTGAGCAATTCTTCCCAAAGGGTGAACAAAACCATCGAACCGGGGGCAAAAAGTATGTCTCTTTTGATGTCCCTTAATTTAAGATTATGATTGTCTTCGGCAAGTTTTTCAAAAACCGTCTGTCTGAAGACATAGCCGGTAATGTTATCATCGTTTTCGGAATAGACAGGGATGCGCGAAAACTTCAGGTAATCCTTGTTTTTTAGAAAATCATTTAGGGTCAGGTTTTCGTCTGCCACCGCCACCACCACCCGCGGGGTCATGATTTCGGTAACCTTTACATTTTTTAGTCTCAGGATGTTCTGGATGATCTTGTTTTCCTTTTCTGAAAAGACGCCTTCGTCGGCGCCGATACTTGCCAGGGCTGCAATTTCCTCTCTGCTGGTGGTCTGGCCGTAATGGCTGCCCGAAAACAATTTTGTAATCACCACCGAAAGCATTACCAGCGGGTAAGTGAGCATGATCATTATTTTGATGGTGTAATAGGATACAGCGGTCAGACTTCTCCAATACCTGGCTCCAATAGTTTTCGGAACAATTTCGGTGAATACAAGAATCAGGATCGTTAGTACTGCTGAAACTACGCCGAAATAAGGCTCGCCAAAAACTTTGACGGCCTGCGCGCCAACCCCGGCGGCGCCTACCGTGTGGGCCACAGTGTTCAGCGTTAAAATGGCTGACAGCGGTTTATCTATTTTCGTTTTTAGTTCGAGGAATGACTTTGCCCATTTGTGCCCGTACTCATTTTTTACGATAAGGAACGACTGTGGGGTGGAAAGCAGCACAGCTTCCATTATCGAACACATGAAGGATACAAAAAGCGCAAGGAAAAGATAGAGCAGAAGTGCTGTCATTTTATTCTGGATTGAAATGATTTTTTCCGGAAGTTTGCCGGGGTTTGCAATGATGCGTTGTGGAATGTCGGGAAAGGCTTGTGGCGAGTACAATTTCTGCAGGCGCAGGTCAGCGGCGCCGGGAGAGGTTCACTTGAATCGGTTGAGCAATCGGGCATGAAATATCATTTTGGGCTGCAAAAATAGAATTATTCCGGATCATGAGGATCTAAGTTTCTCCATTCAGAGAAATGCCCTTTTGGGGATGATTTCAATGTAAAAAGCCGGCAGCTGGCAGTTCCCGGTCGGCAGTACCGGTCGGCAGTCCCCGGTCGGCAGTATCAAACCCCATCAACCCAATACCCTTAACATCCTTGAAATTCAAACTAAACCCGAAGTTGCTGGAGTTGGTTTTTAAAGTTAAGCACCTAATCTGCCCGTCAGTTTTTTTTCATTTAGATGTCTTCATGAAATTCTTGCGGTGTACTGAAGTCTCCGGGTTTAATCTGATTCTTTACAAAAGATGTTGGATCGGTTGATTAATCGTTTTCTGCAGTCTCGTTTTAAAAAATCAGGATAAATAACAAACCCCGTCAGCCTGATGGAAGGTGACGGGGTTTGAGGCATTTTCGATAAAACCGGATTTTACTGGATATTTTCGCTTTCAGGGAGGCCGAATTCTTCTATCATCCTGATGTTCATATCTTCCAGCCGGTCAAGGATAGGGTTGTAGATTTCCGGAATTACCGGGATATGTACGCCGCGAGCGCTGATCTTATTTTCGAGGATCATCTCCACACCCACAGCAGCCGGAAGTGCTACCGTGCGGGCTACTGCAGTATCTGTGGCCGGTGTGCCAAAATCGAGCATCCTCGATTTGATGACCTCTTTGGAACCATCGGGGTAGGAGGCAAGGAAGGTATGCTGCATTACCACCATGTCGCGCTCGTGGTCGCCGAGCATCATTTTGGCAATCATCATGTCGGAGGTGATTTCGTAAGGGGTATCTTTTCCCCGACCCATCGGCCGATTATCAAACAATCCGAGCCACTCCATAGCATCGAAAGCATAGCTTTCAGCAGGCAGGTTCAGGTAGGCAGCGGCTTTACGGCGGATATCAGCTCCGTCTTTTTCACCGATCAGCGTGGCAACAAATTCAGCATAGGTTTTTCCGGTAAAATCGTATTCATCACTGGTAATCAGATGAATCCGTTTCATGGCGTCGAGGGTTTCGCACCAGCCCGGATGACGGAAGGTGCCCCTGAAGATGGTCTTAGTTTCGGGAATCCCGTATAGCTCGATGTAGGGCATGGAGTCGCGGTTGGGATAGACTTCCAGCCGGCCAACTTCCGGAAAATCAACACTGAACGGATTTTTGAAAAGGTCAATCGGTTCAACAAAGACCTCTTTTCCTTTTTTCAGGAAATGCCCGTCGTTGTTGCCGGCCATAACTACTCCCTTAGGACTCCACGAGAATTTATAGTTGAAAGGATTGTCGCAGGAATCGGGGGCGGGCAAAGCGCCGCAAAGCGAGTAAAACTCTTCGATCTTACCCTGCTTATTGTGAACATAATCAATGATGCGCATCGCCGACATGTGGTCAATGCCCGGATCGAGGCCAAGTTCGTTCAGGATAATGATACCAGCAGCTTTGGCCTCTTCGTCCAGCGCTTTCATCGGCGGCTTAACGTAGGAGGTGGTCACCATGTTCTTTTTATGTTCGATGCAGATTTTGGCTACCATCACATGATGCGCCCATGGCAACAGGCTCACGGTCAGATCGTGATCTTTCACCATACCGCTGAGCGTTGCTTCATCTTCCACTGTCCAGGCAACGGAAGTGCCATTCTTATGCCCGTCAATCATGGCATCGGCTTTCGATTTTGTCCGTGTTGCCACGGTTACATGGTATCCATGCTCCAGCAGATAAGTAACAATGGGCTTAACCACCAGCCCTGCACCGAGAATCAGTACTTTTTTCATCGGAATAGAATTAGAATTTTATTAATGTGAATTGAATGTTTCGAGATGTTGCCTTAAGTAAAGGTAATCCGGGGTAAGCTGACCCTGGTGCAGGATCAGCGCCCTTTTGATTTCTGCCGGAAGATAAAGCTCCTCATAGCTTTGGTTGTAATTGGCATGTACAATATCAGGGATAAAATCAATCAGTGCATCACCAAAGGATTCAGAGGAATCACGCGGCAGTTCGCTGGGCAGAATATCCACCGCCATCACCAGGATGCCATCACCGCTGAAACCCATGGAGGGCTTGCGGGTAACAGGATCATACACAAAAACCGGGTCTTCGATCTCTGTGCCCTTGTGGGTAAATTCGATGGAGCCATCCGGGTCGCAGGTTACGTCGCCGATTACCTTTAACTTCAACTTACCTTTTAAATATAGTTGCTCAACGGCATCTTTGGTTACGATTCGCGGATACCTGCTATCCCAGTACATGCAGTTCATCAGGATGGTAAGGTGAGGCAGGTATTTTTCAAACTGGCTTTTGTATTTTTCCGGATGCTGGTAATAGTCCTGAAGCACAAATGGCTGTCCCTCAGCAATAGGTTCCGCCAGATCCGGCTCATTAAAGATGACTTTGTAGATCAGTTTGTTGGAGTAATTACCCTTAGCTTTTAAGTTGAGAAGTTCTTCCGGGGTGATTTCGACTGCGGGCAGCAGGTTGGCAATGTGCTGGGCTCCTTTACTGACGTTGCCGTTACCGGTGAAGCCAATGACGAAAGGAGCGGTTTCCTCCGAAACGCCATGCGCACGGATCAGTTCGCCAACCTCACGCACAGCCTGCTCAGCCTCGGCCAGCGATGGGTAGGTGTGTGATTGCTTGATTCTGAGAAATGGTGTTTTCTTTCCTTCAACCATTAACCTCTCACCATACGACCAGAGAGAGTTAATCATTCCGGCCAGCCCGGCAAATCGTCCGAAAAAGATCAGTCGCTTCCCCTGGTCATCTGCAATGCGTTCATAATCAATCAGGTTGCAGCGCTTTTTCATCATAGCAGCCAGCATGGGCATGTTGTAGGGCTGCCCTTTAATTACATGCGAAAAGAAAATGTAGGTTTTATTCTCTTCAAACCAGTCGGCAGGAATCTCTTTAACACCGATAATCACCGGGATTTCACCCAGGTTTCCGGTAATCACTGCGCCGGCTCTTTTGTATTCACTTTCGCTAAAAATTCGCTTTGCCGATTTCTCTACATGCACCTCAATGCCTTGCTCGGTAAGCTTTTTAACATGGCGGGGTGTGAGTGCGCTGCGGCGTTCCATCAGGTATTTGTCTTCGTGCCGGATTCCGATTTTTGTGTTCATACGAGAGTTATTTTTCAAAACATTTCAGGCGGCAAAGCTACAAAAAGCCCTCTCGCACCAATATGCTCCTATGTAAATTATAATGGTTTTAAACAAGGATTAGGGCAACGGAAGAAGATGGATGTTGGTTTTTAGCTACAATCGGAGGTAATGAGTGTTACACTTTTCCTTAAATGTCCAAAATTTGGAAAAATTATTCTCAATTTTAGAATCTAAATCGGGACAGCAGTCCTATTTAGCCGATTCATTCGTTAATTTTTCGTTAAAAAATCTAATTTTTCAAAAAATCTTACCAATAGAATAGAAAATGTTCACCTGTCGTGTACAAAATGAGATATAAACACTTAGCTCTTAAAGGACCAAAACCTGTGATAGCTTAATTCCCGGCCTTTTCCTCAACCTTAATGCCGGGTTTGTAATCGGCATGGCTATCCGGATTCTTTCTGTTTCGGAATTAGCAGATTAAAATCTGCCTTTAACTTTGACAGGCAATTTGCGGTTTTTTTTAAAACCAAATGAACAACTTTTTGAATGTGTACTTTATAGAAACAATTAGATGAATAGAAACGTCATAAATTCGTAACCGATGAAAAGAATTATTTCTATTATAATATTGATAACCAATACATTATATGGATTATCAGCATACTCGCAGCACTGTGATACAACTGAAAATTCGGAATTGAAGCGCTCCCAATGGATAGAAACACAAAGCAACAATTTGAAGATGTTGATGTTGGATAGCTGCTCAGTGGTAGTTCATCCACAAGTGATTGAAATTGAAGATTATTACCGCATTTCGTACCGGTTTACCTCCCCGGGATGTATCCGTTTTGATAATGGAGATACCGTATTTGTAACTTTCAACTCGTCGCATGATGATCCTGATACCGGCGATATTACCCTTGCAGTGGATAATCACTCCAGATTATTTGTAAACTACGGCCATGTTTGCGGTGGAATAATTCATTTTGTGGTTGATCAAAGAGTTGATATTCATTCGGTTGATGATTTTTTCCGGCTCACTGTAAGTGGTACTGACGCTATGCCATGGAATTTACTGGATGATTGAAAACCGTCAATCTGATACTCTTTATCCTTCCCCCGATTAAATAAATGATAGATGGAAATGTGTCCAGATTAATACACATTTTTAATTGACAGTTACGTAAATATCTAATAAACAAATATTTAGGTATTTGGCGTAAGTGTTTTACAAACCAAAATTAATAGCCTGTTTTTGATTAATGAAGCGCTTCAAAATTTTCGCCTTCTCCCTCTAAGGTTAAAAAATATGAAAATTGATAGGGTTTTCTATCTAAATTCAATCTAAATAGAGATAACATGGTATCTTTGCGCTTAAAAAGTTAATCAATTGATATTTAATATTTTACATTCAATTTAGTTTTATTGACAAAAAGTATGCATTTTTCTCGCTTATTGAAGCATCGTTCAATTTCAATTTCGTATAATTTTTGATCACGAACTAACCGGGTGGAAGAAAAATTTAAATTATTTCCATTTTTGATTTTGTAATTTAATCCTTAACTAATATGAAAAGTCAATTACTTCGCCATTCAGACTTTTATCAAAAAACTTCTTTTTTACTGAAAAGACTGGCCTTGGTGCTGGTCTTTGCCATTAGTATTAAACCATCACAGGGTCAGGCGCCTGAATTTGAAGTCTTTGCGGCCGGATCATTTGTAATAAACATGGGCGTAACACCGCAAACGGTTGGTAATGCTCTGAAGCCTTACGGGATGATCTATGACCTGATAAACAATTACGGGGTTCCAATCAAGTGGATCATCAACCCGGACAAGGTAAAGGATGGTATTGATTTTTCGCACGAAGGCTTTGACTATCGGGGTGGTCCATTTATCATCAGCGCTGAGTACAGGAACGCAGTTGTAAATGGGCGTATAGCTTTCTGGCAGACTCAGGGAGTTATTGGAAATACCACAAACACACCCCTTAGTGTACCGGTTTTTAAAACTCTGACAGTAAGTTCCTCTCCGAGATGGACACTTGACAAGCAAAATGGTAAAATTGCGCTTCCGTTTTTTGCTAATGCCGGCATTCCCCCATCTGCGCATGGTGGATTAACCAACACCTTATGGAAACTGCCTGCTGACCTGAATGATTGCGACGACATTTTTGTGATGCCTCATGCTGATCCACTATGGTCAACGCATCAGAATCTGCTGCCATGGAACCTTAATTCAAAAGGATCCATCTGGTTAGGGTGTCATGCCGGAAGTGCGTTAGAGAACCTGTTCAATCCCTCCAACCCATCGCAGCAGATGAATTTTCTTTCCAATAAAGTTACAACTCCGGGGCCGGGCATTGTGCTTCCGCCTTCTATTGTTACTGTTGCTTATGCACAGAATTCATTAATTGTCTGGACCAATCATGATGATGGCACTCCACCCTATTCGTACAGTAATCCTGCTGACCCAATTATGCAATTTATGGGTATTATGGACGCAGCAACGCTTAATGGATCGGAACAGATTTTTATCCCTGTTAATGGAGTGAATAGTGGCTGGAGATCTACGACCGTAACCGGCGTTTTTGATCCTGACCATCCGGAGAGGGCATCTAACGAGGAGAGACATCGTGCTGCTGTGCTTGCCTATGGAAGAGGTTTTGGCGATGTGAACAGAGGCTACGTGATGATGCAGGGAGCTCACAATATTGCGGGTGGTACTACACCGGCCAATATAGCTGCACAAAGGGCATTTTTCAATTTTTCATTCCTTTCGTCAAAGGTAAAGTCGCCAGACCCTCAAGTTACTACCGATTTTACCACTATCCTATCCGGCACCACCCAAACGTTGGGTTTCTCTGTACAACCGCCGCGTTATATTGAAGAGTTCACCGTTGCATGGAGTTCGACCTGCGGCGGAACGTTTTCTCCGGCCTCTCCTCCCAGTCCGACATCCATTCAATTTACCGCTCCAATTGTTACCTCGCCAATAAACTGTGATGTGACCATTACACTAACAGACCTTTGCGGTAGGGTTTATAAATCAACTTCTATCGTTCCGGTGGTTTGTGGTATTACAGTAACTACGGTTGCGACACCTGCCTGTTTTGGCCAGTCCAACGGCAGCATAGCAATGAATATTACCGGCGCTTCGGGTCCATTCGTTTGGACCTGGAATAGAAGCGGTGGAGGATCAGGATCCGGATCAGGTACAACGATTTCAGGATTGGCTCCGGGAAGTTACAGAGTAACAGTCACAGCGAACAACGGCACTGGATGCTCAAACACATTTACAACTTCTGTTGTGCAAAACCCCCAGATATTTGCTACAGCCTCCCCGGTCAATGTTTTATGTTTCGGAGGTACGGGCGGTGTAAATCTTACAGTTACCGGCGGAACACCTGGTTATACCTATTCATGGACAAAATCGCCAAGCCCCACAGTGATTGCCACTTCACAGAATTTGAGCGGCGTTACTCCCGGAACTTACAATGTAACGGTAACCGACAGCAGAAACTGCACAGCTACTGCATCGGCAACAGTAACCCAGCCAGCAGCCATCAGCTTTAATCCGAGTGTTATCAACCTGCTTTGCAACGGGGTAAGCACTGGAAGCATCAATCCGCAGGTATCGGGTGGAACCCCGAATTATACCTACCTCTGGAACGATGGCAACACTTCCGCCATTCGCAACAACCTTGCTGCAGGAAATTACTCTGTTATAGTAACCGATGCCAACGGGTGTTCAGCTAATTCCGGCACAATAACCGTAACCCAGCCTACTGCCATCACCGCTTCAGCCAATGCACCAGCTATTGGTTGCAATGGAGGCAATACCACCATTACAGTTACAGCCAGCGGCGGTACAGGCACACTTGAATACAGCCTGAATGGAGGAACATATCAGTCGAGCAACCAGTTTACAGGTGTTACGGCTTCTCCCACACCTTATATTATTACTGTAAGAGATGCCAACCTCTGCACGCGGACAACCAGTATCACCGTTACTCAGCCGGCGCCCATTCAAATCAGCGCTGCTGTTACTCCTGAGTTCTGCACCGGCGATAATGACGGAGCAATAACACTGACCGTTACCGGAGGAACGGGACCCTACACTTTCAACTGGACTGATCTGACACCGCCGCCGGTTGAACCCCAAAACCGCACCGGACTTGCCGGCGGCACTTACAGCGTAACGGTTACCGACGCAAACAACTGTTCAGCAACACTCTCCAACATCATGGTACCCGTTACCAATCCAGAGCCTGTTGCACCCGGTTCAATCAATCACTAATCATTCCGACTACTTTAAAAACTTTCAGACAATTTCTCACTATGAAAAATATTGACGCTACTTCACATATTTTCGAACAACTGGCCATGGCTGATAATCTTAGCAGAGCCGGGGTTTCTTCTTTAATGCAGGAACCATCTTGTTCAATGAAAGAAATCAGTCACCCGTCAACTCGCTCAAAAGTTGGTTTTATGCGGATGGTGATGATGATTGCCGGGTTCTTGTTGTTTTTTACATACAGTGGTTATGCCGCAATCAAAACCTCCAATGTTACAACAGGTAACTGGAATACTCCTGCCACCTGGACTCCAACAGGCGTTCCGCAACCAGGGGATGAGGTTGTGATTCTTAGCGGACATACCATAACATTGGATGTTGCAACCGCAAGTTTGCTCTCGATAACCGTTAACAGTGGTGGAACACTGCTAATTTCAGGTAACCGAAACATAACTGCTACCACTTTTACTGTCGCAGGTACATTCACCTATACCGGCTCTGGCAATATCACTACTACAACCATTAATATCAATACAGGAGGTAATTTTAATGCCAATGGTACAGCAACAATAGCGGCTACCACCTTGAATATTAATGGTACTTACACCGGAGGAGTTGGCAATAACCATACAATTAATATCAGAACCATTAATGTTAATGGTACTTTCATCAGAAGAACCAACAAGGCTTTTACTGCTCCCAATACCATGGTAGTTAATAATGGAGCTACCTATGAACATGCAGTTAATAAAATAGTACTACCCACTGCCACCTGGAATACCGGATCAACGTGTAATATTTCAGGGGTTACTGCTGATGCTATTACCGGCCTGAATCAGACTTTTCATCACCTCATCTGGAGTTCAGCAATTACCAGCAGGATGAATTTTAATCCTGTTGCTGTTAATGGTAACCTGACTTTCACAGCCGGTGGCGGTGCGGATGGTGACAGGCTTACGTTAACAACAGCAAACCTGGTGGTTGGTGGTAACTTTACTTCATCAGGAGCATCAGTGTGGCTGGTAGTTGCTGATAATACCTCCAGGACTCTTACTGTAAATGGCAATACATCAATCACTGCTGGTACCATAAATCTATCCAGAGGCAGTGGAACAGGTACCCTTAATGTAAAAGGAAATTTTTCCCATACAGCCGGAACCATAACCGAATCCAGTTCGGGCAGGGGCCGTGTGCAATTCAGCGGAACAACAAGTCAGCTTTACACTTCAGGTGGAACACTCTCCAATACAGTTGATTTTTTGGTTATCTCAGGTTCAACGCTTCAGATGGGAACCGGCGCGAGTCCGGCCATCATATCAGGAACAAGTGGAACTTTTACGCTTCAAAATGATGCCACACTGGGAGTAACCTCTCCCGATGGTATTACGATAACCGGCGCTACCGGAAACATAAGAAACACAGGAACCAGAACCTACTCTGCCGGCGCCAACTACATTTATAACAGCGGAACCGCCGACCAGGTTACAGGTAACGGATTAACGCAAAACCGCCCGAGAAACCTGACTATTAATAGCTCCAATCGCATTGTTACCCTTAGTGCCGCTACAAGGATTGTCGGCACACTGGATATGGCTGCCGGTACGCTGAACATGGCTAACCTGGCACTTACCACCGGAAGCCTGACAGGCAGCGGAACCATAAGAAGCAATACTGCCGGAGCAGTTACCTTCATAACCGGTACCGACGATACCAACAGCACATTTTCAGGAGTTATCCAGAATGGAACCGGCCCGGGAGTGGTATCTTTTACCAAAAGAGGTACCGGAACACTAACGCTTTCCGGACTGAACACCTACACCGGAACCACGACCTTAAACGGCGGAACCATCCGCCTCGGGGTGAACAATGCATTGCCGGCATCCTCCAACATTGTGGTTGATAACCTTACCAATATTCAAACCACCCCGGCCATCATAAGCTCGGGCGATGCCACCGGCCACAGCACCAGCGCTGGAACTCTCTCTTTGTCAACCAATGCTACCATTGAGTTGAAACCGGGTATACATTCCATTAATTTTGCCAACAGCAATGCTGCTACCTGGCTGGATTACACTACTTTGCTTATTACAGGATGGCAGGGGGACTTTAATAGTACTTCAGGAACGAATGGTAAAATCTTCTTTGGAAGCGATGCTACAGGTTTAATGCCAACCCAAATTGATCAGATCAGATTTCAAAATGGAAGCGATTATCATAGAGCAACTTTACTAAATAGCGGAGAGTTGGTTCCCACGGAAACAGTGTGTCCGCTTTGTTTGCTGACCTATCCCAGCCCAAATTTTTTCCTTGGAACCGATGTGGCCAACCTGGTACCAAATATCAACGGAACACCAACGAGTTACTCTGTTTCGCCTGCACTTCCATCAGGTTTGGTTTTGAATACAACCACCGGTGTGATTTCCGGCTCACCTACTGTTTCCACACCAAGTACGATTTACACTGTTACAGCAACCAACGGCACGGTGAATGCCAAAACAGGAGTGAGGATTGAAACCCACATTGCTGCTACCTACTACGCCAGACAATCAGGAAACTGGAATGATCCGAATACCTGGTCGCTGGTGAATGGCGCTGGCGCTGCCACCACAACTTACCCAATTCAGGGCGATGTAGTCTGGATTGGTGATGTTGGTTCCAATGGAGCACGCACCGTTACCATTCCGATTGATTATGATGCTGCCTGCGAGACTTTGAACATAGGCTCCACGGTAGGTTTTTCCAATACATTGATATTTCAGGATAGAACCTCTTCACTTACAGTGGGTACGTCCTCCATTGAGGGAAATGTCAATATTACCAGGTCTAATACAAACAGCATTACAAACTCGCTTCAGATAGATGCGGGAACAGTGCAGGTGAATGGTAATGTATCTATGTCAGGTACAAATACCACTACGACAAGGATTACCCAGATTGTAATTACCACAGGTACGCTCACCATAACTGGTAATCTGACCCTGCCTGCGAGTATTGCAGCAAACAATATTGTTAATATGTCCGGTGGGGCCGGAACGATAAACCTTGGCGGCTCTTTCAATCTTGGGTTAGGTACACTCAACGCAGGTACATCCGGGAGTATCTTTAACTTCAATGGCACATCAGCACAAACCATTCCTATTGGCGTAAGCAGCATTATTTACCACAACATTACCACCAACAACACCCATGCAAGCGGCGCCACACTTAGTGCAGCCATCACAACCGGCAATGTTACCGGTAACCTGAGTGTTGAAAGCGGAATCCTTAATAATGGCGGCTTTGCCGTTGCCGGAAACAATACCCGGACTTTCTATATTGCAGATGGGGCAACTTACATTGTCGGAGGAACAAGCAGTACTTTTCCATCAGGATTTCAGACTTTTATGCTTGATCCTTTAAGCACGGTTATCTATCAGGGTAGCTCTGCTCAAACCGTGGCTGCGGTGGCAGATCCGGGTTACGGTCACCTTACCATTGGCGGATCAGGAAACAAGACCGCGGCCGCTGCGCTTTTTATCCAAAGCAATATCACTTTGAACTCAGGTTCCACTTTTGTTGGCGGCTCCTTTACACATACCCTTGGAGGCAACTGGATCAACAATGGTGGTACATTCACCTCTACAGGTACAACAATTTTATTCAACAATACGGGTGTTGACCAAACCATCGGAGGAACTGCCGCTTCTATTTCGTACAATAACCTGACGATTGAGAAGGAAAGCTTTAACCTGATCCTGAATAAACCGGTAACGGTAAGCGGAACGATAAATATGACCTCAGGTAACATTGATGCAAGTTCAAATCTTTTGCAGTTGGGAACCTCAACAAGCGTTCCGGGAACCTTGACTTACACAGCAGGAAATGTGATTGGAAGCTTTAAACGGTGGTTCAATTCCACAGGCGCCAAAACATTCCCGCTCGGTACTTCGGATGCCAGCGGAAGTGAAACTGCCAACCGAAATGTATTACTAACGTTTACCCAACTTACCAATGGTTCATTAACCGGAACTTTTTATCCTTTAGACCCGGGCACAATTCCAGCCCCGCTCGTTGATGGTTCCTATAACGTTAGTGACCTGTTTACTGAAGGATACTGGGGGCTTGATGCTGCCGACAATCTGGCAAGTACCAATTATGCCCTTGAGCTCACCTGCGCTGAGTTCACCAGCATGCTATTCGAAACCGATACCCGGATCGTAAAACGTACCACTGCAGGTCCTGGCCCATGGACATTAAATGGAACCCACGTTTTAGCAACGGTTGATCCCAATGTTGCCAAACGAACCGGTTTAAGTGGTTTTTCTCAATTTGCAGCCGCCAAGGACAAATGCAAAGGATTAACTGTCAGTTCCGTTAAAACTGACAACACCTGTAATGGCGCTTCAGCCGGAAGCATCACCGTAACCGCTTCCGGTGGCAACGGAGCACTTATTTACCAATGGAGCGATGGCAGTTTTGATCAGAACCGCGTGAATCTTCCTGCAGGCACCTACACCCTCACCGTTACCGATGAGCAGGGATGCCAGGTTGAGACTTCGCAGACCATTACACAGCCTGAGATTCTCAATGCCACGGTGACCAAATTTGATATTACCTGCAATGGCGCTTCCGACGGAAAAATCATCCTGTCCAATCCAACAGGTGGAAATGGCACCTATCAGTTTCGCCTGAATACGGGTGACTGGCAATCAGGGCTTACCTTCACCGGCTTGAGCGCTACCACTTATGATGTGCAGATACGGGATGCCGCTTATCCCACCTGTGCTTTGTCATTGGGAACTTTTACCATCACACAACCCACAGCTTTAACACTGACGCCGGCCCCGGTTGTTGTGCAGCCATCCTGTGTAACAGATGGAAGCATTACCATCACAGCCAGTGGCGGCACAATACCTTATACCTACGACTGGGCGGATATTGCGGGCACGAACAATATTCAGAACAGAACCGGTTTAACGGCTGGCGATTATTCTGTTACGGTAATAGATGCCAACGGATGCACGGTCTCATCAGGAACCATTACCCTGAATCCTGCAATCAATTGCACGGGTATTTATGTTTGCCAGACCGAAACTGCTTCTGAGTTTTCGGTTGATCCAGATCCGGAAAATGAATCCTACATCTGGAGCATTGAACTAATAGAATCCCCATTTACAGATTACAGCGACAGGATAACAATCGGACAGGGAACACCAGCAATTACCATTGACTGGACTACGGTTCCGGTGGGCGCCTACAACGTGTGTGTAGTTGCTAACAACGTTTGCGGAACCAGCTCCCAGCTTTGCCAGGAGGTGTATCTAACAGTGGCCGAAGTTCAGGCCTACGCTGAGCCGGTTTGTGAAGGTGGTGAACTTTACCTGCATGCATATGGCGGAGTCTCCTATTTATGGACAGGTCCAGGCGGGTTTGTAAGTTTTAGCCAGAATCCGGTTATTTTCGATGCCACTACTGACAACGATGGTGATTACACCGTTACTGTAACAGACGAGAATGGCTGCACGGCTATTGCAATCGTCAGCGTTACAGTAAGCCCTGCTCCGGGAGTTTCGGGTATTGTTACTCCCACCGCCTGCGGCGCAACTACCGGTGTAGTGAATCTGACAGTAACCGGAACCGGGCCGTTTGTTTACGACTGGAGCAACGGCGCCATCACCGAGGATATCAGCAATCTGGGTGCTGGTAACTACTCAGTTATTGTGACCAGCTCTGCAACAGGTTGCTCCACTGAGGCTTCATTCACTGTAACAGCCTCCAATGGTCCAACCGTTACCCTTAATTCGCAAACAAATATCCTGTGCTTTGGTGCGTTCACCGGTTCAATCACGGTTAATAATGCTACCGGCGGAACATCACCCTATAGTTACAACTGGACAGGTCCTAACAGTTATGTAGGATCAGGCCAAACGATAACCGGACTTGCAGCCGGAACTTATATTTTGGAAGTTACGGATAATAATGGATGTAAGGGAGGTTTAACAGTTACCCTTACTCAACCAGCTGCACCATTGCAAGCGGCAGCGGCTATTACTCAGGTCGATTGTTTCGGCGCATCAACCGGAGCTATCAACCTAACCATCACAGGTGGAACTGGCGCTAAAAGTGTTTCCTGGATTGGTCCCGGAGGTCCTTATTCGGGTGCAAATATTACTGCATTGGCTGCAGGTACCTATACTGCTACCATCCAGGATGTGAATTCATGTCAGCTTGTGCAATCCTACACCATTACACAGCCCACGGCAATTTCAGCTACTCCTGCTGTTACCCATGCAAATTGCAATGGCGGCAACAATGGTCAGATTATCCTGACCGTTTCGGGAGGCACACCAGGTTACAGCTATGCATGGTCGCGCGTTGGCGGAGGCTTTTCTGCATCCACAAAAGATGTTAGCGGATTGATTGCCGGAACTTATTCTGTAATAATCACCGACAACAAGGGTTGTCAGACCACGGTCAGCAATATCCAGGTGAACGAGCCGCAGATACTTGCTGCAGTATTAGGTAAACTCGATATTTCATGCGACGGCAATACAGATGGCGTCATCACAATTTCCAATCCATCAGGTGGATCGGGTACATACCAGTACCAGTTGAATTCAGGGACATGGCAGCCTGCCCTGGGAACAACCGGTGGACACGATTTCACGGGTGTTGCCACAGGGGTTTACACAGTGAGAATTCGCGATTTCAACGTAACCTCATGCTCGTTGACCCTTACCAACACTTTGACCATCACCGAACCTGACCCTCTCACTGCAATCATGGCCAGAACGGATATTACCTGTTTTGGGGCAAATGATGGAACAATCACCATCATTAACCCAACCGGCGGATATGGCACATATGAATACCGACTTGATAACGGTGCATGGCAAAGCAACACGCTTTTTGCAGGTCTTGGCGCCGGCAGTTACAATGTTCAGATCCGTGATGCTGCCAATACAGGATGCATCGTCAACCTGGGTGCAGAAGTGATTGCTGAACCTTCACAGGTTTCGCTTTCTGCTTTGGTTACCAATGTGATCTGTTTTGGCGGTTCCAATGGAGCTATAGACCTCACTGTAACCGGCGGAACAGCAACCTATACATTTGATTGGACAGATTTGCCCGGTAATGATGATCCAGAAGACCGGACAGGTTTGAGTGCCGGAGCCTATACAGTGTATGTTTACGATTACAATAGCTGTATAGCCAGTGCTACATATACAATCACTCAGCCTACTGAGATTAACATCCAGGTTGCCGGTAAAAGCGACATTTCATGCTTTGGCCTGGTGGATGGAAGCATCAACATAACGGTAAGCGGGGGTACTCCTCCATATACTTACCTTTGGTCAACCGGCGCAACTACCGAAGATGTTGCCGGTCTTGCCGCGGGAACGTATACCGTAACAGTGACGGATTCAAAGGGATGCCAGGCGCCCAGTGGTGAAATAATCCTTGGTCAGCCTGATGAACTGATGGTATCTGTCGGAAGTATCTCCAATGTAGTTTGTAAAGGAGGCAGCAATGGAAGCGCAACCGCTACACCTCAGGGAGGAACGCCTCCATATACGTATCTCTGGTCGAATGGTGCTACCTTCACTTCATCTTCCCCTTTTACTTACTCAGGATTTGCGGCGGGAAGTTACACACTGGATGTTGTTGATGCCAATGGTTGTGTAGCAACAGGAACCGTTACAATCACTGAGCCAGCTGTTGAAATTGAGTTATTTGCCAACATTACTCCTGCATCCGGCTGCGGTGGTAGTACAGGAGCAATTGACCTGGTGGTGGTTAATGGTGTGGCCACATTTACCTATACCTGGGTGGGAACAGGCGGTTTTAGCGCCAATACTCAGGATATTACAGCTCTGGCAGCCGGAACCTATACGGTTACGGTTGAGGATTTTTTGGGATGCTCAAAAACTCTGGGCAATCTTCAGGTTGGAACAGCAACCAACGTATTTGTCAGTATAGATGCCTATGACAGGGATTGTCTTGGGGATAACGGATATGCTTTTGCTATCGGAGAATTCGGCGTGTCGCCTTACACTTACCAGTGGATCGGTCCGGGGTCATTTACCTCATCTGACCAGGCAATATACAATCTTGGTGTTGGAACCTATACCGTTACAATCACTGACGGCAACAATTGCACAGCAGTTGCCAGCGCTTTTATAGGTGAACCGGCCGACTGTAATCCTCCGGTTGCAGTGGATGATGTTTTTGTTCGTGATTGCGATTCACCAATATCAGGGAGCGTTGCCTTGAATGATATCCTTCCCGGGGGGAATCCGTCAGATTATGAATTCTACCCGATTACTATTCCAAGTCCGGCTGTGGGTCAAATCCTGTGGGATCCGGATGATAACGGGAACTTTACTTACACGCCAACATTGAGTTATAATGGTTCTGTAACCGTGAGATACCGGGTCTGCAGCAATATTACAGGGCTTTGTGCAGAAGCCAACCTGACCATAGAATCGGCTTGCGTTCAGCTTGACAAGACCGGGGTTTATTATGATAGTCCCGTTATTGGCGTTTTCGATCCAGGTGATCAGATAGGTTACACTTTCACAGTTAGCAACATCGGAACGGTTACGCTTACGAATTTGACCATTACTGACCCGGTAATTGGAGTAATTCTAAACGGTAGCCCTATTCCATCACTTGCACCCGGTGAATCAGATAATACGACTTACACTGCCACCTATTTCCTTCAGCAGACAGATATTGACGCAGGAACTTTCAGCAATACTGCAACCGTAACCGGAACGCACGATGGAAACGATTACAGTGATTCTGACAGCGATATTCAACCATTGACCCCAAATCCTGACATTACGCTGGAAAAGACCGGAACATACGTTGACTTTGCAGCACCAACCGGACACAGTGCAGGCGATAAAATCGTTTACACCTTTAAAGTTACCAATACCGGAAATCAAACTTTGACCAATGTTGTAATAACCGATCCTTCAGTGCCGGTAACCGGGACACCCATAGCATCCCTGGCGCCAGGCGAATCGAACATGACAGCCTACACAGCAGAATACATAATTACACAGGATGATATCGTTGCAGGTATTTTTACGAACCTGGCAACAGTTTCTTCCACATGGAATAGCCAAACGATATCTGACACCGATGACGATGTTCAGACATTCCAGCGCTTGCCGGGTATAGAACTCGTCAAAACAGGAACCCTGAACCTGACTGTTGTTCCGCCATCAACCCAGGCCAACGTTGGAGATCAGATTACCTACACATTTAGCGTAACCAACACAGGCAACGTTCCATTGACCAATGTTACCATCACCGACCCACTGGTAACGGTACTTGGCGGGCCAATAGCCACTCTCGCACCTGGAGTTACTGATAATTTTACATTTACCGCAGTGAAAACCCTTACACTGACTGATATCAACAACGGCTCCTTCACCAACACTGCTTTTGTCAGGGGTTTCTTTGGGGATATCGAAGTAAGCAATGTGGACTCTGATGTTCAGAACTTCCTTGGCGCTGATATGGAAATTGCTAAATCAGTGAATAACCCAACCCCGAATGTTGGCCAGAACGTTGTATTTACCGTGGTGGTTTCCAACAAAGGACCCGCGGGCGCAACGAATGTGGTAGTTACAGACGTACTTCCTGCAGGTTATACCTATGTTTCTGATGATGAGGGTACAGTGGGTTCAACCACCGAATCATCCGGTACAATAACCTGGAGTATTGCCACCCTTGCCAACGGCGCCACTGCCACCTTGACTATCACCGCAAAAGTGAATGTACCGGGTTCTGGCAGTTATGTGAACACTGCATCAGTAACAGCCACTGAATTTGACCCCGTTCCGGGTAATAATGAGGCTGAAGCAGAAACAGACCCACTTCAGGCCGACTTGTCCATCAGTAAAACCGATTCACCTGATCCGGTGATTGCCGGAAACCTTGTTACCTACACCTTACTGGTAAATAATTTAGGCCCCGATCCTGCTGTGAATGTGGTTATTACGGACGCGGTTCCTGCTTCCATTCTTACGCCGACTTTCAGTACAAACGGTGGTGGATCATGGAATCCATGGACAGGAAGTTACACTTATCCGTCCAACCTGCCGGCAAACACCAATTTCAGTATTCTGGTCAGGGGAACGGTGAATTCGACTACCCCGCTGGCTACGGTTATCGAAAATACGGCAACGGTCACCAGCACCGTTACCTATGACCCGATTCCAGGCAACAATACCAGCACCGCAACTACCAACGTCAACACGTCTGCCGATCTGGTTATTGTGAAAACCGACAGCGATGACCCTGTGATTGCAGGAACCGAGTTGACTTACACCATAACGGTTACCAACAACGGGCCGAGCCAGGCACAGGCAGTGCAGGTGGTTGATGTGGTGTCACCGAACATTCTCTCCGTCAATTTTAGTATTGATGGCGGAACTTCCTGGAACTCATGGTCATCACCATACAACTACGGCACACTTGCGGCCGGTGGCAGTTTCAGCTTCCTGATACGTGGTACCGTTAACCCGAACCGCCCGCACAATAGTACCATTAACAATACTGCCACGGTAAACAGCTCAACGCCTGATCCGAACACCAACAACAACACTTCTACTGTCCAGACAACAGTAAACCGCTCGGCTGATCTGGAGATAGAAAAGCTGCACATCAATCCGGCTAATCTGCCGTCAATCGTTGAAGTTGATCCTTCTGCGGCAATTGCAGGCAACAAGATTTATTACCTGCTGCTGGTTACCAACAACGGTCCGAGTTATTCGTCCAATGTAACCATCGAGGACATCCTTCCGCCGCAGATCACCAATGCTCAATACTCACTTAATTATGGAAATAGCTGGTTTACCTGGAATGGCACAAGAATCCTCCTCGATTTTGAATATCCCGGAATAAACGAGGTGCTGATTCGTGGCGATATTGATCCTGAATATTCAGGATTACTCGAAAATGTTGCTACTGTCACCAGCACCACCACTTTCGATCCAAATCCGGATAACAATATCTCTTCTGTAGCCACCACTGTGTCACAATCGGCTGATCTGGCTATTGTAAAACAGGAATTGATTTCACCTCTGGAGGTGAATGGGCCAATTACCTGGCTGATCACCATAAGCAACATCGGACCAAGTGAGGCTACCAATGTTGTTGTCGAAGATGTGATTGATCCTGCAATAGTTACCAACACGTTTTATACTTTTGGTCTGGTGACGGATACCTGGAATGTTGACAACAATTACAAGCTCAATATCGGAAGTATTGTAGCCGGTGCAACAGTTACCCTGACCATTCAGGGAACCGTGCTTGATGCCAATGTCGGAACTATTACCAACACTGCTACTGTTGTCTCCGATACTCCCGATCCGGTTCCGGGCAATAATTCCTGGACGATTAACACGCCACTGGCGCAATACGCAAACCTTTCGATAGTGAAAACCGGCAGCAGCACTGTTGTTGCAGGAAACCAGATCACTTACCAATTGGTTGTTACCAATAATACAGATGTCTTTGATGCCTTGTCGGTAAATATTATTGATATCATCAATCCAAATTACATAACAGCCACTGAATATTCGACAAATGGCGGTACCAGCTGGACAGCCCCCTGGCCGGGCACTTTAAACATAGGAACCCTGGCCGCAGGTGCAACCTACACCGTAACTATCAGAGGAATGGTGAAATCCAATATTCCGGTGAATACAATCCCCAACACAGCCCAGGTAACGAGCAGCACACCTGATTCCGATCTGAGCAACAACAGTTCTTCAATCAATACAACCGTTACCCGTGAAGCCGATATGGAAATCACAAAGCTGCAGATAGATCCGGCCATTTTACCGGTGGATGAGTACAATCTGCCAGCTGATTTGCAGACATTATCCATTGATCCGATGGAAATTGTGCCGGGCAATACGATTTATTATCTGCTGGTTTATACCAATAATGGACCCTCCGATGCCACTAACGTAATTATTACCGATGTATTACCGGCTGAAACATTCAGCAATGTGGAGGCTTCAAGATGTCAGGCCAACTATGGCCCATGGGATGATTGGGCAAATGCAGGAACCGTGATAGCGGGTGCAAGCTGCGTGGTAGTTATCAGAGCCGTTGTTAATCCTGATGTTACCGGTGTAATAACCAACACCGCCACCATCACCGCCGATCAGACCGATCCGGATTTAAACAACAATGAATCAGAAATTGAAACTCTGGTTACTCCCAAAGCAGACCTTTACCTGCAAAAATCGGGTTCACCCAATCCTGTTGTAGCCGGTGAAGAAATTACCTATACCATTACGGTTGAGAACTTTGGCCCTTCTTATTCCCAGGGTGTTATGCTATATGATGCAGTTCCCGTTGTGGTTCTGAATCCTGAGTACAGCTTTAACGGAAGTGCATGGGCTAACTGGACAAGTCCATTCTCAATCGGGACAATCACCCCATCAGCCACAGTAACTGTGCAGATTCGCGGGACGGTTGACCCGTCTGCCGCCCAGGGAAGCCAGATTGAGAATATCGCATCGGTTACCAGCACACTTACCGTTGATCCGAATCCCAATAATAATACCGATAATGTGGTGAACAATGTAACCAGGGAAGCTGATATCAGGATTACCAAATCCGACTCACCCGATCCGGTTGTTTCAGGAAATACACTTACCTATACCATTGTTGTTGAAAACCTCGGGCCGTCAGATGCCACCGGTATTGTGGCAACCGATGTACTTCCAGCAGGATTACTGCCTGTTAATGCAACCCCGACAAGCGGAACATGGAACGCTCCCAACTGGACAATCGGAATTTTACCAGCCGGAGCCGATCAAACCCTTACCATTACTGCCACTGTGGGTGAGCTGGCCAATGGTACCATCCTGACCAATACCGCCAGTGTAGCATCAAGCACCCCTGATCCTGATGAATCGAATAATATCTCGACCGTTACGACAACCATCACCGCCAATCCACAGATCAGTCTGAGCAAGACTGCTGATAAGGTGAATGTAACAGCAGTCGGTGAAACCATCACCTACACCTATGAAGTTACCAATACCGGCAACGTAGTGATGAAAAACATTACTCTTGCCGACCAGCACAGCGGTTCAGGTACGTTAAGCGCTTTCAGTCCTGTTCCGCCGGTAGCATCGCTGGCTATTGGCGCAACGATCACCTTCACGGCTACCTATGTTGTAACGCAGGCCGATATTGATGCACAAATTGATATTGTCAACACAGCCACAGCCACAGCCACCTTCGCCGGCAGCAACTATTCATCTTCTGATGAAGCAAGTGTTATCGTGGAAGGTGCATTGCGTGCGATAGCCATCATCAAGACGGCATCAGTAGGCGGCACGGGACAGGTAGGCGACCAGATAGTTTACACCTTTACGGTGAAGAACACTGGCAATGTAACCCTTACCAATGTTAGGGTAAACGATGCTCTGACCAGTTCAGTTGATCTTGCAATAACCCCGTCCACGCTCTTACCTGGAATAGTAGGCACAGCCACGGCCAGTTACACGATTACTTTAGCCGACATGAACGCAGGTACGATCACCAACACCGCCACCGCCAGCGGCACACCGCCGAGCGGGCCTGATGTAACCGATGATTCGGACAACGACAGCTACGTGGGGGACGACCCAACAGTAGTTACTCTGACACAAACACCAGCCATAGCGATCATCAAGACAGCGGCAGTAGGCGGCACGGGACAGGTAGGCGACCAGATAGTTTACACCTTTACGGTGAA
>DAIRGA010000042.1:8305-8744 GCA_036794825.1 Bacteroidales bacterium | reverse complement strand
CGGACAACGACAGCTACGTGGGGGACGACCCAACAGTAGTTACTCTGACACAAACGCCATCGGTCACGGTTACCAACGTAGCCGATCCGCAGATTTACGACACCGATGGAGAGGAGATAGAGTACACCTATGTAGTGACCAATGACGGCAATGTAACGTTGACCAATGTTACGGTAGTAGATCCACACACAGGCACGACAGTAAATGTAGGCACGCTTGAACCGGGCCAGAGCGCCACGGTAACGGGCACCTACACGATCACGTTGGCTGATCTGAATTCGGGCACGGTAACCAATACGGTTACAGCCACCGGCACACCGCCGAGCGGGCCGAATGTAATCGACACGGCTGATGAGGAGATCACAGCCGATCAGTCACCTGTAATCACGGTTACCAACGTAGCCGATCCGCAGATTTACGACACCGATGGAGAGGAGAT
>DAIRGA010000042.1:6424-8205 GCA_036794825.1 Bacteroidales bacterium | reverse complement strand
ATTCGGGCACGGTAACCAATACGGTTACAGCCACCGGCACACCGCCGAGCGGGCCAAACGTAAGCGACAGTTCAGACGAAGAGATCACGGCCGATCAGCAGCCATCAATAGCTTTGGTGAAAGAAGGAGTTTACCAGGGTAATCCATCCGCAGCCGTTGTTGGCGATCAGATCCTGTACACCTTCACGGTGACCAACACGGGCAATGTTACCCTTACCGGAGTAGAAATAGACGATGCCATCATCGGAGTTGGCAACCTTGATGTGGTTCCATCCACATTATTGCCAGCAGAGGTTGGCGTGATAACGTTCATCTATTCGATCACACAGGATGACATTAACGCCGGAAAAGTCGTCAACAGCGCACTGGCCACGGGCGCCGATCCTAAGGGCGGCACGGTAACTGATACCTCAGGAACAGACATTGACAACGACACAGAAACCACAACGAGCCTGCCTCAAAATCCGTCACTGTCCATCGTCAAATCGCTTAACCCAGCGGGTCAGACTTACGATGCTGTCGGTGATGTAATTACTTACAGGATAACACTGACCAATGACGGAAACATCACTATTTACAATCCGGCGGTCAGCGACCCGCAGGCCACCACAGGACCAACCTATCAGAGTGGTGATTTTAACACTAATGGAGTTCTGGAAGTAGGAGAAACCTGGATTTATAATGCTACCTACACCATTAAACTGGCTGATGTGAACCGCGGCTATTTCACCAACACGGCCACGGGTAGCGGAAGCGCAGATACCAATGGCGACGGAACCGGCGATACACCACTTTCCGATACCGACAGTGAAACGGTAAATGCTTTACAAAACCCACGACTTGGGGTAGTCAAGCTGTCGAGTTACAATCCTTCAACCGGACTAATCACATACACCTATGTTGTAACCAACACGGGTAATGTTACGGTATTTGATATCATGGTAACCGAAAGCACCTCCACCTTTACCGGAACCGGCACTTTGCCAGTACCTGTTTATTTCACAGGTGGCTCTCATATAGGTGGCAGCCCGTTGCTTAGAGATATCATTCCTGGTCAGAGAATCATTTTCACGGCTACCTACGCAGTAACCCAGGCTGATATTGACGCAGGTGAAGTGATTAATCAGGCGTTAGGAAGCGGAAATACCCAGCAGGGCAATCCGGTTACTGACTTGTCAGACCATACCAACAACAGCAATAACCGACCTACGGTAACTCCGCTGCCGCAAAATCCGCAGATAATAGTAACCAAAACGGCTGATCCGATGACCTACGCAACAATCGGCCAGGAGATTACTTACACCATAACCGTAGAGAATACCGGTGATGTTACCCTCACAGAGGTGGAGGTAGTAGATGCAAAAGTCGGGTTGAATGTCACCATACCATCACTGGCGCCGGGTCAGCAGGTAATTTATAACCCAACTTACAACATAACCGCCGGTGATTTGACAACGGGCAGTGTGCTCAATACGGTGTCGGTTACCGGTGATACTCCCGGGGGAGGTACTGTATCAGATAACGACCAGGTTACCATTACGGCTGATTTCAATGACATCCTTGCTGAAAACGACACCTACACAGGCATCAACGGTAGCGATGGCGATCCCGATGTTGGCAACGTTCTGGACAATGATAAGCTGAATGGCAGTCTGACCAATATTAACGAAGTTGATATTACGGTACTGACTCCGGCTACGCCGATAAATGGCGGCCCGGTACCATCGGTAGATCCGCTGACCGGCACGGTAAGCGTACCCGTTGGCACCCCTGCCGGCGTT
>DAIRGA010000042.1:0-6324 GCA_036794825.1 Bacteroidales bacterium | reverse complement strand
TAAGCGTACCCGTTGGCACCCCTGCCGGCGTTTACACGATCACTTACCGGATCTGCGAAGAACTCAACCCGTCGAACTGCGACCAGGCGATAGTAACCGTAACGGTAGATCCGGCGCTGATCGAAGCAGAGAACGACACCTACACAGGCATCAACGGTAACGATGGCGATCCCGATGTTGGCAACGTTCTGGACAATGATGAGCTGAATGGCAGCCTGACCAATATTAACGAAGTTGATATCACAGTGCTGACTCCGGCAACACCGATCAATGGCGGCCCGGTACCATTGGTAGATCCGCTGACCGGCACGGTAAGCGTACCCGTTGGCACCCCTGCCGGCGTTTACACGATCACTTACCGGATCTGTGAAGAACTCAACCCGTCGAACTGCGACCAGGCATTGGTTACGGTGGTAGTTGATGAGTTCTGCCTGACTATCGAGGCTTATGTTTATCTCGAGGGTGCAGCTATTTATCCTGATGGAACAACAAATTATGCGCTCCCGATGCGCACAAATCTCAATGACCTGAAGATTCTTCCGGGTCAGACATTTGATGACTTCTTCCTCGGTCTCAATTACACACCAGCCGGACAGCCTTACAACGTAGCCCCATGGAACTATAACGGAACTGAGGGCAATGGTTATGATTCCTATGGCAATCCGATACCTGGTGATGCAGGATACCCTGCAACGGTAGTTGATTGGGTTCTTGTGTCGCTTAGAGATAACCCTGCGGGAGTTGGTGGGCCGGTTTGTCAATCTGCAGCCTTGCTGCACAACGATGGTACCATCGAGTTTGTGGATGGCAGCGGTTGTTGCAACGTTGACTTAAACGGCGAGTATTACGTAGTTGTGGAGCATCGTAACCATCTGATTGTCATGTCGCATGTGGCAGTGCCTGTAGCCAATGGCAAAGTTACCTACGATTTCCGTATTCAGCAGAGTTATGTTGATGATCCATTGGGATTCGGTGCATTTAGCCGTCAGAAGCAGATACTTCCCGGTAAATATGCGATGTTTGGTGGCAATGGACAGCAATCAATGAATCAGAATTCCGATACAGACATCACCTTTGATGATCGTATTTTCTGGGAGCTGGGTAACGGAGTATTCGCCAAATACCGCAACAGCGACTACAACCTGAATGGTGATACCAACTTCAACGACCGCATCCTGTGGGAGTTCAACAATGGTAAATTTACCAGTGTACCACGAGACTGAGGTTTCTGATAAGATTCAAATCCAAGAGCCGCTCCGGGAAAACCGGGGCGGCTTTTTTTTCAAAATTTCTGAAGATTTTAGTATTTCTTACCTTTTTTACCTCTTGAAAGTTTTGAACCACAAAAAATGACCCCTTTTGTTGGTATTTGATACATGTAAAAATGTAAATATATTTTACATCACCTCCGAAATTGATCTTTGCTAAAAGCAATCTAATCAAGTAGTTAAAAAAATAATTCAAGAAAGAATAAAATATTTACAAAAAAATTATCAAAAATGTTTGTTCTGTCATAAAGATAAAGTATTTTTACGGTATCAAATTTTGAACGTAAAATAATTTACTATTATGAAAAAAATCACTACTTCCGCAACAGCAAGTTATGCTGAAAACAATCAAGCAAGTTCATACAAATCTTTGATTCTTACTTTGATCGCTTTTTTGTTTGCTTTTGTTTCTATTGGTCAGAGCGTAACAATATCCGTTCGTTTCGCAAATCCGCAACTGGATGTCGCAAACCAAACCTATAAGGTAGATGTTGAGTTTCAGGCTAATGAATCCGGACAAAGATTGTTTGGAAAGAACATTCGCTTTTTTTACGATGATTTGGTTTTAGAATTTCTCCATTTCACTGATTATGCTCCGGGATACGCAGCAGTAGCCCCAAATCCAGCAATCGTATCTACCGGATCAGTTCAAAGTGGTCCTATGATGTTTTCTTTTGGTGGGCCTTGTGAGTATGTAAATGGCGCAATTCAACTTGTTAATGGATCAGCTACACCAACTTACATTTCAACAACCGGATGGACAAAGCTGTATGCCATGGTTTTTCATGTTGATGATTTTGGTTCTACAAGCGAAGGCTTTTGCCCCAGCATCGTATGGGATCTTGAGGCTGATCCGGCTAACGGCAGTTTTCTTGTTGGCAGTGATGGTGTTGTGATTACCGTGGTTGCTCCGCCACCTTTGCAATCATCTTCATGCTTCGAAAATGTTGAACAGTTCAATTGGCAATATTCGGCCAATGGGGGCACACCTTATGGTTTCCCGGTAAGTGAACAATGCGTCGGTTTGGCAGCTGAGATTATTGCAAACACTGACGACTTCTCCGGAAACCAGGTTAACGGTTGTGTTGGAAATCCGAATGTTGGCAACGTGCTTTCAAACGATCTTTTTAACGGAGCAGCCGTCAACCCCGAGCTCGTGCTGCTAAGTGTTGCAGACAACGGTGGACTGAATGGAGTTGAAATCAATGTTTCAGGTCAGCTATCGGTACCCGCCAATACTCCCTCTGGTCAGTATTTCATCACCTACTCTGTTTGTGAGGTTGCCAACCCCACCAACTGCGCCCAGGCTGTAGCCGAAGTTCTGGTTTACAACAACACTGTGGTTTGCCCGGATAATATTCAGATTTGTGAACTCGAATTACCGTTAACCTTAGGCGGTGGAAATCCTGCTGGTGGAGTTTTTTCAGGCGAATTTACCTATTTCGATGAAATTGAAAATACCTATAAATTCAATCCGCCATCCTGTGGTCTCTATTCGGTTGCCTATTCAGTTACTGACCCGGAAGGATGTTTGCTGAGTTGTAATTTTGAAGTGCTGGTTTTTGAAGCGCCAGAGCCTGCCATTCTGGGAGAGACTGAAGTTTTCTCTTGCTCACAAACCGTATTTTCCATCGAAGATTTGCTCCAGTGCGCTGCGGCAGAAGATGTACTTTACACATGGAATATTAATGGGGGAGGGGAGTTTGTAAATGGAAATACCGGAAACTCAGTAACTATCCAATGGGATAACACCACCGGAACATCAGAATTATCGGTAAATGCAATTCTTCAGGGTGTGGATGGTTGCACAGGAAATGACCTGGTGCAGATCAGCCGGGAGAAACCAACTCTTGCTGGTCAGATCAAATACTGGAATGCTAATGAAAGCGTAATGCCTTCGCCCTATGCAACCCAGGGCACTAATCCATATCCTGTCGATTATTTCTATATCACACTCTGTAAAGTGGAACCGGGAAATTCAATCATTGAAATCGAAACCGTAGCTGCTGATAAGAAATTTGAAGGTACTCCGGATGAGCTTCTTTCCTACTTCAAATTCGACCTTCCAGTGGATGAAATGGGTTGCGATGGTTACCTGATAAAAGTATGGGATGGCGGGCAATGCGAAGTGTTTGGATCCAATCCTCCAGCAACAAGCGGAACCTACCTGAAAAACAACTATACCTTTAACAATTGGGGAAGCGTAACCTCAACCGATGCCTTGGGCATTATGATGATGGTAGTTGGCGCTGATCTTCAAAATAGTTTTGGTTTCAGCTGGGTAGGAGCAAACACTGCCAATCCCAGATATGGATTTCACTCGCACTCACAAGCAGATGTTAATAGTTCCAATCCCTATATCAACGGTGGTCTTACCTCTCTTGATGCACTGCTTACGGCACGCAGGGCAGTTGGAATCATTCAGAAATTTCCCAGTAGCCAGCCAGGTGCTTTATACTCACCAAATTTCAGAGTTAGCGGACGTATAGCCAATGATTTACCTGCGGTTACATGGCCGGCTCCCTTTGACACCCAGAATGCAGGTGATGTAAAATTTGAGCATAGTGGCGCTCCTTTTATGGAAAATACTCTTGCAACTGACCATAAATACACAAGCGGAATTTTGCCAATTCAACCCAAAAACAATTTTATAAACATCTATTACTCGGCTCTCGGCGATATCAACGCGTCCTATGTTCCCCAATCATACAATTTTAAAAATGAAAGTGAGCATATTACACTATCCTACGAAGGTTCGAAAACAGTTACATCAGGAGAAGTTGTTGAAATCGAATTGAAAGCAGATACTTATTTTCACCTTGGAGCCATGTCGCTTTCATTGAATTTTGATAATACGGCGTTAGAAGTTTTGGAGACAAATTATGAGCTTTATGCTATTGATAATCAGAATGGTACAATCAATCTGGCCTGGTATGACATTAACGGTAAATATTTGAACAAGAATGAACCACTCGTTGTCATCAAAGCCAGAATAACAGGAGATATTCCTGTTGAAAAATCACTCTTTACCATCAATTCTGATTCTGAAATAGCTGATGGCAACGCGAGCATTATTAATGGACTTAATCTCAAAACCGAATACCTGACAACCAATGCAAACAAAATCTCCGGTGATGATTTGACGGTTTCCAATTATCCTAATCCTTTCAGATATTCTACAACATTCAGTTACCAGGTCCCCACTGGCGGAAAAGTTACACTAGCCGTTTACAACAATGTAGGTCAGCAAGTTGCTACCTTAATCAGTGAGTATCAGGAAGCTGGCAAATATCAGGTTAGCAATATCCTCGATGATCTTAAACCGGGAACCTACATGTACAGGCTTCAACTGGAAAGTCTGGGCGGTACCAGCTCAGCTTCAAAAACCATGATTGTAATGCCGTAATATAATTGTAAGATTGGCAAGTAATCATCCTTTGTTTGTTTGGATTTGAATTTTTCCTATTTGAATCAGCGGGTTTTCGGATCCGCTGATTTTTTGTTGTCTGATTCCCGGCAAATGAGACCGCAATTCTATTAGGATTGAAATTGAAATCCAGAAGGTTGGATTCTATAGCAGGGAATTCCGGTGAATGGTAGTATGGCGGCGATATGCCATAATCTAACCCCGCAGGATTTGTAATATCAGTGTGCTACTACCAAGGAGGCTGATCCGAAAACGTGGATACTTCAAAAATTAGTCTTTATTTCTCATCTACCCAAAATGGAAACTTTATTAACGGCCGGATGATAGGTTTCAAACACCTGTCGGCAAGGCTCAATTCTATGCTTGAATGGGTTTCTATGAGGTTAAAGGTACCTGTTTTTCCATGTTACCAGAACTAAAAAAATCAAATGATTTTGTTCCGGATGAAAAAAATATGTGGTTGAAATCTATTATAAATGATTTCATTCGCTTCGCCAACTGCTTAAGGTATTCAATTTGATGCATTTAACCGCCCATTGTACCTGATTTTTTAGTGTGCTCTCAATGTTTTAATAACTGAAGATCATTAGGCTGAAACCAATAGTGGTTAAAGGATTCATTTCAAATTGATTCCAGACGGAAGATAGTTTTATAAAAAATCAAAAAAGTATTAGAGTGGTTTAATAACGCTGCTATCTTTGTGGATTAAATTACCTGACTATGTGATGAATCCGGGGAATTAAAAACTTTGCCAAGTCTTCGTTTAATCATGATAATCAGGTAAAAAATTTACTTTCAGAATATAACTTAAATATTCAAATTACACTTCTATGAAAAGAAATCTACTTGTTGAAAGAGTTGGACGGACAATTTTTAAAAGTAACAAATGGTCAGGATTGAGAATTTTCGCTTTGTTGCTGATCCTTTTGCCAGGTTTTAATGCCATTGCGCAGTTGCCCGTGGTTACTGTCAGGTTTGCCAATCCTGAGTACAATTGCCAAACACAAACCTACTGTGTGGACGTTGAGTTTACATCTGACACACCAAATAAGCAATTGTTTGGTGTTAATGTCCGCTTCTGGTACGATGATTCGGAATTAGAACTTATTGGCTTTACCGATTTTGAACCTGGCTATGGTCCTTTTGCACCGAATCCTCCACAGATATCAACTAGTGGTCCGGCGGGTCCCGCTTGGTTCAGTTTTACTGGAGGAGCCGAATACATTAACGGCGCTATTCAAATGAACAATCCGGCAGCCACTCCAATTTATATTTCAACTACCGGCTGGACAAGAATTTTTAGCATTTGCTTTACTGTCGAATCAGCCTCATTGAACAAAGATGCATTTTGCCCAAGTTTAATCTGGGACTTGGAAATAGACCCAAGTAATGGAGGCTTTTTACCCGGAAATGACGGTGTCGTAATTACTGTAGTAAAATCTTTGATTGGCCAAACAAGTGATCCAACAACCGAGAATGTTGTTCAGTACAACTGGGCATACTCCGGTCCAGGAACACCACCTTATGGAGCTCCTTTTCAGAGTGTTTGTTTGAAGACGTTTTGTGAGATTTTGGCAGTTGACGATGATTACACGTCAACCCCGGTGAATGGATTTGAAGGCAACAGCA
>DAIRGA010000041.1:0-34203 GCA_036794825.1 Bacteroidales bacterium | reverse complement strand
GTGATCCGGGCGGGATTCGAACCCACGACCCGCAGCTTAGAAGGCTGCTGCTCTATCCATCTGAGCTACCGGACCAAATTTCCGGCGGCAAAAGTAAGACTATTTTTTTGACAATTTACCCCCGGCCTTTAAATTTACCCCCGGCCTTCAGGCAGTTTTCCCTACTTTTGTTGAAATTTTAATCTGCCCAAAACATGACAATTTCCGCCGAAATCAGCTATTATCCGCTCAATGAGCAATACATCGAGCCCATAAAAGGCTTTATTAAACGATTAAATGCTCATGCCGGCCTGACTGTGATTACCAATTCCATGAGCACGCAGGTTTTTGGCGAATACCACACAGTAATGCAGGCACTTACCGACGAAATCTACTGCTCGTTCGAACTGCCGCATTCGGTTTTTGTACTAAAAATCATCAACGCCGACCTTAATCCATCCTGATGTTGTTGTCTGGCTTTTTCGATCTTTTCTATCAAAACCTCCTGCAAAGCACCTGGCTTGAGGCTATAGCTGTTGTGTTCGGGCTGCTCAGTGTGTGGTACGCTAAAAAAGCGAGTATTCTTGTTTATCCGACAGGTATCGTTTCGGTGCTTATCTATGTTTATCTGTGCTTCTATGCCGGGCTCTATGCGGATATGGGAATCAACTTCTTCTATTTTATTGTGAGCATTTACGGCTGGTACAATTGGACACGCAAAGATGCATCGGACAGGGAACTGCCCATCTCGCGTTGCACCGCGGCTCAGCATCTGGCCGGTATTGTTGCCACAATCATCTTTTTTCTTGTTCTTCAGTATGTTTTGCGTCATTACACTGACAGCACGGTTCCCTTTGTTGATTCGTTTACAACGGCCATTTTCATTGTCGGGATGGGGTTGATGGCGATGAAAAAGATCGAAAACTGGATTTACTGGATTATCGGCGATTTGGTTTCAATACCCCTCTATTTTCACAAAGACCTTGTGCTGACCAGCTTTCAGTATTTTGCTTTTCTTATTCTTGCTGTAATGGGCTACATCGAGTGGCAGAAAAAACTCAAATCATCTGAACTTGGATAAACTCATCAAAATAGCCGTAACCGGTCCCGAATCAACCGGTAAATCTATCCTTTCGCAGCAGTTGGCCGATCATTACAATACCATTTGGGTTCCTGAATTTGCCAGAATTTACCTGCTAAACATCGAGCGGCGTTATCATTATGACGATATCCTCGAAATTGCCAAAGGCCAGGCAGAGTCAGCGAAAATCCTCGCAACCCTCGCCCATAAAATCCTCATCTCCGACACTGAGTTGCTGGTGACCAAAATCTGGTGCGATGTGAAATTCGGAAAATGCCATTCATGGATCGCGGAGCAACTTTTCAGGCAGAAATACGATCTATATCTGCTCATGGACATTGATTTGCCATGGGTATTTGACCCGATGCGCGAAGACCCCGGCAACCGCGGTTTTTTAATGAACCGATATCTGGAAGAGTTGAACCGGCTCGGCTTCAATTACAGGATTGTGAGCGGGGTAGGGGCGGATCGGCTTAAAAATGCTATTGGTTATATCAATGAAATGATTCTCAATAAATTCACACTCTGACCGTTTTCACCCAATGAAAGATTTTTCCTCCGACCGCCGGTTGTCCGTTCTGTTTCTGCCCCGCTGGTACCCACACCGGTACGATCCGATGATGGGGCTCTTCATTGAGCGGCACGGCCTCTCGGTGCTACCTCATGCCGATGTCTCGGTACTCTATGTACATGCCGACGATAAGTTGTCATCCAAATCCATCGCCATCGAAGTGTCGGAGGAGGGTTTGTACACCGTCAGGGTCTATTTCAAAAAATCAAGCATCAGGCCGCAGTTTCTTGCCAACCTTATCAACCTTTACCGCTTCTTCCTGAGCCATTACAAAGGATGGAAACTCATCAGGAAAAGCAGGCCGAAACCCGATTTGCTGCATGTGCATGTATTGACCCGCTGCGGCATTGTGGCTCTGATCTGCAAAATCCTCACCGGCACTCCCTATGTAATCACCGAGCACTGGACGCGCTATCTTCCCACCACCGATACTTACAACGGCGCACTTAGGAAGTGGCTCACCGGACTCGTAGTGAAATACGCCGGTGCGGTGATGCCGGTTACCGCCAACCTGAGAGACGCCATGATTGCCAACGGTTTGAAGAATAATAACTACCAGGTTATACCCAATGTGGTGGATGTGAAAAAATTTCAACCTAAGAACAAAGTTGTCTTTAACGAAAAGAAGTCCCTGGTGCATCTATCCTGTTTCACCGATAAACAGAAGAACATATCCGGGATTTTGAGGGTGATAAAGAAGTTAAGCGAAAAAAGGGATGATTTTAAGCTGAAACTCATTGGCGACGGGGAAGACTTTGCAGCCATGAAAGCCATTTCAGACCAGCTCGCACTCACCGGCCGGTATGTCGAGTTTACCGGATTGAAGGAGAACGAAGAACTGGTTGACCTGCTGAGCCAGGCCGATTTGATGATAATGTTCAGCAACTACGAAAACCTGCCCGTGGTAATCCTCGAAAGCTATGCCTGCGGCGTACCGGTGATTTCGACACGTGTGGGGGGTATTCACGAACACATGAACGATAACCTTGGAAAACTCGTGGAAATGAAAAATGAAAGACAATTCCTGAAGGCTCTGGAGAATTTTCTTGAAGATCCCGGGCTTTACCGGAGCGATAAAATCAGAAAATATGCCGTGGATCATTTCAGCAACGAGGTGATTGGTCATTCGATTTACCGTGTTTACAGCGATGTGGTAAGACATAGGAAGAATCATATTTTTCAATCTAAAACTTAGTTTGAAAATGGCCAAACCAGCGGCAATCACACTGTTTCAGGACATTGAACTCATTACCACACCGACTGAAAAGCGGGTGTAAATCCTTGACGATTAAAAATTTACCGTGTAAATCAAATTCCTTTAAATAAATAGTGCTCAACAAAATCCTCAATACGTTCGGTACAAGGTTGCTGTCGGCAGTACTCAACCTGCTGATCGCCATCATCATATCACAGTTTCTGGGGCCTGAGGGAAAAGGGGAGCAAGGCATCGTCATCGCCACCATAGCCTATGTTCTGGTATTTGCCAACCTCATGGGTGGCAGCGCCATCGTGTATCTTGTTCCGCGCTACTCTGCGGCGGTCATCATGCTGCCTGCCTACATCTGGTCGGCGGTTACGAGTATTATTTTCTATGTTGCGTTGCAAATTTTTGGTTTGGTAAACGCCGGGATGGTGGTTCATATCTGCCTGCTTTCGGCCATCAGCGCCTTTGCTGCTATCAATTCATCCGTGCTCATCGGTAAGGAAAAGATTGCTGCATCCAATCTGATAGCTTTTATACAGCCACTAATCATCACTTTGACCCTTGTCATTGCATTTTTTATTATAGGTCAAAATACTATTTTGTCCTATATCATCGCACTCTACATTTCCTTCGGCGCTGGCTTTCTTATCAGTCTTTTTTACCTGAACCGCCTTGGAGATAAATTTTACATTGCTGATAAGCAGAGCTATAAAGAGATCATTGGCCATCTGTTCCGGTATGGGTTGCTCAACCAGTTGGCGCACATTTTTCAGATGCTGAGTTTCAGGATAAGCTATTACTGGCTCGAGCAAACTTACTCCAGCGCCGAGGTGGGAGTCTATTCCAACGGCACTTCGCTGGTGGAATCCATCTGGCTGATCAGCCGTAGCATCAGCCTGGTGCAGTATGCCCGCATTGCCAACAGCACCGACAAAGCCTATGCGCAGAAGCTGACCCTTCAGCTCAACTGGGCCAGCCTGTTTATCAGTTTTGCCGCACTGCTCGTTTTGATGCTGCTGCCCTCACGGTTGTTTGTTTTCATTTTTGGCGAGGGATTCGGGCAAGTGGGCGCCGTAATCCGCTCACTGGCGCCTGGCGTTTTGTTTTTCAACATCGCCCTTATCCTTGGCCATTACTTTTCCGGAACCGGAAAGTACCATGTCAATACCCTGGCCTCTTTTGCCGGAATGGTGGTGGCGATGGTATTCTTTGCCTGGCTCATTCCGGCTTATAGAACAACCGGCGCAGGATGGGCTACCAGCGTCTCCTACTTCGTTACCTCCCTGATTGTTGTGCTGTTTTTTATCAGAGAATCCACCATTTCCCTTAAGGATTCGCTCCCGACCCTGGCCGACTTGAGGACCATCTCTAAATCCGTATTTAAACGAGAAGTGTAATCTCAATCAAGTCCATAGCCAGCAATTTTGCCATTGTTTTAATGCATTTTTCTGTTGCGCGGTAATTTCCTGAAAACGCCAATTGCGCCTTTTTCAAAAGGTAAAGCATCTTCCAAAAAAAAGTATTAGCATCTTTTTGAATAAAGGATTTAGCCTCAGTTGAGAGACTGAGGCTAAATCAGGTTTCAGCCGCTGGGTTGCTGTGAATTTGCAGTGCCCAGATCAGAAATTGGCAATCAGCGAGAAGATGAAGTTGCGGCCTGCGGCGCTGATGCCCGAACTGTAAGGCCGGTAACGCTGGTCGGTGATGTTTTCCAGCCCTGCACTCACCGTCCATTGGTCGGTGAAGCGGTACATGGCTTTGAAATTGAGGGTAAACCAACCGGGAGAGTATGGGTTTCCGTTTTCATCCTTTGCATAGATAAATTTCTTTTGCTGCTCTTCCGCATTCAGATCTTCGTAATTCACACCGCTGCTGAAAATCCCGTACAACTGGAGGTCTAAGTTATTGGCATTGAGGGTAAGCTTTGCCAGTCCGAATGGCGGGGCGGCATGCCGCGACCGGCTCGTGCTGCCATCATCCATCTCCTCTTCGCCAAACTGGTAGTTGTATCGGCCGGAAAAGCCGAAACCTCCGGGCAGCCTTATCTCCAGCCCTGCATTGAAGCCATAGACATAAGCTTCGGCAGCGTTTTGAATGGCATATACTTTACTCATTTCGCCGTTGTAGAATATGCTGTCCTGGCCGTTTACTGTGAATTCGCGCCGCACCATGGCATTATCGAGGAAGGTGTAGAAGCCGGTCAGGTCAAGTTTTATGCGCTCGCCGAAGATTCTGGCGATGTTGATTTCGCCGTTGTAGGCGTATTCCGCCTGCAGGTCAGGGTTGGGAACGATCACGTCACCCGACTGAAAATCAAACATTTTGCCTATGTCGTCCACGTTGGGTGCACGGAACCCGGTGGAGGCATTTGCACTGAGGGTCCAGTTGTCGGTGGGTGTGTACACCACCCCGAGGCTTCCTGTGGGCGCTCCGTCATAGAGCTCCACGGTTTCGAAGTTGAAGGGATAAAACTCCAGCAGGTCTTTGAAATCCGAATTGAGCATGTACTGCGTATAGCGTCCTCCGGCCTGCAGCAGCCACTGCGGTGTGAAGCGATGCTGGTAGTTGAGATAAACGGCATAGGTTCCCCAGATGGATTGCGGGTAGCGGTCGGGAACATTCACCGGATTGCCGGTTTTGATGTTGACGGCAGTGCCCGTTGATGCAACCTGATTGTAAACCGACTCCACTCCGTAGAAGAATTTGTTTTTGTCCGAGCTCTTCACGAAATCGATATTTACCGTGAAAGCCTGAACCTCTTCGAGTTGGGTGCGCAGGCGGTTGTTGTTGAGCCTGCGGTCGATACGACTCTCTTCAAAATTCTGATAGGCGATGCGGATATCCATCTGGTCGTAAATCTCGTTGCGTGCGGTGTGGGTTGCTTCGAAATGGTTCATCATCCACTTCTGCGGACCATAATCCCACACAGCATACACCGGAAGCCCGTTTTCGGAGGTTTCAACCAGCCGGTCGTATCTCGAGTAGGAGGAGGTTTCGGAATAATGGAAACCATACACAAAATCCCATTTCTCATTGGGTTTGAAGCGTACCTTCTGCATCACGTTGATTTGCGAATACTCCGACGGAGTCTGGTTCAGCGGCTTTTCGTTGGTAAACACCCGGTCGGTGCTGTCGACCCTTTTTACATAAAACGGCTTCAGGTAATCGTCGGGTCCCTTGCTGCCCTGCCTCAGATCGCTGAAATTGAAACTGGTCAGGCTGGTGGTCAGCGCCCATTTTTTCCAGCCTACGCTGGCATCAAAATGACCGGTTATCTCGCTGTTGGCCGAAGAGTAGCGGGCCAGTGCCTTTCCGGCAACCAACGGATCGCCGTTATCCGAAAGCTGTGGTGCTATGGTTCTGAAAATCATCACCCCGCCAATGGCATCGCTGCCGTAAATGTTGGAGCCCGGACCGAAAAAGACTTCCGATTTTTCGATGGCAAAAGGATCGATGGAGATCACATTTTGGAGGTTCCCCGAACGGAAGATGGCGGTGTTCATCCGTACTCCGTCGATGGAGTAGAGCAGACGGTTGGTGGAGAAGCCCCGGATCATCGGGCTGCCACCGGCCTGCTGGCTTTTCTGGATAAATACCTCGCCGGTGTTGCCCAGCATGTCGGCGGCAGTTTGCGGGTTTTGCAGTTCGATCTGCTTCAGGCTGATAGAGGTGATCTTGTTGGGGATGTCGCGTTTGTTCTGTTCCCAACGGGTGGCCGAGATCACAATTTCATCGAGCGACAGCTGCGTGGGTCGCATGGTGATAATAAAGCCGGCCTCCTTTATGGCAGCATAACTCAGGATGAGATTCTGATAACCCAAAAACCTGATTTCGATGATCTCAGCACCCTGAAACGCTGAAATATCGGCTTGCCCTCGTGTGTTGGTGGTTGTGGAAGCTCTCGGGTCCTCGCTGGATAAACTCACCAGATGCAGGGGCTTTTTGGTCTCCTGATCTTTTACGGTTATGGTTTGAGCATATCCTGAGGAGGCAAAGAGGATGATTGTAAATATGATAAATATGTTTTTCATTGTTTTTCAGATGATTATGAATTTCACAATAGTGATTTATGAAACAGGGGAATTACCATAAACGATTTCGGCGGTAAGGCTGTAACCCTGACCGAAATCATCCATGCGACTCTGATGGCTCAGAGCAGATCAACTGTTGTAAAATGGTTTTGGGGGCGGTGCGGGAGGGGATTTCCCGGTTGACTTAACCACGAAAACGTACAAAAATCGTTTGTCGGTCCCGATAGCCACACTGTAATCCGGCTTTACCTGATCTTCGGTGAAATACAATGACTTAAAGAATTGCCACAAGTGGTTCACCTTGTCGCGGGTCTGACTGTTTTTTCCGGCGGCGTGGGCCACCAGTTTGTTTAATTTCATGTTGAGGGTGGTCTCCTCATGATCCCACCAGCAGTAGTAAAAGAGTGTGTCGCCTTCAGTTTTCATCTCAACAATGTCGTACATTTCGCCATTGAATTCAAACTCTCTGGCGTGTTTCCATTTGAGCAGCGTTTTGGTCTGGTTATGGGTAAACTTCAGCAAAACCAGCTCGTCTCTGTCAAGCCCGTCAATCATTTTCCATTTCACCTCTTTTTTGATGAGCTGCTTTTTGATCTGCAGCCAGGTGAATGTTCCGGCTACCGGAGCAGTAAGGACGAGAAGAAGCAGTATGGAAATGATTTTTTTCAAAGCCGGACTTTTGATCAGTAAAACAGAGAATCAGGCTGAATGTTAATTATTTTGATTTAAACATTTTGGAAATAGTTTTTCCGAGGTCATCCAACTCGAGGAATGGCTGCATCACCGACGGATTTTTGAGGCTGTCATTCGCATCTTCCCCGATCCCGGTTTGCATGGGATAAATCAGAATGTAGTTGTTTTTGGTAAAATATTTATTGAGGTAATCGGGGATTTTGTTCATGTTGTGGTGGTAAGATGGGTGTCCTTTGCGGCTCAGCACGATGACAAGATTATCATCTGATTTAATTATCCGCGAAAGTACCAGGAAATCTTCCCATTCATTAAATTCATTAAATAAAGCCTGAATTGGATGCTTCAAATGGACATCCTTTATTACTTTCAAAGTAGTTGCAGATGAATAGAAAACGAGGGTTGAGCCACTGTTTCGGGCAATATTCCAGAGTTTCAGCAGCCAGAACGGGAATCCGATTTCACGCTCAGCGCGGTCGGGTACGATGACAATGTGCCTTTTTGTGGTGGCAAGGGGTTGGGCAGTTTTGTAAACCATTGAGGTACAATTGCATCTGTTAAGAATGCCTTCGTTAAGATTGCTAAGGAAAGCAGCTGACATCCCCTTTTCACGCTTCAATGGAATCAACAGGTCTGTAATCTTGAGCTCTCTGACTACGTTGGTAATTCCATCTACCATATCGTCATCGTACCTGATCAGGTGATTAAGCTGATGATCTGTTGCAGCCGCAGTAATTGCGGCTTTGTCGAGTATTTTACGGGCAAATTTATCACTATTCGCATTTAAGTTTTCATTTTCAAGAACATGGACTGCATAAAGCCCGCTTTTATTTTTTCTGGACTTGACCATAATACTCAGATTCACAATCTCTGCAACCGTTTCAAGTTCAGATAAGGGTAAAAGTATCCTCTCTGATGAGTTTTCGTCAGGATCTTTATCAATTGATACTTCGGCCAAAGATATATTCTGAGCGCCCTTTTGGGTAACAAAAGATGCTATGGTGCAGGTGATCAGGATCATCAAAATAGTCCCATTGAGCACGCTTTCGTTGAGCAGTCGGATAGGTTCACCGTTTGCCCCGGTTCCGGTAATGATATTGTATCCAACCAGCACCGCGGCCAGGGTAGCGGCAGCTTGAGAATTACTTAAACCGAAAATCAACCTTCGCTCGTCAATATTATACCTGAAAGTTTTCTGGGTCAGCCAGGCCGCACTAAATTTTGCTAAAGTGGCTATTATCGTCATCAACGTAGCTACAAAAATGGTTTCGGAACCTTTGAAAAATGCTCTGTAATCAATAAGCATACCTACCCCGATGAGGAAAAATGGGATAAACAAAGCATTCCCGACGAACTCTAACCGGTTCATCAAAGGTGAGGTGTAAGGAATGAGTTTATTGAGCGCCAGACCGGCAAGAAAAGCTCCAATAATAGCTTCGATACCAGCTGCTTCGGCCAGGAATGCACCGACAAAAACCAATGCCAGCACGAAAATATACTGAGAAACATTGTCATCGAATCGTTTGAAAAACCAACGGCCGGCAATCGGGAAAAGAAAAACTACGATGAGAGCAAAAACCACAATCGAAACACTCAGCCTGATCCAAAACTGCTGGTTGATCTCACCTACTGCCATGCCGGCAATCACGGCAAGCACCAGCAGCGCAAGGGTGTCGGTTATTAGTGTTCCGCCGATTGCTACACTCACCGCCCTGTTTTTGGTTATACCGAGCTTGCTCACTATTGGATAGGTTATCAGGGTGTGTGAGGCAAACATACTGGCCAAAAGAACCGAAGTGTTAATAGAGAAATCCAGAATGTAAAGACCTGCGATGGTTCCCAGCGCCATGGGAATTATGAAAGTGTACATCCCAAAAACGAAACTTTTACCGCTGTTCTTTTTGAATTCTCCCAGGTCAATCTCAAGCCCCGCAAGAAACATGATGTAAAGAAGCCCAACTTTGCCAAAAAGCTCGATGCTGCTGTCGCGCTCCATCAGGTAAAAACCATTGGGGCCAATCAATGCTCCGGCAATAATAAGCCCGATCAGATGGGGTATTTTGATCCGGTTAAACAGGATAGGTGCAAATAAAATGATGAAGAGGATCAGTGAAAAGATGAGAACCGGATTTTGAAAAGGAATGTTCCAGTTAATCAGCGAATTTAAAAGTGTCATAAGAATCGTTCTGATTTTTGGATTATCCTGGCAAAATTAACTTTTTCAATTGTGATGCGCTTTCCAACCACAGACAATGGCGCCGTGAGTGATACAAGGACTTGACCGGTAAAAGGGCGTGATGACTTTTACTTGAGCGGGAAGATTCCGTTTTCTCTCAAATAATCGAGGATAGTATCGCAGTTGGCCTCCATTGCAGTGGGTTTGAAGATAAAATCAGGTTGCAACGGAATTTCATACCTGGTGTCATAACCCGGAATATTGGAAATCAGCCCGGCATCTGCTTTCAGATAAAGTTCCGGTCTGAAATTCCTGCTGTACTCAAGGTCAGCATCCATGTAAATCAGCGTAAACCGTTCTTTTCCAATTATTTCGGCTACCTGCAGACGGATGCTTTCATCAGGAGAGATAAACGAACAAATCACCATGATGCCCTGGTCGTTAAGGATTCTGGCCACATGCGCCACTCTGCGCAAATGTTCAGCACGATCGGATTGTGAATGATCCAGCTCGCGTGAAAGACCCGATCGAACTGTGCTTCCGTCAAGAAGGACAACCGTTGCGCCTTCGTCGAAAAGGCGTTTTTCGAGCAGGTAGCCCAGCAGGTTTTTTCCTGAGCCATGAAGGCCTGTTATCCAGAGGGTTATACCTTTTTGATCGTAAAACTTTTCACGCTGATCTACCGGAACCAGACATTCGCCGCGCTCTATTTTGTTTCGATCCATGTCGCTGATCCTCGAAAAGGTTCCCTTTCCTTTCAGGTCGTCAATAATCATTCCCACGGCGCAGGTGTTGTTGGTCATGGGGTCGATCAGCACAAATGATCCTGTGCTGTGGTTTCGCTTGTAACGATCGAAGAAGACTGGTTTGTTGGTGGTCATCACTACTCTTCCGATGTCGTTAAGTTCGAACCGTTCGATACTTGATTTCTCGAGTGTGTTCACATCAATACGATAACGGATTGTATCAATCCTTGCTTTCGTGTTATTGGCGTTCAGCTTGATGTAGTAATGTGTTTCAGGCTTCATGGGATTCTCGTTCATCCAGACTAGCATAGCCTCAAAATGACGTTCAACCATAGGCAGGTTGTCGGGGTGAACGATCATGTCGCCGCGCGAAATGTCAATCTCATCTTTCAGTGTGATAGTCACCGACTGTGGTGGAAATGCGTGGTCGCTCTCGCCTTCGCTGGTGATGATGGAGGTAACGACACTTTGTTGTCCGGATGGTAAAACTTTAATGGTATCGCCGGTCCGGATTACCCCGGAAGCCACCCTTGCCGCAAAACCCCTGAAATGCAGCGACGGTCTCAATACATACTGCACCGGAAAGCGCAGATCGCTGAAGTTGTGGTCGCTGCTTACGTGCACACCCTCCAGGAATTCGAGAAGGCTCTGCCCGTGGTACCAGGGCATCTTGTCGCTGATATCCACCACATTATCCCCGTTGATCGCCGAAAGCGGGATAAAATTGACATCCGGAATATCCAGGTCGGTGATGAACCTCTTGTAATCGTTGCAGATGTTTTCGAAAACCTCCTGGCTGTAATCCATCAGGTCCATCTTGTTCACTGCAAGAACTACGTGCCTGATTCCCAGCAGCGAGACAATAAAGGTATGCCGTTTGGTCTGGGTGATGACTCCCTTGCGTGCGTCAATAAGGATGATGGCGAGGTTGGCTGTGGATGCACCTGTGACCATGTTACGGGTGTATTGCTCGTGTCCGGGCGTGTCGGCGATGATGAATTTCCGTTTGTTGGTCGAAAAGTAACGGTAAGCGACATCAATGGTGATGCCTTGTTCGCGTTCAGCTTTCAGCCCGTCGAGGAGCAAAGCATAGTCAATGCCTTCGCCGGCATGCCCCACGCGCTTGCTGTCGCGCTCGAGCGCCTGCAGGTGGTCTTCATACAATTTTTTACTATCGAAAAGCAGCCTGCCAATCAGCGTGCTCTTTCCGTCGTCCACCGATCCGGCAGTAAGCAGCCGGAGTAAGTCCTTTTGTTGATCCTGGTTGAGAAATGCGTTTATGTCCATCGTGTGTAATTAAATGACAATTTTCAAAAAACAAAAAACAAACAAATCCAAAAAGTTTAAATCTCAATGCCAAAAACGTATCGCAAGATTAACATTTTGCTTTTAAGAATCATAGTTACTATTTTGGATATCATTAGCTTGGAAAAATTTTTTAATAATTGAAGAGAGTTTTGGCTTAAATGAAAATTTTCAAAAAACAAAAAACAAACAAATCCAAAAAGTTTAAATCTCAATGCCAAAAACGTATCGCAAGATTAACATTTTGCTTTTAAGAATCATAGTTACTATTTTGGATATCATTAGCTTGGAAAAATTTTTTAATAATTGAAGAGAGTTTTGGCTTAAATGACAATTTTCAAAAAACAAAAAACAAACAAATCCAAGAGTTTAAATCTCAATGCCAAAAACGTATTGCAAGAATTAACATTTTGCTTTTAAGAATCATAGTTACTATTTTGAATATCATTAGCTTGAATTGATTTTGTAATAATTGAATTGAATTAGCTTACGATTCTAATGAGTTAAGATAGAGCGGTTGTGATGCACAAGAAAAGTTAAGTAAGCACATTTAACAAAGTTCAGATTGGTCATTTTGATTTCTCAATTATTGCTGAAAAGATTCTCTTTAGTTCAATTGCCTCTGAAATTAACCCTTTGAGTTCACTTTGATTTTCCAAATTGTTGGTTTCATCAATTAGTCTGAGCCAGTAGGCCGATTCTTTTACCTCTTTTCGGCTAATCTTAACCCTCATCAAAAAGTCTTTTTTACTCAAGGCCTCATTGGCTTCGATATAATTTGCGCCAGTTGATCCCGAGGCTTTAACTACCTGTTTTGCATCTTCATTATTCGCGGTGGTCTTTGGAAGTGATTTAATAAATAGTCGAACCGATTTTGCAAATTGAAAAGTGCGTTCTTCGAGATCATAAACCGGTTTTTTCGCTTCACTGTTTTCCATGACTTTTGCTCTAACGATCTAAAGTTTTGAATTTTAAAGATTTGTAAATTGAAATTTATTTGATTTTTGACTTTTGAAATTTGGATTTTTAAAAATACCCTTCCCTCTTCTTCTGCTCCATGCTGCCGTCCTGGTCGAAATCTATGACGCGGGTGGTTCTTTCTGATTTGGTAGCGGTCATCATCTCTTCAACGATTTTTTCGATGGTGTCGGCTTCGGATTCGATGGCGCCGGTGAGCGGATAGCAGCCGAGGGTGCGGAACCTGACCATTTTCATCACTGCGGTTTTGGCCAGTTCGGGTGGCATCCGGTCGTCGTCAACCATTATCATTGCGCCGTTGTATTCGACTATCGGGCGTTCCTTGGCGTAGTAAAGCGGCACAATGGGAATGTTTTCGAGCCTGATGTACTGCCAGATGTCGAGTTCGGTCCAGTTGGAGAGCGGAAAAACCCTGATTGATTCTCCTTTATGAATGCGGGCATTGTAGATGTTCCAGAGCTCAGGCCGCTGATTTTTCGGGTCCCATTGGTGGAACCGATCGCGAAACGAGAAAATCCTTTCTTTTGCTCTCGATTTTTCTTCATCGCGCCTGGCGCCGCCAAAAGCAGCATCAAAACCATATTTGGTGAGGCCTTCGAGAAGTGCCTGCGTTTTCATGATGTCGGTGTGCACCTTGCTGCCATGAGTGAAGGGGCCAACGCCGCTCTCGAAGCCCTCCTTATTAGAATGCACTATCAGATCCCATCCTTTTTCTCTGGCGTAGTTGTCTCTGAACTCCACCATCTCACGGAACTTCCATTTTGAATCAATATGCATCAGCGGGAAGGGAACTTTGCCGGGATAGAAGGCTTTCTCGGCGAGGCGAACCATCACCGACGAGTCTTTCCCGATGGAATAGAGCATTACAGGGTTTTCAAATTCGGCGGCCACTTCGCGTATGATGTGAATGGCCTCGGCTTCCAGTTCCTGGAGGTTGGTCAGGTTGTATCCTTTCATACCCAATAAGTTATTTTTGGTAATACGACTTTTAAAATTTTTTCGACAGAATCATTTAATGTAGAGTGAGTAGTGTCCACTTCAACGGCTGGATACTCTGGTGGTTCAAAGGGCGAATCCAGTCCTGTAAAATTGATGATTTTCCCCTCCCGTGCTTTTTTGTAAAGCCCTTTAGTATCTCTTTGCTCACAAACCTCAAAAGGTGTGCTGACATAGACTTCAATAAAATTTTCTTTCCCTATGATGTTCATTGCCATCCGGCGGATTTCATGGGTTGGGCTGATGAAGGCGTTGATGGTTATTACACCGCTGTTTATCAGTAACTTGGTCACTTCGGCAATTCTTCGGATATTTTCTTTCCGGTCGGTCTCGGTAAAACTAAGGTTGCTGTTGATACCGCTACGGATATTGTCGCCATCAAGGATTTGGGTGAGGTAACCGTTTCGGTTGAGCCGAATTTCAAGCTCCCGGGCAAGGGTTGTTTTCCCCGATCCTGATAGTCCGGTGAACCAGACTACTTTTGAGTTTTGCCGGAGCAACCGTTCTTTGTCTTCTCTCCGGAGAATTTTGTCAAATACAGGATATATATCGCTTTGCTGCATTTTAATTGCTTGATCTGTTAGGTTAATTGATGATTAACATGAGTAATTTTTATCTCAAACCCGGGTAAATGTAAGGCAATCCGTCAAACTGGAAGAAAAACATAAAGTACATTATCAGCACGGCAACAATCATGTAAATGATGGTGAGCGGGAGGCCGATTCGCATAAAATCGCCAAAAGTGTAGCCTCCGGGTCCGTAAACCATCAGGTTGGTTTGGTAACCAACCGGTGTCATGAAACTGGCCGCAGCACCAAAAGTCATTACCATCACAAGAGGGAACGGATTAATTCCCAGCTTGGCGGCAATACTCAGCACAATCGGGAAAAGTACCGCCACTACCGCTGCATTGGTAATGAAACTGGTAAGCAGGACCGCCAGAACGAAAATTCCAAACAACAGTGTGAGTGATCCTAAAGGTAACAGCAGGTTGATAAAAGCGCCACCGATGTGTTCGGCTACTCCCGATTTGATCATCGCCTGGCCTAATGCGAGCGACATGGCAAGCATTACGGCAAGGTTGAAATCAACGCTTTTAATGAGATCTTTTGGATTCATCAGCTTTAACAAAAGGGCGACAGTGACAAGGATGGCAAGAGAGGTAAAGAGCGGCACGAGATTAAAACCTGACAGGATTATGGCAACAATCAGCCCGCCAATGATAAGAAATGGTTCGTAGGTCTTAGGTTTGCGAAAATCTTTTACCCTCGATATCAGGTAAAAATCCTGCGTGTTATTGCTCAGGTTATTAAAGTCGCTTCCGGTGATGATAAGCAACACATCGCCGGGCTTCAGCTTTGTGGAACCGATTTTTCCCGACAACCTCTCTCCGTTGCGGTGCATTGCGATGATGGCAGCATCGTACTTGCTCCTGAACATGGACTCTTTAACGGTCTGGCCAACCATGGACGAATTGTAGGATATCACAATCTCAACGGCCTCAATGTAGGATTTCCTGCTGAACATGCCAATTTCTGCCAGTTCAAGCCCGGTGTTGGAATTCACCAGTTCCGTGATGGTATTCGTTTCGCCGGCAAAAACCAGAATATCATCAGGTTGCAAAACCTCGTGAGGGCTTACCGGACGTATCTGGTTGCAACCCCGGATAATCTCAGCAAGGAACAATCCTTTCAAATTGCGGAGACTTGCCTCCTGGACGGTCATCCCGGCAAGAGCTGAGTTGGCACGGATGCGGGTTTGTACCAGGTAACTGCGGGTATTCTGCACAAAATCCTTGTAAACATCCTGCCTGTCAGGAAGCAATTTATCGGTGAAAAAATAAATGTAAAAAAAACCGATTATCACCATTGGTACTCCTACATAAGCAAAATCGAAAAGGTGAAAAGGCTTGAATTCGGGGATAACTGCCTGAGACTGAATCAGGCCATTGACAATCAGGTTGGTTGAAGTTCCGATCAGCGTGGTGCTGCCGCCAAGGATCGCAGCATAAGAAAGCGGAATTAGCAATTTTGAAGGATTTACCTTATTGCGTTTACTCCAAGAATTTATGTAAGGCATCATCAATGCAACCAGCGGTGTATTATTAAGCATGGAGGATAAAATCGAAATGCTCAGGTAAACCCGTGCTAAAAAGCTTTTATAACTGTTGCTCGATTTGTAAACCCAGTTCAGGGCGCCCTCCAGCACTCCCGTGTTTCTTATCATCTGACCAATGAGCAGCAACAATACAATCACCATGATCTGCTCGTTGGCAAAGCCACTCAATATTTCGTTCGGCGTCAGCACACCCATTATTCCCAGTACAAGCACACCTATGATAAATGTAAAGGCAGGCCCAACCAGGTCGCTGTAAAGCGAAATAATGATAAAGGCGATCACTACCAAAACAACTATACCATCGTAACTCAGCATATTATTCTATTTATTCTTTATGCTACCGGAACGCTTTTGTAACTGACCTCTCGGAACAGTGGCTGTAACCGAAATACCCAACTGCTCAATGCGGATAACTACCTTGTTTTTCGATACTCTCATTACCACACCATCCACCCCCTGCATTACACCGGAAGCTATCTGCACCTCGTCACCTTTGGTAACTGTGATGCGGTAGCCCTCGGTTTTCCTGAGAAAGGTTCTGATTCTTTCGATCTCAATCTCTCTCACCGTTGCAGGGCGCTTGAGGTAGTAAACAAACCTTACTACCCCGGCTACTTTTAGCACTTTAGACATTTCAAACTCCGAAATCTTCACAAAAATGTACGAGCTGAAAAGCGGTACTTCAACATTCTTTTTCCTGTCGCTCCATTGTCTTACAGTTACATAGGTCGGAAAATAGCATTCAATTTCATCCTCGAGAAAGCGCTGATACACTTTTTTTTCTGCTCTTGGCGCCGTGTAAATCACGTACCATGCAGGTTGTGTTGCAATCGCTTTGATTTCAGACTCTTGACTTTCCATTTTTAAGTCAGGGTTTCCGGTGAGTGAAACAGATTTTGCTTGTTTTTACTTAGTGAAATTCCTGATTTTATGAACGATTTCGATACTTGGTCTGGCATCCTCCAGCCTGAAACCGCCGCCATTCAGAATTTGCTGATAAGTGACGGTATGCAGATCGTTGAATCCGTCACTGAATTCAATTTCTTTACCTTCAATTCTAATCGAGCGGTAGGTTCTTTGCCCTCGCTGCAGAGCCTCCACCGGGATATCGGTGATGTCCAGACTCAGACTCCAGTTTACTTTGGCGTGTTCCAGTTGCAGGTAGCCACTCACTTTGTCGGGTTGTGAGAGAGTTACTTGTAAATCGGTCATTTTTCCGAAAATCCAGGTCAGCATATCGAAAAAGTGAACGCCGATGTTGGTAGCCACACCACCGGATTTCTGAACGTTCCCTTTCCATGAAATGTGATACCATTTTCCGCGTGAGGTGAAATAGGTCAAATCAACATCGTACATTTTACCTTTTTTCCCTTCTTCGACTTCTTTTTTTAAAGCAATGATGGAGGGATGGTGTCTTAGCTGTAAAATAGTGTAGATCTTCTTGCCGCTCTCTCTCTCGATTTCCTGCAGGGCATCCACATTCCAGGGATTGAGCACGATGGGTTTTTCACAGATGGCATGAGCCTCGTTGCGAAGCGCAAGACGGATGTGGGCGTCGTGCAGGTAGTTGGGCGAACAGATACTGACGTAATTGACCTGTTCTCCTGAATTCTTCCTTCGAAGCTTGTCAAGATGTCTGTCGAAGCGCTCCGGTTCGGTGAAAAAATTGCAATCAGGGAAATAGCTGTCGAGAATTCCAACACTGTCAAAAGGATCGAGGGCGGCTACCAGATTGTTGCCTGTGTCGCGGATGGCCTTCAGGTGCCTCGGTGCGATGTATCCTGCAGCGCCGATCAATGCGAAATTGTAATTATTATTCATGATTTAATGTTCCGTGTTTGTTGTTTTTTGTTCGGTGTTTAGTGTTCGTTGTCCCGAATCACTGCGCTCTCGGGATTTCGCTTCGCTCAATTTGTTGTTCGTTATTAATTGCTATTTGTTTTTTTAAAAGGGTTGAAATGAAAATGCCTGACTATCCATAGCTAATGGGATACTGCATCAGGCCAGCCCCATACCTTTGGCCAAAAGATCAACGATATGGATGGTTTTAAGGTTGATGTTGTGTTTTTCTATGAAGCCTGAAAGGTGCATCAGGCATGATTGATCCGTAGAAACGATATATTCAGCCCCGGTTTCGAGGGCATGGGCAATTTTCTGCTCAGCCATTGCTGTCGAAATGGCTTCGTGCTTTACGGCAAAAGTACCTCCGAAACCACAGCATTCATCAGTTTTCTTCATCTCAATGATTTCCAGACCTTTTACATGGTTGAGTAGCCTGCGGGGTTCATCGCCCAGTTTGTATTCCCTCAGTGCCGCACACGAATCATGATAGGTAACTTTTGCCGGGAATGTGGCGCCGAGGTCTTCCACTTTCATCTTATTGACCAGAAAATCGGTGATTTCGTAGAGGTTGGCTCTCAGTTTCCGGTTTTCGAGGTGCCATGGCGAGTTGTAGTAAAGCTTCTCGAAGTAGTTTTCTACATAACCGATGCATGATGCGGATAACCCAACCACCGGTCGTCCGGTGTTGAAATCCTGAATAAACTTAATACCCAGTTCCCTGGCCTCTTCCCAGAATCCGCTGTTGAAAGCCATCTGTCCGCAACAGGTCTGGCTGGGGTTATAATTGACCTTTACGCCAATATTTTCCAGTATCCTGACCATGTTGAACCCGGTTTCGGGGTAAATCTGGTCAATAAAACAGGGAATGAAGATGTCCACTTGCATTGCAGCCGGCTTTTATTTTGAATCCGGCAAAAATAAAACTTTTTGAGGTGGCTGTGAATCTTAAATTCGATCCGGGATGAGAAATGGACGATTACCTGTTTTAATCCCTCAGGGATAAACCAGAAGAAACTAAGATTTCTATCAATTCCTGTGGCAGTTATTCGAAAATGAATGGTTAAAAATTACTAATTTCAACATTGTGACACCTACTGATTGAACGCCATAATGAGCAATCCAGAATAGAAAAGGATAAAAACTATCCCAAAAATAACATATTTTCAATAAGTTACAAATGTTTCTGAATTTAGGAAGATTTTTATTTTGAATGGTTTTAAATAATTAGGTTAAGAAAAAAAAATTTGGTAAGGGAAAAGTTTTTATATTTGCCTTTCGGAAAAATTAAAAAAGGAGGAACATGCATTTTACTTACCAACTCATCTGAATTACAGTACTTTCCCGTGCTCCGTTCAATAATGAACCTGTGCAGCAATGGGTGTTTTAAATTTTTGATAATCAACAATTTAGCAATCAATTTTTATTCATTTATTTATTAATTTAAACCTAACGTTTATGAGAAAAGTTACGAGTTTTCTTTTGTTGCTGCTGATTGCCGGTGCAATGAGCGTCAACGGACAATTGAACTTTTACAAGTTCAGTCAGTCGGTAGGGAGCTTCACACCCATCGCAGGTGGTACTGTGCACGCCACAGATGCCTGGGATGATACGATGATCCCTAGTATTGCTCTCGGGTTTACCTTTAACTATCTTGGGATTGATTATACCCAGGTTACCATTTCACCGAATGGTTATATAGTTTTTGGTGGAACCGTTTCAATTGGTTATGACCCTATCTCATCCACTACTGCTGCTGCCGGAGCTGCCTCGGCTGTTGGACGAGACCTGCAGGGCAGGACGGGTAGTACGATTCGTTCCGAAACTATCGGCACTGCTGGAGATTTTATCTATGTAGTGCAATGGTTGGATGCAAAAAGGTATGGAACAAGTTATCCGGACGATTACTTCGATTTCCAGATCAGATTGCATCAGAATGGAAATAAAATCGAGTTCGTTTATGGCGAATTTATTGGCTCAACCTTCGCAACACCGGTGCATCCTCAGGTGGGTCTGAGAGGTGCAACCAACGCTGATTACAAAAACCGGACAACCATGACCAACTGGTTGCAAACAATTCCGGGTGAAACTAATGTATTGAGATGCGCTATTACTTCTACAGTAATCCCGCCGAACGGATTAAGTTTCCTGTTTACACCAGGAACATGTCCCGCTCCCACAGCACTTGCAGCTACTGATATTACCACAACTACTGCCACATTCGGCTGGACACCCGGTGGATCGGAAACTTCATGGAATCTGGAATATGGTCTCGCTGGGTTTTTACCCGGAACCGGAACCCAAGTGTCAGGTTTAGCTGCAAATAGCTACGCAGTGAGCGGCTTACAGCCTGCCACAAAGTACCATTTCTATGTTCAGTCCAATTGTGGAAACGGACTGAGTGATTTTGCCGGCCCCAGAGCCTTCTTTACAGCCTGCGTTCCTTTCAATATTCCTCTCGTGCAAAACTTTGATGGGGTTACAGCTCCGGATTTACCAGTCTGCTGGAGCAAAATTGCTTATCATCCCACAAGCACTGCTGGATATGTGCAAACCATGACCACCACAACACCTTACAGTTTGCCTAACCATGTGGCCATTTACAACACCACTGTTTTGAATGCTGCTGCACGCTACCTTTTGATTTCTCCCGAAATCGTTGGGACAGTGGCATTAAACACGCTGAGAGCAAAATTTTATGCAAAAAGCGGCGCCTCAGTTACAACGGTTTTAGTTGGAACGATGTCAGATCCGTTGAATGCGGAGACATTTACTCAGGTAGCCTCAATCCCATTAACTGCAACTTACACGCAATACACTGTAAGTTTTGCTGCTTATGGCGGAACCGACAGATATATTGCTTTCAAGCACATCAACGATGTTGCAACAAGGTACATTTACCTCGACAATGTTGAAATTGAGCCACTACCCGCATGTGTTGAACCCAATATGCTCACTGCAACAAGTATTACCGCAAATTCTGCCTTGCTGGGATGGACACCAGGCGGTACGGAAACAATGTGGAACGTTCAGTGGGGACCAGCCGGATTTCCTATTGGCTCAGGAACGGTTGTTCCTAATCTCAATACCAATTCCTACAACCTTACAGGGTTAGCAGCAAATACACCGTACAGTTTTTATGTTCAGTCAAATTGCGGTAGCGGTAACCTGAGCCCTTGGGCTGGACCTTTTACCTTTACAACAGCCTGTGCAACTTTCACTTTACCTTACAGTCAGGACTTTACAGGTATGGCTGTTGGAACTATTCCACAATGCTGGAACGTCAGCGGACTTGGATTAACCAACTGGAGTGTTCAAAATACTGCGAATGCTGGTGGAGTGTTACCTGAGTTAAGATTCTATTTTTCACCGTCTTTTACAGGATTGTCTTTAATGAAATCTCCTGTTTTCAATACGGTTGGCTATACAGCTATTGCGCTTCAGTTCAAGCATTTTCTCGACTGGTATGCTGTTCCTTTCACGATGGGGGTTAAAACCACCTCTGATGGCGTTAACTGGAATACGGTATGGGAGGTTTCCCCGGCAGCCAATATTGGTCCGGAAACATTAATCATTCCGATTGCCAATGGTGATGTGGGTTCATCTACCTTCCAGTTTGCCTTCTTCTTTGATGGATATTCCTTCAACCTTGATTATTGGTACATAGACGATGTAACACTTTTTGCTCCCACCTTTGGAAGCTTGAGTGGTTATGTTACCGAAGCCACCCGTGGAGTAGTTGAAGGAGCACGTGTTTTCAGCGGAGATTATGAAGGATTCACCGATGCCAATGGTTTCTATCAAATTGATAACATACTCTCAGGAACTTATGATTTCACTTGCGAAGCCGAAGGGTATTTCCCTGTAACTGAGCCAGGAGTTCAAATTACTTCTAATGTGAATACTTCGCTTGATTTCGAACTCGGCTATGCCCAGATTTCGGTCAACCCGACTTCTTTTGATGAAACAATGCTGCCTAATGAGGTACGGATGACTACACTCACGATTTCAAATCCGGGTGGTACTGAGCCTTTGACATGGAGTGCAGGCGTTAGTTTCCCGAGTAGCAAAGCAGTCTCGGGCACTGAACCTTTGAAGTTTGAAGAACCGATCTCCATTAGTACAACTAATCCTAATCTGGATATGTGCTCTACAACTGCAACAGTTAAGAGTGAAGTGACCGATGCCGCTTTTGATATCCTTCAAAGTTTTAGCGTAAGCGCCGGTGGCGAGCAGGCTGTTGGAACTGATGGTCAGCATATTTATACAGCCTTCTGGCAAACTCCAGGAAAGTTTGGAAAATATGACCTGGACGGTACATTTATCGAAACTTTCACTATTGCGGGTGTTGGTGGAATCAGGGATTTTGCCTATGATGGTACCTATTTCTATGGTGGTGCTGCCGCTAATACATTGTACACCCTCGACCTGGCCAACAAAGCCCTCATTGGGACCCTGGCAACTCCAGCCGCAGTTCGTCACTGCGATTATGATCCGGTGAACGATGGTTTCTGGATTGGAAACTGGACAGACCTGAGACTGATTAACCGCACAGGCGCCACCCTCCAAACTGGACCTGCTGTTGTATCAGTGTATGGTTCGGCATATGATGGTGTTACACCGGGCGGTCCTTATCTATGGCTTTTTGCTCAGGTAGCCTGTGGCGCTAATGTAAACAACCTGTTGACCATTCAGCAGTTTGATATTGCTGCCAATAATTTTACAGGTGTTACTCATTGCGCAGACGATCTTCCGGGATTAGTCCAGGGAACTGCTGCTGCTCAGACTATTGCCGGTGGTGCTATGGCGACCGATATGCTCATCCCGGGTAAATTTGTTCTGATGGTCAATGTTCAGCAAACACCCAACCTTATCGGTGTTTATGAATTGGCTGTAATGGATTCTTGGATAACGCTGGGTGATTACAACGGGATTATTGCTCCCGGCGAATCACAGGTCGTTGATGTCACTCTTGACGCAACAGGTCTCACGGACACCACCTACTACGCCAACATCAATATTAGTCACAACGGCCAGGTAGCCGGTAAAGCTACACTCACCGTTCCGGTAGAGATGACCGTTGCTTCTACGGTTGCTCCGGTTGCAGCCACATTGGTTTCACCAGTAAATAATGCAACGCTTGTTCCGCTTCAACCGGTATTTACCTGGATAAATGGTGCTGGTACAGCATTTAACCGCCTGGTAATTACAACCGGTAACCCGCCATTTACCACAACGGTTTACACCTCGCCGTGGTTCCTTGGCGAAACATTTGACCTGGCCTCAGTTGGTTTTACACTCGATAAAAAGAAAACCTACAACTGGCAGGTGAGATCAAGAAATGCCGCTGGCACGGTCAACTCAGCCCAATGGAAGTTTACAACCATTGGCGCCGGAACTATCCAGGGTGTGGTTACCGATGCCTACAACAATCAGCCTCTGGAAGGTGTTTTGATTACTGCTTCACCTGCTGAGTATTCAACCACCACAGCTGCTAACGGAACTTATTCGTTGACCAATGTGCTCGAAGGAACTTATGATGTTACAGCAGAAATCGAAGGCTATCATTCCGAAACACTCAGCACTACAGTAGTACACAACGGTAACAGTATCGTCAATTTTGCTCTTGATCAGGTGCTTGATCCTCCTTTTGGCCTCCAGGCACAAATCCAGAATATTTTTGATGTTCACCTCACCTGGGTAGAACCAGGAACAGGATTCGAACCTGAATGGCTTACCTACTCAGGACAAGTCATTACCAATTCCATTGGCGTTAATGGTCCTGCAAACTTTGATGTTGCTGCAAGGTTCACACCTGATATGCTTGCGGGTTTCGGTGGCGGATCAGTCACTAAGATCAGTTTTGTTCCGGGCGAGCCGGGAACTGTATGCACTTATACATTGAAAATCTGGCAGGGAGTTTCTCCACCAACCCTGATTTATTCACAGGTCGTAAATACAATCGTAGCTGACCAATGGAATGAGGTTGTACTCACAACCCCGGTACCATTTGATATTAACCAGGAACTCTGGATTGGATTCAACAATAACACGACCGCAGGTTACCCAGCAGGTTGTGATAATGGTCCGCAGGTTGAAGGTTTTGGAAATATGATTTTCTGGAGTGGGGCATGGACAACCTTGACTGGTCTCAATCCTGCCTTAACTTACAATTGGGCTGTTCAGGGATATGTCGAAGCTGCCAAAGGTGCTTCAGTACTTGAACCTGTTGCAGACAATCCTGTTAACTTCAGCACAGGTCTGGTTCTCAACTCAAGACCTGATAAAATGCAACCCCCTGCAGTGGTCAAAAATGATGCAGAACCTTCAAGAGCATTACTGGGTTACAATGTTTACCGCGATGGCTCTTTACTTGGATTAGTAACGGGTAACGAATATGATGATCTTGATCTGACCGCCGGTACTTACTCCTATGAGGTTACTGCCGTTTATAATCAGGGTGAATCAACTCCTGCCGGACCGGTTTCAGTTTCCATCCTTGCTCCGCCTACATTACTTGTAGCCGATCAGGAGGGCGACGAAGTTTACCTGGAATGGGAAAGCAACTTTGTTGGCAAACGTGGTAATGATGTAAAACATCTTACCAAGTCCGTATTGGGCAACACTATGCCTCCAAAATCCGATGAACCAAGAAAACCTATTTACACCAAACCTGAAAACAGCGTAAGACAGGGCGGTGATAATATCGCTTCAGCCACTGTGATCCCGGCCATTCCGTTTGCTGCTACCGGAACAACCCAAGGATTCACAGATGACTATAATGTCGCTTGTCCATACACTGCAACTGGTGGCCTGGATGTAGTTTATGCATTTACTCCTGCTGCTGACATTGCTATTAACATTGATATCTGTGCTTCTGATTACGACACTAAATTGTATGTGTTCGAAACAGATCAGAGTAACTCAATTGCATGTAATGACGATTGGTGTGGTTCAACTACCTACATGAGTTATCTCGAAAATGTTCAGCTCACTGCAGGACTTACCTACTACATCGTAATTGATGGATTCGGCGCTGCTGATTTTGGTACCTATTATCTCGATATTACAGAGTATGAGCAGGTTATTTGCGATATTGAATGCCCGGCTGGAAGTATTCCAGAAGGTGAACCCTGCGCCGGCGACAACTACGTTGACCTTATTAACGGCGGTTGCAACAACGACGTTCCGGTGTTCTCCAATATTGCCAACGGAGATGTGATCTGCGGACTCTCGTCACATTATCTGTTTGATGATAACGGAACCATCCTCGAATACCGCGATACCGACTGGTATGCCTTTACACTCGATACCTACGCATCGGTGAATGTAACCGGCCAGGCCGAATTCCCGATGCTTATGTTCCTGATTGACCTCAATGCAGGATGCGATGGACTTGTTATCGCTGCCCAGGCACAAGGCGCACCTTGCACCGATGTTTCTATTCAGAATTTTGTTCTTGCACCAGGCAGCTATGCTCTTTGGGTCGGCCCAAGTGTATTCACCGGTTATCCTTGCACCACAGGCGATAACACATACTTTGTAGAATTCAGTTACACACCGGTGTTCATGGCATCTTTCAATGTTTGGAAAAATGGTGAATTGCTTGTCAATACAACAGCAACCTCTTTCTATGATGTAGCTATAGAACCAGGCAACGAATATTGCTACACGGTTAGCGAGGTTGTTGCTCAGGGAGTTGAAACCGGAATGTCAAATGAGCTTTGTGCAGATATTCCATTGTATGGCGAAATAACAGTTAATCCGGCTTCACTGGAAGAAACACATTCTGCTGCTCCTGAAATTACCACCCAGACCATTGTTGTTACCAATGATGGCGATGGCGTAATGGATTTTAATGCTGCCGTTGTGTTCGAAGGTAAAGATAGTCGTGCATCAGGTGTATGTATTGCTAACCTCTACAGCACCGGATGCTTTGCATTTGGTGATGGTCTTGAATCCTGGAGCTTTGCAAATGTAACTATGGATATTCCTTGCAACGATGCAGGAAACTGGTACAATGACTTTACCAATATTTCGCATGAACTCGCTGCCGGTGAGACCTACCAGCTCACTGTAGTGGCAGGTTATGCCAATACTTTTGTTGCCGTATGGATTGATTTCAATGATGATCTGGTACTTACACCGGACGAACTGATCGCTGATTTTGAATGTCTCGACACAAATCCAAAGACAGTTGATGTAACCATACCAGCTGGTGCACCCGGTGGAAACCACGTACTCAGGTTCCGTACCAATTGGCTTGCAGTCGGAACAGATCCATGTGCAACCTACTCCTATGGTAACGCTGCTGACTTTATGGCAACTCTTGGCACCCCATGGATAAGCATCGCTCCGACCTCCGGAACATTGAATCCTGGCGAATCTCTGCCTGTTGAAGTAACCTTCAATTCAGAAGAAACCGGCTATGGAATTTTCAATGCCGATATCGTTTTCACGACCAACAATCCATTTATGCCTCAGCCTGAAGTAATAGTTCCTGCAACACTCAACGTAGTTGACAATACCGGCACTATCACAGGTTTGGTAACTGATGGACTTTCCAAAGCTCCGGTTTCGGGTGTTACCATCACCGTAGATCAGCTCAGGGATTACACAACCGTGACTGGTCCTGACGGAACCTACACCATTGCTGTAAATGTTGGTGAATACACTGTGACCGCAACCAAAGCCGGTTACGTTTCTCAAACTTCTCAGCCGGTTACGGTTGTTGGTGGTCAGACAGTTACGCAGAATTTTGCACTTGAGTTAACCGCTCCGGTGCTGCTCACTGCTGATGCTGATTTCTTTGGTGTTGAAGTTACCTGGGCAGCCAACCCGGCCATTCCACCTTACGGCGGAAGACTTGCCGGTGTATCTTTATCCAACGTAGCCGACAATACTCAAACGTTAGCTAAGGAAGAGATGCTGCACGGACCTACAATGATTGTTCCTCAGTCAACCGGTAGCAAAGCCATTGGTGATGATTGCGTTACACCTATATTAATTGGTGCCTTACCATACACTGATGTGAATACTACCTGTGGACGTGGAAATACCTACGCCAATACCTGCCTGGGTAACTATGATGGTGGCGAAGACATCGTTTACCAGCTAGTACTTACCGAAGCCAAATCATTGCAGATTGCGATGACAACCACTGCCACCTGGACTGGAATGCTAATTACCCAGGAATGCCCGATTGGTAACACTTGTGTCAGCTCTACTGGTACATCATCTGGTAATAAAACCTTACTAGTTGATCTCGCTGCAGGTACCTACTACATCATGCTGGATACATGGCCAACACCAGATTGCATTGGTGAGTTTACGCTTACAGTTACAGAAGTTGTGCCTTTGCCTGGTTCAACCTGCGCAACCGCAGTTGCCGCTGCTGAAGGTCTGAATACTGCTCCGCAGGCGCCATACTGGTACACCTTTACGCCGGCTAGCGACGGACTGGTAACCATCACCTCGTGCCTTGAAGGACAGGCTGTGGATACCAGGCTGTGGGTATATGACGCCTGTGGCGGTACACAGGTAGCCTATAATGATGATTTGAATGACTTGTGTGACTATTATGATTATGCATCTGCTGTTACATTCCCTGGAACTGCAGGCGTTGCCTACAAGATTTTCTGGGATCCTTACTGGACAACCGATGGTTTTGATTTTATCATCGAGGTTGGTGATGCATGTGTTGTTGAATGTCCGGCCGGAGCTATTGCTGAAGCAGAACTTTGCGGCGAAGACCTCAACGGCGGCTGCAACGCTAACCCGGTAGCATTTGCACCGATTGCCATCGGCGATATCATCTGTGGCACCGCTTGGGCTGATGCTGGTTCACGCGATACCGACTGGTACGAACTGGTAATTGACTCTCCAAAGACGCTTACCTGGTCAGTAACTGCTGAATTCCCGGTTTATGCCTTTATCATTGATGGTAATAATGGTTGTGCCGGATATTCACTGATTGCTCTTGGTCAGGCTGGTATCTGCGAAACCGCTGTTGCTACTGCAACAGTTGTACCCGGAACATACTGGTTATGGGTTGGTGCACAGGTATTTGAAGGTTATCCATGCTCATCTGCAAGCGATTATGTCGCTGTGCTCACCGCTGAAGATGCCTTCATTTCTTACTTCAACCTCTACCGTGATGATGTAATGATCGCAGAAGTTTATGATACATTCTACTACGATCAGGACATTACGCAGGGCGAAACCTATTGCTACTCCGTAGAACAGGTATTTGAGCCTGCCCTGATCTCTGATCTGTCCAACGTACTCTGCGCTACAGTGCCCATCCAGCCTGTGATCTCAGTGAATCCTGAAGAGATAACTGAACTCCTTGAAATGGGTGAAACATCAGAGCAAACACTGTCTGTGCTGAACAGTTCAACCGGTAATCTGAACTTTACGGCTGCTGTAGTATTTGGCAAGAGCGGCGCACCTGTTTCAGGAAGCGATATTACCTATCCTTCTGCTTCTGTAAATCAGGATGCAGTTGAAATAGCTGAAGATGCTGGCAGTTCATCTGCTAATGGCGGATATTCTGTACCACTTTCCAACAGTAAAGATCTACTCTTCGATAATGGTCCAATTGTCACTGGCGAATGTGCTACTACACTCGCACCTGAAAGCATGATTGGTGCACCAGCCAACTCATTTGGTTTCAATTTCAACAACACAGGCGGATTCACAGTTGCTGAAGACTTCACAGTACCAGCCAATATGACCTGGATGATTGATTCGTTTGAATTCTTTGGATATCAAACCGGCTCAACAACCACCTCGTCATTTACCGGTGCATTTGTTCGTATCTGGAATGGTAATCCGATGTTACCAGGAAGCGCAGTAGTATGGGGTGACCTTGTTACCAATGTTATGACCGCTACTGATTTCACTGGTATTTACCGGGTTTCAGTAACATGCAACACTCAGCGCCCATTGATGAGAATTGTAGCAAGTACTTCAGGCCTTACCCTTGGAGAGGGTACGTATTACGTTGAGTTTGGCGCTACTGGAAGTCTTGCTTCCGGCCCTTGGGTTACCATTGTTTCATTGCCTGGTTCAACACCAACCGGTAATGCAATCCAGAGTAACGCAGGCGTGTGGGCAATGCTTGAAAGCCCGGCTGGTACCGGAAATTATGTTTCGCTACCATTCCTTGTAAATGGTACCACCTCCACACCATGGCTGGCAATTGATCCTAAGGTTGGCGCCGTAAACGGCATTGGTCAGTTCGACATTGATGTATTTTTCAATGCAACAGAACTTGAAAATGGTGTTTACACTGCGAATATTGTGATCAATTCCAATGACCCGGTTACACCGCAACTATATGTTCCGGTTACGTTGTATGTTGGTACACCTTCACAGGACATCCTCCTGCCTCTCGGCTGGAGTGGTTGGTCATCCTACATTGATCCGATGATGGATGCTTCGTTTGCTGACGTAATTGCTCCGGTTGTTCCCAACATGATAATTACCCAGCACTTCACCCAGTTGTTCTTCCCGCAATACGGTATCAATACCATGGGCGATTTCAGCAATAATCACGGTTACGTGTCCAAGATGAGCGCTGAATCTGTACTCTCGTTATCAGGAATGATGGCTGATCCTACGATTCAGTTGAACGCCGGATGGAACCTCTTCCCGATCATTGCCAGCTGCAACCTGAGCGCTGCAGAGGTATTCGGAGCAATACCCGGATTCATCATTGGTTACGAAGTGGCTGGTAATGGTATATATTACCCACAGGGTGGTGTGTTTAACCTGACTACACTCGTGCCTGGTAAAGCTTACTGGGTGAAGGTAGCCGGCGCAACCAGCTACACCTTCCCGGCCTGTGCAAAGGGCGCTGAGTCTTCTTACATTGCTCCGCTGCGTCATTCCAACACAACTCCATGGAATGATGTTGCTTACACCGGATCGAGCCACATTGTGGTCTTCAATGGCGATGCTTCCGTAGCTTTTGTACAGGGCGATGTAATCGGCGCTTTCACCAGCAATGGTATTTGTGCCGGTATGACCGTTGTTGACGGAAATGCTGTTTCATTGGCGCTCTTCGCCGATGATATCACCACTTCATCAAACGATGGCTTTGCTGAAGCTGAACACCTCACCTTCAGGATGTATCGTCAATCCAACAACACCGAGTATATTGTTGATGTTACTTACAGCACCCAGGCGCCGAACTACGATGGTTTGTTCGCTTCCAACGGCCTGTCGGTCATCAGCGATTTTACCATGATGGCAACCGGCGTCGGATCTCTGGATCTGAACAGCCTTACTATCTACCCGAACCCGTCGCAAGGTATCTTTAACATTTCGGTTGACAATCTTTCAAAAGATATCAACTGGGTAGTTACCGATGCTAAAGGACAGTTTATCCAGGATGGTAAACTTGCAGAATCACAGGTAGTTGACATGCGCAATCAACCGAAAGGTATCTACTTCATCAGGTTCACCGGCGACAACGTTCTCCGCGTTGAGAAACTAGTTATCCGGTAATCATAGATGATATAAACTAAAAAAGCCCTGCCGTTTGGCGGGGCTTTTTTTTATTCTTCAATTTCTTTATGTCCTGGCGTGAACTTTAATTTTTCATGCACAGGTTGGTTTCACGCAAAGGCGCAGAGGCGCAAAGGTTTTCTTGTGGAAGTTTATTTCGAATTGTAGGTTGTACTTGGCGTCTTAGCGTCCTGGCGTGAGATTTATGGTTTCTCGCAAAGTCGCAAAGTCGCAGAGGTTTTTTTTGTGGAAGTTGATTCCGGATTGTAATTTGGTACTTGGCGTCTTAGCGTCCTGGCGTGAGATTTATGATTTCTCGCAAAGTCGCAAAGTCGCAGAGGTTTTCTTGTGGAAGTTGATTCCGGATTGTGGTTTGGAACTTAGCGTCTTGGCGTCTTAGCGTGAGATTTTTTTTCACGCAAAGTCGCAGAGGCGCAAAGGTTTTTTTTGTGGAGGTTGATTACGGATTGGAGTTTGATTCTTAGCGTCGTAGGGTAAACTGTAGTATGGATCTTTGAAGATGCTTTAAATTCACTTTTTTAGAATTGCCCTTCGTGCTCGGTTCTTCGGATAATTTCGTTCTGGAGGTCAGTGCCCAGGTCGTTGAAATAATCGCTGTAGCCGGCAACCCGGACAATCAGGCCGCGATATTTTTCAGGGTGCTTCTGTGCGTCTCTTAAGGTTTCAGCCGAAACCACGTTGAACTGGATGTGATGCCCGTCCATTCTGAAATAGCTTCGAATCAAGTGGGTGAGTTTGGCAATGCTCTCCTCATCTTTGAAGAAGGTGGGGGTGAATTTTTGATTGAGCAAAGTTCCGCCGGTTTTGATATGGTCAATTTTGGCTGCTGATTTCAGCACTGCTGTCGGCCCGTTTCGGTCTGCGCCCTGCACAGGTGAAATACCCTCCGATAATGGCTCTTTCGCTTTACGGCCATCAGGCAGGGCATTGATCTTACTCCCGAAATACACATGGCAGGTGGTAGGCAGCATATTGATCCTGATTTTACCTCCCCTTGCATTGGGGCGATCGTTAACAGCATTGTAAAACAGCTCGAAAACCTCTCTGGCAGACTGGTCGGCGTAGTCGTCATCATTTCCATATTTCGGAGTTTCATGAATCAGTGAAAACCGTAATTCATCATAACCGTCGAAATTATTTTTCAACGCCTCGAGCATTCTCTCCATCGTGCAGGTTTTTTCGTCAAAAACATGATATCGGATCGCTGTAAGGCTGTCGGTGATACTGCCCAGCCCGACTCCCTGGATATAGCTGGTGTTATAGCGGGCGCCACCGGCATTGTAATCCTTTCCGTTAGCAACGCAATCGTCAATCACCAGCGAGAGAAAAGGTGCCGGGAGGTTGTTGGCGATAATCTGTTCGATCGTGTTATTACCTTTTATTTTGATGTTGATAAAATAGCCGAGTTGCAGATTAAATGCTTCGAGCAGGTCGTCGTAGGATTTAAAAGTGGATGCATCACCGGTTTTCAATCCGATTAATTTTCCTGTTTGTGGGTTGGTTCCATTGTTAAGGGTGATTTCGAGTACTTTGGGAAGATTGAAATAGCCGGTAAGAAAATAGGCTTCAGTGCCAAAGGCGCCGCTCTCCACGCAGCCGCTGGCGCCACCATTCCTCGCATCTTCGATGGTTTTGCCTTGCCTGACCAATTGCTGAACTATGGCGTCGGTGTTAAACATCGAGGGCTGACCAAAACCGGTTTTGGTGATTTTTACCGCCCGCTGAATAAAATAGTCCGGGTTTTTTTTGCTGATTTGCACCATTGAGCTGGGTTGCAACAGTCGCATTTCTTCAATTACATCGAGGACTATATAGCTCAGTTCGTTCACCGCATCCGATCCGTCGGGTTTTACTCCTCCCAGGTTAATCAGCGCAAAGTCGGTGTAGGTGCTGCTTTCAAGGGCTGTAACCCCGACCTTTGGCGGCGCAGGATGGTTGTTAAATTTTATCCAGAAGGCCTGTAAAAGCTCAATGGCCTTTTCCTTCGTGAGTGTGCCCTCCGCAATTTCCTTGGTGTAAAAAGGGAAAAGATGCTGATCGAGTCGGCCTGGATTGAAGCTATCCCAGGGATTAAGTTCTGTAATTACTCCGACGTGGATAAACCAGTAATGCTGCAAAGCTTCATGGAAGGTTTGTGGTTTTTGTTCAGGAACTCTGCGGCAAACAGCAGCCATACCATGCAGCTCATTTTTTCTTTCAGTATTAGTTTCTGTCCTTGCAATTTCATCCAAAGCATCAGCGTGCCTCAGGGCAAAACTTATGATAGCCTGAGCAGCTATTTTCATGGCTTTCAGCTCTTCCTGCCTGTTATAGGCTTCAGGATCGTTGAAAAAATCCAGCGATGCCAACGATGTTTCAATGTCCTGAATGATTTCTGCCATTCCCTTCCGGAAGATTTTATCACCACCAGCAGTGTGTCCTGGTGCACGCTGTTCCTGGAATTCGGTAAAAATCCCTGCAGCATAAGCTTCCTTCCATTCGGGGGTCATATTGGCCATTACTTTGTCGCGGTTGGTTTGTCCCTTCCAGAAGGGGATGATGATTTCACGATATGCTCTTCTTACTTCATCATCCACTTTGTACGATACCTTTGGCCGTTTGTCGAGCATTTCAAGGTCTTCGATGGTATGCAGGCAAACCTCCGGGTAGGTAGGGGTTGCCTTTGGCGATGGTCCACGCTCGCCTACAATCAGCTCTCCATCATTGATGCAGATGTGCTTGTGGTTGAGAATATGTGAAAATGCCATCGCCCTGCGTACCGGCAGCGAAACCTGCCTGGCAACATCGCTTTTGTAAAATTCTGTGATCAATAAAGCCCTTTCGGCCGATATTCTGTTGATAGCATTGAGGCTGCTTTCTCTCAAATTTTGAATCCGTGGAGTGGTCATTTTTTATCCTCCTATTTTTGTTGTAAATCCTTGTTTTTCAAATATTTCTTTAAATCCCGATAAATTATTCTGATCCGGTCCTTCCTCGCCAAATTTAACAAAAACTTTGTTCAGCCGGCTGTATTTTGATTCTGCCATAGCATGATAGGGGAGGAGATTTACCCCGGTGATACATTCATTCATATTGCAGATAAGATCAGCGATTTGCTTCATCACATCCAACGAGTCGTTAAATCCGGGAATTACCGGAATTCTTATGTTGATCTTTTTACCTGATAGAGCAATAAAACGCAGGTTTTTCAAAATCAATAAATTGGAAACACCGGTAAAATTCTCATGAATCGAGGCTTCTGCATGCTTCAGGTCATAAAGGAAAAGGTCGGTAAAGGGCATGATTTTCTCAAAATGCTCCCGCTTTGCATAACCACAGGTATCCACTGCCGTGTGCAATCCCTTCTCTTTGGAAATTGTAAGTAGTGAAAGGAGAAAGTCTGGCTGACTGAGCGGTTCTCCACCGCTAAAGGTTACCCCGCCAGCGCTCTGATTGTAAAAGACCATGTCTTTGCAAATCTCTCCAATAACTTCCTCCGTAGTCATTATCCTGCCCAGATTTTCTTCTCTACAGATTTTCCCACCTTCAAACGCAAATTCTTTGACAACATACTCGATCCCGCTTAATTGGCTTTCGGGATTATGACACCAGCTGCAACGGAGAGGGCAACCTTTCAGAAACACCGTTGTGCGAATCCCCGGGCCGTCGTGCACACAAAAACGCCTGATATCGAATACAATACCTTTCATCTTAAGATCTAAAAATGGAAAATGGGAAAAAATTGAAACAGCCAGAGTGTTCCCGGATCAGAACAGCCAGCATTCATAAAGGCCTTTGCCAAAATTGTGGTAGAGATGTTGACGGCAGGAGCGGCTTTTCATGTCAAACTGAATTTTGAGGGTGTAAAAATAGAAATAAATTTTCACTATTGTCCGACAACTACTAAAATGCAAAAAAAGATATGTTTGAGATTCCTCGCTTCGCTCGGAATGACAGAAAGTTAATGTTTACAGGA
>DAIRGA010000015.1:0-121571 GCA_036794825.1 Bacteroidales bacterium | reverse complement strand
AAAGTCTGAGAGAAACACTCTCCATCGAAGCGACGATTCACGTGGAGCCGAGCGGGAAGTAACAAGATTCAGGTTTTCGTGGTTGGGTTTGAAAGGTTTCAAATTCAAAAAAATCCCTAAAGCCCTCTCCAAATAAACAATGACCCAATAACCTGATTAAACTGCTATCTATTTTCTTATAATGAGCTTTGAAGAATATCTCCTGCTTTCAGATTTTAGAGTTAAGATGTAAACTCCGTCAGGCATACTTTCAAGGTTAACCAACAAGTTTCGGGTTGGCTCTTCAATGAAAAAATCAGAACGCATCCTAACATTTCCAGCCATATCAACGATCTCTACGCAAACTTTTTCTCCATCGCCGAATATTGATTCAACAAAAACAGACCCGCCAGAAGGATTAGGATACATCAGTAAGGCATTATCAGATTGCAACTTTATCAGTGGTTGTGCGTTAGTAAAGCCATATTTGTCGGTTTTTAAAAGGAACACCTCGCTGCCAAAAAACGAGTAACTTCCAATTCCACAAATGATTAAACCACCATCTGTTGTGGCTTTTATATCGTAAGGTATTAATGCTAAAGAATGTCCAAAATCTCTCTCCCACAACAGGTTCAATTGTTTATCAAATTTCGAAATGCATCCCAGCCGATTATTCATGTTTTGTGGCTGGTAATTTTTCAAAGATACCACCACCAATTCATTGTCTGATGTCTCAATAATCCTATACCCTCTCAAGCTGTAATTTTCAGGATCACCAACATAACCTGAACCAATAGAGTCCCCACTGGAATTCAGTTTAAGAATCATCGACTTCTCGCTTCCATACGAATACACCAGACCATAGGAATAAATCACTCCATCAGCAGTTTGGATCAGGCTGGTTGAGCGTTCAGAAGCCGTGGTTCCATAGTTACGATACCATGTTAAACCAAAATTCTCATCAACCTTTATTACCAAAACATCTGATGACTTGCCCGGAATGGGCATACTCCCTGACAGCAAAAACCCATTGTCGTTAGCCTTTATCAGGTTGTAACAGATTGCATTGCTGAAATCGAAAAAATGTGTATCTAAAGAGTCTCCTAACGAACTAGTTACGATCATTGCAGGATTCAATGAAAAATTTGATGGGTTGGTTAAGGTTGTACCAATGATAATTTTACCATCCTCCAATTCTACTAAGCTTCCAAAGACATTTAATGGTTCAACACGCATGACTGAATGCCATAGATCCTCTCCGGATTTATTTACCTTATCGATTCTTACAAACCCACCAACACTATCATTTCCAGTAGAAAAGATTAAATAATCTCCGGAATTTGACTCCACAATATCCCATGATTGAGACTGACCGGAAGTTGATAATAATTTATCCCAGATTAATTGTCCAAATGGGTTGACTTTAAGAACCCAGCTATTCTGTCTGTTGCCATATTCACCATCGTAAACATATTTATATCCGGCAATGAGATAGTCACCCTCAGAAGTGTGAAAAACCTTATAACCTCCTTCATATCCAGGCTCATCAGAGATGCCAAAAACTTTTGTGTTTTGAAATGATATTTGTTTGTCTGTTTCTTTAAGAATTACATCGGCAGATCCAGATATTTCATAGGTTTGACCAGCTAACCAGATCCTCTCATCAGGCAACTCAATACCGGTGAGAAAAAAACTGTTTTCACCAATATTATTAAGTAGCATATGTGTACTTCCAAGACCATCCTTGGATACAACCCAAAGGTAGGTTTGAATGGAATTTATCATATCTAAAAATACAACCATTGAGAAGGTATCACCTGACCCTGAAATTATTGCGTCTATTGAGGAGTAGCTGGTAGTTGTTGCCGGAAAATCAATACTCCAGATTGTATTGCCACTGAAGTCAATGCAATTTACGGCTGGGGTAAAATCTCCGTTAGTATAGGTGTAACCGCCCATAATTATCTGATTATTTATGATTTGACTTACTTTTGTAACTCTCAAACCATTTGCAAGAGTTCCCTGCCAAATAGTATTGCAGTTGCTGTCAAGATGATACAAATATGAAGGAAATGAAACATTGGTGGTAGTCGCCGTTAAAAAATAGGTTCCATCATTCAATGCTTCAAAATTGATGAAAGAAATGTTCTCTCCGGCATTAATCTCATAATTCCATTGCATCGTCCCATCACCACTAACTTTCATTACAACGATATTGTATGTTCCGTTGTTGCTATTATCCTCGATTGTGCCAGCAACGAAGAATCCTTCAGCTGCCTGCACTATTTGGAAACCTCTACTATCCCGAATGGATGGATATGTTTTATACCAGAGAACATTTCCGATTAAATCAGTCATTACACAAAACAAATCCCCTTTTTGAGAATTGGCCACTGTAACTCTTCCAGTAAACATTAAAGAGCCATCGGAGTATATCATATCAGTAAGGTTTTCATTGTTTGCACTCCCTATCTTTCTGCTCCAAAGTGTATCACCAGACTGGCCAAAACGAATCAGCCAAATGTCAGCACCTTTTTCCGGGTCAACGACGCTAATACATCCCAAATAGAAACCTCCATCGTCAATCGGTAACATGCTTGAACAATACTCATGGTAAGGAGGCGACCCAAAATGTTTTTCAAAGGTGGTCTGAGAGCTGACAAACAAGCATGTGTAAAATAAAAGACATAAAGTAAATCGCATAGTATAATTCTGATTTTTTGTTATTTACAACGTTATCAATCTTTCTTATTCCTACTTGTTGACTTTTGTGACTTACAAGGTTGATATTAACCAGGCTTTACAAATTCCCTTAATGGACTATTTACAAAACCTGATCAATTTTCCTGTAAGATTTAAAATAATTATGAAACCTCAACAAATGTCGATAATTGGACAATCACATTGATGATGCAGCCGATACAGCCGAAATAAAAAGAACTAATGAGAGCGAGAATGACACACCTACCACAACCCATCCCACTGTTTGCCCATTCTTAATTTGTTTTACTTTCTCGTTGTAACATTTAACCAAAAGCTCATCATTTAGGGCTTCCTGATCACCAAGGGGAATACTGCTGACACTCATTCTAGAATTATAATACTTGAATGCTAAAACTTTCCCTTTATCGCAATTATCATCAATGCTGTAAACTCCTTTAATCTTTGTTTTAGCAAAATTCTTGTTGTTAAAAGTAAAATTTTTACCTTTCTCATTATAAAGCATTATAGTACTTTTTTCAATTTCATTTCCGTCAAGATTAACCATTTGCTTACCGAGCATTGATGGTTTAAGAGTGCCACCCTGTATTGTTTCTCCATTCATCAGGTCAACTTTAATCTGTCCATAGCAAATATTTAATGCCATTAATGAAAGTACAATTAATATTTTTTTCATGATTTCTTATTTTTAATTCATAAAGTTTAATCCATCATTTATTTAAGACTCTTTTTGATCTTTCGCAATTTTATAAGTTACTAAAAATAGGTTCGTTATTCTTTCTCACACCCCTTGTAATCTATAGTGTAGCTATAATGTTTGTAGTCGATTTTGGAAATGCCTTTCTCATTTTTATTAGGCTTCATCAAAGCGCCATTGGCTACATCAACCACTAAACCCCATGGCAGAGGTATACCCGGAGGAATAATCCCTGTCCAGGTAATTATTGTTCCCACCAGAGCCCAGCCCCTGAATCCACTTTTGTGAAAATAAAATTCCTGCTCGTCACAACCATCCGATTTTACGATTAATGTGAACTTGTTGGCCTCAACCCGCTTCACTTTAAAATTTGCTTTACCATTTCCCATAACCTGACCTTTGTAAATAATCTTTGCATCCGAGCGGTTAGGGACATCTACATGTGCCCAGTATTTATTGCCTCCAACTATGGTTGCACAACTTGTAAAAAAGCAAAACATTAAAATCAATAAACAATTTGTAATTAGGACTTTTCTCATATACATTGATACTTTAAAAAATTAATAATAAATTCCTTACTTTGAATGATTAAAATTAAGCGGATAATCCCACTATTCACTGCGACCTGATTAATACTCTCATTTTTCTTCTAATTAATAAACACTTTAATATAGATATCCATATGTGATGACATTTTTATGAAGTATAAACCAGGCCTTAAGTGACCGCAGAAGATTTCTATTCCGAAATCCTGAATAGTATAGTCAATGCAGGTTATTCTCCCTGAAATATCAAGTACTTCAATTCTCGTTGGTCTTATAATGCAATCATCTTTTATCAAAATCATTGCTCTGTCCTTCACTGGATTAGGATAAAGCGTAAAGCAACCCGGCTCTGATGCGCCCCTGTTTTGCAGTCCAGTGATCTGGATATTTACATCCTCGGGGTATCCGGGATAGATATTGGCTTGACTATTAAATACTCCCAATGCACCTTTAACTTTGACTATACTTTGTATTTGCCACCATTCTGGTAAAATGCCATTGGTAAAATAGTTCCATATCCGTATATCCAGACCGGTTATTTCATCTTCCATAATTACTTCGTAACCAATTTCATTAGGAGGTGAAACAGACAGCACTTTTCCTGTTGTTTCGATAAAGGTTCCCTCGTTTTCCTGCCAGTTAAGCGCTTGAACAATAGACATCTGAATGGTGTACTGATCTAAATTAAAACCAGTTCCAACCACAGAATAGCTGGTAGGTAGAATCTCCAGATTATTTTGGTATTCCGTTATCTGACCAAACATCAACACCTTGTTACCCCTGATAAGCTGCGTAATATAGGGTGTTAATGCATAATCAAATATCTGCAACCCTTTACCCGAATCATCCATTATATACGCTTTAAGGTATGGAGTGCCGGCTACATTATACAACCTTCCCGCTCCAATGGTAATCACACCTTCAATCCATACATATTGCCCATTATACAATGAATAATTCGCCTGGATTTCAGCTATTGGAATTTGAGATATTCCCAGGAATGAAACCATGCAGGCCATAATGAATACAACTAATCTTCTCATAATCTTTTATTTTTATTGTTAGTGATTGATTATCAATTTACTACGATACATTTTGTTACCAACAATCAGAATATTGTACCATCCGGCAGCGATGTTCAGGCACTGTGCATTAAGTTCAATAGAATTCGAGTCCCAATCATTACTTATGTAAACAAGTTTTCCAAGGTCATCAAAAATCCATATTTTCTTAACCGAGTAATCAGGTATGCTAATGGTAAAACTATTTTTAAAAATGACTGGATTTGGCCTGATTATCAGCTCTTCAGCATTGCATCTATAATCAACTTCTGATCTGGTAAAGGTTCCCAGAAACAACAGTGTTACTTCCTCCTGATTAAGAGCCCTACTAAAAATCCTGATATCATCCAGACTTCCATGAAAGAACTCCGCCTCACCCGGAAAATCCACACCAATGTATAGATTTGAGTTGTTTGCTGTAAAATCACCTTCGATTAGTGTAATGCTCTGGGAATCCAAAATCCCGTCAATAAAAAATTTACCGGAATTGCCTTCCCGAACAAAAACTACAAAGTGCCACTCATTGAGAGGTATATGTACACTGCTGTAACATGGGTTTAAATAGCTGGTAAAAACCGCCCCACCAATGTCACTATTGTGCAGAGTGTAATTATTTTCTTCCAAGGCGCCAGTATCTCCACCTTTTGTAACCAATCTTGCCCATGCCTGCTCAGAATTTTTTTTCATCCAACCGGCAATCGAGATATCGCCTGTAATATCAAGCGTTTCGTCATCCGGAACTATTATATAGCTTGATACCCCATTAAACCAGTAGGCTGCATTCATATTTCCATATCTATCGGCCACAAGTTCGGCATTAAGTACAGTTCCATGGTTCCCATTACCGCTTTCATCGTTGGAATTACCATTAAAAGGATAGTATGCCACATTACCTTCAATTAATGAGACATGCTGAGCAAGGGTTAATTGCATTAGCATAGTCAGCAAGAAAATGATAATTAATAGTGCTTTCATGGGTTAAAAATTTTGTTTTGCATATTAATGCTATTCCGAAATTCAGATTCCAAGTAGAAATTTGGCTTTCCGGAGTACTTACCGGTTAGTTTCTTACCATCTGAGGTTGCGCAGTCAAATGTTATGGTAAATGTATTATTATCGTTTTGAATCTTGATAACACCACTTTTCAGGTCAATCCAGTTCTGCCATTCCTCAGCTTCAATATCCCATTTAAGCAGGAATTTGCCGATTGTGAACGTTTGAGCCACATCCCATTCATCTGAGTATGGGTAATCGCCAGAGGAAATTGTTTTACTACTGGATACGATGTTGAATCCAATTATTGGCCCGCTGCCTACAACCGAGTCTGGATTATAAATCTGCATTTCAGAATACATGAAAATATCAAAATCGTAATTCATGTTGTCGGTGCTTCCATAGTTAAGAAAGAAGCCTTTTGTCAGTTCGTAATTCTTGTCTTCAAACCTGAAATAGCTCGACGGATTTTTGTTGTCGTCTTTGTTACAACTGATAACCATGAGCATCGCCATTAACAACAAATGGTAGTTTTTCATTTTCTTATTATATTAATAATCAATTATTTAAACATAATTCCATGTTCACTGGTTTCTATTTTTTTACCTCAAGTTTTCCTTGGAATCTATTCAATCTTTTTTATGAATTATTTGCTGGCAAAATTCTTCAGAGTTGTTATGATTTTCAATTCCCCAATTGGGGTATTTTTCATTTTATCTATACTAATCCACTTTCCTTTGCAAAGCAAGAGAGCATGGCAATGTTTTTCAATTCAAGTTTGCGAAGTATGTTTTTCCGATGTTTATTCACGGTATCAGGCTGAATAAATAATCTTTCAGCAATGTCTGTATAGCTGTGACCTTCGGCTATCATTTTTAAAATCACCAATTCGCGTGGGGTCAAACTTTTAATTTTCTCAGCGTGTTGAAATCCTGTATCTCCAGTTACTGCAAATCCCATCTGAAACTCAGATTGCGAAGAGGGTTGAAAGTCCATGAACATACCTGCCAAAAGGTGTTCTTCAGAGTTTTGGTTGCTAATTTTTGAATAGATCCAGCGCCAATCACCATCAAAATGCCTAACCCGATAAAAACCCGACCAACATTTTCCATTAAGGCTTCCGATTTTCTCCAGGCAATCACTTATCACATCGCGGTCATCCGGATGATGCAGGTTATCAGCCAGTTCCAGCGGAAACATTAGTTCATCTGCAGGATAACACCCCAGAACTCTGCTAACGTTCCCGAAAGAACTGACAATAGTTCGTTTTTCAATGTCAAACACATAGAAAATGACTTTCAGGTGTTCAATCAGGTCAATGAGTAGCCGGGAAGAAACAACATTATTCATTCTCTTTTTTCTCTCAAATACAATCCATTGTCGTCAAATTGGAATAGCTGGCGAAAAAAAAGTAATTTCGCCCCCAGATCGGAACATTTATCCAGAATTTCTGTATGTTGGATTGGGATTATGACAAGTGGCGCGCTTCTCACCGCAGTTTCTTCATTTATCATAAAGAGCTGTTTAGCAGAGTTATTTCGAAAAATTCTTTTGTCAATCACAGGAGTGACTCTGAAAAGCACGAATGGGAGCAAAAGATGATGTTATGTATGGAATTGCCGGAGGCATTATCAAGATTAGGTCGTTTCGGTCACAAAAGTTCATTTCTGGTGTTTTACACTGCAATTCTTAAAGATGTCGTAATAGCGCAAAACCAGGAAGAGGACGTAAGATTACTTACCAAAGATTTCCACACACTGATAATCAAATATCAGCCTATGGTTAACATAGTCATTGACAATCTGTTACCCTTTTCCGGTGTTTCATTTGATTTACGAACCGACGTAATTCAACAGCTTTTAGTTAACTTGCTAGGAAAAAGAAATGCCATTTTCATGTCTTACGATTTTCAACGCCTATTCAGGAACTTTTTTTGGAAAATCGCAGAAAATGAAGCCAAAAACATTCTCAGGTCTGAGAGAAGCAAGCAGATGCCTAATACCACACCTGATGATATCGTTGCTGGCGGTGGATTCGACCTGAGTTCCCCGGAGCGCCGACTTGTATTGCAGGATGCTGTTTGCTCATTTCAATCCAAATTAATGACATACCTGCACCTAAGACATAAACTGATCTTGTGCCTGAAAGTACATTACCATCATTACATTTACCCCGATGACATCCGGAGGTTGTTTCAAAATGTTCCAGAACTGCCGGTTAACAATTATCAGGTTACGTCAGATTTGCTTAATCATACTAAAGAATCTGAGACAGGAAAACTTCATAGATTCGAACTTGTAAGAGCATTTCTCAATTATGCAGACAAAAGCCAAACCGATGCTCAATCCTATTGGAGATGGACTAACCACGAGATTACGAAAATTATTATGTACCTAAATAACAAGCATTTAATGGAATTAAACCACGAGGTATTTGGTTTTTTGCTTGATTATTATTTTGAATTTGGCACCGATAATATCCAAAAGAACATTAAAGAACTGTAGTTAATGCAAAAGAAGAACTATTCAAAGATGAATGACAAACCCATAGCGGATTCATTAATTATTGAAAATCATCTGACAGATGAACAGGTGGCTCTTTGCGTTGAATTTATGTTAAAAAGAAGAGAAGAAATTGATTTACAGGACGATCTAAAAGTCCATTTACAGGAGTGTGACTCATGCACAGAGAGGGTTATCGGGCTTTTTGAGGATGTAATCAACGAACCGGCTGTGCTCAATAATGATGCATTCACTTTGGAAAATAAAAAGAAAACCATTGCCATCACTAAAATGTTTGTCAGATTAAGTGCTGCTGCAATTTTGCTTATTTTGATAGCCACGGGAGCATGGTTCATATTAGTCCCAACTGACTCCGAAAAGCTTTTCGTCAAAAATTTTGAGCCCTATCCTAATATTATTACCACCAAAAGCCAGTCAGACCAAAAACTCTCAATGGCATTCCTTCTTTATGAGATAAGGGATTGGGATTCAGCCATTTTGCTTTTTAAAAGTTTTGCAGATGACACAATTGATAATCCCGATGTCTTTTTTTATCTCGGTAACGCTTACCTGGCCAAAGGCGAACCTGACCAGGCCATATTCTGGTTAAACAAATCTGCTGATATCAGCAACAAATACTCAGATCAGATCAAATGGTATCTAGCCCTTGCCTACCTAATAAAACGGGAATTAATAACTTCAGAGCAGTATCTTGAAATGCTGATTTCAAGTGAAAATTTTTACAAAGGCAGGGCTGAAAAACTAATAAGGCAGATCAGGTGATTCCTGGTGATAGTTTTTTCATCCAAATGATAATAGCAAGTAGTATTCCAACACTAAGTATGGTGTAAATAATTGTTCTATGGTATTTCTGAAACGACAACGGTTTAACCGGAGCAATTGGATCGCCATTTCCTACAAAATCAAATGCGGCCCAATAATAGGGTGCACCGGCAGTCTGATCATGACTCCTGATAAATGCAAGTTTTGCCAGCCTGAGTGCTTCCGGCTTTGTCAAACCCTCACTCAAGTTTTTATAAAATTCCGGCATTATCTGCGAACTCGCATAGTCGCTGACATCCCAAAGACCGATAACAGCCGATCGTGCTCCGGCTTGATTGAAAGCCCATGCGAGGTTAAGATTACCCTCTCCATTATTCATTGTGCCAATTCCAGTTCTGCAGGCACTTAAAACTACTAGTTCAGCATTTACTTTCAAGTTAAGGATATCAAAAAAATTCAGCCAGCCATCATCATTATCATCGCTAAATGCGAGGCTGACATAATCACTCATGCTATTCAAAGGAACACCATGAGTGGAAATATGAATGTAAGGGAATCGCTTTGCATTATCAATAAACAATTGTTTTGTAGCATCATAGCCGATAAATGACAACGTTTTGAAATACTTTGCAATATGAACACTTTCTTTGGTGGCGCCGGGCAGATTGATCAGACTGGAATCCCTCTTTGTCAGCAACGATATTTCATGAACTTTTTCTTTATTAAAGAATGGCGCCACAACCAACAAACTGTCATTAATGATCTGATTATCTATAATTTTATCTTCCAAAAAAGATTGAATAGAAAAAGCCTTCCAGATGAGATAATCCTCGATCATTAGGCTACAATTATCATAACCATTTGTGCATTTAGTTGGTAATGCGTCAAACGGTATCAAACTTAAATGGGACGATGGAATTATAATTAATTTCTGCTTCAAAACAGGTTCAAGCTCTGCGAACAAAGACTGGTACAATCCTAAACCTAACACATTTACAGAATCATACGCTGAATTCTCTACTATCATATTCAGGTATCGTGCAGATAATTCAAAAGCACTACTACCGTGTTGATAGCCAGGAAGTATAGTATCGGTGGTGATTGCAAGTGTAATGAGTAATTCCGGAAAGCCCATAAACTTTAATTTAGATTCCGTGAAGATAATGATGCACTCATCCGGTAACAGTTTTTGTCTGATAATTTTGAGATTGATATCATTATTCCGGGATTTTCTGATTAATTCAGGTTCTGACTTAATGACAGGATTGTTAATTAGATCCAATTCAATTGATTTCTTTATGAATGACCTCATTTTCAGTATTGATTCCCCTGATTTCACATTTATCGAAACAAGTTCATTCAATTTCTTTTGTAGTTCGCTTTTCCGAACCAAAACAGAAAGATTTGGATCCTCAAGCTTTGTGGTGCATGAGGAAACTTTAAATGAATCGTTTGCCATCGATTTTTTCCTAAGAAATCCAATCGCATGATCAATGTACTGTAGGTTGTTAGTCCTATTATACAACATAATTGAGTTAAGAACCATATTATCATAATGTTGGGAAACTCTGGCTGTAAAATGAAATTGGTTATCAAGGTTGGTTATTTTTGCCTTGACAGCATCAAGTAACAAATCCACTTTGGCATAACAATCGTTTGCAGCAGTCAGACATAAGTATTCCAAATCAGGATTGCATTCCATCCATTCCACTAAAACTGCAGCTTTAAAGAACAATGCAACTTCCGGGATGTAATAAGGATGCCGTGAGGGATCAGCCGGATTAGACCAAATATTTTGAAAATCAAAGTCATCAAAATACAATGATAGTAGCTTATTAGCCAATCTCAAAGCCATTTCATAATCGCCCTTTCCACGTAAATAATTCGCTTTGTTGAAAAGTGTCATGGAAGATACCATTCGGTTTGGTGAGATCATGGACTGAATTAATCTTTCACATTGCTCAAACGTCGGTAATACTTTATATTCAAGGGATTTATGTTCAGCATAAATATTTGCCAGGTTGTTCAAGCACTTCACTGACTGGAAGTTTGCATTTCCCAGCTTTCTATCAAACAATGTCTTTGCTTTTGTCAGGAATAGTATGGCTGAGTCATGTTGTGAATAACGCTTGAAATACAATCCCAAATAGCGATACAATTCAGCAAGATCAGGGTGGTTTTCGCCCTTTAGCGATTTCCACAGCTTCTGAGATTTGTTAAGATAGTACCACGAAATTTGTTTATCATTTTCAGATTCGTAGTAGCTACCAAGCCATTCGTAACATTTAGCAACGGCAGTATTGTTTTCTCCATAATTATCAATCAGAACGAATGATGCTTGTAGAAAATACTTGGGGGCTATCTGAGAGGGACCATAAACGTACTTGTACGCACCGTAATTTAGGTAGGCCAGCGCTGTTTCATAATTAGCGCTACCCAACTTTTCTTCACAAATATGAATATTCTGGTAAGCTAATTCAGCGCATTCTTCAGGAAGATCCATCCACAAATAACATAATGCCAGATTGTTACGAGCATGACAATAAAGTTCCGGATCAACTTTCGTATCAACAATACTACATAGATAATGGTAATAATGACTGGCGCTGTCAAAAGAAGCCCTATCATAAAACTTTTGCGCTTTGTCTTTAGCCAAATAGGCCTCTGGTTGTGACAAAATCTCACCCGAAATGAGAGTCAAAGCACTTATCATAAAGAAAATTAGCTGGTTCACAAGATATTTTTTTTCAAAAGTATGTAATTCTTTTGTTTTCGTGGGTGATGCTAACCGAAAAATCTCTTTGTGGGTCTGGCTCGCAGGAAGCAAAGAATTTTGACCAATGTTTCATGGCTGAAAATACAGCCGGGCAATGTGATTCTAAAAGATACCATCAGCAAACTGCTTGGCGAAGCTCCCGACGAAAAACTTGTTGAGCAAATCAAAACGATTGCCGGCAACGAAACCGAACACGACATGCAGATCCACCACATCCATCTGCACAGCTATGGCGAACACCAGGAAATCACTTTCCACATCCGCCTGCCCAACATCATGAGCGTTGAGGATTCACATGCACTCGTAACCACAATCCGCCAAAGTCTGAGAGAAACACTCTCCATCGAAGCGACGATTCACGTGGAGCCGAGCGGCAAAAGATAAAATGGTTTTCTGATTGTTCTGGTGAAATCCTGAAGTTGCCGGCCCAAATAATCCTGATCAATTTTTTAAATTACCTTTGCACTTGACATAAAAATTATAAGATTATGGATACCCTGGTTATCAGGCTGATTCAGCCAGCCACAATCAATTTACTGAAACAACTTGAAGAGTTGAAACTGCTTGAGGTAATTAATCCATCCTCATCAGATGAATTAAGTTTATCAGAAAAATATGCCGGAAAGCTTCCTAAGGATTTTGCTGATGAATTGAACAATCATGTTGAAAAATCACGGAGCGAATGGAAAGAAAGTTTTTAATAGATAGCAATATTGTGATTGATTATTTGGCTGGTAGACTCCCTAACTCCGGAATGGAGTTTCTCAAACCTATTGTAAATCAAGCACCTAATGTTTCGGTAATTACCAAAATTGAAGTACTGGGCTTCAATTCTTCCGAAGAAATGCATGAATTTCTTTCAGGTTTCTTCAACGATTCACATGTTATCGAATTGACCGACACTGTAGTAAACAAAACTATTGATCTAAGGCGAAAAGTAAAAATCAAAACCCCTGATGCAATTGTTGCAGCAACAGCCCTAAGTCAAAATCTCACCCTTCTGACAAGGAATCTAAAGGATTTTCAAGCAATATTTGGATTAGATTGCCTCAACCCGTGGGAATTAGAGAGGTAAAACCTGATCCTATTGCTAACAGTTGAGGATTCACATGCACTCGTAACCACAATCCGCCAAAGTCTGAGAGAAACACTCTCCATCGAAGCGACGATTTACGTGGAGCCGATTGGAAAGTAACCGGATTCACACCTGAAAATCGCCGGGAAAAATTGAAACAAGACATTTTTGCAATAAACTGCTTATTTCGTTACTTATTACCGGAAGTTACGATACGGAAGCTATCTTTAAGGTTTTTAGCAGATGATTTCGATATTCAGATTTTGCACGGAGTATAGCTTTTTCGATGTATTCATTTGTCAGTGAATATTTATTTAAATCAGAGTATCATTACGTTGTTTCGTACTACATTTGCCAGGTTTTTCAAAAGGTAAAATGAACAGTATCATCCGGTTTGCGGGTCTTATGGTGTTAGCAACGGTTTATTGCTACGCAATGAGCATTGCTTCTCAGTCTATTGTGAATCTGAACCTCAACAGAAATAATGTTACCGAAAAAGAGACCTATTTTGAAAAAATTTCACCCTCTTTCTCACTGCATACCCCACAATCCGAAAGTTCAACCAGTACTGCCGTAAGTTATTTCTTTCAGGGTTTTAAGCAATTGTTTCCGTTCCTCAGGTCAAGTCTCAGGACTATCGAACTTTTCTTCGACGCAGAGTTTACATCCTATAACTCAACCGCAGAGAAAATCCCTGTGCATTACAGGAAAACTGATCTGCTATTCCCGTTTCAATATTTCTGGTAATCCCATCTTAGTAAGTTTTTTAATCTGGTCGTCTTGACCACAGTTTAAGGGCTTTGATAGTACTCTTTGCCTAGGTTTGTTATTTATCAAATTTTTTAAAAAACTAAAATTATGGACTCAAATAGTTTGATTATTGGGTTGATACTATTGGCTATGAGCGTTTTACCATTGTATTTTTTCAATCTGAGCAGAAAAAGAAAACAACATAGAATAATGCAATCACTCAACAACATAGCCGGCAGCCACAACTGCCGGATAAGTCAATTCGATGTTTGTGGGGAACTTGTAATAGGTTGGGATGAAGAGAGGAAATTTGTTTTTTACCACAGAAAATCCAATGAAATCACATCTGAGCTTTATATGGATCTGGCAGCCGTTAAGGGTTGCAAAGTGATACATTCCACCAGAACAGTAAAGCTTAAGGATGGAAATCAAAAGATTACCGAGAGGGTGGAACTGAATTTCAGTCAGTTAAATAATGGTGATGAAGTGAAATGGGAATTTTTTAATGAAGAGTTCAACACCCAACTCAACGGTGAATTACAACTTGCCGAGAAGTGGTCGAAGATGATAAACAACAAGTTAAAAGTCAGATAATCATTGATGTAGAGAAACATTTTCGATGCATTTATCCAGCAAACAGAGTAAATTTCGGGAGGCAGCCAATTATCAGGCTGCCTCCTGATTTTTATGCTAATGGCTGGTTCGGGATTTCGGATTTGTAAACTACAACATCCATCCAGAAAACATTACTTATCAATCTTTTAATGTAAAAAGCCGCTCGAGCCACAGAAGATTATGAGAATAAATTTGATATTCTAAAACCGATTAGTTGCACGCAGGAAAAGTGACCTGTACACCAGAACTCATCTTCACCATATAAGCCCTGCCGGGAATGAGCGATTGGAGGGTAAGGATGTTCATTTCGGGCCAGAAAACCTTTGATCCGGCTATCTCTTTAATCAGATATACCTGGTTTATGCTGGCGCCAAAAAGCGTTTGGATTGTTATTTCGCAATTGCTGAGCACGGGCAGATGGCTCCAGCCTGCCGGCAAACTGATGGACTTGTTGGTTTGCATGGATCCTGTAACAGTGAGGCTGGCCGATGAGGAAAGCTTAATGGTATAACCCTTTTTCGGATCAAAGGTTCCTATTGTATTAATTCCCTGCGAAGGATAATACATTTTATCGCCCGTGATAAGAATCACCACCCTGTCAGCGATTGCAGCGAACATATTTCCCAAATCTTTATTGAGAGGATCAATATAAGTGGAAAGACTGCTCCAGCCTGACGGAAAGTCTATAACATGATTTGCCAGCGGTTGCAAAACCGTTAGCGTTGCAGGAGCTGAAAAACCTGTACATCCTTGCACGGTTAGCCTGCAGCGATATTGCCTGCCATTAAGGAAGGAGTTTGTGTTGGATACCGAAAGCTGTGCTGTAGTTACTCCCTGAAAAGTAGATGAGTTGGACAGGTTAGTCCAGGTTGAGCCATTGTTGATGCTTTGCTGCCATTGATAGGATGGACTTCCGGCTGCAACAACATTGAATAAGGCCGTTTCAGGCTGATAAACGGTTTGATTTTGTGGCTGCTGAGTGATCGTGACCAGGTTTGAAACACTACCACTAAGGTAAGTTACGGGGATATTCTGAAAGGAAGGCGTGGTAAGCTCACAAGTGGGCAAAAACTGTAGGTTGGTCTGCCCGGATTTATAAACAAACTCAATGGAGAAGATGACCCCGGACGCCAGGTTAGTTCCCGACATATTGGAATACATAACTCTGAGTTTTGTTTGTGGATAATATAAAACATTGTATATCAATCCATTAAATGCGGGATTAATGTTTTGCAGAGATTTAAAACTACAAACCAAGGTATCGAAAGCTATGTCAAGCGTCATAGCACCAACGTTAAGGAAATTGACTACTGTGGCGGGAACCAGGATGGTTGTGTTATCGCAATAGCTGACGTTGGGCAGTGTGATGGTTGCATTCTGTGCTGACGAATTGACCGTTACGAAAACTAAGAAAATTACCAGAAAACCAATTAACCTTTTCATGTTCTTTTGATATTAAGGTGATCAAAGAAGGATTCCAAAAGTACTTAAAATCGCCTAAACCTGCATTTCAAATGATTGTAAAATGGTTTTAATCTGAAACAAACAAGCAAATTCAACGATATTAACGCCATTAGTTCGCCATTATGGATTTGGATTAGGAGTAAAACCAACTTGTAACATATTGATTGCCAAATAAAATCAAATTTCACTGAAATAATTTACTTTTGCAATGTTTAAACAAATAAAAAATGAAGAAAAGATTCCTATTGATCCTATCTACAGCACTGATATTTAGCATAATGAGCGGTTGCAGCGGAAACATGAAACAAAAACAAGATGAAGAAACCATGAATATGAAAAGAACGCTTTTCGGTGAGGCTGACGGAAGGCAGATTTACAAGTACACCTTCACTAACGCTAGTGGCATGTCGGTTTCCATCATCAATTATGGAGGAATTGTAACCCATCTTATGGTTCCTGACCGCGAGGGGAAACCGGGTGATGTTGTATTGGGTTACGACAGCCTGAGAGGATATCTTGAAAACAATTCGCCATACTTCGGCGCCATAACCGGCAGATATGCCAACCGTATTGCGCGGGGTAAATTTGTACTGGATGATGTTGAATATCAACTTGCTACAAATAATGGTCTGAACCATCTGCACGGTGGAATAAAAGGGCTGGATAAGGTAGTGTGGGACGTGGAGGATTTCATTTTTCCCGACAGCGCCGGCGTTATCCTGACCTATCTCAGCAAGGACAGCGAAGAGGGCTATCCCGGCAACCTGAACATCATTGTCACCTACACATTGACCAATAAAAATGAGTTAAAAATTGATTATGAAGCAGTTACAGACAAATCAACTGTACTCAACCTGACGCATCACTCCTATTTCAATCTTGCTGGCCATAGCAGCGGAGCAGTTAACAATCATCAATTATTGATTAATGCCGACAAATATGTTCCTGTGGATGAAACGCTTATCCCAACAGGTGAACTGCTACCAGTGGAAGGAACTCCAATGGATTTCAGGGTATTCAATGCAATCGGTGACAGGATTGGTGATGTTGACGGTGGATATGACCACACTTTTGTGCTGAATGGTTATGATGGAAAAATGAGATTTGCAGCACACGCTAAAGAACCCGTCAGCGGCCGATCAATGAAAGTATTTACCGATCAGCCGGGAATGCAGTTCTATTCCGGCAATTTCCTCGACGGCACTAATATCGGAAAAGGAAACACTGCCTATCAGAAGCACTTTGGATTTTGCCTCGAAACACAACATTTCCCGGATTCACCTAACCAACCTGCCTTTCCATCAACAGTGCTCCGACCAGGTGAAAAATATCAGACTTCTACAATTTATTGGTTTGGGGTTGAGTAAACTAACTCTGCTGGGTGGGCGAATTAAAAGTACCAATTCGTTGATAAGCCTTTCCCGACACGTAAATTAATTTTACACCAATAATTAGTCAAAAAACAACCTTCCTTCCAATATACTGCAAATAAAGAGTTTGGAACATCAAAAGTAATTATTGACATGTATCAATGTTTATGGCTTGTATTGAGATTGATACTGGATTAATTTTGTACCAATGATTTTTTTTACAACTACTAAAAACAGGAGGGTCAAATGTTAACTTTAACTTCAAACATCAGAACCAGGTTATCCGTTCTGCTATTCGCAATGTTGTTCATACCTGTTATAGGATTCTGCCAGATGACCATTGAGATTCAGGTTTCGCCCAATGTTTTAAACCTCAAAAACAAAGGAGAAGTGGTCACCGTTCACACCGACCTGGCTTATGGGGCTGTTTCTGCAACTACTGTAACGCTGAATGGTGTTGCAATTGACCACTGGAAAGCCGATAACCAGGGAAATTTTGTGGCCAAATTTCTCATCGAAGCCATTAAGGATTTACCCCTAAATATTGGTGAATACAATACTTTGGTAATGGAGGGATATACCAAAACCGGAGTGGCGTTCACCGGAAGTTATGATGTTATGGTCATTAGTAAAGGAAAATAAGAAGTACTGAGAATAGAGAATTAAAATGGTTAAGCACCCGGCGATCGTAAGATTTCCGGGTTTTTTGTTGCAGTATCATTTTACCGCATGTACAGGTTGGTCACCTTTATCCGAGCAGCAACCTTTTGAAGTCATGGTTCTTTCGGGTGTGAGCATTTGCTCTTTTGGGCTTATGTAAGGTATTCCAAGAGACATACCTCTAAGTATGAACACAATACCAAGAATTACAATGAATACTGGAATAATCCTGTTTAGCTGCGATTTCATCTTAGCTCCAATCATGTGTCCTAATAAAGAAACAGACAACAACATGGGTATGGTTCCGAGGCCAAAAGCGATCATAAAGAAAACTCCAGCCACTACATCATTGGTGTTGATGGCTCCGGCAATGGCCACATAAACCAGCCCGCAGGGAAGTAAACCATTGAGTAAGCCGATAATCAGCAGGTTGGATTTAGAGTGATCTCCAAACATCTTTCTCAGTTTAGTGACTAACTTTTGGGTAATACCACTTCCGGGTGTCTGAGCTGAAAACTGATCTTTAAAAAGAAATGGGAAGAAAACACTCAGTATCATCACAACGCCAAGGAGTATGGATGCCCATTGCTGGAAGCCGGCCATTTCGATGCCTTTACCCAGCAGGCCAAAAACTGCACCCATCGCACCATAGGTTGCAGTTCGCCCTAAATTATAAAGCAATCCTCCCCATAAGCGGTCGCCAAAACTCCGGTTCCCTAGCGGAAGCGCCACGGCAATTGGTCCGCACATACCTATACAATGCAGGCTGCCAACCAGCCCAATCATCAAACCGGTGTAAATATGATAATTCATCAGTGAAGGTCTATGGTTTTTTCGGTATAATAGGCTTTGCCATCGTAAACCCAGTCAATTTTGACAATGTACCTGCCTTTGAGCGAGGTTGACGGATAGGAGAAGCAATGAGCAGTGTCCACTGAAAGCTTAACAAACCGGTCGTATTGCTCATTTACTCTTTGGTAAAAATGAACTTCTCCTGTAATCTTTGAAGTTTCGAGTTCCTCCGGAAAGTAAATCTTTACAACTCCCTGCCCGTGGGTGATATTGATTTTCTCAGAGAATTCTTTTGCATTGTTTCTTTTGTCAATCAATTGCTGGTGTGCCTGACCTTTAGGATAATAGTCTTTCTCCACCAACTCCACCCCTTCGCGAAACATCCGAATCCCAAACAGGATGACCATAATCATAAATGCGGCCATAGCCAGCATCAGTTTGGTTCCCCAGTTCCATTTCATAAATTACATATTAAATTGGTTTACAATATATTATTTGTCAAGCGCATTTGGTCCGACAAAATTTAGTTTATAGGATGTTATCAACTGATCGCCGGAAAAAACCCCAAACTCAACCGGTACGTTGCTGGCGTGCAATGTGTTTTTGGGCAGGATGACCATAAAGTTCGCTTCAACAAGCGATTCAGAATAAAGGAAAATATCGCCTGTCAGGAATTTGATTTCTCCTTCCGGAGATTGCAGCTTTATCGTTACCGGCATATCCTGCCTGGTTTTATTGACCAACTGGACTTTGTAAATGTTGGAGTAACTCTCCGGACCGTATTCCTGGTAAAGCGTTCCGGGCATTCGGATAATGGTAACCTCCACCTGGCTGCGCAGTGTGAACATAGTTCCAACCACCAACAGCATCACAGCAAGTGCTGCTGAGTAAGCAATAGACCGTGCGTTTAAGATGGTTCGTTTACCTTCTGCAATTCCCTTTTCTGAGTCGTAGCGGATCAACCCTGGTTTGAGTTTCACCTTTTCCATGATAGTGTTGCAGGCGTCTATACAGGCAGTGCAGTTGATGCATTCGAGCTGTGTTCCGTTTCGGATGTCAATACCCGTAGGGCAAACTGTAACACAACTCTGGCAATCAATGCAATCGCCTTTTCCGGAGGCAGGGCGATCCTCGAGCGGGTTGAATTTTCCTCTGGGCTCACCGCGTTTGTAGTCGTAGGCCACTACAATCGAGCGGGAATCCAGAAGGGCGCCCTGAAGCCGTCCATAGGGACAAACGATGATACAAACCTGTTCGCGGAAAAAGGCAAAGACAAAGTAAAATACAGCGGAAAAAAAAGTGAGTGCAAGAAAGCTTCCCAGATTTTCCTGCGGACCGGCTGCAATCATTTCTCTTAGTCTTTCCATGCCAATAATGTAAGCCAGAAAGGTATTGGCCACTATAAATGCTATTCCGAAGAATATCAGGTGTTTGAGTGTCTTTTTCCAGATTTTTTCAAATGACATGGATTGGCGTGCCAATTTTTTCTGCTTACTGTAATTTCCTTCGATCAGGTATTCTATCTGCCTGAAAACAAACTCCATAAAGATTGTCTGGGGACATGCCCATCCACAAAAGAGCCGTCCGAAAATCACGGTGAAAAGGATAATAAACACCGCCAGTGTTATAAGCGAAAGTACGATAAGATGAAAATCCTGTGGCCAGAATATTTGCCCGAAAATGATAAACTTCCTTTCGAGAATGTTGAAAAGCATGAAAGGCTCACCTCTATAACTGATCCAGGGAGTTATAAAAAGGAAGCCCAATAAAACCGATGCAACTGCCCAGCGAAGGTTTGTAAGTTTTCCTTTTGGTCTTTTAGGGTAAAGCCATCGGCGCTTACCCTCATCGGTCATTGTTGAAATACGATCACGGAAGTAGACTTTTTCCTTTTCCGGAGATTCGGTAATAATTTCATTATCAGCCATTTTCAGTTCTGTGTAAGAACCTGTCGGAAGGGCAGGCAGTAGATTGATTTAGAGTGAGAAAACATTCATGGACTTCAAATCGAAGTAGAAAATTTTACCATCTGAGGTAACTTCAGCTTCTGATCAATGCAGGCTATTGATAAAGTTCTCCCTCCGGGTCCTTTGGGTTAGCCGGAGTTGAGCCCACAAGGTCGTTCAGGATAAAACTGACCACTTCGAGTCGCTGACGGGGCGATAGCTGGTCACGGTATGGAATCATACCTTTTTCGATCACGCCCTCAGTAACCAGGTTAAACATATCCTCTACCGTATTCCCATGGATCCAGTAATTATCGGTCATATTCGGCCCAACAAGTCCTCCACCATCAACCAGATGGCAAACAGAGCAAATCTTAACCCAGGTTTCTTTGCCTGAGGTCATTGAGGCTGGATCAGTAAGAAGTACCAACTCGAAATTGGAGGCAGCAGCTGCATCTCTTTCCGCCTGCACAATTGCTACTTCCCTGGCGTATTCCTTGTCCTGGATCAGGTCGGTAGCTTTGAAAATCCAGAGCCTTTCGAGATATACAATCGAAAATACGATAGTGATCACAAACAGCCAAATCCACCACGAAGGCAGGTCGTTGTCGAGTTCGCGGATTCCGTCGTACTCGTGATCTTTCAGCAGCCTGTCATTGGTCAGGGTGTCTATTTCGTATTCTTCATTCTTCTTATCCTGAGTAATATTTTCTGTATTCATTTTGCTAAATTTTTTCGTTTAGGTTACCTGGACATATTTACATCAATTTGTTGATTTTCATCATCTTCTAACGGGAGACGGCTAATTGATTCCACAACCTCTTTTTTCATTCTTAACACCCTGACAAGGATGGCCATGAAGAACAGGAAAAAGATGACTAACCCTGCAATCGGAAACCATTCAACCTGGCCGATATTCTCGAGTATGTTGGTGACGAGTTTCATGATTCCGGCTAATACCTATCTGATGGTTTGTTTTTCGGTGGGTGCAGGCTTTTTGATGTCGGTTCCGAGCCTTTGCAGGTAAGCGATCAGCGCTATGATCTCCCTGTCGTCTTCCACTTCTATCCCGCTGCTGCGCAGGCCGCCTGCAATCTGCCCTGCCTGTTTCATCAGGTCTTCATTGGCTTTCTGAGGATAACCTTCAGGGTAAGGTATTCCGAAGAACTGCATCACTTCGATTTTGCGCGGTGTATTACTGATATTAAGTTTGCGGGTTGCAAGCCAGGGATAACCGGGCATAATAGACTGGGCGACAAGCTTTTGAGGGTCAACCATGTGATTGTAATGCCAGGAATCGGGTTTATAGATAGGTCCACCCAGAACTCCTTCTCTGGCCAGATCGGGACCGGTTCGCTTCGAACCGAACTGGAAAGGATGATCGTAAACAGTCTCCCCGGCTTTGCTGTATTCGCCGTAGCGCTCAACTTCCGATCTGAAAGGCCGTATCAACTGGCTATGGCAATTGTAACAACCTTCCCTGAGATACAGGTCTCTACCATGTAATTCAAGAGGAGTGTAGGGCTGAACGCTGGCAATAGTGGGAACATTGGTTTTTATCATAAACATCGGGACAAATTCCACAATCCCGCCAATCAGGATTGCCACTGTAGCCAAAATGGTGAAAACTACCGGTTTGGCTTCAATAATCCGATGGCCTTTATCTTTTCCGTGGTGGGCGGCTGCAAGAGCAGGAGCTTCGTCGTGGTCAACGGCATTGAACTGACCGGCACGGGCAGTTTTTATAAGGTTGTAAATCATCAGGATAACACCGGTTATGTAAAGTATTCCACCAAAAGCCCGTAAATGATACATCGGTAGGATCTGAACCACGGTTTCGATAAAGTTGGGATACTGCAGGTAACCTTCAGCGGTAAATTGCTTCCACATCAGACTTTGTGTAACGCCGGCAAAATAGAGCGGAATGGCAAAAAAGAGCATTCCGGTTGTAGCCAGCCAGAAGTGTGCGTTGGCGAGTTTTACACTGAACAACTTTGTATTGAAGAGCTTGGGCATTAACCAGTAAAGCATTCCGAAGGTTAGCATACCATTCCAGCCCAGGGCGCCAATGTGTACGTGGGCAATTGTCCAATCGGTAAAATGAGTAAGTGCGTTTACCGTTTTCAGCGACAGCATTGGGCCCTCGAAGGTTGACATACCGTAAGCTGTAATGCCAACGACAAACATTTTCAAAACCGGACTTTCGCGCACCTTGTCCCATGCACCTCTCAGGGTGAGTAATCCGTTAATCATTCCTCCCCATGAAGGCGCAATAAGCATTACCGAAAAAACGACACCCAGAGCCTGCGCCCAGTCGGGCAACGCTGAGTAGAGTAAATGGTGCGGACCAGCCCAGATATATAGAAATATCAGCGCCCAGAAGTGGATAATGGATAGTTTATAGGAATAGATTGGCCTGTTGGCTGCTTTTGGCACGAAATAGTACATCAGCCCGAGGTAAGGTGTGGTGAGGAAAAACGCCACCGCATTATGGCCATACCACCACTGAACCAGCGCATCCTGAACCCCTGCATAAATCGGGTAACTTTTCAGTAAAGAAACCGGAACGTTGATAGAGTTGACAATGTGCAGCACGGCAACGGTTACAAAAGTTGCAATGTAAAACCAGATGGCCACGTAGATGTGTTTTACCCTTCTTTTTACTGTGGTCATTATCAGGTTGATACCAAAGACCACCCAAATCAGCGCAATAGCAATGTCAATCGGCCATTCCAGTTCGGCATATTCTTTTCCTACGGTGTAACCCAGCGGTAGTGTGATTGCGGCGGCAACGATAATAAGCTGCCATCCCCAGAAATGAATCCTGCCGAGCAACTCGCTGAACATCGGAGTTTTCAACAAACGGGGAGTTGAATAATAAATCCCTGTGAACATTCCATTACCCACAAAAGCAAAAATCACGGCGTTGGTGTGCAGCGGCCGCAGCCTCCCGAAAGATAGCCACGGAATATTCATGCTAAGGTTAGGCAAAAAGAGCTCAAAAGCAATGATCAAGCCTACCAGCATCCCCACTATTCCCCAGAGTATTGTGGCATTCATAAACATCCGCGCCAACCTGTTGTCGTAAGTAAATTTCTGTATCTCCATAATCGTATTATTTATTTTCGATATTATCCTCTTGTTTTACAGGCTGTTGATCAGCCTCGCTGTTTTTAACCTTCTTGTCGAAAAGCATCCTCACCGACGGGGAATAATCATCATCGTACTGCCCGCTTCTCACAGCCCAGACGAAAGCAGCCAGAAATCCTCCAGCCACCACAATCCCCAGTATGATTAAAAAGATGATTGCCGACATTTCACCAAAAAAGTATTGAATGGTTAAAAACAGAGCAAAAGTATGAATTGTAATCACATGTATTTCATTATCAGGTAATTTAAACTTCTTCTAAATAAAAGTGGTTGATAATGAGTGTGAAAAAGTATTACGCAATCGTTAGCCAGGATTCAAACCTGAATAACTCATTTGAATTGAACCGGCCATTATTACTCTTGCTTTGGGGTAAAGACCGAAAAAAGACAGAATCTATTTTGCGTTAAACTGCACCTGATCCAACCAACCCGCATCCTGGCCCGAGGAAACTGAACCATTCTTTTCATAAATCCATGTCACTGCATGAAAACCCTCAGGAATTTCAAATTCTTCATAATTCCACAAAGTTTCACCAGACAGCCGAAACACAAGCTCTCCCCCGACATACAAATTCAGATAATCGTAGAAATATTCTGACGAAACTTTACAATAGAAAGAAAGAGTACCGGGTCCTTCCACGATGGTTTCGAGCCAGGTTTGCCCATTATCTTCAATTTCTCCGGTTTGGACTGCATCTTCACTATCGAAAGATATAATGCTTTGTGAAAACCATGGAGCATCCCCACCTGTTGAAAAGCTAAGATCGCAATTATCAAGCCCTTCGCAAAGAATGGGTGCGGGTTGAAGGATGAAATTCTGGACTACTTCAGTATCATTTACCAAATCAACCAAAATAGATTCAGGGTAATAGCCACTTTTTGATGCGCTCAAATACACGAGGCCGGCCGGAACATTCAGCAGTTCATAATAGCCGAATTCATCAGTGAGAGCGGTGACTACGCCAGAGGCAGTTACTGTGGCCCCTTCAACAGGGTAACCATTTGGATCAGTAATAGTGCCGTAGATTGTACCTGTATTTTGATAGCTTCCCGGGTTTATAAGCAGTCGGACAAAATCAATTGCAAACCCATCTCCAACGTTATTTACGGGATCATCAACAAATAGATTTACTTCACCATCCACGAATAAATTAATAAATGATTCAGGAATCTGCACTGTAATCAGCTTGCCAATGGGTCCTGTTTGATCCAATGAATTAATAATAGATTCCAGAATTGGGATGCGAACATCATTGATGGATACCTGGAAATAATTGTTTCCGAACACACCGCGCTGGAAGTCGTCAACAAACATTTGAATTACAACAGATTGAACAGTAACCGATTGTGTGTCGAATTGTAAACTTATGGTCTGGGGCAAATTATCAGGTCGCTGGGTGGTAACTGTATATCCATCTACCGAACCTCCATTGTTATAATTATATCCTGAGATTACCATAATACGGTCTGTTCCTTCAGGATCAGCGAGGTCGGGATAAAATGGAAAGCTGTGAACAGGAGTTTCTTCTCCCGAGAATGGATTGAAACCCATTGGCCAGCCAAAGCCCAGGTTATCAATATCACCGGTGCGGTGGATAATTTCAGCTTCAGCGGTATTGTAAAGTGTGACTTCATGAAGGTTCCAGTCGTCGAAATCGTAAGTTGTTTCGAAGAAATGCTGACCTCCGTATGAAGTTCCTAAGCTATTGGTAGCGTATGCCCTTACATAGTATTGCGTTTCGGGAAAAAGATAAGTGAGATAGCTTGTAAAACTGCCAGTACCATCACCATTAAAACTGATCCCATCATTGTCATCAACTGTGGGATAGCCTGTAGTATTCCAAACCACACCCCGTGAAGATACGGCAGCGCCACCATCGCTGGTAACTACACCTCCGCATCGGGCTGAGTTTCCGGTGATGTTGACTACATCGGTTGTGATTACAGTCGGTAGATTTACCTGTGATTCATTCTTTAAACAACGAACACTGAAACCATAGTCCGTATTGTCATTGTTGCGGTAGGATTCGTCGTAGTAGCCATGCAGAAACCGGCTCCAGGAAGTTGTTGCAGAGTTTGGTGATGACGACCACCAGACACCACCAATGCTCAAACTGGTAAAGTTTCCATCAAGGTCGCGGTAACCGCCGGGCAAAGCAGAAAATCCTCTGAGATCAGTTCCGGAATTTATGTACCATCCATCGATGGTTTTCAGGTTTTTGCCCACATCAAAGCCACGCCAGCTGGCAAAATCCCAAACCGGGTTTCCGATACCATATTGGCTGTCCACAAAGCCTTCAAGTATTTTCCAGTCATTGTCGGTGGGCAAATACCAACCCTGCGGACATGCTGTGGAAGATGCAACCCAATTGTAAAGTGCTCCATAAGTCTGATAATTTTGTGTGGCGATGGCTTCGGAAGTTGAATAGCTGTTGTATCCGTAAACATAATAGAGCGGATCTTCATACGATCCTTCAGAAGGTGGGCTAACTGCCGGCAGGTAAGCCAGGTTTTCGGAGAACCAACACTGATTGCCGATTTGCACGGTACTATATTGATTTCCATCCCTGCTGTCGGTAAAAGTATTTCCACAAACAAAAGATAACGACTGGGTTGTGAAACTCAACTCATCGCCATACGCTGTTCCTTCGCTGTTGGTGGCATAGGCCCGGATAAAATAGGTAGTTTCGGTCAACAGATTGGTCATAACGCTTGTAAATTCGCCGGCGCCGTTCCCATCGTAAGTTATTCCATCAAAAACTTCCACCGTTGGGGTTTGTAGCGAGCTCCATACGATACCGCGGGAAGTAACCAACGCGCCACCATCTTCCGTTACAGTGCCACCTGAAGCTGCTGAGTTGCTGGTAATAGCAGTAACAGGAGTAGTAATTACAGTTGGGATATTCACCTGGGCAGGTGCATCCCTGACACATCTTACACTGAAACTGGTGGTTGTAGGATAGTAGTTCACCCGGTAAACAACCTCGAGGTTATGATTTAAAATTCTTGGCCACGGGTATTCATTAGGTGGCGCTGTAGAAGTCCAGAAAACACCCGTGCTTTTTAAATTAAAGAAAATCCTGTTGAAGCTCAGAAATCCGCCTCCCAAAGCAGTAAATCCGCTGCTGTTGGTAGCGCCAACATTTGGTGAAAGCCAATGCGCCGTTCCTGCCTCTTTAAGTTTTCCACCAGCCACCAGGTATCCTCCAACGAAGTTTTCAAGGATTGTCCATTGTGCATCAGTTGGAAAATACCAACCTTCCGGACAAATCCCTTGAACTCCTTCAACAGTAGTATATTCCATCACTTCATCCCACTGATAAAGCCCGCCGTATTCGCTGCATCTGGCAAGGCTGTTGTCGTAGCAATGTTTTTCGATAATTCCGTTATCCAACAGGTCAACATTCCCGCTAACCATTTCACCTATATTAAGATTGGCTGCCATCCAGCACTGGTTGCCGATGTGTACCGTTGGATATTGTTGCCCGTCGCGGCTGTCGGTAAACACTTCACCACATGTGAACAAATCCTGAAGGGTAACAAAAACCAGTTCTTCACCATAAGCAGTCCCCACATGATTGGTGGCATAAGACCTTACATAATAGAATGTCGAGGGAGAAAGACCGGTAAGGATACTTACATACTCTCCGGTTCCCTGGCCATCTGAAGTTATTCCCTGATTAAAATCAATGGTTGCGTTTCCATCGGTGTTCCAGACTATGCCACGTGCAGTAATAGGCGAGCTGCCAATTTCATCTACACTTCCTCCGGAAATGGCCGATGTGGCGGTTATCTCTGAAATTGGGGTTGTGGTAATCGTGGGTAATTCGAACAACGAAAACGGCTCTTTAACTTTAACCAGGTAGGCTTTTCCCGGAATGAGCTGAGTCAGGGTGGCGATTGCTTTATCAGGCCAAAAAACTTTTACTCCGGCCGCTTCGGTAACTATTTCAATTTTATCATTATTATCAAAAAAGTAATCTTCAATATCCACTTCAACTTCGCTCAAAACAGGTATCAAATTCCAGCCCGTTTGCAGATCAATTTGTTTTGTTAAAGGCTCCAGACCTATAATTTCAAGTGTTTCAGCCGATGCCATTTTGATAAAATAGCCCTGCCGAAAATCCCAGTTTACAAGTGTGTTTTCGATGGATGGCTGGTAAATGTTGCCTTTAAAATCCATCAGGATGATAAGTTGCTGCTCAATAGCAGCCATCATTTGTGCCACAGCCGGATTGTCGGGGTTGAGGCTGGAGGAAATTCCCGTCCAGCCCTGGTTTAACGGTACGAACTGCGTTTGGATGCGTTGATCCGTATCGGCTCCTCCCATCAGGTACTGTTGATTTGCTGCTTGCCGAACGCTGTCCACCGGTTGAGAGGCGTTTTTAGATTGGAGTTCTCCTAAAACCACATTTTTTGAAGGCTTTTCGGAATCTGTTTGTGGATACAACACAAATCCGCACAGCAAAAATGCCAGAAAAGCAACAATTGTTTTCATTGCAAAAATGATTTAGAGATAAAAATTTAATGATTTATGAACTGAGAGCGCCTGAATGACAATAGTCTCAATGGCTTTGGATGGGAAAGTCATTAACTTTTTGACTTAGCAAAACTATGTCAAATAAACTCACGCTCAACTTAAAAATGAAAATACTTTTTTTTGAGTTCAATTTGGCTTAGCCCCCTATTAATCGGACAACAATTATCTGAAAGTGACTCTCTGGGGCCTTTTACAGGTTAAGCCTCCTCTTTTTAATGAAAACGAATTGTAATAAAACCTGCTCAAGGATTCACTCCACGCAACCTCAGTTCTGTTGAGTGGCTTTTTATCATTCTATTGCAATAGAAAACAGTATGTTACAAATCTTTGGAAAAATGGAAAAGTAGAGTTGACTTTTCTGTAAAAAGATTAACCTTGCGGCAAATTCCTTCCGGCTAAAAAGGTGATGGAAAGCGTGGCGAATGCTACAACGGAGATCGAACTAACGGGCATGAGAATAGCAGCGATCAATGGGGATAAATTGGCTGTAACTGCAAAACTTAGTCCTATAATATTGTAAATGAGTGAGATGACAAACGATGCCCTGACCACGCCGAAGCTAAGTTTGGTAAAATGGATAAACCTGTCGAGTTTGCCAAACATCTTTGAAGTCATAATAGCGTCGCAGGCCGGTGAAAAGCTGAAGACGTCATCGGCCACCGTCAGACCGGTTTCGCTTTCGCTGAGCGCCCCTGCATCGTTCAATCCATCGCCGATCATCAGCACTTTTTTGCCCTCTTCTTTCAAATTGCGGATGTAGCTCTTTTTGTCGGTTGGGCTTTGGTTGAAATGCAGACTGGCTTCATCACCAAAAATGGCCTTAAGTCGCTGTTTTTCTGATTCGTTATCCCCCGTTATGAGGTGCAGATCAAAGCTCCTTCTCAGACTGGCAATCACCTCTTTCAATCCATCGCGGTAAACATTGGCAATAGAAAAGTAGCCGCGGTTCTGGCCGTCAATATTCACATAAACCCGGCTTTGCTCAAGGTTATACTCGTCAGCCTGTCCGTTTACAAAAAGCTGTGATCCAATATTGATTCTCAGACCGTTCACCCTGCCGGTAATTCCCATTCCGGGTATTTCCTCGAAAGTATCCGGCTCCATCAATGTGGCATGGCCGAGAAAACTGTAAATAGCCTGGCTCAGTGGGTGTGATGAGTGGCTCACCTGCGACCGGATCATCCCGCTTTCGGATTCAGAAAGCGAGCTGCCATTAAACTCCACATCCACTTCACGATTGATGGTGATGGTGCCGGTTTTATCGAAAACGATGGTGTTGGTGCGATGGAGATTTTCGATCACATCGGTTTTTTTAAGGTAAAAACCCCTTCGGCCAAAGGCGCGCATCGTGCTGCCAAATGTGAATGGAACCGTGAGTGCAAGGGCGCAGGGGCAGGCAATAATCAGCACTGAACTAAAAACATACACAGCTGTAGCGAAATCGGTTTTCAGCCAATAGAAAAAGGCGGTGAAAGCAATTATCAGCACAATAATGGTGAAATAATGGCTGATGTGGTTCACATGGTTGCGGAGCAGCGATGCCTCGCTTTTTGTGCTTTTCTGGTTCCAAAGCTGGGTAAGGTAACTTTGCTCAACCTCCTTTTCCACAATAAGTTCAAAAGAGCTGCCCACCTGACGACCTCCGGCATAGATAAAATCGCCCTCTTTACGCTGAACAGGCAGCGCTTCGCCGGTTACAAACGAATAATCAATATTTCCTTTTCCTTTAATAATCCTTGAGTCGGCTGGGATCAACTCCTGGTTCCGAACCATGATCCGGTCGCCTTTGCGCAGGCTGCTTATCGGAACCATCTCCTGCCTGCCCTCCTCAATCCTGGTTATCGCCACCGGAAAGTAGGATTTGTAATCCCTCTCAAACGAAAGCGCCTGGTAGGTTCTGCCCTGGTACCATTTACCTATAAGCAGAAAAAAAATAAGCCCGGCCAGCGAATCCATATAGCCTATGCCATTGCCATTGAAAACTTCCCAGCTACTCTGCAGAAAAAGCGCCACTACCCCGAGAGTTATGGGGAGGTCAATGCTTATTATCCTGTGCTTCAGACCCTTCCAGGCTGAAAGGTAATAATCAGATGCGCTGTAGAACACCACCGGCAAAATCAGCAAAAAGCTGAGCCATCCGAAGATATGCTTGAATTCCTGCTCCAAAAGATCGCCACCGGGCACATATTCCGGAAAGCTGTACATCATAATGTTGAGAAAGCTGAAGGAGGCAATCCCGATTTTGATCAGCAGGTCACGGTTCGTTTTGGATTTTTTTCGGGGTTCAAGCCGGTCGAGGGTGATTTCGGGAATATAATGAATGGCTGCAAGCAGTTCGGCCAACTCCCTGATTGTTAGCTGGTCGCTGCGAAAGGTAACATGAACCTCTTTTTTCGGAAAGTTGACGTCCGAGTAAGAGATGGCCGGATGCAACGAATTGAGATGCTCCAGCAGCCAGATGCACGAAGCGCAGTGGATGGCGGGAATGAAAAAGGTAACCCTCGAAACATTTCCATCGTTGAAATCAAGCAGCTTTCCAGCGATTTCGGGATTATCGAGAAAAGCAAATTTTTCGAGTTGCTGGGGTTTCTCGATGCGTATCCCCGACATGGGTTGTATGTGGTAATACTCGCCCAACTCCTTCTCGTTCAAAATCTCATAAACGGCCTTACACCCGTGGCAGCAGAACGATTTCCCGTTCCAAATCACAGGGCTTTTGCCACAATCGGCGCCGCAATGCACACACGCATATTCCATTGATCCAGCTTTTGAAAATTCATTCAATACTTGCACCTCCAGTTTTCTGCTAATCCTGGCGCAATTCCCTCAACTATCTGATTATCATTACACTAAAAACTTTCAATATACATCGGGCACAAAGGTCTGCTCATGCATTGGCGGCCTGACGTAGCCTTTACTTGTCGGCCTATCGGGTAATGTCATCGGGCCGGGGGTGAGATCTTCGTAAGGAACCATCCTCAAAAAATGATGGATGCAGTTGAGGCGGGCACGCTTTTTATCATCGGAAGGAACCACGTACCAGGGCGAAACTTTCGTATCGGTATAGGAGAACATTTCATCTTTGGCTTTGGAATACTCTACCCACATCTCTCTCGATTTCAAGTCCATAGGACTAAGTTTCCAACGCTTGGTCGGATCGGCAATACGAGCCTGAAATCTCTTTTCCTGCTCTTCCACACTTACTGAAAACCAGTATTTTATCAGAATAATTCCTGACCGGATGAGCATAGCTTCGAAGTGGGGGCACGAACGGAGGAATTCCCAGTACTCATCTTCGGTACAAAAGCCCAGCACCCGCTCCACGCCTGCACGGTTATACCAGCTACGATCGAAGAGCACTATTTCACCGGCAGCCGGAAGATGAGCAACATAACGCTGGAAGTACCACTGCGTCTTTTCCCGCTCGGTAGGAGTTGCCAGCGCCGCCACTCTGCAAATGCGGGGGTTTAGGCTTTGGATGATTCTTTTGATGGTACCGCCTTTGCCGGCAGCATCGCGCCCTTCGAAAATTACTACCACCTTCAATCCCTTCAGTTTGACCCACTCCTGAAGCTTAACCAGCTCGACCTGCATTTTGGCAAGTTCTTTTTCGTAAAACTCTTCTGAGAGTTTTTTGGGCTTATCGCCGTTGTTGTTTTTATCTGGATTTCCCATAATGGTATTTTGTCCTGGTTTGAGAATTAATCTTGAATAATATAAGCGCCATGATTGGTTTCGCTAACATAAAACTCAGGGGTGAGCCCGGTTTTTCTTGTGTATCTTTCGGCTACCTGTTGGATGAAGAGAGGAACGTTTTGTTCATCAACTATACTTACCGCGCAACCTCCAAATCCGGCGCCGGTCATCCTCGCACCCAGCACTCCATCCACGTTGCGCGCTGCTTCCACTATCGTATCCAGCTCATCGCCCGTCACTTCATAGTTGTAACGCAGGGAGTTATGAGAAGCGTTCATCAGGCTGCCAAATAGTCGCAGGTTATTATTTTTCAACGCATTAACGGCATCCAGTACCCGCTGATTTTCTGATACCACATGATGAGCCCGTTTGCGGATGGTTATGTCTGGGATAATGTGCCGAAAGCCGACGAACTCCTGGAAAGTAAGCTCTCCCAGCGATGAGATGGGTTTTATTGTACTCAGATACTGCACCGCCCTGGCACATTCGGCCACCCTCTCGTTGTATTTGGATTCGGCAAGTTGACGTGTTTTACCAGTGTTAAGGATTACGATCCTGTAACCATCCAGTTTCAACGGCACAAGCTCATAACCGAGAGTGCGGCAATTGAGGAAGAGAGCATGGTTTTTCTGGTTGATGGTTACCGCAAATTGATCCATGATGCCACAATTGACACCAATAAATTCATTCTCAGCTTTTTGTGACAACTTCACGATTTCCGTTTTGTTGATACCCAGACCGAAAACATGGTTGAGCAATGTGGCTGTCACTACTTCGATGGATGCCGAGGACGATAGCCCAGCACTGTTTGGGATATTCCCAAAAAATAGCAGATCGAGACCGGAGAGTTTTAACCCTTCTGCAATCAACTGATTGATAACACCAAGAGGGTAATTCACCCAATTCACCCTGCTTTTCCCGGAAACATCTTCAATAGGGATTTCAGCAGAATCGTTGAAGTTGAGCGAGGCAAACCGCAAAAGACCATCATCATTTTTTCGGGCAAGCAGCCAGGTACCCGTCGAAATTGCGCAAGGCAGAACATAGCCATTATTGTAGTCGGTATGCTCGCCGATCAGGTTGACGCGACCCGGTGCAAATGCTGAAACCAAACCCTCACCGGATGAAGGATAAAGTTCAGGAAATCGTTTTTGCAAATTGGAAAAATCCATGGTCGGATAACTCAATTTTTGAGCTCACGAAACTAAAGTTTTTTTTTCAAAAGGTTCGAACAGGGATTTACAACCTCAAATTTGAATTAATCTGTTCCCCCTATTTGAGCAAAATCTTTGATTAAATCGTAGCATATTAACAGCAAATTGAGAGGTTTAACTATTTTTGCCATCATTCAGATCTAAAACGCAACCTATTGAAAACAAAACTTTTTACCCTGCAGATTTTCTTTTTCAGTCTGGCGATTAGTCTTTTAATTTCAGGAAATGTTCAATCGCAGCAAAGAGAGCCTCGCTTTACGCCGGAAGAAAAAAACTGGAGCGAGTACAACCTCACTGGATGGCAGTTCGGGATTAACCTGGGGATGTATTTTGCGAATAAAAATTCAGCAATGTTCTATAACGGGATGCCTGAAAATGAAAACAACATCGCCTATGTGCTTGATAATTATTACTGGTACAACGACATTTACCAGGAACTGAACAGTCGGAACATTCTCAAATTTCCCAACACTACTCATCCTCAGTGGACCGGCGCTGGCAACGAATGGGCAGCTAGCTATAACCAGAAATCAGGTGATACTGCCTGGTGGATTTATTACCCGCTCAACCTGAAGTATAATTCAACCATTTCGCCTGGGTTTTACGCCAAGTACAATTTCAATAACACCACAGGCATCTTCATTCAGTCGAATTACGCAAAACTCAAAACTACCGGGATATTTCAACTTGTGATTGACTCCATCACCGGATTTTCGGAACCTGCTCTCAGGCAAGGTTACATTCGTGGCGAAGAGGAGCGCATCAACATCGACCTGGGCATCAGCAAATATTACCGCACAGGTCAGATAACCAGCGTCTTTATCGAAACCGGTTTCCATTTCAACAGCACCGAAGTGCTTAGCAACGAAATAATGATCGGCAACCAAGAATACTCGATCGTTGACATTTATCTCAACCAAAATTACGTTCCCAACACCAATCTTACTTCCTATAATATCTACCAAGGTGGTATTGGCTACGGGCTCTTCCTCAATGGCGGCGTTAAGTTTATGTTCAACGAAACCGTTTCGATTGACCCCGGAGTGCAACTTTACTGGAAATCCATCAACCTCGACCCTTACAACGATTTTGCTACAAGTTACTACTTCTACGTGCGAATGATATTCAGCCTTTTCGGCGATATGTAAAATGTTACCGGTAGCTCATGACTGCTGAATTTATTGTTTGATTGGCCAGGCAAGTATGTGCATGTCATTGTAATTTACTGTAGAGACTAACCGTACTCTTTTTCGAGTACATTTGCTAAAAATAGTTCCTGAACGAAAAGCACGCATCTGCAAACCCAATACTTTGGCCATGAAAACTTTCAACATCAGCCTTGTTCACGGTCTCTTGGTTTTATTGCTGTTAACAGCTTTTGGTTGTGAGAAAAAAGAGGAAAATCAAAAACCTACAGTCAGCTTTTTGCAACCAGATTCCAATTTGACGATTGATAATGACACACTTCTCGTTTTTATTGTTGATCCATTTGATAGGGATGGAACCATTGACAGGGTGGAATTTACCGACATCGGAAAGCTCGTTCACACTGCTTTTGAATCACCCTGGACTTACGAATGGAACCTGCTTTCGGAAGAGAGCAAAGGGTTTCATGTTATTAAGGCCACTGCTTACGATAACCAGGGCGCAAGCGGGGAGGCTGAAATTTCACTCGAGGTAAAATCCTATCTCTCAAAGTGGGCAGGCAGTTTTGAAGGGACGTCGCACCATTGGATTGGCTCACCGCAGCAGGTCCACGGCGAATGGCAGTATGTGGTCAATCATTATTACAATGAAGTTCTGGCTGAAGTATCTTTAAGCAGCCAGGATTCTTGTCTTGACTTTACCTTTACCTACAATGATACGGAGGTATTCAACAATTACGGGTTAAAATTTCTGCCCTCAGGAACCCATTACTCAAACTGGGGCGGAGGGAGCAGTTACGGCTATCTGCAAATAAGCTTTGAAACCGATTCGTTGCACTACAACAAATTCCAAAAGTGCGGGATTCCATGCAACAGTGGGATTGATTTCATTATCGGAAAAAAATAATTCCATCGAATTGGTTTTTAAATTCACCGTAAAACTTTAACAATCAGCGCTTTTGCTAATTAGAAGTGATTGCCAGAAAACTCCCCAAAATAGATTTTCAACGATTCATTTACTCCACCCCAAATGGGAGTAAATCGTTGAAAATCATTGCTCCCAATTGGGTTGGGGTCAACAATGATTTTCAACAACAGTAGTTTTCTGGCAATGACTAAAAAGCTCCCGAACAAGCATCACTTTGCTGAAAACCAAAAATCGCTCAGTAATCCCGCAGATTATTTGAATACTTCGTTCCGCAATTGTTGCTCAATCTTTTTTTTAACTCTGAAATGATGTTCGCCAAAGAATCATTGTACTTTTGATTTCGAATTTAACTAATGGAAATTCAAACTATTTACAACTCAACTGCCTCATTTACAAAATACTGAATTCGCATGATTGTAGAATTAGCTCCTGAAAAAAGACTTATCACCTCGCTCAAAGGCATCATTGGAAACACGCCGCTGCTGGAGATATTTTTCACTTACAAAAACCAGAAGCGCCGGATTTTTGCCAAAGCCGAAAGCATGAACATGACCGGAAGTATAAAGGACAGAATGGCTTACTACATCCTGTCGCAGGCGATGATCAGTGGCGACCTGAAGCCGGGGATGGGAATTTATGAGGCCACCAGCGGAAATACAGGTATTGCTTTTGCCGCCATCGGCCGGGCACTGGGCCATAAGGTGAATATTTTTATGCCCAATTGGATGAGTGATGAGCGGAAGAACATCATAAGGTCGCTGGGTGCGGATATCAGGCTGGTGAGCAAGGAAGAGGGGGGATTTTTGGGAAGCATTGAAATGGCAAACCAAGCCGCTGAAGAGAACGATGGCTTCTTACCGCTGCAGTTCAGCAATAAAAATAATCCTGATGCGCATTATTACACCACCGGCCCCGAAATCTGGTGGCAGTTGAAATTCAACCATGTAACACCAGATGCATTTGTAGCAGGTGTGGGCACCGGCGGCACGGTGATGGGCGTGGGCAGGTACCTGAAGGAGCAAAATCCTTCGGTCAAAATTTACCCGCTCGAGCCCTCCAACTCCCCTACTCTCTCGACCGGTTATAAAGTCGGGAAACACAGGATTCAGGGCATTTCAGATGAGTTTATCCCATCCATCTGCGAACTTAATAAACTGGACAGTGTAATCAGTATTGACGATGGAGACGCCATTATCATGGCGCAAAAGTTATCCGCTGAACTTGGTCTGGGCGTGGGAATTTCGTCGGGCGCCAACTTTCTGGGAGCCCTAAAGGCACAGGAATTACTGGGAAGCGAGTCTGTTGTAGTTACCGTTTTCTCCGATTCCAACAAAAAATACCTCACCACCGATCTGATTAAAGAAGAACCCGTGAAGGAGGATTTTCTCTCCACCAATGTGCAACTGGAGAGTTTTGTTTCACACAAACGCGTTTGCATGACCTGCTGCGACCCAAAACTTTGTGCCAGTTGCCAGATTAAAAAACAGGAGTACCAATTACCTCACTGCGTGATGCGAAAACACTGATAATCAAATAATAAACGAGTTAATTAACGGTTTGAAATTCAATCATTAGTTTGCAAATATCCGGAATACCTCTAAAAAATGGTACCAGTCTGCATTTTATCTGCAGGCAACAGAAATACTTTGATATGATTACTCGTGGCAAGAGGTGCATTTGCCCATCGGATAGCAATCCCTCATTGCATCATTTTTGTAATTTTGAATTTGTTTTGGATTAAAGCAGGCGCTGAATTAGTATTCAAGTTCAACATAAAATATTATCGCTATGTTCCTCAAAATGAATTGGATGTGGATTTTGCTTTTTGGTTCTCTGATAGGTTTGAATGAGGCCTTAATCGGCAGTTTTGCCATGCCTTACCGCTCCTCAATAGTAAACGCCATCTCACTGGCAATGCTTGTTTTTGCACGGTTAAAGCTTCCCAGACCGGGGGTTTCCACACTGATTGTCCTAATCGCTGTCCTCTTCAAATTCAATAATTATCATTGTTACAGTTGTCCGTTCAGCGTGCAATTGAATGCCCCGCTGGCAATGCTCTTTATGGGAATAAGCTTTGAATTGGCAGCATCGCTTTTTATGTCTTCCAAAAATCTGCGGCTGCAAAACCTCGCACTTTCCTGCATACTGACTATTTTTCTTGCTTTTGGGATTTTCGGAATAATGAACACTTATGTTACCGGACACTGGGGTGCTGACAAACTGATAGAGCATCTGCTGGTAAAGGCCACGCTTGCTGCAGTTTTTTCCTCTGCCATCGTCATAACAGTGTATTCGCTGAAAATCCGTGTTAAACTTGAAAACGAATCCGTTAGGAACAAGTACCTCATTAATGGATTGCTTGGGGTCGTGATAGTTGCCCTTTGGATAGTTGGCTCTTTAGCAACATTTTAGCCAGTAATCCTACGACTTAATTAATTGGTTGAAAACTGCAAGTACCTGTGGAATGAGCAGGGAATTTTCGTCGTTGCGGATGACAAATCCGGAAACAGGAATTTTCTTTTCATCCGGCCATTGGTTTTTCATTCGCTGTACAACCATTTCACGACTGACATTGTCGCGCTTCATCACCCTCGATATGCGCAGTTCTTCATCAGCCGTCACCAGAATCAGGTTGTCAAGCTGTTGATAAAAACCTGTCTCAATCAGGATTGCCGCTTCATAAATGATGAATCGGCTGGAAGCGGTTTCATTGGCAAAGGTGTAAAAAAGCTCATGCACCTTTGGATGAATCACTTCGTTGAGTAGCGCCAGTTTGTCGGGCTGGCTGAAAACCACGTTTGCAAGAGCTTTTCGGTCAATTTCATCAAGCCCAAAAATTGCATCGCCAAATATTTTTCTCAATTGATCCTTAGTCCAGGGGGTATGCAATAATGATTTTGCCTGCTGGTCAGCATTGAAAACCGGGATCTGCAGGGTTTTAAAAATCTCAGCCACCAGCGTTTTCCCGCTTCCTATTCCCCCGGTGAGTCCAATTTTCAGCATTATTTGAGGATGATAAATTCGACATCGGGCGGCGCCACACGTTGTAATTTGACATACGAAGGACTGTTGGTAACTTCGACGCTGATTCTTTGACCGGTTTGCTCTTTGAGTTTTGAAAGGTTCACTTTGCAGTTAAACATTTCAGGATCAATTCTTTTGAAATCTTTCAGCGCCACCATATAATAAACTGTTACTTTTTCCGGAAACAGTTTTACCCTCATGCCTGAAGGGAGGTTGACCGGTTGAATGGGAACTTCGATCCCGGCTTCGGTAAATTTTTCGACCTGAAGGGTGATCCGGGCTGAGGTTGGCTCCACCCTAATGCCCCCGGTTTGCCTTGGATTTAAAATTTCAACCGCACGATCCACCGACTCAGAGAGATTATCCAACTTCAGCGGGGCAGTTTTTACGTAATTGATTTTGCTGAGGTCTTCAGAAATTCCGAAAATTCTCACTGTTGATGGCTCAACCATCAGCGAGTCGTAAGCAAAATATTGCTTCATAAGTGTATAACTCACATCCGGAATCAGGGGAACCTCCTTAAAATTGCCCCTGTCGAGCCGAAACACCAACGCTTCAGGAAAAACGTACTCGATGGTTCCGGGTATTCCACCCTGCGTTTCTTTGATTTGTCTCGCAATCAGGTCGCTATCAACAGTCACATCCGCAGATTCGCCTTTTAAAAGGCCAATGAATTGGCCGACATTTACTTCGAAAGGTTTTGTTTTATTGAAATACTGGTGTTTCAACAAAGCAAAACCGGAGGCTTTCACGTTAATCCTCAGCATACTATCCGACTGATTGACCAAAACCCTGTCTTCAGGTACTCCACTGAATTTCAATGAGTAACGTATCTCTACCGGGTATTGAGAGGCAAATTTCGTCAAAAACCAGATCGAAGACGAAATCACCAGGCAGATCAAAAATACCGTTGTTTTGTAACGGTAGTTACTGTCGTCCGGGCTGATGAGTCGTTTAAAAGTGTTCACCGGTTATTAGTGGATAGATTGATTGATAATCACTTTAAAAAAAGTCAAGGTTACGCCTGATCGTCTGAAGATTGGGCGTAACCTTAATACGAAGAGATTAAAACTATTTCTGCGGCAGGGCAGCCTGCTCGTCGAGTTGCGAACTGGCATCCACGGCAGCGGCACTCTTTTCGATCTTCAACCTGCCTTCACCTTCGGTTTGGATGATGATGGTAGTTTCTTTCACTTCGAGGATTCTTCCATGAATTCCACCGATGGTGATGATCTTATCGCCTTTTTTGAGGTTGTCGCGAAAGTTTTTCTGCTGCTTGGCTTTGCGCGCCTGCGGACGGATCATGAAAAAATAAAACACCACGATCATCAGCAGGATCATGATAATGAACGACATACCGCCACCCTCGTTACCTTCGGGGTTTTGCATTAATAAGACAAAATTCAGAATTGGACTGGTCATAAAAATTTAGTTTATGTTTTAGAAATTGATTCGGTTTAGTTCTGTCCGGGTGTTACCACCATCGCTTTGATGCTCAAGGTGGTAGTGTTGGGCTGGGTATTGGTAACAACCGTAATGGTTTTGTTTTGAAACCCTTTACGGTTATTGCTGTCGAACGAAACAGACAGGATACCCTGTTCACCTGGTTTTACCGGTTTGCTGGTGTAGGTGGGAACCGCGCAGCCACAACTGGTGCTCACGTTGGTGATTATCAGGTCGGAGGAGCCGGAATTTTTGAATTTGAAAGCATAGCTAACCTTCTCGCCCATAATCAGCCTGCCAAAATCGTGGGTTGTCTTTTCGAATGCGATCGCGGGCATCATGTCGCCGTTCCCGCTTTTAGTGGCCGATTTTGGATTTCTTACCATGTCAGCTGGGAGCTTGTCGCCGTTTCCGCTGCCACAGGAAGTTGTTATCAACAGAGCAAAGAAAAGTACCAGGAGATTTCTCATTTTTTACTTTGTGTAAATGCTTACAAGGCTGCAAAAATAGCACAAATCCAGTTACCTGGTTGATCGGCATGAAGTGTTTCCGGAACGCCAAACTATTTCGGCTGCAGATTGTTAGTTGGCACTGACAATCAACAAGCTGATGCTGACCTGCTTGTTGTGCAAAAAGTCAATGAATCTACCAATGAAAATTCTACTAACTGGAACCACAGGATACATCGGGAAGCGTCTTCTTCCGCTGCTAATCGGTAAGGGGCATGAGGTAATCTGCTGTGTGCGCGACAAACAGCGCTTTCCTCCGGAGCTTCTTTCGAAGTATCCCGGCATCAGGCTTTTCGAAGTTGATTTTCTGAAAGAAATTCCTTCATCTGAAATCATCCGGGATATTGATGCAGCTTACTTTCTTATACATTCGATGAGCGCCAGTACCGAAGACTTTGAGCAACTGGAGGTACAATCAGCAAACAATTTTGTCAAACTCATTCACCAGACACAGGCCAGACAGGTGATTTATCTTGGCGGAATTGACAACAATGAAAACCTTTCCAGGCACCTGAGATCCAGGCAAAAAGTGGAAAAAGTTTTAAGAACCGGAAAAGTGCCCGTTACAGCCATAAAAGCAGGCATCATTGTAGGTTCGGGCAGCGCATCATTTGAAATTATCCGCGATCTGGCAGAAAAGTTGCCGGTAATGATTACCCCACGGTGGCTGAACACCAAAAGTCAGCCTGTTGCCGTGCGAAACGTTATGGAATACCTTACCGGCGTGTTGCTGCGTAGCGATACTTTTAACAAATCCTTCGATATAGGCGGCCCTGAAGTACTGACCTACAAGGAAATGCTGCTGCAATATGCCGAAGTACGCGGACTTAAAAGGTACATATATACCGTGCCTGTGATGACGCCCCGGCTCTCCTCCTACTGGCTTTACTTCGTAACTTCCACCTCATACCAACTCGCCGTAAACCTGGTAAACAGCATGAAGGTGGAGGTGATTGCCCGCAACAACGAGCTTGAAAAACTATTGAATATCAATCCAATATCTTACAAGGAGGCCGTCCGGATGGCATTTCAGCGCATCGAGCAGAACATGGTGGTTTCGAGTTGGAAGGATGCCCTGGTTTCGAGCAGCGCCGACAATTCGCTGCTGGCGCACGTCAATGTTCCGGTTTTCGGATGCTACAAAGATCAGAGGGAAATCCTGATTCCGGGCGATCCTGAGCGGGTACTCGATAACATCTGGGCTATAGGCGGCGCCAGAGGTTGGTATTATGCCGACTGGCTCTGGCAGTTGCGTGGATTTTTGGATAAACTCCAGGGCGGCGTCGGGTTGCGAAGAGGCCGTACCAGCCCGACAACGATTCATACCGGCGACACGCTCGATTTCTGGAGAGTTCTGGCTGCCGACCGCGAAAACAAACGCCTGCTGCTGTACGCCGAAATGAAACTTCCCGGCGAAGCATGGCTGGAGTTTATAATCAAAGATACGGGGACCAGAGCCCGTCTTGTGCAAACTGCCACATTCCGCCCAAAAGGCCTGGCCGGACGACTCTACTGGTATTCAGTGATGCCGTTTCACTTTTTTGTCTTCAGAGGGATGGCCCGAAACATCGTTCGGTTCAGGAATTCTGCAAAATAATTGCATAGCATTTACCTGAAATATTCCTCCGGATGAAAATCACGGGTAAGCGTTTTGTACTCCTCAGAGAATTTTCCGTCTTTCTCTCTAAGTGTAATTACCTGATGAACCTGTGCTGCGCTGATTTTCTTTGAAAAATGCAGGACTTTTCGGTTTGCCTTTTTGTTTTCAATCGGTATGATTTCAGTCAAACGATAAAGCAACAAGCCGTGTTCCTGAGCTTTTTGAGTAAAAACTTCCGATTCAGCAACCGGGAGGATCACAGCCAAAGAGCCATCAGAGGATAAAACATTGACAGTACAGCTCAAAAACTCATCAAATCCAAGTTGCCGGTTGTGTTTGGCAAGACTTGATTTTTTCTCCTGGGGTAAAAGGCAATTTTGAAAAAAGGGTGGATTGCTCACAATCAAATCATACTGATTATTACACGAAACCGAATAATCCTGAAATGATGTGCTGATTGATTTCAGCCTGTTTGACCAGGGTGAGCGTTTAAAATTGGAACCAGCTTCCAGCGCCGATTGCACATCAATCTCGATGGCATCTATAACAGCGGGTGATCTTTGCGCAAGCATCAGGGCTATAACACCGCAGCCGGCGCCCACATCAAGGATCAATTTTTCGTTTCCAGACAAACTGGCCAGCGCACCAAGCAGTAGAGCGTCCGTGCCTACTTTCAGCGTGGATCGTTGATGGGAAATGGTGAACTGCCGAAAACTGAAATCCTCCATGAGCGTTCATTATGAGTTGGTTACAGCTCAGTCAATCCCTCCGGCAAATCCATAAAAAGCTGCTTTTTACGCTTGTTAATGCTGAGGGTAAATTCCTCAACCAGCGGAATCAGTATCTCCCGGTCATCTTTGATCACCTGAAGTAAAATCTGGTGAGGAGTCTCGAAAATCTCAGCAATCCTGCCGATCTCACCCAATGTTTGGTCGAAAACCGCGAAACCAATAATCGCCTTGTAGAAAATTTCATCGCTGCCTCCAGCCAGGAGTTCCTTTTTGATAAAGACCCGACAGCCAACCAGCTTCTGTGCTTTGTCCGGCGAGTCGTAGTCTTCGACCAGACCAACAGCGTTATTTGCCCTCACATCAAACTCTTTCAGGAAAAATGGTACCAGCCCGCCATCAATTTCCAGAAAAATAATTTCAAAGGCGGGAGGTGGGTCTGGCAGCGCTACCTCTGTAGCAATGGTTATTTCAGCCGTCTTCCTGTTGGCTTTGGTGATTTTCCCGAATTCTATAAAATCTTCTCTATTCATGGCATAAAAAAAACCGGAGAATCGGCCTGTTGCTGATCTCTCCGGCTTAGATGTTTTGTGAAACGATTGAAGTATGATTTACTCTTCAGTCTGAGCGGGTTCTGCATCTTCGGCCTCTTTGGCTGCTTTCTTCTCCTGAGCCGCTCTCACTTGTTTTTCGATCTCTTCAGCACGCTTTTTGGCTATGTCTTCAGCACGCTTTTCCTTAATCTTAGCCTCTTCCTCGATGCTCTTTTTCAAATCCGAGCGCTTCTTGTTTTCCATTTCTTTCAACGAGTTGAGGAAGCGCTGCTGTTTGTCTTCTTTCCACTGCTGGAATTTCAATTCGGCCTCTTCGGCAGTTAGGGCGCCTTTTTTCACTCCTTTGAGCAGGTGGTTTTTGTACAAAACTCCTTTGAACGAAAAGAGCGTACGCACTGTGTCGGTGGGTTGAGCTCCAACCTGAAGCCAGTAAATGGCTCTGTCGAAGTCGAGGGTAATCTCCGCCGGATTTGCAACCGGGTTGTAAGTACCAATCCTTTCGGTAAATCTTCCGTCACGTGGTGCCCGACCATCCGCAATAACAATATGGTAGAAGGGGCGACCCTTTTTACCATGTCTCTGCAATCTGATTTTTGTTGGCATTTTACTTAGTTAAATGATTAATACACAATTAAAAATTTGGTCGGCAAAGATCGGACTTTTTTGCGAACTACAAAATTTTCGGAAGAAAAGTTACATCTACCGGATTTTTAGTCACTTATCTGTTTTATTGCTTTAACCCAAATTTCTTACCTATAACTATTTCACAAGGAGTGCTCTCGCTCTCTCCAATGCCCTCTCAATCCCGGCGGGGTTCTTACCGCCTGCGGTAGCAAAATGAGCCTGTCCGCCGCCGCCGCCTTCTATCTCTTTGGCTATTTCGCGGATGATCTGGCCGGCATTGAGGTTGTGGCTTTTTACCAGTTCGTCGGCAATCATTACGGTGAGGCCGGCTTTTCCATCACTTTCGTAACCAAGTACCAGGCACATATTCTCCACGATATCCTTCAGCATAAAAGCGAGGTCTTTGGCGCCCTGGGCGTCGCCTTCAATTTTCCGGGCTATAAAATTAATGCCGTTAACATTTTCAGCCTGCTGTTTCAGCACAAATTTCAGGTTAGCGATTTTTTCACGCTTCATGGCCTCGATCTGCTTCTCGAGGGCTTTCTTTTCATCCTGAAGCTCATGAACCGCTTTTACCAGATCAGGCTTATTTTTGAAGATATCTTTCAGGCCGGAAATTACACTTTCGTGGTCGTGCAGCATCTCCTCCACCCGGTCGGCAGTGATGGCTTCGATACGGCGAATCCCGGCAGCAATAGCAGTTTCCGAAACAATCTTAAACATCCCAATCTGGCCTGTGGAGGGAACGTGCGTACCTCCGCAAAACTCGATGGAATAGGCTGGATCGAAGGTTATTACCCGTACGCGCTCGCCGTATTTCTCGCCAAAAAGAGCCGCTGCTCCCATAGCTTTGGCTTCATCTATCGGTACTTCCCGCTGGTCGTGCACGGGCACATTTTCCCTGATTTTGGCATTAACGATCGCTTCCACTTTCCTGATCTCCTCAGGAGTCATTTTTGCAAAATGAGAAAAGTCGAAACGCAGGCGGTTCTCGTCCACCAGGGATCCGCGCTGTTCCACATGATTTCCGAGCACTTTCTTCAATGCTGCGTGCATCAGGTGGGTGGCGCTGTGATGGTTCATGGTCATGCGGCGCTTTTCGGCATCCACCTGTGCTACAAATACTACCGAAACATCGGCAGGAAGTTTTTCGGTGATATGCACAATCAGGTCGTTCTCTTTCTGGGTGTCCTTAATGATAATTGTCTCATCGCCGGATGTCAGGGTGCCGCGATCGCCCACCTGTCCGCCGGATTCGGCATAAAACGGGGTTTGATCCAGGACAATCTGGTAGAAGGTATCCTTCTGTGTCTTTACCTTTCTGAACTTCATAATCTGTGCTTCAGCCACAAGGGTTTCATAGCCCATAAAAAGGGTTTTGTCGTTGCCTTTTCTGATCTCTACCCATTCATCAGTGTCCACTTCGGCTGCAAGACGGGAGCGTTGCTTTTGCTGTTCAAGGTTGCGGCTAAACGCTTCCATGTCAACAGAGAGATTGTTCTCACGTGCTATCAGTTGGGTCAAATCCACCGGAAAACCATAGGTATCAAAGAGTTCGAAGGCAAAAGCGCCGTCAATTTCGGTCAACCCCGGATGTGCTTCGATGTAGAGTTCAAATCTTTTGATTCCTTGCGAAAGCGTGCGCAGGAATGCGTTTTCCTCTTCAGCAATTACTTTGGTAATCAACTCCTGCTGAGCTTTCAGTTCGGGGAAAAATGCTCCCATTTCCTGCACCAGGACTTTTACAAGTTTATTGATGAAAGGCTCTTTGCAATCGAGGAAGGTAAAGCCGTAGCGCACTGCGCGGCGCAGAATTCTCCGTATTACATAGCCTGCTTTGTTGTTTGAGGGCAATTGTCCGTCGGCAATGGCAAAAGCGATGGCGCGCAAATGGTCGGCAATCACCCGCATGGCGATGTCCTGCTTCTGGTTATCGCCGTATTTCTTACCGGTAATCCGTCCAATATCAGCAATCACGGGCTGAAAAACATCGGTGTCGTAGTTCGATTTTTTGTGCTGCAAAGCCATCGTCAACCGCTCGAAGCCCATACCGGTGTCAACGTGTTTGGCCGGGAGAGGCTCCAATGATCCGTCGTTTTTGCGGTTGTACTGGATAAACACAAGGTTCCAGATTTCAATCACTTCCGGGTGGCCGGTGTTCACCATTTCACTTCCCGGTTTTTGCCGCCGTTCATCATCGCTCCGCAGATCAACATGAATTTCAGAGCAGGGGCCGCATGGGCCGGCATCGCCCATTTCCCAGAAATTGTCTTTTTTTGACCCAAACAAAATTCTCTCGTCCGGAACAATAGCTCGCCAAACTTCGCGTGCTTCATTGTCCGGTTCCAGGTTTTCCGATTGATCGCCTCCGAAAACGGTGACATAGAGCCGGTCTTTTTCCAGACCGTAAACGTCCGTCAACAATTCCCATCCCCATTCAATCGCTTCTTTTTTGAAATAATCGCCAAACGACCAATTGCCAAGCATTTCGAACATGGTATGATGATAGGTATCATGCCCTACCTCCTCCAGGTCATTGTGTTTACCTGAAACACGAAGGCATTTCTGGGAATTGGCTATCCGGGGATAAACCACCGGAGAATTTCCCAGAAAGATATCTTTAAACTGGTTCATCCCGGCATTGGTAAACATAAGAGTTGGATCGTTTTTTACCACCATCGGGGCGGATGAAACGATTTTATGTTGCTTATTTTCAAAGAAATCGAGAAAAGTCTGGCGAATTTTAGCAGAATTCATAATGCAATAAATGAAAGATTTGGGTGTTATTGATGCTCTAAAAAAGTGTGCAAAATTAGTTTTTTTGGCTAATTTTGCCGACTGTTAAGGTAATCAATCTATTTTGTAAACGATTCATATGGGAAAAGCCAAGTATCATTTCGATCCTGTAACCATCACCTTTGAAATCGTAAAGTACCCGTTCAGAAAGAAAGTCAGGAAAGTTCTTCTTTATCTTTTTGCCGCAGCGCTTTATGCCATTGCCGTGCTTGCTGTAGCTTACAGCTACCACGATTCGCCAAAAGAACGCTACCTGAAGCGCGAACTTTCGCACATGGAATTTCAGTACCGCCTGCTTAACGACCGCCTTGACCAAGTGAATAAAGTAGTTCAGGATCTGCAGGAGCGGGACGACAATATTTACCGCGTCATCTTCGAAGCTGAGCCAGTACCAAGCTCGGTGCGGAAAGCAGGTTTTGGGGGAGTTGACCGTTATGCCAAGCTCGATGGATATCTCTACTCCAAGCTGCTGGTAAGTACCACCGAAAAATTGGATCAGTTGACCGGGCAACTTGTGGTTCAATCCAAATCGTTCGACGAAGTGTTCGAGATGGCAAAAAACAAAGCCCAGTTCCTTGCCTCTATACCAGCCATTCAGCCCGTTAATACCAAAGACATCCGTCTGATTTCATCCTACTTCGGGTACCGGATTGATCCATTTTATAAGGTGATGAAGATGCACGAAGGAGTGGACTTTTCGGCGCCGGTGGGAACCAAAATCTACGCTACAGGCGACGGCACTATCGGGTTTGTCGAAAAAGGAAAAAGCCATTACGGGAACAATCTTTTAATAGATCACGGGTTTGGTTACGCCACTTTTTATGCGCATTGCAAGGATATCAAAGTAAAGCCCGGGCAGAAGGTAAAACGCGGCGAAGTGATCGCAACGGTGGGAAACACCGGAAAATCAAGCGGTCCGCACCTCCACTACGAAGTACGTAAGAACGGCAGGGCCATCAATCCGATCAACTTCTTCTTCAATGACATAACTCCGGAAGACTATCAACGAATGATCGAGTATTCCTCAAGGCCATCTCAATCAATGGATTAATCTACATAAACAAAACTCAAATACCAAACAAATTCAAAAGTTCAAAGCTCAAATGGTCAAAAATTCAAACACAAAAAGAATCTAACTCGCTGAAATTGATTTAATTTGATTTTTTGAATATGCGATTTCTTTGACATTTGTCCGAAGGACTTTGAATGGAGTGAATTGACATTTGAAATTTAAAATAATCTGGCTGCTCCAACTTTGAAATAAACCTCCTCCCTTATGGCAAAAGCCCCCACAGTCGAAAAGATGTATTATAAAATTGGCGAAGTGGCCGGTATGTTTGATGTCAGTCCGTCGCTGATCAGGTTTTGGGAAAAGGAGTTCGACATTATTCAACCGAAAAAGAATAAAAAAGGGAACCGGCTATTTACGCCTCAGGATGTAGAGCATTTCCGTGTAATTTATCATCTGGTTAAGGAGCGTGGATTTACACTAAAAGGCGCCCGTGAAAAACTCGATCAGAACAAAGCTGATACGATAGATAAAGTAGAGATTGTCAAGTCGTTACAAAAAATAAGAGGTTTTCTCTCCGATTTAAAACTTGAACTCGATAATCTCAGCATCCCACCCGAAAAGGAAAATTAGTCCAAAGACATTTTGAACCGGATTTTGAGTTCGACGCTTGGCGTTCGACGTTCGACGTTTGGCGTTCGATGTCTGGCGATCGGCATTCGATGTTTGACGCTCGACGTTTTACTTATTGCTTTTTACTTTTTACTTCTTACTTTTTACTTCTTACTTCTTCCTGCCTACTGAGGACGGCCCACTGCCCACTGCCCACTGCCCACTGGGAACTGCCCACTCTTTTCCTACGCCGGAACAATCTCTCTTCCAAATGGAGTGAGCGCCAGACCAGCCAGTTTGAAATGCTGACGGGCAAAAGGAATCCCGATGATTGTGATGGCCAGAAGTAACCCAAAGGCAAAATGACTCAGGGCAATCCAAATCCCCCCGGCAAAGATCCAGATGATGTTCATCAAAGTCGAAAGACAGCCGGTGGTTGATTTTCGCTGCACGGTGGTACGACCAAATGGCCAAAGCGCCAGCATTCCCATCTTTAACGTTTGCAGGCCAAAAGGAATTCCAATAATGGTAATCATCAGGATGAGGCTTGCTACCAGATATTCAATTGCTATGATAATGCCGCCCAGAATCAGCCAGAGAAGGTTACCCAATGTACTCATAACAAATTGATTTTAAACAATTTCAATCTTTTCCCACTCGAGGATTTTATAAAAATCAAACTCTTCGGGATTTTCGACAAATTTCGAGGCGGCCTCGTAGTCATCTTCGGTGATGTATTGGTGGTTGAATCCATACACGAGTTTTGCCTTTTGTGAGTTGATATTGACAAGGCGAGGTCTGACTTTTCCCTTTTCATCTTCCACATCCTTCAGGTAAAGCGGTGAAATGTCTCCGTTGGGGTCAGAGGTAACCATGCAACCTGTGGCGCCCTGGTCAAAGAGCTTTTTAACTCCCATGCCAAGCAATGCACAGTAAAGCAGGTCGAATGCAACCGGTTGCACACATCTGATCTCGTAGCCGATTTCCACCGGGCGGCTCTTTACGTTCAGTTTCAGTCGTTTCAGTTCGCGCTGCACGAGAATATTGAAAATGTGGGCCTTGCTTACATTTCCCAGCTCCGGGTGGCCATGTTCGTCGTAGGTGAAGTTGATGCCTGTGGATTCGATCTCAGTATCAGACATAAAGTGGAATACTCCTTCGCTGATGATTACAGCGCCGTAAGTGATTCCGAGAACTTTCCTCTTGAGAATGGCCGAAATGATAAGGCGGACAATCTTGCGGATGGTGAGGTCGGTTTTGTTAAACATTTCCGGGATGATAATCATCGGGTAGTGGCAGGCAGCCCCAATTCCGAAAGCGAGGTGCCCGGCTTCGCGACCCATTGCCGAAACGATGAACCAGTTACCGCTGGTGCGGGCATCTTCGTAAACGGTCTGTGCAATGCGAACGCCCTCCTGTTTTGCCGACTGGTAGCCAAAAGTGGGCGAGCCTTCGGGAAGCGGCAAATCGTTGTCAATGGTTTTGGGTACGTGGATGTTCTGGATCTTCACCGCATGCTCCTGAAGGTATTTTGCAATCCGGTTGGCTGTTGAGGCAGTGTCATCGCCGCCAATAGTAACCAGCAATTTCACATTTTCGCGGATAAAAAAATCGGTACTGAACTCCGAATCCTTCGGTTTGTAGCGGCTCATCCTGATGGCTGATCCTCCCTGTTTATGAATATTATCGGCATGTTCAAAATTGATTTCATCCATTTCAGGATTTGGGATGAAGAGGCTCTGAAAGCCGCCATGCAGCCCAAGAACCCTGTATCCTCCTGTAAGAAACACTTTGGCGATGGTTCCGATTACGGTGTTGATTCCGGGGGCAGGTCCGCCTCCGGCAAGTATTGCTATGGTTGGTTTCATGATTTGATTTAGTTTAAAATTCGGCGCAAAAGTAGCCAAAATTGGAGATGGAAGAGAAAACAGAATGCATAACCACATCGGGCGTTTAAGGAAAAGAACTAGCTCCCGAAGTTAAAGGATGGTCATTTTGAAATTTTTGGGAAAATGGGGCGATGGGTGAATCGGTGAATGGGCTGAGGCTGCGTCGCTACGCTCGCAGAGCCGAGGGGTAATGGGGTGGTGGAGTAGATATTGCCACAATGATTTGCGACAGTTTGGCATTGATGGTGATTTGGCCTGGTGTTTGGCAATGGAATCCAAATTTGGATTCGATGGAAGATAATTTTCGACTTTTACATGTAAGCACTGAAGGTCAGCTGGACGACGGGCATTTGCTGGATGAGTATTCACGCACGATAATAGGGGTGGTTAAATTGGTATCAAAGTCAGTAGTAAATATAAGGGTTGGGCAGGCACAGCCGGTGAGTCCGTATCAAAATTTGCAGCAACCGTTTGCAATGGGTTCAGGATTTGTGATTTCGTCCAACGGTATAATCCTTACTAATCACCATGTGGTGAGCAAAGCAAATCCGATACAGGTGACGCTTCCTGACGGGAAGGAGTACACGGCAGAAGTGCTTGGCGCCGATGCTGCAACGGATCTTGCCCTGCTGGGTATCAAGGCGGATCATCTTGAACCTCTGACTTTTGCCGATTCTGACAGGTTGCAGCCCGGACAGATTGCCATTGCCATAGGTAACCCGTTGGGATTTCAGCACACTGTGACCTCCGGAATTGTAAGCGCTTTGGGGCGCACGTTGCGGACGCAATCGGGCAGGCTGATTGACGATGTGATACAGACGGATGCAGCGATCAACCCCGGCAGTTCCGGTGGGCCACTGCTCAACTCACTGGGTCAGGTTATTGGCGTTAATACCGCCATCATCAAGGAGGCACAGGGAATTTGCTTCTCGGTGTCGTCGAACATCGCCAGGTACATTTCCAATGAATTACTTGCAAAAGGCAAGATCAAAAGGGCATACCTCGGTATCATCGGGCAAAACATAAACCTGCCTGTTCATCTTGTGACCCAGCTGGGTCTGGCAAAGAAAACCGGTGTTTATGTAGGTGGCATTGACAGCAGGTCAGGTGTGGAAAACAGCGCACTGATCAAAGGAGATATACTTTGCAGCATGAACGGTCATCCTGTAGGTTCGATTGATGACCTGCATAAACTGCTCACTGAAGATTGTATCGGTAAAAAGCTGACGCTGAAAGTCATACGAACCGGGGTAATGAACGAACTGGAGGTAGTTGCAGGTGAAACACCCTGACCTATATAGACCACAAAATACACCTAAGGAGTCCTACGGACCTTGAGAGACATTTATCCTTTTCCTTTGCATGCGTTCAGCAGAAAACTCTGCCAAAACAAGCAAGAAATAGAAAGTAGACCCCAATGAACGGATGATTACTTAAAATCCTTCTTAAGCTGATCCACCCAGGCATTGATTCGGCCTGCGGTGAGTTTCGGCTGGTTGTCTTCGTCAATTACCAGCCCTACGAACTTACCGTCAACCACGGCTTCTGATTCGTCGAACTGATAACCTTCTGTTGGCCATTCACCAACGATAGTGGTTTTGCCCGAAATTGCCTTCCAGATTACACCGGGGCCATCAGCAAAGCTGTCGGGGAAGTTTTCCTGGTCGCCAAGGCCGAAGAGGGCTACTTTTTTTGTTTTCAAATCTGCGTTTTGCAGGGTTTCGATGAAATCTTCCCAGTCGTCCTGCATTCCGCCGATATCCCAGGTGGATGTGCCTAGGATGAGGTAAGGGAATTTTTTCAGGTCTTCGGCAGTTGCGTCAGAGACATTTATGGGGACGGCCTGGTCGCCAAACGACCTGGCAATGAGTTCTGCTACTTTTTCGGTGTGGCCGGTGGATGAACCGTAAAATATTCCGATTTTAGCCATGATGAATTTTTATTATGTTTTTTTTTCTGAAAACTATCAAGTCGTTTAAAGAACAGGGTTACGGTTTTTTTGTTCAGAAGGAAGCGAGGCAGCAAAAATAATGTATCTGTTTGTTGGGAAATGTTTCCTGGTTGATGTGATGGTAAAAACTGTGACCTGACAAAGGTTTTTTTGGCAGGAAATTGATCACCAAAAAAAAATCCTCTATTTTTGCAGCCGATTTATTGTACGGGCATTTAACTCAGTTGGTTCAGAGTGTCACCTTGACAGGGTGGAAGTCACTGGTTCGAGTCCAGTAATGCCCACAGAAAAATGATTCATCAGCCTGATAGTGAGCACTTTCAGGCTTTTTTATTTATCTTTCTGCGATACTCTTTCATTACAAAACCGAACAATCCTGCCTTTAGTAGCTGAAGATACAATAGTTTTTATTTCCTTTGGTTAATTTTTTATACAGCCTTATCCGGAGAAATCTTTTCATTCATTCTATTACTTTAAATAAGAAGAGGTTATGAAAAATTCAGTTAACAGGGCACTTCTGCTTTTAATCCTCCCGCTGGGCATTTTTACGGCGTTTCGTGAAGCAAGGAGCCAGGACGCAACAGCTATCATCAGGCAGGTGGATGAAAACATGCGTGGCGAGGCTTCCTACAACGAAATGACCATGACCACGGTGCGTCCGCGCTATTCGAGGGAAATAACAATGAAAGGCTGGTCACTGGGAAACGATTACTCGCTGATCGTGGTCACTGCACCAGCAAGAGATAATGGGACTGCTTTTCTGAAAAGGAAAAATGAGATCTGGAATTATGTTCCGACTATTGACCGGACGGTAAAAATGCCTCCTTCGATGATGTCGCAGTCGTGGATGGGATCGGACTTTACCAACGATGATTTGGTACGTGGAATCTCAATAGTGAATGATTATACCCACACCTACCTTGGCGCCGAAGTGATTGACAGGCGCAACTATCATATCATCGGGCTGAAGCCGAAACCTGACACACCAGTAGTTTACGAAAGTGTGGTTTACCGGATTGATGCAGAGTATTTGCTACCCGTAAAGGTACAGAACTACGACGAAACCGGTGCATTGGTCAACACAGTGCATTTCAGGGATTTCACCCGGATGGGCGGACGTCTTTTGCCGGCAACCATGGAGATGATCCCGGAAAACAAAACGGGCAACAGCACGATAGTTACCACAACCAAAGCTGATTTTGGAATAAAACTGACCGAAGCATTTTTCTCCATGCAGAATCTTACAACCGTCAAATAAATATCGCCATGAAAATGCTTTTTACACTGGCGTGGCGTAATTTGTGGCGGAACCGGAAACGAACTTTGATCACCATCAGTTCGGTACTTTTTGCTGTGCTGCTGGCTATCGTTTTTATCTCGTTTGAAAATGGTTCCTACGAGCGGATGATTGACAGCATGGTGAAACTGAGCACAGGATATATCCAGGTGCAGGATGTGCTTTACGAGGAGGAGCCTTCGATAGACAACAGCCTGCTGTACAGCAAAGAACTGAAGGAAACGCTCGCCGGTTTTTCCGATCAAATTTCTTACATCGTTCCTCGTATTCAGAATTTTGCCTTAGCCGCCACCGAAAGTCAGACCCGCGGAAGTCTGGTTATGGGAATTGACCCAATGAGCGAGACTACGATGAACGACCTGGACAGAAAGCTAATCAGTGGCGAGTTCCTGCAAGCCGGCGACGATGGGATATTACTGGCCAAAGGGTTGGCAGAAATTCTGAAAAGGTACACGGGCGATACGCTGATTCTTCTTGGACAAGGGTTCCAGGGAACAACCGCTGCAGGCAGATTTGCAGTGAAAGGTATCGTTGACCTGAAGATTCCGGAAATGAACAACAACACGATCTACATGTCGCTGAGCAGGGCACAGTGGTTTTATGGTGCTGATGATAGACTTACCTCACTGATAATCATGCCGGTAAATCCTGATAAAACTCATCAACTTGCAGCAGCCATAGCTAAAAAGACCGACCCTGAATGGTACAATGTAATCACCTGGGAAAACCTGCTGGCAGATCTGTTGAAGCTGATGAAGTTTGACCAGGCAGGTACAAAAATAATGGTTATGATACTTTATATTGTCATAGCGTTCGGACTATTCGGCACCATCATCACCATGATGATAGAACGGCAGCGGGAATTTGCCATGCTGATTTCGATTGGGCTGAAAAGAAGCCAGCTTGCGGTAGTTTCGTTTTTCGAAACGCTGATGATCAGTTTTATCGGGGTGATTGCTGGAATGATAGCCTCAATTCCCGTAGTGATCTGGTTTCGGTTGCATCCTATCCAGCTTACCGGTGAGATGGCTCAGGCGATGATTGACTATGGATTTGAGCCTGTTATGCCATTTTCGGCCGACCCTCAGGTGTTTGTATCGCAAGCACAGATAGTGCTGGCGATTTCGATGATTACTTTTATTTACCCCGCTTACAAGATTTTCAGGCTAAACATCACAGAAGCAAAACAATAAACCATGAAGATGCTCATCAAATTGGCGTGGCGCAATATATGGAGGAATCCGAGGCGAAGTCTGGTCATGATCTTCGCAGTGATGATCGGGCTTTGGGCAGGAGTATTTGTGGCCTCAATCACCACCGGGCTGATGGAGCAACGGTTTCGTACCAGCATTCAGCAGCAGTTTTCGCACATCCAGATGCACAATCCCGATTACCTCAAAGAGAACAATGTCGTTCACCGGATTGACGCGTGGGAATCGTTGGGCAAAGAAATATCAGAGAATGAGAATGTTAAGGCTTTCACTATGCGAACGCTGGTAAGCGGGATGATTGCAAGTTCCAACCTCACTACCGGGATAAAAATTAACGGTATTGACCCTGAAATGGAGGCTCAGACCACAGGGTTGAATGAAAATGTGACTGAAGGAAGCTACTTTGCCGGAGAGGAAAAGAGCCCGATTCTTCTTGGCCGGAAGCTGGCGGATAAAATGAAGGTAAGAATCGGGTCGAGGGTAGTGGTAACGTTTCAGGATACCAGCGGCGAACTCACTTCCTCGTTGTTCAGGGTCAGCGGCATCTACCAGACTTCCAATACGCTGAATGACGAACTAAATGCTTATGTGCTTCACCAGGATCTGAATGAAATTGTTGCCGGTGAGATAATTATCAACCAGGTGGCATTGATTTGCCACGATCTTGACTCGGTTAACAAAGTTGCACTGCATTTTCAATCCCGGTACAGCCATCTTACCGTCAAAACGTGGAAGGAGATCTCACCGGAACTGAGTTATATGCAGGAGATGACTGGTGTGATGATGACGGTGATTCTTCTGGTGATACTACTGGCACTGGCTTTTGGGCTGCTCAACACTATCCTGATGTCGGTTTACGAACGGATCAGAGAACTGGGTATGCTAATGGCTATCGGGATGAATAAAAGGCGGATTTTCGGGATGATACTGATGGAAACCCTGTTTATTACGCTGACAGGAGGATTAGGCGGGATGCTATTCGGCATCGTCACCATCAGGCTTTTTCATTTTACGGGGATTGACTTTGCCACGGTCGGTGGCGATTCGCTGAATGATTTTGGCTTTGATTCAGTGGTGTATCCATCGCTTGACCCATCATTTTTCTTTACCGTAACCCTGTTAACGATATTTACTGCACTGATTACCTCGATATACCCGGCAATCAGGGCGCTGAGGCTGAATCCTTCTGAAGCCATAAGAAAGGACTGATTTTATTACAACAAAACCTGATAAAATGAGCATCATACAAACGGAAAACCTCTCCAGGACATACAACGACAATGCGTTGCCGGTTCAGGCGCTGAAAGATATTACACTCACCTTCGGGCAAAGCGAATTCACGGCCATAGTGGGACCTTCAGGAAGCGGGAAGACCACCCTGCTCAACATGATCGGAGGACTTGACAGGCCAACAGAAGGTAAAATCTGGATTGACGGCACGGAGATCAGCCGGATAAAAGATTCCCAATTGATTGATTTCAGGCTGCATAACATCGGGTTTGTGTTTCAATCCTATAACCTCCTGCCGGTGATGACCGCACTCGAAAATGTCTCGTTTATCATGCTGCTGCAAAAGAGAGATCGCAAAGAGATTGAAGAACGGGCACGAGAAATGCTCATCCAGGTGGGTCTGGAGGACAAAATCCATGTTCGCCCATCAAAGCTTTCGGGCGGACAGCAACAGCGGGTTGCCGTGGCCAGGGCGCTGGCATCGAGGCCTAAGTTCGTCCTTGCCGACGAACCGACTGCCAATCTTGACACCGCTTCCGCTTTCAACCTGCTCGACATAATGCAAAAGCTCAACAGGGAGGAAAAAATCACACTGATCTTCTCCACACACGACCAAAGAGTGATTGAACGGGCAAGACGGGTTATTACCCTGGTGGATGGTCGGGTTACAAGCGATGAATATTTTGACCGTTAATTGTTTTGCCCGGTGAGGAAATTGATGATTATCGGTTCTATCCTGCTAGTTTTCCTTAATACACAGGGAATAGGGCAGGCTTCTTCACCAGAGTTCAGTCCTCATTTTGGGCTGAAGGGATACCTGAAGGAACTCCCACTGGTTACTATGGACGAAAATTTTTCCAACCCTACAGTCATCAACATACTGCACAACAGATTGAATATGAGGCTGGTTGTGTCGAAAAATCTTCATATTGCCCTCGAAGGACGTAACCGGTTGTTGTACGATGAGAATTTTCGTATGAATCCTTCCTACAAAGATTTTGTGGATGATGATCGGGGTTTGATTGATATGTCGTGGGTATGGCTTGTCGATGGCGCATGGCTTGGACATACGATGGCTGACCGGTTTTACGCTGACTGGCAGCACGGAAGGTGGCAGGTGAGGGCAGGCAGACAACGGATCAACTGGGGAATCAATATGGTTTCGAACCCAAACGATCTTTTCAATGTCTATTCCTTTTTTGATTTCGATTATGAAGAACACCCCGGAACAGATGCACTGAGGATTCAATACTATTGGGGGCATTTGTCGAGAATGCAACTTGCTGTGAGCCCCGGAAAGTCATGGCAAGAGAGCGTTGCAGCAATTATGCTGAATTTCAATCAAAATGCTTTCGATTTACAGACGCTTGCCGGTGTTTACCGCAATCGCCTTGCATTGGGAGGTGGATGGAGCGGCAACCTCCTGGGCGCAGGATTTAAAGGAGAAGCCACCTGGTTTTACGACATCGAAAGGAACGCTGACCTGCGGCGGGGCAATGTGGTAGCAGCAGTTGGTGCAGACTATCTTTTCAATAAAGGAACTTATGGGGCGATTGAAGCACTTTATAATGGTGGTTATAATCGCGATTCGACACAACAAATCATCATTACAGAGCCACTCAGGCCGGATGATATTATGTTTTCGGAGTTTGCATTTACTGCGAATGTGAGTCATCCTTTCTCGCCGGTGGTAACAGCAGGAATCACCGCAATGGTTCTTCCCGACATCAGGTCGGCGTTCATTTCGCCGAATTTTAACTGGAATATGTTCACAAACCTTGATCTCAGCATGCTGGCGCAGGTTTACACTTCAAAAGAGGAATCTATATTTTCAGATGCCGGTTCGCTATGGATGCTTTCCCTGAAGTACTCGTTTTAGGGTTGATTGTATGCTAAAAAATACCGATGACTGGAAATGAAAGTTAATGGATTTCAGCTAAGCTTGTGGTTCGATGTTTGAAGTTGGACGTTTGGGGGCTTAAAGAATTAGTGTTCATTCACCCATTTCCCCATTCACCCATTTCCCCATTCCCGAAAACCTACAGGCTACTTTCCCGATCAATGAATTCCCTATAAAAGGTGAAGTTTAGTAATCCTCTCCGGGCATCACACCCTCTTCGTAGTAACGTTCCACAACCACTTTGGCATCCTGCAAATCTTCCCGGTCAACAAAAACACGCACGGATCCTACTGTATCGGGTGCATTTTGCATGGGAGCATCCATACCCCAGATTTCATCTCCAAGATAGGCTTCAATTTCGTTGTCTGAGAGCATTTCCCTGATAATTTCAGCCTGCCAGGCTGTTCCTGAAAAAATTTCAACTGGCTTTATGTTTTCTGTAGTGCCCATAATACTTCGTTTTGGTATGTTTTTCTAACAACACGCTCAAAGATATAAAAACATTCAAAGCAGCGATTAAATTGTTAGTAATTTTTTGTTGACCAGTAATTTAAACAGAAATGCAGTAAAACGGTTCAGTTCTGCAGGTGAAAAATGTCCAGTGGTAACATGATACAGGCCGTGTGATTACACTATTTTCCCAGCCTCAATCCGGTTGCATCTAAAGGATTATTTTTGTGCGAAATTGAAGAAGATGAAAAACGTTTACCTGATAGGCTACATGGGGGCAGGCAAATCAACCGCCGGCAAGCAGCTTGCCCGGTTGCTCGGGTACTCTTTCATTGATCTTGACAGAGCGTTTGAGGAGAATTTCAGAATTAGTATCATGGATTTTTTTGAGAAATATGATGAAGCCGCATTCAGGATTCTTGAGCGCAGATTACTTGAAACGACTTTTACGATGGAGAGTCATGTTATTTCTACCGGCGGAGGAACAGCCTGTTACAGCGACAATATCCATCTCATCAATCAACATGGTATCTCCGTGTACATTCATATGCATCCCGATTCGCTGTTTGCGAGGCTGAAGAATGCAAGGCGCCCGCGTCCGCGTATTTCTGACCTGAATGATGAGGAGTTAAAAGTTCAGATTGACCAGGATATGAATGACAGGGCGAGGCTTTATCAACAGGCACATTATCACATTAAGGGTGAAAGTCTCGACTTTAAAGCGCTTGCGCTGCTGGTTGCGCCTGCGCTGGGGATAGCTTTGTCAGCAGAGTGACGTTCTCAACATGGTGGGTTTGCGGGAACATATCCACCGGCTGGATTTTGTCCAATGAATACTTTTCGGATAGAAGCGCGATATCTCTGGCTTGTGTTGCCGGGTTACAACTGACGTAAACGATCTTTTGTGGGGCAATACGAAGCAGTTGTTCAATCACTTTGGGATGCATCCCGGACCGCGGCGGATCGGTAATTACGACATCCGGCTTGCCGTGGCGGTTTACAAAATCCTCATTCAGGGTAGCGGCAATATCTCCCACAACAAAATCAGTGTTGGAAATTCCATTAAGTCGCGAGTTTTCGAAAGCATCGGCGATGGCCTCGGGAATGTACTCGATCCCGATAACCTTTTTCACCTGGCCTGCAATGAAGTTAGTGATGGTTCCTGTCCCGCAATAGAGATCGTACACCAGTTCATGACCTTCGAAAGCAGCAAAACTCCGTGCGGTTTCGTATAACACCTGCGCCTGCTGCGGGTTGGTCTGGTAAAACGACAATGGACCGATTTTGAAACTCAGGTGATCCATCTGCTCGGTGATGTAGGGCTTACCGGCAACGAGTCTAAGTTGAAGGTCATTAATGGTGTCGTTTTTCTTTGGGTTAATAACCGTAAAGAGGGAGGTTATTTCGGGGAAGGCTGCCATTAGTTGAGCGGTCAGTTTGCTGATCTCCGGATCATCATTATATCCAAAGGCAAGTATTACCATAGTTTCGCCGGTGGAGGTTGTCCGGATGGTAACATTGCGAAGAAATCCCCCGTGAATCCGGGCATCATAAAAAGTAAGGCTGCGTTCGATTCCGTAATCTTTCAGAAATAGCCTGATACTGTTGGATGGTTCGCGTTGCAGATAACAATTCTCGATATCCACAATCCGGTCGAACATCCCCGGAAGGTGCATCCCCACTCCGTTGGCGTTGGTAAACTGCCCTTCGACTTTTTCATTTTCAGAAAGCCATTTACGGTTGGAGAAGGAGAATTCCAGTTTGTTTCGGTAGAAATATTGCTCCGAAGAGGGTTTGATAGGCTCAAACGGCGGGATGGTCAATTTCCCGATTCGTTGAAAATTATCTATTACCTGCTTTTGCTTCAGGAAAAGCTGTTCATCGTAGCTGAGATGCTGCCATTTGCAACCTCCACATAGTCCGAAATGCCCACAGCGAGGATCAACTCGTTTTTCCGAAAGTTGGTGGTACTTGATGACGTTTCCTTCGTAAAACGACTTCTTCTTTTTTATAACCTTGATGTCCACTACATCGCCAGGTGCGGCAAAAGGAACAAAAATCACCATCGAATCCACACGGGCAATGGCTTTTCCTTCAGCGCCGGCATCCGTTATTTCGATCTGCTCGAATAAAGGCTGGTCAAATTTCTTTTTTCTTCTTCCTGACATGGAGAGGGTTGATTGCTAATTTTTGGTTTGCTGCTTTTATCTAAAAAATTCCAGATGACAATAAACAAATGACAAATAAATCCCATTTAAAAAAATCCAAATCAAAACATTTTGGGAGAGTTTCTTTTTTTTACTTGATTATCAATATTTTATATGGGATATTTTTCTATTTCCCAAATGGCCGGGGTCAAGTTAGGATACAGTGTAATTTTTCACAACGGATTGAACTACTCAATGAGGCCTCTCCCCGATTTCACGATCTGGCCACTTTCTTTCAAATCGTTAATCAGCTTATCCAGCACACCGTTGATAAAAACCCGGCTCTTGGGCGTGCTGTAGATTTTTGCCATCTCAATTATCTCATTCATCGTGACCTTAATGGGGATTGAAGGAAATTCGGTTAGTTCGGTCAAACCCATTTTCAGGAGTATTATATCCATTAGCGTAATGCGGTTCAGTTCCCAGTTACTGGCCTTTTCTTCAATGAGTTGCTCGTAGGATTTGCTTCGCAGGATCGTTTTATGGAACAGCCGGATCATGTATTTTTTATCTTCGTCCGGATCATCTTTCCCATCTGTATTGTATAGTTCAGGCAAGGTTTGAAGGTTGTCCTGCTTTGCAGTGAGGCTGCCGATGATTTTCAATGCGCAGTAATTGGCGATATCAATGTCGTTGGCCCAGTAAACACTAATCTCTTCATAATGCGACTCGAGCAACTCGTTGTCCATCAGCAGTCCCGTAAAAATATCGTTCATCAGCTTACGGTCTTCGTCAAAACTCTTTTTGGGATTTTCCATATAGGTTCTATACCGGGATGATTCGCGCAGATCGTTGTAACAGCGCCTTACGAGCTCCTCCTGGTCAACCCAGTTGATTTTATAGGCATCCTTACGCCTTAAGTAATCACGATTTTGGGTCAGTTTTTCGATAAAGAGATTGTCAACGAATTTGGTGTTGGGGTCAAGGTCTTCCTGTGTAGGATAGAATTTTTTCTTGTTGTCTTCAATTCTCCTGGTGGCAAATTTCACGATTTCGACAAGGAAGGAGAGTTGATAAATGGCCAGCTCGTAGATACGTTCGGTACTTCTGAGCATGTTTTTCTCTGCGATCGGGAGCTCAATCTCATCATCAATGAAATAAGCGTAGAGCGCCTGCAGCGCTTTGATTCTTAAATGCCTTCGGGTGAGCATAAAATGTAAGAACAGGTTTGATGGTAAATTTTAACGCGGCAAAAGTAGCTATTTTTTACTGCCATTTTTTTTAATTCTGCTCAAAATTTCCTTGTTAACAGGATTAATACATATTTTTGCAATACTAAAACCCAAAAGATAGATCAAAATGGAAGATTCGTTTAACAGGGACAACAGGGAGGATGTATATTCACTGGTTGTCAGGGCAGGCAAAAGGACTTACTTTTTCGACGTAAAGGAGACCAGGGCTGGCGAAAAATATCTCACCATTACCGAAAGCAAACGGAGGTTCAGCGCTGATTCGGGCAAGTTTTTCTATGAAAAGCATAAGATTTTTCTGTACAAGGAAGATTTTGAGAAGTTTTCGCACGGTCTGGAGGGAGTTATTGGTTTTATTAACACCGGCAAAAAGCCTGATATAGCTCCTACCCCATTTGCGGAAGCTGATGAAGAGGATTTTGGTTTCGGCGATTTTAAGGTTGACGCTCCGGAAAACGAAGAGGAGCAGGCTTAGGCTGGTGCGGTTATCTTTTTCAGATTGATGCCTGACGGGGGAATTGGGAAGCAGGAAACAGGCACTGGGCAGTAATCTGAGATAACAAGTTAAAACCATTGATGTGCCGGTTGGTTTTGCAGTCTAATCGCCTAATTTTCAATTGAACAATCCGGTGCTATCCGCATTTGAGCGGTATTCAACAATGCCAGTTCCCGGTTTTGTGTTGATTTCTTTTTAAAACATCAATCTTTACCGAGCGTTTATTGTCTTAATTTTGCACCCCAAAAACCGAGCAGAATTTTATGGGAAAAGTTATCGCTATTGCCAATCAGAAAGGAGGAGTCGGGAAGACTACCACAGCCATTAACCTGAGTGCGGGTTTCGCTGTTCTGGAGTACAAAACGCTTCTGATTGACGCTGATCCTCAGGCCAATTCAACCTCTGGCCTTGGTCATGACCCCCGCAATGTGCAAACCAGCATCTACGAATGTATCATTGACGACCTCGACCCGTCAAAAACCATACTGCACACCACTACACCTAATCTCGATATTATTCCTGCGCACATTGACCTCGTTGGTGCTGAAATTGAGATGATTAACATGCCCAACAGGGAAAAAATGATGAAGAGGGCGATTGATAAGATTAAGGATGACTACGCTTTCGTCATTGTGGATTGCTCACCCTCGCTGGGACTGGTTACCGTGAATGCGCTGGCTGCGGCCGATTCCGTCATCATTCCCGTGCAATGCGAGTACTTTGCGCTTGAAGGGCTGGGTAAATTACTCAATACCATCAAAATCGTCCAGTCGCGCATGAACCAGAGCCTTGATATTGAAGGAATTTTGCTGACTATGTACGATTCGAGGCTGCGCCTTGCCAAACAGGTGGTTGAAGAGGTAAGGACGCATTTTCAGCAGATGGTTTTCGACACCATCATTCACCGTAACACCAAACTGGGCGAGGCGCCAAGCTTCGGCGAAACCATCATCATGCACGATGCTGAATCCACGGGGGCTGTTAATTACCTTAACCTTGCCAGAGAGATTCTGCAAAAGAACAAAATGACAAAAATTACCAAAAACGAAATTGCATCTGATCTTTTGAATTAACATGAATAAACCAAGAAAAGGCTCGCTGGGAAGGGGACTTGAGGCCATTTTGCAAAGCCCCGAAACAGATATCACCTCCAAAGATATTTCCGGAAACTACGTTGTTGGCGCCATCGCTGATATTGCCATCGAAAAAATCGAAACCAATCCTTTCCAGCCCCGCAACCAATTCGACGAAGAAACGCTAAACGAACTGGCCGATTCCATACGTGAACAGGGAATTATCCAGCCCATTACCGTTCGAAAACTTGGCTACGACAAGTACCAGATTATCTCGGGCGAGCGCCGCTACCGTGCTTCAAAAATTGCCGGACTCACCGAAGTACCATGTTACATAAGAGTGGCCAACGATGAGGAGATGCTCGAACTGGCGCTGATCGAAAATATTCACCGCCAGGATCTTAACGCCATCGAAATCGGAATCAGCTATCAGCGGTTGCTCGAGGAGTGCAACTTAACCCAGGAAGAGTTGAGCAAAAGGGTTGGCAAGCAACGATCTACGATATCAAATTACATCCGTTTGCTGAAACTCCCGGCTGAAGTTCAGGTTGCGCTGCGCGACAATCACATCACCATGAGTCATGCCCGCACTATCATCAGCCTCGAAGAGCGGGACGATCAGTTGAAATTACTTGCCGACATACTGCACAATGAGCTTTCGGTACGCGACATCGAGCAAAAGGTAAAGATTGCCCGGAAAGTGAAAGTAAAAAAACGCCCGTCAGCTTTACCTGAAAAATTTCTCAACTTTAGCACTACGATCTCGGCTGAGCTAAAGACCCCGGTGGTTCTGAAGAAAAATACCAAAGGAAAGGGAACCATCGTTATCAGTTTTTCTTCGGAAGAAGAGTTCGACAGAATAGCCTCCTACCTCGCCAGATAGTTCAATGTCTGCTCATCAATAAATTGTGATTGCTTGAAACACTCACGGGTCATAAACGGGATTACCAGATTGACACTGATACTATTGCTGACAATAGTTTCGGTACAAATGTCCGGTCAGAGTCAGGATTCCTCCGATTTAGCTGAACCGATGAAGGTGCATTCGCCAAAAAAAGCCAGCATCTACTCGGCTGTTTTACCCGGACTCGGACAGGCTTACAATAAAAAGTACTGGAAAATCCCTATAATTTATGCCGGGTTCGGTACTCTCTTTTATTTCATTAGCGTAAACGGTTCGGAATATCGCGAATTCAAGGAAGCTTACAATATTGTGTATGCAGGCGACACGGCTGAGTATTTCAATAACGCATATGTTGTGCGTTACAATGCCAACCTCGACCAGTTGAGGGAGGGACGAAACTATTACCGGCGCAACCTTGAGCTGACCTATATCCTGACCGGCGTTTTGTACATCCTCAACATCATTGATGCTTCCGTTGATGCGCATCTTTATGATTTTGACATCAGTGAGGATCTAAGCATGCGCATTGAACCTTCGCTGAGCAACCAACCCAATTTCGCCTACCGACCCACACCCGGAATATCTATCAAACTAAAATTGTAAAAAACATGAAACTGGCGCTATCAGGCTACGGGAAAATGGGTAAAGCCATCGCAACCATCGCTTCAGAACATGGGCATCAAATTATCGCCACCATTGACACCAATAGTGATTGGAACGACTATCATGTGATTATTTCACAGGCTGATGTGGTTATTGATTTTTCTACGCCATCGTCGGCTGTAGCTAATATCCGCCGTTGTTTCGGCCTGAAAATCCCGGTAGTTTGCGGCACTACAGGCTGGGACAATGATCTTGAGATCATCAAAGATGAGTGCAATGCATCGGGCAACACTTTGTTCACCGCACCCAACTTCAGCATTGGCGTCAACATTTTCTTTTTCCTGAACCGCTATCTTGCCGGGATGATGAATGCTCTAACTGAATATGACAGCGAGGTTAAAGAAATCCATCACATCCACAAGCTTGATGCACCCAGCGGAACGGCAAAACTGCTTGCCAACGACCTGGTCAGGATTATTGATCGTAAGAGAAAATGGGTGAACCATACAACCAGCGTCGAAGAGGAACTGGCGGTAATTTCGGAAAGAACCGGCGAAGTCCCCGGAACGCATATCATTCGCTATTTTTCTGATATTGATGAAATTGAGATAACCCACACTGCCAGGAGCCGGTTTGGTTTTGCCGGTGGCGCCCTGCTGGCTGCTGAGTGGGTGCACGGCCGCAAAGGCTTCTTCACGATGACCGACCTGATGCACGATCGCTTCGAAATAACAAAAATCACCAAACAGAGTTTATTATAGTCAAATTCAACAATCTGTAAGATGAGTACACTTTTTATCCTGCTTCTGATCTTTCTTTTTTTTCCGGTTTTGCTGATTAAAATCTTTCCAAAAGCCGGCCTTGATTCCCGGAAGGTATTTGTTCCGATGCTGAACTACTGGGAGTGGAACAAACTGAACGAGAAACCTGCGTGGTGGTTCATCTTGCTCTTTGTACCTTTTATAAACATTTTCATGGTTTTCCTGATGATCGTGGAAACCGCCAAAGCCTTCGGGAAAAACACCCTGGGTCAACAGGCGCTTGCCGTTGTTGTTCCTTTCGTTTATCTACCCTACCTGGGCTCAAATATCAAGGAGAAATACGTCAAACAGGCCAATCGGCCAAAATTCAAAAAGTCGCCGGTTCGCGAGTGGGTTGATGCTATCATTTTTGCTGTGGTTGCCGCAACCATCATCCGTACCTTTCTGCTCGAAGCCTATACCATCCCCACTTCATCAATGGAAAAATCGCTGCTTGTTGGTGATTTTCTTTTTGTGAGCAAAATGGCCTACGGGCCAAAAGTTCCTAACACCCCGGTCGCGTTCCCGTTTGTCCACCATTCGATGCCGGTAACCGGCTCCAAATCGTATGTTGAATGGGTCAAGCTACCCTACTACCGATTTCCGGGTTTTGGAAAAGTTAACCTTTATGACGCAGTGGTTTTCAACTATCCAAGCGGTGATACTGTTGTGCTGGAAAGGCAGAATGAGGATTATTACCAGATCGTCCGCGATACCGAGAGCAGTTTTGTGCAGCAGTATGGCGACAGGTATGAACCCGGAATGGGTCGTTCATGGGTCTGGTCGAAATACAATGTTACTGCACGGCCTCCCGACAAGCGAGAAAATTACATTAAACGTTGTATGGCGATGCCGGGCGACACACTCGAAATCAGGAATAAAGTGGTGTTTATCAATGGCAAAGAGGCTTTTATGCCCGAAAACCTGCAGTTCAACTACATGGTAACGGCTACCGGACAAGGGTTCACCCAGTTTGAACTGCAAAAGATTATGGATGAGCTTGATATTACCGAAGGAAGAGCCATGTCGCCAAGCAGAATCATTTTACCTCTGACTGCTGAAAAGGTTGAAAAACTGAAAAACAATCCAAGAATCCGTAGCATTGATCTTGAGATTAGACCAAGAGGCGATAATTATCCGCCTATTTTCCCTCACGATCCGCAGAATTTTGCATGGAACGAAGACAATTTTGGGCCGCTGGTAATACCCAAAGCCGGATCAACTGTCGCTATTACTACGCAGAACATCGCCCTTTACCGCAAATTGATCAAGATTTATGACAACAATACCCTGGAAGAGAGGGATGGTAAAATTATCATCAACGGAAGCGAAGCCACCACTTACACATTCAAGCAGGATTATTACTGGCTGATGGGCGACAACCGGGATAATTCAGCCGATTCGAGGTTCTGGGGATTTGTACCACACGACCATGTTGTTGGAAAAGCAGTTTTTGTATGGCTTTCGCTGGATAAAAACAAAGGATGGTTCTCCGGAAAAATCCGCTGGAACAAATGTATGAGAGTAATTTAAACATCAATGAACAACATGAAAAAACTCTGCGCTTTTACACTGTTGGCCGCTATTATTTTGATGCCAGCCGTGTTGTCAGCTCAAAAAAAAGCATTTACCGGAAAAGTTACTTACAAAATTGATTTCGATATGGCCGGCCTACCTGAGGAAGCCAAAAGCATGATGCCCACCACGATGGCCATGTACATCGGAAGCGAAAAGGTAAAAACTGAAATCATTACGGTGATGGGAAACCAAAGTACCATCATTGATTTGGACGAGAAAACCCACATCACCCTCATGAACGTGATGGGGCAGAAACTGGCGATAAAAGACACTTTTGAAGAATTGATGTCCCTGATGGCTTCATCCGGTGAATATTCGATTGAAATTACGGATGAGACAAAAGAAATTGCCGGATACACCTGCCAGAAGGCACTTTTGAAAAAGATCACCGGTGAAGGGGAATCTGAAGAAGCAGGTGAAGCCTGGTTTACCGGCGCACTAAAATTGCATGAAAATTTCAACTTCAACAATCCGCAGTTCAACGAGATTAAAGGTTTGATGATGGAGTATGGTATGGATGCCGGTAACAACATGAAAATGAGTTTTACGGCTGTTGAAGTTGCCGGCATGAAAATCAAAGGTGCCGAATTCGAGGTTCCTGCAGATTATGAAATTGTTACCCGTGAAGATTTGGCCAAAAGAATGGGAAGCTGGTAAGCGCGGTAAAGGATTAAAAAAGAAAAACCCTCTGATTGCAAGACAAACAGAGGTTTTTTTTTAATTTGCTTGTTATATAAAAATCATCTAGAAAAAACATATTGAATGATATTGGCGCCCATCTGAAGAGCTTTAATGCGTGTTTCTTCAGAATTTCCGTGCACCCGCTGATCTTCCCATCCATCGCCAAGATCGGTTTCGTATGAATAAAAAACTACCATCCTGCCTTCCCAGAACATTCCAAAGCCCTGCGGCGGTTTACCGTCATGCTCATGGATTTTGGGGATGCCATCGCTGAATTTGTATTTTTGATGGTAGATCGGGTGCGAAAACGGAATCTCAACCAGTTCAAGTTCAGGGAAGACCTTTTGAAGCTGAGGCCTGAGGTATTTATCCATTCCATAGTTATCGTCAGCATGAAGAAATCCGCCTGCAATCAGGTATTCACGGAGGTTCTTGGCTTCCTGCGGCGAAAAGAGTACATTTCCATGGCCCGTCATGTGTATAAAGGGATAATTGAAAATGTCGGGGCTGCCCACTTCCACAGTAGCTGGCTGCGTATTAATGTTGGTACCAAGATTCCGGTTACAGAATTCTATCAGGTTGGGCAGCGATGTTGGATTCGCGTACCAGTCGCCGCCACCGCGGTATTTCAGCAAAGCAATCTGAACTGGTCCGGCAGGGGGCGATGCCGACAGAAATCCAAAAGATAACAGAATAATGAAGGATATCTTTTTGAGCATTGTCTGATTCTATTGATTGATAAAGTTGATGGTGATACAAGCCACCAATGCGGCAGTTTCGGTTCTTAAACGATTTTTCCCCAGACTTATTGGAATAAATCCGGCCTTGATCGCAGTCGTAATTTCGGAGTTGGAAAAATCGCCTTCAGGTCCGATAAGCACCGTAGCATCAGTTCCTTGCTTATAAACCGATTTCAACAGCGAAAGTTCGGAGTTTTCGTCAATATAGGCAATAAAACCCTCACCTGGTCTGGTATTTTTCACCACCTGACCGAAATTGGCCGGTTCGTTGATTTTGGGTAACCAGGCTTGCTGAGATTGTTTGATAGCTGCTATGGCAATTTTTTCAAGCCTTTCGCTTTTGAAATGAATCCTCTCAGAATGCTGGCACAACATTGGAGTTATCTCACTTATTCCCGATTCGACAGCTTTTTCCACAAACCATTCGATGCGCGAAAGGTTTTTTGTCGGCGCAACAGCAAGGTGAAGATGGTAAGGACTTTTTGCTACTGTGATAGTGGACTCTATCCGGACGGTGCATTGCCGGATGTTGTCATCAATGATGTTTCCGCTGTGCAGATTTCCTTTGCCATCGGTAATGTGAACCTTTTCCCCTATACGTAGCCTCAACACTTTGGCGATGTGCCTTGATTCTTCAGGGTTAAAGGTAAACTCCGGATGTGAAATCTCTCTCGAGAAAAACAGGTGCATGGCGTATCATATTAAAAAAGATTCAAAAAAAAACCTGCCCAATTGGATGCGGGCAGGTTTTTAAACCGGTTTTAACCGGAAAAATTATTTAATAACTACTTTTTCGATAAGTGATGAGTTGTCGCTGGTCAGTCTGACGAAGTAAATTCCTTTTGGCTGGTTTGACAAATCGAGTGTAGCCTGGCCTGTAACCGCTGAACGAAGGATTTGCTGTCCCTGAACGTTGGTAACGGTTACATCGAATTGACCATCAATTCCTGTAATTGTCAATAAGCCGGTAGTCGGGTTAGGATAGATAGCAACCGAGCTCAACTGTCCATCTGAAATAGAGGTTGAGCCTACTTTAAGGTCAACAATCATTGACATGCCGTGAACTTCGAAGAGGCCGTCTGAATTAGGCATTTCCTCACTGTAGGTAACATCAAGCTCATATGTATAACCGTTGGATGGCCTGTAAATTTTGAAGATCATTCTTTCGCCAGCTGCCAAACCATCAATAGCTTCGCTGGTTTCATCATCGCCAAAAGCGGGGATAAAGAGATTGCTTTCTTTGGTTGCAAATTCAGTCATCCCGACACACTGGTTCTGAGCGTTGAAAATACCAATGAAATCACCTGTTTCAAGGTTGGCCAGTGCATCCTTCTGAATGGAGATGAAATGCGGCTGACCGGTATTTGTTACATCATTCCAAACAGCCAGTTTAGCAGGTGCAGGAGGATATGTAACATTTGGTGCAGGCGCCATGGAAGGCATCGGGTAAGTATATGATGAAGCAACGAACATATTGATCAGGTAAGCACGGTCAGGAACGAGATAATCGAGCAGGTAAAGACCGCCATCAGGCCAGATAATTCCGGTCGGGTTGTGGATGTCATAAAGGATGAGCAATTTCCCACTTAACTGAGAGATCAAACTGCTGGTTGATGTCGGTGCAGTCACCCTTACAGGGAGGTAACTAGCGCCAGCAGGCAGTGCTACGGTCTTGTCTGGATTCTCTGTTCCAAAGATTACGGTTGTTTTTTCAACTTCCATTTTTGCCTTGTAGCCAATCATACTCGAAATATTCCCGAGTGTATTAATGTTTTGGGATGGCCACCAGATACCATAAGGTGTCTGACGAATGGTAATAACCATATCATCTTTGAAGCAGGCCAGTTGGTTGGCAATATTCAGGTTCCCGGCCGGATTCATATAGGTTGAGAAACCACTCCATCCATCAAGGATTGTTAGTAGCTGAGCCTGGGTGATGAATATTTCAAAATCACCGTACTCATCATCCATGCCTGAAACTCTTGCATAATATGTACCACCGGGCAGCATAGAGTATATTTTTTCGACATCATACACATCGCCACCGCAGTATTGTGAATTGGTGACCAACGTACCATCACAGTCAGCAAAGAGGGTAACGTCAGCATTAAAGTTTGTATTGGAGAGGGTTACAGCAACATCCATTGTGTAAGGAACATCAAATTCGAACCAGCGGACATCATCCTCGCGGACGAGCCATTCGAAAATTGCAGGGCTGTTCACAGCACCGTAGTCAATGGCGTATTCGCATAATGACCCTGGACGTACAACCGGTGTTGCACAAAGGATATTTGAAGCAGGAGATTCGGTTTTATCGGGCATTATCTGCTTTACAAGATAGCACCACTCATCTCCGCCCGGATAAATTTCATCGAAATAATAATTTCCAATGACACCATAGGCAATCGGGATGAAATAGGTAGTGGTGCCGGGGATGATTTTCCGACGGTAAACATTAAAAGTAGGCTCATAAACTCCTCCATCTTCGTAAACCGTGAGTGCTCCATTGAAGAAATGTGGATCCAGACCGTAGCCATCACCTTCGACATAGTATTCAATTACAAGTGGCCCAGACGCTGAACCTGATACGGCAACTTCAACACTAAAGTCGAATTCTTCGGGATATGAATTTTCGTAGAATAAGCCCGTCCATGAAACTTTTTGACCGTCAATCACTCCGGCTACGCCATTAAGGTCAGTGGCAGCGAGAGGAATAAACTGGGCAGGGAATATCATTTCAGCATATACACCCCATTCAAAATCCGGGGAGTAAATTGCCATTGTGAAATCGAGATCCATTGCGGTGCCAGGCACATAATCGTTTTTCGAGAAAATATCACCCATTAGAGCTTTACCTCCTTCGGCCTTTGTACCAATTTCTGCCCATGTCAGCTCGACCTGCTCAATGTCTGCTACTGCAGTTAAAAGCACGGGAGCCTCAAGTGGGTCAAGAATAAAGTTTACTGTGGTAAAATTGTTTTCGGTAACTACCACATTCAGAACCTCTTTGGAGTTATAGCCTACATTATAACCATCAGCTTCTACGGTGTATGTTCCAACCGGAACTTCCAGTGAGTAATTGCCGAGTGCCAGTGTGAGCATAGTAGCATCACCTGCAGTCATTTTAACTCCCTGAATTGGAAGACCGCTATCACTTCCGATCACGGCACCATTGATAAATCCGCTGGCCAGCTCTTCAAATTCAAATGAAGCCTGGTAGCTGAATCCAGGGCAAACATGATCGAAGTAGTTCATAGGAGCAATGAACATGTAGTAAGTACCTTTGGGTAAGTCAATCACATAAACAAAGTCTTCCTGGCAGGCAGGTAATATTTTGTAAACAGTAAGAAAATCAGTTGTATTGTCGCAACCAGGCAGGCCAGGAACAATTTGTCCAACCATACCGAAAACTACGCTCTGCTCGGCTGTGGCTGTCATCTTAATGCTACCCGGTGAATTGAGAACCACCCTGAACCAGTCAGTATCGCGTGTTCCAAATTGGCTCCACAAATTTCCACAAATGGTGTTGCCGTTGCTTACGTTTGTAAATGCCGGAGTTGCCATGTTGCAACCACCATTGGTGTTGGCGCCGCAAGGCTCATTTTCGCTGATTCCACCCGGAGGACAGGTCAATGTACATTCTTCGTATTCATAAATTGAAAGGAGGCCTTCGCCGGTTGCGCCATCAAAGCCGCCAATTTCGATTTTATACGTATTACCCTGAACCACAGGGATGAAAACCTTTGATTGTAAACCATCATAACCACAGTAATCGTCGTTGTCGTCAAGAATAGTAGTTGGGGGGCAGGCTGCTCCATCCCACACAATCATATAGGTATCGTAATCACTTCCACACAAATCAATTGCAGCGATTCCGGTGAAGCCTGCAACATAGTCAAACCACACCTCAGGTCCGAATGTCTCGCCAGAAGGATCATCAGTAGCAAATTCAGTGGAGAAAGGTAGATTCAGAACTTCGCCGACTTCGGTTGCTGTTGAGCAGAAATCATTGGCGACAGTTGAAGTTTGGGTGATTGAGAGATCGAAATTTGCAATTGAAGTTGGATTTGGCCATGTGTCCACCATAATGTAGTAAAAACCAGGTTCCAGTGAAACAGTGAATCCATGCGCAACTGCGCCTCCATTATAAAGATCGTAGCTCATTGCAAGGCAAAGAGATGATAAGGGACAACCATCAGATAGAGCAATCCCTGTTCTCGGTGTTCCTTTTGGGTCAAGGCTTACATTGATGGTTACCGGTGATGTGACCTCCAGCCTGTAGATAATGTCTTCGCCGCCATCAAAATCATTCAGACAGGTTGCATTGTAATTGTTGCCCCTGCCAGTAGTGGTTTGATTCAGGTCACTGAATGGCAAGGCATTGATTTCAATAGGACTTGTACAATCGTCACCGGTGGCTTTGGTAATTCCTTCGGGTGAAATTGGAACTGTAACTCCGGATCCATGGATTTGGCGGATCATTTCCATCTTGTCTGGAGCTGAATTTCCAACATAACTGCTGACGCTCTTTTGGGCAAATAGTGTCGTTGAAATGGTTAAAATCAGCACCAAAGAAAACAACTTCGTAAAGGTTCTCATGATTTATGAATTTAAATTAGTTATTAAATAATTTCTAATCAGTTAATTAGCATTTTACAATAAAAACTCGTTGGCAAAAATACGGTTTCGGACGTAATTAACCACATTTCACCAAAAACAATTGCAATAATAAGCAATTATTGGCTTGGAGCAATTTGTAGCCATCAGATTTTTAAAAAGTTTAACATAACATACAGAGGAATCATCCATAATTCATTAATAATTAATCAGATTCACATTCACTAATGCTGAAAACTTAACGCAGTACCAGTAAAACTGAGAAGAATATTTTCTTCCAAAATGTTGAAAAACGTTCCATAGAAAAAATTCCAGACTAAGTTCCCGGTATAATAACCCAATTTGCACAAAACATGAGTTGAGAAATCTGTTTATCTCACAATCAACAATTTGGATGATGAAAATAACGTACCGGTTACTTTAACAAAGTAAGCTCCCGGATTCAGACCTTTAATTGGCAAAGCAACTGACTCACCCGATTGTAAGCCTTTATAAACTTCGGTTAAAAGCTTTACACCAGCGGGGTTGAAGAGGGAAACAGTGACTTCCTTTTGGGACTCAGAAAACCTCAGACTCACCTCGTTGGCAGCAGGATTCGGGAAAATACTGAAAGCGTTATCATGTCTTGATTCATCTGCAACAGAAGTAAGAATCTCAATCGAAATATCGTCAAGATAAAGATTATTCCCGATCCGGTTAAAGGCTTCGAACAGCAATCTGACGTCCGGCTGGTTGCAGTAGGATGATATGTCAAGGCTTACGCATTCTGCTCCATAACCCTGTCCGCACCAATCCTCAGCAGATGCTGGATTGAAATATGCGGCGGTAGGCGGGGATGTTTCAAATCCTCCGCTCCCATTTGGACCGTTCGCATAAATGGTTTGCCATGTATTACCACAGTTGCCTGAAATCTTAACCAGCAGCGAGTCAGTCTGTTGGAACCTCTGAGCATAGGCATATTTGAAATTCAGAACAACCTCAGTAACTCCTTTGAGGTTGATGGGAGGTGAAATCAACCTATCGCGCTCAAACATGAAGTAGTAATCAAAATGATTCATCATGGCAGCATTTTGTCCGTCGGGAGTATAAACGGGTGATATAATCTGCCATGTTTTACGGTTGTCAGGGTTTTCGATTGTCCAACCTCTGGAATCGAGGCCTTCTTCAAATGATTCCATAAATGGCATCATTTGTCCGCCGTACTGAATGTAATTCTCTTTGGTGACTGAAGAGGTGCCGTTGGAGTTCTGAACCGAGAGCGAAACTGTGTAATTACCTGTTTCAGAAAACATTACAACAGGCTCCGGACTGGATGAAGATGTGCCTTCGATATAGACTACATTGTTCGGCGAAAAACTCCAAAGATAGGTTGTTGGGCAATAGGTTGATTCATTAGAAAGATAAACGACTGCATTGGAACAGAATGCATTGTGACTTACTGAGAAATCCGCAACCGGCATCAGCTGGTCGTTTACGGTGATGAAATCCTCTTTGACAATCTGGTCAGAACCGGCTTTGTTGGTAACAGTAAGCGTCACTTTGTATACACCTGGATTAGAATAAGTTATTCCTGAGGGATTTTTCTGGTTTGAAGTGGAAGGATTTCCACCTTCAAACTCCCAGCTCCATGAGGTTGGTACCCCTGAAGATAAATCAGTAAAGCTAACAGCACAAAACGGGGGGATAACCATCTGATCTGCAATTAAATCTGCAACCGGAGTATCATAAAACATGTCTGATTCCCACAATCCCCGGCCATAAGTTCCGGCGCGGATCATGTCATTTACGGGATTCACGGGGTCATGGTAGATTTCCACCTCAGTTACCCGACCGCTTGCTGGAAAGCCACCACTAAACAAAATCCAGTCGCCGAGGAAGATATCGCGGTAAAAAATTCCGATGTCGGTACCCGCGTAGAGTCCTTCATGACTGTTTTTATGGTAAGCGAGGTTATTCACCGATACTCCGGGCAGCGAGCCGGTAATGTTGACCCATGATCTGCCCTTGTCGGGCGATCGGTAAACTTTTGTGCCCATGGCCATGTAAACGATGTTTTCGTCGGAGGGATGAGCTTCGAGGTCGTTGATTAGCGTGTTCTCGGGCAAAAAGGTAGACAGGTCAGTCCAGGCAGGGTTTTGTTTGTTTGCGTTGTCGGTGCGGAACAGTTTCCGGTCTTCTCTGGCAGCATAAAGAATTTCGTAATTGACGTGCGATTGCTCCAGTTCCCGCATGTTCACATTGTTACCACCGCCCAGGTTATTCGAAATCTTTTGCCAGGTCGGATTGTTGGTTCGGATATTACTGCCCCGCCAGATGTTTTTGTATCCTACAAACATTTTTGTTGCATCCCCTTTGTGCAAAAGGAAAGGTGTTACCCATGCGCCATCTTCGGTTATGCCAAAAGAGTTAATACCAGCCACTTTAACGGCGTTTACATTATTAACCATTCTGAAAATATCTCCGAAATACAAAGTGCCATAGCTATAGAGATGATTTTGGTGATCCACTGCACATTCCATTCCATCTCCGCCAATGGTTGGTATCCAGTTGGGGGAGCCGGTGTAAGTTGCGGTTCCGTTATCCTGGTAACCATTGATTACCTTGTCTTTCATCGTAGCGCTCTGGCCGATTTTGTAAGCCTGGCTGATAGCCAAACCGTCAGAAATTTCCGTCCAGTTGGTTCCGCCATCAGCTGTCCAATATATGCCACCATCGTTGCCGGCATAAAGTTTTCCGTTGTGTGGGCTATATTCAAGAACGTGCAGATCGGCATGAACTGCTGGAACACCGCAATCGCCCCACCAATGCGAACTGATCTGCCATGTTACTCCACCATCGCTTGATTTAAAGCAATTTACTCCACCGGCAAAAATCACATTTTCGTTAAGCGGATCAACAGCAATATCGAGATCGTACCAGGCTTGGCCACCGTCGCCGCCATTGCAACCCCAGCTCATTATGTTGGGAGTAGTAGAACGAACGCTAAAATTCAACCCGGCATCAAGTGACTGATAGATACCTTTATAGGCATCGTCAGTTGTCAGGAGAAAATAAACCATATCAGGACTGGCCGGAGTTACACCGATCACCCCCCTTGAACCAACCGGTAAACCTTCCGTAATAAGTTGAAACGTTTCACCACCGTCAGGTGAACGATAAAACCGTCCACTTGCCGATGCATAGATGATATCGGGGTTATCAGTTTTAAAAACAATTTCTCTGAAATCTCCTGATTGTCTGATTTGCCAGGACTGCCCGCCATCTATGGTTTTATAAACACCGGCATTAGTTGCGGCAAGGATAACCAGGTTATTCTGCGGATGCATTATCATTCTGCCAACTTTGCGGTTGCCCATGCCATTGTTGGCTAATTCCCAGTTAAATCCACCGTCAAAACTTTTCATGACACCGACTCCCGGGGCATCCCCTGCATCGCGGTCACCGGTTCCGATGTACATCACCGACGGGTTGGTGTAATCGTTCAGAATAGCGGAAACACCAAGCGTTGGGAGCACATCCGTTTCAGTATACCAGTTTGCGCCGCTGTCGTGCGAAACCCACAAGCCCCCTGCCGGTGCGCCAACATAAATGGTAGCTGGGTCGGTTGGGTGAAATGCGATTGCATTAACGCGGCCAAGTCCGTTATATCCTTTGCTTCCCGGAATCTGAAAAGGCCCCAGGTTAGTCCAGTTTCCGGCATAATACCGGTTTTCGGGATTTTTGGCTTTGTATGCGTAATATTCGTTCCAGTTAAGATCGGCTGGTAGTCGTGTGCCATCGGAATTAATCCGTGACATCATCAGGTATTCCCAACGCTTAAAGGGTTTCCAGCCAGATCCTTTTGTGATCTCACGGCCTTTCCAGTATAGCTCAAAAGCATTTTGAACGTCGTAAAAATTTACCGATTCATCGGCCATCATTTCAATCCAATAAGGATGACGGGCAAAATCTTCATCGGTGAGCGTCTGGTAGTTTTGTGCATAGTTTGATTTCACCAAAGTAATTAAAGCGATGATAATCAGGAAGTAAAATCTTTTCATTTTTAATGATTAATTTGTTTTGACAAAAGTAAAGCTTCTGAAAATGTTAATGTATGATATTGAAAATGTTCCATTTATCGGTCAAAATTATAAAACCCATCCTTCACCTGCCTCGCCAGTAACTCAAAATCCCTCAGCTCAAACAGATCGAATGCTGCGTGATCTTGCTGGTTTCGATGTATAAATTGGAGACTCAAAAATCATTCAACAGTTGAGTTTTGAATTTGGCTATTCAAGTACATCATGAGTAAGTCATATCTAGGCAATTTTCCAAATGATGGTTTTGTTATTCTTCTCCTTCCGCAGAAAGTTTCTTGTCGAGTTTTTTCGTGTAGATCAGGATTATCCGGTAGGTTATGTAAATCAGGACAGGCAGGCTCAGAAAATGCAGAATTTCTTTCCAGTACATAATCATTTGATTTTGAGTGATTAATAAGCATGATCGCCGGATTGCATTTCGGCAGCATCAATTTTCTTTTTGTTGAGTGAGCGCCACGCATACACGATGTAGGCTGCAACAAATGGCACCAGCAGCGACACATAGCTCATCGCTGTGAGTGTAAATTTGCTGGAAGAACTGTTCATGATGGTAAGCGAACTTTGCAGATCGTATGTTGAAGGATAGTAGGCGGTGTTATTCAAACCAGCCAGCATCAGTAGCGAAAAGACGGTAAGTACCGTTCCTGCACCAGCAGGCCAGATGCCCCTTGTGCATTCGCTTTTGACCAGAGAGGCGCCTATTCCTAACAATACCAAAACAACCCCCAGAAGAAACATTACCAGCACCAGCGGCATCTCAAGCAGGTTGTGGAGGTATTTATATGGTTCCATTTCAATTTTCCAGAGCATCGCCACACGTGAAGCGTCAGGAATTACGGCAAAACCTGAGCTGGTAAGGAGCAAACCAACGAAAAGCAGAAAAAAGATCAGGAAAGGTATTGTGTTGATCAGCAGGTGCTTTTTCGATCTTTTAAAGATATTCTCGTCATGAATACTGTTCATAAAATAGAGAATACCAAGTATCCTGGAGAGAAAGAAAACAGCCAGTCCCAGCGAGAGGTTCTGGATATTGAGCGCTGCCTCGAGGCCATACGCAGGCCCCTGCCATGAAGAAATAGTGGTGGAACCGCCGGATAAAATGTTGGTGAGATTGAGTTTATCTACCGAAAATGCGGAACCGGTAAAAAATGTTCCAACGGCGGCGCCAATCAGAATCGTTCCCAGAGCGCCATTGATTATCAGAAAAACCTCGTAAGTCCTTTGACCGAGGAAATTACCCGGTTTTGTACGAAACTCATAGGCTACTGCCTGAATGACAAAAGCAAACAGAATTATCATCCAGACCCAGTAAGCTCCGCCGAAGCTGGTACTGTAAAAGAGTGGAAATGATGCAAAAAAAGCGCCGCCAAAAGTTACCAGGGTGGTAAAAGTAAATTCCCATTTCCGCCCCAGGGAATTGACGAGCATTTTTCGTTCAAGTTCATTTTTTGCTAATGTGAATATCAGCGTTTGCCCTCCCTGCACGAAAAAAAGAAAAACGAGCAGGCTGGCGAGCAGCGAAACGATAATCCACCAGTATTGCTGCAATGCGAGATGTGATAATGATTCAAACATGTTAGTGTCCTCCTGTTACGCCTTTTTTGATTTGTGAAAGTAAAATCCTGATCTCTGCTATAAGCAATACAGAGAAGGTGACGGCAAAAAGCCAGAAAGTAAGCTGCACGCTTCCGGCATCAATTCGGGAAACTGCTGCAATGGCCGGCATCAGATCCTGGATCACCCAGGGCTGACGTCCCATTTCGGCAACAACCCAACCCAACTGACCCGCCAGGTATGCCAGTGGGATTGTCCAAATAGCAACATGGTGCAGCCACCGCATCCGGTCAATTTTGTTTTTCAAGGTAAAAATGAGCATAACAATGAAAAGCGCCAGAAAATGGCCGGACAGCGCAACCATGATGTGGAATGAATAAAATGCGACCGGCACATTGGGAACCAGCCCGGCAACGGTTTTTTCGGTGTAATATCCGTACCCGAAGTATTTAAAGGTTTCTTCCATCCAGACAGGATCTTCAAATTTTGATGCAAAAAGCCGGAGAGATTCTGTATCATCAGCCTGCAGAGCCTCCTTGTAACCTTTCAACGCAGCTATGGCTTCCTTTCCACGCTCCATTTTTTCATAGTAGGAAATCTCCACAACGCCGCTATTGGGATCCGTGTAACCGTTTACAAGATCTTTAATCCCCGGAATATAGGCATTGGGATCAAGAAAAGCCATGTAGGAGAGCATGTTGGGAATTTCGATTTTCACGGCAAAATCTTTCTCCTGGTACTTTCCTGAAGTTTTGGGCGGAACGGGTTTCTGTAAAAGTCCAATGGCAATAAGCGGCGCATTGGTCTGCCCTTCCCAGAGAGCTTCCATGGCTGCAAATTTCATCGGCTGCTTGTCGGCCATCTGGCGTGCAGATTCATCACCAGACCAAATCAGAAAGACAGAGGTCGTTATGCCAAAAATCGAAGCCAGTAAAATGCTTCTTTTAGCAAAGAGCGTGTCTCTCTTTTTCAACAAAAACCAGGAAGAAACCCCAACTACAAACACTGCCGATAAAACATAGCCGGAAGCCACCGTGTGCAGGAATTTGTTGATGGCAACCGGTGAAAACAGGACAGCCCAGAAATCGGTCATTTCGTTGCGCGCTGTCATCGGGTTGAAAGTTGTTCCTACAGGATACTGCATCCAGGCGTTAGCCACCAGGATCCATAGTGCCGATAGATTGGCACCCACTGCCACCATCCATGTTGATACCAGATGAAACCTTTTGCTCACTTTGCTCCAGCCAAAAAACATTACTGCCACAAATGTAGCTTCGAGGAAGAAAGCCATTATGCCTTCGATGGCCAATGGGGCGCCAAAAATATCACCCACAAACCACGAGTAATTGGACCAATTGGTTCCGAACTGAAATTCGAGAATTATGCCTGTAGCCACACCGATGGCAAAATTGATCCCAAAGAGTTTTGCCCAGAACTGGGTCAGTTTCTTCCATTTTTCATCACCGGTACGCACATAAATGGTTTCCATGATGGCCACAAGGATTATCAGACCAAGGGTAAGAGGCACAAATATCCAGTGAAACATGGCCGACATAGCAAACTGACCACGCGACCAGTTGATCATTGACATGTCAAAATTTTCCATGATAATTAATTTGTTTGGTTTTGCCCGGTCAGTTGCTCGATCACATGCTGGCTGCGTTCGGCATCCGAGCTGAAATTGGATTGTAAATAATCGGGAAAAAAGAAAAACCTGAAAATCGCAAACATAATGAAAAGCTTGAGTATGATGATGAGCCACAACTGCCTTCCCCAAAGCGGCATTTCCCTGAAGCCACTATAGTAAAAGGTGAAAATCCGAACCAGGTAATTCCTGCTATTTTTCATCATTTAGTATTATCATCCTAATAATCAAGCGTTAAGATACGACCTTCGGTAAAATTGAAAAAGGCCTTCTTATCAGCAATGGTAACCCCTTCAATCAGGTCTCCTGCCGATTTTCCGGCGGCCTCAAGGCAAGCGGGACATGCTTGTAAAAGCACCCCGGCTTCGATTAACTTTTTGATCTGTAGATGTGATGATGGAAACTGCGCATAGGTAATATCCGGCGAGTCCTTCAATACAACCTCTATCCCATTGATATCAAAATAGATGAGTACGTCGTGCTCGTTCGACATCAGCTCGGCCATACGAAGTGCCATCAGAACGCGATGCGGGTCGTTGCCGGAAACATGCAGAAACACACCGTCGCTGGCAGCGGCTGCTTCGGCAGCATGTTTTGGCGGCTGGTCAACATTAATACATGAAACCAGGAAAATCGCAAACAAAGAGAGAACGGCAAATTTTTTCATTTCATTTAGTATTTAATTTATAAATCATTCATCCTCAACCAATTTATAATCTCCAGGAGTGTAACCGGCTTCGCTGATCGCATTTTTGATCTGATCGAGGTTAGCCATAGTGGTATCGAATTTTACCAAAGCAATACCTTCGGTGTGATTGGCATTTACCGCCTTAACGCCATCAATTTTCTCCAATGCAGCTATAATGGCGGTTTCGCAGCCTGTGCACGACATACCCTTTACAGACAACTCCACGGTTTGCGTACTCATTTCAAGACCAGCCTCGACATCGCTGGTTTCGGTCTGATTTTGATCCTTTGTGGTGTTGCCTCCACAGGCAGCAAACAGAAAAATTCCGAATGCAATTAACAGAATGTTAAATAGTTGATTTTTCATCACTTTGAGTTTTAAATGAATATTGATGCAAATTTCTGTTTTCAAAATTACCCCATTCTGAGCTAACTGAGATTGGTCTGCGAAATTTAGAAGTCTTCTAAATTACAAAACAGGTAAAAATGTAAGTCTATAAGATATACTTTTGAGGCGGTAATTAAGTACCGGAGTATGGAAAACAGAAATGATGCAAATTCGGGCAAAGAACTTTATCAGTAAGATTGCGATGAAACCATGTAAAACAAATATTTTGTTATCTGGACTGAATATGAATTACTTAGAATCATCCATTGATAATGTTTTTTCCTAATTTTGTAACCATGCAAGGGTTACTCCCGGGTACCACGGCAAGTAATACATTTAATCATTAAGACATTATAATATTTTCAAAAAAGAAATCCTGAATGAACATGCAACATTTACCAAAGCCGACAATGATAAGAGATTGGCGAAGAGTAATAATCTTTTCAGCAGGCACATTCTGTTTGTTTTTCCTGTTGTTCTCGCAAAAGATTTACGCACAGGACACTACGGAGGTTAAATCAGACAGTCTCGGTGTACAAACGCCAGTTTCTGAGGAGGTTGCAACCACACCTGCTCCGGCCGTTTCACAGCCTGTGGCTGCTTTTACGGGCGATCCGCATAGTTATTCCAAGACCGATTATCGCAAAGGAAGCCGGCTCTTCCAGGGTTTGATTCCCTTTGAGAGTGGTACACACAACTGCGCTTCCTGTCATTACATCAAACCAACGCAGGAGATCAACTGGAATCCATCCGCTTACGAACTGGCAAAAGCGATGGCGAAGAATGAAAATTACAAACTGATGGATGTGATGAACCTACCAGCAAGCCTGCGTTTGATGGAGGATCACAAAGGCATGACAATCACCACTGATGAAGCCAGATTCCTGGAGGCTTACCTTCACAAAATTGATGTGTATGGCCCGGGAGAATTGCCTGCTTATCCTATCAGGGCAGCCATTTTCTGGGGATTTGGCCTGCTGATGCTGCTTGCTCTTATTGACCTGCTAATCACCAAAAAGATCAAATACTATTTCATCCATGCCATAGTGTTACTTGTCGGTTTGGGTGTGCACATGCAATTTGCTTATGCTGAAGGGAAAAGTCTCGGACGTACTCCCGGATATGAACCAGATCAGCCAATCAAATTTTCGCATAAAATCCACGCCGGCGAAAACGAAATTGATTGTCGCTATTGCCATCATATTGCCGATCACAGCCTTAGTGCCGGAATACCCTCCACCAACGTTTGCCTGAACTGTCATACGGTAATCAGGAATGGCACAAACTCTGGCCGGTTCGAAATCAACAAAATACATTACTCAGCCGAGCACAACGAGCCAGTGCAATGGATTCGGATTCACAACCTTCCGAATCATAGTTACTTCAGTCATGCCCAGCATGTTAATACCGGCAGACTGGATTGCGCCGAATGTCATGGACAAGTCGAAGAAATGCACATAGTACGCCAGGTGGAAGATCTTTCGATGGGTTGGTGTCTTAACTGCCACCGTACCCGCAAGGTTGATTTCGCCGAAAATCCTTATTATCAGATGTTCGACAGGTTGCACGATGATCTCAAAAACGGCAGGATTGACTCCATATCACCGGCAATGGTTGGTGCAACCGATTGCATGAAATGTCATTATTAGACTCTTTTTCAACATTTTATAAAAGCTAAATGGAAAAAAAATACTGGAAAAGTTTGGATAAAACGGGAGCTGTTGAAGAGCAACCAATTATCCCAAAAGATGAAAATCAGGAATCCGGAATCTTGGATGTTCTGTCCGGCGATTTAAATAAAAATTCCACCTCGAGGCGGGATTTCCTGAAATGGTGCGGGATCAGCTTTGCTTCAGCTACGATAGTAACCGCCTGCGAAAACCCGGTCAAAAAAGCTATACCTTATATTATTCAGCCTGAAGAAATCATTCCCGGAAAAGCCACCTGGTATGCATCCACCTATCAGCATGGAAACGAATATTGCAGTATCCTGGTAAAAACCCGTGATGGCAGACCCATCAAGATTGAAGGGAATAAGAATTCATCGGTTTCTCAGACCGGAACAACAGCGAGGGTTCAATCCTCTGTGCTGGGCCTTTATGACGATGGAGCGCGTTACAAGTGCCCTACAGACCATGAATATGAACTGACCTGGGAAACAGCCGACAAGGAAATCCTTGAAAAAATGAATCAGGCACAGGCTCAAGGTAAAAAGTTGGCATTGGTAACACCGTCGCTGCTTAGCCCTACTACAAAACAGCTAATCAAAGAGTTACAGCAAAAATTCACAGCGCTCGAAGTTGTTGCCTGGGATGCAGTATCTTATGGAGCTATCCGCAAGGCACACGAGAAAAGCCACAACCTTGCCCTAATTCCGGATTATCGTTTCGATAAAGCCGACATGATAGTCAGTTTCAGTGCTGACTTCCTCGGAACATGGCTGGCGCCTTCCGTTTTTGCCAACCGTTACAGCAAAACCCGCAAGTTGAACCAGGAAGCGCCGAAGATGTCGCATCATGTTCAGTTTGAGGCCGGTTACTCGCTCACCGGCGCCAATGCTGACGAAAGAGTGCCCGTTAAGCCTGCTGACGAGCTCAAAATCCTTCTTGCACTCTACAACGAGCTGGAACCGGGCGCTGTCAATTCCCCATCTGTTGATTTTTACGATGTTAAAAAACTTGCCGGCAAACTAATGCAGCACAAAGGAAAATCGCTCGTGGTATCCGGTCATAACAATATTGAAGTTCAGACCGTGGTGAATGCCATTAACCAAAAGCTCGAAAGTTATAGCAACACACTTGACATCACCAGCACCATCCAGGCAGGCAATGACGACGAAAATGCATTTGAAGCGTTGGTGAATGACCTGAATGCCGGAAAAGTAGACGGAATATTTTTCTACGAGACCAACCCGGTTTACAGTTATCATGATGCGGAAAAACTGATGGATGGGCTTAAAAAAGCACGTTTCAGCGTCTCCTTTGCATCGGCAAAAGATGAAACAGCCGAAGCCTGCAGCTACATCCTTCCCGATAACCATTATCTCGAATCGTGGAACGATGCTGAGTTTATGAGCGGGCATTACAGCCTTGCCCAGCCTGCTATCAGGAAAATATTCAATACCAGGCAATTCCAGGACACAATGCTGAAATGGCTTGGCAGCGGGGATGATATATATCAATATCTCCAAAAGTCATGGAAAGCCAACTTTTTCCCATTACAAAGTGAACAGACGAATTTCACGGCTTTCTGGCAAAAGTCACTACAGACAGGAGTCTTCGAGGTGAAGTTGCCAGAACGTTCTCTGCCGGAATTCAACTCCGGGGCGGCCTCATCATCAGCACAGAATATCAATTTAATGATAAGCAAAGCTGGAGCAGAGGAGTTTGTCCTGATACAAAATATTGCCATTGGCGACGGGCATTTTGCCAATAATCCATGGCTTCAGGAACTGCCTGACCCGGTGTCATCGGTTACCTGGGACAATTTTGCTGCAATTTCGCCGGTAATGGCCAAAGAAAAGGGAATCAGTACCGGCGACTTGCTCTTGATAAATGATAAGGTCGAAATTCCGGTTCTAATCCAGCCCGGCCATGCACAGGGATGCATCTCGATGGCAGTTGGATACGGACGTGCAAAAGCAGGTAAAGCCGGCGAACTGGTTGGCGAAAATGTTTACCCGTTATCATTATTTACAGGCGAAACCCGCTCATTCACAGGAACAGTCACAGATCTGAAAATAAAAAACGCCAGGTATGAATTTGCCCTTACCCAAACGCACCATGATATGGAGGGCAGGCCAATCGTAAGAGAATCTACGCTGGATAAGTACAAAGAAAAACCTTACGCCGGCAACGAAATTAAAAAGTACCACGACAAACACAAAACCACACTTTACCCGGTAACCGAGTTCGAAGGTCATCACTGGATGCTGCTGGTGGATTTGAATGCCTGCACTGGTTGCAGCAATTGTGTGATTTCCTGCCAAAGCGAAAACAATGTGCCGGTGATCGGAAAAGAAGAGGTAAGAAGAAGGCGAATCATGCACTGGATGAGGATTGACCGTTACTACAACGGTGAAGCGGATAACCCGGAGGTAGTGTTCCAGCCGATGATGTGTCAGCACTGCGATCATGCTCCCTGTGAAAACGTTTGCCCGGTTTCGGCTACCAACCACAGTTCGGAGGGACTTAACCAAATGGCCTACAACCGTTGCGTGGGGACCAAATACTGCATCAACAACTGCCCTTACAAGGTGAGACGATTCAACTGGTTCCTCTATGCCCAGAACGACAAATTTGATTACAACATGAACTCTGACCTTGGCCGGATGGTGCTCAACCCCGACGTGACCGTGAGAGAACGAGGTGTCGTCGAGAAATGCTCTTTCTGCATGCAGCGTATCCAGGAAGGAAAACTAAAAGCCAAAAACGAGCGCAGACCTTTGAAAGATGGCGACATTCAACCTGCATGCGCTCAATCCTGTCCTTCGGGAGCACTGGTTTTTGGTGACATCAACGATCCGGAAAGCCGGGTAGCCCAGCTGATGAAAGATCCGCGGAACTACCAGGTTCTTGAGGAGTTCCACACCTTGCCATCAGTAAGTTACCTGACAAAAATCAGAAACAAAGAGGCTTAATTAACCAGATTATGAACGAAAAATACGCAATAATCTCATGATAGTAAACGAGCTTAAAATCCCTCTGGTAGAGGGTAATAAAAGTTACGGCCAGATATCGGACGACCTGCTGGCCAACGTCGAAAAAAAGCCTGCGAAGTGGTGGTTTGCAGCCATGGCTGTCGGCACGCTGATGCTGGCTTACGGCGCCTGGGCAGTATATCAGACTATAGCCGTCGGATTGGGAACCTGGGGGCTTACCAACGCTGTGGGCTGGGGTTGGGACATTATCAACTTTGTTTGGTGGATTGGTATTGGGCACGCGGGTACCGCCTTCACCATCTTTTTCCTGGTTTTCAGGCAAAAGTGGGCAGGCTCGATCAACCGGTCGGCCGAAGCAATGACTGTGTTTGCGGTAATGTGTGCCGGATTATTCCCGGTGCTTCACCTCGGAAGACCATGGCTTGTGTTTTTCATCCTCCCCTATCCCAACTCCCGCGAGGTATGGACCAACTTTAACTCCCCGCTGTTTTGGGACGTGCTGGCTATCAGCACCTACCTGCTGATGTCCATCACCCTATGGTATTTCGGTATGATACCCGATTTGGCCACCATCCGCGACAGGGCAACCAATAAAATTAAAAAAGCCATTTACGGAATATTGAGTATGGGCTGGAACGGTTCCATGAGGGTATACAGTAAATACGAAACCGTGATGAAACTTTTGGGCGGTCTGGCTGCACCGCTGGTAATTTCGGTGCATACTATTGTGGCTCTCGACTTTGCCGTTTCAGTGCTTCCGGGCTGGCACGCTACCATTCTTCCACCCTACTTCTTTGTAGGCGCTATCTTTTCAGGATTTGCCATGGTATTAACCCTGATGATCCTGATGCGCAAACTATTCAACCTCACAGAATTTGTAACTGGTAAACACCTCGAAAACATTGCCCAGGTGCTCAAGTACGGCAGTTTGATCATCGGCCTCGCTTACGTTACCGAGCTATTCACTGCCTGGTACTCAGGTGTAAACTATGAAATTCACACTTTCTTTAATGCCAGGGCTACAGGAACCTATGCCGTTGGATTCTGGCTCATGTTTGCATTCAACGCAATCTTCCCGCAATTTTTCTGGTTCAAGTGGGCACGGACAAACCTGGTTGTGCTTTTCATGATCTCCGTATTCATCAACATCGGGATGTGGTTCGAAAGATATATCATCATCGTATCCTCACTCTCACAGGATTTCCTTCCTTCAAGCTGGACCGATTACAGCCCTACTCTGGTAGATATTGGAATTTATGTCGGCACTTTTGGTCTGTTCTTCTGCGGAATGCTGCTCTTTGTGAGATATATCCCCATCATTGCGGTGAATGAGGTGAAACCGATAGCCAGATCGGAAAGAAAGAAAACACAAAAAACCGAATAGCCATGAAAACAAAACAAATAGTCGGAATATTCGATGACGAGGCCAAAGTGGTCAAAGCATTGAAAACATTGAAGGATCAGAAAGTGGATATCCACGATATTTATGGTCCTTGCGCCGATCATGACATCCTGAAATACCTTACCAAAAGAACACGTATCCCTCACCTTGCATTCTTTTATGGTGTGATGGCGATAGTCTTGACTTTTTCTTTTGTTTACTGGGTTTCGGTGATTGATTATCCTATCCGTTACGGCGGAAAGCCACTCTTTAGTTTTCCGCCCATGGTTGTGCTGATGTATTTAATGACAATCCTAACCACTGCCACACTTTCAGTCTTTACGCTTTTAGGCAGAATAAAGTATTATCCCGGAAAGAAGGCCAAAATCATCATTCCGCGGGTTCTTGACGACCAGTTTGCCATGCTGATTCAAAAACCAGCAGATGCTGACAAGGTTAAAGCCGTGCTCAAAGAATCCGGAGCCATGGAAATCAGAGAAGAAGATGTCGAATAATCTATACATGAACAATATGCTGAAGAATACAAGATATCAGTGCAACTTTAGCCTGCTGATGCTGATTGCAGTAATAACCCTCGGGTCGTGCGATCGCTCGCGCAATGACAAGGGCTTCGAATATTTCCCCGACATGGCACACAGCAAAGCCTTCAAGACCTACACCGAAAACCCGGCCATGCCCAATGGGAAAACGATGCAAACCCCTGTGGAGGGAACAATTCCTGTGGATATGGTTCCACATCGTTATTACGAGTACGATACGCTGGTTGACCGCCCCGGACGAGAGCTGATAAGCCCAATCGCTCTTAACCAAAAAACGCTGGATGAGGGCAAATATCTGTACGATATTTACTGCAATCAGTGTCATGGTGAACTGGGAGATGGCAAAGGGAGACTTCATACGAGCGGAAAATACACTGTGCCGCCCCGGTCGCTTACCGACCCAACAGTGATGGAACAAAACTCCGGTCAAATTTATCATACCATCTCACACGGTTTTGGGGTAATGGGGCAGCATGCTTCGCTGATTCGCCCTGAAGACCGCTGGAAAATAGTTGCTTACGTCGAAAAAATGATTCAGAAAAAATAACCTATGCAAACAACTTTTAACCCACCAAAAAGGCTTAAGATAGTTGGAGCCGTTCTATTTGTTATCGGGATTGCAGCGTTGGTCACAGGGTTTCTCACCGATCCCGATCGGACATGGTCGAACATCCTGCTCAACAACTTGTATTTTCTGACCATTGCTATTGGCGCCATGATGTTTTACGGTATTCAGTTCATAACCCAATCATCCTGGTCAGCAATGTTTCAGCGGATACCACTTTCACTGGGAACATTCATGCCCGTGGCTTTCATCCTGATGCTGCTGATATTCTTCGGCCTTGAACACATTTACGAATGGGCTGAACCCGGAATCATGGACACCGATAAACTGCTAAAGCACAAATCTCCCTACCTGAATGTTCCTTTCTTCATGATCAGAATGGTGATTTATTTCGCCCTTTGGATAGTGCTTTGGGCAAAGTTAAGAAAACTGGCACTCCAGGAAGATCGTTTTGCTGATGGTGAACTTTACCTGCAAAGCGCAAAATACGGCAGAATTTTCGTTTTCGCGGCAGTGTTGCTTTTCTCGCTGGCCGGTATTGACTGGCTGATGACCATTGATGCGCACTGGTACAGTACTATGTTCGGCTTCAGGACAATGATTACCAGTATGTATTACGGAGTGGCTTCGATTGTGCTGATTATCCTCTTCCTAAATAAAGCCGGCTATTTCCCACAAATGAACGAAGCCCACCTGCACGATCTCGCAAGATACCTGTTCCGTTTTTCGATTGTTTGGGGATACCTGTGGTTTATGCAATTCCTGATCACCTGGTACGCCAATATTCCCGAACTGACGGTCTATTATCACCCCAGGTTCCTCGGCGAATGGAAGGTTGTGTTTTACGCAGATTTCTTCATCAACTTCGCAATTCCTTTCCTGTCGCTGATTTCAGATGATTTAGGCAGAAAAAAATTCACCCTGATTTCGATGTCAGTTCTACTGATGATTGGCCTTTGGATAATGTTATACCTTGCTATAATGCCCGGCAGCTATGGCCAGATGAAATTTGGATTTATCGAAGTTGGAATGTGGCTGGGATATTTTGGACTCTTTATCATCCTCACTTTCGAGATGCTCAGTAAATCCACTATCGTACCCGTGAATCACCCTCAACTTAACGAAAGCTACCATCATCACCTTTAAAATGAGATATATAATCAACATACTGCTAATTCTCCTCCTTTCGGCAAACATCAGGGCACAGGCGCCTGTAACTCAGTACATTCCTGTTGAAGGTGAAATCGGTATTTTTGAAAGGCTGGATACTTATCTGCCCAAAGATATTGTGCTGATTGACCATCTTGGTCAGGAAAAGAGTTTCTACGACCTGCTCGACAAGCCAACAGTGATTGCTTTGGTTTATTATCGCTGTCCGGGCATTTGCAGCCCCTTTATGACGGCTGTGGCAGATGTGATCAACAGCAGTAATCTTGAGATTGGTAAGGATTATCAGATTCTTACGATCAGTTTTGATATGCGCGAAGGTGTTGAACTGGCCAAATCGAACCGAAACAACTACCATAATCTTATCAAAAAAGATTTTGATGAAGAGGGTTGGAAATTTTTTGTGGCAGATAGTGCCAATATAGCAAAAGTAACTGAAGCAGTGGGTTTTAAATACAAAAAAACCGGAGTTGATTTCTCCCACACCTCTGCCATGATCTTTGTTAGTAAAACAGGGAAAATAACCCGCTACCTGCATGGCACCTATTTTCTGCCCATTGATCTGAAGATGGCGGTTATCGAAACTTCCGAAGACCGCTCAGGACCCTCCATGAGTCGGCTACTCTCCTACTGTTACGCTTACGACCCTGAGGGGAACCGGTATGTAATGAATGTAACCAAAGTATCGGGCACCATCATCCTTTTCTTTACTTTGGTGATTTTCCTTTTCCTCGTGATTAAACCGCGAAAAAAAGTTCAATCGAATCAAACAAATTAGCTCAAATAACATGTCAAACACTACTACTGATTACGTCAGTTACCTCGATTACCGGGGCAAATACCAGGGACTAAAAGGCTGGATATTTTCGACTGACCACAAACGCATCGGGCTGCTGTATCTATACACCATGCTCGTTTTCTTCTCACTGGGAGCAATTTTCGGATTGCTAATGAAAACCGAGCTGATAGCACCCGGTGGTACGATTATGGGACCGGCAACTTACAACAGCCTGTTTACGCTGCACGGAGTAATTATGATTTTCATCATTGTGGTGCCCGGGCTGCCGGCAGTTTTTGGTAACTTCTTCCTGCCAATTATGATTGGCGCCAAAGACGTAGCATTGCCAAAGATCAACCTGCTTTCGTGGTGGCTTTATGTTATCGGAATCCTGATCGTGCTGCTTTCGCTGGTCACCGGCGATGCTCCTCCGGATACCGGGTGGACATTCTATGCCCCTTACAGCTTTAAAACTCCGGCCAACATTCTTCCGGTATTGCTCGGCGCATTTGTAATGGGTTTTTCATCCATTCTCACAGGGATTAATTTTGTGGTAACTATCCACAGGCTCAGGGCGCCGGGGATGACCTGGTTTAAAATGCCAATGTTCCCCTGGACGCTTTATGGAACAGCGTGGATTCAAATACTTGCTACCCCGGTGGTTGGCATCACTCTTCTGCTCACAGTCATGGAGCGTGTGATGGGAGTCGGAATTTTTGACCCCCTCAAAGGCGGCGATCCAGTGCTTTATCAGCATCTATTCTGGATTTATTCTCACCCGGCCGTTTACATCATGATCCTGCCTGCGATGGGAGTAATCAGTGAAATTATTCCGGTTTTTTCGAGGAAGGTTCTGTTCGGCTACAAACCGCTTGTGCTCTCCACACTTGCCATAGCATTTGTTGGTTATTTCGTTTGGGGGCATCACATGTTTACTTCCGGAATGAGCGGCACTGCTTTATACGCATTCTCTTTCCTCACATTCCTGGTTGCCATTCCATCAGCTATTAAAGTATTCAATTGGGTGGCTACTATGCACAAAGGTTCGCTTGTTATGAAAACACCTTTTTTCTGGGCAGTATCCTTCATTTTTGTATTCATGATCGGCGGTTTGACCGGCCTTGTGCTTGGGTCACTGGCCACTAACGTGCATGTTCACGACACGCACTTTGTGGTGGCTCACTTCCACTTCATTGTTTTCGGAGGCACGGGTTACGCTTTTATGGCTGCGCTTCACTACTGGTTTCCGAAAATGTTTGGGAGGATGTACGACGCCAGTTGGGCAAACCTTGGGTGGGGAATCTTTTTTGTTGGATTCCTGGCACTCTATCTTCCAATGTTTTACCTCGGTATCCTCGGGATGCCCAGGAGGTATTACGATTATCTTCCTGAATTTCATGGAGGCAACATCCTATCATCCCTGGGCGCTATTGTAATGATTGCAGGGCTTCTGATCATCATCGCCAACCTGGTACGCTCTGCACGATATGGAGTAAAAGTAACAGAGAAAAACACCTGGGGCGGAAAAACGCTCGAATGGACAGTTGATACTCCACCTACACTTGAGAATTTCGAGGAAATTCCTGTAGTCGAATCAGATCCTTACCACTATAAATCGTAACGACCATGACAACACACAGTGCACACAGTCACGTTCATCGTGATGATGAAGGCGACAAACTTGGTATGTGGCTTTTCATATTTACCGAATTGCTTTTGTTCGGGATGCTGTTTATCATCTACGCCGTGTATCGCTACCGCAATCCCGAAGCCTTTATGTTGGCCGGTGAAGAGCTCAATGTAGCCATCGGAACCCTGAACACTATAATTCTGCTTATCAGTAGTGCAACGGTTGCCATGTCAATCACAGCAATACAGAAAGGGAATAAGCGGTTGTCGCTGATAATGGTTTACACAACGGTAATCATTGCCGCACTCTTTCTTATAAACAAATACTTTGAGTGGGGCGAAAAAATCAGCTACGGATTTTACCCAAGCGGAGCTGAGTTACTCGAACTGGGACATGGAACTATCCTGTTTTATGGTTTATATTGGGTCATGACCGGGATTCACGCGCTTCACATCATCATCGGGATAGGTCTTTTTTTATATGTGATTTCAAAAATGAATAAAAATGAAATCAATAGTGGTGATTACATTTGGCTCGAAAATGCCGGACTTTACTGGCACCTTGTTGACCTGATCTGGATTTTCCTGTTCCCGCTATTTTATCTAATCCATTAAAAAACAACGTTATGAGCGAACACAAACCACATATTACAAGTTACAAGACCCAATGGATCGTTCTCGGAGCGCTGGTTATTTTCACTTTCGTCAGCGTTATGATTACCCGTATCGAAATGGGACCCTTCAATACAGCCTCCGCCATGCTGATCGCCGGTATAAAGGCAGCAACTGTGATGTCATGGTTCATGCACCTGAAGTTTGACAACAAGATCTTTCTGATCTTCACAGTTCTGGTCATTACGGTATTCCTGCTGGTGCTTTATGTTACATTTTTTGATTACTTATACAGATAAAGATATGTACTCAGGAGCCTCAACATTTGTAGAAGGTGTGGATAACGCCTTTGTATTGATTATCGGAATCTCCCTCTTTTTCCTTATTGGGATTACGGCAGCCATGATTATGTTCATGGTCAGATACAATCAGAAAAAGCATCCGAAAGCCGTTCAGATTGAGGGTAGTACAACACTCGAAATCATATGGACAGTAGTACCGGTTCTTTTGGTATTGGGCATGTTTTATTATGGATATGTAGGCTGGATTCCGATGAAAAAACCGCCGGAAGAAGGATTGAAAGTGACTGCCAACGCCCGTATGTGGAACTTTTCGTTCCAATACGAAAATGGCAGGATATCCGACAAACTCTACGTTCCCACCGATATGCCCGTTATTGTTGACCTTAATGCACTGGATGTGTTGCACTCTTTTTACATCCCGGCGTTCAGAATCAAAGAAGACATGGTGCCAGGAATCACCAAAAGAAGCTGGTTTCAGGCCACCAAAACCGGCACTTTTAATGTTTTCTGTGCTGAATACTGCGGGCTGCAGCATTCATTAATGATTAGTGAAGTGATTGTAATGGAACCCGACAAATTCGATGAGTGGTACAACGACACCACGGCATTTACTGCCAAGCCAGCTGAGGGCGTTGATCCTGCGATGCTGGGCCGGCAGTTGGTCGAAGCCAAAGGCTGCGTTGCCTGCCACTCCTATGATGGCCGTGCAATTATCGGCCCTTCTTATAAAGGCCGCTACGGATCAACTATTACGGTAATTACTGATGGAAAAGAACGGGAAATAGTTGTTGATGACGAATACATTCGCCATTCCATTTACGAGCCTGATGCCGACCTGGTTAAGGGATTTCGCAAAGGACAAATGATTTCGTATAAAAATGAGCTGAGTGACGAGCAGATAGGCTTCATCATCGAGTTCATCAAAACACTGAAATAATAAGGAAGGAGGCTAACATCAGGCAATTCTTCTCCTTCGTTCAACTTACAAAGCCTGTAATTTCTGTTTCTGTAGCACTTTCTGCCCTCGTCGGTTGTCTGCTTGAGGAGGGCTTTTTTGCTGAAGGCTGGTTGATTACGGTAGCCGGTGTTTTTTTACTTTCTGCCGGCTCTGCAGCTATTAACCATATTGAAGAGGCAAAAACCGATCTGTTAATGGATCGTACCCGCAACCGGCCCGTTCCTGCCGGAGTAATTACGAAATGCCAGGCATGGATTTTCGCTGTTTTACTAATTGCAGCCGGACTAATCCTGATGTATCAACTCGATTCGGTGCTCCCGGCAATTCTGGGTATCATAAATATCTTCCTTTACAATGGAGTCTATACACCACTAAAGCGAATCACCGCTTTTGCAGCAATTCCTGGAGCGCTTATCGGCGCCATCCCTCCACTTATCGGATGGACTGCCGCCGGTGGTAACATCCTGCATTTTCATGCAATTCTGCTCGCCTTTTTGTTTTTTGTCGGGCAAATACCCCATTTCTGGTTAATCCTTCTGAAAAACACCGGCGATTACGAACGAGCAGGTTTCCCTACGTTAGCCCTTCATTTTTCTGATCAGCAAATTGCCCGTTTAACCCTGTTCTGGATATTTGCAACCGCTATGGCAGCCGTGATGATAGTACTTTTCGGTATAATCAGTTCTTATACAATCTCTTTGTTGGTATTAGCCACTATACTATACCTGCTTTATTCGTTCCGAAAATGGTTTATGATACACTCAATCCCAGATCCGAGGAAGGCGTTTATAAGTCTTAATGTTTTCTACTTTCTGATGATGTTACTGCTAATTGCTGATGCTCTTGGAAGATAGTACAGGAGAAGAAAACAAACCAGCCGAGTATTGAAAAGCCAGTTTACAACATTGTCAGTTCAATGTTATCCCGAGAGTGTGCTCCAAATATTTGTAATACCAGTAAAGCTTCCAGTTTACATCCAAACCATAATCAACTTTTGGATCAAACTCAATTTCATATTCAAAAGGAGGCCTGTACATCGCCTGGCGGACAAGATTATTCCAGGCAACGGTGTACTGATGGTTTTTTGTCCGGTAGTAATCGTTTTCGTAGTACCACTTTGGGCGGCTGTTGGTGGCCAGCCAGTTTTCGAATCCGACATCAAAAACCAGTATCTCGTATGTAGTCGAATCGGCCACTTCAACAGCGACAGAATCCTTTATAATCTCAACCGAAACAGGCTTTTGCTGAGCGTTGACGCTGATGAAAATGCCTGCAAACATCAGGAACAGCATTATCTTTAACGTTTTCATAGTATTGATTTTTAATTGTTTCAGTAACAATTCAAACAGTCAAAGACTTTGCCAGATTGCTTTGCAACTCAAAAAAAATGGCTATTTCTGATTTAACCAAGTTAGATGATGAAAAACTGAAAAGTACAAAGTCGAAAATATTTTGAACGAAAGAAATGGAGCTGATTATGAACCCGGTCTTGGGGTAATTCCTTCACTATTGTATCCGATTAACCGATAAAATATTATGTCATAAACCATTGTATTTCAATTCAATATTTGACATAAAACCTATTTTGAGATAAATGGTTAGATGCGTTTCAATCTGTTTGAAATAAAGTAATTTTGTGGAAATCATATCGGCATGAAAATCGGGATAATTATCGAAACCAAAGTACCGGAGAAGGCCTGGAATGCTTTCAGGTTTGCTGTTACTGCCAGGAAACAAGACCATGAAGTAAAGGTCTTTCTGATGGGTGAAGCTGTTGAATGCGAAGGACTTGTGCATGATAAATACAACGTTGACGAGCAATTGAAAGCATTTCTAAAAATCGGGGGAGAAATCCTGGCATGTGGCACCTGCCTGAAATCGAGGCAACTGGACGAAACTACTACCTGTCCGATCTCAACTATGGTTGACTGCCTGAATATGGTGACCTGGGCCGAAAGAGTGTTAACCTTCTGATTTAATCTTTCAGGACTTCTACTTTTATCGAAAACCAATCCATTTACACAAGCCGCTCAAGCATTGAAACAAGTTCATCAGTCTGCATTACGCCTGACTGACGAGATTGAATCTGGCCATTTTTGAAGATTATAAGCGTTGGAACACTCATGATCTGGTACTTTTGTGCTACAGAGGGATTGCGGTCAACATCAATTTTGATGATTCTTGCTTTATCGCCAATTTTCTGAGCCACATCTTTTAGAATCGGTGCCATCATTTTGCATGGGCCGCACCACTCGGCTGAAAAATCCACCAAAACCGGCTTCGAGCCCTTTATAATGTCGTTAAATGATTCCATATGTAATTTAAAGTTGAATGATCAGTACTTCAGTCAGATTGTTTCGTTTAACATCCACTGAGATTACCTGACCAGCTTCCAGGTTCTTCAGTCGCCCCATATAATCGTAAATATTCCCTACCGGGCTGCCATCAATCGCAGTGATAACATCGCCTTTGAGCATTCCGCCGGCAGCAGCAGGGCCTCCCGGGCGCACGCCTTCTACACGCAAACCATCATTTCCGGATGACGTGTTATCGGGCATGATGCCAAGGGTAACCTTGAAGTTGTAGCGATGGTCGCCGCGTGTGGCTGGCCCCGCCTCCTGAAAAGTAAGCATCTCGCTACGGCTGGCCAGTACATCCAGAAGACCGGCTGAAAAATCCAATACAGCCACCATTCCTTCAGCGTTAATTCCTGACACATTATCAGCCGGGGTATGATAATCAGAATGAGCTCCGGTGGAAATAAAAAAAACCGGAATATTTTGGCCGTAAAACGCTGCATGATCCGAAGGGCCAAAGCCTTCGGAGGAGTAAGAAAGCGTAAGTGGATATTTTTCAGCCAGTTGGTTGAGGATGCCTGCGGTTTCCAGTGATGTTCCTGTTCCGCCAACCGAAATGGATTTTGTGTCCTTTAGCCTGCCAATCATATCAAGGTTTATCATCGCAGTAACCTTTTTCAGGTCAATCATCGGGTTGTTCACAAAGTAGCGACTTCCGATCAATCCCATTTCTTCAGCATCAAAAGCAATGAACAGGATGCTCCGGGCAGGTTTATTCTTAGGATCGGAAAAATGGCGCGCCAGTTCCAGAACTCCGGCCACACCCGAAGCGTTGTCATCGGCGCCATAATGCACTGCGGTCGTATCCGGCACCCTCGACCCTGAACCATAGCCGCCCAATCCAAGATGATCGTAATGAGCTCCAATGATTACAAACTGGTCTTTCAGAACGGGATCAGCACCCTCAATCATCCCCACAACGTTGCGTGCTGTGGAATAATCTTTATTAAGGTTGACGCTTACCTCTATCGTTAATGGGAGGTAAGCATTTACTGGTTGCTGACCAGCAGCAATTTCATTTTCCCAGGCGCTTACGCTTTTATCAAACTTCTTCAATTGCTCATCCAGTACAGCTCTTTTAATCTGAACCACAGGAATGCCGGAGGTTGCAGGGCTTTTGTCGAAAGAGAGTTTCAGCAGATTGTCGTCACTATCCAGCTTTGACCCTGAAACAAAAATTACTCCTGCAGCGCCATTATCCTGCGCCAACATCACTTTGAAACGCTCGTCAATATTACCCGAAAGCTTTAAAGTTCCATTTTCACTTTTGGGGGCGCCGCGCAAAATCACCACCCATTTGTCTTTAACATCAACACCGGAAAAATCGTCCCAGCTGACACTGTCGTTGTTGATAACAAAGCCATACCCTACAAAAACCGCCGTGGCTGAAACCTCACCATTTTTACTGAATGGCATCGGAGTAAAACCCACTCCCGTTTCAATATTCAGGCCGTCAAGAGTGAGGCGGTTATTCTCGCCCAACGAAATTCCGGTTATCAGTTCAAACTCCTGGAAACCATCATTTCCCATTATGGTAAGTCCTGATTTCCTGAATTGATCTCTGATGTAAGTTGCTGCTTTCAGATTTTCAGGTGTCCCGGGTTTTCGCCCTTTCAGGTCATCAGATGCCAGAAATTCGATGTGGCTCAAAGCCTTTTGGGGAGTGAAGTTTCCAGAGACTTGAGCCATGATGCTGATCGCTGCAAAAACACAAAATCCCGAGAGCAAAATCTTTCTAAAATTCATCGTTTTCAAATTTTTAAGAAAATCTAAATATCAAAACCAACCCTAAGTCTGTTAGTTTTGCAGAATTAACAGACTGACAACCTAATTTGTTGGATCGGGGTCAAATTAATGGAGATAAAATTCAAAATTAAATACAAATCAAAATGAAAAAATTTGCTGTAATTCTTGCTGGTTGCGGTGTTTATGACGGCGCCGAGATTCATGAAGCCACTTTGACAATGCTTGCTATTGCCCAGCAGGGCGGAACTTATGAGATTTTTGCCCCAAACATAGAGCAGCACCATGTCGTAAATCATCTTACCGGCGCTGAAATGAACGAGAAACGCAATGTCCTTGTAGAGTCTGCTCGTATTGCAAGGGGAAAAATCAAAGATTTGAAAGACTTCAAAGCTGATGATATTGACGCTCTGATACTGCCGGGTGGGTTTGGCGCTGCAAAAAACCTTTGCAACTTTGCATTCAAAGGAGCTGATTGTGAAGTAAATCCAGATGTAGCCAATGCAATTACTTCAACACATGCTGCCAAAAAGCCTGTTGGGGCGCTCTGTATTGCTCCAGTAATCCTTGCCAAACTCATTCCGCACGTCGAACTGACCATCGGCCAGGACGAAGGAACCATTGCCGGTATCACCAAACTGGGTGGGAAACATGTAAAAACCTCTCATGGTCAGGTGATTCAGGATAAAAAGAACAAGATTTTTACCACACCTTGCTACATGCTGAACGCAACCATCAATCAGATTTACGACGGTGCTTTCAACATAGTCAAAGCAATGATGGATAATATTCATTGATGATCTAATCTTTTAATTTACTGATGAACAACAACTTGGGTATAATATTTCTGTTTGAGATGTATTGTTGATTTAGCAGTTTCAATTTGAATAACGGGTAGTTTTGTTGGTAAAAAAGAAGCGTATCCGTCAATTTTTTAGTCAAAAGTTGAAAGAGCGTGTGGTTTTCAGGGATCTATCCACCATAAATGATAATTCACCAGCTTACTCTGAAGTGCTTTTAACCCGGCTGAGTCGAAAATTCAGGGTCTCGCCCAATGCAAACGAAGTCTCTTTTCTGCCATCTTCGTCCACTTTATTCAGCACAGGGAATATCTGGGCAGAACGGCTAAGCACCTCTCTCCCATTTTCGGCGACCCCAGTTAGCACAGGGCTTAAAATTCCTTGTACCGGCTGAATTTCGTCTCTGCTGAAAGTTCTTTTGATACCAGCTAAAACTCTTCCGGCCAATGACTTATCTGCCGTTTCTTCCAAAACCAGCCCATCACGGATCATCAGATAATCGAAAATTTCCGAAAATTCATTCCGGGTTTCTATCACCTTGTTTCGGCTGCTTTCCGAATCAATCAAACGCTGCTCGAATCTTGTGTCCAGTTTTGTCATCATGATACCATCCCGATTTGAAACCGGGTGCAGATCCATTGCCACATCTCTGTTTTTATCGTATTGATTATCAAAAGAAACCGGATTTGGTGAAACAATAGTGTTTTCGTTCGGCTTCACCGAATCAATGATTTCAGTAAGTGACGACTTCATACTCTGGTCATAATCAGCTTTCTCAGAAACTGGAGCAGAGTGATTGATATAGTATTCATTTTCTGATACCTGAGTAACAGAATCTGTTGATGTACTTAAGAAATCATTGCTCTGGTACAAAATAAACGCAACCAGGATTACTGCAGCCACCGAAATCCAATGTCTGAGTGCAATGCCTGAAAACTGAAAAGGCAAAATCCGCTTTTTGAGCGCTGATTTATCCTCAAAAACAGTTGCCCGGTCAGGGATTAGATGCGCTTTACGGTATAACCTGATTTCTTTATTGAGCTGGGGGTTCATTGTCACAAACTCCTGAAACATAGAACTCTTTTCAGTCGGAAGATCACCCTCGATGTATGCAATTACATAAAACTCCCAATTCATCTGGTTTATCTCTCCAATTGACTGAACTTCAATTTTTTTCAAACCATTTTTGTTCGGGTATGTGATTTTGTCCTCTTCCGGAATGCTGGCGTTTATAGCTTCTTTGAAGTCGAAAAATGCGTCCTGAAGATCAGGATTGGCTTTCAGAAAAGATGCCAAAGCGCTTTTGGCCTGGACGTCCAGGTTAGATTCCCAGTAATCGAGAAAATAAGCGCCGTAATTATTTCTATTGATAGCCATAACTTTGTTTTCCAATCAAATAACCATATCCATACTTCCAATGTATTGTTTCAACGCCATCCGCGCGCGGTATATGTAAACCTTAACCTGTGGCTCGCTTAATCCGGTAATTTCTCCGATTTCCTTGTAAGAATAACCCTCATAGTCCCTTAGCATCACCACAGTTCTTTGAATTTCAGGTAACTGCTTTGCTGCATCCTCCAACACTTTACCCAGATCAGAATACTGATTATCTGACTGTTCGATTGCAAATGCTGAAGCGGGCAGCGCTGATCGGTGTTTCCCTTTTCTGATTTCATCAATCATAATGTGGTATGCAGTGGTAAATAAATAAGACTTTGCTTTTTCAAATTCGACAGACTGGTGCTTTTCCCATAATCTCACAAACGCTTCCTGGACAATATCACGCGAAGCCTCACTATCAGTGGTGTTTTTCAGGATAAACCTGTAAACGCCATCCGAAAAGGCATCAACACAAGCATTATATTCTCTTACTGTCATCCGGCCGGCTCAAACTTGATTTAAAACAACAGTTTAACGTTTCATAAGTCAAAAAGTTACAGCATATTTTTTTAAAACTATTTCCGACAGTAAAAATATATATCTTTGCATCGAAAAAAACACAAAAAGCAGATATCTAACAATTCAATTTTTTATTTTATTCACCAACTAACACACAGTTAATTTATGATTAAGAATTTTGATAAGGTAAAAGGTCAGCTCAATGATTTGGCGGAAATTCTGAATAAATTCAATTCAGAGACCGTTCAGCTAAAATTGATTGATCTTCTTTTCACTTCAATTGAAAAGGAAAAAACCGAAGAGAGACCTACCGTGAAAAAGGCAGAGGGTGACGAAAAGCCAAAGCGCAGAGGCAGACCTCGCAAAGTGGTTGCTGAGCAAGTACCTGTAGTTGAGGTTCCGGTAGCTGAAGAGCCAAAGGTTGAAAAAGCCGCCAAAGAGCCTAAAGAGCCTAAAGCTCCAAAAGAGAAAAAAGAAAAGAAAGCTAAAAAGGAGAAAAAAGAAGCCGGTAAGCCAAGGCAAAGAAAAGCCAAAGAATCTGTAAAACGTACATCAGAGCGGCCAGGACCAAGCTCAATGCTGCGTCAATTGGTTCAAGATGAGTACTTCAGTGAAAAGAGAACCATCGGAAACATTGTACACTACTGCAATGAGGCCTTCCAGTTTGAATATAAAAGTACCGACCTGTCCGGAACTCTTGCCAAAATGACTAAGGAAGGTGTGCTGATCAGGGAGAAAAATCCTGAATCCAATCAATTTGAATATATTAAGGCTTAAACCATCATTCATCCAAAGTGCCTGACCATTAACTGATCAGGCATTTTTTTTAGCTACAAAGCATGAAATTCAGTCTCTCTTTTTTACTTTTATTCACTCTCTCATCCGCTTTTTCCTGCAGATACGGACAAAATCCTGGTAATCCCTATGGACTCAGGGTTATCTTTGATGTTGATGAATATCTGCAAACAGTTGACCTAAATCCTGATAATCAAATGGTTGATTTGTCCGGATTTATTGAAGGAATTTCACTCGATATCCGATATGCCACAACCAACAATTTTTCTGGTGAGCAAATATACGAAGCACCGAAAGCATTTGCCAGGTTACCCGTTGCTGAAGCGTTGAAAAAAATCAATGAAGAACTTGCCACTTATGGGCTGGGAATCAAGATTTTCGATGCATACCGGCCGTACACCGCCACAGTCAAATTTTATGAAGTGATGCAAGGTGACACCAACCTTGTTGCTGCTCCGTGGAAAGGGTCCCGACACAATCGCGGCTGCGCGGTTGATGTTACATTGATAAATATCAACACTGGAATTGAATTAGCCATGCCGACTGAATTTGACGATTTTACCGAAAAAGCAGCGGTGGATTATACTGACCTGCCGGAGGATGTGCTAAAAAACAGGCAGTTACTGATAGATATTATGACAAAGTATGGATTCGATACTTACCCCTGGGAATGGTGGCATTATGACTTTAAAGGCTGGGAGAAGTATGATATACTGGATATCTCATTCGCTTCATTGGACTAACAACCGTTTTAGTTGTAGCTATTTGCATTTGGGCACGGCATAGGCTGCAATCACGCCCGCTGACAGGGCTACGAAAAAGGTAAGCAACCTCGCTGTGACCAGCTTATCCATACCCGTACTGATCCAGAAGATAGTAAAAAACAGCCCGGTAATAATTGTAATCACTACAGCCCGGCCATGGTAACGATTCCAAAAAAGCGTAAGCAGTATCACAACCGAAAATGTCCCACCGATGCCTGCCCAAACATAACTTACAAGGGTAAAGATAAGTGTTGAAGGCGAGAAATAAGCAAGCAATAAGGCAACTGCAGCCAGTATCGCTGTTATTGCCCTCGACCGGAGCAATCCTCCTTGTCGCCTGTCGCGCTTCAAAGCCGGCTTGATCAGGTTTTCTGAAAGCTCATTGGCCGAAAGGATCAACAAGGAATCAGCTGTGGAAATTATCGCAGCTATAGCACCGGTTATGAGGATGGCAGCAATGGCTGGAGGGAAAATCCGTAGCAAAACAGCCGGCATAACATATTCCTGGTCCGTAAGTCCGGTAGGTCCGAATATGGCCAATCCTATCCATCCAATCGTCAGTGCACCGATGTACGCAATCAAAGTCCAGATAATTCCAATATTCCGTGCTTTAATGGCCTGATTCCGGCTTTTTATCGCCATAAACCTCAAGCTTAGCTGGGGCTGGCCACCGAGGTATCCAAAGAACCATGAAAATCCGCCAACTATGGCTACACCGGCCATGAATCCATCAAATGAACCGGAAAGTGAGAAGTATTGCGGACCTGCTTTATGCAAAGCAGTTTGCATGGATTGAGCAAAGAGTTCAGGGTGATTGGACAAGTATATTAATCCAACAACTGGGGCTGCCACCAGAGTGATAATCATAATGAGCGCCTGAACCACATCAGTATAAACTACGCTGCGGAAACCACCGTAGATCGTATAGGGAACAATCACGGCAGCCGTAAGCAGCATACCCAACTCCGGGCTGATTCCAAACATAGTGTAAAGGGTTTTGCCACCACCAAGAAATTGTGCACCGATGTAGAAGAAAAAGAAGAAAACAATGGTGAAACTCCCAATAATCCTGATCCATTTTCCGGTTTCGCTATGCCTTTTGGCCAGGTACTCGGTATAGGTGTCCACCTGGTATTTTTCGGCTTCGTCGCGAAGGCGCCATGCAAGCAATGCCCAGGCCGTGATGATACCCGCCACACAACCCACAGCAGTCCAAATTTCGAGCAGTCCGGTGGCATAAGCCGCACCGGGCAGCCCTAACAGTGCCCATGAGGATTCGCCGGTAGCCCTCTCCGACAATGCTGCCACCCAGCCCGGCAGGGTTCGGCCGGCAATGGAATAATCGCTGGTGGATTTCACCTTACGCCCCTGGTAGATACCCCACAGAATCAACAAAGTGACATAGGTAATCATTACAATCAGCAACTGTGTGGTTTCGGTAAACATGGAAATTTGCTTTTTGAAATTCCGGCAAATGTATCCAATTCGGCCATATTTTGAAAATCGACTGCCCATCAAAGTAGCTGAAATTGCCTACTTTTGATAAAATTTTGGTGATGACTAATCCCGACAGAAAGGTAGAATTCAGATTTTATGAGGAGTTGAATGATTTCCTTCCGAAAGAAAAGCGGAAAAAGCCCTTCAGCTACCCATACCGTTATAACCAAAATGTGAAAGACGCAATCGAATCGCTTGGCATACCTCACACCGAGGTGGACCTGATTTTGGTCAACGGCATTTCACAGGGCTTTAATTATGTTCTGCAAAATGACGATTACATTTCGGTCTATCCGGTTTTTGAAAGTATTGATATATCGCAAATAGCACGACTGCGTTCAAAGCCGCTGCGCGAGATCAAATTCGTGCTTGACGTACACCTTGGTAAACTTTGCAAATTCCTGCGTATGCTGGGATTCGACACCTGCTACCGCAACAATCTGGATGATGATGAAATCGTGAAAATTTCGGTGGAAGAGAGCCGCATCATCCTCACCCGCGACATCGGGATTTTGAAAAACGGTCAGGTGACGCACGGCTACTGGGTCAGGTCGCAGGATTCAAGGGAACAGCTCAGGGAGGTGATCCGACGGTTCGACCTGCGCTCGCAACTCAGACCCTTTTACCGGTGCATGGTTTGTAATGGAACCATCGGATTCGTCGAAAAGTCGTATGTGGAGCAACAGCTTGGCGCCAATACCAGAGCCTTTTTCAACAGTTTTTATCAGTGCAGTGCCTGCGGAAAGATTTACTGGGAGGGGTCGCATTACGAAAACATGAAATTGTTTTTGGATGAGCTCATCTCCGATCGACAGACAAAATCATAGACTACAGAATTCATTTCAAAAACATCATTCTGACTATCATGCAATTCAATCGTCCAACATTGCTGCTCGATCGTGCAAAATGCATGTCCAATATAGGTTTCATGGCCGAAAAGGCCTCGAGGCACAAGGTATTCTTCCGCCCCCATTTTAAAACCCACCAATCGGCTGAAATTGGCCAATGGTTCAGAGATTTTGGAGTTTCGTGCATCACCGTTTCATCGGTTACTATGGCAAAGTATTTTGCCGTGCACGGCTGGGATGATATCACCATAGCCATTCCGGCAAACCTGGCCGAAATGACAGATATCAACCTTTTGGCCGGTAAGATCAACCTGAATCTTTTGGTGGAAAGTAATGAGGTTGTTGAGTTTCTGGCTGCCAACCTGCACCATCAAGCTGGAATTTTTGTAAAAGTTGATGCCGGGTATCACCGCACCGGAATAGATGTTGAACAGCACGACACCATTTTGGGCATCAGCCATCTGATCAGCACCAAAAGGCTCCTGAACTTCAAAGGATTAGTCGTGCACAATGGCCACACTTATCACCCTTCACCGGCAGCAACTGGTCAGCAAAAAGAAGCAATAAAAACCATCCACGATCAAAGCCTTGCCCGGCTCAACCGGTTAAAGTCCTTTCTGCAGGCCAATGGGGTTGAGCCCTTGTTGTCGGTAGGTGATACGCCAGCCATGACGCTGACCGAAAATTTCGAAGGGATCGGCGAAATCCGACCCGGCAATTTCGTTTTTTACGATCTGATGCAGCAGAAGCTTGGTGTTTGCGGCTATGATCAGATTGCCGTTGCCATGGCCTGCCCTGTAGTTGCCACCCACCCCGGGCGGCTTGAAGTGGTGATCTATGGCGGAGCTGTGCATCTCTCCAAAGAGTCGGTGGAGGATGAAAACGGAAATAAGATTTTTGGAGAGGTGGTTTGGCTGAACGAAAAAGGCTGGTCGGCACCCCTGGAGCAAACATTTGTCAGATCGTTATCGCAGGAGCACGGAATTATCAAAACTACGCCGGAGTTCTTTCATCAATTTCGACCGGGTATGTTTGTGGGTATCCTGCCGGTTCATTCTTGTCTGACCAATAGTTTAATGCCATGGATAAAAACTTTAAACGGACAAATTATCCAAACAATGAATCTTTTTCCCGGGCCGTGACAAACGAATTAGCTAGTCTTGAGCCAGACTTTGAATGCATTTTTCAAAAAACCGTGCGAATCACTCTCATAATCAATTATTTGTAAGATTGAGGATTCAATTTGAGGTCAGAAAGCAGCATCTAAAAATCTTTTGATGATACATCGGAACATCAGATCCATAATTATGGACCCTGAAAAGCTGAATCTAATTGTAAAACTACAACTTATAAGAAGAAATTGCTGCAGAATAAATTTTTGAAGGATGTTAAGTTTATCTTTGTGAATTCTATTGATGTAGTTCCAAAAATAGAATCAAAAAAAATACAGAGTTCTATTATAAATCAAAAACAAACAACATGTTAAAAATGAGAACATTAATGATCATTTTCCTATTGCCGCTGTTGATGTTAGCACAGGAAAATAAGAAACCGAACATCCTTGTCATCTGGGGTGATGATATCGGCACCTGGAACATCAGCCACAACAATCGCGGGATGATGGGTTACCGAACGCCCAACATTGACCGCATAGCCAGTGAAGGGGTATCGTTTACAGACTATTACGCTCAACAGAGTTGCACGGCTGGCCGCGCAGCATTTATCAGCGGATCGGTGCCCGTTCGTTCGGGAATGACAAAAGTAGGTTTGCCAGGCGCCAAAGAAGGATGGCAGAAAACTGATGTAACCATGGCAACGGTGCTTAAAGACCAGGGATATGCCACCGGCCAGTTCGGTAAAAACCACCAGGGCGACCGTGACGAGCATTTACCTACCATGCACGGTTTCGATGAATTTCTGGGAAGTTTATACCACCTTAACGCTGAGGAAGAACCTGAAAACAGGGATTATCCCAAGGACATGGTTTTGGCAAACGGAAAAACTTTTTATGAAACATTCAAACCCCGTGGAATTTTAAAAACCAAAGCAGACGGAAAAGGTGGACAAACCATCGAAGAATTGGGGCCACTGACTAAAAAACGCATGGAAACCATTGACGATGAAACCGTTGCAGCAGCTAAAGATTTTATCCGCCGTCAGGTTGATGCCGGGCAGCCATTTTTTTGCTGGTGGAACGGAACACGGATGCACTTCCGCACCCATGTAAAAGAAGAACATACAGGCATTTCGGGTCAGGATGAATATAGTGATGGTATGGTTGAACATGACATGCATGTTGGCGAATTGCTTGCATTGCTTGATGAACTGGGAATTACTGATAATACGCTGGTAATGTATTCGACCGACAATGGTCCACATTACAACACCTGGCCCGATGCTGGCACAACACCATTTCGCAGCGAAAAAAATTCAAACTGGGAAGGTGCTTACCGCGTGCCAACTTTCGTTCGCTTCCCGGGTAAAATTCCGGCCGGTGTTACACTTAACGGTATTGTATCACACGAAGACTGGCTGCCAACCTTTGCCTACCTTGCCGGAGACACCGATGTAAAGGAAAGGCTGCTGAAAGGAACAACCATAAATGGCCGCACCTACAAAAATTACATTGATGGTTACAATCAGTGGGATTATCTTACTGGAAAGGTAAACGTATCTCCTCGTAAGGAATTTTGGTACGTTAACGACGATGGTCAGGTGGTAGCTGCCAGATTCATGGATTGGAAAGTAGTTTTCCTAGAAAACAGGGGCGAAGCTTTTGGCGTTTGGCGCGAACCGTTTACTGAATTAAGAGTTCCGCTTTTGTTTAATCTGCGCCGCGACCCGTTTGAAAAAGCACAGCATAATTCGAATACTTACAACGACTGGTTTTTGGACAGGCCATTCGTCGTTGTTCCGATACAAGGATTAGCTGCGAAATTTCTAATGACTATGCAGGAATATCCTCCATCGCAAACTCCGGGTGCGTTCAACTTGAGCAAAATTGAGGAAACACTTAGAAATGCAGGTGGAAGTAGATAAATTGATATCCGGGCCACTCATCAATCGTCAATAACAAATGGGGCTGTGCAGGATTGTGCAGCCCTTTTTCAATTTAAAATTATGATTAGAAAACACTATTAATTTCTTAGCGCTATAATCGTTTTGGTTAGTTGGAATCAGGCTAACAAGAATTTCAATCAGCAAACTGAATCTGAAAATTCTGTCACCGACCCGCTTCCCATGTGGAACGAAGGGCCGGTAAAACAATCGGTAATTGATTTTGTAAAAGCCGTTACCAACGCGACAGGCAGCGATTTTATCAACCCAGCCGACCGAATTGCGGTATTTGATAATGATGGAACACTCTGGTCGGAGCAACCGTATTACTTTCAGTTGCAATTTGCCATCGACCGTGTAAAGCGATGGCAAAAGATCATCCGGAGTGGAAAACAAATCCTTTAATTTAAGCGATACTTGCTGATGATTTAAACACTGTACTTTCGTTTGGTGAGGAGAGTTTGGCTGAGCTGGTGATGACCACCCACGCCGGAATGACAATTGATGAGTTTTCGCAAACTGTAACCGATTGGATTACCGCAGCCAAACACCCGAAAACCGGCAAACTATACAAGGAAATGGTTTTTCAGCCGATGATTGGGGTGCTTGAATTTCTGCAGGCCAATGGTTTTAAAACCTACATCGTTTCAGGAGGGGGTATTGATCTTATGCGCCCGTGGACTGAGGAAGTTTATGGCATTCCGGCTGAACAGGTAATTGGCAGTTCAGTAAAAGCAGCTTTCGAGATTCGCAATGGAAAACCAGTTTTGGTCAAACTCCCGGAACTAAACTTTTTTGATGATAAGGAAGGGAAACCTGTTGCCATTCACCAGCATATTGGTAAAAAGCCGATAGCAGCTTTCGGAAATTCAGATGGCGATCTGCAAATGCTTCATTGGGCTTCGGCAGGAGATGGAAAACGATTGATGGTTTTTATACATCACACCGATGCTGACCGGGAATGGGCATACGACCGCGAATCGCACATCGGCAGGTTTGATAAAGGACTTGACGAAGCAATTGTAAAAGGTTGGACAACAGTAAACATGAAAAAGACTGGAAATTTATTTATCCTTTTGAATCGAAGGAATAGCTGTGTTAGCTTGTTTTATCAGAAATTTAACTTTGCAAATTGTTGGTTAAAAACAATAGTTGAATGAAAAAGAAGATCTTCTTTTTGATAGTTGGGTTATTGCTTCTGCTTATTGTAGTCAGCCTGGTGTTGCTTCCCGGGATGGTAAGGCGATACACCGTAAAGCACAGCAAAGAACTGTTCGGACGACAGATTGAACTGACCAGTCTCAGGGTTAACTACTTCACCGCAAAAATCCTGATGACTGATTTTATATTGTTTGAGGCCAACGGGCAGGATGAATTTGTCTCATTTGATACTTTACTTATCAAGTTGAAACCTTTTAAGCTGCTTAAAGATGAATTTGTGATGGACCGGTTTTATATCAGCGGGTTGACGGCAAAAGTAATTCAATATGATTCAACATTCAACTTCGACGACCTGGTTGCATTCCACTCATCCGAAGGCGATACGGCAGTCACAGACACCACAACTTCATCGGCTTTTAAGTTTCATTTGTCAAATATCGAATTCAAACATTCCCAATTGGAGTTTGATAACAGAAACATTGGAGATACAAAGCTGCTCAGCGATATTTCATTTTTTATCCCTTACATCGGTTGGAACCAGAGCGAGAAAAGTGAAGCAGGTCTGCGTTTTTCGTTCAGGGATGAAGGATATTTTGAGTCATCCATTAATGTTGATCCGGTGGGTGGCGATTTTGATGCCAAAATAGTCATCAATAAACTGAGGTTGGATTCTTACAGGCTATACGCTGCCGATTATATTAACATCAATGATTTGAAGGGACATTTAAATTGCCAGGTTGACATTGCCGGGAATATCAATGCAGCAGAAAAATCTATTGTTTCAGGGAGTGTTGAAGTGACTGATTTCATGATGACTGACACGAAAAGCAAGGAGTTTCTGGGCGCCGCCAAGGTGGATTGCAGGCTACAATCAATTGATTACCATAATAATAGCTATATTATCGATTCATTGATATTTACTCAGCCTTATGTTTATTTTGAACTGGATACGGCAACCAACAACTTCTTCGAAATATTCCAAATCACCTTTGATGAAGAGGAGTCAGATTTGGCGGAAGTGGCCACAAGCAACGATACTGCCCCATCGCTTTTTTACGCCATTAATCATCTGGTCATAAGGAGGGGAGTGATGGATTACCGGGACAATCTCACCGGCGAAGCATTTGATTACAATCTCAGCGAGATAGAAATGCATACCGACAGCATCCTGAGTACATCCGACTGGTTGAACATCTATTCAACCATGCTCCTTAACAAAAGGGGAAAACTTGTGGCGGAAGTGGGTTTAGATCCTTCAAATCCTTATGAAATCAATCTCGATTATACCATCACCGGGTTTCAGCTTAGCGACCTGAACATTTACTCCAGGTTTTACATGGGGTTCCCGGTTTTGTATGGCGACATGTATTACCGCAGCCACACCGAAATCATCAAAAATCAGCTCACCAGCGAGAACAAGCTGATTATTCAACATGTTGAACTTGGCGAAAAATCAGGCGGTTTATATGATTTACCGGTCAAATTTGCTCTTTTTCTGCTGAAAGACAGAAAAGGAGTGATTGATCTCGACATCCCAGTGAGGGGTGATTTGAACGATCCGAATGTGAGCATTGGCAAAATCGTTTGGAATACGTTCAAAAATCTTATCGTTAAAATCGCCACTGCACCTTTTGATTTTCTGGCGCGGGTAATAAGCGTTGATCCAAGCGACATCAAGGCTATCGAATACGACTATCTTGACACCACCCTCACTGCAAAGAGACAGCATCAAATTGATCTGCTACTTGATCTCGAACAAAAAAAAGGCGGATTGCTGATTGAACTGGTTTACTTCAATGATGTGGAAAAGGAAAAAAATCAGATTGCCATCAATGAAGCAGGGAAGATTTTTATGGCAAAAACTGGTAAGGATTATATTAAGGATGAAGAGGAATTTATTGAATTCCTGAAAGTTGAAGCAAAATCAGATTCCCTTGAAATCCTTGGTGCCTCAAAAGTGATCATCCCTGCGGCAACCATTGATTCGCTGTCAGATTTATTCGCAAAGACCCGACGAACCAGCCTCGAAAATTATCTCAGGGCAAAGAGCGATTCAACACTAATTCAATTTATCATTCCTGACCCGAGATCTCCTAAAAATCTGGGAAGTTTCCCTCAGTTCGAAACCAAGTTTTCGATGACCAACGAACAACTTGAGAAGAGATAATTAGTGCCTGCCAGAAAACTCTTAATGAAGAAAATCATTGTTTGCCCCAACCCTAAAGGGAGCAATGATTTTCAACGATTTACTCCCTTTAGGGCGGGGTAAATAAATCGTTGAAAATCTATTTATGTAGTTTTCTGACTGGCACTAATTAAAGGTGAGCCTTTTCAGCAGTTACTTTTAACCGGTTTTAATTGATATTAGACAGCAGGAATTTCCAGTCTGATTTTTATTTTACTTTTGAACCTCAATTCAATGCAGGTTGCTTTGGATTTCGAGCGCTATTGGAAATTAAATCATGCGGAATATCCTCTTACATCTTCATCCACCAAAGGTTAACGAAGCCTCCATCCAACTCAACCGAACCTTCGGACTTGGCGGGATGGCCGCACTACTGATTGTGATCCAGATTTTTACCGGCATCCTGCTGCGGTTTAATTATTCGCCTTCTGTGGCCGAAGCCTACGACTCCGTATTGTTTCTAACACGAAATATCCCTTTCGGCGCTTTTATGCGCAACATCCACTATTGGGGCGGTGTGTTTCTGCTTTTAATCGCATTTCTGCATTTTCTCAGGGTTTTCTTTACGGGGGCTTACAGAGAAAAAAGGAAGATCAACTGGCTGTTCGGGCTGGTGTTGCTGGTGCTGATCGTTTTCCTGAATTTCACAGGTTATCTGCTCCCCTGGGATCAGTTGGCATACTGGGCTATAACCGTCAGCACCAATATTGCCGGATATTTGCCGCTGATCGGCGATAATCTTCAGCGGTGGATTGTAGGTGGTGATGAGCTGAATGCAGGCACATTGCAGACATTTTTTAATTTTCACACCGCCGTTTTGCCATTTTTAATTGTGGTAATTTCAGTTTACCATTTCTGGCGTGTGCGCAAAGCCGGTGGAGTATTGGTTCCGGCGTCCAACGAAAAGATTAACATGGTTCCGGTTATGCCCAATTTGGTTTACAAAGAATTCATAGTCTCCCTTGTCCTGATTGCAGTGTTGTTTCTATTTTCAGCACTTTTCAATGCTCCGCTCCTCGAAAAGGCCAATCCGGCATACAGCCCTAACCCGACCAAAGCCCCGTGGTACTTTGCCGGTGTGCAGGAGTTGCTAATGCATTTTCATCCATTTTTTGCTGCTTTTGTAATCCCAATGGGAGCAATATCTTTTTTTGCGTGGATTCCATTTTTGAAATATAATGAACCACCGCAAGGGTGTTGGTTTATTTCGGAAAAAGGAAAACAATCCGCCAGATCCACGGCAATTTTTGCTGCTGCTGTAACGCTTTCCGGGATTCTGTTTAACGAATTTGTGCTCAATTTCGAAATAGTGCTGCCGGCCATCCCCGCTGCAATCAGCAACGGAGTTATACCAATTTTTATCCTGCTGGTATTTGTGGCCGGCTTTTACAGGTTTTATATCAAGCGCCTGATGCTTTCGAAGGAGGAGCTGGTGCAGGTAATTTTTGTGTTTATCGTTGCGGCTTTTGTTGTGCTGACGATTATTGGGGTGTTTTTTAGGGGAAAAGATATGGAGCTGACATTATGAAGAAAGAGGATAATATAAGCAACCGAATTCTGCCTGAAAAAGAGCAGATTACACGTCAGGATTTTTTCCGTCGTGCATGGAAATGGCTTGGAATTTTCGCTTCAGTTGAAGTGATTGCGATGGTTGCAGCCTATTCTTTTTCAGGTAAAAAGCAAAAAACGGCGCTTCCCGGGCAATTGTTTGAGGCTGGTCCGGTGGATGTATTTTCTCTCAACACTGTTACGGCATTTATGGGCGGACGATTTTACCTGGCGCGGCAGCAGGACGGCGGATTCATCGCCCTGTCGCTCCGGTGTACACATCTGGGCTGTTCGGTAACCTGGGAGGAAGACAAGCAAAGGTTTATCTGCCCCTGCCATTCATCAGCCTTCAACATCAAAGGAGAAGTTTTGAATCCCCCTGCTGCACGGGCGCTCAGTTATTATCCCGTTTACATCGAAAATGGCCTTGTGAAAGTAGATATCGGCGCTATCAAAAAACGAAATTCATTCGATAAAGATCAACTTGTTTATGCATAACCGCCATGAATCATAAAATCTGGAACATCACCGGACTGATCGCCACTGCCGTGATTGCGCTGAGCATTCCGCTGTCGCTGCTGGTCAACCGTCCATCCGGCGAAGACTGGAAACCTGAGGCTGTTTTTACCGGCGGTCATGCCTGCATCGAATGTCATCAGCCAGAGTACAGGCTTTGGAGAGCATCAGACCACGCCAGAGCGATGATGGTGGCATCGGACAGCACGGTGGCCGGGGATTTCAATAATGCGGAGTTTTCTTTTAATGGACTAACTTCCCGTTTTTTCCGGCGCGATGGCAAGTTCATGGTTTTTACCGAAGGCCTAGGCGGGGAGATGCAGGAGTTTGAGGTGAAATATACTTTCGGAATCCGCCCTCTTCAGCAGTACCTGATCCCTTTTGAAAATGGCCGCTACCAATGTCTTCCGATTGCATGGAACACATTGAAAAATGAGTGGTTTCACATGGCTGCAATGGTTTACAATCCCGAAGACCTTGAGCCGGATAGCTGGCTTTACTGGACCAACCAGAGTCAAAACTGGAACAGCATGTGCGCCGAATGTCACTCCACCAATCTGCAAAAGAACTTTGACCTGGAAACGAAAACCTATAACACCACCTGGGTTGACATCAGTGTAAACTGCGAAGCCTGTCATGGCCCGGGGTCGTTACATATCGAATGGGCACAGTTACCCGAAATGGGCAGGTCGCAGGATGTGAATGCCGGTCTGGTGCTGCAGACAAGCAACCTCACTTCACGCCAATATGTCGAAGCCTGTGCACCATGCCATTCTCGACGAAGCTCGATGGGCGCCAACGATCACAGGAGCAGCGATTTTTACAGTTATGCCGTCCCGCAACTGCCCATGAGGCCGAATTACCACGTTGATGGCCAGATACACGAGGAAGTGTTCGACTGGGGATCGTTCACACAAAGCAAAATGTATATGAACGATGTCTTCTGCGGTGATTGTCACGATCCGCACAGCAGTAAGCCGTTGCTGGAAGGAAATGCTTTGTGCACCCAATGCCATATCGAAGAACAGTACAATACCTTTAATCATCATTTTCATAAAGCAAAAGGAGAAGACGGGATTTCGTTTGTAAACAAATCAGGTCAAAAACTTGGTCCCGGCGATGGAAACCTTTGCCGCGACTGTCATATGCCCGGACAGTATTACATGGGAATTGACAAACGATTCGACCACAGCATGCGAATCCCGCGCCCGGACCTTTCCATCCGGCTGGGGACACCCAACGCCTGCATCAATTGCCATGATGGCGAAACCAATGAATGGGCGCTGGAGAATATTAATAAATGGTATGGTAAAGCTAAAAAAGCGCATTATGCCACCATTCTGGCCGATGCCTATGAACGTAAACCCGGCGCTGATGAGGAGCTGATCCGGCTGATCAACAACGATCTGTATCCTGAAATCATCAGAGCTACGGCCATAAGTTACCTTTCGGGTTATAATAATCAGAACGCCATGGAAACTATCAGAAAGCTGCTCAATAATCCTGATCCGCTGCTAAGGTATATGGCTGCCAACAATTATTCACCTGCCGATTCATCAATTTTATTAACCAACCTGCTCCCATTGCTCAGCGACCCGGTCAGGTCGGTCAGGGTTGAGGCAGCCAGCAGGTTATTGACATTTGATGAATCAGCATTTAATGACTTCCAGTTAAACGCTTTCCGCAACGCCGTTGACGAACATCAGCAATCACTCTGGTGGGCTGCCGATTTTCCGGCCGGGCGTTACAACCTGGGGAATTATTATTCAAAAATGAATGACCGCCCGAAAGCGATGGAGAATTATGCAGAAGCACTGGAACTTGACCGGTTATTCTACCCGGCAAGGATCAATCTTGGCATCCAAAGCTATGCTGAAGGCAAAACCGAACTGGCCGAACGTCTCTTCAGCGAAATGATTGGTTTTCACCCCGAGATATCCGAAGGCTATTATTACCTTGCCTTGCTTTATGCCGAGCAAAACCGGAATTCGGAGGCGATTACTTTGCTGGAGACTGCAGTTTCATTACCATACGCCAACCCACGAATATTCTACAACCTGGGTTTGCTCTACCAGTCAACAGGTCAGAACACGAAATCCAGTGCGACTTTTGAAAAAGGGCTGGTCCTTGATCCATGCAATTTCGATTTACTCTATGCCCTTTTTGTTTTTCACCTGAACCGTAGCGAACGGACAAAGGCCTCAATTTATGTGAAAAAGTTAATTCAATGTTATCCGGATGAAGCGAGCGTCCAGAGTTTATACCGGGATTTTTTGCGGGGAGTATAAAGAGCAATTCTTTAAACTAACTAAAAATTAATATAGAGATTACTCGTTTCCAAATAAAACTACTTTTGCACTGACTCAATAGTTGAATTTAATGCCTGGCTTATAAGTCAAAGATTATTTCCCACATTAATAATTCTTTGGTAAAAGGTCAGGTTCAGACTTAAAACAGAAATGATAACCATTAAATTTTGAAGGAAAAATTTCATTTAAACAATTAAACTTACACTAAATGAATCGTTTATTAATCACAAAATTGATTTTCGTGCTGTTTGCAGGGACAACTATATTTTCCTGCACCCCTAAGCAAAATACCGAAAGTGACAAGGCAGTTGCCAAAGATGGTACTGGCATTGATCGCACGGTGCTTCCCATCAAGGCGCCCCTTCGTCAAACTACGAAAGAGTTGGACGTAAGGAATGCAAAAATGCCGGAACGTTTTGAGGTAAAAGCTCCGGAAAATGCACCCAACGTTTTGCTAGTGCTGCTCGATGATCTTGGCTTTGCCGGAACCAGTACTTTTGGTGGCCCGGTTAGTACCCCGACATTTGACCGCATTGCAAGTGAGGGTATTTATTACAACAATTTCCACACCACTGCAGTGTGCTCACCCACCCGGGTGGCCATCAAAAGCGGACGCAACCACCAGGTAAATAACATGGGGTTCATAACAGAATTGGCTACAGGTTTCCCTGGCTACACAGGGGAAATTCCACAAAATGTAACCCCCGTTGCCGAAATACTCAGGCTTAACGGATACAGCACAGGCGCTTTTGGCAAGTGGCACGAAACCGCAACATGGGAAACCAGTGTTTCCGGCCCGATGGACCGCTGGCCTCACCGGCAGGGTTTTGACAAGTTTTATGGATTTTTCGGAGGAGAAACCAACCAATGGGCGCCTTTTGTTTATGATGGGACCCATGTGGTCGAATTGCCCGAAGACCCGAACTACCATTTTATGAATGATATGACCAATCAGGCTGTAGCCTGGATGAAATATCAAAAGGCATTAACACCCGACAAACCCTTTTTTATGTATTTTGCCCCGGGCGCCACACATGCACCGCACCATGTGCCGCAGCAATACATCGACAAATGGAAAGGAAAATTTGATGAAGGCTGGGATGCTATGCGTGAACAAATCCTGGCACGTCAGATTGAAATGGGAGTTGTGCCGAAAGGTACTAAACTTGCGCCAAAACCTGAGGCTATCCAGGAATGGAACAGCTTATCGGCTGATCAGAAAAAACTGTTTACCCGGCAGGCTGAAGTGTTTGCAGGCTTTCTGGATATGACCGACCATGAAATTGGCCGTCTGGTGGATGCCGTTGAGGAAACAGGGCAAGCCGACAACACCATGATTATTTTTGTTTACGGCGACAATGGTACCAGCGCTGAAGGCGGCGCGAACGGTATGTACAGCGAAATGACTTATTTCAATGGTGTGCAGGAAACGGTGGAAGACATGCTCAAAAAATACGACAAATGGGGCGGTCCCGAAACGTACCCGCATATGGCTGCCGGGTGGGCCGTCATGTTCGATACTCCTTACCAGTGGACCAAGCAGATGGCTTCTGACCATGGCGGAACAAAAGTGGGTATGGCTATCCGCTGGCCCAAAGGAATTAAAGCCAACGGCGGAGTGCGCACGCAGTTTACACATGTGATTGATGTGGTTCCAACAATACTGGAAGCAGCCGGCTTGCCTGTACCAAAAACTGTAAATGGAATAGAGGAGCGCCCGATGGACGGAATAAGTATGGTTTATTCCTTTAATGATGCTGCCGCGAAAGAACGGCATACCACCCAGTATTTTGAGATAATCGGTAACCGTGCAATTTACCATGAAGGCTGGTATGCACGAACCATCCACAAGGCACCCTGGGAAGCTAAGCCACGCAGGCCTTTAAGTGAAGACATCTGGGAACTTTATGATGTAGCCAATGACTTCAGCCTGGTAAACGATCTCTCAGCCAAACACCCTGAAAAACTAAAAGAGTTGCAGGATTTGTTTATGAAAGAAGCTGAAAAGAATCATGTGTTACCCATCGATGACCGCGCCTTTGAACGCATCATAGCTGCGAACGTCGGACGTCCGGATATCATGGGTGGCCGCACATCGCTTACGTTGGCCGAAGGCATGGTTGGCATGTCAGAAAATGTGTTTATCAATATTAAAAACAGACCCATAACCCTTACCGCCGAAATTGAAATCCCGGCAGGTAAAACAGCCAACGGAATTATTATAGCACAAGGCGGACGCTTTGGCGGATGGGCGCTTTATGTAAAAGACGGAGTAGCAGCCTACGACTATAATTTCCTTGGAATGGAGCGCTATACCGTGGCCGCTACTCAAAAACTGACACCCGGCAAGCATACCCTGAAATTTGATTTTGCATACGATGGTGGAGGAGTAGGTAAAGGAGGAACAGGCACGATCTTTATTGACGGTGAAAAAGTGGGAGAAGGACGAATTAAACGTACGCAGCCTGGAATTTTCTCCGCTGACGAAACGGCCGATGTGGGAATTGATTTGGCAACTCCGGTGGTTGAAAGAATTGGAGCTGAAGCCAAGTCGAAGTTTAACGGAAGAATTCCGAAGGTGACTGTTGAAGTTAAATAAACATCTTAAATTGACATAAAATGAAAACCAATCAATTAGTCAATGTATTTTCAGGTTTTATACTTCTGGTCTTTTTCCTGGTTTTTGGCCAAACCATACATGCTCAGGTGCCGGTAACGCAACAATTACCTGATACTTCAAAAATGACTTACAACCAGATTTCACAGGCATGTAAGTTGTTCGTCTATCCTTCGAAAGGACAAAGTAAACAGCAACAAAAGCAAGACGAGTTTGAATGTTATAAATGGGCAATGGAACAATCGGGTGTGGACCCCTTGAACCTTCCAAAAGTAGAAGCAGCCCCCGCACAAACAGGCCCGACTGGCGAAGGGGTAAAAGGTGCGGCAAAAGGAGCAGCGGCCGGAGCGGCCATCGGTGCAATTACAGGGGATGCCGGTGAAGGGGCTGCGGTTGGTGCAGTAGTTGGTGGGCTGGCTGGAAGAAGACAGGGAAAACAAGCCCAGGCACAAGCAAACCAGCAGGCAACTGCAAATGCTGCTGCAACAGAAGCGGAAATCAAGAATACGTTTGTAAAAGCTTTCTCGGTTTGTATTGAAGGAAAAGGATACACAATCAAATAATTGACGGAGAAAAATATGAAAAACATCATTCTTTTTATTGCTGTTTCGATGGGTTTGTTTGCATGTTCTGATGAAATAGAGAAAAGGCAACAACAGAATATCGAATTGATTAAAAGTTACATCCACGCGGTCGAAAATCTTGATTTTGATTCTATGGCCAATTTTCTTGGTGATGACTACATAGGAATAGGCCCCTCTTACGGAGACTCAATCAATAAAGCTGATGCTTTAGCCAACTGGGAATGGAGTGTAGAGAATTTGTATGATAAAATACACTACAACCGATCGAGGTTTGCTGCTGTGACCATCCCGGATGGCGACAACAAAGGTGAATGGGTTGCAAACTGGGCAGAGTTGAACATTGTTTATAAAAATAATAAAGGCTCCGTGACGATCTGGGCCAACTCTAATTATCTCATCAGCAACGGAAAGATTATCAGGAGCATCACCTTTTACAACGAAGCAGATGCACTTCGACAACTTGGATATAAAATGGTATCCGCTGATAGTGTTTATTAGGTATTGCCACCAGGATAACACTTAATGTTGACCCCAACCTTCCAAAGAATTCGGGAGGGTTGGGGTCAATTATGATTAATAGAGATATAAGGTTGTCCGGCAATTGCTTTGAAGTAAAACCTTCTCCTTTTAATCTGCTCTTTGTAGAACTTTGGTATTATCCAAAGCAAAACAATAAACTACAAAAAGTTTGGTTGATTAATTGATTTTTTGGGTAAAATTATTTTAAACAAAGCTATTTCAAGTGAAAAAATTATTATTCACGTTTTTGGTTGCTGCCGCACTGATAACCAAGGCACAAACACCACAAATTGACACCACAGCGATTATCATCCTCGACCGGATGAGTGACCTGATCGGAGACCTGGGGTCGGTAAGTTTCACCGTGAAAACCTCGCAGGACATCATAGATGTGGAACTCGGACTGGTAAAATACTTCAACGAAAACCAGGTGTATATGGTCGGTCCGGACAAGATGATGATCCACTCCAACGGCTATAAGGGGCACAGGGGGATATGGTACAATGGCGCGGAGTTGGTTTACTACTCCTTTACCGAAAACAACTTTGCTGTGATTGAGACACCCCCGACCATCATCGAAACCATTGATGAAGTGAACAGGCTTTACGACATCGAATTCCCTGCAGCCGATTTCTTTTACCCTACCTTTACCGATGATCTGATTGCGACTATGGATGATATAATCCTTGTTGGCAGATGCGTAGTTGAAGGAAAGAACTGTTACCACATCATTTCAAAAAATAAAGCGATGAGTGCACAATTCTGGATTTCAGACGATGAATGGTTTCTACCGGTGAAGATGGTCATTACGTATTATGATGAAAGCCCAAATACCCAGTACTCGGCCACTTTTTCTGACTGGCAGGTGAATCCTGACCTGCCAAGTGCGATGTTCAACTTTACACCACCGCCAAAAGCAAGAAAAATCAAAATACTTGCAAAACAGAATTGAAAATCAACTAATTAACAACACCAGAAGTCATGACAACATTCACCATAAAATTCAGATACCTGCTTTACATAGCAGTTTTTGCAATGATCTTACCCATAAGTGCAACGGCACAGCGAATGGGTCACGGAGGAGGTGGAGCACGCGGAGGCGGCGGAGGAGGCGCCCGTATGGGAGGCAGCTCGCAGATGTCGCGGCCGGCTCAGCAGGCACGGCCAGCATCCCAGCCAGCAAGGCAACCCAGCCAGCAGGCCAGGCCTTCGTCTCAGCCGTCGAGTCAGCCAGCCCAACAAGCCAGACCATCTACATCCGATCGGAGCCGCTCAATCAATGGCGGCAATCAGAAATCACCCGATCGCACCCTTTCAGGTCAAAGTGGAAACAAAGGCGTTTCGACAAGCGATACCAGAAACCGCAACCAAACCAATCTGAAAGCCAACACAGGAGACGTATCCACCCGAGATGCAAATGCCAGCAGGGGAAGCACCGTCGGCAGAGGTGACAACGCCGGTGCAGGAAACAAAATGAACCAGGGCGGCGATGTTAACAGAGGTGAGGCAGGAAGAGGCAACATAGACAAAGGGGATATCAACAGCGGAAATAATAACATCAATAACAGCGGAAACAGGTACAACAACATTTACGTAAGACCACCGGCTCAACCCTATCCAAGGCCACCCTATGCATACGGGGGCTACCATTACAACTGCTACCATCCCTACCATCCGTATCCCTACAACCCTTATTACTATGGGCCCTCTTATAATCCTTGGGGTGTTTTTGTGGCAACAATTGCTGTAACTGCCATCATTGTGAGTGTTGACGATGCCGGGGAGAGCGATAACGATGACGGACAGGTTTATTATGACAACGGAGTATATTATGTAAAAGAGGGGGATAAGTACAAGGCAATTCAGCCTCCGCCAGGAACCAAAGTGCCTTCACTGCCTGATGGTGCGCAAACGGTGGTAGTCAATGAAACCACTAACAACTACTATTACGCCGGAACTTATTACGAAAAAGCAGATGAAAAATACGTGGTAGTTCCACCAACTGCGGGTACTCTGGTTCCAAATCTACCCGAAGGCGGCGAGGAGGTTAAAATCGGAGACATAACCTACGTTAAACTCGGTGAAACCTACTACCAGCCCGTGGTGGTGGAAGGTAAAAACATGTATGAAGTTGTAAATATTGAACCGGCTGGTTAATTAGGGCTTGCTGATAAACTCAGAAGGTAAATATTGCGGTGCGCTGCACCTCTTGTTTCAATTCATTTTATTTCTCCTACAAAGATTATCGCCACTCTGTGGCTCATTTTGCAGGTGCAGAGCACCGATAATC
>DAIRGA010000040.1:0-35354 GCA_036794825.1 Bacteroidales bacterium | reverse complement strand
GGTGTGCGGCGGCGAAGCCGCCGCACACCCCCTCCCCTTTAAAAACCCCTTGAAAGCCACGTCATTCCGAGCGAAGCGGGTAATCTCCTTCGAGTTAACCAGACACAACTGATAACTTTTGTGCTGATAATGCGTCAATCCAGCCAGGATCAGATATAAAATTTCAGCAAACTATATCCAGGTGGCCTTCGTTATCAGACGACCCAAATTAGACTGTTTTTAGTGATATCTCTACGCAACCGTGAAAGAACTAAAACCGTCTAAATTGAGCGCATTGCTTCAGCATACCGGTATTTGAATGAAGAAGAAATTTCTGGCAAATTTAATCCTGCTTTTGTTTTTGAACCTCCTGGTGAAACCATTCTGGATTCTGGGAGTGGATCGGAGCGTGCAAAACATTGTAGGCGCCGGTGATTATGGATTTTATTACGTGCTTTTCAATTTTTCTTTTCTTTTTAATATCCTGCTCGATTTCGGAATTACCAACTACAACAACCGTAACATTGCTCAGAACAACCAATTACTGAACAAGCACTTTTCAGGGATTGTGATCATCAAACTGCTTCTGGCTGTGGTTTATACAATCGTTACTTTCAGCGTTGGACTGATTATCGGGTTTAATGCTCATCAGCTCGGGTTGTTGGGTTTTCTGTGTTTCAATCAGTTCCTGCTATCCTTTATCCTCTACCTGCGTTCGAACGTTTCCGGGCTGCTGATGTTTCGCACCGACAGTCTGCTCTCGGTGCTCGACAGGCTGCTCATGATAATGATTTGCAGCGTTTTGATCTGGGGGCATGTAACCACTTCCAGTTTTAAAATCGAATGGTTTGTTTATGCCCAAACCTCGGCCTACCTTGTTACTGTGCTGGTAGCAATGATTGTGGTGATGAAAAAAGCTGAGTTCCGCCGTTTGAAGTGGAACTGGCCATTTTTTATCATGATCATAAAACAAAGCTTCCCGTTTGCCATTTTGGTGCTGCTGATGACCTTTTACAACCGCATTGATACGGTGATGATCGAGCGGTTGCTGCCAGCCGACAAGGGTGAATACGAAGTGGGTATTTATGCCTCAGCCTACCGCTTGCTCGATGCCTTCAACATGATTGCTTACCTGTTTTCGGTGCTGCTGCTGCCAATCTTCGCCAGTATGATAAAGCAAAAGGAGAACGTTAACCAGGTCGTAAAACTCGCATTTACACTGCTTTTCATTCTATCTGCAACCGTGGCTATCGGGTCATATTTTTATAGTTATGAACTTATGAACCTGATGTACCACGACCATGTTGATGAATCTGCGGCTGTTTTCCGCCTGCTGATGTTCGGTTCGGTAGCAATATCATCTACCTATATTTTTGGAACTTTGCTCACAGCCAACGGCAGCCTGAAAACACTCAATGTGGTGGCAGCCAGCGGAATGGTAGTGAATTTTATGATAAATCTCATTCTTGTTCCACGGTTGCTTGCCATAGGCTCTGCTTATGCCAGCCTGATAGCACAATATGCCACTGCTGCCATACAGATGATTATTGCCGCACGTTTGTTCCGGTTCAATGTCAATTACCGCTTTCTCACGGCTCTTCTTGTCTTTATCTGTGGGCTGATAATATTGAATATCAGTTCAAGACTATTTTTTGAGAACTGGATGTACAATTTTCTGTTGATGATTTTGGGCGCCATACTCCTTGCCGCAATGCTGAAATTGTTAAATATCAAGGGTTTGATTGAAATTTTGAGAAGCAAGGAGAGCGCCATCGAAGAAAACCCGTGATGGATGGTCTGATGAATTAGTCATTTTCCAAGATAAAAAGTTCTATTTTTGCGCCTTCAATTGATAAATACACCTATGGTTCAACAAAAACCTGCAAATGAGAGTTTTGACTCTACGAATATTTTGTTGTTTTTGTACAAGTGGCGTAAGCCGTTGCTGTGGGTGGTTGGTATTGCTATAATTGGCTCATCCTTAGTCTCTTTACTTATCAGCGACAAGTACAGATCCACCGTGATAATGTACCCGGCCGCCACAAATGCCATTTCCCAGGCATTGCTTACTCAAAACCGAAGTGCTACCCAAAAAGGCATCCTTGATTTTGGGGTTGACGAAGAGACGGAACAAATGCTTCAAATCCTTCACTCCAACCGGATCAGAGACAGGATTATCGAAGAATTTGACCTGGAGAAACATTACGGTATCAGCCCCAACAGCACCTCTAGACTCAGTAAACTTTACCGCCGCTACGAAAGCAACATTTCTTTTAAAAGAACTGAATTTATGGCCGTCAGGATTTCAGTTCTCGACACCGACCCTCAGTACGCTGCCGACATTGCTAATCGCATTGCCGACCTGCTCGATTCAACAAAGAACCAAATACAGCAGGAAAGGGCAAGAAAAGCCTTCGAAATAGTTCAAAATCAGTATTTAAAGCTTTCGGAAGAGATGCAGCAAATGGAGGATTCGCTCACTGAGCTTCGAAAGCTAGGTGTTCAGGACTATGAGTCGCAGGCTGAGATGCTCAACATGCAACTTGCAAAAGAGATGGCTACCAATAATTCCGTTGGCATAAAAAGAATTCAGGAAAAGCTGGATATTCTCGCCAGATATGGCGGACCTTATGTGAATCTGCGCGACCGGCTGGAATATGAACGTGAAAAACTCAGTTTACTCAAAGGCAAATATGAAGAGGCCAAAACCGACGCCGAAGAAGTACTGCCCACTAAGTTTGTGGTTAACAGCGCTTTCCCGGCAGAGCGCAAATCATACCCGATCCGCTGGCTCATAGTGATGGTAACCACGGTTTCAGCCTTCCTCTTCTCATTGATCGTCATATTGATGATCGAAAACGTGAGGGAATATTTCCCCGCATCCCTGCTCTCATCCAGGTTTATTTCTGTCAGGTCTGATCGGCAAAGTAATGCAGACAAGGCCTCCGACGCAAACAACCAAAATCAGCAAAGCCGACCCGTTTCCATTCCCGACCCTACTTCCGGATCGCCGGCACAGGAAAAAAAAATAGAATTAACAACTGAAGATCTGTCTCAACTTTCCAAATCCATCATCGAGCAGGTAAGAGCATCCATACTGAATGAACTTGCCATGCAAAATTCTCAAGCAGATTCAAATTTCAACACTCAACGACAAACAGAAAAAAAGGATAATCAAATGGAGAAATTATTCGCAAATACAAACCTGATAAAGATGTTGTTCAAATGGAAGACCCACCTTGGTGTGCTTCTGCTGATAAGCATCGTGCTGGCGGCAATTCTGTCATCGCCATTGGTGATTACGCCAAAATTCAAATCCTACGCCGTAGTTTATCCCAGCAACGTTACGCCTTATTCCGAAGAGAGTGAATCGGAACAAATGCTTCAGTTTTTGCAGTCACGAGATATTCGAGACCATCTTATCGCCAAATATAACCTGGCTGAACGCTACAGGATTGATTCTTCATATAAACATTTCCATTCCACTATCATTTACGAGTATAATCAGAATGTCCGCATTTCAAAAACACCTTACGAGTCGGTGCTCATAGAAGTTTTTGACGCTGACCCTCAGGTTGCATGCAATATGGTGGAAGACATCATTAACTACTATAATAAAAAGGTACTCGAAACCCACAAGGAAAAATATGGCGAAGTGGTTGAGTTCATTCGCCGAAGGTTGGATGCAAAAAAAGCTGAGATTGACTCAGTACAGGCCATTCATGCTGATTTACGTCTGAACCACGGCATCATTGATTTTCCAAATCAGTCGCGTGAAGTTGCCCGCGGTTTTTTGCGCACAGTTGATGGTAGCAATGCTGCGGCCAATATCAACACCAAAGAGGTTGCTCAGCTGAAAAAGAACCTTGAAGAGTTTGGAGGCGAATGGATTTTTTATAACGACAGGCTTTACAACCTGGTGAATGAGTACTCAAAAATTAAGGTTGATCTTGACGATGCGCTGATGAACTACAATAAAGAAATCACTTACGCAAACGTGGTTTCAGCTCCGTATCCTGCTGATAAAAAAGCCTACCCGGTCCGATGGATTATTGTGGCTGTTTCAGCGCTGGGTACGCTGCTTCTGTTCGTCATTGCTGTTTTGGTAATCGAGAATTTTGAATCCCTGAGAAGGAATTTTTAATCCAACAAAAGTTGACCGAGCGAATCAAACTATATTGGATCTATGGGGTCAGCCTGATATTCATTGTTTTGAATATCATGTTCATCCTCAAGGAGTTCTATTGGTTTTTGCTGGCGCCGCTGGCATTGGTCATCGCCATGCTTTACATCTTTTCGATGGATAAGATTTTGCTGATGATTACCTTCCTGACACCACTTTCTATTTATCTTGTTGATTCTGAATTTAATCTTGGAGTTTCACTTCCAGCCGAGCCACTGATGTTTGGCGTTTTGGTGATTGTGGTTCTAAAACTGATAGGCGGATATGGGTTCGATCGGAAATTAATCCTGCATCCCCTGAGTATTGCCATATTCGCCAATCTTGCGTGGATTTTAGTCACTACACTTACGAGTGAATTGCCGGCTGTTTCTGCTAAATTCCTTATTGCCAGGTTATGGTTTGTGATTCCGTTCTTCTTTGTTGCTGCGGTATTGTTTAAAGATTTCAGCAATACCAGAAAATTTATCTGGCTCTATGTAGTTGCACTTTTTATTGTGGTGATTTACACAACGATAAGGCATACTCAGTATAGTTTTACCGAAAAAGCCGGCAACTGGGTAATGGATCCGTTCTACAACGATCACACGGCTTATGGTGCAATCCTTGCGCTTTTTATACCTTTTATTGTAGCTTTCACCTTTGGAAAATCCTATCCTTTCTCAGTGAGGATGACCTCATTTATAGTGCTGCTGGTTCTCTTCCTCGGGCTGTTTCTCTCTTACAGCCGGGCAGCCTGGATAAGTATTGCCGTAGGATTTTCAGTCTATTTGGTGGTTCTCCTGCGCATAAAATTCAAATACATCTTCGGTGTGATCGTTTTCCTGTTTATTGGCTTTGTAAGTTTCCAGCACCAGATCATGGAGGTGCTTGAGCGAAACCGTCAGGACTCTTCCACCAACTTTATCGAACACATCCAGTCCATTTACAACATCAGTTCTGATGCTTCCAACCTCGAACGCATCAATCGTTGGCAGGCCGGCATCAGGATGTTCGAAGACCGACCGCTGGTGGGGTGGGGGCCCGGAACGTATCAGTTTATCTATGCCCCGTTTCAGCGCAGTAAAGAGAAAACAATAATTAGCACCAACCTTGGCGACATGGGTAATGCCCACAGCGAATATATCGGCCCGCTTGCCGAACAGGGATTGCCGGGGTTAATAACTATTGTTGCGGTGTTGATTGTTGGTGTTTATACCGCGTTGGATGTCAGACGCAGGTCGAAAAACAGAGAAGTAAGGATGATGAGTCTGGCTGCAACAATTTCGCTGATAACCTACTTCACCCACGGTTTTTTGAATAACTTTCTGGATACCGACAAAGCCTCAGTACCGGTCTGGGGATTTTTTGCCATAATCCTGGCGCTGGATATTTACCATACTCCAAAGAAAGAGGAGAAAACGGAGTCTACTTTGGTGGATTAGTCTGTATGACCGGTCTGACCCTGTAAAGATTTCAGAAGGTCAGGAAGTTGTTTCAAGGCAGCCATTTCACGCCATTTTTTACGGGCATCGTCCACAGGAGCGCCAAAATAGACTTTACCATTCCCTTCGATAGATTTGTCAACTCCTGAAGTGGCAAGGATTACAGCTCCTTTTCCAATGACGATATCTTTATTAATAGATACACGACCCCACAGCAGAACATCGTCTTCGATCCGGGTAACGCCTGCAATGGCAGCATGAGCGCCAATCAGGCAGTTCTTGCCGATATACGTATCATGTCCTACCTGGCAGTGGTTGTCCATCTTTGTACCATCGTCAATTATGGTATCGCCCGAAACACCCCGGTCAATCGAGCAAAGTGCCCCAATTTCCACCCTGTTGCCCAGTACCACTCTTCCACAGGATTCCAGTTTTCGGTATCCTTCAGGTTTGCGCTGAAAATAATAAGCATCGGCGCCTATAACGCTATTGGCGTGAATGATTACATCATCACCGATCACACAATGATCGTAAATGGCTACACCAGAGTGAATAATACAATTCTTACCTACAGTAACATGGTTCCCGATAAATGCAGATGGTTGAACCACAGAACCTTCGCCGATTTTTGCTGTTGGGCTGATGCTGGTGCTGCAAGGGACAAATGGCATAAATCTCTTTGCGAGCGAAACGTAAGCTGCAAACGGATCGTCATGAATAATAAGTCCTTTACCTACAGGACATTCCACCTCTTTGTTGATCAGAATTGTGGTTGCCTGGCTGTTAAGCGCTTTATTGTAGTATTTCGGATGGTCAACAAAGGTGAGATCGCCGGGTGTCACCATATGGATTTCGTTGATGCCGGTGACGCTGTGCTTTGGGTCGCCGATAAAACGACCATTGACTAAACGTGCAACCTCTTGTAGCATTAGTGGTTTTTCGAAAAGCATTGTGATTTGGTATTTTGGTAAAAAAAAGAAAGCACAGTTTGTTGTCGCTGTGCTTTCCTGTAATAGTGATTTATGATTTTACCCTTTCGGAGTAGTCGCCGGTGCGGGTATCTACCTTAATGATTTCACCTTCGTTGATGAAAAGCGGAACCCTCACAATGGCGCCGGTTTCAACAGTAGCATCCTTCAGGGTGTTGGTAGCTGTATTTCCGCGGTCTCCGGGCTCGGTGTAGGTTATCTTAAGCTCCACATATGCCGGAAGCTCGCATGAAAGCGGAGTTTCGGTTTCGGAATGGAAAAGAACCTCAACCTCCTGGCCATCTTTCATAAACTGGGGAGCGTTGATGAGCGTTTCTTCAAAGAAAGTTTGATCGAAAGTTTGCAGGTTCATAAAATGATACTCTGCGCCATCTTTGTAAAGGAACTGGTAAGGCCTGCGTTCAACACGCTGAACATCAATCTTTACGCCTGCATTAAAAGTATGGGGAAGCACTTTACCCGTCTTTACGTTTCTTAATTTGGTTCTTACAAAAGCGCCGCCTTTGCCCGGCTTTACGTGCTGAAATTCGACGATGGAGTAGAGATCGCCGTTGTGGTTAATTACAAGTCCGTTTTTAAAATCTGCAGTTGTTGCCATAAAATTTGATCAGATATTTTAGTTTGAAATTTTTGCAAAATTATCCAAAATACTGGATTGTATTTTTTTAAATGATAGATAATCAATCACTAAGCATTCCGGCGGTCAACTTTACCGTACCCTTTCATTAGTCCCCGAGTCGAGCGGCTGATGAAAGCAAGTATCTCGTCGCGATCCGGTGTGGCTGGAACTTCAGCCTCAATGATAGCTATTGCCTGGGAAATATTGTACCCGCGCAGGTACATGATCCTGTAAATGTCCTGAATGGCATTAATCCGCTCGTTTGAAAATCCTCTGCGCCTCAGGCCAATTGAGTTGATACCAACGTAGGAGAGCGGCTCCCGGGCTGCTTTGGTAAATGGGGGTACATCTTTTCTCACCAGGGCGCCACCTGAAATGAAAGCGTGGGCTCCAATCTGGACAAACTGATGCACAGCCGACATTCCGCCGATGATTGACCAGTCGTCTATCGTGATGTGCCCGGCCAGCATGGCTGCATTGGCAAGAATCACGTTGTTGCCGATGATGCAGTCGTGGGCTATGTGCACATATGCCATCAGCAGGCAGTTGTTTCCAATGGATGTTTCGATGTTGGCTTTGGTGCCACGGTTGATGGTAACAAATTCCCTGACTGTCGTATTATCGCCGATTTTTACAATAGTGTCTTCACCGGCAAATTTGAGGTCCTGGGGTATGGCTGAAATTACCGCTCCCGGAAATATACGGCAGTTTTTACCGATCCGGGCTCCCTCCATGATCGTAACGTTGGATCCGATCCAGGTGCCCTCGTCTATTTCAACGTTTTTTTCGATGTTAACGAAAGGTTCTATCACCACATTTTTTGCCACTTTGGCCTGTGGGTGAACATAAGCTAATGGTTGATTCATTTTAACTTGATTTTTTACTGATTTGGGCAAGCATCACAGCTTCCATAACTACTCTGTTCCCGACGTAGGCTGTACCTTTCATGTGGCAAAGCCCTCTGCGGATGGGGGCTATAAGGTTGAGATTGAAGATGATGGTATCACCAGGTACAACTTTATGGCGAAATTTTACATCGTCAATCTTCAGGAAAAACGTTAGATAATTCTCTGGATCGGGAACGGTGCTTAGCACCAGGATTCCCCCGGTTTGTGCCATTGCCTCTATCTGAAGTACACCAGGCATTACCGGTTCGTCGGGAAAATGACCCACAAAGAAACTTTCGTTCATAGTAACACTCTTTAATCCAACCACATGAGTGTCACTCATCTCCAGAATTTTGTCAATGAGCAGGAACGGCGGGCGATGTGGCAGAAGCCTCATAATGTCTCTGATCTCGAACAATACGGGTTTGTCCGGATCGTACTTTGGGATGATTTCTTCCGATTTCCTCATCAGGAACTTTTTGCGGAGCACACTGGCAAATCCCGTATTTGGACCATGCCCGGGCCGGGTTACTATTATATGACCCTTGATGGGTTTTCCGGCCAACGCCAAATCTCCGACAACATCCAGCAGCTTGTGTCGTGCAGGCTCGTTGGCAAAATGAAGCTCAAGGTTGTTCAGAATGCCTTCGGATTTCACGGCAACGCTTGGTTTATCAAATAGCTTTGCAAGCTTGTCCAGCTCTTCCTGTGTAATGGACTTATTTACAAAAACAATTGCATTGCTCAGGTCTCCACCTTTTATTAGGTTGTTGTTCAGGAGCAGTTCAAGCTCGTGAAGAAAAACAAAGGTGCGACATGGAGCAATCTGTGTAGCAAAGTCCTCTATTTTTTCCATAACAGCATTTTGAGTACCCAGCACTTTGGTCTCAAAATCAATCATGGCGGTTACTTTGTAATGATCGGATGGCAGGGCAATAAACTCACTTTTCGTTACAGGATCGGTATAGGTAATGGCTTCTTCGATAACAAGATATTCTTTTTCAGCATTTTGATCCACAAAACCGGCAGTTTGAAGTGCTTCGGTGAAAAATTTAGCGCTACCATCAGTGATCGGTGTTTCGGGGCCGTCAATTTCGACAAGGCAATTATCAATCTGGAGGCCTGTAAGGGCAGCCATAACATGTTCGACAGTATGAATTTTGGCGCCACTCTTTCCAAGACAGGTACCTCGGTTGGTCTCGGTTACAAAATCGGCCAAAGCTTCAATTTTGGGCTGACCTTCAAGGTCAGTCCTTTGAAAAATGATTCCGTGATTTTCGGGCGCTGGTTTAAATGAAAGGGTAACAACTTTCCCGGTGTGCAAGCCTGATCCGGAGACAGTTGCAGGGTTTTTAAGCGTTCTTTGCTTCATCGTAAAAAGTTACAGATTTGAGTTGGGCTGCAAAAGTATAAATATTTCCTTTCAACTGGTAATAAGTTGAAAAGTGACTGTCGAAGTGAAGCCGTTAAGTTGTTGATTTGATTGGAATTTTGAGCCGGCAGCCACAGAAATCCACTCTATCCGTTCATTGCTTTGAGTTTCTTCTCAAGTTCATCTATCCGATCCACGATTTTCTGAAGGTTGCGAAAATGAATGTAGGCCTTTTTGTATTTAGTGGCATCGAATGCGGGTGATCCGAAAACAACCGAATCGTCGGCAAGGCTCGAGCTAATGCCCGACTGACCTGCGATTTTGACATTGTTTCCAACAGTGATGTGCCCGACTATTCCAACCTGTGCAGCTATCATGCAGTTTTTTCCCACTTTTCCCGAACCAGCAATCCCTGACTGCGCCGCCATTACCGTATTTTCTCCTACCTCCACATTGTGAGCAATCTGAATCAGGTTGTCCAGTTTCACACCCCGCCGAATGATGGTTGAGCCCATCGTTGCACGGTCAATGGTGGTGTTGGCGCCAATTTCCACGTTATCTTCTATAATCACATTGCCGATCTGGGCTATCTTCCGGTAGTTGTTGTCGCTTTGCGGTGCAAACCCAAATCCATCGGCGCCTATTACCACGCCGGCATGAATCACGCAGTCATTTCCAATCAAATTATCGGAATAGATCTTCACCCCTGCAAACAGTATGGTATTGGCGCCAATCCTGGTATTGTCGCCTACAAAGCATTGAGGATATATTTTCGCCTTGTCTTCAATCAGGGCATTGTCGCCAATGCAGGCAAATGGTCCGATATAGACATCTTTACCGATTATGGCCGAAGGGCTAATGTATGCATGTTCTGAAATTCCGGTTTTGTTCAGCTTTATCTGGTTGTACATCTCGAGTAGTGATGCAAAAGCCGAATAAGGATCATCAACCTTAATCAGGGTTGGCGCAACCGGATGCTCTGCCACAAAACTTTTAGCAACAATCACTATGCTGGCTTTTGAGTGATATATGTGCGGGGTGTATTTTGGATTTGCCAGAAAGGAAATCGAACCCGGCGTCCCCTCTTCGATTTTGGAGAGTTTGTGGACGGTCGTGTTCTCATCTCCTTCAACAATTCCGTTGAGCAGTCCGGCTATGTCTTTTGCCTTGAATTCCATATAGTTATAATTTATTGTTGTATTTGGATCAGAAAGAAATCCCCCAGCTTACAAACGGGGCTTTAGGGTAGCAAATAAAATACTTTTTTACGGTCTTTGCCAAAGCATCTGCGGTCAACTGGTCGGAAACCTCGGTAATATCAAGCTGGCGACCATCCCTGAAAGCAATATTAATTCCCTCGTGTGTCGGGTCATAAGCGCTGTTTTGAGCTACATCAGCAATAACAAAATATGCCGCATCTTCCGCACTGATTGAATAGTACTGAGCAACATGCTTTTTTCTTTGCGATATCTCCTCCTCCGGAATTGGTGTGTTTCTGATCTCAGTCCTGAAAAGCACCCTGTTTACAAGGCTTTGGCATAGAATTGAAAGCACTTTATCATCGTTCGTCGTCCATTCCTTAATGGCTGTGAAAATGTCGAAATCATCCAGGCGGGCAAATTGACCAATAATGCCCGAACCCATAAGAAAATCCTCTTTATCAAAGTCATTTTTCAAAAACATTATCAATGGTGACGTGCCGAAAAGCTCCGACCCGTTTTTCGACAGAAATTTGGCCCGGTGGATGATCTTCATAAGCATTTGCTCGGCCGAAAGTACAGTTTTATGAAGGTAAACCTGCCAGTACATTAACCTGCGGGCTACTATAAATTTCTCAATAGAGTAAATTCCTTTTGCTTCAATCACCAGATTGTCGTTTACAACGTCCATCATAGTAATGATGCGGTCGGAATTTATCACTCCTTCCGAAACACCGGTGAAAAAACTATCGCGTTTCAGAAAGTCTAAGCGGTCGGTATCCAATTGACTGGAAACCAGTTGATGAAGAAATTTTTTTGGATATTTATCCGAAAAAATATCAATGACAAGGTCGAAAATTCCACCAAATTCCTTCCTGAAATGGATCAGGAAGATCAGTGTCAGTTCCTCATGGCTTAAGGATTCGGCCAGCACTCTTTCGAGTGTATGGGAATAGGGGCCATGACCGATATCGTGCAGCAGAATGGCCACCAGGGCAGCAAGCCTCTCATCCTGAGAGATTTGGTGATCCTTTGAACTGAGAACACCAAGTGCCTGCTGCATCAGATGCATGGCGCCGATGGCATGATGAAAACGTGTGTGAAGCGCTCCGGGATAAACAAGATGCGTTAGCCCAAGCTGCTTAATCCTTCTCAACCGCTGAAACCATGGGTGCTCAATCAGGTCGAAAATCAGCTCATCAGGTATACTGATAAACCCATAAACAGGATCATTCAAAATCTTTTTCTTGTTGCTGAAATTGCTTTGCATTGTGCGCCTGTTTTCCGGGTGATGTTGTTTCGGTGGTAAAATTGTCGAACCGTCAAAATAATAAATTGTAAAAGCTTGTTATTAAGATTGCTAAACCGGAGCAAAAATAATTAAAAACTAATCGGGATTTACCTTATGGATAAAATCAAAATTTTGTGGGCTGATGATGAGATTGAGTTGCTAAAACCGCACATCCTTTTCCTGGAGCAGAAAGGTTACGAAGTAACCACTTCAAACAATGGCGACGACGCACTGGATATGTTGAAGGAAGAGCCCTTCGACATTGTATTCCTTGACGAAAATATGCCTGGGATGAGTGGAATTGAGACACTTACCAAAATAAAAGTCCTTCAACCTCACCTCCCGGTTGTGATGATTACCAAAAGCGAGGAAGAAACAATTATGGAAGATGCAATTGGCTCACGCATTGCCGATTACCTGATCAAGCCTGTGAAACCAAACCAGATTTTGCTGAGTTTGAAAAAGAATCTTGAGGATAAAAAAATTGTCAGCGAAAAGAAAACTTTTGCTTACCAGCAGGAGTTTCGGAATATCGGTATGGAAATTTCCAACGACCTCGATTACAACCAATGGACAGAGATCTATAAGAAGCTTATTCGTTGGGAGTTGGAACTGCAGCAGTCCTCAGACGAAGGTATTATTGATGTTTTGAGAATGCAGAAAGAGGAAGCCAATCAGGTTTTTACACGCTACATTGCCAACAATTACCAAAGCTGGATCAGTGGCCGCACTCCCTATAAACCGGTGCTTTCGCACACGCTAATAAAAGAAAAGCTCCTTCCGGTGCTCAATCCCAATACCAACACATTTTTCCTGCTTATCGACAACCTGCGTTTCGACCAGTGGAAAGCGCTGCAACCCATTTTTGAGCAGTATTTCCGTATCGAGAATGAGGAGATATATTATTCCATCCTGCCCACCACAACTCAGTTTGCCCGGAATGCCCTTTTCGCAGGCCTTTTGCCTACCGAAATCGAACGGAAATACCCAAATTACTGGATTGATGAGGATGAAGAAGGAACTAAGAATCAATTCGAAGAGCAGCTTTTCATCGAGCAGCTCAAGCGTCATGGGAAGGATCTGAAGGTCTCCTACAACAAAATCCTCAACCTGACTGCTGGCCGAAAACTGGTGGACACCATGCCTAACCTGATGCAAAACAATATCAACGTTATTGTTTACAACTTCGTTGACATGCTCTCCCATGCACGCACCGAGATGGAGATCATCCGCGAACTTGCTGATGATGAACCGGCTTACCGTTCTCTCACGATTTCCTGGTTTCAGCACTCACCCCTGATCGACATTGTAAAATACATCGCTTCCAAAGGAAGTACTCTGATTATCACCACAGATCATGGATCAGTGCGGGTACAGAATCCGGTTAAGGTTATTGGCGACCGTAACACCAATACAAACCTCCGTTACAAAACAGGTAAGAGTTTGAATTACAATAAGAAGGAGGTGTTTGAGGTGAGAAATCCCGCCGATATCTATCTCCCGCGACTGAGCGTAAGTTCGTCCTATATCTTTTGCAAGAGCTACGACTTCTTTGCCTATCCCAACAATTACAATTACTATGTGAACTATTACAAAAACACCTTCCAGCACGGTGGCATCTCGATGGAAGAGGTAATGGTTCCATATATTAAACTGAAAGCCAAATAGCTTCCCATAAAACTTCCTGCACGCCAGCCTCCGGATTCTTTGTTTCTAAAGATTGCTGGCGTTAAACAGCTCAAATAAGAATTGAAATTGGAATTTTAAGGCTCCATGAATAAGTTTAATACCTCATATGTATGAATAACCTCAAAGTAAACTCTGTGTCAGAGCTGGATGCCTTAGCCCAAAAGTTGTTGACTGAGCATCCCAAAGCCCGCATTTTTGCCTTTTTCGGTGAGATGGGAGCAGGCAAAACCACCTTCATCAAGGCTCTTTGTTCACAACTAAAAGTGATTGATAATGTTGCAAGTCCCACTTTTTCGCTGATCAATGAATACCGAAGTGATTCTGGATTTTTGGTGTATCACTTTGATTTTTACCGCATCAAAAAGTTCGAAGAGGCTTTTGATCTTGGGTACGAAGATTATTTCTACAGTGGGGCATATTGCTTTATCGAATGGCCTGAGCTGATTGAACCACTCCTTCCGGAGGATACCATTCAGGTCAGGATCAGCATCAACGAATCGGACGGCAGCAGGACTTTTAGCTTTTAGAATACACCACAAAGCATTGATAATCAATCAGATGCATATAGATTTTCAATCCAGATTTTTTGTGAATTTTCTTTGGTAAAAAAAATCGCTTTACCTTTGGTACGCTTTTGAAAATTATAACTATTGAATAACAAAATAAAAAGGACAGAGAAATCTCATATTTTTTGTCGGTCAGTAGTGATACTATTGAATAGAGTACTAAAATTTTTCTGCTATGAATATAAGCGCCAGGGAAAAGCTTCTACCACAGGAGGAAATGCTCGAGATTCTCGAATCCCGAAAGAAATTGACCATCGGATTACCTGTTGAATCTTCGTTTCAGGAGAACCGGATTGTTTTGATCCCAGATGCTGTTAAAACCCTTGTCAGGCATGGGCATGAGGTAATTATTCAGCGTGGCGCCGGGGCAGCCTCTCACTTTCCTGACCACGACTATGCTGAAGGTGGAGCCGTCATCTGTGAATCAGCTGAGGAGATTTTCAGAGCCGATGTTGTATTAAAAGTTGCTCCGGCCTCGGAGGACGAAATCAATATGATGAAAGGCAAGCAATTCATTATTAGTGCCTTACATCTGAATGCAAGGAACAAAAGTTATTTTCAGTCACTCATCCACAAAAGAATTTCGGCGATTGCATTCGAGTATATAAAGGACAAAACCAATGCCTCGCCGGTGGTAAGGTCAATCAGCGAAATTGCAGGTACAGCCTCTATCCAGATTGCTGCCGAATATCTGTCGCACCCTGATTTCGGCAACGGGCGGATGTTGGGTGGATTCACTGGGATTGCACCATCTGAAGTGGTCATCCTTGGTGCAGGAACTGTTGGTGAATTTGCTGCCAGGATTGCTTACGGCATGGGTTCGATAGTCAAGGTATTCGACAACAATGTTTATAAACTTCGGAAACTGAAATCCGAGGTTAGCCAGGGATTGTTCACCTCCACGCTGCAAACCGCCGAATTGCAGAAAGCGATCAGAAATGCAGATGTGCTTATCTGCGCCGTGCACTCAAAGCATCACCGCGCTCCGATTCTTATCACCGAAGATATGGTGGCTACAATGAAGGAAGGCTCAGTGATTGTGGATGTTAGCATTGACCAGGGCGGCTGTGTGGAGACTTCACGGATCACTACGCACGAAAATCCTGCTTATAAGGCTCATGGTGTTACCCATTATTGTGTCCCCAATATTGCCTCTAAATTCCCGAATACTGCCTCGATTGCCTTCAGTAATTTCTTTGCACCAATGTTAATACGGGCCGGCGAACTGGGGGGGCTGGAAAAGCTTTTATTCAGCGATTTTTATTTTCGGCAGGGGCTGTATCTTTACAATGGAACCCTAACCAATAAAGTAATTGGTGAATATTTTGGATTACCTTACCAGGACATGGATTTACTGATGGCGGCATTCCACTAAAAATCGAAAACGGCATTTCGGCAATAATCGGTTGATGATAAGATTCTTATTTCAGCCACTTGGCCAGCCATTTTTCATTAACTGCCACAGCCAGTACATCACCCTTCGCACACAATTCACCTCCGCCGTATAAATTTACCTTAATTCTTACCCGGTTTCCATCAATTTCCTCTACAGTCGCACGCAGCTTCAATAAGCCATCAATCGGTGTTGGCCTTAGATAATCCACATGCAATGAGGCTGTTACACATCGAAAGGGGGGTTCTGTCCCCATGTCGCGCCCAGCATTGCGATACAGAGCTGCCGAGGCAGTACCCGTTGAATGACAATCAATCAAAGAGGCGATCAAACCTCCGTAAACATAACCAGGAAGAGCTGTATGCCATGGTTTTGGCGTGAATTCTGCAACCGATTCTTCTCCTTCCCAATAACTCTTAAGTTGATGACCATGTTCATTCAAACCACCACAGCCATAACAATGGTTAAAGTCGTCGGGATAATAATCCTGAAAAGCTTTTTGTTTCATGCTGATCTTTAGTTTAATGAACCAAAAGTAATCTTTTCACCGGAGGTAAAGGATTTGTTTTTTACATACCTAAACCACTTTTAAAGCTGGTACATTGGAATAAATTTCTCGTTCAGGCTATGCTGCAGATGGCGATGATGCTGGAAAGTAATGACACTCCAAAAGCCTGATATTAAAAACACACTGAGCCTCTAATTCAAAATGATTCATGCCTTTTTTTGAATGATTAATCCATGAAATCAAGGATTAGCCGAATCAAATTTGGCCATACATTGTCATTTTCTGATCAAGCCTAACAACGCAATCATCAGAGCCAGGGCAGCAACTATCATAACAAACCATACCATCCGGCTTGTCGCCCCAACGCCAACAGAAGCAACATACCTTTCTCCGGCTCCATCTTTCGAAACAATGATCTTTCCTTCCATGTAGGGGTGGGGGGTACACATGTAAAGGTATTCACCTTCTGTTTCCATCTTATGAGTGTATTTTTCGGCGTGTGCAAGCATTGGCGATGCAAAACGTTCAGGGCCACTCTTTATCAACACATTATGTATTCCGGAGAACTCGCCCTCCATGAAAGTGAATACGTCTTCATTAATCCATGTAATTTTAGTTCCAGGTGTTACCTGAACTACTTTAGGATAATATGAATTGCCTATGATCCTGACAGTAACCTCTTTAACATCGCTTTTGCAAACAACTGGAACATCAACGTCCGGCGATCCAATACCAAACGGGGTGATGGTTCTATTGGACTTCTGGCGAAATTCTTCCATTTCAGCATCACTGTATACTTTTCCGTCAGCCAGCAGCTTTCCCGAAGGTACTGCATTCCTGTCGCAAACCAGGAACCCGAGCGCTCCTCGATCCGTTGAACCCACGGCATGAGATAGCATTAGATAGGAACCCTCATCTGGTGGTATTCTGAACTCGATAACCCACGAATCAGATGGACCGGCAGTTACTGTTTGACCGCCAATGAATTTATTATCAGGATGCCCTTGCCAGTAAGCAAAATCCCAGACAATACCGACTATGTGAAAAGTCGAGAGCAGATTCGGACCAACGTTCAGGAAATTAATTCTCACATAATCACCCGGCCTGCCTTTGATCGGTTCTTCGATGTACCGGAAGAGTTTACCATTAAATGCTGTATACATTGGCTTTCCCTGCCCCTCAACTGCATCTTTACCACTTGCATAAAATTCATGCTGAACCAGATAGAGTTCGATATCCGGCTCTTTGTTCAGGATTCTTTCAAGTTCGTATTTTTTTTTCGGTTTGACAACCATCATCCCATATTGCCCGAAAATGATATGCATCGGGATGGCATGACCTCCAGGTGCACAATGATACATGTATACCCCAGGCATCGCAGCTTTGAATACAATTGTAGCACTGTCGTCCGGATTAATCTTGCCAAGGTATTTGGAGGTTTGTGTGTTGGCAGCATGAATTGAGGCTCCATGCGGGATGTTTCCTTTATTGACTATTGTAAACTGAACAATATCTCCCTCTTCAACCAGCACCGTGGGCCCAGGGATTTTTCCATCTGTAGAAAATCCTTTGTAGATTATGCCATTGCCAATGTAGCTGTCTCCTTCCTCCAGTGTGATTCTTACCTTTTTATCAGGACGAGTGTTCTGAGGAACATAGCTCGTGGGAGGGATAGGCAATCGCTCATCACGACGGATAATTTCGATGAATTCTGAATTTGTGGCGGTACTTGTCCTGGCCTGTGTACCGTTTTGCTGTGGGCTGGTGTTGGGAACAGCAGCTCCTTTTGGAGACCCTTTTGGTAAAGGAGCCGGGCTTGCATCAGTCAGCATATTATTGTAGGCTAATACTTCACCTACCCAGGCAGGATCGTTTACCGTTGTTGCCCGCTGAGCTGCTATTGTTGCCAGTAATTCTCTCGAAACAATATCACCAGACCTTGTTGTACCAAGCTGTGCAAGGAAAATCCGATTACAGGCTTCGCATGAAAATGCATCATTGCTAATCAGGAAGCCGAATAGAAAAATTGCTGCTACCATTTTCCCAAACGGCAGGTTTGATTCTTGTGTTTTCATTCTAAATTAATAATTAGGTACATAAATACAAAATAATTTGATGCAAAAGTATATTTAAATAAGTAAAGACGCACCTAAATAACTAAATAATTTGTTAAAAGATGTGAAATGGTTTTATAATGAGGAAAACCCCCTGAAATTTCCGGGTACATTTCTGAGAAAAGAACCGAAAATCAAAGTTTGTATGTTTGATTTCCAACCATTATGATGCTAAAGTCAATTTTTGCAGGTACTAACTCTACATTTGGTTTTTGTGTAAAGCTGGATATTTTTTTCAAGGAATTGAATATGTGTAAGTTAGGTATAAAATTGAAGTTTGATTTATTTGGCAAATTTTAACCAAAAAGCCTTCTTTGAAATTTTTTATCTACATTTGTCCTGTTAAGTCAGAAAACGGAGAAAAATGAATTCTGGCTTTTTTTTCTCTGGCCATCTACTTATCAGTTAATCAATCTTTTATTCATTATTCTATTTCGTTATGAACATCTTTGTAGCCAACCTGAGTTTTAAACTTCGGGAAGATAGACTCAGGAAACTTTTCGAACCTTATGGAGAGGTTGAATCAGCCCGAATTATTACCGATCGCAATACCGGGCGGTCAAAGGGATTTGGCTTCGTGGTGATGCCCAATGAAGACCAGGCCGAAAATGCGATTAAAGAACTCAACAACATGGAGGTTGAAGGAAGAAATCTGGTAGTGAAAGCATCAGAAGAACGCCCTGAACCTAAGCGTTTTACAGGACGGAGAGATTAGTTGATAATACTCCATCGGAAAACAAATAAGGCAGGTCATGAGTGGCCTGCCTTTTTTTTCTCTTACTGAATACTGGCAACGTAGTGGATTTATTGATTTTCTAAAGTGAAATCAGCACCCGCCTTTGGTTTTCACGATTTCGGTCTGGATAATTTTAGGCTTTACCGAAGGTTTTTGCTCCTCGGCCGATCCTTTATTTCTGAAAAACCGCTGATAATCAAACCTGGCCTTTTCAGCGCCGGAGAAGGCTGATGCAGGTTGAAAATGATCTAAAACATTTAACCTGATGTAATTGTAATCGGTAGCAACCACTTTGGTCTTATCAAAACCTTTCGATTTGAGTAAAGCGGAGGCAATGGCAGAGTGCGACTCGTCGCCGCTGATGAGAAGAACATCTCCGGAAGCCTTTCTTATCTTTTTCAGGGATTTTTTGTCAAGGAGGTTGTTAAGCGGAATATTCACCGCACCTGGAAGCGATCCGCGGTTAAATTCCTCATTCGAGCGTAGATCAATGATCATGTGACTGGTTATCTGTTTGGTTCTTATCAACTCCTCCAATTGCCAGGGTTGAATGTAATGGGTATGGCCTGCAATGGTTTCGAGCACTGCAGCATTATTTTCTTTATACGCCGGGGCAATGGCCCACTGAAACAATAATATAGCAGCAACGAAGATGGCAAATAGAACTCCAGCGGTGTTCAATAAAATGACTTCCTGGTTTTTCATGGTATTAGCAACCTCCCTTTGCTTTTGGTTTTTCCCCAATTGTTTGTATTACAGGCACTGATAACGTTTTTGGGCTTGCGGCAGATTGCCCCGAAAGGAAATACTGACGCGCTTTCTCTCTGAAGCGGTTCTGGTAAGCCAGGTTCATGTTGTGAGCAGGATCTGCAGGTTTTTCCAGAAATACTGTCTGGATAAATCCATTTAATCCGCCATCGAGTACGTAAAGTTCTTCAATCCCTGCGCGGGTTGCAACAAGCCAGGCTTCGGATGAAAGTGTTGTTGCATTGGAATAGAGTACCACTTTATTGTTTTTGTCTGAAAGAATTGCTTCGCTCTGGTTTTCAAGTATCTGGCCAATTGGTATGTTAACTGCTCCGGGCAACGAAAACTGAGCGAATTCCCCGGGGCTGCGGACATCAACGAGCTGAAGCGGCCGGTCTTTACCATTCACCAGGCTGTAGGCTATTTCTTCGGCATCCACCAGGTGATTGCCGTTGACCACATCGTTGAGTAACTTCTGCGCAGATGTTTCATTCCAGTTGGAACGTGGCTTGGAGGGTAACATTATCATCAAAACACCAAGCCCAATAATGATAAAGGCCGGTGTCCAGTAAGCGGGTCTTGTGTTTTTTTCTTCAAAACTTACTTTATTAACCTGATCTTCAATATACTGCGTGACAACGAAAGCCATTAAAGCAACTACTATCAGGATCATGGCAAACCATTCGCGACTCATACCCAGCGAATCAAACACGAAGAGTCCGCCAAGATAGGAGCCCATATAAAGAGGCTCAAAAACTTCATAAAATTCACCAAAAATGAAGATCCCGATAAACATTCCGGTAACAAAAATCATCGCGTCTATCTTTCCGATAACAGCGGCAACCATACTTGTCCCGGGGCAGAATCCACCAAGAATAAATCCCACTCCCATGATAACGCCGCCAACAATTGCCGACCAGAGGTAAGTGGGGTTGATGTAAAGAAGACGGTCGTCTATCCATCCCATGTAGCTGAAAATGAGTAATCCGCTCATAGCAGTAATGGCTGCGGTGAAGAAAACTCTTAAGACGACAAAATCGTAACCGTAAAAGACTCCGGCGAGCTTTCGCGACGATGAAAAGCCTGCCTGTTCGAGAACATAACCGAATCCAAGACCGATCACAAACGCAAAAAAGAGATTGAGATCAGGGTTTACAAATCCTTGTGGAATTAATGGCGCCATAATGTTTTCCTTTCTTTTAGCTGATCCATAATTTTCTGAAAAAATAGGCCACAATGTAACCGCTGCCAAAAATCGCCATCATGGTTACAAAACCTGCCAATGAAAGCACAGCCATTCCGGTAAGTGCTGCCCCGCTGGTACAACCGCGGCCAAACTGCGCACCCAACCCGAAAAGCAGACCGCCGGCAGCAGCCAAGATGAGCCGGCTACCGGAAGAAATGCGTGGCCCTTTATCCACCTTGAAGCCAAGCCTACCCGACATTGCACCTGAAAAGAAAGCTCCAGCAAGCACTCCCAAGGAGAGATAGACGAGCCAGTTTTTCATCGGGCCTGGCCCTTCGCTGAAATACTCGCTATAAAAAGGATTGTTGGCAACATGCTCAGGAGCAACTTTGCCAACCGTTGTAATAACAACACTTTTCACGGTTCCGCTGGCGCCGAGCCCGCGACCCGTAACGAAAAATGCTGCAAGAAGCACCAGTCCGAGTAGAAAACCCGCCAGGTAAGGATTCATGTAAGGTTTAGGAATATTTTTCATAAAACTTTGTATTTTAATTGTTTAACAACCGCCAGCCACTTTAACTTTTTCAATTGGAATCACACCTGATGCATTGGCCGGTGCAGCAGGTTGACTTTTAGTTATTGGCGCATTGAAAATTGATTTTTCAGTGAAGGTTCTTGTCGGCTTGCTCTCAGTTTCGGCCATCACCTGATGCATGAAACTGTTTGCACCATACCTGAGCGCTTTGGCATTGTAGCCTATCAACCTGAGGTACGCTGTAACAAATATGCTATGTTGCCCTGAATAACAATAGATTATATTGGGTTTTTCGGTTGAGAGAGTGTTGAGCTCGCTATTCTGATTGAGAGATGTTTTTTGGTCATACTGCACAGAACCAGGCAAATGACCAACCCCAAGATACTTTTCTTCGGGCCAGTAGCAAATGGTGTAATAATCATCCCAATGATCTATCATCTGGTCAATGGAAACAAAGATGCTATCGGCGGGGAGGTTGATAATTGCTTCGGCCCTTTCCCATACAATGTCGAAACCGGATTTGCCATTGGCGGCTATAGAAGGATAATTTGATGGCTTCTTTTTTTCGTTTGGCGTATATTCAAGCTTGCCAACCATTTTGTTACTGATGTTGGCAAACCAGAATTGATCGGCAATTTCCCGATCCAACCCACTCATCCCAAATCTCAAAGTCCAGGTGTTATTGTAGCCCAGCAATCTCAAAACGGCAGTTACATAACTTGAACGGTTATCATTGTTGCAAACAAATACGATATAGTCGAATGCGGAAGGTTCAATCCTGTTTTTGAAATAGTCAAGTACATGGTCGGATCCGATATTTACAGAAAATTCGATGTGACCCTGGTCGTAGTCTTCCTGAGGCCGCAAATCAATAATCAGGATGTTTTGATCCTGTAGTCCAAAGAGTTCTGGAGCATCTATTATTGAAGGGGCTCTCTCACTGGCAATATAATTTCCATTGGTTTCCAGCCAGTTGAGCAAAATCTTTGTATTTTCCTCATTAACGATGCTTTGCCCCTTGCCTGCCTCTTTCGATCCACAGGATGAAAATAGCAGGGTGAACAAGGAAAAGAAAAATGCAGGGAAGAGATAAAATTGGTATTTGCGCAGCATAATTATTCGGTTTTAGGTTGATTATCAGTGGCTTGTTTTGGCTCCTCATCCAGTTCTTCCCATCCGGTTATTATAGCTTTCAGGTTGGAGGTGATGGTGTGGCCAGTTGTGATGAGGTAAAGGTGAACAATGATGAAAGACACAAGCAGAAAAGCTCCCAGCGTGTGCACCAGTGCGATGATTTCGAGATCCTGCATGTCGGCCGATTGAATGGTTCCAGCCTGCGGATAGCGGTAAAACATGTAAGCAAGCCCGGTGGTAACCATGACCGGAATAACCAGAATCTTTAATCCAAGATAAACCAGTCGCTGTAAAGGATTTAACTTGCTGATGAGAGTTTTTTGAGTGGGGTGGGGGGCATTACGAAAAATTCCGGTGATGTAAAACGCTATCTGATCCTTCAGGTTTTTGGTTGTAGGCAGATATTGCTTCCATTGTCCGGTGGTGATATGCCAGAAAATGGCGAAAACCACCAGCACCATCAGCGCCCATGCTGATTTATTGTGAAGATCAACGGCTGTTTCAAAACCAAACAATGTATAGCTGCTGTGAATTTCGAACCCGGTTATGGCAAGAAAAATTATCAGGAACGATTGTGTCCAGTGCCAGAATCGTTCGAAGCCTGCGTAAACGAGTACTTCCCTGGTGTTATTCATAGAACTTTAAATTGATGATGTGTTTTTTGTTTTTTGGGCAATAACTATTCGGGCTGCTCCATGTGCCAAGACCCCAAGCAGCGACAGGATGATGAGCCAGCGACCAATGGTGTCAAGTGTAAAGTTACGGTCTCTGCCGGGCATGTAAAAATCGGTGAGCTGGGCGAGCCGGCTGTTTTCCCGGGTGTGACAATCTTTGCAACCGAGTGCCAGGTCTGATGTTGAAACCATATGACTTACTGGTAGATACATCTCCGTTTCGACGAAATCGTATTTTCCGCTATAAGGCATCCCAACGTATTCCATTCCCTCTTCAAGCGCTCTTTCCCAATCGAGGTCAACCCAGAGAGCTCCTTTGTTCACCTCTTTATCCCACAATTTAGGCTGAATGATGGTTAGATTTTCCACATCATAGGGCTGTTTTCCGCGGTGCACTTTCATCGGAATGATTTTACTGTCCTTGTCATCGTATGAACCAAATAAAGTATTGATTTTCAGTGGTAATTTATTCAGATCAACTTTATCGGTAAGCAAATGGTGGTCGGCGGTTCCGTTAAACCAGCCATATTCCGGAACAGCATTTCTTTGCCAGTGAAAATCACCTTTTATGGAGGCGTAAACCTGGTTTCCTGTGGAATCGAGTACTTCGTAAGGTTTTCCGTCCTTTCGCTTTGTGGCTGTTGACCAGTCCCAGTAAGTTTTGGTCGGATTCACCTTAGCATAAACAGGGATGTGGCAGGTTTTGCAATCCACCTTCACAGTATGCTCGTTTAGTTTGCTATTGGCATGTGGCACTGAAGTATGGCACTGCTCGCAGGTGGCGCGTTGGGTGTTGGAGGAAGATACGCCGTAGTAACGGCCAAGCATCTGATGGTTTTCGGCCGGATGGCATTCCACGCAGGACATGTGCAGGCCGTCAACTCCCATATGTACATCCACTGAGCGGTCGGCGGTGAGCAGAGCCATTTCGAGGTCGCCATGCTTAACATTGTTGCCACCGGCGCTATGGAAATGACAATAACCGCAGTTGTATGTTCCCGGCCGGCCAACATTACCCAGAATCTTAGAGAAATCAGGTCCTTCTTCACCCATTACAGGATAACCTGCTCCCCCTTTTGCTTTTTCGTAAGTGTTGGTATTGTCATGGCAGATCAGGCAATCAATGTTATACTCGTTGGTAAAGTCAAACTCATGATTTTCCCACCCATATCCTACATGACAGCGGTTGCAGGTTCCCTCGTTGCTCGAAATCCCTGTGCAAAAGTTATTAATCAGGTTTTTTTTGCCAAGATAAGTAACGCCCCGGCCTGGAATGAAGGCTTCTCTTTCCCAGTTCCAATGGGCATTTTTCAGCACTTCTTTCCCGCGCTCGGTGTGGCAGGAGAGACAAGCAGCGGTAATCTCTTGAGGATTGGTAAACTCCTGTTGCAAAATAGCGTGTTTCGAGTGATCTACAACCTGCTTCTGATTAGCGGAGTATTTCGCTCTTAAGTCGTTGAGATTGTGGTGGTCATCTTTTACCTCTCTGAGGACAAAGGTAATAATGACCAGAGGAGCGATAACAGAAAAAATGAAACTGAATAGCTTCTGGTAATATTTCATTGTAGAATCTAAATTTTTTTAGGCTGCAAAATTACTTTTCACCTTTTATCATATTTAATAATTGACATATATCAATAATGACTAATTTTGCCAACAAATTCAAATGTTGTATTTTAACTGAAATTCAGATTAATAACTCTAATAATTATTCGATGAAGAAACTGCTAATTTTAGGCGCTGGCACTGGCGGAACCATCATGGCCAACAAAATGCGGGAGGAACTGCCGCGGGAGGACTGGCAAATTACTTTGATTGACCAGTTTAAAACCCACTATTACCAGCCTGGCTTCTTGTTCATTCCTTTCGGTTATTATAAAGAGTCTGACGTGGTAAAGCCAAAATACAATTTTATTCCCCCTGGTGTCAACCTGATTTACCACGAAATTGAGTGTGTGGATGCGCCAAATAATACTGTGCTGCTTAAGGGCGGGGAGGTTTTGAAGTATGATATTTTGATCATTGCGACAGGTACAAAGATTTCGCCTGAGGAAACCCCGGGTCTGAAAGGTGAGCTATGGCACAAAAAGATATTCGATTTTTACACCATCGAAGGTGCAAAAGCGCTTGCGGGATTCTTCAAAACCTGGGAAGGCGGAGACCTTGTGATCAATATTGCAGACATGCCAATAAAGTGTCCGGTTGCGCCTCTGGAATTTGCTTTTTTTGCTGATGCATTCTTTCTCGAAAGAGGGATGAGAGACAAAGTGAAAATTACTTACGTAACTCCGCTCGGTGGAGCATTTACTAAACCCCGTGCATCGAAAATGTTGGGTAATCTGCTTGATCAGAAGAATATAAATTTGGTTACTGATTATGTGCTGGGTGAGGTGGACAACGAAAAACAGGTTATCATTGATTACGGCGGGCAGGAAATTCATTTCGACTGTCTGGTATCTATCCCGCTGCACAAGGGAGATGCAATGATCGAACGCAGCAACCTGGGAGATGATCTGGGTTTTGTTCCTGTTGACAAGAATACTCTGCAATCCACTCAGTATGAGAACATTTTCGTGATCGGCGATGCAGGCAATTTCCCCACCTCCAAAGCTGGTTCAGTGGTTCATTTCCAATCAGAAATCCTTCACGAAAACCTGATTTGTTACATCGAGAACCGATCATTTACCGGAAGTTTCGACGGGCACTCCAACTGTTACATCGAAACCGGGCACGGAAAAGGAGCACTCATCGACTTTAATTACGACACCGAACCACTTCCAGGGCACTTCCCATTTCCCGGCATCGGCCCCTTCGGCCTCCTCAGAGAGAGCCGCATGAATCATTATGGAAAACTGATGTTCAGATGGATTTACTGGCATATTCTGCTCAAAGGCAAGGAGATGCCCATTGACAGCAAAATGACAATGGCCGGTAAAAAGATCTGATTGAGTCAGCTTTTCCAGAAATCAAAACGGAGCACCAATTTTACACCGAAAATAAATAAATATGACCGATCAAAATGTTCAGATACAAATAGATGAAATAAACCGGAAACTCGACTTAATCCTTGAAGAGATTTTTTTGCAGAAGCAGAGCCGTGAAACCACCGAGGATTTGATTTCCGACTTGTCTATCATTGGAAAAGACGCCTTCAAAACGGCTGTAGCTGAACTGGACAAGGCCAGCATTGAGTTGCATCCCGAGGCTTTATCAGGCCTGGGAATTAAACTTATCAGGAATTTGCAAAGCCTTAACGACCTGCTCGACACGCTGGAGAGTCTTCAGGATTTTCTTAGGGATGCCACACCGATTTTACGGCAGGTCGGGTTGGATGCAATTGATAAAATGAACGAACTTGAGCAGAGGGGCTATTTTGCTTTCCTAAGCGAGTTGTCCCGCGTGCTCGATAACGTTGTTACCGGATTCTCAAGAGATGATGTTAAAGCATTGGCCGATAATATTGTAACAATTCTGCAAACGGTTAAAGATCTGACACAACCGGATATGCTTGATGCAATCAATAATGCCGTTAAAATCTATAAAAACCTGGATACCAAAGATATCCCTGAATATTCGCTATGGAGAGTCATCCGTGAACTACGGTCACCTGAAATGCGCAGATCGCTGGGTTTCATGATCACTTTCCTGAAAAATCTAACCAAAGAAGAACAGACTCAAAGTAATAATCATTAAATTAAGTTATTATGGCACAAAAAACGTATGCAGGCGTCGCAATTGACGTCAACGAAGAGGGTTATTTCACCAATCCGGCTCAATGGAATAAAGAGATTGCAGCAGCAATTGCCAAAGAGGAGGGACTTGAACTTACCGAAAAACACTACAAGGTTCTCGAATACCTGAGGAATCGGCATAACGGTGGCGAACAACTCACCATCAGAGGAATCAACAAGTCGGGTGTTGTAGATGTGAAGGATTTCTACCAGCTTTTTCCCGGAGCACCATTGAAAAAATCAACCAAAATTGCCGGTATTCCCAAGCCGACAAGCTGCGTGTAATTATCAATCAATCAAAAATTTATTGCTATGTCAGATAATAAGAATCCCGTAAAAAAGGTGAGTATAATCTGCGCCAAAGGCACCATCGAAGATGTGTATGCAGCGCTTGTGATGGGAAATGGCGCCGTGATGGAAGGCATAGAAGCCAACCTATTCTTTACATTTTTTGGATTAGAGGCCATCATGAAAAAGCGGATGGATAACCTTCATACCGGAGTCGTGGGGAATCCTGCAATGCGTCTTCCCGGTGGAATGAGGATGCCAACTTTGCTCGGAGTGATTCCGGGAATGGAGGCCATGGTTTCGGCGATGATGAAAAAAGAGATGGACAAACTCGATGTTCCTCCAGTGAGTGAGTTCATTGAGCTCTTTGTTGCTGGTGGAGGCAGTCTTTATGCTTGTAAACTGGCCGCTGATATGTTCAAAATCAGAAAAGAGGATCTAAGCGATCACGTTAAAGGAATTATTACTGTTGGCGAATTTTACGAAAAGGCCGGTGGCGAAGGCAGTCATATCATCTTTACCTGATCGGTAAAAGTTAGTTTGTCCAAAGATGTGAAAATCCCGCACTTACCTTTATTTTTAAGCGAGTGCGGGATTTACTCTTTTTTATTTGATCACTATTTTCGATCAATATCTCTGTCGCTCAAAATACTCTGTATGGAGTAGTTTGTGAGACAGATTGCCATATGGTTCGCCAAGGAATTCCTTGTAAAGTTGAACTACCTCGGGATTTTCGTGGGATTTTCTGAGGGACATAGAGGTGTCTTCAGTGTAGATTGCTTCGATACGCTTCTTCCGGATTTCAGGAGTTGTCGGAATAGGTTGCCCACCACCACCTAAGCAACCACCCGGACAGGCCATTATTTCGATGAAATGATAGTCAGCTTTGCCTGCTTTAACATTATCCATAACCGAACGGGCATTGGCAAGTCCGTGAGCTACACAGCATTTTACCTCAACACCTTCAAGGAACTTATAGTCTGGTACAGTACCTTCAATCTTAATTGTGGCCTCCTTCACACCATCAAAACCACGAACCGGAGTGATGTTTAGGTTTTCGAACGGTACCTCTCTGCCGGTTACTATTTCATAAACAGTACGCAGCGCGGCTTCCATCACACCTCCGGTGGCACCGAATATTACCCCGGCGCCGGTAGATGCTCCCATGATTGAGTCGTAATGCTCTTCGGGCAGATCATTGAATTCGATGCCAGCCTGCTGGATCATAATGGCTAACTCGCGGGTAGTAAGCACATAGTCAACGTCTTTAAAACCACTGTCGCGCATTTCGGGACGGTTAGCTTCGTATTTTTTGGCTGTGCATGGCATGATGGACACACTGACAATTTTTTCAGGGTCAACCCCAATTTTCCTGGCATAGAATGTTTTGGCCAAAGCTCCGAACATCTGCTGCGGCGATTTGCAGGTTGACATGTGGGGCATCAAATCGGGGTAGATATGCTCGAAAAACTTAACCCAGCCGGGAGAGCAACTGGTGGTCATTGGTAGAGGGTGTTTGTTGTCGTTATCAACAATAATGCTTTTGAGCCTGTGCAATAGCTCAGTTCCCTCTTCAAGAATGGTGAGGTCAGCGGTAAAGTCTGTATCCAACACTGAATTGAACCCAAGGCGCCTGAGCGCTGCAACCATTTTCCCTGTAACACGTTCACCAGGTTTTAGCTTGAGTGCTTCGCCCAGCCCGATACGCACTGCAGGAGCTGTTTGAACTACTACGTGCTTTTCCGGATCTCCAATTGCATCCCATACCTCTTCGATATAATTGCGTTCGATGAGCGCGCCGGTTGGGCAGTGAATTACACATTGTCCGCAATTGGTGCATACTACCTCGCTGATGGGTTTGTTGAAGAAAGTAGAGATCTTCATGTGGTCGCCTTTGTGGGCGACGGTGAGTGCTCCAACGCTTTGCAACTCATCGCAGGTACGAACACAACGCTGACACCTGATGCAACGGCTGTCATCTTTTAGAATTGATGGGGAGAAACCATCTATTGTGTAATCGTGTGAATGGATCAGATCAATAAAATCCTGGTTTGTGATTTTATATTCTGCCGCAAGTTCCTGCAATTCGCAGTTACCGTTTTTGTAGCATTTGGTGCAGTCAGCATTATGTTCTGATAGCAAAAGCTCGATCACATGCTTTCGTGAGTTTCGAACCATCAGGCTGTTGGTAAGGATGTCCATTCCTTCCCAAACCGGAGTTGCACAGGCAGCAAATAGCTTGGAAACACCAGCAACTTCAACAACGCAAACCCTGCAGTTTCCAGCGATGCATAAGTCTTTGTGATAACATAAAACGGGTATTTTGATTCCCAGCTTTTGTGCTGCATCTAAAATGGTGGTACCCTGATCAACTGTCAGTTCAGCGCCATTAATGGTAATATTGATTTTTTTAGTCATAATTATTCTGGTTTTTTAGTAAATCATCTCTTCACGGAAATTTTCAACAATTGACTGGAACGAATTTGCGACCGATTGTCCGAGTCCGCATTTTGCTGTGGCTTTCATGGTTTCGGTTAGCGCGAGCAGCTTGTCGAGGTAAGCAGCGGGTTTGTCGCCACGTTTTACGGCACGGCTTCCCTCAAGGAGCTGTTGTGTACCAACACGGCAAGGTGTACATTGTCCGCACGACTCCTCGGTGAAGAATTCGAGGTAATTGGTAAGCAGGTTGAACATAGAACGGGAACTGTTGAAAAGCATCATCGAGCCTCCGGTGGGAAGCGAAATGCCAACAAGTTTTCCCTGGTAGCCAATGTGGGTTTCTCTGAATTTTTTGCGGGGAACGCAAAATCCGGATGCGCCCCCAACCTGTACTGCTTTGGTATCGCCATCGCCAAAATCGTTGGCAAAATCTTCAACCGTCATTCCAAGTTCAAGTTCATAAATACCAGGAATTGGTGTGTCGCCAGATATTGAAAACAATTTTGAGCCATAACTGTCCTTAACCCCAAGTTCGTTGAATTTGCTTGAACCATGCTGGAAAATGGTGAACGTATGTGCCAGTGTTTCAACATTATTGATCACTGTTGGTTTGCCAAGGTATCCAAAATCACTCGGATAGGGTGGTTTGTTTCTGGGTTCTCCTCGTTTACCTTCCATGGATTCAAACAGTGCGCTTTCCTCGCCGCAAATGTAAGCGCCATAACCAAGAAATATTTTTACCCTGAAATCTAATCCAAGCTCATCCAGAACGGTGTGAAACCTGTCAATCTCTTTGTTTAACTCTTTTACAAGGTATTTGTACTCGTGCCTGAGGTAAATAAATCCCTGTGTTGCACCAATAATACGACCACATAGTGCCATCCCGGTCAGTACTTTGTATGGCACCCTGGTCAGGATTTCACGGTCTTTGAAGGTTCCCGGCTCGCCCTCATCGGCATTACAGATTACATATTTTGTTTCTGATTTTGCTTCTGAGGTTAGTTTCCATTTGAGCCCTGTTGGAAATCCGGCTCCGCCTCTGCCTTTCAAGCCAGAGGCAATCATTTCGTTTATCAACTCTGTGTTTGTATGTAGTAATGCTTTTTCCAGCACTTTCTTAAAATCGTCTTCCTCTTTGAAGATCAGATCAATACGCTTTAAAATATTTTTTCCCATTGTTTCTTGAATTTGAGTTATGAAAGCTGCTTGTATTCGGCGATAATTCTGTGGACTTTTTCAACTGTCAGCTCAGTGTACACCTCATCGTTGATAAGCATTGCAGGAGCTTTGTGGCACCAGCCGATGCAATTTGTTTCCAGCAAGGTGAACTTTTTGTCGGGAGTAGTGTCTCCCAGTTTAATTTTCAGGGCCTCTTCAAGGGCGAGCAGGATTTGGTTTTTCCCTTTCATATAGCAGGAAATTGTCCGGCAAATCCTGATGATGAACTTTCCACGCTGTGTTGTGTCCATAAAACTGTAAAACGTAGCCGTTCCGAATACATCAGCAGCCGAAATCTCCATCTCTTCCGCTATGAGAGTCATTGCATATTCACTAACGTGTCGCTCTTTCTCGGCAACTCCCTGTAGCACAGGCAGGAGATTTTCGCGTGATTTGCCATGCTTCTTTACAAGGTTCTGCACTGTTGTTTTAATTTCATCCATAGTTTTTAGTTTAAATTTTTGATGTTCTGGTGCTGGGCGGTTCAAAACGCCCTGACTTAATTTTTCGATGCAAAAATAAATGAAATATCATTTAAATTATTGATTGATAACTATTTATACTTAATCTAAGTAAGCGAAACGATTGATTTAGAGATCACCAGCCTTTAGGCGAAAATTTGATAAATTGGTACTATACTGGGAATGTTATCATTCCACAAGGCCAGTTCATTTATTTTCCCCGGTCAACACACGTTTTCAAACCAATACCGTATTGAGAGAGTTGAACAAATTGTTGCCGAAATGCTTTTGAAGGATGGCTTAAAGGAATCCGATAAGGGTTTTGTTTCCACTAAAATCCAAATCAGGAAGATTGATCAGGGATGATGGCGCATTGGGCTGTTGATTTGCATTCCTGCATAATCCGCTGTTTCCATCACTTTTCGTTAGGCATGCAATTCCGGGACATTGTTCCCAAGGATATTACCAGTAAAATAGAGGCCAAAGTGTAAGCTGTGCACTTTTTTGGAAAGAAGTTTTTGCGCATTTTGCTTCGAAGCTTGTAAATCCAATATTTTTAGTTTGCCGGATATTTACCAGTTTTCCAGGTGTTTGCAGGTAATACATCTGGTGGCAGCAAACTAATTTGAAAGTTTTTTGTTAGTAGACAGTTACTGTGAGAGAGTCATAAAGGCAACTTTTCTCATTTTGATTCTCTATAGAGCTTTACAAATCATCAAGTTTATCCAATCTGCTTTACAAAATGAAATCTACTCGACTACTCCTGCTCATCGCTGTTTTTATCTTCAGCAATCTGGCTTTCGGCCAGGACGATGGCTCAATGAAAGCAACCGAATGGGGTGTAATGTCTGCGCCCAGGTCAGTCCCCTCCATCGCCGAACAAATTGTCTCAGGAACTTTTGTTGCCTCCGATGTTACCGGCGAACCACGTTTGGGACTTCCCAAGAAAAGCGGCGCCAACAAAACAGTTCCCGGAAAGGGTTTACCCAAGGATGGCGACCCGCTGGTCAAATACCAGAAAGAGGCAAACCGCCACCGTGGTAAAGAACCATTACTGGTTTTTGATGCCAATACCTCTAATTATACACCATCAGACCCGACCGGGGCAGCGGGTCCAAATCACTATGTTGCAGGCTGGAACGTGGGTTTCCGGATTTATGACAAACAGGGAAATCCTCTCACACCTGCAGCTTCGCTCTCGACGCTTTTTCCAGGAAATAACCTTGGTGACCCGATTATCCTTTATGACAAAGATGCCGACAGGTTCATTGTTACTGAATTCGACAGCAGTCCAAACGGGTTCAACGTGGCTGTGAGCAAGGGTCCAGATCCGGTGAATGACGGCTGGTGGGTTTACACCACAGGTTTCCAGACAGGAACTTTTCCCGATTATCCAAAGTTTTCGATATGGTCTGATGGTTACTACGTTACAGCCAACATCAGCAGCACCAACAAAACTTTTGTTTTGCAGCGTGAAAAGATGCTGGATGGATTGACTGCCAAATTTGTTGCCTTACCCTTGCCGCAGATAGCTACTTCAGGTTTTTACAGCCCTCAGGCATTCAACGTAACCAATGGAGACCTCCCGCCGGCAGGCAACGGATATATCGTTTATCTTCAGGATGATGCGTGGTCGGCAGTTTCGGTTGACCATCTGAAAATCTGGACAATTAATGTGGATTGGGAGACAACTTCCAACTCTACCATCTCGGCGCCGCAAATTATTAATACCGCTCCTTTTGTTTCGGTTTTTGATGGAGGATCATTTTCCAATCGCCCGCAACCTTCAGGTCCACAACAGGATGTTCTTCAGGCAACCATCATGAACCAGGCGCAGTACCGCCGTTTTCCGGATTACAATTCAGTGTTGTTCAATTTTGTAGTGGATGTTTTACCGGGTGCTGCCGAACTTGCCGCAATCCGCTGGTACGAGCTCAGGCAATACGGCGACGGAAATCCCTGGGAAATTTATCAGGAAGGAACATACACTTCGCCCTACAATAACAAGGACGCTTTTTCTGGAAGCATGGCAATGGATGGATTCGGGAATATCGGTATGGGTTACACTACGGTAAGTTCCACCGAGAAGATTGCAATTTATTACACCGGCCGTCTTGCCACCGATCCGCTGAATGTGATGACTATAGATGAAACGCTGATTGGCCAGAGTCTCAGTAACAACCCTTCAAACCGACTTGCCGATTATGTGCACCTCACAGTGGATCCGGCTGATGATATCACCTTCTGGCACATTGCCGAGTATTTTAAATCAAACCAGCGCAGAGACATCGTGGGTGTATTCCAGATTGCCAGCCCGCTCGCTACTGATGTCGGAATTTTAAGTATTGATTCTCCCTCAACCGGAGCATTGTCTGAAAATGAACCGGTGACAGTAACCCTGTTTAATTACGGTACCGACACTCAGACAGATATACCGGTTATTTTCCAGGTTGGAGGAGCCGAGCCGGTTACCGAGATCTTCCCCGGCCCCATTCCAAGCGGCGAATCAATTCAATATACTTTCGAAGCCACCGCTAACATGGGCGTCATTGGCAGCACTTACTCCATCACCCTCACAGTGGAACTGGATGGTGATATGATCCCTGAAAATGATACCCTAACCAAGAGCGTAATCTTTCTCCCGCCGGATGATATCGGAGTTCAGGCAGTCTTGTCACCGGAGTCCGGAAGTGGATTAACCGAGGCCGAGGAGATTAAGGTACTCGTCGAAAATTTTGGAACCAATGAGCAAAACCCGATTACCCTGAATTATATGCTGCATGGAGAAACTGTGACTGAGCAGTTCGAAACGGCACTGCCGATGGGAGAGACTGGTGAATATACCTTCGTTACTCCCGGCGACTTTTCTGCGGTTGACGTTCATGAGCTTAAGGTATTCCCAACGTTGCCCGGTGACTTTTCTCCGGCTAACGACACCATTACTGTATTGATTACCAATACCATGTGCCAGCCAACCTCCAACTGTTCGAACAACAGCGGCATGATAGCGTTGACACTCAATGATTTGTATAATTTATCCAATTGTTCACCCGATGGTTATTCAGATTTTACGGAGATGGTGGCCAATGTGGAGCAGGGAGCAACGTACGATTTGATAATCGAAACAGGCGTTGTGAATCAATATGTTACAGTTTGGATTGATTACAATGACAATTTACTCTTCGAACTTACCGAAAGAGTGGTCAACAATTATCATATTGAAAGTGGTCAGGGAATTGGGAGTTTTAATGTTACACTGCCCTTTGCAATGCCAGCCGACGCTACTCTCGGACAACACCTGATGCGCGTACGGATGAGTTTTGGCGAGCCGGTACCTGATAATGCATGTGTTATTACTGAATTCGGCGAAACAGAAGATTATACCATAGCTATCAGTCCCTCAACCGTGGGATTTGCCGATCTTCCCGTTGCGAATTCCAATTTGACCGTCGCCTATCTGGGCAACAACCAGTTTGATATAACGCTGGAAAGCAAGGATTTAAAAGGTGCAATGGTGTTCAATGTGCACAACGTAATGGGACAAAAACTGGTGGAAAACCGAGTGAACGGCACCGACGGGAAATACACCTACAACCTGGATATGTCTTACGCCGATAAAGGGATATATATCATCCGGTTTGGATCCTACACCTACGGAAAAGTGAAACTGATCAGGGTGATGTAGCCATACAGTAACCATCTGATTATTAAATATAATGAATTCGGGCGGATAAGTCATCTTTGGTGATGGTTTACCCGCCCGAAGTGTTTTGCGGAGAACAATTTTTACGGCTATCTCCGGTATTTAATTGAGTGCAATCCAATCATCAATTCCAATGGAAGATCTGACAGTACTGCAATCTGGCCCGGCAATGGTTAATTAGGGTCTGCTGAAAAAGGCCTAATCCATTGGATTATTATAAGTTAAATCAATAATTTATTATTCCTTCTGCAAGGGTTTGGTAAATATTGCCTGAAAAACCTTTCACCAGATA
>DAIRGA010000039.1:0-37171 GCA_036794825.1 Bacteroidales bacterium | reverse complement strand
TCAATATGTTAGATCGAATTGAGCCCCTTCCTGAAATTTAGTCGGACAGTAGTGATATGAAATAGAAACCTGTGTTATTGCGGGTTATGGTGGCATTATCCGCCAGGGTTCCTTCGGTTTTCAGTGTTCCGCCGTTTTCAATACTGATGTTTTTGGCATTCGTCATTTTAAGCTGGGTAGCCATACCCAGATGAAGTACGCCACCGGAATTGATGGTAACATCATTTGAGGGAGTGATCACTTTGTTTACCGCATACAATTTGCCGCTATTGATTATAAACGTTCCGTTTACTGCTGTATTCGCGCCGAGCGTAACCGTATTGGCAGTGTTTTTATTTATATATAGTGACCAGATGGTTCCTGCCGTAAAGCTTAACTGGCAATCTGTTAAACCGTATAACTGGATTGATCCTCCGGTAGGATTATAGTCTGCCCGCTCACAATAAAAACCTTTGCTTGTGCGGATGGTTCCCCCGCTTATGTTTGTTGTAAGGGTGTAGGTTCCACTGTTATTGATGCTGATCCCGTTATCCACGAAGTCAAGTATTCCACCGTTCATTGTGATGGAAGCATTGGCATAATTCGGCCATTGGCTGTATCCCATACCGCCGTAAACATTGATTGTCCCACCACTGGTAAAAGTCAGGTTTCCTCCGAGGTCAACATACTGGTAATTGTCCTGGTAAAGGTTAATGGTACTACCTGTATTCACGGAATAATTGCCCCGGATGCCGTCGTCAGCCAGGTCGAGAGCGGTAAAGGTTCCGTTTCCCATCACGCCAACCGAGCCGGCAGTCCAGTCGTACTGTGCACAGGTTACCGTGGCTCCGCTCACCCTGAATTCTCCGCCGATGGTTTTATGGACTTCGAGAATGTTAAAGGTCTCGTTAGTGCAGTACTGGTGGTAATTGCCACCTGAGAAGATGACCCTCCCGGTTCCTTCGATGAAACCGGCTGCACCGATAGCATTAGCCCAGTCACCGTACACGATCACCGTATTTCCAAGCGGATCAAATATCCCAGCCTGTATGATCACATTGTCCTGGACAGTCAATAGGTTGTTGATAGTTACCGTTCCGCCGGAGTTGATTTTCAGATTATAGAAGAAATCATTGGTGTTCACCTGGATTGTTTGCGTGCCGGAGGTTTTCTCAAAACTTTGAGTTCCGTTACTAAATGAAAAATGACCGCTGTTGTTCAGGTTATCGGAAAAGATGGTGGTGATGTTGGCAGGTCCAAGTAGTGTTGCATCAGCGCTGATGGTTAATGATGCTCCGAACCTAAGGGTGGAGGTTGAGGTCGTGCTTATTTGCACTGCCTGAGAACCTGTTTTGCTGATCGTGACATTGGAGAAACTGCTGTTGCTGCTCTTACTGATGATCTGCGTTGTAGTATTTCCGGTAAAGGTCACACTGCATAGCCCCATCGAAATAGCTGAGCCGGTCGAAAACTCCCAGTTGCCTGAAACCTCCATTCTGCCGGCGAAAGAACCCGACATGGAAGCAGTGGAACCCCAGGTAACATTAACCGCAACCAGTTTACCTGTTTTGCCAATGACACCACCTATGCTCAACGCACCATTGATGGTCGCATTACCTGAGGCGGTAAGCAGGGCGTTGTTACTTGTGGTAGCGGTAATGGACAATGAGGCCCCTGAATTGATCGTCAGGTTTTTACATACAGGTGTGATTGTCCCGTTGACGACTGGCTGGTTTGCCGGCGCCGATGGAATGATTACATCATCTGTTGGGGCTGGCACCCCGGACGGGGACCAGTTTGTGGCTGTGTTCCAGGCGGTACTTGTTGCGCCCGTCCAGGTTTTCTGGGCTAAAATGATTGATCCCGAAAAGGTCAGTAGTGCAATGCTGATAATGATAAAAATAGTTTTCATGTGTGTACTTTTGGAGAATTATTTGTTAGCAGGATTCTAATATATTGAATTGTTTGGTTTCTTTTAAGAATGTTATTTGTCGCTTTGATATCCCAGTCCTTTGTAGTATTATATAATATTGTTGATAAAACCCGACACCTCAAGTTGGCATATCTGGGCTATACACAACCAGAAATGTTCATTCATCTCAAAAATACCTTTCTGAAAATCATCTTTCCATTGTGTTTTAACCCTGCAAAATATACCCCGGGCTTTTGTCCGCCAAGGTCAATGGTAATCATCTGCTTTGAAAGCCCTGATTCCTGCAACACCAGCTGGCCGACTGCATCTCTTATGGTTATTTCCGTATTTCCTTCAAGTCCGGAAATATTAACCAGGCCGATTGTCGGATTGGGATAGATGCTGATGGTTGCTCCAAAGCCTTCAATGCCAATACCAGAGGCTGCTTCAAAGCCGGTGATGGCTGAAAGGCCGTTTTCGGTAAAGAGGCCGTCGGATTGGGGGAGGGATGGGTCGTAGGTGGGTTCTAAACCTGTCAGTCCCGCACGTGCGGGATCAAAACCTGTCAGATTTTTGAAAAAGATCACCTCTCCTTCAAAGAAACCATCTTTCTCCGCTGTTGTCGGATCATCACCGAAGACTGTCAGAATGATGGTTTCGCTGTTGAAATCAGTTGCTCCGAAGCAATTCCCGGCCTGATCGAAAGCGCCAATAAGAGTTCCCTGTTCAAAACCTACGAGCGCCTGGGGCAGGATGGCGATCGTGTGGGTGGAGGGGGTGTTGGTGATTCCCAACCCTGACAGGGTTCCATCCCACACGTGCGGGACTGTCAGGGTTTTACCCGAACCTGTCAGGTTTTTTCCGCAATAAGGGAATTCAACTTCACCATAACTGCTCATTAACACATAATAGGCCTTTCCAGGCAGCAATTCGCCAATGGTGTTGATGCTCATGGCCGGCCAGTAAACGCCAATATTGGCCACTTCTTTAACAATGGTTAGATTTTCACCGGCAGGCTGAAACAAATCCACCACATTCACCGGACAGGGGGCAATCACAGGGATCAGGCTCCAGCCAGCATCTAATCCTAACATCAAGTTATCCTCCGGATCACCAAATACAGACAACGTACACGGCGCCAGGGTTTTCACTTTATATGCCGACTGCTCCTCCCATAAACCTATTGTATTGATGTTCTCCCCGGGATAATAGACGGCATCCATCGTTTGGGCAATAATCAGTTCACCGGCAATGGGGGCAAAAACATCTTCAATTGCAGGCTCATAGGGTAACCTGTAGCTTGAAAGGCCTGACCAGCCCTGTGGTAAGTCAATGTTATGAACATCAGACTGAATTTCGACCAGGAGGTTAGCCGGAAGATAATAGTAGTGTTCATCAGGATCGTTGGAAACTATCAGGAAAAACCCGGGGTAGAAACCTGGCTCATAACCTGTTGCATCAAAAGTAACCAGCATATTCTGATATTCACCCGAATATACCGAACCTGAGCCCGGCTCAACCGAGATGAATGGAAATCCCGGAGAATAGATCCTTACATCATCAACAAACCAGCCTGCAAACAGGTTAGCCACCTCGTCCCAGGTATCGAACAGGAATTTTACCATGATCTCATTTCCGGCAAACTCAGAGATATCTAGTCCAATGGTGAGCCAGGTTTCGGACAAAGCGCCTGATTGCTCGAAAATTCGTTGCCAGTTTTCTCCACCATCGGTACTTATATCCACATTCCTCACATCATAATCGCCTTCCAGTTCGTAGAATTCGGCAAATGTCATATACACCGCATTCCCGTATGATGGGAGAAGTATTTTGGGTGATATAATGGCTTCAGCTACCCGGTTGCCATTCCAGTAAGTTCCGGTCAGTTCGTTGCCACACCACCACGAGTGATTGGGTGAAGAGGAATTGAAACTGACCACGTGCCATTGGGGTTCTGTTTCCATATAATTTTCTACCTGCCAGCCAATTGTACCGCTTTCCATATCATCCGAAAAAATCATGATCTCGTTGCCGTTGCGCGATGGTAAATTCTTCAGCAAATAATTACGTTTAGTTTGTGAAGGAACTGGCAACGATGAGTGAGATTGATCCTGGGTTACATTATGCCGGTTGTAATTTTTACCATAAGCCACGTCCGGAATTTTCTTTTCAGCCTGAAGTTGCTTTTCATTGAGCGCCTGCGGGATTGTGAACTCAAGATCAGAGGGTATTTCACCCACATTGTAAATGCTGAAATCCTGGATTTCCGATTCACCAGGCTCAAGGATTGCAAATAAATATTCGAGGTTGGGAAGCTCAATATCCGGAGCGTTGAGCACCTGCGCTTTTACAGGTACAAAAGCAGAGAAATTTTTCGGATCGTTGGTGTTGAATACGAGTGCTGAAGTGAATTCCCCGGTCAGATACGGATCAATGGTAACATCAATAATTGCACTTTGCCCCGGCTCAATAGTTTGCTGACTAATGGCTACGGAAATAACGCCATCGAGGGTGGATATTTCAAAAAACTCGAGTAAATCGCTGCCTTTGTTAATGACCTTGAGTAGCTGTGATTCTGGGAAACCAATGTAAAAATCTCCATAATCCAGCGTTTCAGGTTCAAAAGCAATCACGGGCGATCCATCCACGTATAAGTTGACCGGAATCTCCCAAACCTGCCCGGTACCTGCATTTCTGAATCTTAATAGCCCGTTATATTCACCGGGAGTCAGGCCTGTAGCATCAAGAACTACCAATGCTTCACCGGTTTGCCATGCATCCAGGTTTCCCTGCAGGTAATGGGAAGGCGGATTGGCCGACATGGCATATTCCAACTGGTACCATTTCATGTTGTTGGCATCATCAGGCGGGGTATTCACATCTCCCGTCTTGCCGTACATAAACCACATTGCTTCGGGAGCACCTTGATTTTCATCACCACGCATGATAACAGGGATTTCGTCCACCAATAGCTGGCAATCGAAACCTCCGGGGCCACCGCCACCATAGATGCCGTTATAAACCTCAATAGCAATTCGGTTCGTGCCCTGTTGCAATAACCACGACACATCTACCTCCTGATCCCAGTAATTTGTGCCATGCACTTCGTAGGCAAAATCAAACTCCAGATTTCCATTGATCCATACCCGGCATCCGTCATCGAAAGAGAGAGACAGTGTGGCCGATTCAAATTCCCCGACACTGATATCTTTTATGAATTGGGCGTTGTCGGGGGCATTGCCAAGTGAGGGGAAACCATCAAGTACCGGAGTGGAGTTCAATATCCAGCCTAATCCGGCCAGTGTGTTTCCTCCGCCCAAAGCGTAATCAAAAACATACCAGGGGCGGCCAGCATTATCTTGTCCAGGCTCAAGTATCTGCCCTGTTTGGCCAAAAACCAGCCACGAAGAGATCGGTTCGTTGGGAAACCACACACCCGGACCGATGATCATCTGATCGCCCACATCAAGCAGTACATCAAGATAGCCGGCGCAACATCCGCCATACATTCCGTTGTAAACCACAATGCTGATCCTGTTTCTCCCTTCGATAAACCAGCCGGTTGCATCCAGAATCTCATTCCAGTATTCCGCTCCAGGATCACCATCCCAAAAGTCGAAAGCGAGCGATCCGTTGATATAAACCTGGCAGCCATCGTCGAAAGCCAGGTACAGTGTGGCATTATCACCGGGGTTGTCAATTTCAACATCCTTAATGAAAAATGCATTATCAGGGCCGTTGGATAATATAATTCCATCACCGCCGATGGGCGACGGCATTGGGTTCCAACCCAGCATTGCAAATTGATTGCCAGTGGCCGAACTTCCGGCCTGGTTAACAGAAAGCCATTGATATCGGCCATATTCCTTATCCCACCATTTCTTCTCATGAATATCATCCGGCGGGATCAGCTGCTGAGCTGTTTCTCCAAAATAAAACCACATCGCTTCCGGTTCGTCAAAATTTTCATCCCCACGCTTAATCAGGTATTGCCCATCAATTTCCAGCTCGCAATCAAAACCTCCGTCCCCGCCTCCGTTGAAAACGCCATTGAATACTGCTACGGAAATACGATTGGTTCCCTGTATCAACCACTCAGTAATGTCAACTTCCTGATTCCAATAATATACTGGGTTGTTGGCATAAAGATCATCAAATACCAAAGTTCCATTTACCCATACCCGGATACCATCGTCATATCCAAACCTGAGTATTGCCCATGTAAAATCAGGTTCCAATTTGATATCTTTAATAAACATTGCATAATCAGGCGCTGCGCCAAGAATTCCATCGTCCGCGCCCAAAGGTGTTGACCCATAATTCCAGCCCAGCGTCTGAAGTGGAGCCAAATAGTCGGTTTCAATTTCCCAGGTAAAAGCGTTGTCGTTATTATTGGTAAAGCTGAAATTTCTGACCACCTGTTCTCCCGACAACAAAGTCTCATCAAAAGAGCCAGGTTCAAATACAAATTCCGAAGGAGTTACTCCCCGGCCATGCAAAATTGCGTTCCACTGTGGTAGCTCAGGGTGATTGCAGGTAATGTTCAATTGCCCGTCGAAGTAACCTTCGCCGGAGGGTGAAAAATTAATACTGACAACATATTGGCTGTTTGGTTCAACAACGAATGAAGATTGTGCTACTGTAAACTCATCAGTCAACGATTCAATCGAGATCACCTCAACCGGTTCGGTTCCCAGGTTTGTAAATACAATACCTACAGCAGAGGATTGACCGATAAAAATATCCCCAAAATCCATTTCCAGCGGGCTCACCATAAAATCACCCATTCCTGGTCCGTTATATTTAAGAAGAAACGATTTCCAGCTATCCGGATTAATATCCAGGATGCAGCCCACCCAGCCGGTTTGCCAGTTGAGCCAGTCCATCTGGACAATTTTATAATTTTCGAGAACGCTGTTCCATGTGTTTCCACCATCAGTGCTCATGGTCAGGCCAAGCCTCAGGTATGCCCCTGATGATAAAAGAGTGTTAATTGTTCCGGGGATGAATTTCAAGTCCCAGTTCAGCAGGTTTCCGCTAAAGTTCACAGTTTCCCACGTTGATCCTCCATCGTTGGTTTCAGCAAGCCCGGTGGTTTCCCAGCTTCCGACATCCTGCAGATAACCTTGCTGCGGAGAGGTAAAAACCACCCTTGTATGTGCATTGAACGGAGAAGAACTCACACTCCAGTTAAGTCCGTTGTTTTCGGATTTATAAACCCTGCCTTTGGTGGTGGAAAACCATATGGAGTTCCCGACTACCGAAAAAACGCGTACAATTGCATTTTCACCGGGCAACGGATCCGGGATAGCTGCTCCCGGCAACTTATTCCAGTTTGTCCCAAGATCAGAGGTCAGATAGATGTCGAACTCGCCGTCCACCGGGTCACCAATCGCAATACCCTGCGAGGTGTTCCAGAAATAAACTATGTCGGGAAAGGCCTCCGGATGCTCAAAAGCTCCCGGCTGACGGTTCCAGGTCTCGCCATTGTCAAATGTAGCATACACACCCGCCTGCGCTTCAATGCTCCCATTGGCTTTATAAAGCACAGCAAAAGCATAGGGGAATCCATTGAAAGCAAACAAATGCCCTGGTACCAGGCCTGACTGATCTGTAATCAATCCCGCATTCCAGGTAGCTCCTCCATCCTGGGTAAATGAATAATAAGGCGGCTGTCCCATTCCGGAATTATCGTTCGCACATATCCACACAAGATCAGGGGTAACAGCCTGCACATGTTTGATTTCGTAAAGTTCAGGGAATCCGGGATCCTGAACCATCCATTGACCATTGGCGAGCAATGGAGACACCAAGAGCCAGCACAAAAACCATTTTAAACTTTTCATAATGAACGTAATTAATTGAATTAATGAAACTTAGAGTAAGTTTGGTTAGAATTTAATCTTTGTAAAATTATAGCAATAAAATCATTCAATCCAAGAAAAACCAGCAAATTTTTTAGTAATAATTTGCAGGATCAAAACTTGGAATGGAAGGTCTCACCATTTTGATCATTACGAATCAGTACTGTCCAGGTAAAATTAATAAATCGTCCTGAAACCCTTGATTTCTTTAATCCCGAAAATTCGGGATATTTTTAGAATTAGGGTGACCTTTTCCTAAAATACTTTCATCCATCGCCTACGGCGAATTCCGCGTAGCGGATAAAGTAGTAGAGAATTTTACAATTTGCAAAATTTCCACGCAGTGGATTTACAAATTTTAGTCGGTCAGTAGTGTGGTTACGAATCATTAATAGGAACCGAAAACCCGGTCAGGCTGCCCCGAGACAACAGGTGTTTAGGCCCTGTCAAAAAAAATCAGTCAGTCTGAAAAAAAAGCCCCCGGCAACTTTTACCGGAGGCTTTTTGAATTCTTAGTCAATATTGAATTATTTGAATGTGTCCATAAAATTGTCTTTGCATCTTACTTTGTTGCGGTTTTGGACACATTGGGCATCGAGTACGGCTACCATTACCATGTTGATGATTTCCTGGACGCTGTTACCGAAATGAAGCACATGAACCGATTTATTCATTCCATTAAGGATCGGGCCGATGACATCAAATTTACCGACTTCGCGCAATAGCTTGTAGGCGATATTTCCAGCGGTGAGATAGGGGAAAATTAGGGTATTTGCAGGGCCATCCTTGAGTTTTGTAAATGGGAAGTTTTCCTGGAGCATTTCGGCGTTAAGAGCAACATCGGCTTGTATTTCACCGTCAACAATCAATTTTGGATAATCACGGTGAAGTATTCTTACGGCATCGGCAACCATATCGGGGATGCGTCCGCGGTTAGAACCGAAGTTGGAATAAGTCACCATTGCGAGACGAGGCGCGACATTGAATTGCTTCACGGCGAATGCGGTCTGCAGGGCAATTTCGACGAGCTGCTCGGTGTTGGGTTCTTTATTCACTGTGCAATCGGAAAGGAAAAGGGGTCCTGACTTGGTGTTGATGATATACATCCCCGAAACCAGGCTGGCCTCGGGTTTCTTACCGATTACTTCGATAGCCGGACGAATGGCATCCGGATAATTGTTGGTGAGGCCGGAAACCATAGCGTCGGCATAGCCGGTCTCGACCAGCATCGGTGCAAAGTAGTTGCGGTGGTGTAACCTGTCGAATGCGGTATACAAAGACATGCCTTTACGGTTTCGCTTGTTGAAGAGCAATTCGGCAAACTGTTTTCTTCTCTCTTCCTCAGATTTGGAGCGTGGGTCAAGAATTTCAGGGTTTGGAATATCAAGTTCGTGATATTCAATCAATTCCTTGATTTTTTGCTCATCGCCAAGCAGAATCGGGAAAGCAGCTTTCTGGTTCAGCACAAACTCGGCTGCTTTCAACATTTTATAATTTTCTGCATCCGAAAATACCACGCGTTTTGGTTCTTCTTTGGCGCGATGGCGGATCTGGCGGGTGATGGGGTTGGTAGTACCCATCTTTTTCAGAAGGAATTCGTTGTAAGCCTCCCAGTCGGTGATTGGTTTGCGGGCCACGCCTGACTCCATTGCTGCTTTTGCCACGGCAGGCGCCAGCCTGGTGATGAGTCTTGGATCAAACGGTTTGGGGATGATATAGTCTTTTCCAAAAACGAAGTTGGCCGCATGATAGGCTACGTTCACTTCGTCGGGCACGGGTTCGGTGGCTAGTTCGGCGAGAGCGTAGGAGGCTGCCAGTTTCATCTCGTCGTTTATGCAGGTGGCTTTTACGTCCATGGCGCCGCGGAAGATGAAGGGAAAGCCAAGCACATTGTTGATCTGGTTTGGGTAATCTGAACGGCCAGTGGCCATAACCAGATCGTCGCGAACCGAAAGAGCCTCATCGTACATGATTTCGGGAACCGGGTTGGCCAGCGCAAAAACAACCGGATTAGGAGCCATCTTCAGTAAAAGTTCCTTTTTGAGCACCCCTGCTGTTGAAAGTCCAAGGAACATATCAGCGCCTTCGATGGCTTCTGCCAGAGTATGGATATCTCTGTCGGTAGCGAATTGTTTTTTCATGTAGTTCAGGTCGGTACGATCGCGGCGTAGCACTCCTTTACTATCGAGCATGACTATGTTTTCGGATTTGGCGCCCAGTTTCTGGTAAAGCCTCGTGCAGGAGATGGCCGATGCACCCGCTCCATTCACCACAATCTTCATCTCTTCGATTTTCTTTCCGGTGAGTTTTACGGCATTGAGCAATCCTGCGGATGTAATAATGGCCGTCCCATGCTGGTCGTCGTGCATGATGGGGATGTCAACAGCTGCCTGAATCTTTTCCTCGATCTCAAAACATTCAGGCGCCTTGATGTCTTCGAGGTTTATCCCCCCAAAAGTTGGAGCAATGGCCACAACCGTGTCAATGAACTTCTGCGGATCCTTAAGATCAACTTCGATATCGAAAACATCAATATCGGCAAAGATCTTGAACAGCAGCCCCTTTCCCTCCATTACAGGCTTACCGGCCAGTGCGCCGATATCACCAAGCCCCAGCACTGCAGTGCCGTTGGAGATTACAGCCACTAGGTTGCCCTTCATGGTGTATTTATACACGTCATCCGGATTATCCTTGATCTTCAGACAAGGGTCGGCAACCCCCGGAGTGTAGGCCAGCGACAGGTCACGCTTTGTTGAATAGGGCTTTGAAGGAATTACTTCAAGCTTGCCAGGACGGCCTTCTGCGTGATAAGAGAGGGCATCTTTCCTGAATAAATTGTCGAGCGTATCCATAAAAGTTTTGGTTTATGTTAATAAGTTAACAATACAAAACTAATCAATACTTAGCAATTCAAGACCCTATTGTTCTAATTTTCAATCCGATCATTACAGCATCAGTATCCTATAGCATTGATTATCAAACCATAAGAGTTTATGTAGAACGTTTATAAATTTGAGGCTGCCAAACCGATGGGAGATTTTGCCATATTTCTGATTTTCAGCTAAAAGTGGCGGCTGTAGCGGGTTTATGCCAAAAAAGTCTTGTACTGACATCTCTGCAACTAAAAGAAACACCTATCTTTGAGCTCAAAAAAACAAAAGTTCGGGAAACTACAAATGGCAATAGGTATTTTAAAAACCACTCCCGAAAGCAGCAAACAACCGTGTTGGTTGTAACTTTCTGGTAAACAAATATGTATAGATTTTTTGGAAAATTTTTGTGGAAAGACGTCTCAGGCAGCTTCAGATGTAAATTGACTTGTTTCCTTTGGGTGTGGCTACTTTTTTCTGCAACCCTCCTTCCGGCCCAGTCCAGCGCTGATTCACTGCGAATTGCAGAGTTAAGTAAAAATCTGGCAGGTTTCGTAAAAACAAACCAATTGGATGCCGCCCGCCTAACGGTGGATTCCATTTTGGAAATTGCCCAAGACAACCATATGCATCAAAAGATGGCTGATTGCTACAACAACTACAGCCTGATTGAGCGGAAAAGGGGTAATGAAGATGGCTTTTTGGAGAATTCGGCAAAAGCTGCTGATCTCTACCTGGCAGCCGGGGCATTTCCCGAAGCAGCCAAATCGCTCTCCATCAGAGCACAATGGTATGTTGACCAGAAGAATTATCCCCTGGCGCATGATCTGTTTTCAAAATCCCTTGAACTACGCGAGAAAGCTGGCGATACTACCGGAATCATTAATAACCTGATAAATATTGGCAATCTGAATTACATCGAAGGGAACCCGGATGAGGCATCGAATTACTTCTACCGGGCCTTGCGATTAGCTAATGATATGAAAAACAACAATTTATCAGGCATTTTACTGATGAACCTCAGCAATGTACTTATTCAACAGAAAAACTACAGCAAAGCCATCGAATACCTTACCCAATCTCTTGATTATCATAGAAAAGACGGGAATCGAAAAGAAGAAGCCAACGTTTTAAACAACATTGGAATCATCTACTTCGAAACCGGGGATTACAAAAAAGCCAGGGAATTTTTCCTGCGAAGCCTGGCCATCAAGGAAGAAATAAATACCGACCCGGCGGGCCTGATTAAGATTTACAACAATCTTGGACTCATCGCCAAAGAGGAGAACAATCCCGGGCTTGCCGAAGAATATTATACCTCCACACTCAGGATTTCGCACCAGGCAGGGGATAGATCGGGCGAGGCTGTTGCTCTCAACAATTTAGGATCGCTTAAATTGCTTCAAAATGATCCTGATGCCCTACCATTACTCCTCCAAAGTATTGAATTATCCCAAACGTTGGGATTGAAGAAACTAACCCTGGCCAACTATGATAATCTGCAGAAGCATTACAGTGCTGAAGAAAGATGGAAGGAGGCTTTTGAATATTTGATGAAGTACCGGGCGCTGAGCGATTCGATTTTTAATGAAGAGAGCGCTGCAAAAATCATCGAATTGCAGACGCTTTACGACACCGAGATGAAGGAGAAAGAGAACGTGATACTGCGCGAAAGACAAAGGGTTCAACTCCTGCGAAACCGCCTGTTGACTCTGGTGGCCATCATTTTTGCCATCATGGCTATCTCGTTTTTTTTCATGTTCCGGCTTAAGCGTTACACACTAAGGCAAAAGAGTGAACTATTTGATAAGGAGACTGTAATTTCGCAGATGAAACTTAATGCCAGTGAGGAAAAGAACAGGAATTTGCAGGAGACACTATTTGCAGAAGAAGAAATCAGGAAATTACAGGCTAAAAGCCTTGACCAAAAAAAGCATGAGCTGGTTTCGGCTACCATGCTGATTGCCAGTAAGAATGAGGTTTTTGAACAACTCAAAAAACTGGCCGAAGAAATCAAAATTGCTGATGATGGAATAGGATCAGAGAAAGCCAGGGAGATCATTACAGAGATCGACCGCCAAACCGATATGGAAACGCAATGGGAACAATTCAGGATTAGGTTTGAATCGGTACACAAATCGTTTTTTGATAAGTTGAGAAAAGCAGACGGAGGCCTTACGCAAAATGATCTTCAATTGTGTGCCTATCTGAAACTGAACCTGACAACAAAAGAAATTGCCCGCCTGATGAACATCTCTCCCGAATCGGTAAATACGTCACGCTACCGCTTGCGCAAAAAGCTGAACCTTGCCAACAGTATTACCCTGGATGAGTTCATCCATAATCTTTAACATAGGGGCTGCTGAAAAATTCAAACAGAAAGTAATGAATTTTCTCAGGCTCTGTGGCTTCTCCGTGGTTCTCTGCGGTTCTCTGTGTAATTTTATTTGCGACACGGAGTTTCACAGAGGAATCACAGAGTTTCACAGAGAAAAAAATATCTGCGATTTCAAGTGTGTGGATTTTACTTTTAGATACTCAAAAGTCTTGCCCTAAACTTAAAAGATTCATTTGTAACAAGTTAAATATCAACTTTAAAACTGTTTCTAAGCAGTCCCTGCGATAGGTTCTACTGCCTTGAAGAATTAAACCGGCTAATTTTCTGGCCTGATCATTTTTTATCCGATGTTGCGTTGTTGTAGGTTTTTATTAAATCCGCGCCATTATCTGCTGACGATGCATTTTTTGGTCAGGATGGCATTCCCGGTGTAAAGAGTTAAGAAATACACACCTGATTTCAGATCATGAATACTCCGTTGCTCCTGATGTTGCCCTGCTGATTGTTTTTCGTTGGTTAGTGTTTTAACCAACCTGCCGGTGAGATCACGAATTTCCAGGCTTACTTCTGTACTTTCAGGCAGGTAATAGCTGATAATAATATAATCACCGACTGGGTTTGGTACGGTTTTAAAATCAAATATTTGCTGATTATCAGCTTCATTGCTAAGACCAGTAACGGCGCTTTGATAAATTCTGACATATTCGATTTCCAGTGTATCCACTGTGAAACCGGGAGCAATATTGGGCAGGAAAGCAAAATTGAGGAGTAAGTACTGTTCAGCATCAAAAGGCCATGTGTTGCTGTTTATTTCAGTCGGTTCGTAGGTATAATGCGTAACATCATCCACACTGAATACTAGTTTTTCGGCATACCACTTTAGTGTGTAATTATGAAATTCTGTTGAGGCTGTGGGTATTGTTTGTCCTCCATGGTTAACCGTTCCACCGTAACTTGAAGGTGTATGGGTGGCACTTTGTACAAAGTTTTGATTACTTCCCCAGTGTTCCATAATATCAATCTCGCCGCAGGCCGGCCAGGGCGTAGTGCCATATCCCTGAAGGTCCCACCAGCCGCCATCTTCATTAATATTTTTCCCCAGTGTCCAGATGGCAGGCCACGTTCCAACACCTGTGGGTAATTTGGCACGTACTTCAACTTTTCCGTACTGGAATGCAAATTTGGAATTTAGCCTGGCAGAGGTGTATTGTTTGGTTACCCCCTGATTGGTGTAGGTTTCTTTCTTGCCAATGATGTTTAATTTCCCATTACTCACTTTTGAATTATCCACCCTGTCGGTGTAGTGCTGTATTTCGCCATTGTACCAGCCCGATCCATTTGGCAGCAGTGTTTGATGGTGCCATTTGGAATTGTCAATGGCGCCTTCGCCATCAAACTCATCCGACCAAACCAGTACATCAAATACAGGGTCCAATGCGATTGTGCCATTGTAATAAACATCATCAATGAAGGCCACCACATAGTCGTAATTGTTTTCTCCGTTCACCTGGATGACTACCCGGTTAAAATCCGTCCTCTGAGTTGGCGGAAGAGAATTTGGGTCTAAGTTAATGTAGTTGTCGTTTAAAAAATCAAAAGTTACGATTTGCCATTGATCCAAAACAATGGGTTTAATGATTTCGCTTTGCGTTGACCAGGGCGCAGGCAATGATCCGTTTTGCAATTTCAACGATACCTGTTTGGGTTGGTTCCCGGTAATTCCAGATGTTGGAACATAAATTTTCAACGAAAAAATATAATCGGATGATAAATCAAATCTATTGCTTACCTGAAATCGCACATTTGCATACTGCCCTCCGACATCATCATATTTTAAAACCGTTGCCGAAGTATTGATGTCCTGCGGATAAGGATTTGGAAAGCCGGTGTTGATAATGCAATCATCGCCATACCAATTGGTTATCGTGCCATTCCCTTCAAAATCGTCTTCTACTGTTTGTGTCTGAGCTTGTGTAAGGGTTGCAAAAGAAAGAACCAAAAAAAATGATAATAGGATTCGCATGGCTGGTTAATTAAATTGTTTGGAGTTAAAATGATATTGACAGAGAACTTAATCCACAAAGTAAGTCATTTTTTGATACTTTATGTTTTTCATCCTTGCTTCTAAGGAGACTCTGCCAGAAAACTATTCTTGTTGAAAATCATTGTTTACACCAACCCTAACCTGGATAAACCAGAAATTACAAAATACAAGAAACAAATCTCAATGTACAAAAGATCAAAAATTCAAAAAGTGAAAGCAGCCATGAATCTGGACCAGTTTGGTAATTGAATTTTTTAAATTTTTCCTAACAGGTGACAGACAGGTATTTGTCTTTTGACATTTGTCATTTGAAAATTCTGCCTAAAAATACACGATTTTGCAAAATAGGTACTAGAGGTAGCAATGATTTTCAACGATTTACTCTCTTTAGGGTGGGGAAAATAAATCGTTGAAAATCAAATTTAGGAAGTCTTCTGGCTGAGATTAATAAGTTTCTTCTGAACAAACGATGACATTAAGGTTGACTTTTAGGATTTTGAGATAGGCAAATATTACTTTATAGTATTGATATACTGCTACTTAAAATTTGTCTATTGATTGTCTATTGTAAAAATTTGGCTTTCACTACATTCCCAGCCTACTTTTACCAGAAAAATAAAATTCGCGAAACCATGGTCAGGCATCTTCAAATGATCATCACAGGAAAAGTTGAAAACACCGGTTTTCGCTTTTATGCCCTCAGGGGGGCAAATCTATTCCATTTAACCGGCGAGGTGAGTCAGCAATCTGACAAAGTAATCATTGACGCCGAAGGAGAGGATGAGCGCCTGGCTGATTTTGAAGCATGGTGCCGAAAGGGACCAGAGGGCAGCGAGATTTCGGCATTTACCAAACACGAAAAAGAATTGGTTGGATACGAAGATTTCAGAATATTATAAACCTAACTAAAAATTATTTTCTATGAAAAAGTTATTCTTTCTCCTTACAATCGTTGCCATGATGCTTTCTTCATGGGCATTTGCGCAAAAAACATGGACCGGCGCATCCAGCACAGCCTGGAACCTTGCGGGAAACTGGTCGCCAAGCGGTATACCTACAGCCAGCGACAATGTGATTATCCCATCGGCGCCGGCTAATCAGCCATTGATAAGCGGGACAATTACACCGGTGTGTAACAACCTCACTGTAAATTCCGGAGCTACGCTCACCATCACGGGTACCAGTGGCAGCAATGCGACCCTCACGGTGGCAGGAACGACCACATTCAACGGAACACTCTCCATCGGAGGGCATTGGCAGGGCAATCTGGGAAAGCTTGTCACCTCAAGTGTGGTGTGGAACTCCACCTCCGCCATAAACGCCTATGTTAATGGAAGGATGGAGGTTTCAGGCAACTGGACATTTTCGTCCGGTTCGTCAGTTGATATGAGTTGGTGCTGGGTAACCCTTACCGGAACCGGCAATTCGACCATAACCAACAACAGCGCCAGTAGTAAATTCAGTTCATTAACCCTGGGCAAATCGGTAACCGCCACCACCACGATCAGTGCAGCATCCACCGCCAATCTCACCATCACCGGCGGATTGGTTATCAATGCCAGCAATACCCTGAACTGTGCAGCCAATATTACTACTGTGGTGCAGGGAAATATTGTCAGCAACGGCTATTTTAAATTGTATTCGGGCACCGTAAGCCTCGAAGCGGCATCGGGAACACAATCTATCCAAATGGCCAATACCGGCAATATTTTTAATTCATTGAAAATCAATTGTGGCGGAACGGTTACACTCAATAATTCGCTTGCAATTCAGGGCAACCTTACTATCCAGGCAGGTACATTTAACCCACAAAACAACACCCTTTATGTTACCGGAAACTGGATCAATACTGCCGGGCCGGCCTATTTTACCGAAGGGACAGGCAAAGTGGTTTTTAATGTGATCATTAATAAAGATGGTGGCAGAGATTTCGACAACATCATTCAAAACAGTGAGAATTTCAATATTCTGGAGTTAAACAATGCCTACGGCGATCTGATTATCAACAGTGGATTGGTTGTGGTTACCTGCAACCAGTACGATTGGGTGGCCGGTGGTCTCAATGTTTCGCAGGGCGTTTTTACAGCCCTCGATCTGGCCGATAACGGCATTTTTGGGAGATACACCCTTTCGGGCACCGGAACCATAAACCTCACCAACGACGATGGTTATGTTGATCTTATTGGCTCAACGATCAACATAAGTGGCGGGAATTTTAATGTGTATGGCGGGACCACCGACAGCTACTGGCCTTTTACACAAAATGCATCTCTAACCATGAGCGGAGGTGTTCTAAATTTTGCAGAAACCGGAATCAGGGTGAGTGCATCAACAACTACACTCACCTCGAACATTACCGGCGGCACAATTAAAACTGCGAAGGACTTCCTTAATTACCGGTCAGACTTTAATCCAGCCGGGGGAACCATTGAAATGTACGGCCCCACCGATGCCGTTCTTTTTTGCGTTGGCACAGCAGCGCTTTATGGAGTAAAAATCAATAAAGCAGCATCAAAAGATGGCGAAAGTACTACCATTATTTATCCCCGGATTGATCGCGAAACCGGTGAAGTGATATCAGATGAAAGCCGGGCACAAACCGTAAACCTGAATTCGACTATTATATTTAACGGAAATTTTGTGCTTACCTCGGGAACCTTTAACTCAAACAGCCTCACTATTCAGGCTAAACGGGACTGGACGAACAATGCCGGCGCCGGATCATTTAACCCCGGTACAGGAAGGGTAATTTTCAACGGTGGCAATTATCATCAGTATTGTTACAACGAAACCTTTAATATTCTTGAGGTGGCCAAAGCCTCCGGCGGGGCATTCCGATTATCCTCAGGCACCTCGGTAACCTGCGCTGTGTATGACTGGACAGCCGGCTCGGTTGATGTGCTGGCAAACGGAGGAACTTTTACAGCGCTCGATTTGTCCGACAATGGGATTTTTGGAGGATATTATGTGAATCCCGGAGGGACGATCAATCTCTATCAGGATATTTATCAATACATTGATTTGAATGGGAGCCTTACCTTTACCAATGGTGGCACTATCAATATTTACGGCGGAAATGGCGCCAGTCAGTGGGCATCCGGGGCAAATGCTTTTATCTCGATGAATGCCGGAACACTGGATTTTAAAGATCAGGGCATTACCTTAACCAATCTTTCGCCAAATACAATTAACGAAAATATTACGGGTGGGACGATTCGCACCACCGGTGGTTTCTATTGCAATCGTGCTGACTTTACTCCTGTGGGAGGATTGTTGGAGTTTTATGGTTCTAACAATGTTTATCTGGAGCAGTTTGACGGTACTTTGAGGGATATCAAAATAAACAAGGGACCATCAGCAGTGGTTACTGTAAATACAAACATTACTGTGGTAAGCATTGAAGTGGCTGGTGGAACCCTGAGCACCGTGAATAAAATCATCAACCAGAACGGGCATTTGTATGTCGAAAATGGCGGAATTTTCAACCTTGGTGAAGGTGGGCAGTTAAAAATTGCAACCGATATGTCGGTGAACGTGAACAGCGGCGGCATATTTAAGGCCATAGGTACATCGGCAAACCAGGCGACGGTTACCCGTTCAGGTAGTTTTTACTATTATTTCAATGTAAATAACGGCGGAACCATCTCTGCAAAATATGCCAAATTCCAGTATCCGGCTAACATCATTCTTACGCCGAATGCCATCATTGATCCTTCATTTCCTTTCGACTACTGCACTTTCAGTCATGGTCAGGGAACCTACATTTTTTTGAACAACAGCCAGGAGCTAACTATCCGTGGGGCAAATTTCCCAACCCTTCCCCCAACCAACACAGTGGCAAAAAGTTATAATACAGGCCGCATCACTTTCAGGGATGCAACCGGAACTTATGCTGGCCCGTCTTACGAATACGATCCATACAACCGGATAGACTGGACGGTGACCCAGCCCGGCCTCTGGACAGGCGCCGAGTCATCCAGCTGGTACAATGCCGGCAATTGGGACGATGGTGTGGTTCCAAATGCAGGGACTAATGTTGTCATTCCGGCAACCGCTCCCAACATGCCGGAGATAGATGCCGGCGAATGGTACATCAATAGCCTGACGGTAAACGGAAGCCTGAACTTTGATGGTGGGAATCTGACGGTTTACGGCAATGCTGCTTTCGATGGTGAAATGCTGGTGACTTCACCCGGAAGCCAGTTTGTTGTTTTGGGTGATGTTTACTGGAATTCAGGATCATCCGCCGGAATAAATCAGGATGTAACCCTTGTGTGCAATGGTAACTGGAATTTTAATGCCGGATCATCTGTTCAATTCAGTAATGGCAGCATTATTTTTGCCGGAAATACTTCAAAATGGATAAGATCATTCTCAGAAAACTGCTTTTTTCATCATCTGTATATCCAAAAAACAGGCGGAGCGCAGATTGGTTTCAGCGATTTATCAACCAAAAAACTGGAAATATCAGGTGATTTCAAGATCTGGCCTTTGGCCAATTTTGCCGCCGACGCCGGGCAGGATATGATTCTGCATGGCGATTTTATCAGTAATGGCTCCTTTGAAGGAAATGCCGGAAGATTGGTTTTTGACGGTGTGAACCAAATCATTACGCCCAATACCGGAGATTATTTTAACAACCTCAAATTTAACCAATCGGGAACAGTTTCAGTGAATACCGTTCACACCAGTACTATCATGATTAACGACAATCTGCAAATTTATTCCGGAGTATTTGCTCCCGGAAATGTTACCATTTATCTTGCCGGCGACTGGTCTAACCCGGTCGGGCCGGATGCATTCAACGAAAGCAATACCACAGTGGTTTTTAATGGCGCCGGGAATGTTCAAAGAATATATAACCACGAAAATTTCATGACTCTGGTGTTGGAGAAGTCTGGTTCGGGAAGCATTCTTGAGCTTTCATCTCTGTCGAATATAAATTGCCAGTATTATAACTGGAATGATGGAGGCCTTTCGGTGGTTAATGGATCATTTACTGCGCACAGCCTTGTCGGGGGGATAATTGGCGGTGATGTCAGCGTTTCCACCAATGGCACGATTACTATGGGAAACCTCAGCGAGCAGATGGATTTGATCGGCAGGTTATTTATTGATGGAGGTAAATTCAACATCATCAATGGAATGACAAGTCAGTGGCCGGGAAATGGCAATGCTCAGATAACCATGTCCGGCGGCGAAATCAATGTTTATCCTTATGGGATTGAGATTGTCAACAATCCCCCCTATGTGTTTGTCAATCAGATCACCGGCGGGAAAATCCGCACAACGGGTTCGTTTGTCAATCACCGGAACGATTTTAACCCTACAGCCGGAACCATCGAATTATACGGTACAGGAGATGCCTATCTCAGCATGAATACTCCTTCAATGGCCAGTTTGCATAATGTCACCATTGATAAACAAGCATCTGAAAGCAAGGGGGGATCGGTTACTTTATACGGCAGTTTATTGGTTGGCAATGAATTGAAGGTGAATGAAGGCACTTTTACATGCAGCACGGGCAACATGCTGGTGGTAGTGAATCAGGTGGATGTTTATGGTGGCGGCGTACTGTCGTTTGAGCCTGGCAGCGCTTTTGGGCTTTATGCGGGATGTCAGTTGATAATTGATCAGGGTGGAACATTTCAATCCCATGGAACGGAAAGTCAGCCTATTTTTGTTGACCGCTTTGGAAGTTCCGGATTTTATGATTTTGGAGTTGGAGGAACCATTTCATCCAGATACACCAGCTTTAATAATTGCGGCAACCTGATTGTTGGCCCGACAGGATTTATTGATCCGGATAATGCATTTTATCATTGTTCATTTCCTTATGCTGTAGGGGCTTTATTAGTGATTAATAACAGTCAGAATGTGACCCTCAGAGGAGTTCAGTTTCCCAATGTTCCCATCAGCATGAATGTGAAGAAGACAATTGATCAGGGGCGGGTGATCATGAAAGATGCCATCGGGCCGGGCGCCGGTCCTGCTTACGAGTACGATCCGTATAACCGGATTGACTGGGAAGTTTCGCAGCCCGGCTTATGGACAGGCAATATTTCCACCGATTGGCACACCGACGGCAACTGGGATGATCTGAATATACCCTCTTCAGCTTCATTTGTTGTAATACCGGAATCGGTAGCCAGCGGGTGGATGCCGGTTATAAATCAAAATGCTGTTTGCCAGGGTATACAGGTTTTTGGAACTTTGCTGATTGATAACGAAGAGCTTACAGTCAATCAGAATATGACAGTAATGGGGGGTGTTACTATCAATGACGTTTTAAACGTTAAAGGAAATCTCACCTGGTGGGCAGGATCAATAGCTGATGTTGCGCCTGGAAGTTTGATCAAATGTTCCGGGAACTTTACTTTAGCCAATGGATCTGATGTTCAGTTGAATAATGGCGTAATCCAATTCGAAGGGTCGGGGAATTCCAGCCTAATCTGCCATGCGGCAAATGCCTATATGAATCAGGTTCAGGTTAACAAGGAGGGCGGAGCGTGGCTTCTGTTTGACGGCTCTTCAACCAAACCCCTTACTATAAATGAAAATTTAAGTGTTGCTGAAACTGCCGGCTTTAAAAGCCAGAGCAATCAGCCCATCAACCTGAACAAGCACCTCATAATCCTTGGTGCCTGGCAATGCAATGCTGGAGCAGTAATATTGGGGGGTGCTTCGCCAATTGTAACAATGAGCCCCGGCAACTACTTTCACGATCTTAAGATCAATACCAGCTATGGAGGCGTCACTTTCACCGAAGTCTTCTCCAACGAGGTAAAAATTAAGAACGACCTACTTATTCTTTCAGGAAATCTCAACGGATCAGATCAGATATTCAGAATTGGCAGGGACTGGCAAAACCAAACCGGCTCATCGGCTTTTATTCCTCAGAACAGTACGGTGATTTTCGATGGCAATATCCCTGCTCAGGGGCAATTTATCTATGGCAGCACACACTTCAATATTTTCGAACTTCAGCAACACGCTGACAATTATCTCCGTATAAACGACGGATCGCTGGTAGTGGTGAATAAATTCGACTGGACCTCCGGAACCATCGAAGTAGAAAGCGGACACTTCATCGCTTATGACCTGCTGGATAACAGGCTAACGGGCAACTGGAAACTTTATCAGAGCGGGCAGATCAGCCTGAGCGATGAAAATGCAATCGGACTTGGAGGAAATCTCACCATCTATGGAGGTACTTTCAGCCTGTCGGGTGGAGAAAGTTATTACAGTTACTGGCCATTCGGCGACAATGCTTCGCTGACCATGAGCGGAGGTGTGCTTGAACTCAACAACCAGTCGGTTTTCATCCGCCAGGATCAGAATTTTACGTTTACAAGTAACATCACCGGTGGGACTATCAGAACCTACGGGTGGTTTTTGGCTGAAAATCCCGGATTCAATCCTGCAGGCGGAATGGTCGAGTTATATGGAGAAACATCCGGTTATATAACTTCTGCCAACGGTGGCAATTTTCATAACCTGCGCGTCAATAAATCATCAATCTCTCCCGATATAGGTTTGCAGAATGTTGTGGTAAAAAACACTATGACCATTGATGGCGGACGATGCAACATTATGAACGGACATTCTCTTAACTGCCAGGGGGCTCTGAGCCTGAACTCCGGCTGGCTTGAGATCTATCCCGGTGGTTTATTGAAAATGGGGAACCAATCCCTGGTCAATGTCTGGTCAGGTGCTGAGTTAAGAAGTTACGGAACTCCGGAACAAATGTGTACTGTAACCGGTCTTTCACCATCGTCATATTACGGGATTTTTGTGGCAGCAGGAGGTTATATTTCGATGATCAACACCATCTTTGAGCAATTGGACGAAACTGGTCTGTTCGTTGTTTCTGAAGCTTTGGTTGATGAAGCAAATGCCTTCAATGGCTGCGTTTTCAGAAACGGGAAGCCCCTTGCCTATCCACTACTGACGATCAATAACCTCCAACAACTACAATTAGAGAATGTGGAGTTTTCAGGGCTGGGAAGAGGAAAAAATGCTGCCAAATATACAGATCAGGGAAGTCTGCTATTCATTGATGCAACCGGAAATCTGTCTGGTGGCGCATTTGAGTCCGATCCATTTTTCCGAATCTTTTGGCAGGGGCAATCAGAAGTTCACTCAATTTCGCTCCCGGCAGGCTGGAGTGGCATTTCAAGCTACCTTATACCATCTCAACCATGGATGCAGGATGTTTTTGCACCCATCTCAAACGAACTTATTATTGCCCAGACTATGACCGGCATGTACTATCCAGAGCAGTTCATTAACACCATCGGCACATGGACAAGCCATTCAGCATATAAGATAAAAACTACCGAAGCCTGTGTACTGCCAATCACCGGAAGTTTTGAAACCGATATGACCGTTTCGCTCAATGCGGGCTGGAGTTTGCTTCCCCAGGTTACTCCCTTTGGAGCCAATGTAAATGACCTTTTTGCGCCGGTCAATGGTTTTGTTATCGCTAAAGATGTTGCCGGAACCGGTGTTTACTGGCCGCAATACGGTATCAATACCATCGGAACGCTTATGCCGGGAAAAGCTTACTATGTGCTGATGAATTCCCCCGGCGTGGTGGATTATACGGGGATGAAGTCAGCGACATCCGGAACCCTGACAGGGTTTGAAACCCTGTCAGGGTTGGGAATCGCACCTACCCCCTCCACCCACACCATCGCCATCCTGCCTGAAGCGCTAAAAGGCTTTGAGCAGGGAGCCATAATTGGCGCATATGACCAGGCAGGCAACTGTTTCGGTGCAACGGTTTACAACAGCGAGTTCATCAGCCTCACGGTGTTTGGCGATGACCCTACAACAGCGGAAAAAGATGGGTTTTTTGAAGGGGAGATGATCTTTTTCAAAAACCTGTCAGGTTTGACAAACCTGACAGGTTTAGAACCCACCTTCGACCCATCCCTCCCCCAATCCGACGGCCTTTTCAACGAAAATGGTCTTTCTGCAATTACCAACTTTGATGCAGTCACTGGCATCGGCAATGAGGGCTTTGGAATTGCAATCAGCGTTTATCCCAATCCGACTTCTGGATTGCTCAATATTGCCGGATTAAAAGCAGGAGATAAAATCACAATCCGCGATGTTCAGGGTCAACAGGTGCTTGTTGAAACCAATCGGTCGGATCAATTAAAAACAATTGACCTCACCGGCTTGACCCCGGGAGTCTATTTCATCAAAATCCAACACAATGGAGAAAGCATATTCAGAAAGATAGTCCTGAGATAAGTGAATGTTACAAGTTAGGTTTTACCCCGGGTTTGTCGGAAGATAGCCCGGGGTTTTTTATGGCGTGCAAGTTCTGATATGAGATGCTGTTGTTTACATCATTGTTAAAAAAAAAAGCGCCCCGGGGAGCGCTTTTATCATCAGTCAATTTGATGAGACAAAAATGTATTTCTTGAACGAGACTATTGTTTTATAACAGGATGCCTGCTTGTTTTGCCTTCAACCGTTTCGATCTGTAAAATGTAAATTCCTGGTCTGAGGCTGGTAATATCTATCTCATTACTTGAAAATTGCATGAGTTTGTGACCAAGTAAATCTAAAACGGAGATTGATTTCAAATTGTCACAATTGATATAAAAATATCCGTTGGATGGATTGGGTGAAATGGACAAATCGTTTGATAGACGATGATCCTGAATACTGGTAAGAATGTCAAGGCTTTCAACTTCGGCAACATTAATAATCTCGCTTTGGTAATTCGAAACAAAGCCAACAAGGTGTAAATTTTCGAGAATGTAATCTTCCGGAATTGTAAAGTTGAATAATTCCGAATAGATCACTCCATACTCAACAGAGGCTGGAATAATTCCCATATAGCCCCAACATTCCGGTTCACTATTCCCCGGGAGTACCTGCCTCACCACATGATTATGGCGATAGCCAACAATTGGGTTACCCAGTCCGTAAAAAGGATGTCCGGGGGTATTGTTATAAAAATTTGTCTGGTCCCATCCCGGACCAACACCATGCAGGCTATCTTCAACAATAAAAACGTTAAACCTGAAATCTCCTTCCATTGGAAGTAGGAATGAGGCATTTAATACAACATTCAGTTCCCGGGTTTCAGAGTTGAAACTTGACCCGTCGAAATTTATTTCGCCAAGTGCAAGATCACTCAATATTTCGTTGCCGATATTTTCCCAGTCATCAACTCCAATTCCGGCAGAGGTTCTGTTAATGGTTGCAGTAGGGGCACCTACAGCCCAAATATTTGCATATATCTCGTGCGCAGGAATGGTCATAGCATCGGTGTAAAAACCTGCATGGTGCGTCACACCAATAAAATTGCTGTAATTGGCAAGCAAAGAGTCCATTTTCAGGTGACCATTAGGGCAATAACCACAATGAGTAGTGGTAAACTCCTCGATGAGGACGTGTGGCTGGACGCTTTCGACAACAACAAAGATTTGTCTCGATGCTGAATCGTTAACAGGGTTTTCATCAGCGTTGATTCCATTGAGATCAGAAAGCCAAACATGAAGATCATACTGCCCGGCAATAGCCTCGATGAGGTTGGAATGTGTTAAAGTATATTCTTCGTTAGTGGCAATATTCAACCCTGAAAAAGTTTCAGTTTTCACATTCATAAAATTGTCAATACTCCAGTTCAAATCTATGGAATTAATCGGTGAGGTACCCAGGTTTTTTATCAAACAACTCACTGCGTTGTTTTCTCCTTCAACATACCTGTCGCTCCCGAGTATTGTTGTCAGGCTTGCATCATAGCTTCCTTGTGCGTCAAAGGTGATGTAAAGGTCGTCAACGGCAATGCCGGTTTGCCCGATCACTCCCTGCAATTCATCAATTTCATAAAAGCCATATTCATATTCCTGGCATTCGGCTGTTAGCTGGCTATGAATCACTTCGTAAATTACAACCCCATCTCTGTATCCACGTACCGTAGCATTAAAAATACCCGACCAGGTTCGGATATTTGCAGTAACCAGATTAAATGTTGAGCCATCTGCCAGTGAAAGCTTCCCACCATTCATTACCAAAGTATTGGGCGCCGAGCATGAACCAAAAGTTGAAAACCAGGTACCGCTTTGAGAAATCACCCAGTCATAACCATCTTCTGTAAATGCCTTCACTGTGAGATCTGTGATCCCATCGAAATCCAATACAATGCCCGATTGACCCCCGGTTATTCCGTAACCCGAAACCGTGAGGCCCATAGTTCCATTAGCCGGATCGTTACAAACGATTAAGATTGTACCATTAAACAATTGTTGGGCATTTGGAGCAAAAGTTATGGTAAGTATTTTGCTTTCGCCCTGCGCTATCGTCGCGCTTGTAAAATCTACCGAAAAAGCATAATTCGAGGAGATGATATCCGTAATTTCCAGCAAAGCATTACCCTGATTGTGGATTGTTACTGTTTGTGTGGAAGTGTTATTTACCAGCGTTGTATCAAAAAGAATGGCCATTGGATCAACCATTATCATTGGCGCAGTAATTGGGATATAACCCGATTTTACAGCATTTAGAATGAACTCAGTTTCTTTGTCTGCAACAACACCCACAATTTGGAGCTTATCCATGTCCCATGAGGGGTCAATGGCTACTGAAAAATCCCAGGCGTAGGGTACCCCCACCTGTACCTGGTCGGGCAGGCTTTCGTCAACACCGTAAAATCCACCGGGAAGCGCCCGCGCAACATGCTCATATACCATATCTTCAGCAGGAACAGGATTTGGTAACAATTCGTATCCGCCCATTTCGCCATAGGTACCACCTGAGTAGTAATTTGTCTGATCCCAGCCGGAACCTGTTCCTGTTACCTCATCTTCAACGATCATTGCATTAAACTTAACTCCGGACAACGCAGCATAAAAGTTCGCACTTATTGTAAAGGTCAGGGTAGATTCATTGGTATTTATTATCGCATTCTCAACAAAAACCTCTACAGGAGCAAGTTGATCTTTAATAGCAAGAAATTCCTCTTCAAAATTCGTCGGCATAATATATTTTGCATCCCTATTCATTGTGCCATTTGGATAACCCTGAATGTAAGGGTACATTCCGGTAGCATATTCCGGCACCGCCATCGGGTCGCCATTGTGCACTGCAATGCCAATCCACTGGTCGGGATAGGTCGCGGCCATTGAATCCATAAACACATGACCAGCCGGACACCAACCACACCAGGTTCCTGTAGCCTCCTCACACAAGACCCTCCTGAGTGGGGCATCTTCCATGATGTAAATGGGTTTCTGTAAAGTGTCGTTTTCAGTAACTTCATCGGGCAGGCCATTTGGATTGGAAATGAATATTTTCACCTGATGGGTTCCGGTTTCTGAAATTGAAGGTTGTTCAGAAAATTCAAATTCGAATTCGTCGAGTGAAGCTATTCCCGGAAAAAATGTCTCCAATACCGGAGTTGCGTTATCGATGGAATAGGATACATCGATGGATTGCAGCACCACATTTGAATTATTTTTGATGACGCCTGACAAGGGGAAACTACCCTGAAGTGCATATTCAGGAACGGAAACTTCCTGTAGGGCAGCATCAAGCAAAGGCACAAAATAGGTATCAAAAACTGCGTTTATCATCAGATTCACGGCTTGGCTTATGTAGGTGCTCATGTTGAACCAGGTGCCATTATAATAATACCAATTCACACCATAAGGTGGCGGGTTGGTAGCAACGCCAAGGTACATTTCATCTTCCGATCCTTCGCAGATACCAATCAAATAATCGCCGGGTTGCAGAATAATCATCTCTGCAAAGTTGGCCAGCAACCATGTACTATCCTGCAGCGTTTCAACTTCGGCAGTCTGTGCAATCATGTTGGTTACCGTAGTCCCGTTAAAATTGAAGATTTTGGCTTTCATCATATTCCCGGCAAATGCCTTGGTAATATAAAATTCAACCGCTGTAATCGTATCGGTATTCATTACCTTAAACAGCATGCCTTTAATTGCTTGAGAATTGGTCACGTTTGCCTTCGTTTTCACAATATTATCGTGGTACGACATTTTAGTTTCGGTAACATTGAGCGTATAACTGTTTGATGCATTTGAAGGATCCCAGTCGTTGGAAGCATTTGCAGTAAAGGTGAAATTGTATTCACCTGTGGCTGGTGCAGTAAAAACAGGAAAATCAGCAGGATCTTTTTCCCAGAAAGCAAGCGGAACATCAATGGTCTGGGTTTCGCTGTAGAAATCGTCCACTTCAAGCTGAATTTGGGTATTTCCGGTAAGTGTACTTCCGGCGTTTTTTGTTAACCCTACCGGAACAAAACTTGACTGCGATTTAGGAACCTGCCTGTAATAATCCAGATAAGCTAATCCTGACAAACCAATAAGGTCGGGTACCGGCGGGCATTGAGACAACAAGGCTGTTGTATAAATATTCGGGTTTCCATATACGTCGGAGTACACGCAGTTGATGTTTTGATCTCCTGAAACAGTGGATGATATCTGAACAGATACATAAAATTCATAAAACCCCGGATAAATAGTAGCCAGACTGGAATTATTTTCATCTGCGCCCCAGGATATGGATTGCCCCTGGATGGGATTTAAATATCCATAATAAATATTCGGACTCCCCCCCAGAGGGGTTATTCCTGCGGGAAATGTAAGTTCGAGGTAATCAACCTGTGCCCATGGATTGGCTTCCAGACGGAAGGTGAATTCCAAATCCATAGTTGTGCCATTCACATAAGGCTTCACTGATACTACTTCACCAATAATTTCATCAGCACCATCACTAAAGCTTATCTTATTCAATGCATCGTCAAATGGGTCAAAAGGGTAGATTGGCCTTTGTCCTGCCAGGGATAAGCTCAAAAATAGCGTAAATAGAAAAATCACATATTTCTTCATTTTAATAATGTATTTAAGTTCAAAATCTTAAGAAAAAGGGACTGTAACACAGAAAAAGAATCTGTTGAAATAGCCCCTTTTAAACCTAACTCTGATAAAAGTTTATTGTATTACAAGTTTCTTTACATCCGAATTGTTTTGTGACCAAACCTTAATGTAATATACACCAGGGCTCAATTCACTAACATTCAGCATTGTTTGTTTCTGGATTTCCCTTTCCATCACCAGACGGCCGCTTACTTCGAAAACATTCAAGGTTGCTGTTGCTGTTTCTGATGTATTCATCTTCAAAACGACTTCGCTGCTTGCCGGATTTGGAAATACTTCAAAACTAAATTGTTCTGGTGTTTCTATACCGCTTTTCAAAGCCACCGATTTGATGGCTGCCATGCTATTGCTTTGGTACTTCCCTGATGTGTTGCCCAGGTTTTCGCTATAACTTACCTCAAGGTTGAACTCCTCACCGGAAGATTCACGGAAAAGCTTGTACTTAACATCCTGGCCATTGATAAATCCATTTTCTGCTGAAGTCACCTGGTCGCTTCCAAAAAGACTCATGGCAGCATTGGTTGTTACGTCAGTGATGGTTGTGAAACCAAATATGTTATCATTTTTATCAAAAGCTCCAATCATATCACCGACCTGGAGATCACTCATTGCCGAGGTAAGAATTGCTGTAATTTGCTTGTAAGGTGAAAATTTTACCCTACCCCAAAACGTGTTTACCTGGTTTGTGCTTTCAGCATTAACAACGCCCAATTTCAAATCACAAACAGGGAATTCGACCGTAAAAGCATCAGAAACCTTAATTGAATAGGCCTTGCCGGGAGTTAGTTCCTGCAAAGAATAAATTTCAAGATCAGGCCAATAAACCCCCAACCCTATCAATTCCTGAATAATAACCACATTAGCGATTTGTTCGCCAAAAAGATCTTCGATCAACACCGGACATTCGCTCAATACTGGTGCATAATACCAGCCGGCATTTTCAAAAACCAATTCCCTGCTTGCATATCCACTCCCTACAATCTGGAGGTTTTTGTCTTCAGTAAGTTTCATTACATATCCTGACTGATTGTTAAAATCGCCGATTGTATTAAAATTCTCTTCGGGCCAATAAATTTCAGTCAGATTTCTGAAAATAACAAGTTCATCAACCATTGAAGCAAATAGATCTTCCATGGCAGGATTTTCGGGTATGATGAAACTGGACATACTATTCCAGCCTTGTTTGAAAACAAAATTGCTGATAAATTCTTCGGCATTTAGTGCAGTTAGTTTTGACAGTCCCATTTGAACAAAAAAGCCCTGATCCGGTGCGCTTGCGTCATAAGTAGCCACAGCGTTGTATTCGGCGGTTTCGCTCATATCAAATAGTCGCCACCAAAAGGCATCGCCTTCAGCAAAACCGTCTTTTTCGATGGTGGTAATGTCATCACCATAAGCTGTGACGACAGTATTTCCAAAAAGGGAAATTGTTGCACCACCACCACAAACTTCCATGCCTTCATCATTTACATAAAACACACCAATCCAGTCTCCTGCTGAAAGAGGCACGCCAAAAATACCCGGGGCAACCGATGCTGGCACCTGAATCGTATGAATGGTTCCTGTAGGAGTTATTACCCAGGGATCTTTTTCGATAGTAACCATTTCAACATTGGATGCTTCCGATTCACCTTCATCATAAACTGCTGTTACATAGTATTCGAAATCACCATTTAATAAATCTTCATCCAGGTAGGTGGTTTCTGTTGGCGTTGCAATCAGCTCATCATTACGAAAAACTTTGAAATTTTGAAACACTGCTTTTGATTCAACCTCCCATGTGAGGTCCACATTGTTATCCTCAAACACGCTTGCATTTAGGTTGATGGGCGCCGGCAGGACAGGAACTGCCTGTATGATGGCAACTGTTCCTGTGACATTTGGATACCCGGCATAACGGGGCGACAATAAATAAGCTAAAGACTGGGCGCCCGACAGAGAGGCATTAATTTGAACGGTAACATAAATGTTGTATGTGCCGGCAAGGATTGAAAATTGCCCGGTGTTGTTATGATCCGACCCCCAGGATACCACCTGACCATTAATATTAATGGGGTTGACATAACTCAATACTGGTGTTCCCGCGGTTGGAGTCATACCTGTAGGGAAAGTAAGTCGAAATAAGTCTGCCTGATCACTCACTGAAGATGAAAAAATAAGTTTAAAATTAAGATTCATTGTTGTACCGCTCACATATTCGCTGAGAGAAGTAAAGCTAACCGTAAGTTGATCTGTGTTTTCAGGTCCTTTTTCCTTAAATGGGTTTCCCTGATTGATGTTTTGCCCAAATGCGCTTAAAAAGAGCATTGGCAGTAAAGCTAAAAGTAAAAATCTTCTCATAATTTGAAATTTTAAATTGTTAATAATTAAGATTGGAAAAATTAATTTGTTAAGAACTATGATTACATATTATAACTATTTGCTTTTCAGTTGTTTCTTCTGAAGTTGCTCAAGCATTCGGCACAGAACTTTATTGTTTGTCAGGCTTTTTTGAATCAAGGTATCCAGTGTAGCTTCATTCAATTCAGTATTTTTTTTCGTATCCTTTTTCTTGTCGTCTAAATTGCCGGAATTTTCCATTACAATTATTTTCGGCAAAACTACAATCGCATAGGATGGGAATGCAAATTTTCAATCCGGACTTATCCGGTATCTGAAAAAGGAAATACCCGGACTAATACCGGACTTCGAGATGTATGTAGCTATAAAGCAGAGAGAAACGACACCAGATTGGTGTCAGGAGATGTGATTTGAAGTTTTCGGCGCAGGCGGTAACGGGCTTTCTCGATGGAGGTAGGGGTTTGGCCTGTGAGTTCCGAAATTTCTTTGGTCGTAAGATTGAGTTTTAGAAACGCGCACAACTTGAGTTCGCTGGGCCAAAGGTCAGGATAACTGCTGATTAGTTTGTCGTAAAAATCTTTGTGTACCTCTTTAAACCTGAGTTCAAACTCAGGCATGATGTCCTTCTCTGTAGCAAGCCTCAACTCAGCAGAAATCTTGCGGATGGCATTTTTTACTTCCTGCTTGCCGGCCGAGTCTTCAACTGATTTTAGTTTAATGCCCAGTTTAGAAATTATTTCGTTTCGCTTCATAAGGCCAATAACATCAGCAGCATTTTGTTGGTTTTTAAATTCCAGCTCTCTTTCCATTTGCTGCTCCTTTAGTTTGTTATGCTTGGCCTTAATTTTCAATCGGCTGTACAAAAGGCCGATGATGAGTAATATGGCCGACAGGCCACCGATGATCATTATTTTTATAAAATCCTTACGTTGTTGTTGCAGGGCAAAGGTTTGTTGTTGTTTCTGAAAATCATATTGCTGTTCCAGTTTGGAGACCTGCAGCAAATACTCTTTGCTATTGAGGCTGTCGCGGAGTTGATAATAAAAAATCGTGTAATATGTGGCGCTGTCTTTCGCATTAATGGTTTCAAAATACTCTCCCAGGAAAAGGCTGGTTTGCATCAACTCATCAGTTAAGTTATTGATTTTAGCCACATGCATAGCCTTTGATGCATAAAAATAGGCGGAATCATTCTTATGTATCTGAAAATAGGTTTTCCCGGCATAACTCCATGCCGAAGCCAACCCATCGTCGTTGTCAAGAGAATCGTACAATGAAATTGCCTTATTGAAATAAATGAGGCTTGTGTCGTATCGCTGCTGTCGGTAATTTACTATTCCAATATTGAGGAAATTATTGGCAATCCATAAAAAATTATCGCTATGCTGGTTGAGTTCAAGTGCCTGCTTAAAATAATACAATGCCTGTTCATAGTCTTCAAGTTTTTCGTAAATAGCAGCAATATTGTTTAAAGCAGCTGAAATGTTCGTTTGGTTGTTCAAAATGAGTGCCAGGTCAAGGCCTTTTCTGTAATACTCTATGGCCTTGTTTGGATTGTCCAATTTATAATGAATGATGCCAATAAGAATATTTACTGTTGAAATATTCGATGAGTCCTTCATTCTTTCGTAAAGATCCAGGGATTCGAACAAGTATTCTCCAGCCATCTGGTAGCTTCCAATGCTCAACATACGTCCACCAAGTGCACTCAACGACAGGGCAATCTTTTCTTTATCAGCCAATTCCCGGCTGATGTTTAATGCTTCCAGTTCAAGCATATTGGATTGGTTTAAACTATCAAGATTTTGATATGCTTTTGAAAGTTTCCTGCTGGTTTTCCATTTGTATTCCTTCTCGCCATCATTGGCATTTAATAAATATGCTTCGTGGGCAAATTGATATGCCCGCACATTATCTCTTCCGGAATAAACATCAGAAAGCTCAAGTAAGACGTCTGTTTTTTGATTTGAACTTTTGGCTGTTTGCAGGGCAAGATGCAAACTATCGGCCTTATCGTCAAAAACCTGCCCTGATAAAAGCGCTGGAACGAAAAGAAAAAATAAAAACCATATTTGCAACCTGCATAAAACCATAATCATCAAAAGTACAATTAACTTGTGAATAACCCGGTCATCCTGTCCCCTCAAATCGGTGTACTGACCCCAATTTTGGTGAAGGTTTCAATGAACGATTTGGCGTGACAAAACTACAGTTTTTTATTTGGCTTTCGCCGTTTAATTCACTTCGGTGCGGGGGGTGAGCCAACCAATTCAAAATTGCATTGGCGAGGGTGTTTTCGCCAATTACATCAAATCAGCCTGAAATCGGTATCTGGCTGGCGATGATGGTAATAGGTCTGGCGCAGGGGTATTCCATGACTTACATCAGGTCGGGGTGTTGTTAGTTAGCAACTGATTTCGTTAACGAAGCTATAAACCTTACTGTGATGGAGATGCCCTGTCAACAGTAACGAAAGATGGATTTTTTGTTAGAGAATTGATTCTATTCAAGAACCTGTCAGGTTTGACAAACCTGAAAGGTTTAGAACCCACCTTCGACCCATCCCTCCCCCAATCCGACGGCCTTTTCAACGAAAATGGTCTTTCTGCAATTACCAACTTTGATGCAGTCACTGGCATCGGCAATGAGGGCTTTGGAATTGCAATCAGCGTTTATCCCAATCCGACTTCTGGATTGCTCAATATTGCCGGATTAAAAGCAGGAGATAAAATCACAATCCGCGATGTTCAGGGTCAACAGGTGCTTGTTGAAACCAATCGGTCGGATCAATTAAAAACAATTGACCTCACCGGCTTGACCCCGGGAGTCTATTTCATCAAAATCCAACACAATGGAGAAAGCATATTCAGAAAGATAGTCCTGAGATAAGTGAATGTTACAAGTTAGGTTTTCAACCCCCGATCCGGCTGAAAGGCTGGATCGGGGGTTTTTGTTTTGGGTCAGAGGTTTGGGCTTCTTCGGTAAATCCGGCAACATATTGTCAAGTTTTTAAGTTTTATCTTTGCAAAAAACCTACGCTTATGAATACGCATACATTTCAAACAAAACTGGAAAGCAACGTAATACAGCTTTTTGATATTGGCAATTTGATAGGAAAGGAAGTGATCATATCCATCATTGAAATTCCCAGACAAGAAGAAGTGAAGAAAAAACGCAGATGGAATTTTCTGGGCGCTGTAAATTTGAGCCAAAAATTGGATAGGGTCAACATCAGAGATTTTGCTTATGAATAGCATACTAACTGATACAAATGTTCTGATTTACGCTTTTGACAAATCTTCTGTATTTCACCAAAAGGCAGTTGAACTATTAGTGGGTGAAGAGGATAACCTGTTTGTTACAACAAAAAATATTTCGGAATTCTTTGCTGTTTGTTCCAAACTTAATTTTAATCTAAGCAAAACCCTTGGGTTTTATGAAGACATCAAAGAGAATTTTGTAATTCTGAAACCCTCTGAAAACAGTTTACAAATTTTTGAATCCTTAATAAGGAAGTACAACCCGCGTGGAAACAGCGTGTATGATATCGAGATTGTTTCGGTAATGCTGGCAAATGGTCTGAAAAAAGTAGCAACTGCAAACATTGCTGATTTCAGCGGTATTGACGAAATTGAAGTAATTGAGATTAAAATATAGTTGCATTTAAAACATTGACCGGTAGAGAATAAACATAAAATTGCAGAATCAAAAACCTACAGACATGATAGCAAATACAACCCCTTCGATGATGTTTGATACTACGATTTTAGAAAATGGGATTATTAAAATTCCCGAGCTTACAAAATGGAAAAACCAGGATGTTCATGTTGTGATTGTATTTAAAGAAGCCCTAAAATATTCTGTTACACAAACCGAAAGTATGGCAGGCAGACTGAAAAAATACGCCAATCCCGGCATGATTGACAGAGAAACTGAAATTGCATGGTCAATATTAAACGGGTAGAGGATAATGTGTTTCCTTACGCAAAGATTGAATCTGACAGAGGAACAATACAATGAATTTCAGGCCAATGTTAATGAATCCCGGGAAGAATGGGAAAGTCGTATTTGGTATCAAAAATAAACCCTAAAAGGCTTCCCTCCAAAAGAATCAACAGGTAAAAACCTGTGATGTCTGAATTGCATTTGTTTCATTGATGTCCATTAAAACGGAGTAAAACTATTTTAGAAACTGCAATAGCTGATGACCTCAAACGCTTTTTAACCCCCGGCCACCGAGCAATGATGCTGGGGTTTTTTACTCTGAATGGAACCCCAAACAGTAGTGATCCGCATCCCATTTCCCGCAAAGGTTGTAGTTTAGCCCAAAAAAAGAAAAATGGCATTCTTCGAAATCGGTATTTATCAGTCAAAAAAAGTAGATAACCTCGGCACGCTGTGGCGTTCGGCTTATCAACTGGGTGCTGTGGGCGTTTTCACCATAAACCGCAGGTACAAAAAGCAGCCTTCCGATCCCTTTGCGGTGGAGAGGCAAATCCCTTTGAGAAATTTCGAGAATTTTCAGCAGTTCCTCGACCAGCGCCCTATGAACGCTATCCTGGTGGCCATCGAAGAGGGGGGCACACCGTTGTCGGAGTTTGAACATCCGCCGCAGGCTATCTACCTCTTGGGCGCCGAGGATTCGGGGCTTCCCAATATCGTGCTGGAAAAGTGCCAGTTAATTGTTTCACTGGATGCTATGGTGAGACCTTCCTATAATGTAGCCGTGGCCGGAAGCATAGTGATGTACGACCGTGTGTTCGGCCGCAGGATGGGATTTCCGCCACCCGTTCCAAGACTATAATTGTGATGAATTGCACCGAGCTGACAAGATGGATAAAAAACCGGGCTGCTGAAGCCGGCTTTTCGGCCTGTGGAATTGCCCAAGCTGATTTTCTTGAAAAAGATGCCACCAGGCTTGAAGAGTGGCTGAAAGCGGGTTTTCACGGAACCATGACCTACATGGAAAACCATTTTGACAAGCGGGTTGATCCGCGGAAACTGCTGGAGGGCGCCAGGTCGGTGATCGTTTTCCTTTACAACTATTTTCCTGTAAAGTCATTACCGGAAACCAACAATTACATCCTCTCGAAATATGCCTACGGCGAAGATTATCATCACGTTATCAAGGATAAACTTTTCCGGTTGATTGCGGAAATCAAAGAATTGGCAGGAGATATAAATGCGCGGCCATTTGTTGATTCGGCGCCGGTACTCGAACGTGCATGGGCCGAACGTGCCGGACTGGGCTGGGTGGGTAAAAACTCCAACTTCATCGTTCCAAAAAGAGGTTCCTTCTTTTTCATCTCCGAAATCATCACTGACCTCGAACTGGATTACGACCAGCCACGAAACAACGACTTCTGCGGCGACTGCACACGCTGCCTCGACGCCTGCCCCACACAGGCCATTATCGCACCACGAGTGGTGGATGCCCGCAAGTGTATCTCTTACCTGACCATCGAGCTGAAAGATGAGATTCCTGCGGAGTTTGAAGGAAAGTTTCACGACCGGATGTTTGGCTGTGACATTTGTCAGGATGTTTGTCCATGGACAAAATTTTCGGCGCCGCACTGCGAACCTCGTTTTATACCGGATGAAAAGCTGGAAAACATGAAAGCAGCCGAATGGGAACAATTGACGCCGGAACTTTTCGATGAAATGTTCAAAATGTCAGCAGTAAAAAGAGCCAAATTCGCCGGATTGGTCCGCAATATTCGTTTTTTAGCCTCAGACAAAAAGCTGTAATCAATTTAAACGGAGATTTTTAGTTATCGCCATTAAACTCCCCAAAATTGATTTTCAACGATTAATTTACCCCTTCTCTTCCGAAGTCTCGGGATAAAATCCGGGAGTAAATCGTTGAAAATCATTGCTCCCATTTGGGTTGGGGTCAACAATG
>DAIRGA010000038.1:0-40482 GCA_036794825.1 Bacteroidales bacterium | reverse complement strand
TGAGGAATCCCTTCCATATTTTTCTACCCTTTTTAAGTTTTGTCGGTCAATAGTGAGAAAAAGTCATTTCTAAATAAATTAAAATCAAACATTATGTTTAAAGAAAACTCAATTATTCAGGCGCTCAGCGATGCTAAAGCATCAGGCAGCGCGAACATTAACGAAAGACCCTACTGCTACAACATCCTGATGTTGAATTTTCCAAAAGAGAAAACCGAGATCCGGTTTACCAAAGTAGATAATAACGGCGCCCAAAGGTTTCCATTAGACTATCTACCGGAAGATGCGAGAAATCAATTTACCATCAACGAGCAACCGGCCACCTTCGTTTATGCAAGCTTCGATGCCTGTGAGGATGGAATAGTAGTCAAGCTAAATCTTAAAGACCATCCGTCCATTGCCAGAGCTTACTACACCAAACTGATCAGAGATTTTCTGACGCCTACCGCAGATGTTGTTATTCCCAATTTCCTGAATGATACGCAGTTTTGGTTTAAGGACAGCAGCACATTTAATGAAGGATATGCTGTGTTCAAAAAATACAGCCTTCGCATACAGACCGACCAGGTCACTGGAAATCCCGAACTGCTGATTTCTTATGACGGATGCTCAATGGTGGCAAGAAAAAGCCTGCAGACGATCGAAAATATGCCCGGTTTTGTTGGTGAGTTGGTTGGAAAAGCAATTTTTGCCAAAAGATTATATTGTTATCATAACCTGCCTGAAGCAGCAAAACACAAAGCCAGCGACGTTTTTACGGTATTAAACAGGGAACTGACCAATTTTCTTGATTTAACCATACCTGTCAACCGAAACATAAAAAAACACAAGGATTTTTTCGATGAAATAAAATGGTTTTACCAAAGTCATCTTAATAGCAATGACTTTAGAAAACTCATCCCCCATCAGGGAAAATTCAAAATGGTGAATGATGGCGAAAGGTTTATCATTCCCAACACAAAAACAGAGCTGGTATTTGGACTGGACAAAACGTCAGAAAATATAAATGCAGGGTTTAAGGAACATGGACCATTCAAACTCCCACCCTGCAGTACCATCAACTACTTTTTCATCTACGATCAAAACAGGCCTGATGGAAAGATAGCATTTCAGCACAGCCTTATTAATCAATACAACAACGAAAACAGGTTAAGAGCGTTTGTTAAGCTCCCCGTTGTTCATCGTCCTGAACTGAACATTGCTTTTGACGGAAAAACAGATATACTGCAACAAATCAGGCAAAGCATACGAACGATGCAGCTCACCTACGGCCAGTGTTATTACGCTTTCTTCATCAATCCCTATACACAATGGGAGCGGAAATTGCAGAACTGGAAACTTTATCACAGGGTAAAGGAGGTCTTACTGTCAAGGAGCATACAGATGCAAAATATTGACCATACCAAACTCTTTAAAAACAACCTGATATATTACCAGCCTAACCTTGCCGCAGCGATGATCGCCAAATTGGGAGGCGCACCCTGGAAACTGAACCGCAACGGCGAGGATGAGCTGATCATCGGGTTTGGGCTGTCGCGGTCAAGAAAGCTGAAAACAGCATGGATGGGATCGGCGTTTTGCTTTAATGGCGATGGAACCTTTCAGCAGTTCGACAGCTTTCGGGCTGAAGAGCCGGAGCGACTTGCTGCCAAGGTGGAGGAGGCAGTGCTGAAATACCGCGAAGCTAACCGGGAGGCGAAAAGGATCATCATCCATTTCTATCGTAAATTGGGCAAAAAAGCGTTGGCGCCCATCGAAAAGATGCTCCGAAACCTAAAGGTCAATATTCCTTTGATCATCGTCAGCATCAACAAAAACCGGTCAAATAACCTGGCTGTTTCTTTTAAAGATAGCAGCAGCGGGCTTCCGCTGAACGGGGAATATTTCAGGGTAGCCAATCACCAGTATCTACTGTATATCAACGACCGTGATTCATACGGCGACAATCAATTACCCAACATGCCCATGCCGCTCAAAATCAATTTGTGGTGCAATGATTTAAAAGTAATTCAGGATGAAAAGACTGTTAACCGACTCTTCCAGCAGGTACACGATTTCTGCTTTGTCTATTGGCGGAGTGTAAAGCATGCCAAGCTGCCGGTAACAATTGCCTATCCCGAGATGGTTGCCAAAATTCTTCCAATGTTTGAATACAAAGTGCTTACCGGAGATTCGGAAAAGAGCTTATGGTTTTTGTAGGCGGCTGTGTTTCCGTAGGCCGGCACTACCCCTCCCAGCCAAATCGAGGACGGGCAGTGAAGAAGGAAGCGCCGGGGAAGCGTGCTGCAAATGAACTGGTACTCTAACGGCGCGCAGTGCCGAAGCAACTGCTTCGTCGCTTCGCTCCTCGTAGACCCAAGCTCCGAAGGGGTATTTTGGGGCTGCTTCGTCGCTGGCGCTCCTCGCAGTGGCAGTTCGTGGAGGACGGAGGGATCGGGGGTGAAGCGGATGGGGTGAAGGTAGGCGAGTTCGTGGTAGCCAGGGTAGCGGACTACCTTGCTGGATTTGAGGGGGTGGTCGTAGGTGGCTGTGAGGATGGCTTTGGTGAAGGGCTGGTAAAGCCTGATCTGCCCGAAGTTGAAGGTGTCCTCGAAGGAGATGTGGGGCCGGTGCAGCAAAAAAGCCGTAAAGGCAGCATACATTGAGCTGTGGCTGAGGAGGATATCTGGTTTGAACCGGCGGCTGACCCTGAAGAGCAGCGAGGTGAACCGGAACAGCCCCCACAGCTTCCCTGCTTTTGTGGTGTAACTGCGACCTAAGTTGGTGTAAGCAAACCCCTCATGCTCCAGCAATTCCGTTGCAAACTCCTGCTGCTGCAGGTAAAGAACACATTGTGGCAGCGGCTGCTCATCTCACGGGCAAAATGCTGGAAAAGATGCACGTAAGCGGGATGGCCGATGTCAATTAAAATTTTCAATAAATCGTTTTGAGTTTGGGTTTTGATGCCAGTATTTTGATTAAAAATTGGTTAGCAGGAAATCACGCAAATGTAAGTGCTCAATACCCTGATAATTAGTTCCGGCTTGAAAATTGTCCATTGAAACTACATATTTGGGATAATTATCTTCAATCTTCCCGAGATTACCAAATTCGCGCCTGATGGTATTTTCATCTGTTAGCATGTAGGTAACCTGAACATAAATAGTTTTTCCATCTTTTTGAGCAACAAAATCAATCTCCAGTTTACCAATTAGCCCCACATAAACCTTAAAGCCCTGTCGGAGTAAATGCAGAAATACAGCATTTTCCATCACTTTATTGATATCATTCATTCTGTTGAACCCACGGATGCAATTCCTTAACCCAATATCTTCGAAATAATACTTTTCGCTTACTTCAAATATTTTCAAACCTGATATATCGTAGCGCTGTACTTTGTGTATGAAATATGCCGCGGTAAGCGGCTTAAGATAGTTCAGAACCGCTTGTACCGACAAAGAAGCCCTTTGTGACTTAAGATACTTTGCAATGGTATGAGCAGAGAATAAATTTCCCGTATTATCCACCAGAAAATCAACAAGCTGTTCCAAAAAAGAAACATTCCGGATACCTTCACGTGCAACTACATCTTTCAGAAGTATTGTGGAATAGACGTTTCGCAAGTATTCAAAAGCAAACATTTCATTTTTACCGGTGACTCTAAGATACGGCATCCCTCCAATGGTCAAATACTTGTTAAGACCTTCAAGGGTGTCCGGCAGACCTAAAAATGAGAGGAATTCATCGTATGCCAATGAATGAATGTTAAATTCGATGTACCTTCCGGCTAAAAAAGTAGCAAGCTCCCCCGAAAGCATATTTGCGTTGCTGCCACTGCAAAAGATATCACAGCTATTCTCCACCAGCAAACTGCGCAATGCCTTCTCAAATTGCGTAATTTCCTGCACCTCATCTACAAACAGGTAGTTTTTTGTACCGGGCTTTACTTCCTTTTTAACGTATTCATACAATTGAATATCATTGGTAATGTGACTGTATGGCATTAGCTCCTTATTCACATAGATTATATTGGAGGATGGATTCTCCTTCACAATTTCGGCGATAAGCTGAAACATAATATAGCTCTTCCCCACTCGGCGCTGCCCGGTGATGACTTTAATGATCTCTTTATCAATAAATGGCTTGATCCGCCCGGTGTAAAACGGACGGGGAATAAGTGGTCTTGCTCTTAATATTTCATCAATCATGATTGACACTTTTAAAGTGAAACATACATTTGTCTATTATGATTTACAAAAGTAAGAAATATTTTAATTGTTGATGGGTTTTGAGTTGAAAAGACCAGTTTTTAGGGTGGTGGGAGGCTGCTTCGGAGGTGGCGCCCGGCGCGGGGGCTTTCGGAGAAGAAAGGTTATAAATGGGGGGTGAGGCTGCTTCTCCCGCTTGCGCGGGATCGCAGACCCAAGCTTCGGAGGGGCTGTATTGATTATGCTTCGGAGGGAGGCGTAAAAGCGGGACTTTGGGGGAGTGTATTATTGTGGATGTGCTGGGAGACGAGTGGTTTGGGAGGGTGTTGAACCGGAGAGAGCATAATGAAGACCATGCGGAGCAAGGGTTTGCGAGGTGCGCAGGAAATGATTTGGCAGCGCACGCACTCGAAGTTTAGAAGCACTTCAACCATAGCAAATGGCGCCGAAGCAACCTGCTGCACCGCAAATGTACTTTCTGCCGAAGATTGATCTGGGTGTTAGTCCGCATTGATTTATCCTTTTTTTGTTTGGACTAAAATCCGCTTTCCCACATTCTTCACGCCCTGCCAAAGTAGTTCTTTTATCCACGGCAGCGGCTTATCGTTCCAGCGTTGTGGGTGGAAGGTCATCATAATCCTGGAAGGCAGACGGCCTTCGTTTGCGGCTTTGATGATGTCGCTGGATGAGCGGAATACCAGCCCCTCTCCTACCCATTTATCCTGCTGTGGTACTTTGTCGCGTACGCTTACACGCCAGCCATCCCATCTTCTGCCTGTGTCTGTGAGATAAAAGAATTTGTTGAAATCCAGATCGAAGTAGGGTTCGCCGAGGATGCCGATGGTGCGGTAGTCGTAATGTTTCCAGAGGTCTTTGCTGTCGTGGGGGGAGCGGGGACTGCCGTGCATGCAGATGGTGGTGACGGGTACGAGGGTTCGCAGGCGCTCCAGGTTGGTTACAAAGTCAAGATAGGCGGCCCCGATGTTGCCGTTGCAGGTGGTGAGGCTTTCGTAATGGTAGCCGACTTCGTGGCCTAAACCGTGAATCTCAAGGATCACATCTTCGTCCCAGCTTTCGGTTACTGCACGGAAATAGTAACTGCCGGTTATGCCGAGTTCGTGTTGAATACGGGCGAACCGCAGTGAGTTTTGGGGTAATAGATCTACGTCGTGACGGAGGATGATTAATTTGTTCGGGGTTCGGTGTTCGGGGTTGGACGTTGGGCGTTCGGGGTTGGGCGTTGGGCGTTCGGGGTTGGGCGTTGGGCGTTCGGGGTTCAGTGTTCTTTGTTCGGAGTTCTGCGTTTTGTGCCTGGGGTTTGGTGTTGGAGGTTGGAGTGGCTGAGATTTGTGGGTATCCGGAAATGAGTCATTGGCAGATGTCGGAGATGAGCTTTCTTTATGCTGCATGTACTCAGCAAAGGTTTGAAAAAAAAAGCCTGCGTGCTGCAAGCTTGTGAGGAGTTGTTGGTATTGTTTTATTGTAAAGTCCATTTTTTTGGGGTTAGGTTTTTTATGAGACACCCGGCGTTGGAGGGGCTTTAATGAGTGTGGCGTTGAAATAAGCGCGGTTTTAGTGTGAGACAGGCTGCGTCGCTACGCTCGCAGACCCAAGCTTCGATTGGGCTTTAAGGAGTGTGGCGTTGTAGTGGAGTGTAATATTATAGCTTCGTATTAAAGTGCATGGTTTATGAGGGCGCTTAATCGAAGAAAGTATATTGAAGTCTTTGCGGAGTAAGGGCTTGCGAGGCACGAAGCGCCGGGGAAGCATGATGCAAATGAACTGGTACTCTGCTGGCGCGCAGTGCCGACGCAACTGCTTCGGTCGTGCCTCTCTCGCAGAGCCTGGCGTTGAAGAAGCTTTAAAAAGTTAATCAGGGTGCTTAATGGACTCTTTTATCCCGGGCGGCCTTTATTGTAAAACTCTTCCACAAAGTCCACCAGCCACCTGGTGACATCTATCTTCTCCCTGAGCATCCGGGCTCTTTTTTGCTGCCATTGTTCTTTGATGCCTGGCGTGGTAAGGAGTTCAAGTCCTCTGGCGATGGCGCGCTGCTGGTCTTGTTCGCTCTCGGTGTAGTTGAAAACGAGGCCGTACTTTTCTTCCTGCTCCCGGGTGTAAAGCCTGCCGGTGTTGTCGAGGTAGATGGCGGGGATGCCGAGCATGGCGGCTTCAGAGGCCATGGTGGCACTTTCGCCAAAAACGAGTGAAGCAAAAGCAATGGCATGATGCATGCGATGCGGGGGAAGTGGGAAACGGTAAGGCTCGAGGACTGAGGGAAGGGGAGATTCGGAGCTGATAAAGACCTTTGCGTGGGCTGAGAAGGCGTTGACTGCGGCAATCTTGTTTTCGAGGGTCATGCCGGTGTGACCGATATCGTGTGAGGCGAACCAGGAGACGAAACGGAGGATGATGAATTTTTTGTTGGATGCTGGACGTTGGGCGTTTGGCGTTTGGTGTTCTGTGTTTAAGGTTGAGGAGTTGAAAGGTTGAAGGGTTGAGGCTGCTTCGTCGCTTCGCTCCTCGCAGAGCCAGGCTTCGGATGGGGACGCAGAGGAAAGCTCTGAAGGGGCATTATGGGGCTGCTTCGTCGCTGGCGCTCCTCGCAGTGGCAGTTCGTGGAGGACGGAGGGATCGGGGGTGAAGCGGCTGGGGTGGAGGTAGGCGAGTTCGTGGTAGCCGGGGTAGCGGACTACTTTTTTTGATTTGAGGGGGTGGTCGTAGGTGGCAGTAAGGATGGCTTTGGTAAAGGGCTGGTAAAGCCTGATCTGCTCGAAGTTGAAGGTGTCCTCGAAGGAGATGTGGGGCCGGCGCAGCAAAAAAGCCGCAATAGCGGAGTACATGGAGCTGTGGCTGAGGAGGATATCGGGTTTGAACCGCAATCCTGCGCGAAGCAACAGCCAGGTAAACCGCAACAGGCCCCACAGCTTACCGGCTGCTGATGGATAGTTGGGGCCAAAGCTGGTGAAGGTGAACCCTTCGTGCTGCAGCAGCCCGGTTACAAATTCCCTGTCCCGAATGGTAAAATGCACCTGATGCCCCCGGGCGGTCATCTCATGGGCAAAATGCTTAAACAGATGCACATGCGCCGGGTGGCCGATGAAGTTGATGGTTTACTTCAATCTTTGGGAAATATTACCAACAAATACCCTCATAATTTGGATAATTTTCATTGGTAACCCGCGCCAGATCAATAAAAAACTTCTCAGGATGATTTGAAATCAACTTATCAACCCCGTCAATTTTGTGTGTGATGATGACTAACTCAGCGTTTCTAATTACCTGCACAATATCATCTGAGATCATGTCTGCTAAATGTGGTATGTGTTTTAAGATGTAATCCCTGTTTGTGCCTGTCAGCTTTGAAACGCTTACATTTTTATCATAAATACGAAGGTTATATCCCTTGCCCAGCATATATTCAGCAACTTCTACAATAGGACTATATCTAAGATCATCTGTACCCTCCTTGAAACTGAAACCAAGAATAGCAACATTCCGAGTATCATGCTTTTCGATCAGCCGGATTGCATTCTTTTTTTGAACATTGTTGGAATTTTCGATAGATTCCAGAATTGGAGATGATAAATAAAAATCGTGAGCCAGTGTTTTAAGCCCCTTCAGGTCTTTCGGAAGGCACGAACCACCATAGGCAAATCCTGGTTTCAGGTAATACGCTGAAAGGTTTAACTGTTTATCCATTACAAACAGATTCATCACCTCATGCGAATCAATACCCAGCTTTTTACAAATATTACCCACCTCATTTCCAAATGTAATCTTGAGAGCATGCCATGCATTATTGACATATTTAATTAACTCAGCCACTTCTATGCTCACTACTTTTACCGGCGCCGGTAGTTGCTCGTAAAGGGATGATACCTGTTTGATGGCCTCCTGATTGTCGGAACCAATTACAGTAACCGGAGGGTTGTAATAATCTGAAACAGCCGATCCTTCCCGAAGAAATTCAGGATTAGAGACAACGGCAAAATCCTCATTTTTAAGTTTACCGGATTTTTGCTCAATCACTTCTCCCACCTTTTCGTTAGTGCCGGGCATTACCGTGCTTCTTATGACCACTGTGTGAAAACTGGTTTTTTTTGCCAAAGCTTCACCGATTTGTTCGGCCACCCTGAAAATGTATGAAAGGTCCAGATGCCCTTCATCAGTGGAAGGAGTACCAACAGCTATAAAGGATAGATCACTGTTCGTTACTGCCTCCAGATAATTATGCGTTGCGCTTATTCTATGCTGACCATAAACTTCCTTTATTATATGATCAATTTCGCTTTCGATAATTGTTGGCTTACCATTGTTAATCAGGTCTATCTTATGTTGCTCAACGTCCACACCTGTTACATTATGCCCGTTTTTTGCAAGACACCCAAGGCTGACACAACCCACATAACCTAATCCAAAAATTGATATTTTCATTGTTTTTTATATTTTAAAATAGTGGTCAAAATAAAATCTGTAACATCAATCCAATCCTCTAATAATTTATTTCTAAAGTTTATTTGATCATCAATGTAAGTATCACTTTTTAATGTTTTATTAAGAAAGCTACCAATGTCCTGTAAGGTAAGTTTATGAAGCATGCCTCTATCAATCAATAGCTGATTTGCTGCCATTATACGATTACCACAATAAACACTTGGAACACCAAGCATTGCACCTTCTCTTGCCATACTGTCGCCAGAAGAAATAACCAATCGACTATAGAACATTACTGAGTGGATATCAGTTACTGGTTCAGACAATAAAATCCAATTTGAAGGATACAAACTCATCAAACTTTTATCCTCTAGAGAAAATATTACTTTAATGTCAGCTTGAAAATTGTGTGCAATTGAGCTAATTATTGCGTTTTTCTGTGATTTATAATTTAGACTACCTGTTGAAACTTCACGAACAAAAATATATTTATATGGCTCTAAATCATAAAACTTCAGTACCGACACATCAGGCTTGAAATACTTAGGCGATAAGTATGCCCACTCTTTAAGTGAATTAAATATTTTTGTTTTGCCATGTGGGGTTATTATAGGAGGAAGATACCTTTCATTACATGTAATCAACTCAAGAATTGAATTTAATTTGCGCTCCGGATCATCACTTAAATGAATATTTGGTTTGTGTTTTAGAGTCAAAATAAATCCCATCAAAAAACTACCGAAACTAATGCCAACATCAATTTTCTTGTTCCATAAATAGAGAAACATTTGAATTAATCTCAAAAAATTTGCCTCAAATAAAATTGAAAAGATTGACCCCCTATGCCTACCTATTGTTTTTACTTTAATAGGACGTAATTCAGAAGCTACAATTGCCGGGAGGCGACCTCTATTAATGCATGTAACAAATACTTGATTTCCATCATTTTGGAGGCGTTGAATTGCTCGTTTAAATAGGTTTATGTGAGCTGGATGTATAATATCAATTAGTATATTCATTAATTAGCGATTATGATGTGATATTCTAATAAGTTGGAATTACTAGTATTTCGTTTGCAATTTTCTCACTGTTCGGACAGTTGCCTATCTCATAACCAAAACTTTCCGCCCACACTATTGAATTTTTAAAATGGGGAGCAACTTCAATTCCTTCACGTCGAAATTGTATTATCAAGCTTTCTTTATCAGAGGGAAGGAGAACCGGTAACATGAAATAATTCAAACTGTAAAGAGGATTGGTAATAGTATCAGACAAGGTTTGAGAACCGTCAAATCTTCTGACTAAATTTTCACCCTTATCAATACGATACTTTAGAATATTTTTAATATTAATCATTTTCTTTAAAAACAGATACTTATTGGAGGAGAGGATTCTGCGCTCATCCGATTTAAACTTACCGAGAAAATCACTTTTTCTATCAAGTTTCTTTAAATATGGTTGAGTGAAAACCTTGTAAATGTATGGATGGTGCAGGGAGGATAGCATCAAACTTGTCAAAACTGAAATTATCTCATCAAACAAAGAGTTATTATTCAGCTTGCTTAGCTCTGTTTCGATCATTTTAATATACTCAAATTTTGAAATAATAAAACCACCGCTGCCAATTGAAGGGAACTTGCCCTTACCCATCGAAAAAACTCCAATATCGCCAATTGTGCCAAGAGGTAAACCATCATATTTCGAGAGAAAGGCATGGGCACAATCCTCGATAATTGGAATATCATGTAAGATATCTTTTAGACTTTGCATATCGGAAGGTATTCCGAAAAGATGTGAAACAATCAGTGCATCAATTTCATTTTTCTTTCTTTCGACATCATTTAAATCAATTTGAAAAGCATCATTGATGTCAATGAATACCGGACAATAACCCGCATTCCGGATAGCATTAAAAACAGTGAAACAGTTGAATGCCTGAACACCAATACGAGATCCCTTTTTTAAACCTAAGGAGTTTAAAGCAATCCTGAGTCCGGTGCGAGCATGATTAACAAAAAAAATATTATTGTTTCCAAAGATCCCTGAAAGTGATGTCAAGTCAGTTTCTTTATTGAATAAAGATGACAGAGCTATTAATGCATCTTTGATTGAATAACGATAATCTAATTTTGGTTTTAATCCTAACATATTATTTAAAAAATTTCCAGACACCGAAGGCTGTTTTTGCAATTGAATAAGATATTGGCTGGTTAATTTTTTCATACCTGCCATACTCCACAAGGTTACCCCCAAAATTCATCTTATGATCCCTTACCCCATAAGGAACCCCTGGTTTACCAGCACCTCCGAAATCAAAAACATCAAAATTTGTATTACAAGCGTGTTTTAATATTTCAAAAATCAACACATCATTTGGATATTTGTTGGTGTGTTCGGCTGAACTGCCAGCGTAATAATCATACATGCAATTCTTATATGTAAGAACCAACCTGAATCCAATCAAAAGATCCTGATAGAACAGACCAAAAATTAAGCAATAATTTTTAGGTAAAAGTATTTCATAAACAGCTTTAAAAAGTGTAATATCAGGATAAGGTAACTTAACCCTTTGATAGGTTTTAAGTAAAAGATCGTAACATTTTACTATGTCATCGTATTTGTCAATTAATTTAATGGTAACTCCTTTATTTAGCGCTTTGTTATAGTTCCTGATTCTACTTTTATGAAAGGTCTCAATTATGCTTTCAAAAGGATTTTCAGTATTGATTAAAATGTCCAAATGTGGCTCATACTTGAAGTGCGAAGCGGAAAACAGATGGTGAAAATGTGCAACATTGTCAATATTGCGAAACTGTGTATAGATTGCGAGTTTTTTTACTTTAATATCAAAAACCTTTATCAATGATGAGAATACAGAAGCATCATTGTTCAAAATTAGTGGGGCGCCCCATAAAATGCATCGGGAAGAAAATTTTCCAAGAAATCCTTTGTGCTCTTTTTGGACTAAGGCAACCAGCACTCCACAAATCTGATCGTTATCAAAGGCAAAAAACATTAATGGACAATAGTTTTTTGTTATCAGGTAAACATCATACATTTCAGGGGTCTGAAAAATATTGCCCTGGGGATGCCTGTAAACAAATGCACTCCAATCAGTTCTGTCAATTTTATCCGGGTCGGTGATAATCTGCATTATTTCTCCTTTGCGGCGATTTTGTATATTCCCATTATTTTACCGGCAACTGTTGCTGAGTCCAGCCCCAAATCGAGAAGTCTTTGCCTGCCATTGGTATGGCTATGCTCACGGGAAAATTCAATGGCCAGATTTAATTTGCCAGTAAATTCCTCCGGAGAAAATCCGGAAATAAAATGCCCTGGTTCATTTCCAGACAGCCAGCTGATATCCCCGACATCTGTTGCCACTATAGGGCGATTACAGGCCATCGCTTCTTTAATGACGTTCGGAGATCCTTCCCACAGGCTTGAAATCAACACCACATCGGCAGCATTGTACCAGTAAACCAGTTCGCTGTGCGGGACATCACCCAACACATGAAGCACTATATCTGAAGCATTAAGCCGGTTTACTGCTTCCGAAGTAAGCGGAAAGTTTTTTTCTTGTCTTTCAGGGCTTGCGGCAAAGAGGATATTGATATGATTGATGTCCCATCCTAGTTTGTTGCAGCATTGCAAACGATCCACAGGGATAAATTGTGTGGTATCAACACCGTTGGGCAGCACATAAACTGGTTTTAATTTACCTAAGTTTTGTTGTAAATCTTGTGATTTAACGATCAATGCCTGCCAACTGAAAAATCTGCTGAAAAATTTAAGGAAAACCTTGGCTGATTTACCCCCTTTGACATCAGAACCCATCAACGAAACCACTAACGGTTTTGCGCCGGCTAAGCCTGCAACATAGGCAGACAATGAATAATGCGCATGCACGATGTCATAGTGGCCTTCAATAATTTTCTTTTTGAGTGGTTTTATATTGCCCAGGTATCCTTTGACTCCTTTTCCTTTTATCAAAAAAAAGTCAACAGTACAACCGGCATTGACTAGCGAGTGCCCCTGATTGCTTACAATAGGTGAAATGCCTGATGCTGAATTACCGCTTGAGACAAAAAGAATTTTCATTTTTCCTGCAAGTGGTTAAGTAAACTTTCCACGTAAACCTTTTCAAGTTCTGAGCTGCCATCAATACATTTCCAACGTCCATCAACCTGTTGAAAACAGAAAGGGGACTTTTCGATGGTTGTTGTACCAAAGTGCAGAAACTGAAATTCGATCAGGTGGAACTTTTGGCCGTCAAAACCAATGTCGAGCGAAATGTGGGGAACCTTAAAATGCTTTCTTATGGTAAGCGCAAAATCAAGCATTCCATCGGGAAGGTCTTTGCGGAAGATAAAGAGGCCGCTGCCGCTGGCACGAAAATCATTCGGGCGGTTGTTGCGGCAAAGGGCAAAACATTTATCGCCATATACCAACACTTTCCAGTCGTTACTTAAGCCTTCGATCAGGTTTTGCACCACAAATTTCGCCCTGAAAAGCGATTCACGCCTGTAATATGACCGGTATTTTATTTTGCGCAACAGTTCTTTGATATCGTGAAAAGGCATCAATGTCCGGGAAATTCTTTTTGCCGCACGAATAAGTTCGTCAGCATTATCAGCTTTGGACACACCCTTACTCATGGCGCCTGATGCCGGTTTAATCACCACCGGGTAGTTAAAGTGCTGCGCCTCCATTTTCAAATCTTCCAGCGTTCCAAACGTCCGTGTTTGAATTGTTTGAACCGAATCAAGACCGCAGCGATCACGAAGCAATTCCATGGCTACCTTGTTGTTGTGGGCTTTCAGGAAGGCATAAGCGGGCAAAACATTAAAGCCTTGCTGATCGAGATGAAATACCACATCCTCAATGTACGATTTGTAAAACCCAAACTTGTCTTCGCTTGAAGTGTAAAGCAAGATTGTTTCATCCTTATTGATGGATGCATTGTTCAACTCATGGAAAGAAACCACTTCAACCGTAATACCTGCTACAGAAAAATAAGATGAAACTTTCCCCAGGTCTAATCCTCCACGATAGTATTGCGCTTTTTGCTTCGAGATGAAAAAACCTTTGTAGTCGGTTAACAGGAAAATATGTTTTATTTTCATTTACGATTTAGTTAAATGTTTTGATAAGCAGTGAAATCAGAGGTAAAAATCAAAACAAAACGAACGCCGGTTACTCCTGCAGTATGATATGATCTCATCAGTGTAATCGCCAAACAAGGGGCCATTGTTCATTTGAAAAAAGTTGGTTTCATTGTTTTTGTTATTTACTTCAATTAACCTGATATTACCGGAGCTATCAACGCAAAAGTCAAAACCCAGCAGACGGTGATGAATGAAAAGAGGCGCCAGCATTAAGCCCTTAGACACGATCTCTGCGAATTTGTAAACAGAAGGAGATTTAGCGAAACTGACACCGTTAATTTCAGAATACCTGTTTCCATTTTTATCAATGGCAAAATGATTTAAAACGCCACCAATACCGATACCGCAGGATACCCCTCCGGATGCCTGATTATCAACCACCGAACCCGGCTTACCGATGCGTAAAATTGCATGCAGAGGAATTATCTGATTGTCAGAAACAGACCGGTAAGTTAACAGACGGACGGTATTCACTGAACTTTGGTTGAACTGACCAAAATAGGAATGTTGCGTTACATATTCCTGTACTACAAAGTTTGTATTATACATTGTACTAAGCCAATTTGAGGTAAGCACTTCATCTGATGAATTCAACCAATTATCGCCTTTTCTTTCAAAAAGAAAAATACCTCGCCCACCGCCGGAGTCAGTGGCTTGCTTTGTGATAAGTTTTTTAATACCAGAGGGGATTTTATTGATCGCCTCTTCAAAGCTAACCGGAGAATAACTTTCATCATACAATGAATCATGAATACTTCTCAGATAAATAGCGGGTAAAATTGAGTGATCGAGTAATTTGTGATACACATTTTTGTCGCTGTAGGCTTCACAAAATCCCTTGTTGTTCAGCACTGGTTCGATGAAATTGTAATAATGTATTTCCGTTACATATCTCGGGTCATCAATACCATTAACTGAAGCAAACACCTTGTACCATTTAAGGTTCGGTTTTATAGAAGTATCCGACCAAATTTCGTAATGCTTTTTAATGCCTGATCTTGACGGATTATATTTTTTAGCTAATCCGGCATAGATTTTTGCTATTTTCCGGTTGAGAATAAATTTTATCCTTAGTGCGTAAAAGAAAACTACCAATCTTTTTATAAAGTTCCTCATGGTTTAAGGTGGTTTTCGTTTATTTTGAGAAAATAATTCATGGCAAAAACTACAGGAGCCAGGTTAACATTTTCGTTGAGTTTATGCAAATCAAGCCGGGATTGACAGGATTTAAAGTGCTCACTATAAGGCCTTATGTCAAATTTTGTTTTTAGTCCAGTTTTTTGCGTATGTTTTATTTGATGATAAATGGCATTAAAGAGTTTTGCCGGAAACAAATGCACAATGAGTGGAAGAATCTGATTCGTCCACTTTTCCCCTTCAATTAAATTAAACCCATAGTTTGTATTTATGGCAGATAGCTCCTGGTCTATATTCTTCATCATATCTATTTGAAACGATAAAGATTTACCCAGAAAAGGTATGTATTGATAGGCCGGATAGGAGAGTTGAAATTCGGTAAAAGGAGCGAAATAAAATTGCTGCTGATTCAGTGCATTCACCCTGGTTGTTCTGTTGGCCGCATTCCACACTTCATTCTGGATTCTTTTCAAAGCACCTAAATCAATTTTATCCGCCTGAATACCTGTGATCCGGGAAATCTTAAACTTTATATTTTCGTACACCTCATGTTGCAGGTCATTATCCAAAAATGAGTCGCTACACTGCCGAAACATCCAATGATAAAGAATGTACTGCTTTAAGGAAATCTTCCCATAAAAGCGATCCGCATTCCGGTACTGCTCTCCGCCGCTGCCATGAAAACCGACATACTTCCCCTGACTGATTTCAGCCGTATAACCCGGCTGGTTATATTCCTCATCCCACCTGTTTTGAGAACGCACCTGACCATCGAAGAAATAAAAGGCATATTTCATCATTACTTCAGGAGCAGGCTTTAAAAATGGTTTGTGCTCAAATGAAAAAAAGTCAAGTCCTGACACCCTTGCCAGTTCTTTTGCATTGACGTATTCTTTGGATGCAGTTCGCCAAAATGAATTTGTCATCAGATTTTTCAGGTGCTTTCGCGCATGCATCAACAATAACCGGCTGTCAAATCCCCCCGTAAGCCCGAAATGGGCGCCAAACTCATCAGATAATTCAGCCGCTGATTTGAAATAGGCTGACAGTTTATGGTTGGCATCAACAATCGCTTCAGCACGCGACACGGGTGCTGTATCTGAAGTTGGATCTACTGTTCCAAATGAAATACCACCGAAAAATTTTCCTAATGACCTTATATTTATTTTGTCGAGTTTTAGTATTTCATTCACACAGGTATCAGGTGGGATCAGGTGCCCGGTTGTAATATTTTCAACAATTGCCTTGTTATTCAGCGTAAATTTGCCGTTTGTACCGTACATGATTGCCAGAAAATCGCTTGAAATAACCTTGGCTTTATCAGAATAATAAACATTTTTTAGAAAAGCAGGATCAATATATAAATCAATGCCACTGCTGATTTCATCATAAAACAACAAGACATAATTACCGTATAACTCTCCAGGATCAATGTTGTCAGCAAAGTGGTCTTTTAACAGTGCTTTCAAACTGTTTACATAGCCCAACCCTTTGTAAAACAGCGAACCACATGCATAAACCGACTTAGTTCCATCAATGTAGAAATTTGGTATTCCGATCAACTGTTTTGGGTACAATCTCAGGTGATAATCACCCAGCTTAAACATTGCAGGATGAATAAAACCTTTCTTTTCATAGATTTCGTCCAGTTGCCTGAATGAAAGACTGCTGCTTTTATGATTCAGAAAAAAGGCGCCCATACTAATTAAGTATTGACTTAATTTGATCGATGAAATTAATAATGCGCCTACTTTGCCAGCCATTGTTGAAATAAGTTTCAGTCAGTTTCTTTCCCTCCAGCCCCACTTTTTCAGCCAACGTGTAATCCGATAAGATCATTGTCATTTTTTCTGCAAAATCTAAAGCAGAGCCGGGCTGTGCAAGGTAGCCATTAGCTCCGTGGTTGATGTAAATCGGGATGTCGCTGGTTGCTGTTACAAGCACCGGCCTTCCAGAAGCAAGGTATTCCCCCAGCTTGGTGGGAAATCCTCCTCTGGCCTGGATGTTATCGGGGCGGGCCAACACAAGGAGCGAGGACTGCTGCAGCAAGCCGGGTATCTCGTTGCGGTGCACAAAACCGGTAAACACTACTTTTTTTGCAATCCCCAGTTCTTCGGTGCGATGCTTCAATTTGCCAAATTCAGACGCATTGGATGTATTGCCGATAAGCACCAGCCTGAAATCGGAGAAGGATTGATGGATCAATGAGAAAGCCTCGATCAATATGGGCACGCCGTCCTTGTCACCAAAAAGGTTGCCGCAATAGGTTATCCATGGTTTCCGGTCAGTATCAGGTACTATAAAACGGTTGGTATCAACGATGATTGGAACAACCTCAACGGGCATGCTTATCCTGAGCATAGGTTTGTTGAAGTCAACCAGCGCGCTGCTGATATATATAAATCCATCGTAAAATCGGTTGACAAAAGAAAAGAACAACCTGTCGAACCAGGTTAGATTGCTGTGCCCCCGGCGCAGGACTTTTCGCGGGAACTCATTGTTTTCCCGTACAAAAACGGTATTTGATATCCTTGACCAGAGATAAACCGGGAAGTTTTGTGAGAAATTTTGTGAGAAGGTCAGGATTCCATCAATCGGAACGCTGCGATGGATATGCATGATTTCCCTCACCATGTTCACAATTCCCTTTATTCCGACCTGTTTGCGCAGCAGCCAGTTATCCGGCCTTTTGAAGCCTCCGCAGAAGACATACTCAAACCCATCCATACTTCCCCTGACCTCAGCCTCGTTATTGCGCCCGGGATAGATAATGAGCAACGTTACCTTACACCCGTTTTCCACGAATCCTCTGGCAAAAGCAAGGATGCGGTTGGTGTAGGCATCGCCAATGGGGAAACCGTAACCGCCGGTTAGAAGTAATACAACATTAAGATTTTTTTTTGTTACACTCAATTTTTCAAAATATTTGTAATTTATGATTGTCAAAAAATTCTAAATTAATAACAAAGAATCATTGTTGAATTAAATTGTTTCCTTTGACGGCAATATTTTTAATAGCCCTGTCAAAACAATTATGAAGAAAAGATAGTCTTTACTTTGAACAGCTGTATTAAGCCAGACTATCCAGATTGCAATGAAAACTATTATTGAAAAACTTAAAATATCAGGCAATAGCAATTTAATAAATTTGATTAGTGCAATTGGTAGTACAATTAAAAATGCAATTCCCCAAATATTTGATAACCAAGCAAAAGTATTAGGTCCAGTAAGAATATCCCCCAGGTCATCTTTTTGAAGGCCAGCTGTGTTTATCCCATAGCCTAACGGATAGTTAATAAAGTTTTCTAAACCTATTTGAAACATACCCCATCTGTTTAATATCCCTCCAGTCGTGTAATGAGAACTCGCTCTTTGCATAATAGCTTCATTTTCGTACAACGTAAAAGAAACTTTCTCGGTAACAACATTTGAGGTTACAAGATTAAAGATTAAAAACAAAACAATACTAACTTTAAAAAATAAAAATTTTGTTTTGTTCAATGTATTAAGCTGGTAGAAAAGTAAAGTCAGTGCTAATGTAAGAAAATAACTGGTGGAAAATGTACTCAACCCAATAATAATCAGTACTATGGTTCTATAATTAAAATTAAATCTACTATTAATAATCTCAAGTATCGTTGCAAACCCGATCAAATACCCATATTGGCCAGGTTCAATGGCAAAGCCGGAATTTCTTGTAATTCCTGCGTATTGAGCTTGATGTGCAGTGTAAATAATAAAATTCCAATACCTTACCCCAACTCTTTCCTCACTCGATAGATTTAAATTAGAAAATTGTTTTATAAAAAAATCAATATCAAAAATTTGAATTATGTAAAATGGCAAACCAATCAAGGCAACAATAAAGACATATTTACGATATTTCTCGAAAAAACTCCAACCAAAATATGATATCCAAAAATATGCCATCACCAATCTCAATATGTATCCAATGAAAGTTTCAGTACTGAAATTCCCATGAAAAAATAACCATGATAAAAAATTAATTAATCCAAAATATAGAATTATATAAATCAGACCCGTATTGATTCTCTTTTTTTTTGAAATGAAGAATAAGAATGATATTATAAAACTCCATAAAAGAAACTCATTATTATCGAGAAATTTTGTTGCACCACCAATCCAAAATATCAAGATAAGCAAAAAAAACAAATTGGATATTAGTTTACTTTTCATTGTTTATTAATTTGTTTTAAATATTCAATGGTTCGAATGTAAAAATCCCACTCGCCGATATCGTGATACTGCTTTTCAGAGATTGGGAAAACAGCTACTTTACCAGTCCGTTCATTCACTCTTTGTATCAGTTCGGTGACATGAAAAACTCTGTCATTTGGAATCTCTTCCAATAAAGAAGGTTCCAGAAGATACACGCCAGTATTAATCATAAACCTGATCTCAGGCTTTTCCTCCATATCTATTAACTTACCGTTTTCGCCGGTAGTAACAGTTCCATAAGGAATGTAAACGGATTTAAGGGAGCATACCATTGTGAGGTCGTTGTGGTTATCCCGGTGAAAAGTAAGCACATCACGCATGTCCTGGTCAATCATCACATCGCAATTAGTTACAAAAAATGTTGAGGTAAGTTTTCCCTTTAACAGATGCAAACTTCCTGCTGTTCCCAATGGTTTATCTTCCTTGAAAAATTTAAGCGAGTACTCCTTGCTTTTTATTGTTGAGAAATAATGGCTGATAATGTCAGCTTTGTAATTCACTGACATGTAGAAGTTTTTAGCGCCATATTTTGTAAAATTGGCAATGATTTCCTCAGATACAGTGTGCTCGCCTATCGGTATTAATGGTTTGGGAATTACGTTGGTCAGCGGTTTCATTCTGGTTCCTAAGCCACCTGCCATGATGACTATCGGAACATCAATTGTACTTTCGTTCCTTTTTACATCATTTTCAAAAATATCATCCCAGAAGATAGCATCTACGATGTTACCTTCGCTGTCAACGATTGGCATGCACTCGTCCCTTCCTCTTAACATTCTCGCTTTAATTTCCTTAATATCTTCTTTGGGTGATGCATAATAAATGGATTCCCTTACAATTGATCTTGCTGTCAAATTGAGATCAATGTTATTGATGATCGCTCTTTGTATGTCACCAATGCTAATTAATCCGTCAAATTTCCCTTTACTTTGAAGTATCAGCAATTTAACGTTCAGCTCATCCATTTTTTTCAAGGCAAACATGATTGAAATGCCTGAATCAAAGATTATCCGTGTAACTTTATGACCGGGTTTATTCATACGTTTTTGAAGTATTTACATTATTCCAAAATAGTTCTTTAGACTTCTCTATACCTTGAAAAAATAGCATATCAAGTGAAGAAAGTCCATCAACAAACTCAAGTTGATCCATCTGATTATACAACGGATGTTTAAAATCATGCCAGATTAAACCAATTCCAGCAGTTGAAAAAGCACGCAGTACCGCATCGTCCATGTAATCTCTGGCGCCTCTTCCTGAGAGGTAGATATCTGTTTGTACTTTTTTGCAGATTTCAAGTACCATGAATCCTTTTTTTTCGCTGCAGGATAAATTACTTGAAAATTCAGTTTCAATTTTCATATCAAACAGACTGTACATCAGTTTCATCGAATTAACGATTACTTCGCCGGGAGTGTTTGCCTGGTTCATTTTGTAGAAATCTTGGATGATCGGAAATATCTCTTGAAAATGAAGGGCTCTCCTGTAGTAATTCTTAAGTTTTTCTAAATGCTCGTCAGCCCACCGGCTATTTGTAAACTTAAGTTCGTTAATTGGTTTATTGATACTGATATCTACAGGTAGCGTTAAGAACTTGGCTGCCCCATTGCAATAGAAAAGATTCCGGTACTGGTAGGAGCCTTTATTAACTGCTGCGTGATCCAAAAAAACAAAATGGTTGGATTTGGCAATTTTGTCGAGTAATCCTAACCATGGGAAAAATGAGGGTTGATGGATAGATGTAATTTTCATCGTTTTGCAAACAGTAAGTGCTTCATGCCTCTCAGGAAATAAAGAATTTTAATCCGAAGAGGATTTCTGATATAAAGTCCTTTTCTCAAATATTTAAAAAACTTTGAAAAATTCCGGATTTTTGCTGCGCTGTGCATAATGCTTCGAAAGTGACCAATTCTTAAATGAGGGTAATCATTAAAAGCTTCCTGATGATCAAGTAAAATTTTTTCAACCATTTCTATGATATCTTCATAGCGCATTATTTCAACTTTCATTTCTGACAATCTGCCATATTGATGATTGATATGTGTCCTAACAAGTACTTTCGGAACGAAATCGTGGTGAAAGTGTTTGGACAAATTGATGTTCAACTGATAATCTGCACCCAATTGTATTGATTCATCAAGACCACCCACAAAATCAAATGCCGATTTTCGCATCATCATTGTTGTACCACCTCCGACACATGATCTTTCAAGTAGTTTCAAATAAGCATCTCCCCGGACATTTGGCTTATTCAGGTAAAGCGTCTCATTTTTTTTGTCATCCCAGAATTCTTCCCAGCAATAAACTACCCCAACCTTTTCTGGACTGCTATCTAATAATTGTACCTGCAGGCTAATCTTTTCAGGGAAGTACTCATCATCATCATCCAGTTGGGTAATGTATTTTCCTTTTGCTTTGGAGATAACATAATTGAGGCAAGTCGCAAGTTTTTCATTACCAAAGCCGATGTATTTTATGCGATTGTCGAATATTGTATATTTCTCAACAACTGCTTGTGTATTGTCAGTTGATCCGGCATCAAGTACCAGTACCTCAAAATCGGTGAAGGTCTGATTTCTCAAACTATCCAATGCACGTCCAATTAACCCGGCCCTATTACGGGTATTCATGTATACCGTAACTTTTGGCTCTATTACTTCTATTGCATCCATTTTCCCAGTTCTTTTCTGTTTATAACTTTATAGTATTGCACAACCTGTTGCACCCTAACCGGTATTTCAATTATTATACTTGCCAATAAAATACCAATAATCCCAAGCTGATATACAATTGCCAGAAGGTAGGCAAAGGGTATGTAGAATATGGCCGACATAATTGACAAATACATAACAATCTTAATCTTTCCTATTCCATTCTGAAAAGCCACAAAAACACTAAAAGTGAGCCGCAATATTGACGAAAAAGCAATTACTGCTGAAACTTCAAAGGGAATATCCACTCGATCATCAATCCACAGACTGTAAACAAAAGAGGATAGGAACAATAGAATTATTACGCCAAAGCTCATTAAAAAGCCTAATTTTTGAATCTTACCTATACTTCTCTTGATCCAGTCAAGATCATTTTTAGCATAAGCATCCGTTATTGCAGACCACATTGGTGTGAGTACAATCGTAAAAAGCATTGTTGATACCGAAAATAACTTGTAAGCAATGTTGTAGACAACAACTTCACCAGGGTTGATAAAGGAACTAATTAAAAAGTTCGTAGAAGTGTACATTACAATATCAGCCATGTGGATGATGAAAAATTTTACCCCAAGCCCAAGTAAATCTCTTGTTAAGGAAAACTCAATGCTTTTAAATGCCGGCGAAATGTGTTTGTATGTGGAATTAAAAAGCAAAACTGATGCAATTAAAAATACAATCAGTGGTATAACACTCAGAATGAAACTGAATTCGACAAGCGTACCTGCTTTGGAGTAATACATCAGTATTATGATAATTACAAGTGTTGTAACATTGGTTATTAAGCCAAAAAGGTTGTTAACCGCAGGGCGCTGGTCTGCAAGCAATACAACACCAATTATTTGAAAAACAAATCGCAAGAAAAACGCATTGAAAACAATAAGAACAACAACCAATAATTTATCAGCATCAATTGCCACTGTGTTAAATATAGTATTCCAGTCAAATAATCCAGCAACTGACGAAAACAATAATGACAATGATACGGCAACAATCAACAAAACTGCATAGGTAGTACTGATGTACTTTTTTGCTAATATTAAATCCTTGTTGGCAAGCGCTACTGACAATTTATTTCTTAACCCATGCCCCAGACCAATATCAAAAAACCCGAACCAGATTACAACAGAGCTGATGGTAAGCCATACGCCATACTCCTCCTGGCCTAAATAGTCCAAAAGGAGAGGGACATAGAAAAAGTTAACCAAAATATTAATACCCTTAATCAGGATGGACGATACAATATTTTTTTTAGCCTTTATGCTTCTGTAATGCCCTTTTTGGAAATTAACCAAATTAACAAGTGTGTCTATTGTTTTACGCATTTCTATTCAACTGGTCCTTCCCAATCAATATTTAATGCATTGAATTTTTGCAGCGTTTCATCATAGCTCTTCTTCAGGTGCATTGCCTGCTCATCAATCACCTTGTAAACCCGCCGGCGTGGGGGTAACACCTCATCCTGCCACATTCCATCATGTATCAGCACTTGTAATACATTATCTTTTGCTTCTTTTAACCGATCCTCAAGTACTTCGTACCGCCAGTAACCGGTGGAATCAGCGCAATAACCTAAATCTCTTTTGTATTTCTTTGCATACACGTTTATCATTCCTGCATATGTTTCTTTTTCGCAGGAAAGCGTGAACGCATTGTTGTTATGAAAAGAAAAAGCTTTTGGAATGGTATTAAAATATCGCTCAAATGTTTTTTTATCAATTTCCAGAAATTGAGTAAGCTGATCCTCTTTTTTTATATCCCAGAAATGTGCGTCAAAATGTAGCGCTAATTGATGGCCGAGTGCTTCTATTCTCTTTAATTGCTCAAATGTCCGCTTTTCCAATGCATTATAAAAATCACCATGCAGTTGTATAAAATAGGTAGCCCTTATGCCAAGGCTACTTTCAATTTCTGCCATTTTTAAAGCGATTGGTACAGAAAATTCAACATCATGTCTTAATAAAATGGTTTTAACAGTACCATCCAATTTCTCGTTATAAAAAGCGAATTGATAATTCTTTAAAGACAAACATATCAAGCGTTCATAGTTGTTAAATGTAAAATCATTAAATCTGTATTTTCTATAGCTCTCATTCATTGCAAGATTCATGGTAGAATATTTATTTATAAATGAGGAATAAATTTGTACAACGGCAACAAAAAATTCATAAACTTTATTTCTATCTCCGATTTTCTTTTTGTGTAAGATCTTGAAAATACATTAAAGTAAGTTATATTATCATCTAGATATCTATCAAAATTGTCGACAATTTGAATTTGATTTCTATTCTTTGCATCATAACTTGTGAAAAACTCATCCAATTTAATTTGCATCATATTCATTTTATCCTCAAGTTTTCTTTCTTCAAATTGAAATCCTAATTTATCCGATAAATCTTTTGCAGGTGAACCACCATAAATATGATTTTCTTCCATGTCTCTAGTTATTACAGAACCAACCATAGCCATACTCTTTTTTTTCGCATTAATTGGTGAAACAATGCAATGTCCAACAAACCACACATCATCTTCAACTACCATTGGCTTAGTATTATTAAACCTACAACCTTCTAAAATATCACCAAATTTAATGTGTGTCCATAATTGACTATATGCTCCAATCCCAACATTATTACCAATTCTCAATAAATCAGTACAATTCAAAATTGTATTCTGATCACACCAAAAATTATGTCCAATGATGCAAGGGCTGTAACCTGTAATGCGACAATTCTTATATACTCTTGCATAATCCCCTATTCTTAACTCTGGTGTCATGATAAAAATATTGCTATCTAAAAAAACATTGTCACCAATTTCAACATAGTCAGCTAGTCCTTCAGGTCCTTTAATTAAAGTACCTTCACCAATATTAACATTAGAACCTAATTTAATTTCTTTTGCACTAATAAAACTGTGCATATTATCAACATCAATTTTCATACCTTAATTGCTAAATATTAATCTGTAAATTATCGCAGATTTCTTTTATTTCAACATTTGTGAGTTTTGAGTACATCGGCAGTGTAATCAAATTATTTACTAAATACTCTGTCACTGGCAGTTCGGTGGAGAATTCTTTATAAATCGAAAATTGGTGTACAGCAGGGTAATGTACACTGGTTTGAATGCCGGCTTCTGCCAATTGTACTCGAATTTTGTCTCTTTTCTCAAAAGTCGAATCTTTCAATACAATGGGAAAGATGTAGTTGGATGAAAAGTCTGTGTAATCTTTAAAAGGAATAATAATTCCATCCATCTTTTCCAGGTGTTCGATGTACAATTTACGGATCTCAGCTCTAAGTTTCAGGTCTTCTTCAATTTTATCCAATTGCACCAGGCCAATGGCAGCGCGAATGTCATCCATCCGGTAGTTATAACCCAGGTCAACCACATCGTAAGCTGTAGAGTGCCCTTTGGCACGTTCGTAGGACATCGAAGTCATACCATGGGAGCGAAGGAGTTTTGTACGGGCGGCATACTCTTCTCTGTTGGTCACCAACATACCGCCTTCACCGGTGCTTATATTTTTGTTCGAGAAAAAGCTGAAGCAGCCTACATCCCCTATCGTTCCTAGTTTTTTGCCTTTGTATTCACTCAGTGGGCCATGACAGGCATCTTCAATTATTTTAATCCCATGATGCTTCCCGATTTCCATGATCCTGTCCATATCGCAGGCAAAACCGCCATAGTGCATCACTACAATGGCTTTAGTTTTTGAAGTAATCTTCTTCATGATATCGTCAGGATCAATAGTCGGATTTTCATAACTTGTAACATCAGCAAAAACCGGAGTTGCATCTACATACCTGATCGAGTTAACCGTAGCCACAAAAGTCAATGATGGACAGATTACTTCATCACCAGATTCAATGCCGGCCAGCTTTAATGCCAGATGAAGAGCCACAGTGCAGTTTGAAAGGGCAATGGCATAATCCGCTACTAACATTTCTGCAAACTTCTGTTCAAATGCAGCCGTCTTGGGACCGGTAGAAATCCATTTGGATTGAATGGTTTCGATAACTGCCTGTTCTTCTTTTTCGTCTAAATTTAGATCGAAAAGCGGAATTTTGTATTCCATATTATAAATTGTAGATATTAGTTTTGATTTTTTTCAGGTTTTTAGGGTTTTTAAACCACTTGATGGTTTCCTTTAGTCCTTGTGCAAGGGTGTATTCCGGTGACCAGCCGGTTATTTCCTTTATTAACTTATTATCTCCCATCAATCGAAAAACTTCGGAGTCTTTTGGTCGGAGGCGCTGTTCATCGGCGATTAACTTTACATTGATTTGCAAAATTTCATTGATGAGAATTAGTGTTTCAGTTTTGATTCATAATGTTCAATAATCTTCTGACTGTGCGGAGTATTTAATTATTGATTGTTTAAGGTATTGAGCAATTCCTGAGATTTAGAAGTCAGATAATACTTTTGATTAGGATGATTGGGCTTAGCAGGAAATGCCATTGCCACATAGCCCTGTTCTATGGCTGGCTGCAAATATCCTTTTCTGAAGTTATCGCGACCGGCTAAGTTTAATTTCAGCATCATTTCTTTTACTGACATTTGTTTGTTGGTCATAATTCGTATAAGTCTTAGGGTAGTATTGTCAATCTCTTGTCCTGTTACTTGTCCTGTTACTTGACCTGCTACTTGACCTGTTACTTGACCTTTTACTTGACCTGTATTTTGATTATTAAAATGAGTGCTGGCAAATTCACTCAAATTTAATGAATTAATGAAGTTTGTGTGGCAATGAAATTCGACTAAAAAATAGGTTCTGTCATCATCGGTATCGAACAACGCCAAAGGAGATCCATTTTTACTTAAAGCGCTTTGAATGGTAGGGATTCCGGTGCTTCGGCCTTCGGTTAGATCAAGCTCTTTAAGGAACTCACCCAACCTGCGGTTACGGTAACGACGTGCTTTGAAGATTTTTCCTGCTTTAATATCCTGGTATTTTATGGAACGGTGCGGCCCCCCATAATTAATAATTTCAATTTTATTAGGTTCAACAGTAATCTCAACAGGCTCTTGTATTTGATAATCGCGATGATAAAGAGCATTTACAACCGCTTCTTCGAGTGCTTCAAACGGATAATTAAAAATGCGATTAGCTTCTGCTATGTCTGGCATTTTAACAATTCGCTCTTTAATGATGTTTGTGCGCAAATAACCAAGAACCTGCCTGATGATGAAATGAACAGGTCCTCTTATCGTTGGGACTTCGATCAAATTACCCGGGTTTTCTGCCTTGCCTTCCGGAAAAATAACAATATCAACTTGTGTGTAAGGAAAAAACCGAAACGGCTGTTCGCAAAACAGCATAATGCACACATTCTTAATATAATATTTTTCAGCAGAACCTACCAGCAAATCCATTTGTTTGAGTATTTCTTCGATGGTAAGTAACTCTATATCCCTGGCTAACCGGCTGTTTATCGCTGTCAGATAGTCGTAAAGCAGTATCTTTGAAATATCAGCATAAGACGCCTGTAAATTTCCACGATCGTCAAATGGTGTTTGATTGCTGAGCGAAATCAACTCCTGTTCAAGATCCCCTTTAGGCACAATTGACGACGAATTGTATCGTATGTAATAACGGTGTATTTTTTTCTTGTGCGTTACATATTCAGGTACTTTGTAAGGACGGGAGGCGCCTCCCATAACCCACATCACTATTATATTTTTACCATCCAGTTGTTCAACAGAAACCGCAGGGAAATATGTTGGTTCAATCAGATTGTTGAACCCAATCATTTCACGTTGGATAGTGTCTAATTGTGCATTATCCAATCCTTTAACCGGACGCTTAGCAACTCCATTTTCTTCTTCAACACCAATAACAATGTAACCTCCGCCGATATTGTCGAAATCGTTGGCAAATGCACACACTGTCCGGTAAATTGCATCCGGATTCCAACCTGCCTTGAATTCAATACGGCTGCTTTCTACTTTGTTTGCTGCAAGTAAGTGCTCTATGTTTATTGGTAATGGCATGTTTTACAACTAATTAACTGGCTAAAATATTTTCAATACTGGCAATTTAATAAACCATTTTGGAAAATGCCTTTGCTTCCTGCCAAATTTCTAAATCTTCAAATCTCTCGATTTTCATTATTCTCATTCTGTTAACTCAATTTGTCTAAGTAAAAAACGTCAAACGTCCAACCTCCAACCTCAAACATTATAAATACCTGCTTTGTACTTCTTAAAGTTTCCAGGGCTTTTGAACCAGTCAATGGTTTCGGCCAGCCCTTGCTGCAGGCTATGTTCAGGTATCCAGCCGGTTAACTCATGAATCAATGAATTATCTCCCTTAAGGCGGAATACTTCTGAGTCTTTTGGGCGTAATCGCTGCTCATCTGTAATAAACTGAACATCACTATTCATTATGCTCTTTATCAGGTTCAAAGTGTCGGCCATTGAGATTTCGGTGTTGGAGGCGATGTTGATCTCTTTTCCGATGGTTTCGTCACATTCAGCGAGGGCGAGGAATCCACGGGCGGTATCTTTTACATAATTGAAGTCGCGGGTGGGTGTGAGGTCGCCCAGCTTAATTTCTTTGATTCCGGCGGCAATCTGGGTGATGATGGTTGGGATGATGGCGCGGGCAGACTGGCGCGGTCCGTAGGTATTAAACGGGCGGGCAATGGTAACGGGCAGTCCGAAGGCATTGTAAAAACTCATGGCCATCATATCGGCTCCAATCTTGCTGGCGCTGTAAGGCGACTGCGGCTGCTTCGGGTGCTTTTCGTCAATGGGTACATATTGCGCTGTTCCGTAAACTTCTGATGTGGAAGTATGAATCACGCGGATGTTCCCGGCCTCTTTTGCCGCCTGGCAGATGTTCAAAGTTCCTTTGACGTTGGTGTCCACATAGCTGTCGGGGGCTACATAGGAATAGGGAATGGCAATGAGCGCTGCGAGATGGAAGATGATGTCCACTCCTTTAACGATCTCTTTACAGAAATGGGGGTCGCGCACATCGCCGGTTACCACTTCTAGATTCGGGTTAGCCGCGATGTCTTCGAGCCAGCCCCAGTAGTTGAAGCTGTTGTAGTATGACAGTGCGCGGACTTTGTAGCCTTTGCTGAGTAAGAGTTCGGTGAGGTGTGAGCCTATGAAGCCGTCGGCGCCGGTGATTAATGCGTGCATGGGTGAGAAGGTTGAAGAGTTGAAGGGTTGAAGGGTTTAAAAGTTTAAGGGTTGAAAGGTTGAAGAGTTAAGGAATTGAAGGGTTGAAAGGTTGAAAAGTTGAAAGGTTGAAAAGTTTAAGGGTTGAAGAGTTGAAAGGTTGAAAAGTTGAAGGGTTGAAAGGTTGAGAAGGTTGAAGAGTTTAAGGGTTGAGGGCTGCGTTGCGCAGGGCGTTGAGTTGTTTGCTGATTTCTTCAATTGGGTTTCTGAGTTCAATGTATTGGTTTTCGGTGATGAACTCTAAGTCCCAGGATAAAATAACCTGACTCAATACTTCCATAAGGCTGCTAAACGCTATGGTGTAGAAGTTTGCCTGATCTTTTTTTGTGCTTCTTGATGATCCTTCAGCAATGTTCGAACTTACCGAAATGATGGCTCTTCGCATCTGAGATACAAGTCCAAACTTTTCATCTTCAGGAAATGATCTGGTGATTTTGTAGATTTCTTTTACCAACGTCCTGCTGTTTTGCCATACGGCTAGTTTTTCAAAAGCGAATGCGTACATGGGTGAGAGGGTTGAAGAGTTGAAAAGTTGAGAGAGTTGAAAAGTTGAAGGGTTTAAAGGTTGAGAAGTTTAAGGGTTGAAGGGTTGAAAAGTTTAAAGGTTGAAAAGTTGAAGAGTTTAAAGGATGAAAGGTTGAGAAGGTTGAGGCTGCTTCGGTCCCTGCCTGCGTGACGCAGTCAGGCAGGGTGCCTCCCTCGCAGAGTCGTTGAGTTGGTTGATAGGTTTAAAAGTTTAAAGGTTGAAGAGTTTAAAGGTTGAAGGGTTGTCCGAAGGACTCCTTTGGAGAAAGGTTGAAGAGTTTAAAGGTTGATTATTTGCCAATGGCCTCCTTTTGCGGGGCCGATGCGTTTGATTTTACCCTCTTCTTTAAGTTTTTCGATGTCACGAAAAACTGTCATTCGCGTTAGATTCAGTACCTTGCCTGGCTGATCATAAGATAGTTTTTGGATTGAGCTTAATCTCATTTAAAACTAAATCCAACCTATTTTCAGTAACATTTTCGGTAACATTTGTCGTATCCAAACCCGCTTTGATTTTAAGCGAGTCTGCATCCTATTTATCTGTTAATCTCAATTTCGATCATTCACCAGTTGAATAAAGTTTATCCCTCTTCCGGTAATCCGAAATTTTTGATTCGGATGGTTCGGGTTATCAGGAATGGTATGCTTGATCAATTCATATGATTGAAGTTTTTTCAGGGTACGATTAAGGTAACCTGAAACTGTTTTCATTCCGAATGCCATCATAAGTTCTCTCCGTGATAAGGGTTTTATTTGAAGTTGTTCCAGAAGCAAAGTAAACAGGGTTTTTTCCTTTTGCTCTTGCCCTAACTCTTGCCCTAACTCTTGCCCTAACTCTTGCCCTAACTCTTGCCGGGATTGAAGGTCAGCTTTAAAATCTGCCTTAATGAATTGAACCTGAAAAGATAATCCAACTTCTTTCCACCGAAAAACAATTTCAGGATAGTCTTTAAGTTCGTCAGCAATAAGCTTCAGGCCATTTCCCCATTGGTCAATGATTCCCAGTTTCTTAAAAACAGGTGCTATTACTTTGTTTCTTGCATCAGACTGGCGACTATCCATAGCACTGTAATCTATAGATGGTGGAAGCAGGCCGGGACTGGTCACTTCTACCATATCGTCATAAACTGCTACTTTAATATCTTTCCCAGTTAAAGAATAGTCGCGGTGAACCACTGCATTACGAATCACTTCACGGATTGCCTTAACCGGATATTCCCAACGAGATTTTGTATAGACTCCTTCTATAAAAGCTCCTTTATTGATATGCCTCAATATAAAATTATATGCTTCTTCTGATTGAGACGCAATGTTTGAAGTGATACTTTTCTGATCGATGAACTCATCGCTATCAGTTCCTTTAAACCTTGCACATTCTACTTTTGCGAAATGGAAATAATGGTTGCGAAGATTGTCGTCAGAAAAGAGCAACAGGGCATTTGTCGGATATTCGATGCCATGATTCAGTTTTAATAGCTCAAGCTTTTTAAGTGTCGGAACAGATAATATTTCACCTGTTTTATCCTGGTATAACGATTCAAATGACGTAATTACCAAATTTTTTGCTGGTTTGTCAAAAATCAGTTCACTATCAAAAGACACATTTCTTTTTTTTCGCTCAAGTTCCTCAACAATTACCTGGTCGGCTTTTCTATTGGTAGATCCTACCCGAATAAAGGTACCCTCATCTTTACCCGACTCCTTCAAATAATATGGTGGCAAACTGCCACGGTAAACTGATATTTTTATTAAATACTTTTCTTCGGTGGTAATTAATGAAATATCAGGGATAATAGTTGGATAGCAGCGAGTAAAGATGATGTTACTGATCTGTTCTTCGAGTTCTACGAGTTCATCTTCGGGCAAACCAACAATTAACCTCGGATTATCCTGGATTCCAATATAGATATCACCTCCAGCATCGTTGGCATAAGCACAAATGGTTTTTGCCAGATCAGATTTGGATGGTAAAGTTACCTTAAATTCCAGTCTGCGACCTTCAGGCAATTTTAGTATTTGCTCAATTTTCATTGAAGGTGGGAGGTTGAAGAGTTGAAAGGTTGAGGCTGCTTCTCCCGGCATGGTTCGACAAGCTCACCACAAGTGTGCGGGATCGCAGAGACGAGGGTTGAAGGGTTGAAAAGTTTAAGGGTTGAAAAGTTGAAGAGTTGAAAAGTTTAAGGGTTGAAAAGTTGAAGGGTTGAAAAGTTTAAAGGTTGAAGGGTTGAAAAGTTGAAGGGTTGAAAAGTTTAAAGGTTGATTATTTGCCAATGGCCGCCTTTTGCGGGGCCGATGCGTTTGATTACACCCTTCTTTTTTAATTTATTCAAATATTCTTTGGTTGTGGTTATCCCTTTTCCAACCTTCTCTGCAATTACTTGTATTGTGACCCGATTATCATCAGCTATAATTGCCAAAATGTGATCCTCAATAGTGTAATTTTTCAGGTCGGTTTTCAGGTCGGTTTTCAGGTCGGTTTTCAGGTCGGTTTTTTTAAATAACACGGAAAACATGTGATTTTTACTTTCAAATTCAGGTTCAGGCAGGTTTTGGTGCAGGCATTCAGCAATCATTTTGAGCGTACCTCGTCCCCAACTCTCAATAAAACCTGCTTTGTAAAATACATCTGCAAGCAGCATATTCCGGGGTTTTGAAAGGTGTGTCACTTTCAGGTCTTCAACCTTAATTTCATGAGGCAAAGCGCCTTCGTTGAGAATGATTAGTTTGTTGCTGTAGATTCTGATTTGAATTGCAGATGTTGTGAGGTAATCCCGATGGATTATTGCGTTTAAGATTGCTTCACGAAGAGCCAGGTAGGGGTATTCAAGTATTTCGCGTCTATGGATACCTTCGTAGGTGATGGCGCTTGTTAAATATTTCGCCTTCAGGATATTCAAAGCCTGATCTACCTGCTGAAACAAGTTACCGACAATGAGATCGCTGGAGATAATATCCACATCAGAGGCAAATTTCCCGATTCTTATGTGTGCTTGTTTAAAGAAATCCTGCGGCTCTGACCCAAAGAGTAAAATTGCTGCCCTTTTTAGCTTGCCATTCTTTATCAAATTCAATTTTTGTAAGAGTATCTGCGGGTCGTTCTCAGCCGAAACTCCCGGCAGTCGATCAAGCGCTAATCTTTTAAAGATTTCAATTGTTTTGGTGTCAATTAATTCAGGTGAGTATGAAATTTCGTAAACATCATCCCAGGTTTTTCCAAATTTTCGCATCAGAAAATCTGTTAGTGCATTACCGGTCAACTCAGCGTTTGTGCTGCCGCTTCGATAGTAATACCTTCCTCTCAGTGATATTGGTGTATTGTATTCCGGTGTGATAATTTCGATACAATCCTTCCCTTTTTCATTTAGTAGATTAACAGCAACAGTCACACCCATCAGGTCTCTTGTTTTAGAGGGTATTTCTTCCATCAGTTGCCGGGAGTTGTTTAAACCGCAAACCTTCCCTTCATCGTTAACGCCCACAAAAAGACTTCCACCACCAGCATTAGCAAAACCACATACCCATTTCAGATAGTCATCATGCCATCCTTGCTTGAACTCAACATTTTGTGATTCTTTATCGGGTATCATTGCTGAAAGGGTTGAATAGTTGAGGAGTTGAGAAGTTGAGGAGTTTAAAGGTTGGACGTTGGGCGTTGGACGTTAGACGTTGGGCGTTAGGCGTTAGGCGTTGTGCGTTGGGCGTTAAACGTTGGGCGTTAAACGTTGGGCGTTGGACGTTGGGCGTTGGAGGTTGGGCGTTAGGCGTTTGGGGTTCGTTGTTTGGGGTTTTTAATCTGTGGTTATCCGTTGCACCTGTGTCATCTGTGTTTGAAATACTACTGGTTGAAGGGTTGAGGCTGCTTCGGTCGTTCCTCCCTCGCAGATACAAGAGTTGAGGGGTTGAAAAGTTGAGAAGTTTGGTGTTCTGTGTTTGTATGCAGGAGACTGACCTATCATGATTTCGGTTAACAAAAAGTACCCAACTTTTATTTTAATTGTTGGTCAATCGCTTTAGTTTTTCAGACAAGCGAGCGGTACAACCAACACACCGTCATTGCGACGGTAAGCATATTGTCCGCCTGTGAGTATCATCAAAAACGATGCTTCGCCCATCTTATCGTCGTCAATGCGGGACTTTAGCGTCAAAAGGTTTTCAGCAGCTTCATCAATTTGTTTTTTACCCAGTTTTACTTCAATTGCAGCCCATCGGCCATCGCGGAGTCGTACAATGAGATCGGACTCTAAGCCACTTTTATCGCGATAATGAAACACATCGCCATCGTTTGTTTGTGCATATACCCGAATGTCTCGGGTACACAAGGATTCAAACAGGAATCCAAAGTACTGAAAGTCTTTTAATATACCATCGGGATTTGTTCTCAACACTGCAGTGGCAATAGAGGGGTCGACAAAATGTCTTTTTACTGAGGTCCGAATGGCTGTTTTTGAGCGCAATGAGGGCGACCATGCCGGCAAATCTTCAACTACAAAAATCCGGCGCAGGGCATTCATATACGAACTTAATGTCTTGTCTGAAATAGTGACATCTGTTGCTTCCATGTCGGCAATGATTGTTTGATATGAGGCAGTTGTGGCTATGTTACGGGCTAAAGACCGCAACAACAACCGAACTCTGTCAGGATTTTTTTCTATGTTGTCAACTCTTGAAACGTCGAAATTTATAACTGCCTCCACATAATCCGTTGCCATTCGTAAAGCAACTTCACCACTGAGTTTAACACTGGCTGGCCATCCCCCTCTGCATAAAGCGAAAGCAATTTGTTCGATGCTCATATCTGAAATCGCCTCAACATCCTGGTCGCCATCAAATAATGCCTTCAATGATATTGAACCATTCGATTCCAGCGACTCAAAAAGGCTCATTGGGCGCATCTTCAGTCGCGATATCCGGCCAGTACCGGTGTGAGCGATAACATTATCTGAGGGTACAGCCGAGCCGGTCAGAATGAACTGGCCTGTTTCGGCTCTTTTGTCCACTTCAAACCGAACGGCATCCCATAAAACGGGGGCCATTTGCCACTCGTCTATCAATCGTGGTATTTCACCTTTGAGCAGCAAGGATGGTTTTGTATCAGCCATTGCAAGATATGAGCCGGCGTTATCAGGGTCTTGCATAAACAATACACTGCGTGAAGCATTGCTTGCTGTACTGGTTTTACCACACCATTTAGCTCCTTCAATAAGGACAGCGCCCGATGATTGCAGTGCCAATTGTAAATCGGCATCGCACAACCTTGACATATAGGATTTTTTGTTCATGTTGAAATGATACATAGTGTGAATATAGCGTTACTTCCTCATATGGCATGATTTTACTTCCGGATTTGTCGAATTTTCACTTCTGTATTTGGCTGCGTCGTTGCCGGACGTCCGGCACTCTTCGCAGAGACGTTGATTTGGTTGAAAGGATGAGGCTGCTTCGCTGCGCTCGCAGAGACAGAGGGTTGAAGAGTTGGACGTTGGACGTTGGACGTTGGGCGTTGGATTTTGTTGTTTGGGGTTTGGGGTTTTTTATCTGTGGTTATCCGCTGCATCTGTGTCATCTGTGTTCGAAATACTATTGGTTGAAGGGTTGGGTTGTGGTAGTTTTTATTCTCGCCAGACGGTTCTTTTGATGTAGTCGGTGTAGCTGAGGATGATTTTTGCGACTTTGTCGCTTACATTTGGCATACTGTAGTCCCCGACCGGCCGGAAGTTTCTTTCATTGCCTGTTTTTTGGTATTGAAGTTGAACTAATCCCTGCAGTATTCTCTCCGGATTCAACCCCACCATCATCACGGAGGCTTCTTCCATGGCTTCGGGGCGTTCGTGGGCTTCGCGGATGTTGAGGGCGCGGAAGTTCATGATGGATGATTCTTCAGATATGGTGCCGCTGTCTGAAAGGACGGCATAGGCGTTAATTTGGAGCGCATTATAATCAGAAAAACCCAGCGGCTTCTGCCATTGTATCAGTGAATTCAGCACCACTTGGCTCTTTTTACTTTTACCTTGGCTCTTCATCTCTTCCAACTTCTTGCGGGTTCTTGGATGGGTTGAAACAATAATTGGAAATCCAAACTTTTCTGCAATGAGGTTGAGTGAATCAATCAATCCTTTGAAATTCTTTTCACTGTTGATGTTTTCTTCGCGGTGGGCTGAGACAACGAAGTACTTTTCCTTTTCAAGCCCAAGTCGCTGGAGAACATCGGAGGCCAAAATTTTGGGCATGTAATGGTTGAGTACTTCAAACACCGGGCTGCCGGTTTTGATGATGCGGTCGGCCGGGAGTCCTTCGCGGAGGAGGTACTCGCGGGCAATGTCGCTGTAGGTTAGGTTGATATCGGAGATGTGATCCACGATTTTCCGGTTGGTTTCTTCGGGCACTCTTTGGTCGAAGCAACGGTTTCCTGCTTCCATGTGGAAGATGGGGATGTGGCGCTTCTTGGCGGGTATGGCGCAGAGGCAACTGTTGGTGTCGCCGAGGACAAGGAACGCATCTGGCTTCTCCTTTTCGAGGATGGGGTCAATGTTGATGATGACCTGTCCGATGGTTTCGGTGGCGTTGGCGCCGGCTGCATTGAGGAAATAGTCCGGTTTACGGATTCCCATATCTTCATAGAAGATTTCGTTGAGCTCGTAATCGTAGTTCTGGCCGGTGTGTACGGTGATGTGATCAATGGCTTCGGATTGGTCGAGCTTTGCCATTACCCTTGAGAGCCTGATGATTTCCGGACGGGTGCCTACTACTGTTAAGACTTTTAGTTTTTTCATATTTTGTAAGTAAGAGCCAAGGCAAAAGTAAAAAGGAAAAAGGAAAAAGTTAGAAGTAAAAAGGAAAAAGTAAAAAGTGAGAAGTGAAAAGGAAAAAGTAAAAAGTAAAAAGTGAAAAGGGCAGGGAATTCCTTTGATCTGACGGATTATTGGTTTAACTTATTGATAATGCTGGCTAAAATGTTTTTAAGTTCTTTACTTTCATTTACCAAGAATTCCAATTCTTCATTTGATTTTTCCTCCAACGCCTTTAAAACCCTAAGCCAGTAGTTGGATTCACGGGCTTCTTTAAGTGATATTCTTACTTTGTTCTTGAAGTCTGCCTTTGAGGAACCGGCTTGAGCCTCTTCATAATTTGCACCGATGAATGTTGCTGATTTTCCAAGTTGATATTTAATGATCGAATACTCAGACGTATTAGGAAAAGTTTTCAAATGTTTTAAGCATCTTACACCAAAGTTGAAGGTTCTGTCCAATAAATCATTCTCTTTCATGGAAGAAGAGTTAAGGCAAAAGTAAAAAGGCAAAAGTAAAAAGGAAAAAGTAAAAAGGAAAAAGTAAAAAGTAAAAAGTAAAAAGGAAAAAGGAAAAAGGAAAAAGGAAAAAGTAAAAAGTAAGGAGGCAAAAGTAAGGGCTGTCTAAAAAGCTTTAAGTTAATGTCAGAAGTCATGAGTTTATATGTGATGTCATCCACTTTTTCCTTTTTCCTTGGCTCTTATATCTTTTCAAAGTAGGTATCCGGGTCATTTGCATCGTAGTGCTCATTAATCCAGAAGATGGTGTAAAGATCATCGTCTCCAATGTTGGTGATGTTGTGGGTGTACCAGACTGGCATGTCGACAAAAGAGGGTTGGCTGCCGTCGAGGTCGAAGGTGAGTACTTCTTTGGTACCAATCCTTCGGAGTTCAATTTTTGCTTTTCCTTTGATCACGGCAAAGCGTTCGGCCTTGCGTGTGTGGAAGTGGTTTCCGCGGGTGATGCCGGGCTTAGTGGTGGAGAAGGAGACTTGTCCGCCGCTGTTGAGCTTTACGGTTTCAACGAAACTGCCCCGGTCGTCGGTGTTGAGTTTGAGATGGAAGGGGAAGAAGGTTTCGTGATCGATATAACAGAGGAAGGTGTTCCAGAGGTCTCGGTCGAAGGGATTGTCGAGGTCTGGGATCATTCCGTTGTTGAAGTAGTTGGTTTTGTATTGTTCAAGTTTTGAGAGCAGGGCGGAGACTTTGATGGTTGAAGTGTGATTAACGGAAAGCAGATGGCACTGATTCTGCTGATTTTCACTGTTTTTACCTGTATTCACCTTTTCACTCTGTGTTCTGACAATTTCTTCCACAATTGTTTCCACCAATTCTCCAACATAAATTAATTTCAGCTCCCCGTCCACATCAATTTTTGGGGTTTCGTTGTGTGTGAGCTGATGGCAGAAGGTAGCCACCACGGAGTTGTAATAAGGATGTCCGAAAGGACCAAAGACATTTGGAATGACAAGGCCGGTGAATGAAGCGTCATTCTTTTCAGCCCACCGTATGAAAAGCTCACGGCCTTCTTTCTTGGATTTACCGTAAAGGTTATCGCGTTCTTCCTGGGTTGAGGAGGAGAAGAGGATGTGAGGTGTTGATTTTGTTTCTTCGCAGGCAGCAATAAGTTGTTTAACAAGCCCGATATTGGTGTTATAAATAACCTCCGGGTCGTTGTGACGATTCATGGCGGCCAGATGGATTATGGTATCGCAGGAGCGGACAATGGTATTTAGTTTATCCGTATCCTTGAAATAAACATCTTCAAAAGGTATTCTTTCAAAATGATCGGGATACAATCCCAGGGTATTGAATAGGTGCGTGCCGATGAAGCCGGCCTGGCCGGTGATGCCTACTTTGATCATAGTTTATTAGTTCTCGCTGATTATCGCTGATTTTCTTATAGCAGATGGTCGCTTTTTTATTTCTCGCAGATTATCGCGGATTTTATTATCGCAGATTATCATCGAATAGATTTCTGCGCATATTAGCGGAAATTTATCAGCGACCCTCCGCGAGAAACATTTTATTCTTCTAGCTTATTTACTATCCGTTTAATGGATTCGCTAATTTTAACTGTATTGAAATTGACCAGGATACCAAGGCGTTTATCAGATAACTTCAAATAGGTCAGCAATTGTTTAAAATGAATATCGGCAAGCTGATCAACAGATTTGACTTCTATGATTACTTTGTTTTCAACTAAAATGTCTATTCGATAACCCATGTCCATGTTGATAGTTTCATAAACAAAAGGTAGTCCAACCTGGGTTACTACATTAAAACCTTCCTTCTTTAATTCATAGCTAAGTGCAGCTTCATATGCTGACTCAAGTAAACCAGGGCCAATATTATTATAGACCTTAAAGATGGCACCACGGATTGCGTATGAAATATCGTTTTCGGTCATTGGGAATTTTAGTTTCTTGCGGATACTCGATGAATGGGTTCTCGCAGATTTTCGCGGATTGGTTTCTCGCGGATTTTCGCGGATTGGTTTCTCGCTGAATATCGCTGAGTTAGTTCTCGCTGATTATTGCAGATTTAGACGCAGATTTTCGCGGATATTTAGGGTTCGTAGATGTGATTGACGTCTTCGCCGAGAATATCTTTACGGATGATTGGGAGTTTCATGAGAAGCTCTTTCATTGCTTTTACATCAAGCCTTTCGGTGTTGTGGGATGTATAGTCCTGCACTTCCGATACCCTGGCCTCGCCTTCGGTGAAATACTTTCCATAGTTGAGGTCGCGGTTGTCGGCAGGTATTCTGTAGTATTGCCCCATGTCAATGGCTTTGGCCATTTCTTCCCGGTTGACGAGGGTTTCGAAGAGTTTTTCGCCGTGTCGGGTTCCGATGATATTGATCGGGTTGTCTGCATTATAGAGTTCTTTTAACGCCAGCGCCAGTACTTCAACGGTTGCAGCAGGGGCTTTTTGTACAAACATATCCCCGTTAGATGCATTGTTGAAGGCAAACCAGACAAGTTCCACCGCATCATCAAGGGTCATCATAAAGCGTGTCATTTCAGGATCGGTGATGGTTACCGGCCTGCCGGTTTTGATTTGTTCAATGAAGAGCGGGATTACAGATCCTCTTGATGCCATAACATTTCCATACCGGGTTCCGGAAAACGTTATGCCCATTCCGTTTAACCCACGGCTTTTGGCCACCATGAGTTTTTCGCTTAACGCCTTGCTCATTCCCATTGCATTGATGGGGTAAACAGCCTTATCAGTGCTGAGTACCACCACATTTTTTACCTGATGCTGTATTGCGCTGTCAAGGACGTTTTCTCCTCCCATCACGTTTGTCCTGACGGCCTCCATGGGGAAGAACTCACAGGATGGTACTTGCTTGAGAGCAGCAGCCTGAAAGACATAGTCTACCCCAGCCATGGCTGTGTCAACCGAGCGTCTGTCGCGGGTATCACCGATATAGTATTTGATCTTATCGTTGCGGTAAAACTGCCGCATGTCGTCCTGTTTTTTTTCATCGCGACTGAGGATTCTGATCTCGCTGAAGGTGTCGTCAGTGAGAAATCTTCGGAGGACTGCATTCCCGAAAGAGCCGGTTCCGCCGGTGATGAGGAGGGTTTTCATTGTTTATGTGTTAGTTGTTTGGGGTTTGTTGTTCGGCACTTTGGTAAGCTCAGTGTAAATGTTCGGGGTTGGGCACTTCGGCAAGCGTTCGACTGAGCGTTCGACTGAGCGCTCACGCCGAAGTCTTTGTATAAATGTTGGGCGTTAGACGTTGGGCGTTGGGCGTTAGGCGTTTGGGGTTCGTTGTTTGGGGTTTTTAATCTGTGGTTATCCGTTGCATCTGTGTCATCCGTGTTCTTATGCTTTAGGTTGAAGGGTTGAAAAGTTGAAGGGTTTAAAGGTTGAAAGGTTGAGAAGGTTGAGGCTGCTTCGGTCCCTGCCTGCGTGACGCAGTCAGGCAGGGTGCCTCCCTCGCAGAGTCGTTGAGTTGGTTGATAGGTTTAAAAGTTTAAAGGTTGAAGAGTTTAAAGGTTGATTATTTGCCAGTGGCCTCCTTTAGCGGGGCCAATGCGTTTGATTACACCCTTCTTTTTTAATTTATTCAAATATTCTTTGGTTGTGG
>DAIRGA010000014.1:0-132680 GCA_036794825.1 Bacteroidales bacterium | reverse complement strand
AAACAAAACCCTGTACCGGTTATGAACTTCCCCGCCCGGTTCGGGAAGACCACCTACTTATAATGCTTCTGACGTATTTCCTGAACCAAGTCCCTGGATAAAAAACCGGGAAGGATATCACAAAACATCCGCCCATTGAAAACAAAAGCAAAGATCAACAGGATAGATAAACCGAGGGGTCTTGGTTTCTTATTTTTTCCTTGTTGAATATCAATTTGCTGTAGGCTGGGCTCTTCCATGGATGTAGGCTATTTCATGATTTTCAGAAATTTCGAATAGAGCAGGATGAAGATTGCCGTAACCGATGCTTCGAGAAACGGGAATGGGAAACCTTTGATATAAACCACAGGCAGAAGCACGATCATTACCTGGGCGGCGGTGTAAAAATGAAACCCCGGTTTGCGCAGTTGCCACATCATCGAACTACCAAAAAGCGATAAAAAGTAAAGTATAAAACCGGTGAGAAAGAAATTTTTGCCTGCTTTGGCAAACAATTCAACACCCGGAAATACTTCGCTCAGCTCATGAATCATCGGGATTACTTCCTGATAAGAAAAATATACCATGAGAAATGAAATGGAACTGATTCCGCTTCCGATAAAAGTAAGTACGCAGAGCACCGACAGCAAAGCCGGTCTGGTCCTGTTTTTCTGCTGGTTCTGGTTGATACCGGGGTCATTCATCATTCAAGTTCCTTTCCCTTTCGGTAGGTTTCGAGGTAGAGTTTGCGGCGCTCAACCAGGTCTTTGATTTCGATGGCCATGTTCTCGTTTACTTCCCGCGCCATCGGATAAATGTATTTCATGGATTGATCGAGATAGTTGGCCATTTTTTCTTCGATAATCACGTCGAGATGCAGGTCGGTGAGGTTGCTGATTCGGTCGGCTACTTTCAGGATTTTGGCTTCTTTGGTGCCTCTGTTGAGGATTTTAACGAGGTAATCCTCTTTGCTTTCGCCGGGATGACGGGTAACTTCTTCCACCAGTTCCACCACACGTTTGCCATCAGTAAGATGTTTAATCTCTTCTTTGTTTGTGTCAGGAATATCCTCGAAAAGATCGTGGATCAGCGAGGCTTTTAGCAATACGTGATCTGTGTAGTGATAGTCAATCAGTATGGTGAAGGTAGCCATCATGTGGCGGAACTGATTACCGCCCACCTTCCGCGCTTTGCCAATCAGCGCGGTAGCTTTCTGAATATAGGGAGCTACGATCAGCCGGATGAGTTCCTCTTTTTCGTGGTCTTTCATATAGGTTTGCTTTGATCAATAAACAAGCGGGTGATGTGTTCGGTTCGACAACAATTTATCCCAGGCAGCCGGTTATTTTTTCGACTTCTTCCAGGATTTCGCACGTTTTCACCAGTTTTTTCATAGCATTGTGATCGTCGTAAAGAGGGCGGTCAATATCAAGAAATTCGACATATTTGCGAACAACTTCCTTTGCTCTTGTGGTTCCTGCGCCAAAATTATACTCTCTGAAATCAAGAGCCTGGGCTGCTGCCATTATCTCAATACCTAAAATACCGTAAGCATTGTCGAGTATCTGGAAGTTTTTGATGGCTGTGTTCATTCCCATCGAGACAAAATCTTCCTGGTCGGCTGCTGCCGGTATGGACTGGATGGATGCGGGTGCGCTGAGGATACGTTGCTCCACAATCTGCATGTCGGCGGTATATTGACTTAGCATAAGGCCAGAGAACATACCGGCGCCTTTGGTAAGAAATGCCGGCAATCCAACGCTGAGTGCCGGGTTATTGAGCCGGTTCATCCTGCGCTCCGACATTACGCTTACCATGGTGATAGCTATTCCGGCCATATCCATGGGCAGTGAAACTGGTGTGCCCTGGAAATTGGCGCCTGTGAGCTGTAGATTTTCTTCAGCAAAAAAGATCGGGTTGTCGCCAACTCCGTTCAGTTCAATTTCTACCTGCGACCGGGCATAAGCCAGCGCATCGTGGGCAGCGCCGATAACCTGCGGTGTTGATCGCATGGAATAGGCATCCTGAACTTTACATTTTACGCGTTTTTCGGCAAGATCACCGCCGGCCACCACTTTTCTGATGGCTTCAGCGCTTCTGACGGCTCCTTTAAAACCGCGGACTTCATGCAGTTTTGCCTCATAAGGCCTCATGTTGGCTTTGAGCGCTTCCAGCGACATGGCAGCCCCTATTTCGGCCTGTTTCAGCCAGCGATTGGCATCGTAAAGAAAAATGGCGCTCATTGCTGTCAGCACATTCGACCCATTGATCGTTCCCAGTCCGTCGCGCGCTTTCAGCCCGGGAATTTCAATTCCTGCCCTGTCGAGCGCCTCTTTGCCTTCCAGTAGTTCACCTTTGTAATACGCGCGCCCTTCTCCCATCATCAGAAGGGCAATCTGCGACATTGGCGCAAGGTCGCCGCAGGCGCCCACCGATCCTTTGTCGCAAACCCATGGTGTAACTCCTTTGTTGAGCATTTCCACGAGCGTCAATGTAATTTCCGGCCTGATGCCAGAGTTGCCATGTGCATGTACGTTGATCCTTCCAAGCATGGCGCCGCGAACGTACTCTTCGGCAAGTGGTTCGCCAATTCCTGCTGCATGGTTGTAAATCAGGTATTTCTGAAAATCTTTCACCTGGTCGTCGGTGAGCACAACTTCCGAAAACTCGCCGATGCCGGTGTTTACACCATACATTATTTCGCGGGCGATGATTTTTTTCTCCAGCATCGCACGGCACTTTTTGATCCGTTCGATGGCTTCGGGATGGAGTTCAACTTTTTCGTGATGTCGGGCAACTTTCACAACATCTTCGATCGTGAGATTTGATCCGGTAATGATGAGTGTCATGGGAATAGTATTTTTTGTTAGAGGAAAGAAATTTCAAAGGAAATGCTGACTTCAAAGGAACAAAAATTCCGGAAACTTACAGACGGCTCATTTTGCTCAAAAAGCCAAATTTGAGGGACACAAATCAATTTCCGGTAAAAAAGTTTAGTCTGAAAATGGACTAAGGAATTGTAAATGTATAAGATAGTAATGTTTAGGCTACCCATTGTTGAGGATTGTAAAAAATCCAGGCATCTTAACTTTTTTATTTTTTAACGAAATTTGGAATCATTTTAAAAAACATACAAACCCGGATCAACTTCCAATACCTTTTGAAATTAAATTTCGATAAATTTGCTGAAAGTGCTTTAACTGGCGAAAGAACTGAATTCGGCAGCAATCTTAAACATACTATGCGCTTCACTTGATTTTTCCATTTATGCTTTGAAGTTGGCAATAATAGGCAGTTTTTTTCGCTATCAAAATGATTCGGAACAGATAAAGGTAATGATTGTACTGACAAGCAAAGCAACTGGCATTATTTTCTCCGGAAAATTGTTTAGGTGGCCAATTTCACCACTGCTTTTGGTGTTGCTGCTATTCGTCGTGCTGATTACTTCATGCAGGGAAGATCCTCCACCTGAACCCCACTATCCGACTCCTTACGAAATTCTGATACCCTATGGATTTCCAACGAAACTGAATATTCCGGCCAATAATCCCATGACGGTAGAGGGAATTGAGCTGGGAAGGTATCTTTTTTACGACGGGAGGCTAGCGGGGCGCACCCATGCAGATTCACTGATGAGCTGCGCTACTTGTCATATCCAGGCCAACTCATTCGAGTGTGGAATTAGCCACCCTGTTTTTACCGGCGGATTTACTTTTGGATTGAAGGGGAAACCCACTCCGCACCTTATGCTCCCGCTCGTAAACCTTGTTTGGAACAACAACGGCTACCTTTGGAATGGAAAAATTTCTGAAAACAATCCCGATCCGCGTTTTCGCAATCTCGAGGATCTGGTTTGGATGGGGGTAACCGCCGAGCATGAAATGGCGGGTGATACCACCCGGACTAAGGAGTTGATTGGGAGCATTCCCGGTTACTTCGATCTTTTCCTGAAAGCTTTCGGAACTCCGGATGTAACTATGGATCGGATTGCAAAGGCCATTGCGCAGTTTGTCAGGACAATGATTTCGTCCAATTCCCGATTTGATCAGTACCTGAGGGGTGAGTATCAGCTAACCCCGGCCGAACTTCGTGGATTTGTTCTTTTTACCACTGAAGAGGGCGCTGATTGCTTTCATTGTCACGGCGGTTCTGGTAATCCACTATTTACAACCAACCTGTTTTACAACAACGGCAAAGACACAGAATTCAATGACCCGCTTGATCGCTTCAGCATTACCCAAAATCCCTCTGATATAGGCGCTTACAAGGCAACAACGCTCCGCAATATTGAGCTTACGGGCCCATACATGCACGATGGCCGTTTCAGCACATTGGAGGAGGTGATTGAGTTTTATTCGCACCATGTTCAAAATTCGACCTACATTGATCCTCTCATGCATCATGTTGCCAACGGTGGCACACAACTTACACCAGGCGAAAAAGCTGATCTGATAGCATTTATCAGGACATTGAGGGATGACCAATTCTTAAATGATCCGGCCTATTCCCGTCCGGAGAAACTACCTGGTGAATAGGCAGCCTACTACATTTTAGCAACACTTCCGAAAATTATACCCAATTAAAAACCCGCTGATCATCAGATAATCAGCGGGTTTAATTTTGAGGTACCAAGCGGATTCGAACCGCTGTACACGGTTTTGCAGACCGTTGCCTAACCACTCGGCCATGGTACCTTGCTTTGGTTAGGGCGACAAAAATAACCATTTTATCTTTTGCAAATCTATTTTGTGCCGAAATTCAACAGGGCTTTGGAAAAAGTATCGTAATTTTAGCAACTGATTTCAAAACCAGGTTTTACTTTAAAATGTTACACAATGAAAAAAATTACGCTTCTTATGAGTCTGCCGCTCCTGCTGAGTGCCGGGATAGCAATGGCACAATGGACATCCAATCCATTGGAAAACAACAGTATAGCAAGTAAACCCGGCGAACAGGCGCTGCCCAAATCGGTCGTTAATCCGGTGGATGGGTCGGTTTATATTTGCTGGTTTACTACTGAAACGGGTGTGTACAATGTGAGGTTGCAGCGCCTCGACAGGGAAGGTAATCCTATTTGGGCCGACAATGGTATTTTGGTGAGCAGCGAACCGCAGGATACCTGGATAACGGACTATGATATGGCTATAGACCCGATGGGCTATGCTTTGATAACGTTCATGGATCTGCGTACAGGAGAAACCAACCCTGTTGCTTATCGTCTTTCGCCGGAAGGAGAGCATATGTGGGGGGCAACCGGTATTCAGTTGGCTAATAACAGCAATTTTGACCCCAGCCCAAAGGTGTGTGCAACCACTGAGGGGAATGCCGTTTTTGCATGGCAGAGTTCGCCATCAGGTCCTTCGGAGGTAAGGTTGCAGAAGATTTCGCCTTCAGGAGCAAAACTGTGGGGTGATGATGGGATTATTTTGTCGCAGTCGGGAGTGAGTTTTGCCTCACCATGGCTTTTCCCGGCTGAAGGTGACCACGTTTTTCTGGCATGGCATAAGGAAACCGGACCTTTCTGGGCGCCCAACCGGGGTTTGTATGTTCAGAAACTAAACGCTGACGGGACTTTTATGTGGCCAGCCGATGCTGAAATTTTTGCACCGGTTCCTTCCGGGCCGGTTTATTATCTCGAAACCTGCAGAGACCATGAAGGAGGAATCATCTTCACATGGTATCGTAATGATGCCGGATTGCATTTTCACAGCTATGTGCAACGGATGAGTGCCGGAGGCCAGATCACTATGTCGCCTGGAGGATCTCTGGTATCGGTTACTTCCAATCGTAACCACTTTTATCCTTGTCCGGCTTATCTGAGTCAAAGCCAGGAGATTATTATCTTTTTCAGCGAGCAGGACCTTGACCAGAATCAAAGAGGATTTTGGGTTCAAAAAATGGATTTGAATGGCAACAGGCAATGGAGCGATGAGGGTAAAGAGCTTATTCCGCTGGGAAGCGGTGATTATGGCCTGTTTACTGCTGATGGTTTTGGCGACCGGGCGATTTGCGTTTACCAAGCCGATGAATCTGGAGGAACATCTTCAAAAATGCAGGCCGTTATGCTCGATGCCAACGGCGATTATGTCTGGACTTCTCATTTTGTGGACCTGTCAACCGTTCAGAGCGAAAAACTGCATAATGTCCTGACGGATTATACCTGGGGGCAATGGATTGCGGTTTGGGAAGACCGGCGCACCGACATGGGTGATATTTATGCCCAGAACATCCAGCCGGACGGCACGCTCGGTATTGTTACCACAGCTATACATTCTACTGCTCCAACCGATGATTTCAGTTTTTACCCAAATCCATTCACCGACTGGCTGGGAATTCAGGGAAATTTTGAGTCCATCAACCTAAAAATCTACGACAGCAAAGGGAACCTTGTTATTAACACACAATGCGACCCGGGCCAGCAGGGTGTTAACACTGCTTCATTGCCGGCCGGCCTTTACCTCTCTACAATAATTACAAATGCAGGAATGATTATCTCGGAAAAAGTAGTCAAACAATAATTCACTAAATCATTTATCATGAATCAGATTTACAAAGCATTATTTGTTCTGTTGCTGATGAGCGGTTTACATGCCGCAGCGCAACAGATGTGGCTTCAAAAAACCACAACGGAAGCTAATAAAGGACACACTATTTCCGGGGAAATGGCAGAAAAGCCTGCCAGTATTGATATGACTGCCATTACAGGTGGAAGCAGCAAAGCGCCTGGTATCAACTGGCAATACACCGATCCGGTGTCTATCGGATCGAGCGTTAAGGTATCGGAGCAGGCTCAGCAGACTTTTGTGGCCTGGTGGCTCAACAACATCAGGGCATCACTTTATGGAAACAGCGCTTCGGCGATGTGGGAAACCCCCGTTGCAGCAGATTTTGAATTCCCGGTTGATATGACCCCCGATGGTTTATTCGCGGCTGTGGGTTTCGGCAATTTGATAAAAGTGTTTTCCACGATCAATCAAACGCTCGTTTGGGAAAAGACAACAGATGGCACGGTAGCCAGCCTGAAACTCACTGCCGACGGAACAAAAATTTATGTAATGGAAAATTCTCCCGGCGGTCAGGATAAAGCCAATGTCAGAGCCTACCAGATAGGACAGGACGATCCAATCTGGACTACCTCATTTGTTGGAACCGGGGTTGCTTTCGCAGCATCCGGTGATCGCTCAAAACTTGCTTTCTGCCAATATCCTGGCGCCAAAAAAATGTTCATCCTTGAAGCCGACGGGGGAGAGGTAATTTTTAATGCCTTCTATCGAAATCAAAGCCCACCGGCGCTTAGTTATGATGGAAAATTTATCATATCAGGAGATTACGGTGGCTACGCCTATCTGCATGAATACAACGAAAGTGCAGGTACCTATCACGAAAAATGGAATTTCAAAGTTGGTGGCGGTGGCACATCAGCATGGGTAATTGGTGTGGATGTTTCTGCTGACGGTTCAACTGTGGCAGTTGGAACGCTGGTTTTTCTCTCATCGGATTTTAATGGCGAAATTTATCTTTTCAATACCTATTCCAACGAGCCGATCTGGGTTTATCAGAATTGCGGAGACGAAATCAGCTCTATTTCAGTTTCAGCCGACGGCTCTTTGATTGCCGCTGCAGGATGGGGGCCGCTAAATAATTCAAAGCCTGATTTTTATCTTTTCCGCAAACAGAGCAATGTTCCCCTGTTTACCCTTTCCACGGCCGGATCCTTTAATTCGGTAAATCTTTCGCCGGACGGAACCTACTGTAGCGTAACCGGAAAGGCTGTGCATGCCCGCGTAATGGGCAGTGGCGGTTTGCTTTACAACATCAATACCGATCCTGGTGGTGGAAAAATTGCAGGAAACATTCAATTACAGGGAGCACCCAGTTTTGAGAATACCAAAGTGATGGTGGAGGGGCTGGACAACTACTACAGTTACTCGGATGCGAATGGAAATTTTGAGTTGAAATATATCCCCGCAGGCACTTACACTGTAACTGCTTCAAAGGTTGGTTATTTCCCATCGCAGCAAACCGGTGTCGTAATCAGCGAGGGAGGATTGGTCAATCTCAATTTTATCCTTAGTCCCACCGGGAACCCGCCAACCGACCTCAACGCCACGCAAGGTGAAGGTTACAGCGTAAAACTTCAATGGAATCACCCTGATCCATCTGCAGTAAACGGTTTCAATGTTTATCGAAAAACTATTCCGGAAGCGCTTTTTCCTGAAACGCCCATCGCTACCACCGGTAATAACCTGCTCGAATTTGAAGACATTAGCGTAAAACCATTGAAAACCTATTATTACGCCGTAACGGCTGATCTCGATCAGAGCGCCGAAAGTCCTTACTCCAATGTGGCTGATGGCTGGATGGCATCGGGTTTTGTTGTTAATGAAATCAGCGCTTATTCTGGGTCTGCGCCCGTGATTGATGGCACGATTTCGCCCGGCGAGTGGGATGATGCCTTTGAGATGGATGCGTCGGACTTCTTTGGCACTTACGACAACAACCCTAATCCAATGGGCAGCGTTACCATGTATTTTAAAGTTAATCCTGAAATGACGGAACTTTACGTTGCCTGTCTGGATCAGAACAAGCCGGTACTACAGGATAATTTTACCGTGGCAATGTATATTGACGACAACAACGACGGAAGCTATCCGCCATCAGGTACCGACACCGAGGGCAACTATTGGGCACGCTATTTTGCCAGTGGCAATGTGATTACTTACCGGCCTATTTATGATAATGGAGGAGTGGGTCAGAACCTGAATCTCACTGATCCGCAGGTGGCAGCGTCGGATGCAACTGGCTTTGTGGTGATGGAACTGGTAATACCGATGGGTGTTGATGAGGTTTGGAAAATCAATCCTAACGAGTTCAACCAGAGTGGTTTGTTTATGTTCACAACGAATTTTGATGGCTACTGGCCAGCGCTCAACCAGCAGATCTTTTACCCGCTCACTTACGGCGCCATCACTTTTGGAGCTGAAGATGATGTTCCGGTTCCACCTTCAGGTACTGATATTTACTGGGATGGAGTGAATGCGCCAGTGATGATTACATTGAGCTGGAACCAGCCTCCCATAAACGATTTTGATCACTTCAGGATCTATATCAACGAGGGTTCCGGGTTTGAACTTCTCTCCCAAACGATCGGAACACAGGTGTTTTACACAACAAACAATACTAACTACACGCTTTTCAGGGTAACCACAGTTGATAAATCCGGACAGGAATCTGCACCATCGGAAGAAATGGTTTTTGATATTACCTTAGGAGTAGGCAATTTGCAGCCGACTAGTCTGGTCAATGTATATCCTAATCCGGGACGCGAAACCATCAACATCTGGTTGCCGGTGGATGAAGAGGGATTTTACACTGTTTCGGTCTATGATCTTAACGGAGGGCTGGTACAAAACCTTTGGGAAGGGAATCTGCAGCAAGGGGAATACATTTTCAGGTGGAACGGAAATAATTCTTCAGGAATACAACAGAAACCTGGTATTTACCTGGTTGTGATTTCAGGCAATCAAATTCGTTATGTTGAAAAGTTACTGAGGATGTGATAGATATCAATACCAGGAATGACATTTGTGATTTCATTGGGTTGCCGAACGGTTAGATAACCATTGGCAGAAAACTCCCCAAAATTGATTTTCACCACAGTAGTTTTTTGGCAATGAATAGAAATCAGGCCATGGAGAGGAAATCGAAACAGGGTTAATTGATAATTGGCAGTTATCTGCAGAAAAAAAACCGGCATTGCCTCTGCAACGCCGGTTTTTGTATTAAAAACAACCAAAATTTTTACTTCGTAGCATCGAGTTTATTTCCTCCCGGTCGAAATATTCGGGATCGTACTCAGTACCCAGCCAGTCGGCGGCCTGGCTGTAGCCCGGTGATTTTGGGTCCTGAAGTTTTTCGAGGAGATCAACGTAACTGTCAATTCCACCCGAGTCTTCCGGCGGGCATCTCATTTTTCCTGCCTGGCAGACAGGATGCTTGAAGGTGGGATCCAGCGGCAGGATTTTTTCCAGAACAATGATGTGTTCCCAACTGTCTCCAAAATCATACTCATAAACAATTTTGTCTTTCTCGGCCAGTAAAAGATCGTGTATTCTGATTTTCTTGTAGTCAAGGTTGTTCTTATCATCCCATAAGGGGTCATCCTTTGTACGGGGCGAGTAAAACTTGTCGTCTTTTTTGAAATGATGCAGGTGGTAATTTTCCCATCCCATGGCGGTCTGTATCACTTTGTGCAAATCGGACAGCAGCATGCTGGAAGGAACCAGCAGGCGGCGCCAGATTTTTGGCTTCGAACCATTCAGCGTTAACTGTATCTGGTAGATTTCTTTCTTCATCACAAAGTATTTTTAGTAATAGTTAAAGCAGTTTTTCGCGATTTATTTTATTGCTTATAACATTTTCATAAATGCAACCTCTTTGGGTGTAAGATGCCTGAATTTTCCGCGCGGCAAGTCCTTTTTGGTCAATCCGGCAAAAACTACCCGGTCGAGTTTTGTAACCTCATAACCCAGAGATTCGAATATTCTCCTGATAATCCGGTTTTTACCTGAGTGCAATTCCACACCAATGTCTTTTTTATCCGATCCATCGCCAACGTAAGCAATGCCATCCACTTTGATGAATCCATCCTCGAGGTCCATACCGTCCTCAATTTTCAGCAGATCATTTCGGGTGAGGGCTTTATTCAGGTTCACATGATAGGTCTTGTTAACACGGCTGCGTGGATGGGTTAGTTTTTTGGCCAGGTCGCCGTCGTTGGTAAAGAGAAGCAGACCGGTGGTGTTGCGGTCGAGGCGGCCAACCGGATAAATTCGCTCTTTACAGGCATTTTCCACCAGCATCATCACAGTATTGCGTTTTTCAGGGTCGTCGGTGGTGGTAATGTAACCTTTTGGTTTGTTGAGCAATACGTATTGCAGTTTTTCGGATTTCAGAGTCTGATCGCCAATCTGCACTTTATCTCCCGGATTTACCTTGGCGCCAAGCTCAGATACGGTGACGCCATTTACCATAACGGCGCCGGAAATAATCAGGTTATCGGCTTCACGGCGGGAACAAACACCGGAGTTGGCGATATATTTGTTGAGCCTGGTTTGCGAATTTTCAGGTCTTGCTTTTTGTTTCAGTATTACCGATTTCTCAGCAGGTTGCCTGCGACCTGATTTGTTTCCACTCTTAGACTTACCTGAGCGATGGCTTTCCTCTTCATCTTCAAATCGTTTGCTGATTAATTTGGCAGTCTTCTTCGACCGGGAGAGGACAGGCTTTTTTTTGATGAATTTGGAAAAGTCGCCTTGCTTCTTTTTGCCGCTGCCCGGACTTCGTTCGTTTTCGTTTTTGCTCATATTCCATGGATGGATTGGCCTGCAAAATTAATAAAAGCGGTTGTTGATTAGCAGATTAATCAGGATTTTGGGAAAAGTTTTAAATGGAAGAAACTATTTCAGGCAACCAGTAAATTGCATCCCCGAATCTCGGCTTCATCAAACCGGCCGAGAACTTCGAATGTGCCGTCGGAAAGGATGCGCCCCAGATCCTGCGTGGCAACGAATGAACAGGAGTGGACATTGGCGAGGTCAATAATGTTAATTCCTCCTGAGGCGCCTTTCCCGGCAAGGGATAGCGGATCATTTACATCCCTTATTAATATTCCCATCCAGGGTGGTGAGGCAAATTTGCCGTCACCCCTCGACCATGACTGCGAAAATAGCTCTGTCATCCCGTACTCCGAATGAATGAAATCAACACCAAATCCTGATTTGAGGGCAATGTGCAACTCATCTCTCACCATCTCTTTTTTCCTACCCTTCATGCCGCCAGTTTCGATTATGATGGTGTTTTTCAGGTTAAATTGTTGCTTTTCAATAAGATCGAGAAGTGCAAAACTGACGCCAAATAGCATTACTTTCTGACCACTTTTGTCCAGTCTGGTCAGGGTTTCGGCAAGAACTCCCAAATTATCAAGATAAAATCCGCTCTCTGGATGGCCGGATGCTTTGATCAGCTTTCCGGCCATGTAAACCAGCGAAGATCGCTCTCTTTCGAGATAAGAAGGTAGTAATGCAAGGATACAATAATCCTGGGGTTGCCCGTAATGAATTGCAAATGCACCGAAAAAACTTTTTTCATACAAGGTCAAATCGCTATAAAAGTGCCTGCTTACGGCCATTCCCGTGGTTCCACTGCTTTCAAACCAGTGTTCCGGTTTCTGTTCGCCTGAAATTATCGGGTGGATTTTAAAAAATTCGATGGGCAGGAAGGGAATCTGCTCAATGGTCGAAATTTTTTCGGGTTTTATACGAAGTTTTTGGATGAATTCACGGTAAACCGTATTGGTTTGGCTCTGAAAACGAAATATTTCCATTGCCGTTTCGTTGAAATCAGCAATGGATGAAATATCAAAAATTTTGTTGATCTGCGTTGGATTCATTGTAAAAAATTAACCTGTAAGCCGTTGAAAACGAAAATTCTATTCTTCATATTGCCGTTGTTTTCGCTAATCTTTCTTGTTTCCTGCCTCGAAAAGCAGGAGTATCCGCCAGTTCCGGCTCTTGAGTTCAGGACTTTTACCACTTTTGTTCATCCGGCCGGTTACGATTCTCTTGGCGTCCTGTTATTGTCTTACACCGATGGCGACGGCGACCTGGGGCTTAGTCGTTGGGATACAACCTCTTACAACTTTTATGTGGCTTATTACAAGATGGATAACGGTTCGCTTGTACCCGGCACCCGTTACAATCCAGTCACCGGAACCTTTGATACGATTTATTTTAATAATCGTTTTTACAACCTGGCGCCAGATGGATACTCAGGGTGGATAAAAGGTGAAATCGAGGATACGATAAGGCCTCTGTATGACCCGCGCTCAACAAAAACCCGGGATACAGTGCTTTACAGGATCTATATGACCGATCGTGCAGGAAATAAAAGCAACATTGTGGAGACCCCTTTAATCCTGGTCAGAAATCCATAGTGTTATTCAACAGCCAATTGTTGATAATTCATCTGCCTTCAAACGTTTTCCCTTTTGCCTAAACCGTATTTTTGCCACTGATTTTCAACCAGGTTTCTGACCATACGCAATGAAATATAAAGCCTACGAAAGCCGGAAAATTATACTGAGAGGCGTAGTGATCCTCATCAGTATTATATTTGTTATCAGGCTTTTCTATGTTCAGTTGATTGACGAACGGTATGTTTTGTCGGCCAACAACAACGTGCTCAGGTATGTTACTCAATACCCCGCCCGGGGGCTGGTTTACGATCGGAATGGCGAACTGCTTATCTATAATGAGGCCGCTTACGACCTGATGGTCATCCCCAGGCTTGTCCGCAAGATTGATACTCTCGAATTTTGCCGGATTGTAGGTATTACGAAGGAGGAATTTATTCAGAAAATGGATAAAGCACGCAAGTATTCGTCACATAAAGAGTCGGTTTTCGAGCCCCAGATTACAAAGGAAAGCTATGGATACATCGAAGAAAAGCTCTATAAATACCCCGGATTTTACGTTCAGTCGCGTACGCTCAGAAAATATCCCCATGCCACGGCAGCACACTCGCTGGGTTATATCGGCGAGGTGAGCCCTACCGAGATCGAAAAGAATCCTTATTACAAAATGGGCGACTATATTGGCAAAAGCGGAATTGAAAAGGCCTACGAGACCGAATTGAGGGGGATAAAAGGATTGAAAATCAGGATGGTGGATGTATTTAACCGTGAAAAAGGAAGCTACCTTGAAGGAAAATACGATACTGCAGCAGTTTCGGGAAACGATATTACCATGACCGTTGATCTGAAATTGCAGGAATACGGTGAGTTGCTGATGAAGAACAAGAGAGGTTCCATTGTGGCCATCGAACCAGCCACCGGCGAAATCCTGGCGCTGATCTCATCCCCTTCCTACGATCCGAATTTGCTGGTTGGCCGCATTCGCAAGCAGAACTACCCGATGCTCGAAGCGGACACCGTAAAACCCCTTTTCAACAGGGCGTTGCTCGCCATGTATCCGCCGGGATCAACATTTAAATTGGCCGGAGCGCTGATTGGCCTTCAGGAAGGAGTTATCAGCCCCGAAAGCAGGTTTTCGTGCAACGGCGTTACATCGTTGCCAATTAAATGCAGCCACAACCATTATTCGCCCCTTGCGCTGCGGGAAGCCATTCAGGAATCGTGTAACCCATATTTCTGGGGTGTTTTCAGGGCGGTGATTGACAACCCCAGGTACGGATCAACCCAGAAATCCTTCGAAAAATGGCGTGAATATCTGCTGAGCTTTAACTTCGGAAGAACCTTTGAAAGCGACCTCTCTGTGGAACGTTCGGGTAACGTGCCCGCTTCGGAATATTATGATAAATATTTCGGAAAAAACCGCTGGAGGTCAATGACCATACGGTCGCTCTCCATCGGGCAGGGGGAGTTGCTCATCACTCCGCTACAAATGGCCAATATGATGGCTATCATTGCAAACAAAGGCTACTATTATGATCCTCATATAGTTAAAACCATCGAAAGGGAAAATGGAACAGAGACAAAAAGACCGGAAAAGCGGATTACTTTGATAGAACCCCGTCATTTTCAGCCGGTAATAGATGGTATGTACCTGGTGTATAACGGAGATCGGGGCACTGCAAGATGGTACCGGGACGACACCATTGTGATGTGCGGCAAAACGGGAACCGTGCAAAATCCCCACGGAAAGGATCACTCGGTTTTTATGGCTTTTGCACCGCTGGATGACCCAAAGATTGCCATTGCCGTGGTGGTTGAAAATGCCGGTTTTGGCTCTACCTACGCTGCCCCGATTGCCACGCTGATGATGAAAAAATACCTGCAGGGCGAATTTGAAGTGCCTCCCTACGAACAAAGGATTCTCGAATCAAACCTGATAGGAAGATGATTAAATCAAGAAACAACCTGATGCAAACCCTCGACTGGACGGTGGTATTCGTCTATCTCGGAATGATCATTTTCGGATGGATCAATATCTATGCAGCTGTTTACAACGAAGAGCACCAGAGCATTTTCGACATCACACAGAATTACGGAAAACAGATGATCTGGATTGCTACTTCAATTCTTCTGGCACTTATTATTCTTTCGTTTGACGCAAAGTTTTTCTCGGTGTTTGCTTACCTGATCTATGCTGCAATCCTGCTTTCGCTGATTGTCGTACTCATTTTTGGTAAGGAGGTGGCAGGCTCGAGATCATGGATCGAAATTGGCAGCTTTGGCCTGCAACCAGCCGAATTTATGAAATTCGGAACCGGGCTTGCACTGGCAAAATTTCTCAGCGATACCAACTACGACCTGAAAGATTTCCGGCAATTAATGAAAGCCTTCATAATAATCGTTATCCCCGTGCTGATGATCGAATTGCAGAATGATACCGGAACTGCGCTGGTTTTCGTAGCTTTTTCCTTTGTTTTTTACCGCCAGGGAATGCCGGGGACTATCCTTTTTATAGGCGTGGGCATCCTGATTTTGTTCTTTCTCACCCTTTTGATTAATAACCTGATCCTTATCGGAATCCTGGCTTTGCTGGCAGGTGTGATTATCTTTCAGATTAACAGAACGCCAAAAAACATTATCTCCATTCTTTTCATTTTGCTTTTCTCCATTGTTTTTGTATTCAGCGTGGATTACGCCTTCAATAACGTTCTGAAGCCTCACCAGCAAACCCGCGTAAATGTGCTGCTTGGAAAAGAGACAGATATGCTCGGGGCTGGTTACAACGTTCACCAATCGCTGATTGCAATAGGTTCCGGTGGCTTTGCGGGCAAAGGTTTCCTCAACGGCACCCAGACCAAATACAATTTTGTGCCCGAACAAAGCACCGATTTTATTTTTTGTACGGTGGGCGAGGAGTGGGGTTTTATCGGAAGCATTATTGTTGTGGCTGCGTTTGCCTTTTTACTCATCAGGATTATCCATATGGCCGAGCGACAGCGGTCGGCATTCAGCAGAATATATGGTTATGCGGTTTTCTCCATCATCTTTTTCCATTTTACCGTCAATATTGGAATGACGCTCGGATTGTTCCCCGTTATTGGAATACCACTGCCCTTCTTTAGCTACGGAGGATCGTCATTATGGGCATTTACCACCCTGCTTTTTGTTTTTCTCAGGCTGGATGCCGAGCGGCTGAATATTCTCTAACCATCAGAATATCAGCGGATCAGGGTTACGGTTCCGCGTTTTTCCAAATTCTGACCTTCCGGTGTGCGGCATTTGATAAGGTAAACGTAAGCTCCTACCGGCTGTACTTCACCATTCAACGTACCATCCCAACCCGTTTCCGGATCCACCGAACGGAAAATCATCTGCCCCCATTTGTTGAAAATCTGCAATTCATAACTGTTTTCGGCAATGAAAGAAACAATTGGCCTGAACTCGTTGTCAGGTGGTTGGGCTGACGGTATAAATGCATTGGGCGCCAGGATTTTGGTTTCCATTTCCAGCGTTATCCAGTTGGATTTGCTGGTGGCGTTGTTGCCTCCATTTTCAAAGGCTTCGATATAATAGGTAAAAACTCCTCCTTGTGATGAAAGTGATGAAACAGGATCGCTGTAGGAGTTTTCTGAACCGTTTACTTCATCCAGTTCTGTGAACAGGTCTGCAGTTCTGCGGTAAATTTTGTATTTTTCAACGCCTGCAACCCATCCCTCATAATGATTCCACTCGAGGTAGTTGGTATAATCGGACTGGGGCGCTCCCGCAAGGTGGACTGTGCGGTGAGAGGTTGAAAGGTAGTCAGGCAGATAATTTCCGCAGCTATCGGCTATAATGATCTGGTAAAAATAACTCTGCTGGCTGAAATCAGCACTTAAGTCATCAAAGCTGTTGGCTGGTCTGTAATTAATAAGATCCGTGTTACTTCCTATTTGGGTAAATACTGTTTGATCTTCAGGCCGTTGCTCTATGGTAAAGCTTTGGAGAGGAACATCAGGGTCGTCAATAACCCATTCTATTTTGATAAATTCATTGTTTTCCACTGACACGGATAAAATCTCCAGAGAATCCGGTTTGGGATAGGTTCTCGTTTGTAAGGTTTTCACGCACGAACTCGAAGTTCTTGTTTTACCGGGATTGAATGCTCTGATTTTGTAGGAATAGAGTTCATCAGGATTTGGATCATTATGTGTAAAAGTAGTATCTCCGGGTTGATTTGTGCCTATTATTGAATAAGTTAACCCGTCAGTAGAAGCAAGAATATCATATCCTGTCAATTCGGGTAACATGTTGATATAGCTAGTCCATTTGAGTGAAATGGTATTTGCGCAGATATCCTGAATAGGCATTGAGAGAAAAATTGTTCTAAGCTCCACCGACCATGGTGAAACATAAGGTTGTTCACCTGGCGCCACTGCAAAAATAAAATAGCTGACCATCCTGTTGCAGGCATTAATTATAATGGATTCATCAGTGTATGATGATTGGTCAATTCCCCAGATCGTATCAATGGGAAAATAGCTCCCATCGGGTCGCTGGCGTTGAAAAGCATACCCTTTGGTGTTGTCGGTATTTGGCGTCCACGAAAGTATGGGCTTCCCGTTACTGTTTACACTAATAGAATCAATCTGAGGAGTTTGAAGGTTGTTTTGAGAATACAATACCAATGTGGATATTCCGGTCCAAAAGATAATAAGTAACAGGGTTCTTGCAAAAGAACTGAACAGAGATGAGTTAATTGTTTGCTGTTGGATCATCGTTTGTTATTGCTCCCCACCACCACACTCAACATTGTGTTGGGATCAAGGTATTTAACGGCCAAATCCTGAATTTCTTCTATGGTCACCGTTTTTATTGTTTCGAGGTATTTTTTGTAATAACTGAAATCCAACTGGTAATCGAGCATGGTTTTAAGCATTTCGCCCTGTGCAAAGGGTCCGTCGGCCTGCTGCTGCAAAAGGCCGGACATATAATTTTTCACCAGTTCAAGTTCAGATTTTTTTACCTGTGCAGATCGCAGGAGTTCAATTTCTTTGAGAATTTCTTCCAGCGCTGCCTGCGTAACCTCAGTGCCTACCTGAGTGGAAATATGAAAGAGACCTGCATGCTGAGAACTCGTTGTCATCGAGTGAATGCCATAAGTAAAACCCTTGTCCTCGCGGATATTTGCCATAAGGCGCGAGCCAAAATACCCGCCAAGAATCGTACTCACTACCTTCATCCGGTTGTAGTCGGAATGGCGCAGATTGAAAAGGATTTTACCGATATTGAGTCCGGATTGCAGCGAATCAGCCTTTTCGAAAAAATGGACACCTTTAGCTTGTGAGGGTTCAACAGTTCCTTCAGGACGTGGGTTTTGTTTCAAAACACGATGTTTACCAAAATGCTTGTTAATCGTTTGCCTGATGTCATTCGGGATTTTGCCTGATGCGATGATTCTGAATCGGGCACTTTCGTAAAACTGTTGATAAAAACCGAGCAGATCTTCACGGTTAATATTTTCATAATCAACAACATCTTCATATCTGCTGTAAATGTGGTCATTGCCAAAAACCAGTCGTCCGAAATTGCGTCGCGAAATGAATTTTACCTTCTGCATCTCCACCAAAAAATCCTGCCGGGCGTTCTCTGCAACGGTTTTGATCTCGTTTTCGGGGAAAATGGGAGAAAGCACAACCTCTGCCAGAACAGGCATCAGGGTGTTGAGGTGCTTTGTCAGGCAAAATAAGGTGATTCTGGCATCATCGCGGTTGCTGTGCATATTTAGCGAAGCCCCGCAACTGTCGAAAATTTCAGCAATCTGCTCCGAAGAGTAGCTTTTGGTTCCTTCTCTGAGACAAAGATTGGTAATTTGGCTGGTGAGTGGATTTTTACCGAAAATGGAACCCGCTTTAAATATCAGGTCAATTTTCAATACAGGTTGTTCGCCGGAGTTGATGCACCAGGTTTCCACACCATTATCCAGTTGAAAATGAGTTGGATTGGGTAGATCAATGGAATCAATGGTCCTGATCTGCGGCGTTTTTTTTCTTAAAAGATCTGTTTGCATGAGATTGATTTCGGGGGTTACCGGTTCGAATTTTTTGCAAGGTAGTACATGGTGCTGCATTTCGACGGGTGAAGAACCTCGCCGGCCACCTGCAGAATCTGTTCTTTAGTGACAGCGTTGTATTTTTCGAATTCAGAGTTGATTAGACCTGCATCGCCCAAAATTTCGCCAAATGCGAGATTTATGGCCTTGTTCAGCACATTCATCTGCGAAAATTTCAGGTGGGCCTCCACTTTGTTCTTCACCTTTTGCAGCTCGCCGTTTTCAGGTTTTTGGTCCTGCAATTTGCTGATTTCGTCAAGGATAGCTTTTTCAGCATCGTCAATTTTCACTCCTTCGGATGGCCGGCCGGAGATAACAAACAGCCCCGGATCGAAACTTCCGGTGACGTAGCATTCGAGTTCGGTAAAGACTTTCTTTTCCATCACCAGCCTGCGAAACAGCCGGGACGATTTTCCGTTGCCCAGTATATCGGAGAGCAGATCAGCGGCATAGTAGCCGGGATCGTTGCGTTGATGCATCTTCCATGCTTTGTAAATCATATCAGCCGGCACCTCTCTTTCCACCTGAAGAAACCTGGCTTCGGTCTGCACCGGTTCTGCAGGAAGGTTCCTGCAGTGTTGCCCGTTATTTTCGATAGGAGCAAACCATTTCTCGGCCAGTTGTTGCACCAGGGTGGTGGTAACATTTCCTGCAACTGCCAGTACGGCATTATTCGGATTGTAATATTTATTGTAAAAGGCTCTTACATCCTCCATCACTGCATTCTGTATGTGACTGATCTCCTTGCCGATGGTTGGCCAGCGGTAGGGATGAATAGTGTAAGCCAGCGGCCTCAGTAGCATCCAGGCATCGCCATAAGGCTGGTTAAGATGGGTCTGCCGGAATTCTTCTGTTACTACATTTCGTTGAACTTCAAGACTTTTCTCCGAGAAAGCAAGCTGGTACAAGCGGTCTGATTCCAGCCAGAACCCCGTTTCGATATTGGGCGCCGGCAGTGAAAGGTAATAATTGGTGAGGTCGTTGCTTGTATATGCGTTATTGATCCCGCCCGCCTTTTCGAGCGGCTCGTCGTATTTTGGGATGTTTACCGAGCCTCCGAACATCAGATGCTCAAAAAGATGAGCAAAACCGGTCTTTTCGGGGTCTTCATCACGCGACCCTACATCGTAAATAATGCTCATGGCCGCCATTGGAGTGGAATTGTCGCAGTGAACCACTACCCGCAGGCCGTTATTTAGAGTGAATTTTTCAAAATGAATCATGGGAAAGGCTCAATTAGCACTCGTTAAACAGGCCTCAAAGATACTCTGTTCATTTTACAGGCAAACAGATGATTGCTGAACAAAGTCAACAGGCCGATCGTTTAACACGAAAATTTCCAATTATGGCAGCAACTCCCACAAAACAGATTCCTCCTGGATTTACCGCACCGGATTTTACTTTGCCCGACGTGATCTCGGGTAAGATGTTGTCGCTCAGCGAACTAAGATCCGAAAAAGTCACCGTTATCGTTTTCATCTGTAACCATTGCCCCTATGTAATTCATATCATCAATGAACTGGTGAAGGTAGGAAAGGATTACATCCCAAAAGGGGTTTCATTTGTGATGATAAACTCCAACGACGTTGAGGCTTACCCGGCTGATTCTCCGGAGTTAATGGTGGAATTTGCCCGCAAGTATGATTTTCCCTTCCCTTATCTTTACGACCAGACCCAGGATGTTGCCAGAGCATACGATGCGGCCTGCACACCGGATATCAGCGTTTTCGACGGAAATTTGAAATGTGTTTACCGCGGCCAGTTCGACAATGCCAGACCAGGTAACGATCAGCCCGTTACCGGTGCCGACCTTCGCCAAACACTCGATCTGATACTAGCAGGTCAGCCCGTACCAGAGAATCAAAAACCGGGTATCGGCTGCAATATAAAGTGGAAGAAATAAGATTAAGAATCATTTCTCTTCCCGGCTTTAATCTCCAAAGCCTTTTCCCGCAGAACTACCAGTCTCCTCCAAAACTTTACCCCCGATACCCTTGACAATACGGGTGTAACTGATATATTTTTGTAATCATCAATAATTTTAAAATTGGAGGATTTATGAAAACTTTACTCAGTACACTGTTGGTTTTGGGATTTGTTGCGTTTGCCGCCATGGCTACAGCCCATACATGGACTTCAATGAATTTGCCTGAAATGTCAGGAAAATGGGTATTTACCGGCATCACCTTTCCATCGCCCAATTCAGGGTGGGCAGCAGGTTATGTTGACGAATCCACTTCAACCAAAGCGATTTCAAAAGGATTTGTGATGCAGTTCAAAGATGGAAACTGGAAATTAAGCGAGTTTGCCTCTCCATCTGACAATTTTACTTTTCACGGCATTTGGTTCCTCAGTGAAAATGAAGGTTGGGCTTTTGGCCAGGACAATGCAAAAGGTTTGCTGATGCTCTACAAAAACGGGAATTGGGAAAAGGTGGATCTGAGCATTGTAAAAGCAACCGAGTGGAAATTGTATGATGTGTTTTTCCTTAGCAATGGCGAAGGATGGGCTGTGGGAGGGTGCGATGGAAAAGAAAAGCCAGTTTTGTTGCATTTTTCGGCTGGCGCCTGGAAACAGGAGGATTCTAAAGAGTTTGGCAAACAGACGATAATGGCTGTAAGTGCGATCAATGCTGATAATGTGTATATAGGTGGTTTTCGTGATGGCGAATGGGGATTAACTGGCATGAACAGGGCCAACGGATCATTTATCCTTTCGAAGGCCGGCGATGAATGGGAGCCTGCCAAATTGCCGCTGTTATCGAAAAATGTTATTTGCCGTGATATCATTTGCCTCGATGCGAACAATGTGTATGGAGTAGGCTGGATGCCGGCATTCCAAAACGCTCCCGAAACCGGTAAAGTGCTCTTTTTTAACGGGAAAAAATGGACCGAGCTAAGTGTGGAAAATACACCGAAGGAATGGAACCTTATGTCGGTAGCTTTTGAAAGTCCTGGAAAAGGATGGGCTGTGGGCTTCAGCGACAATAAGGGTTTATTGGTGGAAATCAACAAGGACAAATGGGCTGCATTGGGAAAGAAGAGCGAACCAGCGGTGAGTGATAAATGGTTATTGAGGAGTATAACTTGTGATGGCGCCGGGAATTATTATGCCGCTGGCGGTGATAGTAAATCCAATAAAGGAGTAATTCTGAAACTGGCGAAGTAAGTAGGGTGAATTTTGCTAAACAGTTGACGGGAAATAATTCAAACATCAAAAAATATCTACTTTTGCAGCGGAGAAATGCCGGAGCGGTCGAACGGGGCAGACTCGAAATCTGTTGGCCGGCATAGCTGGCCCGGGGGTTCGAATCCCTCTTTCTCCGCTTAAAGCCTGTAGCACAAAGTGTTACAGGCTTTTTTTTGTTACTGGATTTGGTGCGGTTTTAGAAAAGAAGAGTTGGATTCCCAATTCCATGCATAGTATCATCCGCTGATTTCAACTATCAGTTTATCAGATCAGTAACAAAGGTTAAGCTATTTTGTCGTGGTAACAGTGTCTGGCGCTTGTTCCCTGATAATGCTGAAAACTATTTCGCTGTCGCGCTTCATAAGGTAGTGCTCCCGGGCGAATTTTTCTTTTACCTCCGGGTCATTTTTCAACTGCTCAAGGAAAATGCTGTCGCTACGCATTTCGTTGAGGTAATATTGCTTTTGCTCCTGAGCGCTTTTTACCTCCTGGCGGAGTTTCAAATGCCGGAAAATGTTGTTTTGATCAAAAAACAGCATCCAGGCTGCAAAGCCAAGCAGCACCAGAACATATCGGTTCCAAAAGATCTTGTAGGTAACTTTCATAGTTTTGTGGATTAAGGTTTGGTGAACAAAAGTAGTGCTTTCTAAAATACCCGAGTAATATTTTTTAGTTACTTTAGCCGCCTTAATTTTTTCGAATCAATTGATTCCAAATCAATTATCTCAATTACAATTACTAATTAATCACATCACTATGAACTTCAGAAATGCTACGCTTTACAGTTTTATTATTGCAATTGCTGTAATCCTGCTCGGTTCAAACTCTCTCACTGCCCAGGAATTTGCTTACGACGACGCCTGGAGTACCCAGGGAATGAACCTGACCCAACAAAACAGATCAGGCGTTGATATCAGCTATTCGATAACCAATTTTTCTGTTATCGAAGAATCCATCAATGGAAAACAGATGAAAAACATTGTGCTGCCTGGAACTTTCCTTCCTAACGACGAAGGCATGCCCAATTTGCCCGGGATCAGCCGTTATATTGCCATTCCAAATGGCGCTAAAGCAGTGCTGAAAGTGAACGTTTACCGTACCGATAAGATTGATGGACTCGACATTGCGCCAGCGCCCCGCATTCCACTCGAAACCGAGGATGGACTATATTTTGAGGCCAACGAAAAAGTTTATTCCACCAATGAGTTTTATCCAAAAGAGCCGGTCACCATTTCTGAAGTTACCAGTATCCGCGGTGTTGACGCTGTAATGGTGGGTATTACGCCCTACCAGTACAACCCGGTTACAAAAGAGTTGATTATTTACCGTGATATTCAACTGGAAGTCAGCTTCGAAGGCGGTGATGGAAATTTTGGCGAAGACCGTTTGCGTAGCCCTTGGTTTGACCCTATTCACCAGGATATTTTCCTCAACAGCGCCTCTCTGCCTGAAATTGATTACAACAAACGCCGTAACGATCTGATGACCGGCAGACCGACTGGCTGTGAATACCTGATTGTTACTCCCAACGGTTCAGAGTTCATCCAATGGGCCGACTCGATCAAAAAATTCCGTCAGGAGCAGGGCATTTTAACCAAAGTGGTTACACTCAGCGATATTGGCGGTACGACCCCTGCTCAGCTCGAGACCTACTTCAACAATGCTTATAACACCTGGGATATACCACCGGTAGCAATTTTGCTATTAGCCGATTACGGTTCTAATGCCAATAATTCTATCACCTCCCCGATCTATAACAACTACTGCGTTTCTGACAATATTTTTGCTGATGTAACCGGCAACCACATGCCCGATATGATCTTTGCCCGGATCACAGCCAATAACGCTTCGCAGCTTCAGGTGATGATTTCCAAATTCCTGAAGTACGAGCGCAATCCACCTACAAATCCGAACTTCTACAGCAAGCCCATAACTGCTTTGGGATGGCAAACCGAGCGTTGGTTCCAGATCTGCTCCGAAACAGTCGGGGGATTCTGGCGTAACCAGGGAAAAACTCCTGTCCGCATCAATCAGATTTATTCAGGAACACCCGGCAGCGTATGGTCAACAGCTACAAACACTGCTACGGTTGTAAATTACTTTGGACCCAACGGAAGGGGCTACATTCCTGCCACTCCTGCTGAACTTGGCGGCTGGACGGGCGGATCAGCCGCAATGGTTAACAATGCGGTCAACCAGGGCGCTTTCATGCTGCAACACCGTGATCATGGATACGAACTTGGCTGGGGCGAGCCTGCCTATTCCAACTCAAACATAAGCTCCCTTACCAATACCGATCTCACTTTCGTCTTCTCGATCAACTGCCTTACTGGTAAATACAACTACGGTAGCGAGTGCTTCACCGAAAAGTTTCACCGTCACACCTATGCCGGACAAAACTCGGGAGCACTGGGACTGATTGCAGCTTCCGAAACTTCCTACTCCTTTGTAAATGATGCCTACGTATGGGGATTATTTGATAATATGTACCCTGAATTTCTGCCTGATTATGGTATGCCAGTGGAAGAGCGTGGACTTTTGCCCTCTTTTGGCAATGCAGCCGGTAAATATTTTCTCCAGCAAAGTTCCTGGCCCTATAACGTTAATAACAAGCAGGTTACATACCATCTTTTCCACCACCATGGATGTGCTTTCCTGAACGTTTACTCGGAAGTTCCTCAAAATATGGCGATTAATTTTGAAAACACACTTCCCTCCGGAGAATCGGTTTTCAACATTACAGCTAACGCTGGCGCTTTTATTGCTCTTACAGTTAATGGGGAAATCATCGGAACCGGAACGGGAACCGGAGCACCACAGGCAATTTCTATCACTCCTCAGGAATCCGGAACTACGATACTGGTTACTATTACAAAGCAAAATTATTACCGCTACAAAGGCCAGGTTCAGGTGATGACCCAGAACCTCCCGAACATTGTCATGGAAGCTTACCAGATGAACGATCAGAATGGCAATAACAAAATGGAATATGCCGAAAATATTTCGATCGGCCTCACCCTGAAGAACATAGGGAATATTCCTGCTGAGAACCTCGTAGCAACTCTTTCCACAACCAGCGAATACATCACAATTACCTCGGCCACAGCGCAATGGAGCGTTATTAATCCTGATGCAACCGTGACTGTGGATGCTGCTTTCACCTTCGATGTACATAATAACATCCCGAATAACTACGAAGTGCCTTTCAATGTTGCCGTTACCAATGGTTCGCTTACCTGGGATATGCCGATGACCATTACAGCGTATGCTCCGGTTGTTTCTGTGCTGACAGTGTCGGTTCTTGATCTTGATGGAAATGGAAACGGACAGCTCGATCCCAATGAAACCGCAACAGTGGTAGTAATGGTCGAAAATACAGGTGGCAGTCCGGTAAATAATTTCATGGTTGATCTTCAGTCGCTCAGTCCATATGTGATTGTTGAAACAGAATCTTACAGCATGGATATACTGGACAACGCCGGAAGCATCAGCCCTCAATTTACCGTAAACGTTATTCAGCCAGCTCCTGCAGGCATCATGGTAAATCTTGATTTTACCATTGGTAACGAAATTTTCAGCTTTGACCAGAACCTCGATTTCAAGGTTGGTCAACTGATCGAAACCTTTGAAACCGGAGATTTTAATCAGATGAACTGGAACCTTGGCGGTGATGTGCCATGGATTATCGAAGGGGCCAGTTCACAACAGGGAACCTATTCGGCAAAATCAGGAACAATCACTGATGGTCAGATTTCTACCATGCAGGTTGCATTAAATGTGGCCAAAGATGATAATATTTCTTTCTACTTCAAAGTCTCTTCTGAGGCCAATTTCGATTTCCTGCGGTTTTATATGGATGATGTCCTGGTTGATTCATGGTCAGGTGAGATTGACTGGACACAGGTTATTTTCCCGGTTCAGGCCGGACCGAGGGTATTTAAATGGGTTTATGAGAAAAATGGCGCCAACAGCAGCGGTTCAGACTGTGCATGGATCGATATGATCTCGATGCCGGCTATAATTGACAACATCCTGGTTTCGTGGGCTGGAAATGATGCGATGGTTTGCGAAGGGTTGACTTACACACTGGATGGTTTCGCCAATAACCACGAAAGTTTTGTCTGGTTAACCTCCGGCGATGGCACTTTCAGCGATCCCGGAATTCTTAATCCGGTGTACAATCCCGGTGTGCAGGATTACCTTAATGGTTCTGTTATCCTTTCGCTAAAAGCAATGGCATTTATCAACAGCATTACCGACGACATGATTCTGACCTTTGATCCGCTGCCACTGGTTGCCGAAACACCCGGTGGCGAAACCATGCTCTGCATAAATGCCGGAACAACGGAATATACCACTATTGCCACCCATGCTACCGGATATACCTGGAGTTTTTCTCCTGCAGAAGCAGGAACTTTGACCAACAACGGCGCCACCGCTTCCATAGCCTGGAATCCGGAGTGGACGGGTGTTGCCGAACTTAAAGCCTACGGTATGAACGACTGCGGTGAGGGAACCTATTCCGAACCGCTGACGATCACTGTTACGCCAATGCCAGCCATCCCGGCACAACCTTCCGGCGAAACCGCCATTTGCCAGGGCACTGGCGCCACAACTTATCAGATTACTGGTGCTGCCAACGCCGAAAGTTATACTTGGGAAATTCAACCCGCAACCGCCGGCACAGTGGTCATCAACGGTCTGAATGCTGAAGTTAACTGGGCTGCCGGATTTTCAGGCTCCGCCTCATTGAAGGTTAAAGCTATGAATTATTGCGGCGAAAGTGAATTTTCGGATGCACTTACCGTAAACATCGCTCCTCTTCCGGTTGCTGCTGCAACGGTTGAGGGAAAAATCAAAGCCTGCCTCGGAAATACCGAAACCTACAACACTACCGAAATTGCCAACGCCACTGCCTACGAATGGCTGATCGAACCGGCTGAGGCAGCTACTGTAACTTCTGATGGTAATGCCTGCAGCCTCAGTTTCAACGGAACATGGACGGGTAACGCTACTATAAAAGTGAGAGGCGTAAACGACTGTGGAACAGGCGATTGGTCGGAAGGGCTTACTTTGCTTGTAGAAGATTGCACCGGAATCTCCGAAAAAGAGATGATCTCACTCAGCATCTATCCAAACCCAAGTACCGGCAATTTCACCATAAGTTTCGAAGCGCATGATGAAGTTTCGATTACAATGGTTAATTCGATCGGAAAGCAGGTGTATAGCCAATCCGGCATTAAAGCCAGCGGAATGTTCAGCCAGACCATCAACCCCGGTGATCTTTCCCAGGGAGTTTATTATCTTACCATTAAGGGAAAAACCATCAATGTAACGGAGAAAATCGTGATCCGCAAATAAGGAGACCAAGTCTTCAACCAATAAAAAGGGATTGGGATCATGTTTCAATCCCTTTTTTACTATCCCTCGACCATAAAAAACCTCCGGAACATTACTGAACCGGAGGTTTTCCATTTTTACGGGAAGTAAGAAGTATTATTTGTCGAACAACTTTGCCCATTCCCACTTGTTACGGTTTTTCCAGTCGCCTTTGTGGTAGGCATAGCTGATGATCAGTGGCAACACCGAAGTAGCTTCGGCATACACCATCTGCTCATACACGGTGTCCACTTTGCCCCAGGAGGAGGCCTCTTTCAGGGTGGAGCTGGAGCAGGCGCCATCGCGCGGGTCGGCCACGGTAATCTGCACGGCGTATTTGTGCATGGGAACATCTTTGCCAAGAATTTCGGCGCAGACAACCGTGTCCTGTGCAAAGTTCTTTGGCACGCCGCCGCCAATCATAAACAAACCGCTGGTTCCGGCTGCCATTTTGATTTTGGTGAGTTCCAGAAAATCTTTGACCGAATCAATGGAGAGGTGCTTATCCGGTCTTTCCCACTGATGTTTAACCAGGCCAAATCCGGCGCTTGAGTCGGAGAATGCCGGGCAGAAGATCGGCACGTTGTGTTCGAAGGCTGTTTGCACCAACGAGTCCTTTTTTATGGAATGTTGGGTGAGGTATCTGCCCATCTCTTTGATGAATTCTCTCGACGAGTAGGGTCTTGGTTCGAGGCTGTCGGCGATGATCTTTGTAGTTTCATCGCAAGCCTGCAGTTCCTCTTCGTCAATGTAGGTATCGTAAATCCGGTCAATGTATACCGAACGCAGTTGTTTGTCGTCAATCCAGGGAGTTCCTTTGTAGTGTTTGAAGCCGAGCGCTTCGAAGAAATCCATATCCACGATGGAGGCGCCGGTGGCTACCACTGCGTCAATCATGTTATTTTTAATCATATCCACATACACCTGCATACAGCCGCCTGCACTTGTGCTACCGGCAAGCGTGAGCCAGATGGTGCATTCTTTATCCTTTATCATGCGTTGCAGGATATCCGTAGCGGCGGCCGTGTCGCGCGAAGTAAACGACATATCGCGCATGGCGTCAATGATCGGCGTGGAGTCAAACGACTTGACGTCGATGTGCTTTACGGTGTCTTTTAAAAGTTGCTTTTTGTCCATGATGTAATTTTTTAATGATTATTTCATTTGAAAACGATAGGCCAGCAGTTTGTAAACCAGCTTGGAGGCAAGGAAATCCGGCGCTTTGTTGATTTCAGTCGGGGCAAGTTCCATGATGTCGAAGCCGACGATATGGCGCTTCTGCGACACCATTTTTAACAACCTGATCACTTCATACCACTGCATACCTCCGGGTTCGGGCGTTCCGGTGGAGGGCATGATGGACGGGTCGAACACGTCGAGGTCAATGGTGATAAAAACATTTTCCGACAGTTGGTCAATCACCTCTTCGTACCAGTCGTCGCGGCCATGGATTTCTTCGGCAAGAAAGAGATTATCTCTTACCAGGAAAGGTTTTTCAATGACGTCCATGCTTCTGATGCCTACCTGAACAATGGGGCACAATTCGGCCACTCTCGACATTACACAGGCGTGGTTGTAAGGGCTTCCTTCGTATTCGGGCCTGAGGTCGGTGTGGGCATCAAACTGCAGCACGGTGAGGTTTTTATATATTTCGGCATGGGCACGGGCAAAACCGGCGGTGATGGAGTGTTCGCCGCCAAGTCCAACAACAAATTTTCCCTGACGGATATATTTCAGGGCTTCCTGATGTACGGCGTTTACCATGGCTTCGGGCGAGGATTTTTCCAACACCGGAGGAGCGGTGAAAATCCCGATTTTATAAACTTCAGCATCGGTTTCGATATCGTACAACTCCATATTTGCCGAAGCTTCGAGGATGGCATCCGGGCCTTTGTCGGCGCCTTTGCCCCAGGTGCTGGTTTCGTCGTAAGGAACCGGGATTACTACCACTGAAGCATTTTCCAGCTCGGTATAACCAGCATCAAGTCCGCCAAAATTCAGTTCTTGCTGCATCAATCTTTTGATTTAGATGAAAATTTTGACAAAACTACAAATATTACCATCAGTTCAGAATAAAAACCCTCAAACTGCTTATTTTTAGACTGGTTTCATGCCAAAGTTGAATATGAATGAAACACTGACGGATGCTGCTTTTCCGCGCTCAATTGGATTGAATGATCTTCCCACCGGCTGTCCATTCATTGCCAATAATCCTGAAAAAGTAAACGCCTGCTGGCAAAAGGTTTCCGGTTTGAGTAACCGGTTTTACAGTGATGGTCTGCTTTCCAGCGGTTGCATTCTCAATCACTTGCCAAATTTCACGGCCATTTATATCATAAATATTGATTTCCAAAGGCCCGGACTTAGCCGGCGAAATCTGAAAATAGATTTCATCTCTGAAAGGGTTTGGAGAGAAGGAAACAACTCCGGGAGCGGCTGATTCAGCCGGTTCTGGAACAGAAATGATATAATCCTGAAGTCCAAAGAATTTGAGGATTTCAAACATCAGCGCATTTCGGCCGGCTGTGGAGGCTTCGCCGCCAAAACTCCCGAATTCAAGTATCGAACCGACTGTTTTGTAATTGCCTGCATCGCATGACGACATCATGACGTTATTATCGCCCGTGTTTACCCTCATCAGCGCCAGCCCGGGAGAGTACGGCTGAAAGTAGCAGGGCAACAGGTTGTAAGTGCCGGTAAAGGGGAAATTTAGTCCTTGCGCAAAATTGCCTTCAACACCGAGCATCGAAGTGAAGGAAATCCAGTTGGGAATGGTGATAACGGAGGTAGAAAACTTCGGGTGCACAGCAGTTTGTGGGTCAATGTACCAGGTAGTGGTTCCCTCCATGTAAAGCCTTCCGCCGTTGTCGAGAAAATCGGACAGCACCCCTCCCTGTGCCTGCGTCAGCGCAGTGTTGAAGTAAAATGTACCGAGACAAAGGATAATTGCACGGTACAAATCCGGCCGTTCGGGTATGGAATCGTTGTAATCGTAATCAATTCCGAGGGCGTCGAGCGAACTTTTGATTACATTTGCCGAGACTTCATTTTTAGCCAGATTAACCACCATCAGCGGATACTGGCCAACATTAAGGCTTATGCTGGCAATGAACTGCTGCCCGATTTCGGTATCAATGGTAAGGTAAAATTTGATTTCATGAAAAATAGGACAAGCTGCACCCACCGAAATGGAAAAACTCTGCTGCCCGCTTTGGCCGGGTAAAAGGCTGCCATAATCTACCGTTGCCGGGTTGTTGATGGTAATAAAAGGGTCGTTGCACGTGAGCGTTCCGGTAATTCCAGTTGCAGTGGCATTTCCAAAATTTGCCAGCGAAATCATGAGATTAGTTGTCTCGCCGGGGTCTAACCGGTTGTTATCGTTATCATTAACCAGGTAATCTTTCAAGCCTACAACAGGGGCACTGCAGCCAAAATGGATTTTTCCATTTCTTTGAATCTGACCGGAATTAAGCTGCAAATCAGCGATAAATACGTATTGATCAGGGCATTGTGCAGAAATCACTCCTTTAAAAGCCATCTGAACGGTTACGCTCGCTCCCGGCTGAATATCCCCCAAAAAAGCATTACCGCTTACCAGTTCGAAATGCTGATCTTTACAAAGTAAGGAGGCTTCCACACCCATTGAAACCTGCGTTGAGATATTTTTCACCGTAAGATCAATCGTTACGGTATCTCCGCTGTGCAAAATGCTGGTATTGCCCGCATTCAACTGATAGCTGAAAATGAACCGGTCAGAAAGCTGAAGAGTCCTGCTTATGCTGATTTCGTGCTCATCGGTAACCTTTACGGTGATATTGCTGATGGTTTCGGTGGGTTCCATCATGCCTGACATTAGTCCTTCGGCGGATAGATGAATGTTTTCAGGAATAATTTCCGGCGCCAGCGAGTAGGCTGAAAATGCGGGCAATCGCGAGGAGTTGGCATTTTCGATCAAGGTGTGATCCAGGTTAAACCCCTTTGACACGCCTGAATACCACAGTATATCTTCGGTAAGTTGGATGTCGTTGAAAAAGTACTCGATCCGGCCATCGGGGTAGAGTTTTACGGCAAATTCAGCTTGTCCAACGGTTTGTTCGTAATGGGTAAGCGACTTGCTCCAGCGAAAAGCGGCAACGGTTTCATCGCCCTCATACCAGAAACGCTCATCGCGATGGGTTCCGGGGTAGTAATTTACGGGGTAAAACATAAACCCGGCGATGCATTTCATCTGTCTGAAAAGCACAAAAGCGTCGTTGTAATATGACCAGGGGAAATCGTTTTCTTCGAACAGCAGGTAGCCATCGCGGTGCAGGTAGATTTTGCTGTATTTCTTGCCATAAAAAGGAAATTCAAATCCGATCTCCTGTGATGCGAGCTTGTAATGCGGCGCCTCAGGAATGAGCTGAACGTCATCAATCAGCGGAAAATCAGCATTCTTCAATTGCTGATGGTAGGGAGTTTTAATTTCCCAGCGGTAACCAGGCGAACCACCGGCAGCTTCCAGTTGATACTCGAAATTTTGGCCGGTTGTGGCTGCCGGCAACTCTTCGGTAACAATTTCAACTTTGTCAAACGAAACTGTGTGAACCACAGAAAGGTAGGTCACATCATCATCAGCTATCGGAACGCTGGTTTGCGGACAGGGAATTTCAACCATTCCACTGGTGTAATCTATTATCGAAAAGGAGATTATCTCACCGGCGCCGGTATTTTTTGGGTCATTTTCGGTGATTTCGACAAAGAATTTTACCGGCTGGTCTGGCTCAATGTGGCTGAGCAGCGGCGAGATATCGAGGCCGAATTCAATGGTTTTATGATCCGGGTTGGTTCTGCCACCCTGCATGTAGTTGTGCCCACCCTGGAAATTGAAAACCTGATAGTAAATAAGGTCTTCAGGAGTGAGTCGCGAAGTATCGGCTGCAACCCCGGCGGCTACTCTGATTTTTTCCCTCGAATCGTGCTTAAGGGTCAGCTTCATGGCGAGCAGAGGTTCATGAAAAGCCTTTGCTTCGAGGATATGCACGGTGCCGTTCCATATTCCGCCAATCGTAACATCATCAGCCAGAACCTTATACATCATGTAGCAAAATCCTTCATCGCCCCATGAGCTGCCGTAGGAGTTGGCAAATTTCACCCCACCGATTTCCCAGTCGCGCATATCCACCTGCCCGTCGTCATTGATATCGAGATGGTTGGTGAACTCGCCATCGTTGTTATAATCAAACCGGATGCTGTCGTTGTAACCCACGATGGTCATGGCATGCGTAGCGTAGGTTCCCGAAAATTGAACCATAACGTTTTTGCCGGCCTCAGGGCTTTCGGGGGGCAGCATTTCCAGATTCCAGGGACTGCCGGCATTGAAATTGGCTATACCGCCAATTTCAGATCCCTCGAGGTGATTTACCAGCCAGTGTTTCAAGGTGAGGAGGCCTTCCGGGGTATTCACTTTTATAACCTTAACCCCGCGGATCCGGTTTTTCATCGCCGCATAGTAAAGGTCATAACCGCTTAACCATATCTCGCCGTTGTCAATGCTCATGCCGCCGTAATCCTTCACATTGGGAGTGCCGAGCTGTCGCAGGATTTCGAAACTGTGCATGTAATTCACACCGTAGTATCCACTGCCGCCGTTCATAAAATTGTAGGTGAAATGCGATGGATACTGGTTGATGGAGGTGTCGGCCGGTAGATCCCTCAAGCGGTTGATTTCGTATGTGAAACCGTAACCAACGCCCGCCGACTGGCCGCATGATGGCCCCGACTGACTGAATATCGGCCGGAAGTAAGGCTGATCGGAGTTGTCGTGACGCCAGGGAAGCTCCCTGGAGCGCAAATTGTCGGGTATCTTTGCTTCCGGCAACGACCCGAACCATGCCTCGTCCATCTGGCTTAAAATCGCAGGGAGATTATTTTCGGGATTGATTTTGGCAGGCTGGCCATAAACCATTACAAGCGAAATGAAAACAAGCAAGTGAGTAAAAATCAGTTTCATCGGGATATGTATCAGTAAAAATCAGTCTTTTAAAACAGCACTTATCAGATCTTAGAGGCCGGACTGCTCAGCGGATTATCTTTTCAACTCCAATCTGTATTACCGGCATCGTCCGAGAAAGAACGTTTCAAAATTACGTTTCTTTCAAAATCTGCTTTTCATTTTGGAATTTACACGCCCAACGTCCAACTGTCCAACGCCCAACATCCATCTCAAAACCATTTTTCTCTTTTTTGCAATAAAAAACCATTGCGGATTGTTTAAAGGTTCTGTTTTACTTAAAAAATCTCCTGCCTTTTCATGAAGGACGAAAATTCTGCCACATCAGCTCAGCTCACTACCCCTGAAACCACCGATATGCTTGAAGTGTATGGCGCCCGGATGCACAATCTTCAGAACATTGACGTGAAGATACCGCGCAACAAGCTGGTGGTGATTACAGGCCTGAGCGGCAGCGGAAAATCGTCGCTGGCCTTCGACACCATTTATGCTGAAGGGCAAAGACGTTACATGGAGACATTCTCGGCCTACGCACGCCAGTATATCGGCAACATGGAACGCCCGGATGTGGACAAAATTGATGGGTTAAGTCCGGTAATTTCTATAGAGCAGAAGACTGTGAACAAAAACCCGCGATCCACCGTAGGTACCATCACCGAGATTTACGACTTTCTCAGACTGCTTTTTGCCCGAATCGGGGAGGCCTATTCCTACAATACCGGTGTAAAGATGGTGCGTTACACCGAAAAGGAGATTATCGAACTGATCGGAAAAGAGTATTCTGGACTACAGATTAACTTCCTGGCGCCGCTGGTAAAAGCACGGAAAGGACACTACCGCGAACTTTTTGAACAGATCCGGAAACTTGGGTTTCTCAAGGTAAGGGTGGATGGGAAAATTCTTGACCTGAACTTCGGGATGAAGGTTGATCGTTACAAAACCCACGATATCGAAGTGGTAGTGGACAGGATATTGCTCGAAGATGATATGCACGACAGGGTGGTGAAGTCGGTGCAGGCTGCCATGAAACTCGGCAAGGGTGTGATGATGGTTCATGATGCCAAATCCGGCCAGTTACGCCATTTCAGTAGCCTGCTGATGTGCCCCACCACCGGAATTTCGTACGACGAACCAGAGCCAAACACCTTTTCATTCAACTCTCCCTACGGCGCCTGCCCGCATTGCAATGGGCTCGGTGATGTTTCGCAGGTTGATCTCAAAAAAGTTATTCCCGACCCGAAACTCACCATCCGAAAAGGCGGAATCACTCCTCTGGGCGAGTACAAAACCAATTGGATTTTCCGGCAGATCGAAGCCATTGGTCACAAATACGGCTTCGACCTCGATACGCCAATCGAAGATATACCTGAGGAAGGAATGACCACTATTCTCTACGGCTCCGACGAAATCATCCACATCAAAAATGAGTACCTCGGTATCAGTTCCAATTACTCGCTGAATTTCGAAGGAATCATCAATTTCATCCTCAACCAGGACTACGAAACCAGCAGCAATCAGGTAAAGAAATGGATTTCGGGATTTATGAACCGGATACCCTGCCCCGAATGCCAGGGTACAAGGCTCAAAAAGGAATCGCTGCATTTTAAAATTCTCGAAAAAAACATCGCAGAGCTGGCCAATATGGATCTTTTTCTCCTGCGCGACTGGATTGATGAACTTCCAGCGAAAGTCAGCGAACGTACTTTCAGAATTGCCCGGGAGATTACCCGTGAAATCAGTTCGCGCATCCGGTTTCTGCTCGAGGTAGGATTGGATTATATCACCCTGAACCGCCCGGCCAGAAGCCTCTCCGGCGGTGAATCTCAACGTATCAGGCTTGCCACGCAGATCGGTTCGCAGCTCACCGGGGTGCTTTACATCCTCGACGAGCCCAGTATAGGCCTGCACCAGCGCGACAATCACCGGCTAATTTCAGCGCTGAAGGAACTCCGCGATGTAGGTAATTCGGTGATCGTTGTTGAACACGACAAAGACATGATCCTCTCCAGCGATTATATAGTGGATATTGGTCCGGGCGCCGGGATTAAAGGAGGGTTGATCGTGGGTCAGGGGGCGCCGGGTTCGATGATGAACTGCCACACCATAACCTGCGAGTACCTCAGCGGGAAAAAAGTGATTCCCGTGCCCCCAACCAGACGCCCCGGCAACGGGAACTTCGTGAAACTGGAAGGCGCCACCGGCAACAACCTGAAAAACATCACCCTGAACCTTCCGCTGGGGAAATTTGTCTGCATCACCGGGGTATCCGGCAGCGGCAAATCCAGCCTCATCAACGAAACCCTTTACCCCATACTGAGCGCCCATTTTTACAACTCTGATAAAAAGCCATTACCCTACAAAAAGATTTCCGGGCTTGAGTACGTGGACAAAGTTATTGAGATAGATCAATCGCCGATCGGGCGTACACCGCGATCTAATCCTGCTACCTACACAAAAGTTTTCGACGAAATCCGGAAGCTGTTTGGATCACTGCCCGAATCACAGATTAGGGGTTACCAGCCCGGGAGATTTTCTTTCAACGTCAAGGGTGGCCGTTGCGAAACCTGCAGCGGCGCCGGCATTAGGATCATCGAAATGAATTTCCTCCCCGATGTGCATGTTGAGTGCGAAACGTGCCAGGGAAAACGCTACAACCGCGAAACCCTCGAAGTCCGTTTCAAAGGAAAATCCATCAACGACGTTCTCAACATGACCATCAACCAGGCTGTGGAGTTTTTCGAAAGTCATCCCTCTATCATACAGAAAATCAGAACGCTAAGAGATGTCGGGCTTGGCTACATCACGCTTGGACAGCAATCCACAACACTCTCGGGCGGCGAAGCGCAGCGCGTTAAACTGGCCGCCGAACTTTCGAAGCGCGACACCGGTCAGACGATTTACATCCTCGATGAACCCACCACCGGTCTGCATTTCGAAGACGTTAAAGTACTTCTCGAGGTACTCAACAAGCTGGTTGATAGGGGAAATACGGTACTGGTGGTTGAACACAATATGGATGTTATCAAAATGGCCGACCACATCGTTGACCTTGGCCCGGAAGGTGGCATCAGAGGAGGTGAAATCATTTGCGAAGGAACGCCGGAAGAAGTCGCTTTGAACCCGAAATCACTTACCGCCGGGTTTCTGTTGCCTGAGCTAAACCAGCAAAAAGAGAATATCTTTGCAAACTAAAATTGAAAAATAATAAGCTGTATGCTAAACGACAACCTCGACTTTCAGCCTGTAAACGAAGCTGTTACAAACGATTCTAACGGCGCTATAATTCCTAAAAGTTGGAACGAAATCAAAATCAACGACTCCTGGATGGTCTTCAAGGTGATGTCGGAGATGGTGGATGGATTTGAAACACTTGCCAGGATCGGTCCGTGCGTTTCTGTTTTCGGCTCGGCAAGGGTAAAGGACAAGCATCCCCACTATCGTCTTGCCGAGGAGGTAGCCTATCTTTTAACCAAAAAAGGCTTCGGAATCATCACCGGCGGCGGCCCTGGCATCATGGAAGCGGCCAACAAAGGCGCTCATTTCGCCGGGGGCAAGTCGGTTGGTTTAAACATCGTTCTGCCCTTCGAGCAAAAGTCTAACCCGTTCATTGACAACGACAAACTCATCAACTTCGACTACTTTTTTGTTCGCAAGGTGATGTTTATGAAATACTCGCAGGGCTACATTGTGCTTCCCGGCGGTTTTGGCACTTTGGACGAAATGTTCGAGGCCATCACCCTAATCCAGACCCACAAAATGGTGAAATTCCCCGTGGTGCTGGTCAATAAACAATACTGGAGCGGACTGCTGGCATGGATCGAAGAGCAGTTGCTTTCTGAGGAAATGATTAGTCCAAGTGATATGAAACTCTTCAAATTGGTGGATACTGCACAGGAGGCTGTGGATTACATAGTTAAGTATTACGAGGAGTACAAAATCAAGCCAAATTTCTGATTTCGCAAAAAAATTTTAAAAAGTGTTTGGTGGTAAGAAATTCAATATTATTTTTGCAACCCCAAATTATTGCGGAAGTAGCTCAGTTGGTAGAGCATAACCTTGCCAAGGTTAGGGTCGCGGGTCCGAGTCCCGTCTTCCGCTCCAAACCCCGATCCCGGGCATCATCGGGTCGGGGTTTTTGATTTAAAGCGTTCATTCACAAAACAGTAAATACCACGCCCGGGTGGTGGAATTGGTAGACACGAAGGACTTAAAATCCTTTGGCCATTGCGGCCGTGCGGGTTCAATTCCCGCTCCGGGTACCCGAAAGCTCTGTAAATCAATAGATTACAGGGCTTTTTTTTGTTACCGGGAATGAGGCTGGAGGATAGCTTGCTTTAGCTCTTTACGGTTTCATTTATGAAATGTTGGTGATTGCAGGCTACATAACTATCTGCCGACAAAAATGCCGACGCCGGGCAGTATGTTTCAAACAACCACTTAACCCCCAATGTTTTATACATGATTTTGGCTGTTCGTTGTTTTCATACAAATTTATTGGTTGTGTATCCATATTCAAGGTCTACCAAATCAAGTTTAATAAAGTCCTGCAAATGTTGAGAATTTAAATGCTCTTTGAACGCCTGTTCATTCACAAAGGACTCCCAAATTATAATTCTGGTAGGGTCTTCATTTGATTGGTGTATGTCGTAAGTGATGTTGCCTTTTTCAAGAATTGTCAACTCTTTTAGTTTTTTAATTTCACTTTTTACGAGTGATATTTTTTCAAACTCTTTTATTTTTAAAATTCCTGTCGAATGATAAAAGGTTTCATTCTTTGGTGTTGGCTCTATCAAATCCCATAGATTTCCAAATATATCTTCGAATACTGCAACTGTTCCATACGTTTCAAGACGAGGCTCTCTTACAATTTTTATTTGTTTGTCGAGTAAATTTTGATAATCCCGCTCAAAATTATCTGTGTGCAAGAAAAGAAAAACACGCCCGCCTGTTTGATTTCCAATTCTGCTTATTTGCTCTTGTGTAACTCCCTTGGCTAACAATAAAGAACATCCATTTGCTCCTTTTGGTGTTACAATAACCCACCGTTTTGTTTCTGACAAAGTTGTATCTTCTTTCAGCGAGAAATTTAGCTTCTTCGTATAAAATTCAATTGCCTTGTCATAATCGTCAACAACAATTGTAATATGAGTTAGATTCTGCTTCATCCTAATCAGTAAAAATTGTTTTTTAAGTGTATTGGCTATTTTTGCAATAACCGCCAACTACCGGACGGGGAAGGATAAGGAAATAAACAACCACCAGAAGAGTTACTGCGGCGATAATAATAAAAGCAATTGAAGCGCCGAACTTAAACCAGATTACGCCGGTAAGGGTGCTTGCGATCATGGTGCAGATGCTTTGCAGTCCGGTAAAAGTTCCAATGGCGGTGGCCGTGTCTTTTTTGTCGGTAATGTTCGAAATCCATGCCTTTGAAATACCCTCCGTTGCTGCAGCGTAAATGCCGTAAAGTAAAAATAATCCAAAAATCAGGTAAGCGCCGGAGCCGACAGCCATGCCAAAATAGACCGCAGCAAACAAGATGAGCCCGATGATGAAAATGGTTTTCAAACCAATTCTATCTGCCAGTATGCCAATCGGGAAAGCTAACAGCGCATAAATCAGATTGTAGAAGATGTACACTCCAATTACCATCGAATCGCTAAGCCCCATCTGCTTCGCCTGAAGCAACAGAAATACATCCGAGCTATTGAACAGGGTAAAGATTAAAAGTCCGGTAACCACTCTCCTGTAATCCCTTCCGCTAACGTTCCAGTATTTTAGGAATGAAAAGAAGGACATTTTCTCTTTTGGCCGATGGATATGTACATTTTTATCATTTAGCAAAAGCGACGATGCAATAGCGAGGATTCCGGGAATCACCGCAATAAAAAACAGCGTTTTGTAGTCCTCGGGATAAAAGTAGAGATAAAGCAAAGCAAAACCCGGTCCGACGACAGCCCCGAATGTGTCCATTGACCGGTGAAATCCAAAAACTTTTCCTTTGTTTTGATGAGTGGCCTCATCCGAAAGGATTGCATCCCTGGCGCCCGTCCGTATGCCTTTGCCGAAACGGTCGAGCGTTCGGGCAAAAAAGATCCAGACCGGAAAGGTGAAGATCGCCATCATCGGTTTTGAAACCGCACTCAGCGCATACCCAATCTGTACGAAGGGCGCTCTTCTGCCCGACACATCCGAAAATTTTCCAAAATAACCCTTGCTCAGTCCGGCGGTGGCTTCGGCAATGCCCTCCAGTATTCCAATCAGAACAACCGAAAAACCAATGGTTTTCAGGTAGATAGGCATTACCGGGTAAAGCATCTCGCTGGCCGTGTCGGTGAACAGACTCACCAGCGATAAAACCCAAACTGCTTTTGTAATATGCTTCAAGCTGTTATCTTGATATTATTGGTTTTAACTGTTTCTTTTTCAGGAACATGCCTTGATGTAAGCGAATTGGTTAACTGTATTTCTGGAAAATGAAAAATTTGCTAAAACGCTAAATTGACCATTCAGTTATTTTATTTTGTTGTGTTTCCGTCCATTTCATTGAATACCTTATCCACTGGCTCCCAAAGCTCTATTTTGTTGCCCTCTGCGTCCATGATGTGCACAAATTTGCCGTAATCATAGCTTTCGATGCTGTCAAGTATGGTCACTCCATTATCTCTCAGTTTGCTGATAAGTCCTTCGATATTTTGTACCCTGTAATTGATCATAAATTCCTTTTTTGAAGGGGCAAAATATTCACTGCCAGCTTTAAAAGGACTCCATTGCAGGTAATTTATCTCCTCCGGACGATTTGCATTTCTGAATTCAAAACTTGATCCCCACTGATTTACTTCCAGACCCAGGTTTTTGGAATACCACTCTCTCGCTTTGTCCGGATCATCTGAAAAAAAGAAAATCCCTCCGATCCCGGTTACCTTTGGGATAGTGTCGTTGAAGAATCCTGGTGAGTTGCTCTGCTGATCGGTTTTATCACTCATAGCGTTTCTGCTTTTGGTTTCTGAATGGCAGCGCACCAAGCTGATTACCAATAAAATGAGGATGGCTGCATTTTTCATAAAAATATACTTATGTCATTATCAGGCAAAAATAACAAACTATCTCAGTCCTGACATCAGGGGGCTAAGTCATTTTCCTTTCACCAATCGAGTTATCAAGTTAGCTGGACGGGGTCAGTAACCTCATCCGCCTATCATTTGTCAACTACCTTCTTCACCCTAAAATACCATGAGAGAATTTTTTACATTCCTAGGTAATTGTCAAAGTTTTTGTTTTGAAAATGCCCGCGTATGTGCTAAAATTTGATATTTTTGCCCTTCAATAGTTAAATTATAAACATCAAATCATATGGACAAACATCAAGACAAATCAAAATCAGAAAGCAAGTGCCCGGTGACGGGTGCGACATTCAAGCAAGTGGCCGGCAGCGGCCCAAGAAATCGTGATTGGTGGCCTAACCAATTAAACCTGAGCATATTGCGCCAGCATTCCAACTTATCCAATCCCATGGATGAGAAGTTCAACTATGCTGAGGAGTTTAAATCCCTCGACCTTGCAGCAGTAAAAAAGGACATCTTCGACCTGATGACTGACTCACAGGACTGGTGGCCGGCCGACTACGGTCATTATGGTCCCTTCTTCATCCGTATGGCATGGCACAGTGCGGGCACTTACCGCGTACATGACGGTCGTGGTGGCGCCGGTTCCGGTACACAGCGTTTTGCCCCGCTCAACAGTTGGCCCGACAATGCCAACCTCGATAAAGCTCGTCTGCTGCTATGGCCCATCAAACAGAAATACGGAAAGAAACTTTCGTGGGCCGACCTGATGATCCTGGCCGGTAATTGCGCCCTCGAATCCATGGGTTTCAAGACCTTCGGCTTCGGCGGTGGGCGTGAGGATGTATGGGAACCGGAGGAAGATATTTACTGGGGATCGGAGGCTGAGTGGCTGGGCGACAAACGTTACACCGGCGACCGCGAACTGGAGAACCCACTGGCTGCCGTGCAGATGGGATTGATCTACGTGAATCCGGAAGGGCCTAATGGAAATCCCGACCCGCTGCTGGCCGCCCGCGACATTCGTGAGACCTTCGCACGTATGGCAATGAACGACGAAGAAACCGTTGCGCTGATTGCTGGTGGCCACACTTTTGGCAAAACCCACGGCGCTGCAGATCCTTCAAAATACGTTGGGCCAGAGCCTGCAGGAGCAAGCATTGAAGAGCAAAGCCTGGGATGGAAAAATACTTTCGGGTCTGGTAAAGGTGTGGATACTATCACCAGCGGTCTCGAAGGCGCCTGGACTACCACCCCAACCCGTTGGAGCAACAACTTTTTCTGGAACCTCTTCGGCTACGAATGGGAACTGACCAAAAGTCCGGCCGGCGCACACCAATGGAGGCCAAAGCATGGCATGGGCGCCGACACAGTGCCGGATGCTCACGATCCCAACAGACGTCACGCACCCATGATGCTGACCACCGACCTCGCCTTACGTTTCGATCCGGAATACGGCAAAATCTCCAGAAGATTCTTAGACCATCCCGATCAGTTTGAAGATGCTTTTGCCCGCGCATGGTTTAAGCTTACCCACCGCGACATGGGACCCCGCGCTCGCTATCTCGGCCCGGAAGTTCCTGTAGAAGAGCTGATCTGGCAGGATCCTATTCCGGCAGCAGCCCACAAGCTTGTTGACAAATCAGATATCGAATCGCTGAAAGCTAAGATATTGGCTTCCGGACTTACAGTTTCACAACTGGTTACAACGGCATGGGCTTCAGCATCCACTTTCCGCGGCTCCGACAAACGCGGCGGCGCTAATGGCGCACGCATCCGTCTCGCTCCGCAAAAGGACTGGAAAGTGAACAACCCGGAGCAGTTGGCCAAAGTGCTGGCAACGCTGGAAGAGATTCAAAAAGCATTTAACGAAGCTCAAACCAAAGGTAAACAGGTTTCACTTGCTGATCTCATCGTGCTGGGTGGATGTGCAGCCATCGAAAAAGCTGCCAAAGATGCTGGTCATCATATTTCGGTTCCCTTTACCCCAGGACGCGGAGATGCCAGTCAGGAGCAAACCGACGTGGTATCTTTTGAAGTGCTGGAACCAGGTGCTGATGGATTCCGCAACTACAAGAATAAAAACTATAAGTCAAAAGCCGAGGAGATGCTGATTGACAAGGCTCAGCTTATGACCCTCACTGCACCGGAAATGACGGCGCTGGTTGGCGGTATGCGGGTGCTTAACGCAAACTATGATCAGTCGGCTCTTGGAGTTTTCACCAACCGTCCCGAAAATCTAACCAACGACTTTTTCGTCAACCTGCTCGATCTGGGAATCCAATGGAAGGCAACCGACTCATCGCAGGAAGTGTTTGAGGGTTTCTGCCGCAAATCCGGTGAACTGAAATGGACCGGTTCGCGTGTAGATCTGATCTTTGGATCTAACACTGAACTGCGCGCCCTTGCTGAGGTGTATGCTTGCGCTGATGGTGGGCAGAAATTCGTTCACGATTTTGTGGCAGCCTGGAATAAGGTGATGAACCTCGACCGCTTCGACCTGGCTTGATGTGAGCTTTTTTGAAATAATCCAAAAAGGTGGCTCCTATCGGAACCACCTTTTTTTCTTTTTAATTATTTGATATTCAGGCATTTTTGGGTAGAAATATAAAATAGCAAATGGCAAAATCCAAACAAATCACACTTTCAAAAGCTTTCAAATTCGAAACTGTCAGGCAATATTCGAAGCGGTGGCTAATATATAAAAGGTAATAGATGTTGGAACTCTATTAATCCAGGATAAAATACTGGTAAGGTTGAAGTGTGATAGAATTGCTGATAGTCAGTTCGTTACCAGTCATAACATTAGTCCAGGTAGTATTTTCCAAAACTGATGGAATAGAAAAATTCAGGATTGAGTTTCTTACGTTCACGATAATCAGGATTTCGTCGCTGTTGAGTACTTTTTTGAAGCATACTACATCATCGTTTTGAAAAACAATGTTTTGTCCTGTTCTCGCCACTTTTGATCCCGAATAAAACTGAAACATTTTTTCATAGTCTGCCTTCATCTGCGGATTTGCATTCCAGTTGATAATGGAATTGGAGAAGAACGGAACTTTCGCTGCGGTTCCCACTTCCTGGCTCCCGTAGATCAGCGGAACTCCCCCGGTAAAAATAGTAATTGCCGATGCAGCCAATGCTCCGTTGATGCCGTTGAATAGCGTAACCGGCGTTGCATCCCAGGCCGACTCATCGTGATTCGTTGTAAATCTTACCCAGTGTTTTCCGGGTGTGGTATTGAGGTATTCGTTGGTGTGAGCAGTGAATATCTTGCCTGCAGGCTGCCCGTTGAAAACCTCTTTTATCGCGCCGTAGGATTGCCAGCCAAAATTGAGCTGGAAACCCGCCTGGTAATGGTTGGTTCGGGTTCCTTCGGCAAAGAAAATGAGATCCCGGCCGGGTATGCTGTCAAGGGCTTTGAAGGCTGCCTGCCAGAAGTCGAACGGAACGCCGTCGGCATAATCGCACCTGTAACCGTCAACATTGGCCTCATACACCCAGTACTTCATGGCGTCAATCATTGCTTTTCGCATATCAGCGCTATAATAGTTCAAATCCGCCACATCCAGCCAGTTGGTGCCAGGAGGATGAATGATGTTCCCGTTTCCGTCCTGGGTGTACCAGCTTGTATTGCTGATCCATGGATTATCCCAGGCGGTGTGGTTGGCCACCCAGTCCATGATTACGGACATACCACGCGCATGGGCTTCATCGGTGAGCTTTCTCAGGTCGCTAAGGTCGCCGTACTCTGCGCTGACGGATTTGTAGTCCCTTACGGAGTAGGGCGAGTTGACTGAATTAATCTGCCCGATGGGATGGATGGGCATCAGCCAGATGACGTTGACACTCAGGGCAGCAATATCATCAAGACGGTTGATGACCCCCTGTAGATCGCCAGTGGAGCTGAATGCCCTCAGATTTACCTCGTAAAGTATGATATCTTCTGTTTCAGGCACGCCGGTAAATGGAGTCCCATATTGTTGATAGCCAGTGCCCGGATTATCCGGCGGTGGGTCTTTTTCTTCCTTTCTGCACGAAATTGAGGTTATGATAAGAATAGAAAAGAAAATCCGGGTAATTATTGGGTTCAGATTTTTGTGTTGCATCGGTGATATCTGTTGGTGGCTTGGCTTTGATTATGCTTTGTAATTAAGGCAGATAAAGAGATTTTTATAAACAATTGGTGGTTGATAACAGAAATTCAACCTTAGCTATCTCATTGGTTGACAAAGATAATTGATTTTGTGCCTGGTATCTTTATACTCATGAGTTGGAGTTATTTAAAATGCTAAATTGTTATTCATCTGTCGTTGAAGATGTTCTAAAACAAAAGCCCTGTAAATCATCTTTTTACAGGGCTTTTATATGAAAATATTGTCCTGGTTTTATTCGAAGAGTTCTTCTTTGGGAACCTTCTTCACCTTGGCGCCGTTTTTAAGGGTACGCGAAACGGCGCGGTAGGGCCCAACGATAACCTCCTGATTTTCTTCTAGACCCGTAAGTATCTGGATGTATGTATTATCCTGAATTCCTGAGGTAACTTTGATCATCCTGGCGGTTTCATTTTCAAAAACAAAGACGTATTCGGTGATCTCGGTGTTTACTTTTTCGGCATCCTTATCTTCCTCTTTGTTCATATCCCTGTCAATGCGTGCGGCAATCTCCCTGCCCGTTGTATCACTCCGGGTGGTTACCGCCTGGATGGGTATCGTCAGCACGTTGTATTCGGTTTTGGTCTGGATATCTACCGTTGTTGACATTCCCGGTCTGAATGGTGAAAACCAGGGTCGGTTTTGGTCGAGCAGATCGAGATAGGATTCCTTAAGAATCCTGATCTTTACTTCAAAGTTGGTAACCTGGTCGGTGGTTACAGCGGCTGTTTCGGCGGAGGTAGCAATTTCGGTGACCACACCCCTGAATTTTCTGTTGAGATAGGCATCCACCTCGATGAGCGCTGTATCGCCCAGGTTAAGCCTGACGATGTCGTTTTCGTTAACTTTTACGAGCGCTTCCATCATGTCGAGGTCGGCAATCCTCATCATCTCAGTACCGGCAGAGAACTGTGATGCACCGGCCACTCTTTCGCCTTTTTCGACAATCAGCCTTGAGATCGTTCCATCAGAAGGGGCATATATGGCGGTTTTGGTCAGGTTTTCCTTCGCTTCGCGTAAAGAAGCCTCGGCACTGGCCACCTGGAATTCAGCTGCCTTTACTGCTTCTTCGGCTGCCTGTACTTCAGCCTGTGCCACCTCGTACTGCGCTTGGGCTGTTTCGTAGTCGGCATCCGAAATCACCTTTTCTTTCCAGAGTTTTTCGCTTCGCTCGAACGAGAGTCTGGTACTGGTAAACTGTGAGCGGGTTTGAGCAAGTCTTGCCCTTGTGTTCGAGAGATTGGCGCGCTGTGACTGAAGACTGGCCTCCATCCTTTCGTAGTTTGATAGGTAAATCTCAGGATCAATTTTGGCCAGCAAGTCTCCTTTTTTTACCTGTTCACCTTCACGAACCTTCAATTCTACTACTTCACCAGAGATATATGGCGTGATTTTGACCTCCATTGCAGGCTGAATTTTTCCGTTGGCCGACACTGTTTCGATAAGTGTGCGCAATGTTACCAGGTCGGTGCTCACTTTTGGGGCCTCATCCTTGCCGATTATTCCTTTGTTTTTCAGTACACTAAGCACAACCAGCAATACAATTACAGGTAAAATGATTAAAAGTAGTTTTTTGCGTTTCATGTCAATTTTGATTCGATTATTGAGAACAGGTTTTGTTTATTGATTGAGTGTGATGGGTTTACCCATGTAGAAATCAAGTATTTTGGACTTGAAAATATAATCATACCTTGCCCGAACAAGTTCCGATTCTGCAGCTGCCAGTTGGGTTTTGGCCAGGTTGTAATCCACCGAAGTAGCCATCCCAACATTGAATTTCTGTTCAGTATAGCGGTATGATTCGGAGAAAGAAGAGAGCGATTTCTGAGTAGCCTGGAAAGTTTTGAAAGCGGCCTGAGCGTCATAATAGGCCTGTTCAATGCTCTTACGCATCGTATTCTTGGCAAGTTCAAATTGGTACTCGGCATTGGTGGCGGCTATTTTGGCACGCGAAACATTGGAGGATGCCTGGTAGCCGTTGAAAATTGGAATGCTGAGTCCTATTCCGAGATAACGGCTTTGGTTATCGGCAAACTGATCTCCAAATGGGATTACATCTGTTTGATAAAACTCCCCTGTTACCGGGTCAATGGCAAACTGGCGGTATTGGTTAGAGTAATTGGTGTTCCAGCCGCTTTGCAGGTTCAGCACGGGACTCTTTGCTCCGCGTGCAATGGCAACGCTTCTGTATGCGCTTTCTACGGTGGTTTCGGCGCTTTTGATGGCTGGCTGAACGTCAAGAGCGGTTTCGTAAATCATGCTGATTGGAAGTATTTCGAGTTGAAGTTCCTGGTCGAGCACTGGCACATCAATTTCAAAATCGCTGCCGGCCTGAAGATCAAGTATTTGTTGCAGATCAAGGTAGGCCAATGCAAGCGAGTTTTCGTAATTGATCTCGGCAATCTCCTCTTTAGCACCCTGTGCCTGGATTTCAAGCAGACTGCCCATGGCCAGCTTTCCGGCTTCTACCAGTTTCTCAGTTCGTTTGATCTGCTCCTGCGTTATGGCAACCTGCTCTGTGGCGACTTTTAACAACTCTTTGTTGTACAGGATATTAACATAGGCCTGGGTGAGCAGCAGTGTAATATCGTCCTTTATTTTGTCGTAATCGTATTTGCTGGTCAGAAAATCAAGCGAGGATTTTTTAATCTGGTTTTGATATTGTAACCCACCGAAAATCCGCACGTTGGCATACACCCCGAAATTTGCCTGGTTGGTTTCGTTGTTGGTGTAGGTGTAATTGGTTCGGTCGAGCACCCTTCCCCAGTTGTAGCTGAACGAGACATCGCCATTAAGGTTGGGCAGCAGGCTGAGTTTGCTTTCTGTAAGCCCTATCTCGTAATTTTTCACAGCAAGTGCACTCTGCTTGATCTGGATGTTGTTCTCGATGGCATAGTAAAAACAATCCTCGAGAGCCCATATCCTGCTCTGCGCCTGCAGGTTAGCTGATGAGAAAAGAAAGATCGCAAGGAACAGGATGGGCAATCTTTTCAGCAGTTTGTCAGTATTCATGTCGATTGGTATTGATTGACGGTGATATGTCGTTGAACTAAAACCGGAGGGTTTTTCCAAAAACATGCCATTTTCTTAAAGCATTGATAACCAAACCCTCGCTTTTATTCTCAGTCCGTATCGTTTTGTTATTGTTCAATGTCAATACAAAGCTTGTTCAATTGCGGACAGAAAGGTTAGTAACGCAATTAGAATGGATTTTATACTTTTACCCTGCGAAAAAAATCAAACATTTATTTACACCATCATGAAAAGATTCCTCACCATATTTGTTTTGCTATCCCTTGCTGCTGCAAGTCTCTGTGCGCAGCGTAATTATTACCGGCAAAACGACCTGACGATGCGGAAAAGCGGGTTGAGCGATACGCTCGATGCATTGAAATATGAGATCCATCTTAATAGTCTGAATTTCAGCACAAAGACGATCGAAGCAAAAACAATCATCACCCTTCAGTCGAAGGTAAATAACCTGCAAACCGTCACGCTCGAGTTGATCAATTTCACTGTGGATCAGGTTTTTGTAAATGGGGTTATCAATCCGGATTTTCAGTACCAGGGAGGGCTTCTATCCGTTCAATTGGCGGCACCGGTTCCGGCCGGCGAAATTGTTGCAGTCGAGGTGCATTACCATGGCGTGCCTTTTCATGAGGGTTGGGGAGGATTTCACTGGAGCGGGCAATATGCCTTTAACCTGGGTGTAGGATTTGAGTCTGATCCCCATAATCTTGGAAAAGCCTGGTTTCCTTGCATTGATGATTTTCACGACCGTGCTGTTTATGAAATTTTCACCACTGTTTCCTATCCGAAAATGGCCGTTTGTGGTGGTACATTGATGGAAGTCATTGGCAATGGCAACGGAACCAGAACCTACCACTGGAAAATCAATGACGACATCCCGACTTACCTGGCTTCGGTGGCTGTTGGGGAATATATCAACAAGCCATCTTCGTTCACATCAATAACGGGCGAAGAGATTCCCATCGGGATTTATGTGCGTCCGTCAGACACGGCAAAAGTGAACGGAACATTTCAAACCCTGGTTCCAATATTGGGCGCTTTTGAGCAGTACTTTGGTCCTTATCGCTGGGAACGTGTAGGTTACGTGGGTACTGCTCTCGGTGCAATGGAGCACTCCACCAATATTGCCTTTCCCAATTCGTCCATCACGGGAAACCTTTCGAGCGAGTGGCTGATTGCCCACGAAATTTCGCATCAGTGGTTTGGCGACCTGGTAACCTGTGCCAGCGCCGAAGATATGTGGCTCAACGAGGGCTGGGCTGTCTTCACCGAATCGCTTTACCGTGAGGCGCTGTATGGCATTGCTGCCTATCGGTCAAATATGTTTACCAAGCACCGCACCGTGCTGCATACTGCACACGTTACTGATGGCGGGTACCGCGCTCTTTATGGCATTCCAGCTCAATATACCTACGGAACTACGGTTTACCAGAAAGGCGGGATCGTGGTGCACACCCTGCGGAATTACATGGGAGACGACCTGTTTTTTCCGGCCGTCAGGGCTTTTTTGGATGAATATGCTTTCAATCATGCCGATTCGTGGCAATTGCGCGATATCCTGAGCAGCCACTCAGGTATGGATCTTACTGACTTCTTCGATGTATGGGTTTTTACTCCAGGGTTTCCTGAATTTTCTGTTGATTCGTTCGATGTGCAACCATCAGGTAATCAATATAATGTAACGGTATTTACCAGGCAAAAACTCAAAGGCCCCTGCCAGTTGGCCAACTCCAACCGGGTGGAGATAACTTTCATGAATAATCTTTGGCAAATGGAAACCGTGCTGATGGAATTCTCCGGAGAAACAGGTCAGCAGACATTTACGGTTAATATCAATCCGTCCATCGCTATGATTGACTTTTATGATAAAATTGCCGATGCCACTACGGATAAACACCTCACTCTAACCGCATCTACGAACCTCAACCTCTTTGATGTTTTTGCCAAATTGCGCGTGGATACAATGCCGGCAACCGACTCAGGATTTATAAGGATTACACATCGCTGGGTTCCGCCCGATCCACTCAAAACCGCCATTGAAGGGCTTACCCTCTCTGATTACAGGCATTGGAGAGTAGATGGAATTTTTCCGGAAGGAACCTCGATTACCGGCAGTTTTATGTACAATAAATTCAATAACCTCGATGGCAACCTGATGGCAAATCCCGGAGACTCGCTGGTGATTCTTTACCGTCCAAACCCCTTTGATGACTGGCAAAGTGTGGATTTTGTAAAAATAGGCGCACCCAATACAGGATACATCGAAGTGGCCAATATGCAACCCGGAGATTATACGCTTGCAGTTTGGGATCAGGTTTATGTAAAAGTTCCGGAGGCGATAATTTCACAAACAGATGATATTCTGATATTTCCCAATCCCGTCCAGGGAATGGTCAGCTTTGAATTTGGTGAGTTCATTCCAACCCTAATCAACGTTTACAGCGAGAGTGGCGGCATGATCCAACAGATATTCAATCCTCAGGCAGAAATGCAGGTGGAATGGGACACCACCGGAATTAAAAGAGGAACCTATATCCTGCGACTTATTAACGAGTACAGCAGCGATGTCAGAACAAGGAAAATCGTTGTAAACTGATGAACCACATAGTTTTAGCGCTAACCAGGAAGTTTGAGGATAAGGCTGATCCGGTCAGAGCCATCCAGCAGAAGGCTTATATGAGGAATCAATTTGAGTTTTTTGGAATCGGTTCACCGGAGCGATCGGTTGTTTTCAGAGAGATTTTTGCTGCAGCTAAATCAATTTCCCAGGCTGAGATTGAAAAGATAATTGATGAAACCTGGTCGTTGCCTCAGAGAGAGTATCAGTATTTTGGAATGGAGCTCGCTAACCGGCACATCAAAAAAATGAACCTTCACTTTTTTGAACAGATTGAGCTCATGATTACCCGCAAATCCTGGTGGGACACAGGGGACATGATAGCTGCCCATCTGGCCGGAACCCTTTTTTTTCAATTCCCTGGCCTGATTCCCGAATACACCGGCAAATGGATGACCTCCGGAAATATGTGGCTCCAGCGCTCGGCTCTCCTTTTCCAGTTAAGCTACAAATCCAAAACCAATCCAGACCTGCTTTTCAACCTGATCCAACAGCTCTCCGCCCACTCGGATTTCTTCATCCGGAAGGCTATCGGCTGGGCCTTACGCGAATATTCCAAAACCAATCCAAAGGCTGTAATTGATTTTGTTGATAAACATCAGCTTTCGCCGCTGAGTAAAAAGGAGGCTTTAAAGTGGATTACCGCGAAAAAGTATTATCTCGGGCTCATCTGATGGGATTCGAAAAGCGAATTACCTGACTTGAATTATCTTTGCACAGCAAAACACCCAAAACCATGGAACCCGAAAACACAGTAAATGATTCAATTACCGCCTACGGGCAGCCACTTGATTTTCAACAGGTTTGGAGGATGTTTCAGGAAACCGACAGAATGTTTCAGGAAACCGATAAGAAGTTTCAGGAAACCGATAAGAAGTTTCAGGAAACAGACAGGAAGTTTCTTGAAACCGATAAAAAGTTTCAGGAAACTGACCGTCAGATCAAGGAAAATGATCATATCTTAACCGAAAAATTCAAAGAAACGGAGAAGCTGATCCGGCAAAATCTCAAAAGCATTCGTGAGCTGGACCGGCTGTTTACATCGCAATGGGGGAAGCTGATTGAGTCTCTGGTGGAAGGTGACCTGGTAAGGTTGCTAAACAAACGGGGAATCAAGGTTGAGCGAACCATTCAACGCGCCCAGGGCAACCGCAATGGCGAAAATTTTGAATATGACATCATTGCACTCAATGGCAGTGAAGTGGTGATTGTTGAAGTGAAAACCACCCTGCGTCCAAATGATGTAGATCATTTTCATGAAAAGCTATGGAAATTGAAGACCTACATGCCGGAGTTTAAGGATAAGAAAGTTTTTGGCGCCGTGGCCTTTATCACCGCCGATGGTTCCAGCAACCGGATGGCCGAAAATCTAGGATTGTTCGTAATCCGAGCAACCGGAAGCAGTTCGTCAATAGTGAACCAGAAGGATTTTCAGCCAAAAGTATTTTAGCCTGATCAACTTCATGGCAAACACCAAAATATTTCAGCGGATCTTTGGAATACCATGTTAGCATTTCCAAAGTCCGCTGATGATATTTTTTTCTTTACTGGCGCTACCAGACCTCTACATAAGCAGTACTTACATAAACCTCCTCAAGTTTTATCTTGTGACCCAGCTCCATGGTCGCAAGTTCCTGAAAGACCTTCTTTTGCGCATCATCAGTACTTGCATCGGCAAACTTTTGGTACATCTCCATTGCCTCCTGCTCCTTTTTGATAGCTAAGGCTACCCCTTCAGCAAACGACATGTCCGGTGTCAGTTTTGGCAAATCCAAAGTTTCAGCCACTTTATAGTCCGGGTTGCTCACATGAAAATTTAGTTTCAGGTTGTCATTCTGAACAAAACCTTCTAACGTTTTTTTGTGCTTCATCTCTTCACCAGCCAGTTCGCTGAATATGGATCTCAAATTTTCGTCCCGTGATTTTGCAGCTGCCTGAAGGTAAAATTCGTAGGCCTCCACTTCGTTTCCGATGGCCATTTCAAGGATTTTTTTGTAATCTGAACTCATGATATTTTGTTTTACTGATGTTGATAATTTGTTGTGATGAATATTTAAGCTTCAAAAATAGAAAAATCCTGCTTACCCTGCTTTATGGTTTTTCTCAAACTAAATCGTAAAGTCTTCCAGGTGAATTTTCGATCGCGTTCAGCCTGGAATTATCCCATTTTCTCTTTGTTTAATTATCGCTCAAAAAAACTAAACATTTTCTCTGCGTTTCTGTTTATTTGCAAAATTGATAGGGCTGTACATTTTGACCAGATTCTATCTGACCATGTATGATTAGTTAATTTTGCAAAAAATTTTGAATATGAACAACAACATCATTTCCGGATTTTCGAAGATGAACAAGAACGCCAAGATTGAGATGGTGGCGAGCAGATTTACCAATCCGGAAGCAATAATAGATGAACTGAAGAGCTACTGGCACGAAAATCCTGCTATTCAGCGGCTTTTCGACGAATTCAGCGAAAATACCATTTCCAACTTTTATTTTCCTTTGGGGATTGCTCCAAACTTCAACATCAATGGCAAAATGTACCTTGTGCCGATGGTGATTGAGGAGAGTTCGGTGGTGGCAGCTGCATCCAACAGCGCCAAATACTGGGCGCCGAAGGGCGGATTCCGGGCCGAGGTGATTTCTACTACCAAAGTTGGCCAGGTGCATTTTATCTGGAATGGTGATGTGAAAAAACTTCAATCCTATTTCCCTGAACTGAAAAGAAACCTTATCGAAGGCACACGCCACATCACCGAAAACATGGAAAAACGCGGTGGTGGCATTCTCGATATTGAGTTGGTGGATATGTCCGACAAACTGGACAACTACTTCCAGTTGAAAGCCACTTTCGACACTCAGGATGCCATGGGCGCCAACTTTATCAACTCCTGTCTTGAGGAGTTTGCAATGATTCTCAAAGAGCATCTGGCTGAGAGTGAGCATTATACAGGCGCTGAAAAAGAGTGTCAGGTGATTATGTCTATTTTGTCCAACTATACCCCGGAGTGCCTGGTTAAAGTTACGGTGGAGTGCGATATCAACTGTTTACGAAATGCCGGCGATATTGATGATCCTGAGCATTTTGCATGGAAGTTTGAGAAGGCTGTACGCATTGCACAAATTGACCCGCACCGCGCTACAACTCACAACAAGGGCATTTTCAACGGAATAGATGCAGTGGCTTTGGCAACAGGGAACGATTTCAGGGCAATTGAAGCAGGGGGACATACGTATGCAGCACGAGACGGAAAGTATCGCTCGCTCACCGATGTTGATGTTTCTGGTGGAAAATTTCGTTACTGGCTCACCGTGCCGATTGCACTGGGAACCGTTGGCGGCCTGACTTCATTACATCCCATGGCAAAGTTTTCACTGCAGTTGCTCGAAAATCCCCCAGCACAGGATCTGATGAAGATTGCTGCCTCGGTGGGAATGGCCAACAATTTCGGTGCGCTAAAATCACTGGTAACCAAAGGAATACAGGTTGGTCATATGAAAATGCACCTGCTCAATATTCTCAACTCACTGGATGCCAATGACCTGGAAAAAGCTAAAGCAGTTGAGTATTTTGCACAGCACAAAGTATCCTACAATTCGGTGAAAAAATTCCTGGCCGGAATGCGCCAGACTGTTGCCGCCAATTTGTAAAACATTCCCGATGGAATTTTATTCTTCCGGCAAGTTCCTGATTTCAGGCGAATACCTTGTGATGCTCGGCGCGCGCGCGTTGGCGGTGCCGCTGAGGTTTGGACAATCATTGTCGGTTAGCGATAAGCCGGGAAGCGGAATACTATCCTGGAAAAGTCTTGCTTTGGGAAATGCCTGGTTTGAGGCGACTTTCGCTCTTCCTTCTCTCAAAATTCATCAGTCATCAGATCCTGAAAAAGCAGCTTTTCTTATCAAAGTTTTGAAGGCGGCACAAAAACTAAACCCACAAATCGTCAAACAATCCTCTGGCTTGCAGGTGGTTACTAAAGCTGATTTCGATATCCAATGGGGGTTGGGCAGCAGTTCCACACTTATTTCAAACATTGCCTGGTGGTTCAAAATCAATCCTTTCGAACTTCATTTTAAAGTTTCGAAGGGTTCCGGCTTTGATGTCGCTTGTGCCCGTTCCGATAGCCCAATCCTTTACGAACTGAAAAACCGCCGCTCACTTATTACCAGCGTTCCTTTTTCGCCACCATTCAAAGAGCAGCTTTTCTTTGTCTATCTTGGAAAAAAGCAGCGCTCGGATGTGAGTATCGGGCAACTTGCCCCGCGTTTGAAATCAAGGCGGAAGGAAATCAGGCGAATTTCCAAAATTTCGGAAGAAATGGTGGTCACAAGCGATCCCTCCGCCTTCAGGCAGATGATGGATGAGCACGAAAGTATTCTTTCGGAAGTACTCGATTTACCCACCGTTAAAAGTTACCTTTTCGGTGATTTGCAGGGTTCGGTAAAATCACTCGGAGCCTGGGGGGGCGACTTTGTGCTGATGACCTGGGAAAACAGCATCCCGGAATTAAAAAATTACCTTGATTCGAAAGGCTTTCAAACCTGGTTTGGTTTTGATGACATTGTTTTACCCACCTCGCAATTCTGATAAGGATTAAGACAGCCAATTCAAAAAGAGTACTTTTACAGCGCTAAAATGACTTCACAAAATAGCATGACGGGATTTATCAAAGGTAAAGCTGGCAGGGTTAAATGGCAGAGCCCAAGTAACATTGCATTAATAAAATACTGGGGAAAAAAAGGCTTCCAACTGCCCGCCAATGTCTCTCTCAGCATGACATTGTATCTGGCTTTCACCGAAACGGAGGTTCATTACAGTCCATCAGGCAATCAAGACGAACTCTCTATAGATTTTTATTTCGAAGGCTCTGCAAACCCTCAATTTAAAAAGAAACTTCTGGTATTCTTTGAGAATGTTTACCCCGAACTTCCCTTTCTCAAGGATTATCATTTTGAAATTCACTCACATAACACTTTCCCGCACTCTGCTGGAATAGCCTCCTCGGCCTCAGCCATGAGTGCGCTGGCGCTTTGCCTGTGTAGCATCGAACAGCAATTGAGCGATAAGCCACAAGTAAGTGAGGAAAATTTTTACCGGAAGGCCTCTCACCTGGCCAGGATTGGCTCAGGAAGTGCAAGCCGCAGCATTTATGGAGGTTACACTTCGTGGGGAGAGACTCCGCTGATCGGGAATTCATCCGACGAATATGCAACTAAATTGAACACCACGATTCACCGGGCTTTTCATGATATGAGGGATACTATTTTGATAATCAGCAAAGGAGAAAAGAAAGTATCGAGTCGTGCAGGGCATCAACTGATGGAGGGGAATCCATTTGCAGCGGCAAGGTATGTGCAGGCTGAGCAAAATCTGGGAAGAATAATGCGCGCCCTGCAATCGGGGAATATGGATGAATTTGTTGCTGTGGTTGAAAATGAGGCTATGACCCTCCATGCCATGATGATGGCCTCGCAACCAGGGTATCTGCTCATCGAAACCGGAACATTACAAGCCATTCGAAAAATAGTGGAATACCGTCAATCTACCGGTGTTCCTATTTGTTTTACCCTCGATGCCGGACCCAACGTTCACCTGATTTATCCTGGCAGTGCTCATGATGAAGTGAAATCATTTATTAACAGAGAGTTATTAAAATTTTGTGAAAACAACCAGTTCATTGACGATCATCTGGGCAGTGGCCCCAAACAGATAAATTGAAATGAGGAAGAAAAACGGCATCTTTTACGCAAAAATCCTTCTATTCGGCGAGTACAGTATCATGTGCGATTCGATGGCACTGTCGGTGCCCTATACTCACTTTAAAGGTGAGCTCAGCTTTATTGGCGACGACAAATACACCGACCAGGAATTTGCTGCCGAGTCGAACCGGTCGCTGCACGATTTTTATCAATTTATCAATGATTTGAAGGAAAGCGCACAATTGCTCAACGACTTCGATCTGCGCAAGTTTAAGCAGGATCTGGATCGCGGGCTATATTTTGAGTCCACTATTCCGCAGGGCTTTGGCCTGGGAAGCTCCGGTGCGCTGGTAGCGGCCATTTACGAAAAATACGGTGTTGACCGAATAAAACCGAATGGCCATCTTACCAAAGATCAATTCAATAAGCTCAAAAGTATCTTTTCGCAGCTCGAAGCATTTTTTCATGGTGTAAGTTCAGGGATGGATCCGCTGAATTGCTATATGCGCAATCCTTTGCTCATAAAGCCCGATCATTTCATCCAGCCAGTCGGAATTCCGCGTGAATTTTCGAAAAACGGAGGTATCTTCCTTATTAACACAGGGAAACCGGGCAAAACAGGCCCACTCGTTAGCAAATTCTTCGACTGGTGTAAAAACGAACAGTTTTTGAATGCGGTGAAAGACGAAATGATCCCGCTGACTAACGCTAGCATCGAAGCTATTCTCAATGGAGAGATCAATGAGTTTTTCAAAAACCTGAAGGTGCTCTCAAGATTCCTGCTTAAATACCTTAAACCGATGGTTCCGGCGGCCTTTTTCGATGTATGGCAAAAGGGTCTCGATACCGGCGCTTATTATCTGAAACTCTGCGGGTCAGGTGGGGGTGGCTTCCTGCTCGGATTTTCGGAAGATCTCGAGAAAGCGAGGCTTTTGTTACAGCAGCAAAATGTTGAGATTATCCCGATTTCCAAGTTTCATTAAGTTTGGTTTCGACCAGTCGAGGATAATAATCCATCCAATCTACAACCTGTTTAAAAATTTTCTCACCCTTTCGCTAAATTCAGCAGGCTGGTCGGCGTGCAGCCAGTGACCGGCATTTTCGATGGTTTCGATATCGGCTTTGGGGAAACTCCGGTAGATTTGGTCGAAGTCTTCGTAGCTAACATAATCCGAATCGCCGCCGCGAAGAAAAAGCGCAGGTTTCTGGAATATCCTGTCTGCTTTCACCCCTTCAAAAACCTCATCCATATTCAGGTTGATAGCCTGGAGGTTTAGCCGCCAGGCAAACTGGCCTCGCTGCCTGCGGTAAAGGTTTTTCATGGCAAATAGCAAAATGCGCTGATCTGTGATCCAGCTGGAAAGCTGGCCTGCAATTTCCTCCCTGGTTGAGGCTTTTTCAAAATCCACACTCATCATGGCATCAATCATATTGAGGTGGATGTAGCGGCGCTGGTAGGTGCGCATGCTAACATCGGCAATAATCAGTGCTTTGGGAATGTCGGCGTTTTCCAGAGCAAACCGCATGGCCACCTTCCCGCCCATAGAATGACCAAGAATGACGGGGTTTTTGATGTTGTGCTGTTCAATAAATTCATGGAGATCGGTGCACATAGCGAAATAATTATGCACCGGGTGGTGCGGCGATTGCCCGTGATTGCGCTGGTCGGGAATAAAAACTTCGTACTTATCTGAAATTTCACGGGCAAAGGTTACCCAATTGTCGGAAACGCCAAAAACTCCGTGCAGGATGATGATCGGCTCTCCGGCGCCGTAATGTCGGTAAAATAGTTCCATCTTTTTTTTGATTAAATCCAAAGGCCGGCTCGCGGTTTTTGTTGCCATAAGCCGGCCTGAAATTGCCCTCTTTAACGCTGATTTCCCCCAAACATTTTACCTCGAAACAAAGGGCACTACAATGGAGATGATGCCCGTGCAAACCACCACCATGATGAAAAGATTGTAACGAACGCTGTAACTGCTCAGCAGCGACTCATCGTAATACTTCGATACATTCTGATCCCTGTACATCATGATAAGCCCGTTAAGCAGTTTGGCGCGGGTTTGCTTGCCTTTCAGCAATCCAAAAATGGCAACCAGATTGATCAGGATTACCAACCCGACAAACAGAAACATCACCACCAGCAAATTGCTTTTGGTTACCGATTCCGACGCAATCCCCGAATTGACTGCCAATGCGATCAGGTTGAGCAGTATGGACGACAGGATAAAAATGATATCCGTCTTTGCGCTCTGCGTTAGTTCCGAGGTGATGTGCGAATGAACATGTTCTAACATAATTTTGCCTCCTATTGATTAAGTTTTAATGAAAACTATGGTATTCAATTTACTCATAATGGAAAATCTTAATGCCAATTTCTTTCTGCAGACGATTTAGGCTCTTATTTTTACAAAGTTAATCCTTTCATGGTGTTTGCCCCCTTTCTTTATCAAAGCTCCAGGCTTTTGCTTTTTCATTAGGCCAGGATCCTTGGAACTGGAACTTTTTTTGAGATGCGCCGCCAAGTATCTGTAAAGAAAATCCGGTGACAATACCAAGAGTACTGCCAAGACCCCAGTACTTGTATCGTTCAGTATTAAATGTTTGATTTTTATAATCATAACAAATAAATGGCGATACAATCAGTATAATCAGGGAACTGAATAGAATATAATCCTCAGTATCAGACAGCCATGCCACCGACCTGTTTCGGTATGCCAGGTAATCAATCTCGTCGAGAGAAATATTCATAACATAAGTCGAGTCGGGGCCGGGAGCTATCAGGCTTTTTGCGGGAATATGCGAATCAATCCGGGTTCCATTGGTGTAAATACTTTTAACCCGAATCCTTTCCAGGTTCATTTGTAAGGTGTCTCCGATTACCCCTCGAAAATAGCCGTACAGGTATTTGTTTTCCTTCAGCGTATCATTGTCAATCAACAACCTGCCAATTTCTATGCTTTTCTCCGGAATAAGTTTTACGATTTTCTCCCTGGGTTTTCCGTCGATGCGGTAAACCGTAGCTTTCCACGTCTGAGCATTCATGGCAAAGCTGATGACGAACATCACAACAAGCAGCATTAACTTTTTCATCTTATCTCTGGCTTTGTTTTGATAATGAACATGTTCTAAAGCATCCCAAAATTCAGTCAATTCGTTGGAAATTGAAGAATGGTATAATCAATACGGACTGAAAAACGAAAAGTACTGATGGCTTATCTGATCTGGCGGATCAAACAGCAACAGTGATGGAATACCAGATGCGCCAGAAAAATAGGGATCAAGTTTTTTGGCTTCCTCCATTAGTCTCTCCGAAACTGCCTGATTTCCCAGGAACATCTCCACACGCGCCTGCCAGCCAATGGTATAGGCTTTCAGGGGGATGTTGGGTTCGGGTGTGCTATTAAGGTATTTTTCGAGGTATGTTTTGGCAATGGGCAGTTCGGTTGGTCCGAGTTCGCCATTCCGCATTACTTTGTAAAGATGATACCTTGCAAGGTCGAGCAGATGGATATTTCTGGACGGATCTGATGCCATTGACCTGTTGAAGTAATCTTCAGCTTTGGCAGGATTATCCTGGAACAGACAGGCTTTGCCGGCTTCCACAAGATATCCTGTGTTTGTTGGATCAGCCGCAAGCAGATTTTCCCAGAATGCCAGGTGGTTGGCACTTTCCGGTAAAAGCACTGCTTTGGCTTTTGAACCGAAATATTTATCCGATTCTGCAAGTTTTGCGGCCAGTTGTGCAGCTTTCAGACTATCGCCACCCATATCGCGGGGCAGCAGTCCGTAAAGTTCTATCAGGTACATGCTTGCTTCGTGATAGTCGGGTTTGAGCTCAAGTACTCTTTCGAATTTGGAAAAGGTTATATCAACCTTATCCTTCACCTGGTCATTTGCCATCTGCATCGCCATAAATGCATCAAAAAAAGTGGACATTGCCTGGTAGTAAGCATAAATTACATTATCGGGTTCTGACTCAACAGCTTTGTTTATCGAACTGAGGATGTCATCAACCTTAACATCGCCTCTGCCAAGGAGCATATAATGCTGAAGGCGTGCCATCTCGTAGTTGGCTATTGCATTTGAAGAGTCTCTTCGCAGGACATCTTCAAGGATCAGTTTTGCTTTGTCGCAATTACCGCTTACCCGGATGTTAAATGCCTCCTGCACAATTCTGTCGGACATGTGTTTACCACTGCACGCAACAATTAATGTTGTGGCAAACATAGCTAAAATCAGCAGCGAAGTTGAAATTAGTTTTTTCATTGTAATGTGATTTTAGGTTAATAAAATGAATATCAATTATTTATAAATCTTTGATGCATCTTACCGGGAACCCGACAGGTTCGTTGAATGCGACTCTTGCGACACCGTTTGCAAGGCCGTTCATCCCCCGGCTAAAGGGATAGGTACCATTGTTGAGTGAAGATGTCCAGAAACCACCGTCCACAGTGCGTTCATCGAAGTAACCGTCGTACCAGTAGCCTGTGGGTAACAATTTGAAACCATAAAGATCGGCGCCGCTTCCTCCTGCTGACCAACCGGTCTGGCATTTCAGGTTTTTACCGGCATCGAAACCCCGGTATCCTGTATTATTCCAGACTGCTGCACCGATTTTGTAAAAAGTATCAGCGGCGCCTTCGAGTACTTTTGCTTCAGCATCTGTGGGAATATGCCATCCTTCGGGGCATATGCCGCGGGCGCCCGGTTCTGTAGTGTACTGCATAATCTCCTCCCAAAGGTAAAGCGCACCGTCAGTGGCACAGATATTTGCACTATTGGCATAACAATATCTCTCAATCACACCATTGTTGGTCTGTTGCTGATTACCGTTCACCATCGTGCCGACATTCAGGTTTTCCTTCAGCCAGCATTGACCGAAAACCTGGATGGTATGATACCACTTGCTTTCATAAAACACTGAATCTATCCCGGGGCATGATGCGTTGGTGGCAAACTGGGTGATGTATCCCCTTCCGGCTTCGGGGGAATGGACAAACCCGGCCTCCTCACCGTTGTAATAACCTACAATCAGCAATTCATCTCCCGGAATATAATTAAGATTGCCGGACAAACTACCGTATTTTTGCGGGGGTTGAAAATTGCTACTTCCATTCTGTTGTAAATTGCATGCTTGCCCGGTTCTGCCGGTATTGAGCAATTTAATCGTCCTGCTCACACTTTCAAAGTTTATTGTGAGCAGATATACCAGATCATTGCCAGCCCGAAATGAAAATGAATGAATGCCCTGGCTTAGATTTTTCTGCAGGAAGAATTTTACAACCCCACTGATATTGCTGATTTCAAACGTTACCAGACCGTCCTTAGGAATGGAAATTTCGAAAGTGGTTACACCATCGAAGGGATTTGGTGAGTTTTGCCCAATGCTGAAGGATTCGCTTTTCCAGCTTTCAGGAGAAGAAAGGCTGGTGATGTGAAGGATTAAAATAGTGTCGCCCTGAGGCAGCGTGGTGGCCAATCCCTGGGTGAGATTTTTAGCATAAATACTGTCCATCAACAGATATTCACCATTGTTATCACCTGTGAAGGTCAGTTCCATTGTGCTTTGCCCGTAAACAAACATTGTGATTGTCAGGGCAAACATTGTCAGTTGCAGAATCTTTGTTTTCATAATGCTTTTGATTTAAATTAGACGTACATTTGCACCTACCGGATCAAAGGTAGGGTGAGCCGGGCGGTTTTGATTGAAATTGGGTTGTAAATGGTTTGTAAATCCGGGAATGATTTACAATGGTCAGAATATCAATAACATAAATCCGAATCATCAGTGCAGAAAAGCGACATTGAAATATTCGAATTGCTTAAACTCAGGATTGTGGAGCGGATGCGCCTGATTTACCCGGGAAAAAATCCGGATATCGGTGAGTGGAAAGGGCAGGATATTGTTGACTTTCAGGAAGAGTTACTGAATAAAGTTAATGCCCGGATAAGCGAAAAATGGTTTTATAGCCATTTCAAAAATCAATCTGCCTCGTTGCCACGTATTGACACACTTAACCTGCTGAGCAAATTTGCAGGTTATGGCAACTGGGACGATTTCAGATTTAAACAATTACCCGTAGGCAGCATTCCAAAGGATTCGGCGAAAAATGCCAATATCTATTTTGTTATGATACCGGCGTTGATGTTGTTAATCTTAACAATCTTTTATTTTGCTTTTAAAATCGTCACTACGCGGGATTACAAATTTGTATTCGTGGATGAGCATACCCAAAAAACCATCATAAACGATATTATTAATGTCTCTGTTCTGAAAGAGGGAGGCTCACCAACAGATTATCTGTGCAAGTCAGATGGAACGCTGACCCTGAGTACTGATAAAAGTATCGTAAGTTTTGTGGTTAAATCACCTAATTATCAAACAGATACAATAACCATTGTGCTTGATAAAGTGAACCGCAAAGAGATTGTAGCCCTTAAACCGGATAAATTCTCATTAATGCTTGACTATTTTATGACCGTTAATGTGAAGGACTGGAAAAAGGAGAGAAACAGTCTTGACGTGTCCATTTCTGATGAGGCTCTGATTTGCGAGGTTTTCGACTCGCCAATAACCAGGATGGATACGATAAAAAAGTGGGAATTTATACAGCGCCTGGCGCGAATTACCGGTATCCATCGGGATATCCGGATTATCGAAAAGAGATCAGATGGCGAAAAAATCACCTATATTCTATTTCAGGAGGTTGATAAAATGCCTGGAAAATAGTTCCTTCTAAAACAATTGAAATCAGCCTATTACTTACCTTCCGCTCACAATAACACTGATTTTGTCCGCAATCTTTAATGCTGATGTGATAGTTTTGAGGTCGCTGTTAATACTTCCGTCTTTTCCTGAATAATGACCATGCCCGATTGGCTTCATTTCGTAAGAATCCTGAGGATTTTCGGGATCAATCAGCACAGTATATACCACCGATGGTTGTGCCGAGGTTTTGTATTCGTCGTCATCCGGATATTTGTTGTTTGTCCAGAATTCGTTCCAGTCCCACGATTGGTTGATTTCAAACATCACTCTGAACTTCCCGGTGAGTTGTTTATCTGATTTTGATTCTAAAATAAATCCTGCTTTGGGTGTGGCAGAGGTAACTGCATCGGGCATCGGGTTGTTTTGAGTGGGCATATAATGACCTTCGTCAGACTTCACACCCCGTTTGTGCGACCAAACCGGCAACGCAGCCGGCCGGACAAGCGGACCGGGCTTCCATGCACCCTCCTTTTTGTCGGCATAATTGAAATATCCTTTGGCTACCGATTGATTCACATAAATCGTCTGCAAATAATTGCCATTTTCGTCCTCAAGCCAGGCAGCCATCATCGGGTAATTGTGCGCTGATCCTTTGGAAAAATTGAGTGTGATCTCAGTACCTGTTGCCTCGATGTTGGTTTTGATGATTTCGACCGGCTCTGCCTTCTTTTTTTTCTTCCTTTGGGCAAAAAGCTCAGGGGAATCAAGGAAACCAGCTACTATTAATGAAGTTGTAATAAAAACTACTATTGTTTTCATGGTTATTAGTTTTAAAATTCAACAATAATTCCGATGGTTGGCAGTACTGTGCCCGATGTGGTTTGCAGCGTTTTTAGCTGATACATCTGTTGTTCTAACGGCGCTTCGGGATTTACGATCACCGGAACGCCGTTTTCGTCCAGAACGCGGGTATAAACAGGCGGGTTCTCTGCTTGGAAATTATAGAGATTCTGGATGTCGAGGTAGAACATCAGCGTCCATTTGTCGAAGAAGTACTGCTTATCAACTCTTACATCCAGCTGATGGAATGTATCGAGGCGCAAAGTGTTGAACTGGTCATAATCGAGGTACGGGCCGCCCTGAACATCCCATGCCAGTTTCATAGCGGAGGTCTCTTCATCAAAAGGAGTGTAGGGCGAACCTCCTACAAACCGCCATTTTGCACCGATATTCCAGTTTTTCTTCAATCCCCTGAGCACTGTGAAGTTGAGGATGTGTTTATTGTCCCATGATGCAGGGATGAAGGCTCCGGTTTTATCTTCAAACTTGCTGCGGACAAACGTGTAGGAGAGAATCGTGTTGAAACCGAGAATGTCGGTGTTGCGGGCAAATATTTCAAAGCCATACGCTCTTCCATCGTCGGTCGAAACAACCTCTTCGCTGCCAAATACACCAAAATCTGCCCCTTTACTGGCAATACTTACCGAATCAGTGACCGAAAAAGGATAGTTGTTGTAGAACTTGTAGAAACCCTCAAGGGTAATTTTTGATTGTTCATCCGGCCGATATTCCACACCTGTAACGTAATGGTTTACACCAATATAGGTGAGATTATTTTGCTTGTTTATAAAATTTCCTGCCTCATCAGTAAAGCCAAGCGTTGTGTAGGGAGGCCGTTGATAGTAGCGGCCAACATTGGCATTGACAAACCATTTTTCGACCAGCTGGTAGGATGCAGAAAACCGGGGCGAAAATTGCCTGAGCATGTTGCTCATTTCATCGGAATAATCGTTGGCATCCATCCTTATACCAAGCGACAAATTCAGTCTTTCATCAATAAATCCACGTGTGACCTGCCCAAAAGCATTCCAGCTCCACAGCCTCAGATCGGCCACCCTGGTTATACCCGTTACTTCGCCATCAATGAAGAGTTTCTGAAAAGTATTGTTGGTGAATTTCGAAAGCATCAAACCCGCGCCGTAGTTGTAACTCCACCCCGATTCCTTGCCGGTAAATTCATATCTTAACTTGTTTTCAGCCTCCTGAGAATTGTAATCAAGGGTCTTCAGCGTTTCTTCCTCAATGTTGTCCTGGTATTTATAAGCCCGGTTATCGAGCATATTCCGGCTCAACACAACCGTGTGAAAACCATTATTGGAAAAATGTCTGTAAACCGCGCCCACCGCATAACTCCACTGATCGTTTGCCGGAAGAAAATCAAGAATGTATTGCTGTTCTTCGGTTGGGTCTTTTATTCCGGTATTCAGTTCATTATGGTCAATAGCTCCCAGACCGATGAAGGTGATCTGGTTCTTTTTGTCAATGTCCCAGCGGTATTTCATTTGAAAATCGTCGTAAGTGGGAAGGAAGGGGAGGCCAATTACACTGAAGAGAAATTGAAGATAGGAACGCCGGTATGAAAAAATCAGTCCGGAATTGGAGGATACCGGCCCGTTGGCAGTCAATCCAAGGTCGCTGGCGCCAATCGCAGCACGAAAATTCCATTTGTCTTTGTTGGGATCTATCATCCTGAAATCAACCACCGAACTCAAAGCGTTACCACGCGCTGCCGGGAATGCTCCGGAGTAAAAGTTGATCTCCCTCACAAAATCCACATTGATGATGCCTACCGGTCCGCCTGATGCTCCCTGTGTGGCAAAATGGTTAATGATCGGAATTTCAACACCGTCAAGAATAAAGGAATTCTCACTTGGCCCGCCTCCCCTCACGATCAGATCGTTGCGTTGTGCAGGCGTGACGGCTACTCCCGGCAACGATTGGATTACCTTCGAAATGTCTCGGTTTGAACCAGGATTTCTTTCAATTTCGGAGATGTTCAGCCTTCGGAGGGATACCGGGCTTTCGAGACTTCTGACGAAAGGCGAGGCTTTTACAACGATCTCATCCAGTTTTACCGAAGTTTCCTTCATCGGCAGGTCAATGTAAAAGGTCTTTGCATTGGTAACAAGGAAATCTTCGGAAACGTAGTTTTCAAAACCCACAGCAGTAGATTGTAGCCTTATGAAACCCGGCGCAACACCTGTGAATACAAACTTTCCATCCAGATCAGAGACCGCCCCGATATTGGTTCCGAAAATTACAATGTTGGTAAAGGGCAACGGCTCATTGTTTTTGGAGTTGAATACACGGCCTTCAATCCGCCCACTCTGAGCTGCAGCAAAGTTTGCCAGTGAGAAAGTCAGGATAAAAATCGCCGGAATCAGGTAACTTTTCATTTTGAATCAGGTAAAATATTTTGTTTAATGTTTTAAATCAATCTCCAAACAAAAGTTAAACAAAATAGTTCGAAAAATAATAATCTTTCATCAAATGTTTTGAAAAAGCAGGATAATTGTCGCTTTTATTGCGGTTACAAAAATTGTCATTTTTCGATCAAAACCACTATTTTTGCCCCCCTATGAGTTCAAACTTTTTTCTTGACCAATGTATTCCGTTGTGGACGAGTGTCGTCCAGGGTCATCATACTTCAACCAATCCCAAAATTTTAACTTATGAACAAATTTAAAATGAGCCTTCTGCTCGTCTTTTGCATTTTAACTTCCATCGCTAAGCCTCAACTACTGCCGGATCAGCTCAGCAAGATCAGGATGGTTTCTGAAGTTTCCGTCTCGCCCGACGGGCAAATGGTGGCTTTCACATTGGTGTCAACAAGGCCTCTGTCCGACGGCGCAGGCGCTGCCTTCAGGGAACTGTATCTTCATAATCTTGGCACAGGAACCAATATACCGCTATTGACCGGCAAAGTGGTGGTCGGCTCACCGGGATGGTCGCCCGATGGCAGAAAAGTTACTTTCCGTCAATCAAATTCAGGAACCAAGGGGATGCAGGTGTTTGCTGTCAATCAGGACGGGTCGGATATCCAGCAACTTACTTACCTGGATCGGCCGGTGATAGCTTATGAATTTATTGATGCTGAAACACTTGTTATCACTGCAAAAGCGAATCCCGAAGAATCAAAATCTTCGCTTCTCCAAAAAGGCTTCGATTTTGAAGTGGTGGAAGAGGAGTTGCAACCCATTGATCTTATGAGGTATGACCTCCAAACCCGGGAAACTGTTAACCTTACCCGGAAAGTGACGGTTTTCGATTTTACGGTCAGCCCCGATGCAAAGATGATTGCAGCCGCCATAGCTCCTGAAAATACGGTGGACGCCTCCTATATGTTCAAACGGATTCACATCCTCGATGCCGCAGACGGCAGAGTGCTTGAGAAAATCGAAAATCCGGGCAAACTCGATAAAATGACCTGGAGCCCCGACAGCCGGAAACTGGCATTTCAGGCTTCGGCTATGCTCGAAGATGCTGTTGCCGGGAGTCTTTTTGTTTTTGAAACCGGTAAAGGATTATCTTATTCCGATCTGAAAAACCTGGTGAGCGGACTTGAACTTTCGGTGATTGACATTGCCTGGAAAGACAGTAATGCCCTGCTTTTTGCCTCGGAGGAGAGTGTTGATGTTACCATCAGGGAATTGGATATCAACAGGTTGAGAAGCACGCTGGTCATTGCACCGGGAGTTCATTTTTTTAATGGATTTGAGTACAATGCAGGGAAATACTTTTTTGCCGGCCACACAGCCGCTCATCCCCAGGAATTGATGGTTTTTGACAGCAAGACCGGATACACAGAGCAACTGACCAATCACAACCCCTGGCTGGATATGGTGCGACTGGCAAATCAAGAGAAAATATCCTGGAAATCAAGAGATGGCATGAACATAGAGGGCGTTTTGATGTATCCGCTTGATTATCAAAAGGGTAAAAGTTATCCATTGATTACTTACATCCACGGCGGGCCTGAGGCTGCAGTGCAAAATGGCTGGCTTTCGAATTACTCCACCTGGGGGCAGTTTGCTGCTGCACGGAGCTTTTTCGTTTTCTATCCGAACTATCGGGCAAGTTCCGGCAGGGGAGTTGACTTCACAATGGCCGGGTATGGCGACCTTGTTGGCAAGGAGTACGAAGATGTGCTGGATGGAATTGACCACCTGATTGAGCAGGGTTTTGTGGATAAATCCAAAGTGGGCATTGGCGGCGGCTCTTATGGGGGTTATTTTGCTGCCTGGTCGGCTACGCGTTACACCGAAAGGTTTGCAGCGTCAGTGGTTTTTGTCGGTGTTACCAATCAGGTTTCGAAACGCAACACCACCGATATTCCCATGGAGGATTATCATGTGCACTGGGGATTCTGGACGCATGAGAATTTTGAAAAAGTTTGGGGGGCCAGCCCTGTAAAGTATGCCCATCAAAGCAAAACCCCGACCTTGATTTTGCATGGCGAAAACGATCAGCGGATTCCGCTCTCGCAGGGAAAAGAGTTATACACTGCATTGAAAATCAACAGCGAAGCACCAGTGAGGATGGTGATTTATCCCGGCGAGGGTCATGGAAATGCCAAAAACACCAATCGTTACGATTTCCTGATCCGCACGCTCGACTGGTTTGAGTATTACCTGGTAAAGAATCCAGGTGCTAAAACCCTGCCGGATAAATATTTTGATTACCCAGAATGAGAATTTGGTTACCTAATATTTGTTCTTTGATTAAACAAATCTGCCCAATTTTGATTTAGTTCACATGTTGCTTTTAAACTTACTTACTCAATCACCAGAAATTCAGAACATTCGATGGTTGTAAAAGAAAAAAAAGGATTTTTTGCCCGGTCGCTGGATGTGATCGAAATCGTTGGCAACAGGCTGCCACATCCTGCCACAATATTTGCTCTTCTTGCAGTAATAGTAATTATCATTTCCTGGATTGGCCATATCACCGGGGTAAAGGCTGAGCATCCCGTAACCGGAGCCATGATTGAAGCCAGAAATCTGATCAGTGCCGATGGCATACGCTGGATGTATTCCAATCTGCTCCCTAATTTTCTGCTCTTTCCGCCACTTGGTTATGTTCTGGTGGTGATGGTAGGTATTGGCGTGGCAGAGGGTTCGGGATTATTTACCCTGATGATCAGGGCGCTGGTACTAAAATCACCTCCAAAACTCATCACAGCATCGCTCGTAACTGCGGGCATCATTTCGCATCTGGCCAGCGAAGCCGGTTATGTTGTTCTGATCCCACTCGGAGCATTGATATTTCATGCATTGGGACGCCATCCCATAGCCGGGCTGGCAGCTGCTTTTCTTGGCGTTAGCGGTGGCTTTGGATCTAACTTTTTTATTGGCTCGATTGACCCCGTGCTGGCCGGAATTTCGGAAACCGCTGCACAGATTATCAGACCCGATGTTACTGTTAATCCTGCTGTGAATTATTATTTCATGTTCATCTCATCTTTTGTGGTTATAATTACAGGAACCTGGGTAACTGAAAAGATCGTTGAACCCAGACTGGGAACTTACCAGGGCAGCGCTCCCAGACTACCTATCGAAAAACTTACCTCACTCGAAAAGAAAGGTTTGCGCTGGGCAGGCTACAGCATGTTGATCACTATTGCCCTGATTGCTCTCACTGTCGTGCCATCCAACGGAATTTTCAGGAATCCTGAAACCGGCGACCTGATGAACTCCCCGTTTTTCGACGGGATCATTGTAGGTATTCTCATCTTCTTTTTCATCCCCGGCCTGATATACGGCCTGATAACCGGAACGATAAGCAACGACAAGGACGTGGTGAAACACATCACCAAGGCAATGAGTGGTATGGCGGGTTACATCGTGCTGGTATTTTTTGCAGCACAGTTTGTTTACTTTTTCAACTACAGCAATCTTGGGATCATTTTTGCCATCAAAGGCGCCAATGGACTGCAGGAAGTCGGACTTACAGGTATCCCGCTGATTGTGGGTTTCGTTCTTTTGTCGGCCTTTATCAACCTGTTTATGGGCTCAGCATCGGCCAAATGGGCTATCATGGCGCCGGTTTTCATCCCGATGCTAATGCTTATTGATCCTCCTTACCACCCAGGCCTTACGCAGGCAGCCTTCCGTATCGGCGATTCTGTTACCAACCTGATCACTCCCATGATGAGCTATTTTGCACTCATTGTAACTTTTGCCCAGAAATATGACGAAAAATATGGCATCGGAACCATTATCTCCACCATGATCCCCTATTCCCTTCTGTTAACCATTTTCTGGACGCTCCTACTGGTGGTCTGGATGCTCACCGGATTGCCGCTTGGCCCCGACGGCCCCATATTTATGCCACATTAACTCTGTTTAACAACTTTTAGTTTAAGGTAATTCATTGATATTCAATAAAATTGAAATCTATTTTAAAAGATAGAAAAGTTAGGTTTTTGTAAATCAAAGATATTTTCTAATTTTGCCGGCCAATTTTTGAAGGATTTGGGATGAATTACCTGAAAGAGTTTATTATTCCGTTCGCGGGTTTGAAGGCTGGTTCTCATCATTTTAACTTCGAAATTGGGGATAAGTTCTTTGAAGCGATAGACTATTCAGAAATTAAAAAAGGTAATCTAAAGGCTGATCTTGAGCTGGAAAGACAGGAAAGAATGCTGATTTTTCAGATTGATATTCAGGGATTTGTCGAATTGGAATGTGATCGCTGCCTCGACCCGATCAGTTACCCTGTAAACAGCAAACACAAATTGATTTTCAAGTTTGGAGCTGATTGGGAAGATATTTCCGATGAAATCATCATTATGCCGGAATCGGAATACCAGGTGGACATGAGTCATTACCTTTACGAATACATCAGTTTATCGCTGCCCATGCGGTGCATACATCCGGATGATGAAAACGGCGAAAGCACCTGCAATAGGGAAATGTTGAATATTTTGGGCCATCATCCCGAAATACACGATGACGATCCCCGTTGGGAAGCGCTCAGGAAATTGAAAGGTAATTAATTGAAATCTAATAACATATTATAAATAATTAAAAATGGCTCACCCAAAACATAAAATCTCCAAAACAAGGAGAGATAAAAGAAGGACTCACTACAAAGCAACCATGCCGACATTGGCCAAGTGTCCTGTAACCGGCACTGTGCATGTTTTTCACAGGGCTTACTGGGTTGATGGCGATCTTTACTACAAAGGCAAGCTCCTCATCCAGAAAGCAGGGGCATAATGGATTGCTCCAAAAAATCTTTCAATAATCTGTAAGCTGATGAGGATCGGACTGGATGCGATGGGCGGTGATTTTGCCCCTGAAGCAACCGTTAACGGTGCGATATTGTCGTGCAGTGAATTGCCGCATGATGTAAAGATCGTTCTCATCGGTGATGAACACCTACTTTCAGAACAGCTTGCTGGCAAAGATTATCCTGACGGACGCATCGAAATAGTTCACTCCACAGAAGTGATAGAAATGGGCGAAAAGCCCCTGAAAGCGATTTCCACAAAGCACGACTCGAGCATTTCCATCGGGCTTAAAATGCTCAAAAACAGTGAACTGGACAGCTTTTCGAGCGCTGGCAATTCCGGGGCTATGCTGGTCGGTTCGATGTACAGTGTCGGGCCTATCCATGGCGTGATAAGACCAACTACATTCGCCCACATTCCCCAGGAAAACGGAAACATGTCAATACTGCTTGATATTGGTACCAATACCGATGTCAAAGTTGATGTGCTCTACCAGTTTGCACTGCTGGGATCTATTTATGCCGAAGGAGTAATGGGAGTCGGCAATCCCCGGATTGGCCTTCTAAACATCGGTGAAGAGGAGGGAAAGGGTAATTTGCTTACTCAGTCTGCATTTGAGATGATGAAAGAGACCAAAGATTTCAACTTCATCGGCAACATCGAGAGTCGCGATATGTACAAAAGCAAAGCCGATGTAATTGTTTGCGACGGTTTTACCGGAAATATCCTGCTTAAGCAGATCGAAGCTTTTTACAGGCTTCTACAAAAAAGGAATATGCTCGATAGTTATTTCGAGCGGTTCAACTACGAAAATTATGGCGGAAGCCCGATACTTGGCCTCAACGGAACGGTTATCCTCGGGCATGGAATTTCCAGCGCCAAAGCCATAAAGAATATGCTCAAACTGTCTTATGACATAGCTACAGCAGGGCTTTCAGAGAAAGTCAAACAGGCGCTTTACAAATATTCCAACTAAAAGTAGTTTATAAAATCATGACCAGGATCAGAGCTGCCATCACGGGAATTAACTGCTACGTTCCACCTTACATACTCACCAACGACGAGCTTGCCACTATGGTGGATACTAACGACGAGTGGATAATGACCCGTACCGGGATCAAAACCAGACATATACTTAAAGGAGTCGGGAAGGGAACCTCAGATATGGCTGCCGAAGCAGTGAATGGCTTGCTGAAAAAAACCAATACCCATCCCGACGAAATTGATCTGATGATCTGCGCAACGGTGACCCCGGATATGCAATTTCCGGCTACTGCCAATATAATTGCCGATAAAACCGGCATTAAAAATGCCTTTCATTTCGATATCAATGCAGCATGCTCGGGACAGATCTATGCTTTGACAACAGCAGCCATGTACATCGAAACAGGTATGTGTAAAAAGGTAATCATGGTTGGCGCCGATAAAATGTCTTCGATCATTGATTACACCGACAGGGCAACCTGTGTTATTTTTGGTGATGCTGCCGGCGCCATTCTCCTGGAGCCGACTACCGAAGATGTTGGCATTATTGATTCTATTCACCAATCTGACGGCATGGGTCGTATTCATCTTCATCAGAAAGCCGGAGGATCATGCAGGCCAGCCTCACACGAAACGGTTGATGCCCGTGAACACTACGTTTACCAGGAGGGACAGCCCGTTTTTAAATATGCGGTTTCCAAAATGGCCGACGTTTCCGTCGAGATCATGAAAAAACACAACATCAAACCCGAAGAACTTGCCTGGCTGGTTCCTCATCAGGCCAACATGCGCATTATCGAGGCCACTGCGCGCCGCATGGGTATTGAAAAAGAACAGGTGATGATCAACATCGAGCGCTACGGAAACACTACTTCTGCCACTATTCCTCTCTGTATCTGGGAATGGGAAGAGAAGCTCAGGAAGGGCGATAACCTGATTCTCGCCGCATTTGGTGGTGGATTCACCTGGGGCGCCATCTACCTGAAATGGGCTTACGACGGGGCTGCCGCCGCCGCAATTAAAGTCTAATCCCCGGAAGTTTTGTTTTTCCGGGTTCCCTCGTACATTTCATACTTAACAAACCTGCACTCCAGCGGGCCGTTGTACAATTTTATCTTTCTTGAGGTTCGCAGGCCTACCGATTTCAGTGCATTGTAATCGGAGGTGATCAGCCACACATCCCAGCCGGCATATTTTTGCTTCAGTACATCACCAATCATTTTATAGAAGGCGTTAAGATCCTGTTTCTGAAGTCTTTCGCCATAAGGAGGATTGGTGATGATGGTTCCGGTGAGATTATCAGGTGGCGAACCATCTTCAAAAGCGACCTGCCTGAGCGTGATAACCTCCTCAAAACCGCCTTTCGTCATGTTTTGCTGCATTAAAGCCAGGGTTTTCTGGTTAACATCGGAACCGGTAATAACCTGATCTACCGCAGTGATTTTGGCATCGGCTTCTTCCTGAACCTTCTTCCAAAATGCTGAATCGAAATCGCGCCAGTTCATAAATCCAAATTTCTCACGAAAATATCCACATGGAACGTTCCCGGCAATCATAGCTGCTTCGGTGAGCAGTGTGCCCGATCCGCACATCGGATCGTAAAGAGGGGTTTGACCGCGCCAGCCTGAAAGCATTATCATCCCTGCAGCAAGGACTTCGTTCAGTGGCGCTTCACCCTGCCAACGGCGATAGCCCCGTTTGTGCAGCGATTCGCCGGAGCTGTCAATCGAAAGTGTGGCCTGGTCGCCATTGAGGTGCAGGTTGATCCGCAAATCCGGATTTTCGATGTCAACCGATGGCCGCTCGCCTGTTTTTCGCCGGAATTGATCCGCAATGGCATCTTTCACTTTCTGCGATGCGTAATGCGAGTTGGTGATTTTTGAATTGGAAACAAACGCATCCACAGCAAAAGTTGAAGTTGTGCTGATGTAATCCGACCAGTCCACCTCCAGAATACGTTGGTAAAGCTCATGTTCGTTGCCGGCCTGGTAAATCCCGATAATTTTCAACACCCTCAAAGCTGTGCGGCAGGTATAATTCACCTTGTACATGCATGCCAGATCGCCCTCAAAGGCAACAGCGCGGGTGAGAAGCTCCGTTTTCTTCCCACCAGCTTCACGGATTTCGTCCCTCAAAATCTCTTCGAGGCCAGCCAGAGTTTTGGCAACCATCCGAATTGACGGGTCCTGACGTACCGATTTCTTAATTATGGTCGGTTTGGCTTTTTTGATGATGTGCGCTGGTTTTTTGCCGTTCATGGTGTTGGTTTTCGTTTTGATTGAAAGAATGCCCTGATCTTCCTCCTGATTTTTCCAATGGTTTCATCGTCCGATCTGCCAATCAGGAAAGCAAGATTTTTGGTGGATTCAATATTCTCCAGGATTATTTTTAGGCTCGCCAAAAAAGGGATTACCAGCAGCATACCGGCAACTCCCCAAACCATTCCGCCAGCGATGAGGCCAATAATGGTGAAAAATGGATTTAACCTGACATAACCACCAGTGATATGCGGAGTAAGAATATTGTTTTCGGTAAACTGGATAAATGCAAAAAATACAAGCACCGAGAGCGCCAGGTTCACGGAGTCACCCGTCAGCAGGGCAAACACAAACGGAAAAAATGCACCTATCCACGTCCCGAAATAAGGGATGAGATTGAATACAGCCGAAATAACGCCAAAAAAGATGGGATACTTTAGCCCGATCAAATATAGCCCCAGTGAATTGGTTACTACCAAAATCATCACGACAATAAATGCTCCGCCAAAAAACCGCTGAGATACCCACGAAATCTCCTTCAGGATTTTATTGGCCGTTTCTTTGTGTCTTTCGGGTGTTGACCGGAGGATGAACTGGCGGAAACGATCGTGATAATAGAGGATATAAAACACGTAAACCGGCATCATCAACACCTTGAAAACAGTGCCTGCAGCGCCGTTGAGTAGCCTGTTGAAAAACTCGCTTCCCGTGGTAAAAAGATTGTCCACCCGGCCCTTTACCCAATGCTTTTGCCAGTCAACTGCCAACCCGAACAGATCTTCGATATACTGATAAACATCGGTGATATTCTCCATTGCTTTGCTGCGAAGATCCGGAAAATCAGCGGCGAGTTCGGCAATCTGACTAACGAATAAAAGAGCTATCCCTCCAAAAACCACCATCATGATTATCACCGAAATAAAAATGGATACACCTTTGGGTAATCCTTTATGGCAAAGAAACCGGCAAACGGGAAAAAGCAGCGAACTAATCAAAAAACCGAATGCCAGCGGTACCAGAAAATCGCGGGCTATGATAAGAATGAAGAAAAATGCAATAATGAAAAGAAGTACATAGGTTGATCTTTGTACGAAAGGAAGCGGCTGGTCCATGTGTTTCAGGCATTTATCTAAATCAGGCTGGTTTAGTGAAGCTAAAGTTTTGTTTAACAAACAATTGACAAATCTGTTTGCTCACTTGTCCACAAAAAATAGTGGCGCAAAAGTACTAATTAGCTGATATGAAACTTTTTAAAAACAAATCCATATGCAATTTTTACCCTATTAGCAATCATACTTTACTATACCCTGAAACATTTTGTAAACGATTTCAGGAAAAAACTTCTACAGTTGTAGTATCTTTGCCCCATATAATTTCAACAAACTAAAACTACTATTTATGAAAAGTTTAAAGTTACTTAGCCTGATCATCACCATGATGATGGCTATGACAGTCAGCAGCCAGACTGTAATCACCTATGCCAAGCATTCGCCACAAATTGGCCAGACAATCGAGCTAAAAGCACTTTACAGTTCGATGACCCCACTAAACATTGATCCAGGCCCAGCCGGAACAAATGTGACCTGGAACTTCAGCGCTTTCGTTGGAAACGAAGACGAAACAATCACTTTTATTGACCCTGTGCAAACTCCCTTTGCCGACAGCATCAGTGAGACCGTAAATCTTGCTATAGAAATTGCCGATGGGGAGGATACCGGCTACGCATATTTCACTTCCACACAGCAAAATCTGACTGTAAACGGATACGGAATAATGATGGAAGGTGTTCCGTTGATGTACAATGAATATAATCCTGCCCCGGTGCAGATGGTCTATCCGTTTGCCTACGGCGACAGCTACCAGACCTATGGTCAGATTGAATATGGCTTCGAAGGTATGCAATCTATCTCCAAAATGTGGTCAACCATTACAGCCGATGCCTGGGGCACGCTCACCAATCCCACAGGTACTTACGAAAACGTGTTGAGATTAAAAGTAGAAACCATTGATTCCACTTTTATTTATTACAACGGAATCCTTTTTAATAAGGATGGTTACCAATCGCTTGATTACTCCTGGTACTGGAACGATCACCGTTATATGATCCATTCCATTTATGGCGACGTAGTGAATGGAAATTTTGAGGCTTATGGCGTTGATTACCTTACCGAAGAGTCGGCAAATGTGGCTGACAAAAAGCCGTTAGCGGTAAGTGTTTATCCCAACCCTGCTGCAGATGTGCTCAATGTACAGGCCGGTGAAGGAGACTATATCCTCAGCGATATGCTGGGACGAAGGATTATGGAATTCAAAGCAGTGAAGGGTTCAGGCACGACTGTTGATGTTTCAGCCCTCCCCGAAGGAATGTACCTGCTGCAAAGAATCAACCAGGGAATCCAGGCAGAGTCAGTTAAGGTTATGATCAAAAGGTAAAATTTAAAAGGATAAGGTTCAAAAAACTAATCACCAGGTGAATCAATCTGGTGATTTTTTTTAGAGCCCGGAATAAACAGGGTAATCCACATATCCTTTGGATCCGCCATGATAAAAAGTAGACTTGTCGGGCTCCGTAAGCGGGAAGCCATTTTTAAAGCGATGGATCAAATCCGGGTTGGCGATCAGGGGTTTACCAAATGCAATGAGATCTGCTTCGTTGCGTGCAAGCATTTGAGAGGCGCTTTCGAAAGTATGCGCACCACAGGAAATCATTGTACTCTGGTAAATCTTCCTGAAAAACGGAACAACACTCCTGTCCGGATGCAGTAGCCTCTCTTCCGGCGAAGGGAATTCGCTCAGATGCAGGTAAGCAAGGTGGTAATCATTGAGCCTGCCGATGATGTAGCCAAATGTCTTTTCCGGATCTGAATCTCTCATTTCAGGCCGTGCGCTTTTCGGCGAAAGCCTGAGACCAACCCTGGTAGAGGGAATGTTTCTCAGGATTTCTTCGATGACCAGGAATAGGAATTTTGCCCGTTTTTCAACCGTTCCACCAAACTCATCCTTACGGTGATTGGTAGCATCCATGATGAACTGATCGATCAGATAACCATGGGCCCCATGAATTTCAACACCGTCAAAACCTGCTTCCATGGCATTTTTGGCTGCTTTACCAAAATCAACGATCGTTTTGTAGATCTCATCCTGGGTCATTTCTCTGGATGTTTCATACGGTTTATGACCTTCGGGGGTAAGCACTTCGCCACCGGGCTTTACAGGTGATGCAGATAAAGGCAGCAAACCACCTGGCTGGAGTGTAGGATGAGAAAAGGGTCCTACATGCCACAATTGAATGAAAATTTTTCCGCCATGTTCGTGCACTGCACGAGTAATCTTTTTCCATCCTTCCACTTGTTCGGGACTGTAGCAGCCAGGCGAGCCCGTATATCCGTAGCCCTCCGGCGAAATCTGGCTTCCCTCGGTAATGAGCAGTCCGGTGGATACCCTTTGAACGTAATGAAGGGCAATCATTTCATTGGCAGTAAGCTGTGGTAGGTCGGCACGGCGACGGGTCATGGGCGCCATAACTGCACGGTTTTCGAGTGTAATATCACCCAATTGATAGGATTGGAAGAGTAAATCATTCATTGTTTTGAGAATTTTATGGAAGTATTCTCATCAAACAAAGTGAGAGAAGTTTTGTTCCTGGCGGATTTTGCAAAAAAAACCGGCTCCATAAGAAGCCGGAATTTTACTATGAAACACGATCATATTTTATCGCAGAATCAGTTTTTCAACCATCCCGTTTTGACAACTGACGAAATACATCCCGCGAGGTAAACCGGCAGTATTGATCTGCTGCTGATGGTCAATCCAACCCTCATATACCACATTGCCAAGTAAATTGTAAATGGTAATGTTTACAGGATTATCCTCATTCACTACAATAGTGAGATTGTCGGAGGCCGGATTTGGGAAAATGGAAAGAAAAGCTTTGAAAGCAGGTTCTTTGACGCCAACACCTCCGTCGTTGGATGCGTTGAAAGTGTGTTCCTGCCAAATAAAATCACCCGTTCCGTTGGGCATGCGGGCAAAGGCCATATCGGTTGCTCCAGCGCCGAATGTTACTTCGTCAAGAATCTGGATGTAAGGAGAGGTGAGGTATACGCTTTCGCCATCCTTTGACAATGAGAAATTAGCATGCAGGCCGGTTTGTGTGATGTCGCTGTCGCACCAAACGATCAGATATCCCAACCCGTCAATGATTGTACCCGCCGGAAACTCCCAACGGTTTAGCTCGTTACCTTTATCAGAAAGGAAAAATCCGCTGAGATCAAATGGTGTTGTGGAATTATTGAATAACTCCACCCAGTCATCATATTCCCCGTCGGGGTCAAGTACTGCTGAAATATTATCAGACATTAGCTCATTGATAACCACCTGGCAGTCGAAAAATGGCCCGTTATGTTCGTTGAAGGTGTGTTGTTGCCAGGTAAAATCTCCAGTGCCGTTGGGTACCCTGGCATAAGCTATATCAGGATTGCTGCTTCCATAAGCCACCAGGTCGGTTGATTGAAGTGTTGGTGAGGATAGATAGAGGTTCCCTCCATTGCTGTTGAGCAAAAAGTTGGCGTGAAGTCCCTGCTGCCCGGCATCCTGATCGCACCAAATTATCAGATAACCATAGCCTGCAATGGTGGTTCCTGAAGGGAATTGCCATTTATTCAACTGACCTGCATTATCGGAGAGATAATAACCGCTGAGATCACAGGTGTCAGGTGAAATATTGTACAGCTCAATCCATTCATCATATTCACCGGCAGGGTCCTGCACCGAAACGTTATTTTGCGGCATCAGCTCATTGATAACCACGCTGCATACAAACGATGGATCATTTGGCCCGTTAAATGTATGCTGCTGCCAGACGAAATTTCCGGTTCCATTGGGTATGCGGGCGTAGGCCATATCGGGATCGGAAGCGCCAAATTCCACCTCATCTGCAATCATAAGTGCCGGTGTAGAAAGATAAACCTCTTCTCCGTTTTTGGAAAGAGCGAAACTGGCATGCAGGCCTGGTTGGGAAATATCGCTGTCGCACCAGACGATAAGGTAGCCATTTGCATCAATGATGGTTCCCTGAGGAAATTGCCAAAGGTTAAGCTGATCTTCTTTGTCGGAGAGATAATAGCCGCTCAGGTTTATGGGTTCCGCTGAATTATTGTACAGCTCAATCCAGTCGTCAAACTCCCCTGCCGGATCGGGAACGGCAGTTGCGTTATCCGACATCAGTTCGTTGATTCTTACCGGACTATCGAGGATCTGTCCGGGTATAACCTGATAAATATAAATGTCATGGTCGGCGCCTTCGGGTTCGTATTTGGCAGTCTTCCAGGTATCGTTGGCCAGGCCTTCGATATAAAATCTTACCCACTCATTGGATGGATGGGCAGGAATCTGAGCACCGAAAGTGCCATCTCCTGCAGCGCCATCGTTGTGATTTCCATCGTCAAACATTTGCAGACGGTTGAATTTTCCCATATAACCAGTTCCATAGTAAAGATTTACCCTGAAAACACCCTGTGCAGCCGAAACCGAAGCGGTAACATCAACAGACTGTTCCGGATTGGGTTTTACAAAAGGCTGACCGTCAACACTGTAAACTACATTGGTAATAGAAGGTCCGGTTCGGTTAACCTCGGTGTTGTTCAGGATATAGTTTCGCCGGGTGGAGAAAAACTGTTTTAGTTTGGGAATTTCCTGCTGGAACTGGTTAAAAGTATAGAGCTTTTTAGGGTCATTCTGCACATTGGCACTGATCCTTGCCGACCATGCATCAATCAATGCATTAATTTCGGTAAGGTCGAAAGATTCATTCATTATTGTTCTGACATGAGCCAGATAGCGCTGACGAATTTCCGGCACGGCCATCAGCTTATTCATCAGCGGGTAATCGTTATTCGTTTCGCGGTAAAATGGAGTCCATTGCGTTGCTTTCTGAATACTTAGGCTGCTATTGGCGTCATATTCAATCGGGATCATCCGGTTTGTGCCGATGTCGTAATAGAGGTAATAATCCATGCCGCCTTTATTCACGTAACTGTCGTCGTCGGTAAAGAGAATTTCATGAGCCAGAAACCACAGCGTACCATCCACATCCATAGTGCTGGCCAGCGAATCCATCAGCAAATTGGACGGCGTGTTATTGAGAACAAAGCATGTGTTTACCAGATCCTGCCAGGGATTTGGCTTATAGGATTTTTTCATCACATAGTAACTCTTGTAAGTGGTAGTGTCCCAACCCAGCCAGTTGAGCGAACAATAACCCGCACCAAAACCACCACCGCCGCCGCCACCTGTTTTCTCGGCTCTCCAGCGTGTTGCATCGCGGTCAACAAACCACTCTTTGGCATGTTGCCGGTCGAGTTGCTGAACATTGATGTAAATGCCCCAGTTCTGGTCGTTCAGGTAAAGTTGAACATGATTTCCCTTAGCGCTGGCAATGTGGTTGCGGCTGCATTTCTGATAGATTACCTCCCGCAAAAATGACGGATCTTCATATCCATTGATCAGGTTGAGGGTTTCATAACCATCAATTTCCTGGTCTTCATGCACCCAGTCGAGGGTAACATTAAACGACTTTTTCTGCGAAGCCTGAATGAACTGGTAGGATGTTTGTCCTCTGAATCTTACACCAACGCTATCGTAAGTGGTTCCTTTATAGACAAGTGTGGCCGGTATGTTGATTTTCCCGGAGTAGTTGGCCACCAGCAGTTGCCAGTAGTTAGGCTGATCGAAGTAGAGCCATACGGTATCAATTACATTTTCATCATAAAGGCCTGTGGATGCAACGCCGCCTCTTACGAGCCTGAGGCTGTCGTCGCTGAAGTGAAACATCTGAGGGAGATTCTGTGCTGGGCTAGTGAGCGTCCATAGCAGTATGGCAGCAATGGCAGTGAGAAATTGTTTCATTCGAGTAATGGGTTAAGTTTTCGAGTATCATTTGACATTTGCTAGGCAGAGATTATTCCTAGGTTCTGAACTTGGTGGATAATTATTTTTTTATGTAATCTTCGGCGCTGGAAAGTAAAGAGTTACAATTTTCTCAGGGTTGCCTGGTGAAAATTGGAATTGGTACAAAGGACTGAATTTTTTCCAAGAAATGAAGTATCTTGTAAATCTGCCCCTGAAATTGTCAGCAACAAAATCAAACCTACGGGCAAATGGCAACCTTCGGCTGTTGGAATCCATCTTCCACTTACCCACTAATGCCGGATTTGTTAAGGGCGCGTTTAATTGAATGAACCTTTAGCTGAGAATTAATAAACCAATTGGCTGAACTTCCTCCCATTTCAGCCCAGGCTGAAAAATTACATTCGGAAATGATTTAAATTTCTACTTTTACAAACAAAACACTTTTTCCTATGTCGCAGGCCAAGAAATTCGGGACTTTTGCCGGCGTATTTACACCGTCGTTTTTATCCATTGTCGGGGTCATCATGTACCTTCGGCTGGGATGGGTTGTTGGCGAGGCCGGCTTAATCAACGCTCTGGCAATCATATTACTGGCTCATGTAATTTCGATTCCGACCGGATTGAGCATTTCATCTATTGCTACCGACAAAAAAATCAAAACCGGGGGTATTTATTACATGCTTTCGCGCAGCCTTGGGCTTCCGATGGGCGGCGCTATCGGCATAACCATTTTCATTGCAATGTCGCTCAACATTGCCCTGCACCTGATTGGTTTTGCCGAAAACTTCACCGGAGTGGAGGAAATCAGAAATCTTTTCGGGCTGGGTACGACCATCAACGACATTCGGATTGTGGGTACGGCCGCAATTCTCGTGCTCGTCATCATTGCATTTATCAGTACTTCTCTGGCGGTCAAATCACAGTTTATCATCCTCACTGCCATTATCTTATCTCTCCTGGCCATTGTTGTGGGTTTGATAATGAATATAGATATCCGTCCTGCGGAGGTAGCGATGCTCAAAAGACCGGATGGACTGCCGTTCGAGACCATTTTTGCCATCTTTTTTCCAGCAGCCACCGGATTTACCGTTGGTGTGGCAATGTCGGGCGATTTAAAAGATCCGAAAACTGCCATCCCTCGCGGAACCATGTATGCCATTCTTGTGAGCCTCGCCATTTATCTGATACTTGCCATTTTATTTGCCTACATGGTTGACCGGCAGATGCTGGTTGAGGATTATAATTTTCTTACCAAAATCGCGCTATGGTCACCGCTGGTAATAGCCGGGGTTTGGGGGGCCACGTTATCGTCCGGTCTGGGAGCAATCATGGGTGCGCCACGGGTAATGCAGGCAGTGGCAAACGACAAACTGATGCCCAGGATTTTTGGAAGGGGAAAAGGTATCAATAATGAACCCCGAAACGCCCTGTTGCTCACCTTTGCCATTGCCCAAATGGCGATTCTGATCGGCGATCTGAACGTGGTAGCGCGCATTGCTTCTATGTTTTATATGCTGGCCTACGGGTTTATCAACCTGAGCTATGTGCTGGAGAGCTGGGCCAGTCCTGATTTTCGTCCAAGTTTCAAAATACCGAGATGGGTCGGGGTTCTGGGATTTGTGGCTTGCTTTGCGGTGATGTTCAAACTGGATGCGCTGGCCATGACCATCGCGGTAGTGCTGATGTTTCTGCTCTATTTTTTCCTTTCCAAAAAAGACCTCCGGCTCGATTACGGCGATGTATGGCAAAGTGTATGGTCGTCGATCGTAAGGTCGTCGCTGATTCAGATAGCCCGAAAAGGCATTGAGGAACGTAACTGGCACCCCAACATCATCCTTTTCAGCGGGCGCTCCGAAGTCAGGCCGCACCTGATCGAGTTCGGAAAACATCTGATCGGTAACCAGGGACTTCTTTCAAATTTCGACCTGATCCAAACCGGCAATAATGACCCGATAGTTCCGCGACATAAGCAGATTCTACCTTTCAACGGCAGCGATACCATTAAAGGATTTTTTTCACGCAAGCATTACTGCAGCGATATTTACGAAGGAATCCGGACAATTTCGAGTATTTACGGATTCTCGGGAATAGAACCAAATACCGTGATGCTCGGCTGGGGACGCCAGAGCCAGGAACCCGAAAAATTCATCGAAACCATCAACTACATTTCTGCCCTCGACCTCAATATTCTGCTCATGGATTATGACAAGCGGGTGGGATTTGGAAATTACCGCCAGATAGACATCTGGTGGCGAACCACCGAGCACAATGGAAATCTGGGGCTCCTGCTGCTCAAGTTCCTGTGGATGTCCGACAAATGGAGTAAGGCCAAAGCAAGGATTCTCATTGTTAACCCGGTAAACGACCAAAGGCACATCATCTATTGGAAAACCAAAGATATCCTCGACAACATGAGGATAAAGGCCGAAATAAAAATCATCAACAACCAGGTCGAAAAACGATCGTTCTATGACATTGTTCAGCTGGAATCAGTCCGCTCCGACCTCATCCTTCTTGGGCTTCCAAATGTTATGCATGGTAAGGAAAAAGAGTTTGTTGACGAAACCAATAAACTTTGCCAGGATATCGGCACGGTGATTCTGGTAAAAGCATCCACAACCTTCAAGGAGCTTAACATTGGGGCTAAAAACATCCAGATCAGCCAGGGCGAAATTACCGCTCCAACAAAAGAACATCTCCAGCCAGAACCACCCAAAGCGCCGCTGCCCGAAATTCCCGGGAAAGTAGAACTCTCACTGGAGTTGGGATCGCTTCAGGAAAAGCTTACCGCCATTGCACACCGCCAGCAGGCTGAATATTTTGCACTGCTTGCCGAGCAGCAAAATTCGCTTGTTGAGGATGTGACCAAAGCTGTTGAGAAACATTTCTCAGGATTGCTTAAAAAGCTGAATGCCGAACGAGGAGAAAACATCAATATTATCATTTCGAAGTACAATGCCAATCTGTGGTTCAGGCTGCGAAGGCTGCTCAGCGACTATAGAGATGAAACCCTCAGCGAAATGGAGAAATCGCTCTTCGAAAGCATAAAAAGCTACAGAGAAGAAGTCAGCAAGGTGGTCGTGCTGGCGTCGCCCTTCATCAGGATAACGTTGAGTAATTGGGATCTGAGAACCACTGCCGGCGATGCTTTCGGGGAAAAACTGATTAAGAATAAAATCAGATTTTTCAACAGCTTTTCCTCAAAAAAACAGCCGGGATACAACCTTGCTTTCCGCAACATTCTCGAAGAATTTTCCCGCCAGCGGATCATTGCCATGCACCTCAACATGATGAAAACCTGGGGTAACATTTCTTCGCACATGCTGCTGATGATAAAATCCATCTTCAGTGATATTTACGGGATTCTTTCCGTTAATGTACCATCAGAGGAGAAATCCGTTGAGCAGTTGATTAATGAGAAAAAATCGGAGATGGCCGGAAGGATGTCCCTGCTGCTGAAGATCAACAACGAAAACCTGGCCGAATTCTCAAAGGTCATCGAAGATGGTTCGGTGAGCATAAGCACGGATTTAACGGCAGAGCTGACCACTTTTAAACCCAATTACTACCTGAGGAAACGCTTACACCAAACCCAGGGAATGGCCTTCAGGAGAATGATTGATGAATTGCCGGCACAATCGAAAAACAATCAAAAGCTGATTGCAGATTACCTGCTGCTTGAGCTTAATTTGTTCTCTCTCCTCACCAAATTCAGAACATCTTTTATCGAGGCTGAGAACGACATTGAGCAGGTTTTTGAGGAGCAAATCATTCAGCGTCAGAAAGATATTAAGAAGTACCTGGAGGACTATCTCAAAAAACTTACTGCCAATCCCAAACTGGAGTTTAACCTGATCAACATCCCTGAACTTGAGCACAGTATGATGATCCAGGAGCTTTTCAATCAACTGATTCAAAATACTTTCAACAAAATTAAAGAGGCCAGTAAAATGTTGCCGGATAAGGTCGAAATCATTGATGCTCAATCGCTCAGGAATTTCGATGAGGTGCAATTCAGGAATGTGAGCACGCAAACGATCTATGTTTCGCGCATGCTCGATTACTTTTTGCAAAGCGAATTTGCGGATACAGTTCAGGAATCCATCAGTAAAGTTTCTGAAAAGCTGATGCACATCAAAACCACTACCAACGAGATATCCCGGAACCTCGATTTCAGACTTAACCCGGAGTCGGATGGAAAATCGGTTAAATATCCTGCGCCAGAAGAAAAACTTACGCTAATCATAGAGCATATTGCCTTGATTGATAACGAGATGGAGCGGGCCAGGCAATTGAAGAATAACATCGTTCTCGTTTTCAGGGAGCGCTTTCATTCCATCGAGGATAAACTTACGCTCTACACTTTCATTGATAATGCCGGCCTGATGCGCACCAAGATCCGTCAACGGGAAATAAGAAAACAGACCAACCTGATGAGAAATATGAAGCAGTCGGCAACCAGGTTCGTCCAGAAGCAGGTTAACCAGTATTGGTACAGTCAGAGCATCGGTGCAATTTTTAAGCACCGCCTGCGCAACGAATTTGGCAGAAACCGATTCAGGATCAACGATGCCCTGGAGATTCTTGACCAGGTTTCGATCAGTGCTGATGTTGATAAAAAGATTCCCTACTTCTACAAGCAACTTTTTGTTAGAAAACAATACTACCTTAACGAGCTTTGGACGGGAAGAGAAAAAGAGATGACAGAAGCAGAACGTGCCGTAAAACGCTATCGCTCAGGGATTAATGGCGGAGTAATGGTAGTTGGGGATCATTTCTCGGGCAAAACATTTTTCTCCCAGCACTTTATCAATAAATTTTACCCTGACGCCAGCACCTTCATCCTGACTCCTCCTTATGCCGGCTCCACCGATGTAAATCTATTCAAAAAATCGCTCGAAAGTGCCCTTGAAGTATCAGGCTCCTTTTATAAAATATTCAATTCGATACCTCACAAAAGCGTACTCATAGTGGATGACCTTGCCCTTTGGTGGGAGCAGACCGAAGAGGGTTTTGCCGTGGTAAAGCAGCTCATCGAACTGATTGACAAGTACAGCCATCGCTGCCTCTTTGTAATCAATCTCAACCGCTTCAGCTACGAGCTGATGCGCCGGATGTACCCCATCGAAAATTACTTCCTCAGCCTTATCGAATTGCGACCCTTCACAGCAGGCGAACTGGAAGAGATCATCCTGAAGCGCCACAATTCAACTACCCTGAAATTAAGGATGTATGGCGGGTTGCGCGAAAACCTCAGATCGTGGGATTATGCAAGGATTTTTGCAAAATTTGCTGCACTTTCCGGCGGAAATGTAGGTGTGGCTTTGCACGCCTGGCTGGCCAATATTGCCGATGTGAGCGAAGATGTGATCTACCTTCGTACACCGCAGAATCCGGATGCTGCTGTGCTCGATAATCTTAAACCCGGCTGGTACCTTATTCTTATCCAACTGATGCTGCACAAACGCGCCAACCTGCAGAAACTGGCCCGCATCTGCCTCGACAGCAACCACGAAATCAAGGAAACCATTGATGTGCTTCTCCGATCCGGGATTATCGCCGAAAAAAATCCCGGAGTTTATGAAGTAAATATGACTTTTTACCCCTTCGTGCAGCGAAAACTTATCGAAAAAGGAATGTTATAAACAGCGAAATATGGCAAATTTCAGTTTCTCAAATCTTGGAGCATATACCCTGCTGATACTGGCGCTGGCTTTGTTTTTTGCCCTGCGCCTGGTTACCTGGATATTTCCTTTGATGGTACCCAATGCCGAGCGCCGCAAAATTGCACTACGCTACAAATCGCTGGTTGAGCTACTCATCTGGATCGTGTTTATGATCTGGTCGGTGCAGTTCCTCTATTCCTCCAACCAGCCCTATGCCTATGCGCTTTTCCTGCTGCTGTTCCTTATCACAGCCTACATGAGCTGGATCGGGCTGAAAGACATGATTGCCGGCGCTTTCCTGAAGGCAGGACACAAACTTTCGGTGAATGAGGTAATCAGAGTGGATGATTATTCCGGAAAAATCATCCGGTTCGGTCACACCAGCCTGCTGCTCGAAACCGATTCGGGCGAAACACTCTTTTTACCTTACAGTTTTCTTTTTGGAAAGGTAATTATCAAGTCACAACCTGCCGAATCCATTCACAGGTATACTTTTCAGTTTGATGCAGTGTTAACCGGCACAACGCGCGAAACCACCGAATCCATCAGAGGCTTTATTCTTACATTGCCCTGGACATCGCTGAAAAAAGAACCACAGATAAGGCCGGTTGCCGAATCTGTAAATGGTGGCCAGGTGATCGAAATTACCCTTTTTGCGATCGAAAAGGAGCATTTTCAGGATATGGAAAAGCTGATTAAAGAGCGATTCCATCCGCTTAGACCTGTAAAATGATGTGCGTTCAGTAAATTCAATAAAACGAAAAAGGCTGAAATACTAAAATATGATTTCAAAATTAAGCCTAAATATTAAAATACGATTTCAAAATTAGGCAAATATTTTACTTTTGGCAAAAATTTAGTGAATGATTTACACCAGAGATATAAAAGAAAATATGCTGCAATGGATGAACAGGAAGGAAATCCTGATCCTCTATGGAGCACGTCAGGTTGGAAAAACCACATTGCTGAAGGAAATACTCAAAGACATTCCCGAATCGAAGTTAATCGCTTGTGATCGCCCTGCGGTGGCAGAAATGTTATCAGGTCTCAATATGTCGTCGGTTAAAATGATGTTTGGCAACAGCCGGATTGTAGCATTGGATGAAGCGCAGTCCATCGAAAACATTGGACGGCTATTAAAGCTGATCTATGACGATGATGAAATGAATTACAAACTAATTGCTTCAGGGTCAAGTAGTTTTGATCTTGCCAACAAAATCAGTGAACCGTTGACTGGAAGAAATATAAGATTCAACCTTTATCCATTGTCAGTCAATGAGTTATTATCACAGAAAGATTGGATCTGGATGATGGAGAATATCGAACAGATGCTTATTTTCGGAAGCTATCCCGGGATTATTGATCTACCCGAAGCAGAAAGAATTTTAAAGATCGAACACCTGGCATCAGATTATCTGTTTAAAGATTTGCTGGACTACGACAGGATAAGGAACTCAGGAGTTTTACGAAAACTGCTGAAGGCTCTTGCTCTGCAGATCAGTCAGATAGTGTCAGTAAATGAGCTTGCCGGACTAGTTGGAATTTCTGTACCCACGGTTGAAAAATACCTTGATCTGCTCGAAAAAACGTTTGTGATTTTCAGCCTGAGCAGCTATAGCTCCAACTTAAGAAATGAACTGAAGAAATCCAGGAAGTATTATTTCTGGGATCTTGGCATTCGTAACGCGCTCATTCAGAATTATAATCCGCTCATTAACAGGCAGGATACAGGGTCGTTATGGGAGAATTTTTGTGTAGCCGAAAGATTAAAATTCAATCATAATCAGCAGAAAATCAGGTCATGCTATTTCTGGCGTACATACGATGGAGCTGAGGTGGATTTGCTTGAAGAAGAAGGTGGTAAAATCAAAGTTTTTGAATTTAAATGGAGCCCCAGAAAAACAGTAAGATTGCCTCTTTCGCTCAGGGAATCTTACCAGGTGGAAGAAGTGAAAACGATACATCACCGGAATCTACACGAACTATTTGTTTAAACAGGATGAACGAATTTTCGAAAAAAGCCCTAGTTACCGGTGCTACCGGCGCCATCGGAAAAGCCATTGCCCGGCAGATGGCTGCCAAAGGTTTTGATGTAACCATTGTGGCCAGAGACCTGAGGAAAGCTGAACAAGCAGTGGATGAGATACAGAAGCACACCGGCAACCCGAAGGTGAATTTTCTGCTGGCCGATCTCTCGGTAAAATCTGATATTGAGCGCATTGCAACAAACTGGAACGATCCGCTGCATGTACTGATCAACAACGCTGCTGCTACTCCGCGAAGGCGGGACGAGACTCCGGAAGGAATTGAAATGCAGTTTGCCACCAACGTTCTGGGATATTTTTGGATGACGGAGCATTTTACGCCTTTTTTAAAACTTGCTGCGCCGTCGAGAGTGGTTAATGTTGCCAGTTACTGGGCCGGCGATCTTGAAATTGACGATCTGGAATGTAAAATCCGCCGCTACAACAACGACCTGATCTATCGCCAGAGCAAGCAGGCCAACAGGATGCTGACCGTAGTGTTTGCTGAAAAGCTGAAACCGTTTGGTATTACCGTTAACGCTGTGCATCCGGGCGATGTCAACTCCACCCTGAGCAACAACCTGGGATATGGCGGGAGTGAAACCCCTGACCAGGGAGCCGATACTCCCGTTTGGGCCGCTACAGCCCCTGAGCTGGACGGTGTATCAGGGAAATATTTCGAGCGGAGGCGGGAAACGCATTGCCAGTTTGCTGCGAATAAACAACTGGCTTACAGGCTTTTTGAGATTTGTCAACGCTATTGAGCAGACTTACCCTTCAAATTTTTTCAGCACGAATTGTTCCCCGTCGAAAACACCATAGGTGAAATGGGTAAGCCAGTCGCCGAGGTGGATGTAGAAGCTTTTTTCGCCGATCGGCTCCATGTTTACCACATGCCAATGGCCGAAGATGAAGAAGTCGATGTGCTGCTCTTTTTCCAGATAGCTGCGGCAAAATTTTGCCAGGCGGGCATTTTGAAAATCGGGCTTTATATCCTCTTCAGCCTCCCTGGCCTCTTTGATAAGGTTGGCGTAGCGGCTTCGCCCCGACCAGTACAAGCCAAGCCACGTACCGATGTCCGGATGCAGCCAGCGAAACAAAAACCGGTTAATTTTCCTTTCAAAAACGTATTTGATGAACTTGTAACCACCATCGCCCGGCCCCATACCATCGCCGTGTGCAAGGAAAAAACGCTTCTCCCCAAACTCCCTGATCACCGGTTTCCTGTAAAGTTTCATCCCAATCTCCTTCTCCAGATAATCGAAGGCCCACATGTCGTGGTTGCCCCTGAAAAAATGCAAAGGAATGCCTGAATCGGCTATTTCGGCCAGCTTTCCCAAAAGCCTCACATAACCTTTCGGCACTACGGTTTTGTATTCGAACCAAAAATCAAACAGGTCGCCCATCAGGAAAATCTCTTCAGCGTCGTCTTTTACAACATCGAGCCAACGGATGAATTTTTCTTCACGAACAAGACTGGAGTTCCTGTCGGGAATACCAAAGTGGAAGTCGGAGGCGAAGTATATTTTATTGCCGGGTTTCAATGTGTTTTGCTAATTTGAGCTTTATTCAACCATTTGGCTGCAAAAATAGCAAACATTGCAAAAGAGGGAAGGCATGTGTGATAAGAATAAAAAAACCACCCCGAAACATCCAGTATCTGAACAATTACGGGGTGGTTTGAGATGGTTTAACCAAACGAATTTTCCAAAATGAAAAGTGTTTTTAGACATTAATTACTCTGCAAAAATATAACGTAAATCTGATGATCAGGTTAACTTGCCATTAAAACTGTGTGAACAAATCATTAATCTAGGGTTTTCATGTGTAATGTGACATTTTAATCAATGTGATCTCCATCTTACTTCCGGCTGTTATTAAAATCGTGCATTCTTACCGCACACGAACAATAGCCATGTGTAATCATGCAGTTCCCTCCCCAGATTATGAAGAACCCCCAAAAAAGTGGTAAATCCAGCACTTCGGTATAGGTTGGAGCCATTTCCAGAAAAGGAATCTGATAAAAGGCATAAGCAGTTACAATACAACCAATGGTCAAAGCTATATGTCCCACAATTACAGTGAGGTTCCTGTTTTGCGTCCACCCGACTTTAAGCCCCCAAAAGATAAAAAACAAACCTATTGCAATACCAATAAATCTAGTCGCATCATACGATACAATCATTTGTACAACATTCAGCAGTGCCACAATTACTCCAATGTAGAATGTTATTCTTGCTTTCAAAATTTTCATGGTTCCAAAATTGAGATTTTCTATTTATACCTTCTGTTTTATGTGCCTTAAGTTTCTGTAATAAAAAAGCCCCGCCAAAATTCCAACAACAATAATAACTAACCAGTTTATTGTTATGGTTGCCACCTCAAAGCGATAGCTTCTTTCAATACCAAATTTTATCGAATAAAAGACAAATGCGATGATGGTTAAAAGCAATTGAGATATTAGAATTGCACGGATTATTCTTTCAGCACGGGTGCTTGTTGAAAAAGCAAAGGCAAGAAAAAACAGCGCAATGGACATGGTGATGTATCCTAACTCTTCCAAAGCAATAAACAAACCATGGCCATTATATTGTGTTAGCAATGCAATTCCCTCGGTTTCGCCCTTCATTACACTGATTGGAACTACTGAAAACTGGGTAAAATAGGCAATCAGTAAAACAGTGGAGGAAATCAGGGTAAAGGAGATGCTCAACAGGGTAAAAAGTCGCCTGGAGGAGTGGGTATTATAATGGTTAGTTACAATAAAAACCACAAATGCAAACACCTGAAAAATGGCCAGATACATCCAGTAATAGTCTCTCGGATAGTACAAGAGCAATTCAGTGAATGGATATTCCATACAATTGCCGGGGCAGTATGGACCCGATGGTGGGATTGCAATCATGGCAAATCCAACGGTAACGATGGTCAGAAATGACAAGAGGAATGCGGAATATATCCCGAATTTCAGGTAGCTTCTTTTTGTTTCAAATGACTCCATGTGATTGTTGTTTTATCCTGGAAATGAAAGCATAGTAAAGCGGAAGGATTTCACCCTTGAAGTTTTCGCTATTCAGATGCACTTTCATAAAGGCAGAAGAATCTTCTTTGAGTTCGGCAGGAGCAAATAGATCAATTGGAAATGCCTCGCAATGCGCACATTTATCGTTTAACAGGCTTTTAACATGATTAAAAACCAGGTTATGACCGAATTTGTCATCTTTATCTTTAAAGGAACTGCCGCAACAACTCACAAATATCAATTTCTTTATTTTTCGCCGGTAAGTAAGGACAAAATTTTTCAATAGTACTATGAGTTTCCCCATCCAGATTGGCCCGCAAAGTATAACATTATCGTAATCTTCAACTTTTGTTTTTAGCTTTCTGTTTCCCAGGTTCAATCCCATGATCATCAGTAAGTGGACATTAAGACGTGGAACTAATTCCTCGAAATCGCATGCCATATCGCTGGCAATACGTTGTGCTAAAAATCTGTTGCTGCCCTTGTAAGAATAATAGTAAACGATTGTTTTCATGGGAATATAAAAGTTCATGTATTTTGTATTGAAACAGCCCGGCTTATTCTGAATAAATCATCTGCCACAAAAATGCACCAGGGGATGCTGCCAATGGTGTTTAAGAAAAGGAAAATCAGTCCAACCTCCGGCACGAAAAAAGGCAGCCCTACCGCACTGATAACGATCCCTGACCATGCCGTTCTCTTTTTAAAATGTTTAGTGCGAAGCATCAAGGTGTTATTGATCAAGCCTGCGATCATAAGAAATGCTGTTTGAGTTGCCCATGCAGTTCCATCTAATTGAAGGCGCAATATTTCACCAGCCGCCAAAATCCTCGTTTTTTCAACTGAATCAGTTGCCAATGCAAACTGATCGCTGAGCATTGCGAGTTCCACCAGTGGCCTGCACACAATCACCAAGACAATGGCCATCATATTCATAATCAAAGCTACCAGCGCAATTGGTTCATTAACCCGCCGCAACACGATGTAAAGAGCCACAAACATCAGCATTGTAACAGGCCCGATTATCAGCATGGAAACATCCAGAGCTATGAGGCCACCTATTCTGTCTGTTTGCAAAACAGCGACAATATCTTCAATAGAGGATGTATTTCCCTTGTACGGCCAGATGAAATAGGCTATGATGGCAAAAAGGATTGAAACAGCGCTTAAAATCGCTGCAATGGCTCCAGGTTTAAGAATACTTTTCCCTGAAAAAGTCAATCCAAAACTTTCTTTATCAATAATCATTTGATATGATAGCCTTGTAATTCTCTATCCTGCTCATGCGTTCATTCTTAAATTCAACAAGTTTTTCTGCATAGCTTCTATCCTGACTCAGGTCTTTAGCGCGCTGCGCCAGATTGTCAACCACTTCCCAATCGCCGAGCCAGATGCTGGTTACTCCGATGTTGAAGAGCAGACCGTGGGCAAGATCGTTAAATATGCGGGCATCTTTGTCCTGTGAAACGGTTTCTTTCAGGGCTTCATCCCATATTGCAACTGCTTCGCGAAACCGTGGCTCCCATTCGCTGCGATCGGCCTGCTGATTGAATCCTGAAACACCTTCTTTCATCAAATCTATGGCTCTGTCCAGATCGTCGTAATTTTGGTTTTTACGGGATCTGCCAGTGGTCAGTTCAACCTTGTATTCCTTTGCAGGAAAACCATAGCGATCGTTGATAATCTTTTCCATCAGCAACAGCTGTTCCCTTGTAAACTCTGCTTTAAAAGACTCCGTGCTGTTTTGAAAGCGTTGTTCCAGTTCTGCACCCGAGGGGTATGCAAAGGTCATATTGTTGCTCTCTTTAAAGCGGATAACATCATCTGCCAGACCAGAAGCGACTCCAAACCATGCTTTGTAATCTTTTTTTGGATCATAAAAGGTAGTATCAAAGAGTATATCACCATCTTTATTTGTCAGCTTGAAGCCAGCGCCATAGTTAAACGTGAGATCATAAGCATAGCAGGGCATGGAAATGGAAGAACAATATTCATAGTAAACCTGCTTTTTTGATTTGATGATCAACGGTTCAAACCAGGCTTCGATAATCAGGTCAGCATCATCAGTGCGTTCATAGCCGTAAAGATTAAGAAACTCCTGCTGTGTAAGCGTCAAACTTCCATAATTGGATGAACTGCCAGCACTGTACCAGGAATGTTGCTTCGTATATCTGATAAAAGTAAAATCAACATTCCCGGGCATTTGACCGGTCCCGGGACTGATTATCACTTTGTAGGTTTTGATGTGCTCAGGCAGGCCAACCAAGGGTTCCTGAATGTACTTGAATTCAAAGGTTTCGTTTTTTGTGCGTTGTGCAAAAGTATTGTTCATGCCGAAAAAGGCCAATAGAAACATGACCAGAACTATTCTTTTCATCAGTCAGATACTATTTTACAGTTAATAGCTACTTCAAAATAAATTTCTTTGTTATTGTTCTTTGTCCTACTCTTTTCCATAATGTCCTGATTAAGCTGAAATTAACTATCATGGACAAATCTTTGAATACAATTAAACGATGTGTACATATTCTATTCATGCATCGCAATTGAAAATGAATAGGCATGTTTTTCAAGGGGAGCAGATTCCCCTACTGCGTAGGTATCAATTCTTACTTCTCCATCTTTACCAATAGTCAACACCCGAAACATGGGCGTATGATTTGTTTCATCGGGAATCTTGGTGCGCTCCAGCGCTGGTATATGGAGATAGTGAACATGATCAATTTTCTTTGAATGATTCACCCGTTCCATATCCATGTGAAGGTCGCCGGAAATCACCACTGCAAGGTTGGGTTGCGAAATTACCTGATCTTTAAAAAGTTGGTTACTGATGCCTTTTTCAGGATTTTCGGGATAAACGCCCTGCTGGGCGCCATGAACGATCAGCACTACCGGTTTAGGCGCCAGTCGTTGCAGTTGTTCAAGAATCCACAGGGCGCCACTGTCATCGAAATCGCGGCCATGATCGGGCGAGGCAAAAACAAACGCCACTTTTTCGTGATTCACAACGTAACTTGGTTGTTCAAGTCTGCTGTTCCATTTTTTAGCATAATGCATATAACGTTCCACCGTGCTGCCATGTTCTTCGTTTCCCATGATGGGATAAAAAGGAATGGAGAGTTTTTGAAGAACTTCCGTAGCTGCTTCGTACTGGATTTCCGTTCCTTTGTGTGCAATATCGCCAACGCCAATTACAAAATCTATGGGTATTGTCTGCGATAGCGCATTGATCTGTGCAACAGCGGCTGCCATGTCGGGAAATTCTGCAACCGGTTTGGGCTCGCCATCGCCCAAAAATGCTATCCGCAGCAGCGTGGAATCGTTTTCGTCGTGCGTTGCTGTGAGTAAAAATTCTGATACCACTGCACTTTTGTTTTCCGCTGTAGTAGCGGTAGTATTGCCTTTTTCAGTATTACCCTGACATCCTCCCAAAAACATTGCGATGAGGATTATTACCAGTTTCAAAGATTGAATCATATTCACAAATTTTATTGTTTAGTTATTGAAATTATTACGTTTTTGAAATCAACAATCTATTCATTTTCAAGGTCAAAAGAAATATACCTGTTAAAACCCGATCCTCCCATGCTTCCGGCATCATAAATGATCCCGTAAACAGGTGAATTCTGCTGTTGGTAAAGCAAATTGCCCCTTACCCATGAACCATCAATTCCGGGAACGATCAATTTAGCTTCAGGTGTTTTGTTGAAATTGCTGATTATAGCGAGGTAAATATCCCTGTCTTCTTCTGCGATGAAAGATATGACGATCTGGTCTCCCCATGATACCACATCAGCCCCTGCCTGATCTGAATCAACTGCATTGGTCACCACGGGTCTGTCGGACACCTTAATAGGTTCTGACCATGAAAAACCGGAATACCTGCAGCTCAGATAAAGAAAACCGTCGGATTGCCGAAAAACGGCAACGGTGGTTTCCTTTCCGGGTAAATAAACCAAAGGAAGAATCGCAATCATTTCACTTTCTGTTGTTCCCAGATTTTGGGCAAACTGTTGTGGTGGAGTGAGAGAATTATCTGTTAATAACTGCCGGTTCCAGCCTTTGCCATCCAAGCTCTTGTATGCAATATCCACAGTGCCATCGGGCAGGCAAACCAGTGAAGGATTGGTAAAGCCCACCGGGTTGCTTTGATTGAGATATTCTGCTATACTCCATTTTCCGTTGGGATAAAGGATACTGTACTGCAATTGATCTCCTGCAGCAAACACTGCAACCAGACTGCCATCGGGGCGAAGGGTGATATCGGCAGTTTGTGTGGGCGGTTCGACATGCGGAGTGATTAGCTGACTATCCACAATCCAACGGTCTTTGCTTTCTGCATGGTCGGAGGTGGCAAAAGCATGATGGTAAACACCTTCTGAAATTTGATGAACGATGTGGATGATTCCATCTTTAGCCATAACAGATCCCACGCCTTCGAGGTCGCTGATCTGCGGGCGGTTCCCTGCATCAACCTCAAACCAGGATATTCCGCCATCGGTGGATTTTACCATCATAAAAATGTTGTCGGTTTCGGTAGGCTCCATGATAAAGTAGAGTTCGCCTTTACTGTTTTCATAAGGTCCGATGCGGGCAGGCGTTTCCACGAAAGTGCCTCCCAAATGCCCGTTGGGCACATTTACCGAAAATTGAGGCGTGGGACCGGCAAGTGGACGTCCCAGATGATCAACCATGCGCAGGGAGAAAAGATCGCCGTCTTTCACCAGTTGAGGGCCGTCAGCCCATCTGCGTATCACCAATGCAAATTCCCATTCCGCTGAGGCTCCTGATTCCGGTTCCGGAACCCAGCCCGGTGTGGTGGGTGCAAGGCTGATCCCTGCACCAGGATTTGAGGGCATATTCGACATTGCGATCAGATCATCTGCTTCTTCGCCGAAGAAAAATGCATTGCAGCTTACGATGCTCACAGTCGGTGAAGCAGCCGATGGATAAGGAAATTCCTGGGCTTCAATGTAGATCCATGGTTCATTGTTCCACTTGTACTGAAGGCTGTATTGACGGCGGTAAAAAGAGGTGTCAGTCTCCACTTCAAAGCGAATGCGAAAAGGCATATCAACTGTTTGGGTGGGCGCTTTGTTAAGGGCATCTGCCCAACCAAGTTCTTCATCGAGATCCATAGCAAAATCAGAACGTACACGATAGGCTGTAACACGATCTGTGGAGTAAAGAGTTTCGGTTGATTGAGTACTTGCCTGCTGTGGAAGAAAAACACTACTGGCAGTTATTAAAAAGCTACCTAATATTGTAAATAATTGTTTCATAATCCTTGTTTTGTATGCTTTATTTTCGTGGCCACCAAATTTGAATTTCCGTGTGGCACTGAAAAGCTTATTAACGTAAAACATCTTGCAAAGTCTTTTACTTTGCAGGTAACAATTCAAGATAATCAGTATGCGCCATTGCTAAGTAGCGAAGTGCATCTTTTTCATCGTTTAACGAGACAATTTCTATCCTGCCCGGCCCTTTGTAATGAATAAGCCAAAGTTTGATGATATCCACCACTCCAGGGTATTCTTTAAGCAGCATCTTGTAGGAATTAACATTAAAAACCGGGTTTTTAGCGTCCACTGCCAACAATTTCGAGTCCGATTCTTTATCATCCAGCATGTGAATAATTCCGACAATCCTCACGCTGATAATTGTTTCCCTTGCGATTGCCGGCCCTAAAACAAAAACATCCACCGGGTCGCCATCACCACCGGTGGTTTCGGACACCAAAGTTTGTGGCACAAAACCATAATTAGCCGGATAAGCCAGATAATCAAAAATGCGCAAGGAATCGGGTGTAACCCTCTCCCATTCTATTCGTCCGGTTTCTTTGTTCAGTTCCCACTTTTGATTGGTACCAGCCGGGATTTCTATCACCACATTAACAAGCGAATCTGTTGTAAAGGTGGTAATGTCGTGCAGGTAATGATTGGCGCCAATAGTTGTATTTCCATTATTTTCAGAAGGATTAAATGCTGAAAGCAGCAGGAATACAAAGATTACCAATGGTGCTAAATGTGTTTTTGTCATCAAAAAATAAAATGAATGCCGGTTTACTAAAAAAGCCGGCATTCGAAAAAAAATTGTTTTACGTGGTTCAACTGCAGTCTTTTCGAAAAGTATCGGCAGATTCATTCCATGCAATTTGGTTTACTCTACTTTACAGTTGAATTGTGCATCGCGAAATGGAATTGTTTTTATTGAAATGTAATTCACAGATTGGTTAAAGGTCAAATTTCAGACCTGCCTGGATTCGCACATTATAATACTCGGCCTGCATTAAACGAGAGCTTATTCCCTGGTAATAGGATAAAGGCTGATTGGTCAGGTTGATAGCTTCGGCGTAAACCCTGAGGTTTGGGGTAATGGCGTAGTTGGCATTCACATCAAGATAAAGCGCTTTATCATAATATCTGTCATAAAATGCCTCTTCACCAAATTCATCCACAAAGTCGCTGGCATAATTCAATGAGACGCGAAGGGACAATTTTTCGTTATCGTACGAAACCGAGGCATTCGTGGTGTGTTTGGCTGTGCCGGGCAGGGCTAAGTCGTCGTCATCCTCTCTTCCTTCGATCCTGAAATCGCTGATGCTGCTTGAAGTGTAGGTGTAGTTGGCATACAATCCAAATCCTGACCAGAACCCGGGGAGGAAATCAAGTTGCCGCTGACCGGCAAATTCAAATCCGAACAGTTCAGCATTTCCGCCATTGATCGGCTGGCTGTAGGTGTCCCATGTGGTTCCTTCAAAAAGATAGTCTTCGCGGGTTTCGGTAACAATAAAGTCCTTGATATCTTTGTAAAAAACCCCGGCTGAAACAATACCAATCGTCTTGAAATACTTTTCAAACATCAGGTCGTAGTTGGTGGATGTGGTTGGAATAAGGTCAGGATTGCCAATCGCAATTTCGTTATCCTCGCGGAATACTTCCCTGTAAGGGACGAGCGAAAAATAGTTCGGCCTGGCCAGCGTATTTGTCCATGCTGCCCGCAACATCATAGTGGGAGTGAAATTGTATTTGAGATGAATCCCTGGCAGGACATTCAGATACGAATCAGAAACCTTGTCAGATTGGGTGATTATATCTTCATCAGCATCGTATTGGTTGCCCTGGTATTCCTGAGATGTATTTTCAAGTCTTACCCCCGCAATCATAAACAATTTACTTCCAAAGTTCTGGTTAAGCATTACATACCCTCCAACAATATTTTCTTTTGCCGTAAAATTGGCTGCCTCCTCTTCGATTACTTTTTCACCTTCGAAAAGCGCTTCATTTGTCAGGTCAAGACTTCCGAGATATTCCTTTTTCACCTGCAATCCGGTGTAATAATCACCTACAAGAAAATTATCTTTCGAAATATCTTCCAGATTATTGAGGGTATTTGCGTTGAAAGCATCCTCGTCAATAGGACTGTATTCATAAAGAACATTGTTGCGGTTTTTATCTTTCCCCTTATACCTTACGCCAAATTTCAAACTATTTTTGAAATTATTCTCGAGTAAAGGTACCAGCACATTGAGTTTGAAATTTTTATCAATATCCTCAGTGTATTGAAATTCTTCGGTAAGTTCGCCAAATTCATAATCGGAGCTAAAATCAGCGGCGGAGGCAGGGCTTACTGACAGAATTTTTGGTTCGCGGGTATCGGAAAAATCAGGCACAAATGTAAGGTCTTCAACTTCATAAACAATGTATCTTTCATTAGGCCGTTCCTCCGAAGCTTTACTGTAGGAAGCAGTCCAGTCCATATTTATTTTGCCCATCTGGTGATCGCCACCAAAGGTAAAATTCATCATTCGCTGGTCTTCCAGGCGGGCATTTTTAATATCATCCGTGCCGCCTTTGGTTTCTTTTTCCATCACACCCAGCCATTCATCGCTGTCTTCGTCATACTCAATATCTTTATATATTGTCCGGTAGCGGTTTTCCCAGTCATTGCGCTTGTTGTAGATCCCATTGATAAAGAAGGTATGGTTGTTATTTACCTGGTAATCCAAGGCTAACGAATAACTTTGCCTGATGCGTTGCAGGTAATATTGACGAACCTGTATTTCCTCAGTAAATGCGGAACCGTCCTTGTTTTCCTCGTCAAGATAATTCCACTCGGATTCAAAATTATCGCTTCCGATTTGGTGGTTGTGATATGATGCACTCAGAATTACACCCAATTTGTTGTTCGCATAGCGATCGCCGAAAATAAATGAGCCATTTAGCATAGGTTTTTCAGCTACAAGATTATAACCCGATCCCAATGTTACGCTTAATCGTCTGTCGAAAGGCGCCGAGCGGGTTACGAGATTTACTGAACCACCTATGGCGTCTCCATCCATATCGGGGGTTACAGCTTTATTCACTTCGATGGCCTGAATCATATCTGAAGGGACAAGGTCGAGCTGGACGGTGCGATCTTCAGCTTCAGCCGAGGGGATACGCTCGCCGTTTATCATCACAGAGTTGTACTGCGGGGCAGTACCTCTGATGTTGCCGAACCTGGCTTCACCCTGATCGTATTGCACGTTAATGCCGGGAATTCTCTTCAAAGCATCGCCAATGTTGGCATCCGGAAAACGACCAACCTGATCGGAGGAAATGATATTGGTGATGTTGCCCTTGTTCATCTGGGCATTCAGGGCTTTTGACTGGCCCTGAAGCTGGCCGGTAACCGTAAACTCCGACAGTTCAATCCCTGCTTTTAGTTCAAAATTCAAATCGGCAGTTCTGTCAGATTCAACTGTAACTGAACTGGTTTCTTGCAAAAACCCGATATAGGTAACCAAAACTTCGTGGGTTCCCGCCGGGACGTTCACCAGGGTAAAATAGCCAAAATTATCAGTTACCGCGCCGAGGTTCAACGATTCAATCTGGACAGTGGCGCCGGGAAGCGATAGCTTGTTATTATCCACAATTCTACCTTTGACAACACCATTATGCTGCGCAAAAGCGCTAAAAGTAATTTGCATCAGCACACTCATCAGCACAATACGTAAAAAACATTTCATGTAATTTAATTTTAAATTTGAGCGCAAAAGTAGGTTGCTGGTTTGCGTTGAATATTAAGCAATTATTAAACAATCGTTAATTAATAGTATTGATCCTGAAGAATGGGGTAGTCGCAATCTTAACAATGATTTAATCCTGATCACTGTTATCAATAACTTGAAGAGGCTTAGATTTGGCGAAATTTTTCATCATGAAGTACTATCTTTTACTTTTCTTTCTGGCATGTTATGCAGAAATGACAGGCCAGCCCAATCAGAGAGCAAAAGGGTCTGTGTTTGAAGATTTCAACAGAAATAGCATCTGGGATGAAAGTGAGCCTGGAATAGCAGGCGTGGTGGTTTCAAATGGTGCTGAAGTTGTTATCACCAATCAGTATGGCCATTTCACTCTGCCTGTTTACACCGATGAAGCTACCATCTTTGTCATTAAACCGGGAGATTATCTTTACCCGGTCAATGAAATGAATCTTCCGCAATTTTATTATTTGCATAAACCGAAAGGGTCGCCGGATTTAAAATTTGCCGGAACTGATCCAACTGGTTCTTTGCCCGAATCTGTTGACTTTCCTCTTATCAAAGATGATGAAAACGAGGAATTCAGCATTGTGGTTTTTTCCGATCCTCAACCTTATGTTATAGGTGAAGTTGCTTACTATGATAAAGCAATTGTTGAGGAACTGGTTGGCAGCAAAGAGCATGCGTTTGGGATCACCATGGGCGACCTTGTGGGAGACGATCTTTCGATGTTTGCCCCATTAAACCTGGCAACATCCCGCATCGGACTTCCCTGGTTTCATGTGATCGGTAACCATGATCTCAATTTTGACGCCGAGATCTGGCAGCACGCTGATGAGACTTTCGAAAATACCTTTGGCCCCGCAACATATGCGTTCAATCATGGCAAAGTCCATTTTATCGTGCTCAACAATGTCATCTTTCCTAACACTTACAATAGCCGCTATTATGTTGGCGGCCTGCGCGATGATCAGTTTACATTTATCGAAAACTCCCTGAAGTATGTCCCGGAAGATCATCTTGTGGTTATAAATATGCATATTCCGATCTACAATGATGCCGAATGGGGCGAAACCTTCAGAAATGACGACAGGATCAGGCTTTTCAAATTGTTGGAAAAGCATCGCTATACTTTATCATTTTCAGGACATACGCACACGCAGCGGCATCACTTTTTCGGTGAGGAGGAGGACTGGCTGCATCCGGAACCACACCATCATTATACTGTTGGAACTGCCGGCGGCGACTGGTGGTCGGGTGAACCGGATGAAAACGGAGTTCCTGTTTCGACCATGTACGATGGAACGCCGAAAGGTTACAATATTATCCATTTTAAAGGGAATGAATACCGGTGGGATTACAAAGTTGCAGGAAGTCCGGCTGCATATAAAATGGAATTGTATGGCCCGCGCACAGTGCCGCACAACAAGCATTTCAGGGGTGAGTTTTATGTAAACTTTTTCCAGGGAAGCGAAAAAGACATCGTCGAATTTAAGGTGAATGATGGCGAATGGCGCAGGATGAGATATGTCGTCGAATTTGATCCTGGTGTTTGCGCAATGAGATTTCGCTGGGACAACTCCGAAGATCTGCCTGCCGGAACACGGCCATCAAACCCTGTGAATTGTTATCATTTATGGAAAGCACGCGTTCCCACAAATGTTGAACCTGGCGAAAACACAATATTCGTTAGGGTTACCGATGTATTTGGTAGAATCTTCGACGAAAGTTTTAATTACCAGGCAATAATTGTTGAATAATAACCACAAAAATCATCGTCATGAAAATCAAGCATTTATCATTCATATTATTGTTATTGATTGTTGCTTCCTGCAATACAGCAACCGTTGATTCAAGCTCAGATTCAGGGAATAGTCCCATTCATCCGCGGGTTGTGTGGACTGAAAATCCTGCCGGGCATGCCATCATTTCATGGACTACGCCTGGCAACAGCGCCATCAACCAGGTGCATTACGATACGGTAAAGGGCAGCGATTTAAGAAGCGAATATTCATTTCAGGCCAAAGCCGTCAGAAATGGGAAAGTTACCATGAAATCAATGGATTTTACCGAAGGCGTGCCTGAAGGCTATTTCCACCATGCTGAGCTTCATGGTTTAAAGGCAAATACGACTTATTATTTCATTTTGGAGAGCGATGGAAATCATTCAGATGAGTATCATTTTATCACCGCTCCGGATGATGATCGCCCGGTAAAATTGATTGCCGGCGGCGATTCACGACTCGGGACAGAGAAACCTCGTTATGCAGGCCGTACACCACATCGCGATCGTCAGGAAATCAACAAAATGATTGCCCGGCAAATCGAAAAAGACCCGGAAATACTGGCCTTGGTTCATGGAGCTGACTTTTGCACTACAGCCGACTGGCGCCATCTCTACTGGTGGTTTGAGGATTTTGCTTACACTTATACATCAAATGGCAGGATTTTGCCCATTTTGGTCTCAATGGGTAACCATGATCTGCAAATCGGTTTTTTCGAAAATTTCTTTCTGGGAGATGAGATCAACGACATTGCTTTCAGCTATTACTACACCTCAAAAATTACTCCGGAAATCGCACTCATTACCCTCAATACCGAAATTGCACTTACTGGAGATCAATATTACTGGCTCGAAGAGCAACTTGAAATGCACAGACCCGAGGTAAGATGGCTTTTGGTAAATTATCACAAACCCGCCTATCCTGCCACAAAAGATCCGGAGAGTTACCATTTTAAAAGAGTGCGTGAAGCATGGGTTCCTCTTTTTGAAAAACACAACATAGATTTGGCAATCGAATCAGACGGCCATACGTTAAAGCGGACGGTTCCAATCCGAAATGGGAAAATGGACACCACGGGAATTACTTACATAGGCGAAGGCGGCCTCGGAGCACCCCTGCGCGATCCGGATACCTCCAGGTGGTTCATCCAAAAACCAGGGTTTGCCGCCAGTGCGTATCATATCTGGAAAATGTCAATCACCCCCAGGTCAATGCTATTGGAAGCCATTGGCCTGAATGATAGTGTCATTGATAGTCATTTGATCAACAAGAACTGAAACCTGACTTGAAATCTGATGCTCATTAACAGGTTCAACCGGGGACGGATATTTCAGTTAAAGATTGTTTGACGTCTGAAAATTTTCCGGTTTTCCGCTTGATTTTTCCTTCCTCATCCACCAAAAAATAAAAAGGCAGCTCCTGCGGCAGGTTGAAGAGGTCAACCACCGGCGAACTCATCCCCTTGAGGTCGGAAACGTTGATCCACGGCAGTTCGTCCACCTTAATGGCATCGGCCCAGAAGCGCTGCTGATGATCGAGGGAAATAGCAAAGATTTCGAAACCTTTGGGATGCCAGGCAGTGTATAGCTCTTTCAACTGATGATTGGCAGCGCGGCATGGCGGCGACCAGGAGACCCAAAAATAGAGCACTACGGGTTTTCCCCGAAAATCAGATATTTTTCGGGTTTTCCCCGAAACATCATTCAGCGCAATGTCCGGAATCTGACGTCCGGGGCTGAGTCTTTCCGCAATCATTTCCTGCTCAGCCAGTTGCTTACGGAAGTCTGCTACCCTGCGGTGATGCTCCAGCACGTGAGTATTTTGGGGATATTTCGTCAGGAGAGTACTGTCGAGCAGTTCAAACCACTGAAAGTCCTTTTCGCGGTCAATAATCATCTGGTTGGCAAAACGCTGATTGAGCAATAATAATGAGGCCAGTGAGCCTGGATTCTTTTCGATGGTTTGGATGGTGAAATTCCGCTGATCACTAATCAACTTTTTGAGCTCCTGGTCAATGCGCTCTTTGATCTGGTAAAAACCGGCCAATTGCGTACTGCTGAAAAACTCCTCCCGAAGTTGGTCGAAGGTCATCTGACGCTGAAAAGTTTCGGTGTAATAGTGCTGCAGAATACGGGAGTCTTCGTTACCCGTTACCCGGTAATACGGTGGGAAAGAATCCGCTACTGCATTGATTTCCAAATGGTCGTTTGGATTAAGCACCAGGGTAATGAAATTCCCGTCTTCAAATCGTAAAAGGCAGAATGTGGTTTCCTCCGGATTTACCGAAAATGAAAACTCATCTTTGTTGTTGACCAACGTCGAATCAATCACCAGAAGATCATCAACCGATAGTTTTTCAAGGGTGATTTTTTTTCCGGCCGAACCAACCATTTTTCCGGTGATTGAGGAGGTTTGTTTATCAGGAAGGGATGAGCATGAGAAGAGAATAAATTGGGCTAAAATTATGAAAGAGAGTATTTTGCTGAATTTAATTTTCATTTTACGGGCTAATCAATAAAACATTTCACGCCATGCGAACGGAATATTTCCTGTAATCTTATCATTTCGAATCTATTTGGCGTCAACCGGCCGTTCAGCGGGTAATTCCTGCCCAGCAGCCGGTACTTCTCTTTTCCCAGATGATGCAGCGGCAAAAGGTTGATCTCCTGGATGCCGGTTTCTTTCATAAATGCTACGGCGTTTTCGATCTGCTCCTGTGTGTCGTTGATTCCGGGAATAACCGGTATCCGGAAGACGAGTTTGCCGTTGAATTGCATGGCCAGCCGGCGGGCATTGGCAAGGATCAGTTCGTTGCCAGCTCCGGTCAGACTGCGATGTTTTTCGTTATCCATCATTTTCAGGTCGAAATAGATGAAATCAATCCATGGAATTGTCTCTTCAAAGTTTTTCCATGGGATGTTTCCGCAGGTTTCGATGGCAGTATGAACGTAACTTTCGTAGCATCTTTTCAGGATTTCTTTGGCGAAAATGAGTTGCAGCAAAGGTTCGCCGCCGGTCAGGGTTATTCCGCCTTCGCTTCCCCAAAACTGCCGGTCGCGCTGAATGATTTTTAAAAGCTGATCCACGGTGGTAAAAGTGCCGGCCCTGCGCAGGGCGTTGGTCAGGCATTCTTTGGTGCAGGCAAAATCTTCGCAATCCCTGCACAGCAGGCGATTAATGGTCAGTTGATTTTGCTCAATTGCAAGTGCCTGATGCTGACAAGCTTTCACACAAAGTCCGTCACGGATACACTTTTCGTTGTCAAACATTAAAACCGGATGCGGATCAATTCCTTCGGGGTTGGAACACCAGTCACAGTGCAGTGTACAGCCTTTCAGGAAGATGAGCGTGCGGCAGCCGGGGCCGTCGTGCACCGAAAATCCCTGGACATCAAAAATGCAGCCCTCAGTTAATTGAGATTGTTCCATTTGAAATCATCGCAGGTAACGGCTATCATGTCGGCGAAGGCTTCCGCTTTATCCATGCAGGTTCCGGTAAATTCACCGTCTGGTTTGTAGTTGGTGCAATACTGGCACTGGGCGATCTGTTCGAAATCCTTACAGGCTGATTCATCGGCGGCGATCTGGGATTTATCCATCTTGCAGATACCTTTGAAAACATCTATGGCCAAGAAATAGCGGCAATCTTTATGTGCTTTTTCCATGATTTCGGGTTTTAGGTTAATTCTTCATACTCGGTGCGGGCAATCACTTCGTCCTGGATTTGCTTGCCCAGTTCAACCCAATATTGCGTGAATCCGGCCACCCTGACGAGCAATCCGCGGTATTTTTCCGGGTTGGCCTGCGCATCTTTTAGCATCCGCGAATCCACAATGTTGAACTGGACATGGAAAGCACCTTTGCGCAGATACGACCTGATGAGCTCGAGAAACTTGCGTGATCCCTCCCTGCCTTTAACTGCCGATGGATGGATTTTCATGTTGAGCTGCGAATTCTGTGAGAGCGAATGGTTGTAACAGGTGGCCGAGCTGAAGAGCGCGTAAGGCCCGTTTTTGTCGGTTCCCGGGTAAGCCGAAACCGATCCGTCGGCAAAGGTTGTTCCGGACAATCTTCCGTCGGCGGTGGCCAGGGTAACAGCGCCCATTGGGCCATGCGTGGAGACCGAGATCTGGCATGCATACATGGGTTGGTCGTACAGCGAGCGGTAATTGCTGCACATCCCGCTGAACCACTCCTGCCATTCACTGAAAATCTGATCAACGTATGGGTCGTCGTTGCCATACTTCGGCGCGTCAAGGCATTGTTTGTGAATTTTCATCCAGAGCTGATAGTCAGCCGTTAATTCCTGATCCAGCAGCGAGAATGATCCGGTTTCGGCTGCCGTTTTAAAACCGAAATTGGCCTCAATGGCTTCTTTTAGGGTTTGCAGACTGAAATTTTGCTTTTCAAAAACATTCAGCTTAATGGAAGCCAATGAATTAACCAGATTTACCCCACCGCAGATTTCGACATTGAAGGTGCGGTTGTAGCGGCTGCCCTGCTGGCCAATATCTTTTCCCTTCAAAAGACAATCGGGCTTGAGCATCGAGTTGACCAGCGAAGGAGTAATCTTGCGCCAGGCATCGTGCTGGATATTGTTGGTCAGGGTCAACACTTCAACAGAGCGGCTGAAATAGATTTTGAAGGCTTCCCAGATCTCATCGTAGCTGCAGAGCGGCAGGTTGTGTGGTGCAAATACCTGGCGACCGGTTCTTTTGTCGAAACCATTAAAAAGCACCACTTCGAGCAGTTTGGGCAGCGAAATAAAATGCACCCCCACACTGGTGGCAGGCGCAGAGCCACCAGGAATGTGATGAACAACACCGTCGAGATTCAGCGGCATCCAACTGCCGGGGGAAGTTTCGAGGCATCCGCCGATGGACCACGCTCGGGCTTCTTCGGGTTTCATGCCCTCGGCAGCGTAGTTGTTCAGCAAAAACTCCATGGCTACCTGGTTGCTCACCCAGGCCGGGTAACCTGCGCCGCTTTTGGTGCATTCCACCGCTTTCATCAAAATTTCTTCCGGCGTTTTTTCGTCGTAGAGCATGGTGAGCGTGGGCTGCGGCGTGGGGCAGGTTATCCCCGATTCGATGACCAGCATTTCGAGGTCGTTGGCGGCGCTGGTTCCATCTTTACCTAAACCGCCGAGGCACAAGTTGTTGAAGGTATTTCCCGAAAGCACGCCACCCACCACGCCCATCGAAGCGAAGCAGTCGAGGGTGGTGAATTTTACCCGCATACATTCGAGCAACTCCAGTGTTTTTTCGTTGGTCAGGATTCCCTTTTTCATGTCATTTTGCCAGAATGGAGCAAGCACCTGACCAAGCCTTCCCGGCGATAACCCGGAGATGGCATCTTCGTTGAGCACGGCCAGGTGAAAAGTCCATGTGAGCTGCAACGCCTCATGAAAAGTGCGTGGCGGATTTGATGCGATCCACCTTAGCCTCTCAGCTAATTGGTCATATTCCTGGCGGTTGGATTCTTTCTTTTCAAGGCTGGCCATTTCACCGGCTTCGGCAGCGTAGTTGAGTATCCATTTTTTAATACCCTGGAGCATGATGACCACGGCTTTGTAAAAATATAGCCTGTCCATTTCCGGCTTGCCGGCCACAGCAACAGCGTTTTCGTTGCACATCCGGATGATCCCGTCTATGCCGAATTGCAGCGGGTAGTAATAGTTGATCACCTCCCTGCCTTGCGGCAAAGTATATCCGGAGTCGAACATGCAGATCACCGAGCGCATGATCTCCTCCTTTTCGTGATAACCCGGCGCCATCTGCTCGTATTTGTGCCCGATGTCTTCCACCGACCGGTTTTGCCATTTCCGGGCGATCTTCATCAACACGGGCATCTCTTCTTTTCTCAGCCCAAACTTTCCTGCGATCGAAAGCACATTGCCAACGCTACGCGTTACGTTTCCGCCACCCTGTCCCATCGTGGTTACCTGGTCTGCGCTCACTTTTCCGGCTTTCAGCGCCTCCTGGTACATTTTGTCTTCGACAGCCATAAAATAGGACGCCGAAAGCCAGGGCATGGGGAAGGAGCCTCTCAGGTAGCGCGCCTTGCCCATCGTGAGCAGTTCGCCGGGGAAAATGGCTGGAGTGAGGTGTGAAAAGCCCGCTTTGAGCGCTTCTGCCCGGCGAATGATGGGTATCTCGCCCTCCAGTTCATTCCACCGGCGGGTGTACCACAACGGAAACTCAACCGATACCGAGGATTTGGCGGCAAGATAAAGTTCCATCAATCCTGCAGCACGATCGGAGGGTGATTTTTTGACTTCACGGTCTTCAATCAGAAGAGGAGGCTCGCAGCCGTAATAGTTATATACGGGTGTTTCGGGTGCGGTGGAGGATGCTCTTTCCATAACTTTCATTTTTTAAAGTATCTCCGAATCCCCGGAGATTAAATTGTTTCCAAAGTTATGAGAAAAATTGGTTTTGTGAGGTTGAAATAAGATTGATTGTTAAAAACAGCTCAATTTCAAATGTACATACAATTTTGTTCATCAAACTTTTCTGCCGAATGATGTTTTTGACCTGCATCTACCTCTGATGATCTCTAAGGATGCAAAAAAAAGCCCCCGGTATTGGTTACCGGAGGCTTTTTGATTTTTAGCTCGAAAATGGATTTAATTGAAAGTAACCATCAAATCTTCGCCTGCATCTTGCTTTCGCGTTCTTTTCCATCTTTGATCCATTGTGGAAGAATCTCATCGAGGAACTGTTTCTTTTTCGCTCTGAGATCATCCATCGGGAGGTTGATGTATTGCTGGGCTTTGTCTTTGGTGCTGATGTCGGGCATGGCTACCGGTATCGGAACGTTGTGTTTGGTGAGGATTTCGGCGAGCAGCACACGGGCTTCCTGCGATTTCTGGATAGAAGTTCCTAAAACCCTAAGACTTTCAACAGGTGAGTGAATTCCCATGCCATTGGCAGCAGCTACCCAATCCCAGCGCCATTGTGCGTGACGGATTAACTGTAAAACGGGCGCCATCTCCTGCTCGGTTGCACCGGCATCCCAGGCGGTTTTTGCTTCGATATGAACCCTGGCGAGGTTGCTTTCGACAACATGGCGAAGTTCGGCCACCTTGTCCTGGCGGTCATAAACATTCTGACGCAGTTTTTCTTCGCTTTCGCGGTGGCACACCTGGCACGATCCGGATACATTCTGGAGCGGGCTTCCGATATGGTGATTGGTGAATTTCAATCCGCCTTCGCGCTGGTAAGGCATGTGGCAGTCAGCGCATGAAACCCCGCGATCGGCATGAACACCGGTCATATACAACTCATAATCAGGATGCTGCGCTTTGATCATAGGAGTGCGGCTAAGCGCGTGGGTCCAGTCGGCAAATGCATACTCATCAAAATATTCTTCCATATTATCAGCGCTGAAACCCTTATCCCACGGGAAAGTGACATACTTTCCCTCGCCTTTGAAATAGTATTCAACATGACATTGTGCACATACCAGCGAGCGCATCTCCTGGTGTGTGGCGTCATTGATATTCCTGCCCTGCCTTTCAAAAGCCTCCACCAGAGCGGGTCTGGTGATGCGAAGATTCATTGTTTTAGGATCGTGGCAATCCTGGCAGCCGATATGATTCATGATTTGCGGACCAAGGTCAAAGACGGTTGATTTATAAAATTCTGCCACACCCATCTCATTCATCACGCGGGGAACGTCGGTGCTTTTGCATGTCCAGCAACTGCCTGGCATCGGGAGTGCGGTGCGCAGCGTATTATGCACATCGGTTATGGCGTAATAGTGCCCCCTGCCCTGGTTGTAGTCCCTCGAGAACGGGTATCCTGCCCACATTACCACCAGTTCAGGATATTTGTCCAAATAATCAATCATTTTCGATCCGAAGTGTTTGCTGGCAAAGTTGGTCTCTGAAGTACGCATATACGACTCATACTGACGGGGAAAGTTTTGCCCCCACACTTCGTTTCGCGGCTCCCAGTCGGGGATTTCGCTCACCATCTGGAAGTAAAGCTGCGACTCGCTGCGCCGCTCGATAATGGAGGAGGCAAACAGCCCGATGAGAAAAACAATCACAACGGTAACCAGGAAAATTGCCCAGTTTACCCACGGCTTCTTTTGATTTGCTGTATCACTTTTCATACTTTCAAGTTTTTTATTGTTGATTATTTGTTTTGATTATTCTGCTTTAAATAGCCTGATAGCCAGTCAGGTACCACCGATGGCATACGGGGAACCAGCGAAAATGGGGCTGAGGAAAGACTGCGTACCGATCCGTGAGGCACTTCCCGGTGGCAGTCCCAGCAAAGTTTTCCTTCGTCCATGTGGGCTGATTTGAAAGTGTGGGTGGCCAGTCCCGACATCTCGATTAGTTGCTGGTGGCATCTTTTACAGTTCTCCTGAACAGCGTTGGCGCCTGCCTGCTTGATCTGAATGACCTGAGGTTCAGCACGGGCAGTAAAAATAGTAGCATGACGGGCGCCATCGCTTGCCTTGAAAAGATATTTCAGAAAAACATTGTCATTAGGCACATGGCAGTCGCTGCATGTGGTTACAGCATGATGACTGCTGTTTTTCCATGAAGCGTACTGCGGATACATCACATGGCAGTTGATGCAGGTTTCGGGATTGTCGGAGAGATAAGAAGTGGCATTACTCGTGTGAAATATGAACATTCCAAGCCCAATCATTATCCCCGCAACAATGGTGGCTGCCGTGCGCCATTGTGGGGGAGGAATAAGAAACAAAAGGAATTTTTTCATCTTTGTTTTAATATTAAAAGTAATGAATTACCTAATGGCAAAAATAAATCAATTTGCCTTTAATTCTGAACTCAACTAAAATTTTTATTGATTATAAATAAGCCGTGACTAAAAATATTCGTATGTTGTTCATATACATTAACATAGAAATTAGTTTGATGTTTTGGGGAAGAACTTTTACGAAAAAATGACCCTTTTTCACGGCAAATCATGATGTATTAATACGATGAGCAATGAAAATGAACAGCGATTAAACTGCTAATTTTGCCAGCAAACAAAATTTATCAGAAATGAAAAATCTCACACTCCCCACACTTCTCATCCTTTTTAGTCTGTCTCTTTTTTCTCAGTCATTGGTGGTCTCATCACCCGATGGAATTTTAAAAGTTGAAGTACAAATCGAAAACGGCATCAGTTGGCAAGTCCATTTCAAAGGGAAGTCGGACATTTTGAAGGCCAATGTTGGATTGGAATTTGGCGGTAAAGATGTTTTTGGGAAAAAGCCCGAAATAGATAGCTACACGGTTAAAGAAAACCGCGAAACTATTACTGCCACAATTCCTGTAAAATCTGCCCGGATTGAAGACTATTGCTCTGAGTTGGTCGTAGTTTTAAAAGATGATAACCGGCTCATTTTCAGAGCTTACAATGATGGCGTGGCTTATCGGTATGTCACTGCAGCCGATGGAGTGGTGGAGGTAAGTTCAGAGCGGCTGGAGATTGATTTCCCGCACGGGTCGCATTGCTGGTTTGCGCCCGAGCGCTCGATCCTTTCGCATTACGAGCAACATTATACTTACACCCGGATTGACACCATTGCTGCCGGAAAATTCCACGCTATGCCTTTGCTCGTCAACACTCCGGAGAATATCAGAATCTGGATATCGGAAGCCGGTCAAGACGATTATCCGGCGATGTTTCTCACGGCAAACGGAAATAATACCCTCAGCGCTATGTTTCCAAAATTTGTACTGCAAACCGAACCCAATGAAAAACGATCGCCCGACCGGAATGAAATTCTGATAAAAGAAGCGGATTATATCGCCAGAACTGAGGGTGGTCGAAGTTTCCCGTGGCGGGTATTTGTTATCAGCGACGATGACAGTAAACTGGCATCAAGCAACCTGGTTTATCAGCTTTCATCACCCTGCGCCATCCACAAAACCGATTGGATAAAGCCCGGAAAAGTAGCCTGGGACTGGTACAACGCCAACATCATCTGGGGTGTGGATTTTGAATCAGGACTGAATACCGCCACCTATAAGTATTACATTGATTTTGCCGCAAAGTACAACATCGAATATGTGATTCTTGATGAGGGCTGGAGCCTGACTACCATGAATATTCTCGGTTTTAATCCCGAAATAGATGTTCATGAATTGATTCGTTACGGGAAATCGAAAAATGTCGGGATAATCCTTTGGGTGCTATGGAAACCGCTGATCACCGACCTCGGGAAGATTTTGAAAACCTACGCTGACTGGGGTGCAGCCGGGGTGAAGGTGGATTTTATGCAGCGCGCCGATCAGCAGATGGTAAATTACTATGAAGAAATTGCACATGTAGCTGCCCAAAACCACCTTCTTGTTGACTTTCACGGATCTTTCAAGCCCAACGGGTTACACCGGAAATATCCGAATGTGCTTTCTTACGAAGGGGTGAGAGGCAACGAGAACAACAAATGGAGTGACCAGGTCACTCCGGAACACAACCTCACACTCCCATTTACCAGGATGCTTGCCGGACCGATGGATTACACTCCGGGAGCAATGCGCAATGCCAACAAGAAGAACTTTGCCATCAGTTTCGAGCGGCCGATGAGCCTCGGAACCCGCTGCCACCAACTGGCAATGTACGTAGTTTACGAAAGTCCGCTGCAGATGCTCTGCGACTCACCATCATCCTACCAGGCTGATCCGGAAATACCCGCTTTTCTTTCACAAATCCCTACTGTTTGGGATGAAACCATTGTCCTCGATGCTTGTGTTGCCAATTACATTCTTACGGCGAGGCGCAGGGATGATAAATGGTATCTGGGCGGAATGACAGACTTTACTCCTCGGACTATGGAGATTGATTTTTCCTTTTTACCCGATGGAAATTTCAGGATGGAGCTGATGAGGGACGGTGCTAATGCAGATCGTTTTGCGGAAGATTACCGAAGGGAGATATTGAACGTAAACAAGCAATCCAGGCTAAATGTAAGCCTGGCCTCTGGTGGGGGTTTTGCTGCAATTTTGGTAAAAGAATAACACACGCTTTAAAACCTTAGAGTATGAATATAGAAGATTTAAGAGAATATTGCCTGAGTAAAAGAGCGGTGACCGAAAGCACCCCTTTCGACGACGTAACGCTGGTTTTCAAAGTGGCCGGTAAAATGTTTGCCCTCCTGCCACTCGACGAACTGGTTCCCTCCATCAACCTGAAATGCGATCCGGAACTTGCCGTTTCGTTACGCGAGCGCTACCCCGCAGTTACACCCGGCTACCACATGTCAAAAATCCATTGGAATACCGTGAAAATTGACGGAACCATCAGCAGGGGTGAGATTCTGGAAATGATTGACCACTCTTACGATTTGATTGTTAGCAGCCTGAGCAAAAAACAGCGAGTACTTTCCGGGATTTGATCTGGATTGGGAATGCTGAATTATTACACTAAATGTCAGTATGAAACAACAAAGAATCAGGTTTTGCTGGTTTTTCTCTTTACAAAGATATCGGACAAAAGGTAGCCCATCAGCGCTCCCCATAGTATGGTGATAAAAGGGTTGGAGGTGAGCGGGCAGCCGCCAGTTACGCATACAACCTGTGCGTAATAAATGTAGCCACCGATAGCGCCGGCAACAATACCTATAACATTGATGAGCGGTATAAATTTGAAAATCCCGGAGTTTTTCCAGGTGCGGTTGGTTGGAGTTTCTTCAGCCATTTTGCTGGATTTTGGTGAGTTGTGCGTTAATCTGGTGAATCAATTGCTCTTTGTTCTGTAGGCCGATAAATCGCCGGATTTCCTTCCCATCCCTGAAGAGGATCAAAGTTGGCAGATTTCTGACACTGTGCTGATTGGCAATCAGCTTGTTATCATCCACATTCAATAAAGCTACCTCTAACTGCTCTTTGTAGTGCTGATGGATTTCGGTGAGCATAAGGCGCTGGGTTTTGCATGGATGACACCATTCAGCCCAAAAGTCAACCAAAATGGTTTTGCCGGTCATAGCAGCCTCAAAATTGAGATAATTGAGTTCCTGAAAATTGCTTTGGTTCATGCCCTATTAACAACAATGGAGTGCGGATGTTGCGTTGTCTAACAAATAAATCACTTTAATCGCACCATTGTAGCGCCGCTGCCACCCCGTTCAACGTGTTCATCTTCAATCTGGATCACATCGGCAACAGCGCGTAGGTTGTCCCTGATTACCTTTCTCAGTATCCCGTTGCCTTTGCCGTGGATGATTTTCAACTCACGGATATTGAGGAGCATAGCATCGTCAATGTACTTCGAAAGCTCCGGTATTACCTCTTCGGCACGCATTCCCCTGACATCGAGTGTCGGGCTGAAGTTGGCCATCCGGGTGTTGATGTCGCTGATGACGCTCTTCTGGCTGCTTCGCTTGATCATCACCTTCTGATAAAATTCCTCTTCGCCCACATTGACGAGCTTTTCGAAGGGCACGCGCATCATCATACTGCCAAAGCTCACCACGGCTTCGTTTCCCGAAATATCCATCACCTCGCCCACGGATTGTTGCGGTGGGATGCGGACGCGGTTGCCAATGAAAATCTTTCCTTCGTCTTTTGCCGGTTTCTCTTTTTTCGGTCTGGGTTTTTCAGGCTGGGGAGGTTGTGACAATTTAGACTCCTTAACAGGAGCAGCTTCTGCGATGATCTGACTGGCTTCGGATTTCAGCTTTTCTCTGATTTGTTTTGTCCTCTCTTTTTCGGCCTGTGCCTCTTTTATTTCCCGTATCGTGTTTTCCACCAGCCGGTTACTCTCTTCGATAATCCTGTTTGCTTCGGAGCGCGCATCGCTCATCACTTTGTCTTTGGATTCGAGCAGTTTTGTGGTTAATTGGTCATATTTCGATTTCAGTTCGTTCATCTTTTTCTCGGCCTCAGCCAATGACCGCTGTTTTTCGAGTAACTCTTTTTTCTCGAGTTCGAGTTGTTGCAACTGCTGTTCGAATTTGATCTGTGCCTTACCCACCTTTTTCTCGGCATTTCGCAGGATAAACCAGGGGAATCCGGTTTTTCGTGCGATTTCGAAGGCAAAAGAACTTCCCGGATTTCCGATCTGGAGGCGGTAAAGCGGCCGCATCTCCCTGGTGTCGAAAAGCATGGCGCCGTTGATCAGTCCGGGAGTTTTTCCGGCCATTTGTTTCAGGTTGCCGTAATGGGTTGTGATGACGCCGAAAGCCTCTTTGTGGTTGAGGTGTTCGAGGATGGCTTCTGCGATGGCGCCTCCAAGCTGGGGTTCGGTGCCGGTTCCAAATTCATCAATCAGGAAAAGGCTTTGCCGGCTGGCTTTCAGCGCCAGATGTTTCATGTTGCGCAGATGCGAAGTGTAGGTGCTCAGGTCGTCCTCGATGGATTGCTCGTCGCCGATGTCAATAAAAATGTCTTTGAACATGCCGGTTTCAGAGTTATCGTCCATGGGAACCAGCAACCCGCACTGAAGCATGTATTGGAGTAGTCCGGCCGTTTTGAGACACACCGATTTTCCGCCGGCGTTTGGCCCCGAAATGACCAGTATCCTGTTTTCCTGGTTCAGCTCGATGGTGAGTGGCTCAACGGCTTTTTTTTGTTTTTGATGAACGAGGTATAACATGGGATGCACTGCCCGGCGCCAGCGAATCAGCGGGGTTTCGTACATCATCGGTTTTGCGGCGTTGATCTTTATTGCCAGGGCCGCCTTTGCCCTGATGAAGTCAATCAGGCCGAGGAAATGATATCCGCCGGTGAGGTCGTCAATCCGGGGGCGGATCAGGTCAGTGAAAACGGACAGGATGCGGATGATTTCACGCTTTTCGGCATTTTGCAGTTCGAGGATTTCGTTGTTTGCGTCAAGGGCTTCGGCAGGTTCGATGTAAACCGTTTGGCCGGTAGCGGATTCATCGTGCACAAAACCCCTGATTTTCCGCTTGTTGGATGCCGGAACCGGGATTACCATCCGGCCGTTTCTTATAGTGATGTCGTCGTTGGGGTTGAGCCAGCCGTTCTTTCTGGCCAGGATCAGCACCTGTCGCACCGACTTGTCGATCTCGCCGGCCAGCTTTATCAACCTGTGCCTGATTTCCTTCAATTGATCAGAAGCGTTGTCCCTTATGTTTCCTTTATCATCAATTATGCGGCTGATTTCGCGGAGGATATCCTTGTCAACCTCTTTCCCTTCAGCAAGTTGGAGTAAAAGGGGGTATTTGGAACAATCGAGTTTTTGCAGGTAATGGATCACATCGCTGAGCGATTCGAGCGAACTCTTCAGGTCGAACAACTGCTCCTGAAAAATGTAGGTTCCCGGTAACTTAATGCGTTGCAGCTCCGGAATCAGGTTGAAATAATTCTGAGCTGGAAATGGATTTTCAAACTTCAGAATTTGAAGAAATTCTGCGGCCTGGCCAACTTTTCGTTCCACTTGTGAGAAATTGGTTTCAAACCTCATTTTGCTGGTAAACTCTCTCCCCATAATACTTACACACTGATCTGAAAGCAGTTGCCTCACCTGGTCGAAACCAATTTTCTCTTCAAAATTGTGCGGAAAAATCACGGTTATTTTTTTGGCAAAATTAAGATTTGCAGAGTATCAGGCTCTCATGGTAACCATTTGATTGTAATCCCAATCGAGAAATTCCAACAGACAAACACCAACAGACAAACAAATCCCAAAAAACAAATCCCAAAAGTCACATGTCTTAACATTAAATCTTATGAGCGTTGATGAAACCTTTGCTATTCCTCAGTTTCATCATTATCCTCGGCGCCGGCAAGTTCAGGGAAAATCTCCGTGGCTTCGCTGGCGGGCAGTGCCAGGACACCCTTTAGCCGCTGGTTGATGGCTCTGGTGCGGGTTCCCTTGAGCTGCTCGATGGTTTGGCCGGCAGTAGTGATCTGTTTGTGCGCTTTGTCGAGCATTCCGCCAAACTTTTCGAACTCGGCTTTTACGGCGGCCAGAATATTCCAGACTTCGCTGCTGCGCTTCTGAATGACGAGCGTCCTGAAGCCCATCTGCAGGCTGTTGAGGATGGCGGCGAGGGTGGTGGGGCCGGTAACTACGATTTTAAATTCGTTGTGCAATTGTTCAAATAGCGCCGAACGCCGGATAACCTCGGCATAAATTCCTTCGAAAGGCAGGAACATGATGGCGAAATCGGTGGTATTGGGGGGATCGAGGTATTTATCACGGATATCCCTTGCCATTTTTTTGATGACGCTTTCGATGTTTTTATTGGCGGCTTCGATGGCCATAGGGTCGCCGCTTTCGTAAGCATCAATCAGGTGTTCGTAGGTATCTTTCGGGAATTTGGCGTCAATAGGCAGATAAACCACGCTTTGATGGTCGTCTTTTCCGGGCAGGCGGATGGCAAATTCTACCCTTTCGCTGCTTCCTTTTTTGGTAACCACGTTGGCTTCAAACTGTTCCGGTGCAAGCATCTGGTCGAGGAGCATCGAGAGCTGAACCTCGCCGATTCCTCCGCGTATCTTTACATTGCTGAGTACTTTCTTCAATCCACCGACATCCTGAGCCAGGTTTTTCATCTCTCCCAAGCCCTCCTGAACGGCCTGCAACTGCTTACCGACAGTTTCGAACGACTGACTGAGGCGCTCATTCAGCGTCTTTTGCAGCTTCTCATCCACCGTCTCGCGCATCTGCTCCAGTTTTTTCTCTGTAGTCTCCACCAGCTCTTTTTGCTGATTTTCGAGCAAACCCAGTTTTTCCTTCAATTTTTCCTCCAGGTTGCCGAATTTCTGCCGGAGTTCTTCGATCAGCTGACCAAACTTTTCGCGCTGTAACTCATTGAATGACTTCACATTCTTATCAAAAGCATCCTGGAATCCCCTGATCTCCTTTTTGGTCTCCTCACGCATCTGGAGAGTGTCTGCCCTCGCCTGCTGGGTAAGTTCTTTCAATCTTTCCTGAACCTGGGCAAAATTCTTATCCAGTTGAATGAGCATTTGCCCCGAAAACTCTGTAAATTTTCCCCCAAGTTCATCACGGTTCTCTTTATTCAGCCTGCTACTCTCTTCGCGGTTGATACGGAAATCGTCTTTCAGACCCGCTTCAAACTTTTGCAACGCAGAGTGAAGTTCGATCAGTTTTGAGTTTAATCCCTGGAAATCTTCGGTTTTACGAGGACGGAATAAAACAACCAAAACAATGGCAGCCGCAACAAGTACGATGTTGATGATGAGCAGGAGTGTGATCATAAAAGGATGTTTTTTAAAAATTTGGAAAAGCAAATCTACACGAAAATAGGCAATGCGCAGTAGTGAATGAGAAAATGATCCGAAAAACAATTCCCTTGTCCGGCTGTTATTTCCTTACAAAATACCGTTACTAAGAGGATTGTCCGGCGCAAAAAAAATATTTTCATTTTGCTATCGTTTGGACGTTTTACTTTTAGTGAAAGATTTAAAAAACCATCATCATGTATGCCAAAGTTGTTAATTATCAAATACATAGGTTTGTTAAACTGGCTTTTGTTGCAGTTTTAGTTTTAACATCAACCTTTACATTTGCCCAGGCAGACAAAACCCGGCAAACCACGCAGAAATTTGCAACTACACTGCAGATCATCGAATTTGGATATGTTGACAGCATTGACGCTCCCGATCTTGTCGAAAAAGCCATAATCGCCATGCTAAAGGAGCTTGATCCGCATTCCTCCTATATCTCCTCCGACGATGTGCGCAGAGTGAACGAGCCTCTCGAGTCGGAGTTTGAAGGCATTGGTGTTACCTTCCAGATGTTTAATGATACCATACTGGTGGTGGCTCCGGTTCCCGGTGGTCCGTCTGATAAACTCGGCATCCTGGCGGGGGATAAAATCATCAAAATCAATGGGGAAGATGCTTTTGGCCCGAAAGTGAATAACGAATTTGTGATGGAGCGGTTGAGAGGCAAGAAAGGCACAACGGTCGAAGTTTCGATTTTGCGGAGCGATAAAAAAGACCTGATTGATTTCAGCATCGTGAGGGATAAAATACCTTTGAACAGCATTGATGCCACCTACATGGCGGCTCCCGGGATCGGCTACATCAAGCTGACCCGTTTTGCCAAATCATCAATGACGGAGTTTCACGAATCGGTTGTTAAACTCCGAGGGCAGGGAATGAAAGATCTGATCCTTGACCTGAGAGGTAATTCTGGTGGATTTCTGAATGTTGCGGTGGAATTGAGCGACCAGTTTTTGCCGGCCGACAAGCTGATCGTTTATACCGAGGGGATGCGTTCACCTAAGCAGGAGTTCAGGTCCACAGCTACGGGCGATCTGCTCAACGGACGTGTGATAGTGATGATTAACGAAGGCTCCGCTTCGGCCAGCGAAATTGTGTCTGGCGCAATACAGGACTGGGACAGAGGATTGGTGGTCGGTCGCCGCTCGTTTGGAAAAGGCCTCGTTCAACGTCCCTTCAACCTGCCTGATGGTTCCATGATTCGACTCACCACAGCCCGTTATTTTACGCCTACCGGACGCAGTATCCAAAAGCCTTATGAGCATGGCGAAACCGAAGATTATTACAAAGACCTCAACCGGCGGCTCGAGAGCGGTGAACTGGTGGATGCAAAAAGCATTGAATTCCCCGACTCACTCAAGTATTACACTCCTAATGGTCGTGTGGTGCATGGCGGTGGCGGTATCATGCCTGATATTTTCACACCCATTGACTCCACCAGATTCTCTGATTATTACGCCGAGCTGGTGCGCAAAGGCATTTTCAATACTTTCACCCTTAATTATCTGGATAAAAATCGCAGAAACCTTCAGAAAAATTTCCCGACAGTCGAGAGTTTCAGAGATAATTTTGTGGTTGATGACCAGATATTTGGAGAGTTTCTCGCATTGGCCACCGAAAAAAACGTTGTGCGCAAGGATTCCGATAAATATTATTATCCCGAGGCCGATCTCAAAATCCAGATCAAAGCCATGTTAGCACGCAATCTTTGGGATGTCAATGCTTATTTTTTAATGATCAACGATTTGGACTCCGAGCTGAAGGTGGCCATTGACCTGATGCAGAGCGGAAAGGTATTTACCGAATTGAATCTACACTGATAATCAAATATTTCTATCAATTTTTAAACATCGAAAAATGAAATTACTCGAAAATAAAAAGGCACTGGTCACCGGTGGATCGCGCGGAATCGGAAGAGCCATTGCTCTTGCTTATGCAATGCATGGTGCTGATGTGGCCATTTCAGACCTGAAAGTGGATGATGATGCCCTGAATGTGGTTAAGGAGATCGAAAGATATGGCGTGAAAGGAAAAGCCTACGCATCCGACGCCAGCTCCTATGAAGCCTCCGACGCTCTGATCAGCGAGGTTCTGAAAGATTTTGGCCAGATTGATATCCTGGTCAACAATGCCGGGATCACCCGCGATAACCTTTTGCTGCGAATGACCGAGCAGGATTGGGATCTTGTGATAAAGGTGAACCTGAAATCTATTTTCAACATGACCAAGGCTGTGCAGCGCGTAATGCTCAAGCAGCGCAGTGGCTCGATCATCAACATGAGCTCCGTGGTGGGACTTGAAGGCAACGCAGGTCAGTCCAACTATAGTGCCTCCAAAGCCGGGCTGATTGGGTTCACCAAATCCATCGCCCAGGAGTTTGGCTCGCGCGGAATTCGTTGCAACGCCATAGCCCCTGGCTTTATCGAAACTGCCATGACCGATAAGTTGCCCGAAGATGTTCGCGATAACTGGATAAAAAACATACCGTTACGGCGTTCCGGAAAACCCGAAGATGTTGCTGACATTGCCATTTTCCTTGCCTCGGAACTGTCGTCTTATGTCACTGGCCAGGTAATCAGCGTGGATGGTGGTATGCACATGTAAATTAATCCATTTTTAATCAGAATCAAGTTGTTGAATATAGTTACCGAGTCACCGGGGTGGTTGATCATTTTCTGTTTGCTTGCAGGATTGGCTTACAGCGGTGTTCTGTATTACAAAAACAGTAAAGAGGACTTCAGCCCGCTCACGCGAAAATTACTTGCCGCATTCCGGTTTGCTGCGGTTACTATTATTGCTTTTCTGCTATTGACCCCGATGCTGAAAAGTTTTTTCCGAAATTATGAAAAACCCATTCTCATTCTGGCTCAGGATAATTCCGGGTCGTTACTGGTAGGAGAGGACTCCGCTTTTTACAGTAATGAATACCGCGCACATTTTCAGGAACTTATTGACGTCCTGGAGAAGGATTACTCGGTCAGGACTTATAAATTTGGAGATGAAGTAACAGAGGGAGATGATTTTGATTTCACAGGGCGGCAAACCGATATTTCAGCACTATTTGAGGAGATTATTACCCGGTATTCCAACCGGAATGTCGGCGCGATGCTATTGGCTACCGACGGGCTTTACAACAAGGGCATCAACCCGGTTTACAGTTCCGAAAAGATCAAATTTCCCATTTATACCCTTGCATTGGGCGACACCAGCGTTAAAAAAGACCTCTTCCTGCGAAGGGTTAACTTTAACCGCATCGCTTTTAAGGGAAACATTTTTCCGGTTGAAGTAGTTGTCGGAGCTAATTTGTACCAGGGACAAACCAGTGTGCTTACGATTACCCAGGGAGGAACAACGCTATTCTCCCAAAACTTTACTTTTTCGTCGAACCAGCACAGCGAAACCGTTCAGATTTCTCTCACCGCCGAAAGAGCAGGACTTCAGCGCTACCGCATCAGCCTCCGGCCACTGGAGGGGGAAATCAGTTTAGTTAATAACAGCCAGGAGATTTTCGTTGACGTGCTCGACACCAAGCAGAAAATTCTCATTCTTTCGCAATCACCTCATCCCGATATTGCCGCACTAAAAGAGGCCATCGAGAGCAATTTCACCAACGAGGTCACACACTCGGTTTTCAGTCAGTTTACCGGAAATATCGGCGAATTCAACCTGATTATCCTGCATCAGTTGCCCGGTGGTAGGGATAACATCGGCAAGATTATTACGGAAGCAGGGCAAAAGGGAATTCCAATCCTTTTCATTCTCGGATCACAATCTAACCTCAGCCAATTCAACGGATTAAATGCCGGTATGCAGATTTTGGCCGAGCGGGATCTTTTCAACGAAGCGCTGCCTTCCATTAACAAGGAATTTTCGCTTTTCACCGTCAGCAACGAAACCATAAGAGCCATCGAAGGATTTCCACCGCTGGTTACCCCTTTTGGCGAGATCAGGACTCAAGTTTCGGCCAACACCCTGTTCAATCAGCAAATCGGCTCGCTGACCACCGGTTACCCATTGTTCGTTTTCAACCAGACTTTGAGCAACAAAACCGGAATCATTGCCGGTGAAGGGATCTGGCGCTGGCGGCTTGCCAATTTCCAGAAACAGGGAAACCACAATGCTTTCAATGAAATCTTTTCCAAAATTGTGCAGTATCTTTCGGTAAAGGCCGACAGAAGTTATTTCAGGGTTACAGCCGAAAATAACTTCATGGAAAATGAGCCGATCCGTTTCGATGCCGAAGTTTACAACCAGAGCTACGAACTCATCAACACGCCGGATGTGGAGATGACCATAAAAAACAGTACAGGCGAAACTTACCCTTTTCTTTTCGGCAAGACCGCTAATGCTTACCAGTTGAATGCCGGTGTGCTGCCGGTGGATAACTACACCTACGAGGCTACGGTGAGGGTGGGAGATAAGCTCAATCGCAGTCAGGGCGAGTTTACCGTTTCGCCGCTCAACATCGAAGCCATGAACACCATTGCCGATCACAACCTGCTTTACAGGCTTGCATCCAGGCATGGCGGCGAAATGATTTACCCCGCCGGTATAGATGCAATTCCTGAGAAGCTAAAAGCCCGCAACGACATCCGCACAGTAGTCTATTCCGAAAAAAGGCTCAGCGAGCTGGTAAATATTTTCTGGGTGTTCCTTTTCATCCTTGCACTGCTCAGCGCGGAGTGGTTTATGAGAAAAAGAGGCGGATCGTATTAAGCATTTTAACCTGAAAAAGACCAGACTTTCATGCAATGTAAATAATCCAGGTATTGGCCTAACATTATAATTAACAACGAATTGAAATCATTCTGACCTGTGCCCGAAACCATCTTCACCATCATTATCGCAATACTTATTCTCGATTTCGTATTTAATCAGACGCTGGGATACCTCAATTCGACGAGGTTCAGCGAAATATTGCCTGATGAACTGAAAGGAATTTACGACGCAAAGGAATACAGCCGTTCCCAGCAATACCTGAAAGCAAACCACAAGTTTGGCGCGCTTACCGAAAGTCTCTCCTTCGTGGTTATCCTGCTGGTGCTGTTTTTAGGAGGATTTGCCTGGCTGGACCAATGGGTGAAGGTTTGGAGTGATAATCCAATATGGCAGGCAATTCTGTTTTTCGGGATAATCGGGCTGGCCTCCGATATCCTTTCAACCCCATTTTCGATTTACGACACCTTTGTAATTGAGGAAAAATTCGGTTTCAACAAAACCACTCCAAAAACCTTTATCCTCGACAAAATCAAAGGCTGGATACTTGGAGCACTGATTGGCGGGGGACTGCTGGCGCTTATAGTCTGGATTTACCTTTCAACGGGTGTGTGGTTCTGGCTGATAGCCTGGAGCGCCATCACCTTTTTCAGCATTTTTATGACCATGTTTTACTCCAACCTGATTGTGCCGCTGTTCAATAAGCAGGAACCGCTTGCAGAGGGCGATCTGAGGTCAGCCATTGAAGCGTTTTCCAAAAAAGTTGGTTTCAAGCTGAAAGACATCTTTGTGATTGATGGTTCCAAACGTTCGTCGAAAGCCAACGCCTATTTTACTGGGCTGGGACCCAAGAAACGGATTGTGCTATACGACACACTTATCGAAAACCACACCACCGATGAGCTGGTGGCCGTGTTGGCACATGAAATAGGTCATTACAAGAAGAAACACACGCTAACCGGTATGGTGCTGGGTGTAGTCCAGACAGGGATTGTGCTTTACATCTTGTCCGTTTTCATCAGCAACCCGGTGCTTTCGCTGGCGCTTGGCGCTGCTGAGGGAAGTTTTCACTTGGGGGTGCTCGCTTTTGGCATCCTTTACAGCCCGCTTTCGACGATTATCGGAATAGCGATGAATATAATCTCCCGCCGGCACGAATTTGCTGCCGATCGGTATGCTGCAGTTAATTTTGACGGGAAAAGCCTGAAAGAAGCGCTGAAAAAGCTGTCGGTCAAAAACCTGAGTAACCTGCGTCCTCACCCGGCGGTGGTCTTTGTGAGTTACTCGCATCCTCCGTTGCTGCAAAGGCTTGAAGCGATTGGCAAGGCTTAAACCTTGCCCGCATTTTTGGACTGGATTTCCTTCTCTAGTTTGTTGTACCAGGCTTTTCCATAGCGCCGTACCAAAGCGTCTTTCAGGAAAACATACATCTGTACGTCAAGTCTTTTGCCATTCACCAGCGCCGGACGGCAAATATCCCATTCATGATAATTCACCGCATCGAAGGTTTTGTATTTGTTGATACGCACAGGGTAAAGATGGCAGGAAACAGGTTTGTGGAATTTGATCAGTTTTTCTTCGAAAGCCTTCTCGATGGCACACCAGGCGATGCCGTCGGTGAAGTTGGTAAAAGCGCACTCACGGCCGTTTACCAGCGGGGTGACAAATTCGCCGGCGATGTCGTAATCAAACACGCCATTGGCCTCGATCACTCTTCGTCCGGGATCGGTCATGAAAAATTTGATTTTCTCAATGCCATCCTCAATTTGCCCTATTTCCTCTTCGAGCAGCGGTGCGCCGGCATCCCCGGCTACGCAGCAGGCGCCTTTGCATTTCTTCACGTTACAGACAAACCTCACCAGTCCGAGGTCGTCCGAAACATTGGTGTTATCTATTGGAATCATCAGGCAAAGGTAAATTTTCCAGCCGATCCGATTCAAATGGATATCTGTCTAAAAACTTAATAAGGTAAAGGACAATGCCGGTTGTTGATAAAATCTCAAAAATCTTTTACCGGTACAATTAGTTATGCATTATTTTTGCCTCCTAAAAAAACCGATGTTTTCCCATCCCATAGAGTTTACATTGTGTTTCCTTACAAAAGAAGTATCTCCTTTGAGGTACTTCTTTTTTTATCCGCCCAATCCATCTTTACAAATAAAAATCCACATCAATGAAAAACAGAAGTTTGATTTCGATCAATGATTTCTCGCTGGAAGAGCAGCTTCGGATTCTGGACCTTGCGGCAGAATTCGAAAAAAATCCCATCCAAAAGATACTTGAAGATTACGTAGTGGCGACGCTATTTTTCGAGCCATCCACCCGTACCCGTCTTAGTTTCGAAAGCGCTGCATCGCGCCTTGGAGCCAAGGTCATTGGCTTTTCTTCTGCAGCTTCCACCAGTGTGTCAAAGGGTGAAACACTCAAGGACACCATTCTTACGGTGAGCAGCTATGCCGATATTATTGTGATGCGTCATCCCCGCGAAGGAAGCGCCCGCTGGGCTGCAGAAGTATCGCCGGTTCCGGTAATCAATGCAGGTGACGGCGCCAACCAGCACCCAACGCAGACATTGCTCGACATGTACTCGATCAAGAAAACCCAGGGTACGCTCGACAACCTGAACATCGCTTTTATCGGCGACCTGAAATATGGCCGCACAGTTCATTCGCTCACCATGGCGCTCACGCAGTTCAACACTACCTTTCACCTCGTTTCTCCGGTCGAACTGAAGCTTCCGAGTTACGTTAAGCGTCATATCAAAGAAAAACAGCTTACCTATTATCAATACACCGATCTGATGGAGGCTATTCCACATGCCGATATCATCTACATGACCCGTATCCAGCGCGAGCGTTTCAGCGATCCGATAGAGTACGAAAAGGTGAAAAATGCTTACAATCTCGACAACTCGATGCTTACCAACGCAAAAGAGAATATGCGCATTCTCCATCCACTCCCCAGGGTCAACGAAATTGCTGAAGATGTTGACAGCAACCCCAAAGCCTATTACTTCGAGCAGGCGCTTAACGGCGTTTTTGTACGTCAGGCATTGCTGGCAACGATCCTGGGAGTCAGATAATTTTTAACCTCATTAACAACTAAAGAATTATGGAAAATACTGACCAAAGAAAAGAACTGAAAGTTTCGGCCATCGAGAATGGCACTGTGATTGACCATATTCCGGCTAAAAGCGTTTTCCGCGTTATGCGGATTCTCGGTCTTGACCGGCTGGATGATCAGGTGCTGGTGGGAACCAACCTCGACAGTAAGAAGTTTGGAAAAAAAGGTATTATCAAGGTGAGTAACACCTTTTTCAAAGATGAAGAGATCAACAAAATTGCGCTTGCAGCGCCTTCGGCCACGCTGATTGTGATCAAAAACTTCCAGGTAGCGCTGAAAAAGCAGGTTGAAATTCCAAATCATGTCGAAAAAATCGTGAAGTGCTTCAATCCCAATTGCATCACTAATCACGAAAATGTACCCACAAAGTTTGAGGTGCTTGAAAATGAGGATGGCATAAAGCTAAGTTGCCATTACTGCGAAAAGACTACTTCGAAAGAGGATATTGTCTTTTTGTAAACGACAGAGCCGGCTCTTTATTCACCAGGATAGCCCACCGACTGGCAAAGGATTACTTTTTGAAGCGGCCCGAGTTGCATCGCCTCAGAGGTAGCAGCCTGGTCGAAATAACCCCTTGAGACGGTGGCCAATCCTTCGGAAGCGCAGAACAGGTAAACATTTTGGGCAATATAACCCGTGTTGATATGAGAGGCCATCAACTGCCGTTCCGAAGCCGGGTCTTCTACTTTTTCCATATTGGCCACAAAAACCAGGTTCACCGGTGCAGTAGCCACATAATCCTGCAGTCCGGTAGCAGCTCTGATGTCGCCGGCAACTTTCAGAATCAATTTATTTTCCCAGGCATCGTAGAGGTAAAGGCCGGATTTCATCGCCACATAAACCTCCATTTCCTGTTTGTTGCGCGAGGTGGGCACAGTGCGCTTTTTATCCTCCCTGCGGTTAAATCCGTTGGCAGCCCATAAAAGATTGGAGATTGTCTGAAGATCAAGGTCTTTATCAACAAAAACTCTTGTCGTTTTCCGATGAGTGAGGGCATCCATCAAAGGCATTCCTCCGCTGGTTATGGGTTCCGGTAGTTGAATGTCGGCGGTTGGTTGTGGCTTAATCATTTGTGGAATCATTAGAATTGCAATCAGTAAGAGAAATGCGGATTTCATGGATTGTAAGTTTTTGTATATTGTAATTTGTTGGAATGCAAATACTTTTGCCAGATAAAATTATTCAGAACATGGACAAAAATAGCACTTTTAAGGTTACAGGCGACGACCTGCTGAAAAAGATCAAAGAGATCATTCACGAAGGGAACGTAAACCGCATTATCATCAAAAACGAAGAGGGTAAAACTTACCTCGAAATTCCGGTTACTATTGGCGTGATTGGAACCGTCATCCTGCCGATTTTCGCTGCTGTTGGCGCTCTGGCAGCACTGGCGGCCAATTTCACGATCGAAGTGGTGAGGAAAGAGTAAGTGGAAGTTGCGACTTGCTGATTTACAGCTAATCCAACTTCTCAAGATTTTCTTTGTAAATCACTCCTCTATCGGCCAGTCCCTTTAGGATAAAATCCACGCAATTTTTATTCTGCCCGATAAACTCAGGCGGGGTGATGCCTTTGCGGTCATACATGCCGTTAGCAACCATCCGCACGGCCATCGTTCCGGTGTAGCCTGTTGTGCGGGCCATCGAATGCACGCGGGTTTCAGGGTCGTAGCTGTCGAACAGATCGTAAGTGTAGCGGAGGTTTTTCCCATCTTTCACGCCCTCTATAATTACCTGCATCACCGTTACATCCTCATCACCCTCCACCATTTTCCATTTGGGGAAGAGAATCTTCGACGTAAACTCCAGCGGACTGATTTTCACGCCGTTGATTTCGATGGCTTCTTTGCTGAAAAATCCGGTTTCGCGCAAAATCTTCATAATATCAATGTGGCCTTTATAGCGTAGGGTTTTCTCGATCATATTCGGGCAGTCAATGGTTTTGGCCAGCGATCGCAAACCATCGCTGTTGAAGGCTTCGAGTGTTCCAACAATGGGGAAGTTGATCAGTTCGGGATCAGAAAGCGCCGGCCTTACAACCAGATGGCCGTTTTCGATGTAGCGGGCGGGGCGGGTATATTCTTCGATCACGTCCACCGGCGAAAAGACCGCTTTGTACTCGTATGGCCACTCCCTTTTTTTGGGCAGGCCTCCCACAAAAATCACCGCTTTGGTGGTTTTGTCGAGTTTTGAGTGAGCGTACCCGATCAGCACATTGCTCATACCCGGCGCAACCCCGATGTCGGCGATAGCAGTAACATTATTTTTTTTTGCCAGATCATCCAGATCGAAAAGATCTTCAGGGAAAAAGGAGATATCCACCACATCTTTTCCAGCTTCAATGATGGCTTTCAGCGTGTTGTAACCCATAAAACCGGGCACGGCCGACAGCGCCAGATCAAAATCCTGAACCAGCCTTCTAACTTCCGCAGGGTCAGACAAATCCTTCTGCAAGGTTTTTATGTTAGAAAACCCATTGAATTTCAATAGGTTGGCGTTGCTGATATCCACAGCAGTTACATCAAATTCGTTGTTTTTTGCAAGATCAAACGCCATTGGCGCTCCCACCAGTCCGGCGCCCAAAACCACCACTTTCTTCATTTTGATTACTTATTTTTATGTTTATACGTTTCGATGATTTTCCTGCAAATAAATTCTGCTGCTCTTCCGTCGCCGAAAAGTGGTGGAAAGTTGATTTTTTCGCTGTGAATAAAGTGTTTAAAAGCAGCCGCTATCTTTGCCGGATCGGCGTCGGCCAGCACTCCTGCTTTGTTTTCCACGATTTCTACCCACTCTGTTTGCGGCCGCAGGATGATGGAGGGTTTTTCGAAAAACCAGGCTTCTTTCTGCACACCACCGGAATCTGTTATGACCAACCTGGTATTTTTCTCCAGCAGGATCATGTCGAGGAACGAAACAGGCTCCGCAATTTTAAGGTAAGGACTGGCGTGAATTTCCACGTATAGTGTGAGCGGCAAAACCTCCATCATCATCTTTCTGGTGCGGGGATGCAACGGCAGGAAAAAGGTAATTTCGTGCTCTTTGGCCAGCTGAAGCAACACTTCGAAAATTGCATTCAGCCGTTTCCGGTCGTCCGTATTAGTGTCGCGGTGGATGGTAACAAGTACAAAATCATTCTCTTTCAGTCCATTACGCTGAAGAATATCTGACGTTTTCTCAGCAAGAAAAGCAAAATAGAGGCTGTTGTCGAACATTACGTCGCCGCAATGAAACAATCCGGGATTATCAATCGTAAAAGGTTGTTGGCTATTTTCAGGGAATCCTTCTCTGAGAAGGTTTTTGTATCCTGTGGCAGTTGGCGTGAAGAGCAGTGTTGATACGTGGTCGCAGGCAATGCGGTTGATCTCTTCGGGCATCATTTTGTTGAACGATCGCAGTCCGGCTTCGATGTGAACCACATCCACACCTGTCTTTGATGCGGCTATAGCCCCGGCGAGCGTGGAGTTGGTGTCTCCGTAAAGGATGGTGAAGTCAGGCCTGGTTGTGATCAGTTGATCCTCTATGCCTTTTATCATAAGGGCAGTTTGTTGCCCGTGTGAACCTGACCCGACATTGAGGTTGAGATCGGGCGCCGGAATGCCGAGTTCGTCGAAAAAAACCTGCGACATATTGAGGTCATAGTGTTGTCCGGTGTGCAAAATCAACTCCTGCATCTCACTGGCGAAATGATTCCGGATAGCTCTGCTAAGTGCCGCAGCCTTTATGATCTGAGGCCTGGCGCCAACAATGGTCAATAATTTTATCATGAAAAATGATTTGCAGCGAAGATAGGCAAATTTCTTTTTTTAAGATGGAGGAGGCTTCGGGATGGCAGTCATCATTCTAATTATCAGATCATTGGCCTTAAAGCGTTTGTGGAAGTTCTTTGAAGGTGATTAGCCTCGAATTTTGCTCATCCCACAACCTTAATTCCATCGTTTTAAAGCTTTCGAGAATTGTGATGGGTTTGATCTGCGAAAACTCTGGATTCTCCTTATGGCACTCCTCTAATTTGTAGTTGGGAATTTTTGGGCTTAGATGATGGATGTGATGAAATCCAATATTCCCTGAAAACCACTGCAGGATTTTTGGAAGTTTGTAAAAAGAACTTCCCTGTAGCGCCACGGTTTTATAATCCCATTTGCTCTGACGGTACCAGTGAACACCTTCGAACTGGTGCTGCACATAAAAAAGCCAAACGCCCACTAAAGAGCCAAGGAAAATGATGGGTAGCTGAATCATCAGGTAGGCCTTGATGCCGATGGTAAAATGGGCTGCGACAAGGATTAACAGCAGGGCAAAATTGGTCAGGTACACATTAAAACGCTCTTTTCTGTTCAAATCCTTAATAGTAAGGCGGTTAGCTCCCAGAAAAATCAACGGCGCACCGATGATAAACATGATCAGCGGATGGCGGTAAACACGATAAAACCGCCGCCGCCACTTGTTGATGGTCCTGAATTCATCAACCGTCAAAACCCAAACATCACCGGTGCCGCGCTTGTCGAGATTTCCAACTGTTGAATGGTGGATTTTATGGGCACGGTGCCACTTATGATAGGGGGTGAAAGTGATTATTCCCAGGATTATGCCCACTGTTTCGCTGAGTTTTGCTGATTTGAAAAAGGAACCGTGGCCGCAATCATGGAAAATAATAAACAATCGAACCATAAACGCCGAAGCAAAAACCGAAAGAAATAATGTGAGGAAATAGGAAACCTCCAGGCTTAAATACATCAGGAAAAGCAGACCGAGATAGGGTATTAACGTATTGACAATCTGCCAGATACTTGCCCTGAGGTCCGGTTGGGCGTATTTCAAAACCGCTTCCCGCCAGGAAGTTTGAGGTTTGACATTCTCCATTATTTTTATTTGAATTACAACAAGATAACCATGTTTTGACGTTGAAAGTTATTCAACTGCAATCTTTTATTTTCCAAAACCTGCTTTTGTCTATTTTTGACCTCACGCATAATTCAAAAAACCTCCGTTTTGATAAGATATCTCAGACATCACGAAATTGACGTCAGCAAGTGGGACAACTGCATCCGGAAGTCCTTCAACGGGTTGATTTATGCCGATTCCTGGTATCTCGACCTGGTGAATAGTCGCTGGGAGGCGCTGGTTGAAGGTGACTATGAGCGGGTGATGCCGCTGACGCCGGGCAGAAAGTTAGGGATTGATTACCTGTTTCAACCCGCTTTTACCCAGCAGTTGGGGATTTTTTCCACTACACACCTTAACCGTCAGGTAGTGAGTGATTTCCTGAAGGCCATCCCGGCAAAGTACAGGTTCGCAGAGATCAACCTCAACACACATAACAAACTCGACGAAAACACTTTAGATTATACACCCTGGATCACCCATGAACTCGACCTGATCGGCGATTACGAATCCATTGCGGAAAATTATGCCACCAATTTGAAGCGCAATCTGAAGAAAGCCGCACAATCGGGGCTTACGATAACCGAAAATGTCAAGCCGGAGTTGGTGATCGAAATTTTCAGGAAAAACAAAGGCAAGCATCTCTCCAACCTGAAGGATCAACATTATGACCTGCTTCGCCGGTTGATTTATGTGCTGATTTACAAGCAGAAAGCCGTCACTGTCGGGGCGTACGATGAGACCAACAGTCTTTGTGGCGGAGCTTTTTTTGTTCAGAATTATAAGAAAGTGATATTTTTCTTTTCGGCCACCGACGAAACCGCCAAAGCCACCGGCGCCATGCCACTCATCATTGACCACTTCATCCAGCGTAATGCCCGGTCACATCTCACCCTTGATTTTGAAGGCTCCAACGATCCCAACCTTGCCAGGTTTTACAAGAGTTTTGGCGCTGTGGAGATTACTTACCCGCACCTCAGGATAAACCGTCTTAATCCATTGATAAAAGCCGGTTTGGCGCTGGTGAAGAAAATTCGAGGTTGATTTGTGTTATCATTAAAATCAACTGAATTTGATTTTCAGAATTCTGAGTTTATCAGTGAACTAAATAGGGACTGTTTAGAAACAGTTTTAAAGTTGATAT
>DAIRGA010000013.1:0-133374 GCA_036794825.1 Bacteroidales bacterium | reverse complement strand
AGTGTCCTTACTTCGGACAATTTCCTGGATTGCTGGTTAGCTCGCTGGTTTGAATTGGATGGTTGGATTGTGCGCCGAATCGCCCCTTTAGGGGTAGGGGGTGCGAGGTTTTACCCCCCAGCCCCCTAAAGGGGGAGTGTCCTTACTTCGGACAATTTCCTGGATTGCTGGTTAGCTCGCTGGTTTGAATGGGGTGGTTGGAGAGTGCGTCGGCTCGCCCCTTTAGGGGTAGGGGGCGCGGTGGGAATGCGAGGGCTCATTGTTTTAATCACAACAACCCCTCCACCAGAACATCCAAATCCAGCGCTTCCCAGTGAATACCTTCACCGCCGCCAATGAATCGCCAGTTGTTTTGTTGTTCTTCGGTGGCATCCCGCAACTGTGGAAACCAATCCACCGGAACGGCCAATTCCCGGCCGTCATCGAGTAAAACGTACATTTTATTGTCGCTGAACCAAAGTTCGTTTGCGCAGGTGGATTTATTGATAGTTAAAGTATTCATGCCATTTATCTTTAAAAAGTTCCAAATTTTCGTTTACCAGTTTACGTATTTCAGCAAGCTCTGATGCTTTAAAACGTTTTGACCTGACCAGTTCCACCGGCTCAAGGTTAAATTTTGCCGTTCCATCCCCACGTTCAACATGAATGTGCATTGGCGAATGGTCGTTCACATAGAAGAAAAACCGAAATCCTTTAATGCTTAGTATTGTTGGCATACAGGTTTTTTCCAATGTTTTTTGCAAATGTAATTTATTTTTCTCCGTTAACTTTCCAAAAATCCTTACTTTCGCCTTCCAAAATGTGAAAGAATCAACCGACCGGCTATGAACAAATTTCCCCTCTTTTTACTGGTTCTTGTGTTTTTCGGTCCATCACTGCAATCCCAGGATTTTGAAGCCCGCAACTTCCGGCGCGACAACCAGGATGTTGCAGCAAGAATGTTCCCGCGAATGACGGTGAACAATGAGCCTGCAGCGCTTCTAAAAGTAAATACCGCAATTCCCGGATTGCGGGTGCAGCCGAACCTGGAAATGGTTGGTAATATTGTGCCGAAGGAAGAAGGGTACTGGGTTTACCTTGTGCCGGGCGAGCGAACGGTGCGCTTTATGGCTGACGGCTTTAATCCGCTGGAGTTTTCGTTTCCGCAACCTGTGGAGGGCAGCGTGGTGTATGTGCTCACGCTGGCGCGCATCGGCATGGCAGCGCCCGGCGAAGAGCTGCTAAGGGTGACGTTTAACTTTAACCAGAGCGAGGTTTACACTTCGGTGAACAACAGCGCACCAGTGGTTAGCCTTGGCGCCGCAGCTGAATTCAGGGTAAAGAGAGGACAACACACTTTCCGGTTCATCAAAGAGGGCTTTCGTGAACAGGTGGTAACGCTCAATGTGGAGGCTGATACCCGGCAAGACATCACCCTTGAGGCCGGACAAATTGCCACACTGTTAAAGAAGCCGGGATTCCTGTTGGTGGACAGCGACCCCAAACCGACAGATGTATTCCTGAACGAGCAAAAAGTGGGAACAACACCTTACCAGGGTCAACTGCTGGCGGGCAGCTACACGCTGATGCTGCGCCGCAACCTTTACTACGACGAAGTTCGCACTTTCGAAGTGAACGAAGGAGCTACGCTTGACCTGCAGAAGATCGCACTCAGGCCGCGTTTTGGATATTACAAGGTTACTTCAACCCCTCCCGGCGCCGATGTTTACCTCGACAACAAGCTCATCGGCAAAACACCCGTCAACCGGATTGAGATCAGCAGCGGACAACACCAGCTCAGGCTGCAATACCCGCTTTACCATAGCCACGAAGAGACCTTCGAGATCAAAGACGGCGACGACCGCAACTTCAATATCACGATGAAGCAGGCTTTTGGCGAACTGGTCATCGAGTCGCAGCCCACCGGAGCAGCAGTTTACATTGACGGAACGGCCACCGGCGTTACCCCTTTCCGCAACGCGCAGATGCCGTCGGGTTCTTACAATATCCGGCTTGTCAAAGACCTCTACAGCGAGGCTTACGAGGAGGTGACCGTTAGCGACGGACAGAAAACCGAAAAGTTTATCCCGCTCACAATGAACTTCGGCACGTTGAAGGTGGTTTCGCCTGGCGCTGAAATCTTTCTCAACGATCAAAAAGTGGGAACCGGAAGCTACGACGCTAACCTTCAGCCGGGGCGTTACACGCTGAAGGCCACCCGCGCACTTCACCTGGACGACACCCGTGAAGTGTTTGTGATGCTCGGGCAAACGGAGAACATCACCCTGACCCCCGCTCCCCGCCAGGGCATCCTCAGCATCATCAGCGAACCGTTTGAAACCCGCGGCGCCGAAATTTTTATCAACGGTACAAAACAAAAAGAGACCACTCCTGCAGCCATCAACCTGCTGATGGGAAATTATGAACTGACCCTGAAACAGCGTAACTTCCTCGATGCCTCGCAGCGGGTGACAGTGAAAGAGAACGAAACAACTTCTGTCACTGTCAAAATGAACACCTACGCCGGAAGCCTGCAGGCAGACATCAACAGGTACCGGCAGCAAAAGATGATTTACGGTGGAGCAACGCTGGCAGCAATTGGCGCGGGAACCTATTTCATGCTTTCTTCCGATAACATGTACGATGATTACCAGGAGACGCTCGACCCCAACGAAGCCAATGATCTCAACGACAAGATTCAACTTTACGACAATCTGACCATTGCCTCCTATGCTGTGGCCGTTCCGCTGGCTGCCATGACGGTTTTTAAAGCAATTCAAAAGAGGAAGTCGCAAAGTAAGCTCAATGTGGCTGTATTTCCCACCGGCAACGGGCTGATGGTGATGATGGAGGCGAAGTTTTGAATGCAATTTATTTCATAAAAAAACGCAATGAAGCGCTCAGAAAATCAATTTGTTTGCCCCAACCCTCCCGACTTTATCGGGATAAATTCCGGGAGCAAATTGATTTTCTTCACTCCCTTTAGGGTCGGGGTAAATGAAGAAAATCAAGTTGAGGCGCCCAATAGGAGATATTAAAATCAGTACAAATCCGCCTTATCCGTGTTCAAAAAAACGTTAAGCCATGAAAATAAAAATCTTTCTCACAGCCATAATCCTCCTTGCAATTTTCATCCAACCGGCATTTGCTCAAAGTGTGGCTGAGATCAGGAATTCGGGCAATTTTATCTGGGGTGTTGGCACGGGTGAAACTTACCCGCTGGCCATGCGCAATGCACAGGAGATGCTCGTCAATTCCATCTCGGTGACGGTGCAGAGCGAGTTCAGGGAGATCATCAAAGAGCATAACAACCGATTGGAAACCTATGTGGAGGCTGTGGTGCAGACCTATTCAACGGCAGTGCTGACCAACCCGCAGCACCGCCTGCTGAAAGAAGAACGGGGCAGCGTGGAGGTGCTGGTTTTTATTTCTAAAGAGGAGATGAAGCAGAAATTTGACGAGCGCCGCGCCATGGCCATTGATTTCACGCAATTGGGAGAGAAGGCTGAAAGCGAACACCGCATTGGCGATGCGCTGCGCCACTATTACTGGGCAAACGTTCTCATGCGCACTTACCCCTACTACCGCGAGGTGAAATACACTTTTCAGGATGGCAAAGAGGTGTCGCTGCTGTCAGGATTGAACGATAGGATTTCGCAGGTGTTTACATGGATCAAACCGGAGGTCAGAAGCATCAGCAAGAGTCCGGACGGCAAAATGAACACCGTCGAACTGTATTTCAGCTACAAAGGACGGGCTGTGCAAAACCTCGATTTTATCTATCACACCGGCGATTATTACTCCACCGTGCAAACCGTCCGCGACGGCCGCGGGCTGGCGCTGCTTCCCACCGATCTCACTCAGTTGCAACTGATCGTGGAATACCAATACCTCTATCAGGCACACCGCGAACCCGAAGTGAAAGCCATGCTCGAAAACACCAGCCTTCCAACCTTTGCCGAGGCTACCTTCAAGCTGCCGGTTGGATCGCCTGCCCTATTGGCTCCAATAGAACCCAAAATTACCCTGAAACCCGATAACCTGCAATCCCGCAAAAGTCAGCAAACTGCCGAACCAGCACCTGACCAGCGAAACTACCGTATGGCAATCAACAAAATTGCAGAGGCAATCAACAGTAAAAATCCCGACCAAACCGAAAACCTATTCACTCCCGAAGCCTTTGCCAATTACCAGAAGCTGATCAAAAGCGGGCAGGTTACGCTGCTGCCCTTGACCGATACCCTGAAATACATCGCCGTGAGGGATGAAGTGATGGTACGCTCGCTGCCCATGCTGTTTGCCTACGAAAACAACCGGCGGCAGTTCGTCGAAAACGTGGTGTTCGTTTTCAATAGCGAAGGGCTGATCAGCAATGTTTCGTTTGCGCTGGGCGACAAAGCCATCAACGACATTGTGAACCACAGCGAGGCCTGGGGAACCACCGAAGAAAAATATGCCCTGATACGCTTTATGGAGGATTACAAAACGGCTTATGCGCTGAAACGCCTCGACTACATCGAATCCATCTTTGCCGACGAAGCGCTGATCATCGTGGGGCATGTGCTGAATGTGGCAACAGATGTGGAAAACCCCTTCAGCAACAACGAAATCGTGAAATACAACACCTACACCAAGCAGCAGTACATCCGCAACCTCGAATCCAACTTCCGGCGCAACGAGTTCATCAACATTCAGTTTGAAGAAAACACCGTAAAGCGCACCCAGAAGGCCGACCAAAAGGTTTACGGCATCCAGATCAGCCAGCACTACTACTCGTCCACCTACGCCGACAAAGGTTACCTCTTCCTGATGATTGACCTCAACGACACCCTCAACCCAAAAATCTACGTCCGCACCTGGCAACCCGTGAAAAACCCCGACGGCAGCATCTACGGGCTGAAGGATTTTTATTTTTGATCATCAACAATTGTTGTCCGAATCTATTTAGCGTCTCATTGACACTCAGCGTTTTCTCTGAGTAGCTCTGTGTAATGAAATTAAATCGCTGTGACACAGAGAAACACTGAGAATACGCAGAGAACCACAGAGCTTAGGAATATTCCTTTATTACTTATTGTTTTTTTAAGCAATCCCTAAATAGGTTTAAGACAATCGAAAAATGATTTATTATTGCCAAAAAACAGCATTATGATAGCATCAGAACTTCAGAACACTTTGATCAGAGAAATACTGGCTATTCAGAATACATCCGTTCTGAAAAAGCTGGACTCCTACCTCAAGAAGATCAAACAGGAAGATCGGGCGGACTTATAAGACTATGAGCGTCGGGTCATCGAAATTGGGCTGACTCAGGTAAACGAAGGCAAATACATCACTGACGAAGAGGTTTCAGGAAAAACAAAAGAATGGTTAGTCGAGTAAATCATTTACAATAAAACTCCGCAGACTATCTTCTAAGAAAACCCGGTTCATGGCATTATTACGTGTTTTTGCATCTGATCTTCTTTTACCACAATAGGCACAGTAGGACACAATAGAAGTTCTGAAAAATTGATTCATCAATTGAGGATGACAAAGAGATATTCAATGAAAGGTTTATCCATGAATAAGAAGTACAAAAACATTTGTGAATGAACTGGTTACCAAAAAATCCTAATGTGCCCTAATGTGCCTATTGTGGTTAAGTTTTTTTATGAACACAAAATCTTACCCTCAATTTCCCCAATTTTTCTAAATTTGCCCTTCCATGATTAAAGCTGCTGCTATGAAAATGTTTTTACCGCTCTCTATTGCCCTGGTTGCCTTGCTGCTGCTGGCCACCTGCGAACGCGAATGGAGCAACCCCTTCGATCCCAACAACACCCTTGACCCCGAAGCCTGGGCGCCGCAAAACCTGCAAATTGAAGATGTATCGTTTACTGAGAAACTAATAACATGGACATATCAGGAACGAAACATTGAGGGTTTTAGACTTGAACGTAAAAGAGGAGATGAGCCTTGGCAGGTAAATTTTCAAACCTTTCCAAAGACCGACCGAGCATATCTTGACACTATTAGCCTTAACCCTGCAATTTATTACCATTACCGGTTGTATGCATACGCAGGGCAAAATACTTCAGCAACAAAAGACACTTCATTTCTTGCAACAATACCCGCTCCAATAGATTTTACTATTACAGTAAATTCTATATCTTCCGTAACTTTAAGATGGGGTTACCATTTAGATGGCTATGAAGGATTTAAAATTGAAAGAAAGCGAAGTGATGGGAATTGGATTGTGCTTTCAACCACACCAAACACAACAATAACTGATAATTCTTTTGAACTGAATACCCAGGTTAATTATCGAGTTTCAGCATATTTTGGACAGCATTCATCAGATTATTCTCTTAGTAATTTTGATTCGACGATTCCGCCCCCTGAAAACTTAACAATAATTGCTAACTCTTCATCCTCCGTTACCCTGAATTGGAATTACAATTCAACCGGCCACGAAGGTTTTAAAATTGAACGCAAAATTGATAACGGAAGTTGGGAGCCTTTGGAAAACAATCTGAGCCCCGGCCAAACAAATTTTACAGATAACGACATTGAGTTGAATAACCATAATTATCATTATCGGATTTATACATTTTTCGGACAATATTCATCACAGGAAGTAGATTTTCCTGTAATTCCATTCTTGTGTGGTATTCTTAGTATTATTGACAGCAGGGATGGCAACCAATACCAGACCGTTCAAATTGGCAACCAATGCTGGCTGAAAGAAAATCTGAAGTGGCTGCCCAGTGTTAGCCCACCTGCCTATGGCTCTAAAACCTCACCTTTCTATTACGTTTACAACTACCGGGGAATAAGTGTTGTAGAGGCTAAAGTCACAACCAATTACCAGACCTATGGAGTATTATACAACTGGCCGGCGGCATTGATTGCCTGCCCCGACGGATGGCATTTGCCTTCGAACAACGAATGGACAGTTTTAATTGATTATCTTGGTGGCAGCGATGTGGCAGGTGGCAAAATGAAAACCACCGGGACAACACATTGGAATAGCCCCAATACAGGCGCAACAAATGAAAGTGGATTTTCAGGTCTTCCGGGCGGCGTCCGCGACTATTACTACAATGAATTTTTCGACTGCACTTACTCAGGCAGATGGTGGTCTTCTGTGGAGTACTCTTCCATTTACGCTTGGTACCTGATTCTGGGTTACGACGCCGCTGTTTTAAATATGACATATTACCATAAAGAGGAGGGAGGTAGTGTACGATGTTTAATGGACTAATTTTCTTTTAAGCAATTAAGAAAAAATTGCGCTTTGATTGCAGCTAAAAATTTTCACCTGAACAATTTAATCAATCTAACAATTACAAATACACCAATTCAAAAAAAATTAAATATGAGATCATCTGAGAAATATGTTGATTTATGGACAAAACAACGGGCAACCATAACAAGCAAATTGAAAATTGCCGAGACTAAACAATCAATTCAATTGAATTCAGAAGAATTTACCAAAGTTGGAGATCGAAGCAATTATTCATTTAATCTTGAATTCAAAAATGGAAATGTAAGTAATAATACCGATGGCTCGGCAGTAGCTAGAGACTTAGCCAAAATCTTAAAAAACTCAACTGAGATAAAAGAGTTATTAAAATCTGGGCACTTTAAAATCAACATGGATAGAAGCTTTTGTTTGTTCATAGAGAAAAAAGCTTAAATACGTTAGGCAGCAGATAATACTTATACGCATTCGTAAATTGGTTACTCCTCAGTCAGTTTTGGAGAAGTCATTCATGCGATTTCATTCAGTATTAGCGGTCATTTTAGAAAGTATACAGTGCAACATCCGAACCTGTCCTGACCATAAAAATCGTACTTTTGTAACCGAAATGGCAGATAACACTTACTAAAATGGGCAGGAGAATCGGCAAGCATGGCCGGACAGACTGCTGCTGCCAAAGTTTCGGTTAAAATCAAAACATCCACCCGGCAATAAGGTTACAAAAATCCAGGGGTATCCCATTTCTACTAAGGTTGGGGAAAGGATAAGGTTTTTGGGAACCCGGCAAACCTTATCATCAAAAAATAAACTTAGTAGAGATAATAAGCCCCCGCCACCAACTAACCTTATTACCTTATTATCAACCGTTTATCAGCCGGATAAGGTAATAAGGTCAATGAAATCCCGGGTTATTCCATCCCTACTAAGGTTTGGGAAGCGGGATAAGGTTTTTGGGGATCATGAAAACCTAATCATAAAAAATTACCTTAGTAGAGACAACATACCCCCGTCATCAACCAACCTTATTTCCTTAATATCAATTGGTTAACATCAGAAATCGGGTAATAAATTCAAAAAACCTGCGGATTATTCCATCACAACAAAGGTCGGGAAAGCGGATAAGAATCCCGGATTATTTCGCTTTTGGTATTAAAATTGTCTGGAATCCCGGTCAAACTTTTTCCTGATCTTTTGATTTCCAGAAATTGTTAAGTTTGCACTTCATAATTATTAACCAACAAAAAAGTTTATTGTATGAAAAGGAATTACTTGCGTTCGTTTGCAATGCTGATGCTTGCAGCTTTGATCACGGTGCCGGTGTTTTACGGTTGCAAATCATCCAAAAAATCAACCACTGTTCCAAAAGGTGAAACAAAAGTGGAAATGTACTGTACTGGATCTCAGTATTTCAGTGATAATCAGTACTTTAGAGAAAGTAATGTAGGAGAAAGTACCAATCAATCCATGGCCAAGCGCAAAGCCATGAGCAATGCCCGTCTTGGACTTGCTTCAGCTATCGAAACTACGGTTAAGGCAGTGATTGACAACTACTTCAACAGCTACACCAGCAACCAGACCATCGAGGATAAGGAGAGATACGAAGGGCTGTCGAGGGAGGTTATCAACCAGAAACTCAATGGCATCCGCACCATCTGCGAGGAGTACACCAAAACCGCCGAAGGCAACTACAAATGCTATGTAGCCATCGAACTGGCCGGCGATGAGATCGCTAGCGGCATGGCCAAAAGGATTTCGGAAGACGATAAACTGAAAATTGACTTCCAGTACGAAAACTTCAAGAAGACTTTCGAGAAGGAGATGGAAGAATTTAAGAATCAGCGTTATTAATGATCTAAAGCAGCAGAAAACCCTGACATTCCGCAAGGATGGCGTGTCAGGGTTTTTTGTTTTACGGCGAAATGGAAAAATCACTCATTGTTATTGCAGCACTTCTCGTTTTGGCAATTACGGGGATTGCCCAGACGGAACCCGTCAAAACTCCTGTTGACAGCAGTTATGAATCATTCATCAAAACATTTGATGCTGAATTTCAGGTTTCTCCGAATCAAAGTCAGGACAGGAACAACCCTGCCGGCCCCAAGGGCTTTTACCCAGCGGTTGAATTACCGGCCTGGCTATTAAATGGTTGGGAGGCTGATGAAATCCGGCGGACGGGAGTTGGGATTTCCGATCCCGGGATGGATTCCATGCAGGGTTTCCAACAGGCGATGATTAGGGCTTTGGCGATGATCGCAATGTCGGAGAACTGCCAGATCGAAAACGTACTCGACAACTATTACCTCGACAAACAGGGAAAAAAGACGCTGGGGAAATTCAATTCTTTTACGAGTCTTTTTGCTTCAAAATCATTTAGTTACAATTCGGTTGTCATTAAAGAGCGGATCGTTAATTCCAATGGCGAAACCATCCTCCTGGTAAGCCTGACCCGTGATCTTACGGCAAGGGTGCCGGATGGCGAGGTAAAATACCTGATCGAAAATTTTGAGTCGGAGCAAACAGAGACCAAAAATCCATTTGTGCTTGGTAAAATGCGCACCACACTGCAATACTTTGATACTACCGGGCAGAAGCGGGTTTCAACCTGGCAGCGGAGTTACTCACCGGGTGGCGCCGGCATCGAATCGGGCGAGGACACACTGAGGGTATTAAACTTCGACAAAGCTTTTATCTACTTTGTTCCAACAGGCGCCGACACGGTGCAGCCCTCGTCTGAGTTTTCGCAATTCTTCACCCTTGAGTACGGATTGTGGAATGCCTGGCAAAGCGCCATTGTCAGCCACCTGGAGCAACTGGATGTATTTGCTTCGCAGGTAAAAAATCTCGATGAGCAGTCTGGAAAAGGATTTCAGGGTTTGACACGGGTGATTTTCAGCGGAGAGGGTGCTTTCAGTGTAAAAGCGGCAATTGTAAGGGAGAACAAGCTGCTGCTGGAGTTTTATTGACGATCATCCTGAACCAAATTACTTTTTCCATTTATCTTGGCTCTTTTCCACTGTCTCCAGCTAAAACCTCGAGCCACCCATGGGACTTGAACCCACGACCCGCGCATTACGAATGCGCTGCTCTACCGACTGAGCTAAGGTGGCAAAATGTTGCTGCAAAGATAGAATTTTTACATCTAAGCGGAAATCAAATTTTGCCGCAGCTTATTCCTGATAGATAAAATTTTCCCCAGATCCGACCTCCTGCCGATTGCCGGTGATCTTTCGAATTTTGTTTATGTTTGCCCCCCAATCATCAATTGCTGTTTGAAATGCTTAACAGGGAACCTCTTTTTAAAAACCATCCTGCTGTGGTACAGCTGGTTGTGCTTTTTCTTATCGTTCTTTGCTGCTGGCTCATCAGTTTCTTTGCCGGTGTGGCGCTGGCCAGATTTATTTTTGGAGTTCCGGTTTTGGAAACCCTTTCGGGGATCGGAACTCCGGATACCCGTCTGGAGATCAATCTGATGAAATTTTTGCAGATGATGAACCAGTTGGGAGCATTCGTTATTCCGGGTTTTCTGTTTGCTTTTCTGGTTTCGGCAGACATCCGTGATTACCTCGGTCTAAAGCGGTTACCGGGTTTGTTCGGCATTTTGCCGGTGGTGTTATTGATGTATTTGCTGCTACCTCTCATCAACGAATTGGTCAGGCTGAACCAGGGATTAAGCCTGCCTCCCGGATTGGGTGCAGTGGAGGACTGGATGCGCGATTCGGAAAAAAAGGCCGAAGAGTTAACAGAAGCTTTTCTACGCACAACTTCTTTCGCCGGATTGATGATTAACCTGTTGATTGTCGGGGTTTTGGCGTCGGTGGGAGAGGAGTTGCTCTTCAGGGCGGTACTGATCAGGCTTTTCAAGTCATGGTTTGGCAATGTACATGCTGCGGTTATCCTTTCTGCGTTCATTTTCAGCGCTTTTCACCTGCAATTCTATGGATTTCTACCACGGTTTCTTCTCGGGCTGATTTTTGGCTATCTCTTTGTTTGGTCAGGGTCGTTGTGGCTGCCCATCATTGCCCACTTCATCAACAATTCCTCGGCTGTGGTGGTATATTTCCTGGTAAATCGCGGTGCTATTGACGTTTCGGTGGATGATTTTGGAAGCGTTCAAAGCCCTGAGCTACTGATAATCAGCATTGTGCTGAGTATGGCATTGCTCTTTTTTACCTTTATGAACGAAAAAGCCGGGTTGAGGTTTCTGAAACGAAATGATGGGCATTCCGATTCACACTAAATCAATCCCTTACCTTTTTCAGTTATCAGCAAGTAAAAGGTTTGTTTTTCGATAATTCCCTCTTGCACAAAAAGCGTAATGAGCGCCTGGATGGCCTTTTTGGTGCCATCAACCAGCAATCTGAACTCTTTCTCATTGATGCCTCGCGGGCTTTCGTTGAGTTTCAAAAGCAGCGTGCGCCTGATTTTATCCACCAGGGTGCTGTGCAGGATGTCTTCGCCGTTGAAATAGATTTTACCGTTGGCGGCGAGGTATTGCAGGTACATTACCAGTTGTCCTTTTTTGATACTTTGTGTTAATGCTATGGATTCCAGCTCATTGATGCTGGAGCGCTGCATTCCGGAACGATGAATGGTATCTTCCAGCCAGGTAATCTGGTCCTGCATTTTCCGGTCGAATTTCACCTGGTGCTCTTTCAAAACGTAAGTGGTCTCCACTTTCCTCAATAATTTATCCGAGTGCATTTTTCCGAGGATTTTCCCAAGCAGAAACAGGTCGAAATTACCCGTCATTTTTAGTTTACCGGCAATTTCTCTTACCTCCAGACCACGCTCTTTCAGAGGGTTCTGTGCATGCCATGCCCTGAGCGCCTCTATGATTTTGGTGGAAATTTTCCCCGAAAAAGATTCTGATACGAAATACTTATTTCCCTCAAATTCGATTAAAGAAGATTGAAGATCGGACTGCGAAACAGCAGCTTCGATTTCGGGGATTGATTTGGTGAGTAATGCTGCAAGGTTTTCGATCAGAATGGGTTTGTTGGCTTTTTCGATTTCCAGCCGGATGATGGCGTTTAGATTTTGCTGACTGGTAATGGCAAGCGCCAGTGCTTCAAGGTTTTGCCGGAGTTTTTCGGTTCGCCTTCGGTGATGCAGCGGGCGATTGTCGAGGATAATGCCTCCGCCAATGGTAAGATCGTTGGAGGTATTGCGAAGAATAAAGCGGTCGTGATTGAGGAGTATGGCCGGTTTTTCAAGTTGAATCTGGGCTACAGCAGTTTCATTCCCTGTTATTTCATTTTTGGTGAGCAGATGGATTTTTGCTTTTGAGGAGAAGGTTCCCGTCTGGAAAATCATCTGGCTCCATAGGCCAATCCTTTGATTACCAGGAAATAACTCTACCTGGGCATCAAGGAGGGTGATTTCAGGAAGTGGCTCACCGGCTAATAGCATTCCACGCTCAAAATCTTCGTATTTGAGTCCTGAAAGGTTGATGGCTGCGCGGTCGCCGGCGGAGACTTTTTCCACAGGTTTGCCATGTCTTTCGAGGCTTTTTACCTTTAGTTTTCCATATTTACCCGGCATAAGGTAGATTTCCTGGCCGGCCATGACCTCCCCTCCCAACACTGACCCCGTAACCACGATCCCTACCCCACGTAGGTTGAAAATCCGGTCAATGTACATCCGGAAAAGGGTGGAGTGGCTCTTTTCGCTGATACTTGCGGCAACTTTCGTGATTTCTTGCCTGAGTTCTGCAATGCCAAGCCCGGTGATGGAGGAAACCGGAACGATCGGGGCATTTTCCAGTGCGCAGCCCTCCACAAATTCCATGATTTCCAGCTTAGCCAGCTCTATCATGTCATCATCAGCCAGGTCGGCTTTGTTCAGCGCAATCAGCCCGTGTTTTACACCGAGCATTTTGATGATGTTGAAGTGCTCGCGGGTTTGTGGCATGATGCCACTGTCGGCAGCAATAACCAGAAGCACGAAATCAATTCCATGCACCCCGGCTACCATAGTTTTGATAAAATCCTTATGCCCGGGAACATCCACGATGCCGAGCGAGAGATCATCGGTTAGTTCCAGGTGGGCAAATCCCAGGTTGATGGTGATGCCGCGCTCTTTCTCCTCCTTGTGTGTGTCGCAGTCAATTCCGGTCAGAGCGCGGATCAGCGAAGTTTTTCCGTGATCCACATGCCCGGCAGTCCCCATGATCAGGTGCTTAGCCATTGACCACCTCCCGGTAAACTTTGGAAATGATTTCACAGGTCTGAGCAATTTCTTCTTCGGCAATTGTCAGCACGTCGAAGATCAGTTCGCCTTTTCGCAAAACGCCAAGAACAGGAGGATCTTGCAGTAACAGTTCTTGATAAATTCTCTCAGATTTTTTTGTTTTTTCCGATCTTGAATCATCCTGAATCTTAATAGCTAAGGCAAAACTTTCGATGGACTTATCGGGCATGGCGCCACCGCCGGCCTGGCCCGAACTCTTCACTACTTCAGATTGAATTCCGTATTTATTTAGTTCACCGGAAAGCAATTTTGCTTTTTCCCTCAACATCTCCGGGTTTGCATTCATCATTCGAAAAACCGGGCTTTTTTCGAGCAGCGATTTTTCGTCCAGGTAGGTTATGCAGATGGATTCGAGCAGGGCAAGGACGGTTTTTCCAACCCTGACAGCGCGTGTCATAGGCTCTTTGCGCAGTTTTTCGATGAGATGTTTTTTGCCTGCAATTATTCCTGCCTGTGGGCCGCCCAGCAGTTTGTCGCCCGAAAAAGTGACCAGGTCAACGCCGGTGGCAAGGGTGGTTCTTACATCCGGCTCATCCTCAAGGAATTTTACATTTGCCTTTCTCAGTAAACCAGAGCCCATATCATAAACCACCATAACGCCCGTCTTTTTTCCCAACTCAACCAATTCAGACAGAGAAGGCTCGGTGGTGAACCCTTTAATCACATAATTCGATTTGTGGACCTTCATGATGATGGCTGTATTTTCGTTTACAGCATGCACAAAATCAGCTATTTTGGTTTTATTGGTCGTGCCCGTTTCCACCATCCGGCAGTCAGATGCAGCCATTATATCCGGCATCCGGAATGCACCCCCGATTTCGATCAGTTCGCCGCGCGAGATCAGAACCTCCTTATTTTTAGCAAAAGCCCTGAGGACAAGCATTACAGCCGCCGCATTGTTGTTGACGACCAGGATATCCTCGGCGCCGGTAAGAAATTTCATCAATTCCGTAACATGCACATAGCGTGATCCCCGTTCTCCCTTTTCCAGATCGAACTCCAGATTATTGTATCCTTTCAAAACACGATGAACGTCGCTGAGGAGCAATTCGCCAAACGGAGCGCGGCCAAGGTTAGTGTGAACAATAACTCCGGTTGCATTAATTACCGGGCGCAGACTTTTCATGGCAAATGCTTCCGTTCGGGCTTTTATACTGCTGACAATCTCTTCTTCACTTGAGATGACCCCTCCACTGAGAATTTCTGCTCTTAAATTTTCCAATGAAATCCGGATGACGTGACGAACCAGGTTTCGTGGATATTTGGATAGCAATTCCTTGATCTGAGGATTGTTCAGAAGCAAATCAACACCTGGGATTTTTTTTAGATTTTCTTTCATCGGTTTTTGGCTTGTGTGATGGCGAATTGTTGAAAACAAAAGTAATATTACCATTTGGATTGTGAAGGTTATGCTTTCACTACCCTTAAATGTTCTGAAGATTATTGTCTAACGCAACAGAGAATTGGTCACAAAGGTTCTGGAGATGTTTCCATTTCTTCTCTGGAAACCGTAAAACAAAAAAGGATGCCATTGCATTGCGCAGGCATCCTTTTAAAGTATCGCTAAAGTTAATTACCGGTTGAGAATCAGTTTGCCTGACCGTATCACACCGTCAATATTAACCTGATAAAAGTAGATGCCACTTCTTACCGGGCTTCCGGCGTCATTTTTTCCGTCCCACCGAAGCGAATGTTCACCTGCGTAAAGTGTTACCTGTGAATAAGTTTTTATCAAACTGCCACTTACATCCATAATACTGACTGTAACAAGGCTCTCATTTTCGAGGTTGAAGCTTAAAGTAGTTTCCTGGCTGAAGGGATTGGGAAAAGCAGCAACAGCCTGCCCGGCTTTTTTTCCGAAAAGATCGCTAATGCTGGTGGTCGTTCCGATACCGAGCAAATAGTTCACGATTTCGGCCATCAGATAAGGTTTGCTGCTGAGGCTGTCAGCGTTTTTTAATCCTCCCAGCAACACCGACGATGAAACAACTTTATAATTATTACCCGGGTTGTAAGCAAACATCCTGTGATAGCCGTCTTCGGAGGTGTAGAGTATATCGGCTCCGCTGGAGACAAGCCTGTCAACAAGGTAGTGAGGTGAATTACCACCGGCGTAAACGAAATTGACATTATTCATCAGGTTGTCGTTATCGGAAGTAATGTGATTAACTTCGTATGCTTCGCCATGATCCTGGAATTTTATTCCTAAATGAGCCAGAAGACTTGTGCCTGTGTGGTCAAAACCGAGTTTGGTGCTTTCGATATACAGATTACCGTTGTGATTGTTAAGGTAATCGAGGAGCTTGGCCTGGTCTGCTGCGTTTACAGATCCAGGAGGGGTCATACCTCAGCTTATACAATAGCTACCCATCGTAGCTATTACTGCATCATAAGGGCTGAGGTCGGCTGGCAAATTACTGAAGAAAGAATACTGAATTCCGGCATCCTGAAGTGCTTTCTGAATGGCTGTACTGGCTTGCTGTGGCAGACCGGTTTCGGGATTCATAATGGTTTCGATACCATTGTCATTGTCCCAGACAAGGATATTAACATTTTGCTGAGGGTTGATTCGCAAAAATTTACCCTGTGAACTGTCATTACCTGAAAACTGATCGTCACTGTGCTCAATCACAGCATACATCATGGTATTATGAACGATATCCGTTGACCAGGTGATGGGAATCGCACCGGTTGAACCTGCATTGATCGTTCCGTTGAAACTTGCTGTGGCCAGTTCGAAAGACTCTTTATAGCTGAACAATTTAATGTTGATGTCAGATACCGGGTTCAATCCTAGGTTTTTTACGCTTAGCGACCAGGTTCCTGTTTCATTTGGGTTGAGGCTAATCGGTCCATTCAGTTGCACGGCAGCAAGGTCGTAATTAAAGAAGGTGGTGAGATTTACATTAAATATAAACCAACCCCACAAAGCGCTCGATTTAGCGCCGTACGACCGCATTTTGATCCTTACATTTTCCCCAACAAATTCATCGAGCGGGATGAGCATATCGGTTCCGAAAATACTACCCCAAGGACCGTTGCTTAAGGAGTATTCCCACACTACGTCTTCCTGGTCACCGTGCAACACAGAAATTTCGCATTTCTCGTTGGTAACATTCATCAGGTAAACATCAATAAAGTGATTGATAATCAGGTCTCCGCCTGTCAAGGGAACCTGAAACTCCGGGGAGATTGTCCAGAAATCAAAATCATAGGTCACAGGGTGGTAATACATAAAGATGTAACCCGGCTCATGAAACCAGTTCCCCTCAAAATCCCATCCTGTAATGTCTGTCTCAAAAGACTCGTCAATTACCGTAGTTTGAGAAAGAGCCGGCCAATTTAACACCATAAGCAGGGTTAAAAGGTAAATTAGCTTTTTCATAGTTTAGTGATTAGTAAAAATTTTTGAGCGGACAAATGTAAATAATTACATGTAAGAAAATGAAGATTAACACTATTTTAACAAATGAGATTTGTCAAAAATATGAATATCAGAATTTTAAACTTTTGATTGTTTAAATTGCGAGTACCCCTGCAAACAGAGAATCAAAATCTGATGCTAATGATTCGATAAAAAAGAGAATTTCATGCTCCGGGTTGTGGTTGCTAAATTTACCCCAGTCAGGTATGAAATTTCCTAAAAATTTGAAAATAGACGCAAGCAACAGCGCCAGTTGTCTTCCTTATTTAGATTAATTATATTTTTGGCGCTCAAAACATCAAAAACAGCTACCATGACAAAATTTAAAACTACATCACTGATTATCCTGATTATGGCATTTGCCATTTTTCAATCGAATGCTCAAAATCTGCCTGATTACAAGCTGCATTTCAAAAACCAGTCTTTTGTGCCTGCCAGCAATACCAGTTCTTTTGTTTCGCAGGGTTTCTCTACCGAACAGTCGTTTGAAGGCGACTACTTCATTATCGTTCAGTTTTACGGCATCCCATCATTGGCTGAGCGTCAGGAACTTGCAGGCAATGGCCTGACCTTGCTCGATTACATCCCTCATTTTGGCTATTTTGCATCTGTTGAATCCGGTATTAACCCGGACATCCTTACAGGAGCGAATATCAGATCGCTTTTATCCATCACAGAGGCAATGAAGTTGTCGCCGCAACTCTACGTCAATGAAATTCCGGAACACGCATTCCGGGAAAACGGAAACGTTGAATTGCTGGTGAGCTATTTTCCCGGCATTGATCCTGAAAAAGTTGTTCAAGCTTTAACCTCTGAGGGTTTTCAGGTGTTACACCGAGAGGATGTCGGAAATTTTGTGCATCTGCTGTCATCAGTTCAAAATATTGAGGTTTTGACTGATCTGCCGTTTGTGGTTTATGTCGAGCCGGTTTATCCTGCACCCGTTCACGATAATTACACAGGCAGAACCCTGCATCGCTCAAACGCAGTGGCGAATGATTTTTCAACTGGGCGTCAATACGATGGAAGCGGTGTAAGTGTGATGCTCCAGGATGATGGAATAATCGGCCCACACATTGATTACGAAGGAAGAGTTTTAGCTCAGTATATGGGTAACAATAGTGGCGATCACGGCGACCATTGTGCAGGTATCATAATGGGAGGAGGAAACCTGAACCCGAAAGCACGTGGCAATGCATTTGGCGCTAATCTTTATGTTTACAGTGCCTCAAATTATGCGGGTTTCAGCAATATTCCCAACCATTATTTTTCAAACCAAATCCGGGTGACTTCCACTTCTTACAGTGATGGTTGTAACGCAGGTTACACTTCGTTGACCCGCACTATGGATCAACAATCGAGATTATATCGCAGGCTTCTGCATGTTTTTTCTGCCGGCAATGCTGGAACCGACAATTGCGGCTACGGAGCAGGTGCAGGCTGGGGAAATATTACCGGAGGACACAAGGCCGCTAAAAATGTAATTGCTGTTGCCAACCTTAACGATACTGATGGGCTGAACAGTTCCAGCAGCCGCGGTCCGGCTCACGACGGCAGAATCAAACCGGAAATATCGGCCAAAGGGACAAATGTTTATTCAACCATTAATCCCAACTCCTATGACTACAAAACCGGTACTTCCATGTCGTGCCCGGGTGTTGCAGGGGTGGTTACCCAACTTTATCATGCTTTCCGCGATTTGAATGGCGGCAATGACCCAGCCGGTGGTTTGATTAAAGCACTGGTGATGAACACTGCTGACGATCTTGGGAATGCCGGGCCTGACTTCCGCTTTGGCTTCGGAAGAATCAACGGCTTGCGGGCGGTTGAAGTGTTGGAACAGGCTCTTTATGATTCAGCTATTATCAACAATGGCGAGATTCTGCAGCATCAATTCGTTGTTCCGGAAAATACTGCCGAAGTGCGTGTAATGGTTTATTGGACTGACTTTGAGGCTACAGTAAATACCAACTGGGCTTTGGTGAATAACCTTGACATTAAAGTTACCGACCCCTCGGCAACCGATTGGCTGCCCTGGGTTTTAACTCATTATCCCAATCCTGACAGTCTGAACAAACCCGCAACCCGCGGCTTCGATAACCGGAATAACCAGGAACAGGTTACATTAGCATCGCCGGAACCGGGCCAATACACATTGACCGTCGCAGGAACAACAATTCCCCAAGGGCCTCAGACCTATTATATAATCTACACTTTCGTTCCAAACGAGGTAGTTCTGACTTATCCTTACGGCGGCGAACTCTGGACTCCTGGGGGTGAAGAGATGCTCAGATGGGATGCACCGGGAAATGACGGCGTATTTATGCTCGAATATTCATTGGACAACGGTCAGACCTGGAACCTCATCAAAAATGATATTGCCGGAAACATTCGCTATTATAACTGGATTGTTCCCTCTTCGATGTCTGGTCAGGCATGGGTCAGGATTTCACGCAACGGCTCTGTATCCCAGTCAAATGCTCCTTTAACGATTGCTCCGATACCAACAGGCCTCACCGTTGACTGGTCATGCGCCAATGCTTTGCATCTAAGCTGGAATGAAGTTTTCGGAGCATCAGGATATGTGGTTTATAAACTCGGGACCAAATTCATGGAGCCGATCGGAACCACCACCATCAATTCCTTCATTGTTGATAACATCTCCTCATCGCAAACCTATTGGTTCAGCGTAAGCGCCATCACACCTGACGGAGCGACAGGTCAACGTGCTAATGCCATCCAGAAATTACCCGGTACATCGAACTGTAATACCGTTGACGCAAAAATGCTCGACGTGCCCTCCGTCACCTGGGGATTATTCCAGTCGTGTATGGAACTGTCGAGTCTGGGGATAACTTTAAGAGTGAAGAACTTTGGCCTGGAGCCTATCGTTAATCCGGAGTTCAGGTATCAGCTTAATGGTGGAGAGGTATTTAATGAGGTTTACCAGGGAACTATCATGCCAGATTCTCTGCTTACTTACACGTTTGCAGGAAGTATCAATATTTCCGGAATCGGAACCTACTCCCTCAAGACCTGGATCGTGTATTCTCCAGATCAGAATCAGAGCAATAATGAGATCATTGCGAATTTTGAAGTGATTGAAGGCTCAATGATGGTACCAGGCGTGATGCAAAACATGGAGACATTCCAGCAATGTCTGCCTGCACCGCTGTGTGAACTTTACACCTGCAACCTGGCTGATGGCTGGATCAACCTGACCAACCAGGTACTCGACCAGATTGACTGGAGAACCTGGAAAGGCAGTACTTATTCGTTCAACACAGGCCCCTCATTCGACCATACGACCGGAACCGCAACCGGACAATATCTTTATCTTGAAGCCTCCACAGCCTGTTTCAATAAGGAAGCCATACTTTCTTTGCCTTGTGTTGATCTTACCAATGGCATCAGCCCGATGCTGAGTTTATGGTATCATGCATTTGGCTCTGATATGGGAAGATTGCATGTGGATCTTTTCGATGGAAACCAGATTATCCGCGACATTGTGGCGCCAGTGGTTGGAAACCAGGGTGATGAGTGGTTTGAACTCACAGCTGACCTTTCACCGTGGAACGGAAAAGTTATCGGATTGAGAATCAGAGGAGTTACAGGTAGTGGCGAAAAAAGTGATCTGGCTATTGATGATATTACTGTAACCGATGTTACTGCGGTTTCTGATCCTTCGCAGGCAAAAGGAAAACTTACTGTTTATCCAAATCCGGGTAAAGGTATTTTTAGCGTAACGGTTGATAATCAGATCAGTGGTAACTTCCAGTTGATTGTAACCGACATCACCGGAAAAATCAGACACAGCGAGAATATCAGCACTACCAACGGTCAGTTTTTTAAGGCTTTGGATTTAAGTAAGCTGTCAGGTGGTCTCTACCTACTTGAACTGAAATCCGATAAAGAGATTTATCAGACCAAACTTCAGGTGCAATAATTTTACCGGGAGCACTTTACAAATAGAAAACCCCGCCGGATCTTTACGTCCGGCGGGGTTTTTTGTGTCTTTGTTTGGTTTAATTCATCATTGCCAGAAAACTACTATTGTTGAAAATCATTGTTGACCCCAACCCAACTGGGAGCAATGATTTTCAACGATTTACTCCCGGAGTTTATCCCGAGAATTCGGGAGGGTGGGGTAAATAAATCGTTGAAAATCTATTTTGGGGAGTTTTCTGGCAATTACTAATTCAGATAAACATCAAATGGCATCCTGGCCTGAATTCCTTTGGCATTCTGCCAGTAGCGCAATTGCTGATAAAGTCTGTAATCAGACCCAAGCTCGCGCTGTAGTTTTGCTTCGATAGAGGCATTCCCTGTTAAGCCATCAATCAGTTCCTGGAAAAAGTCTTTCTGCTCAGGAAGTTCTTTTATGGAGTAAGTTTCGAGATTGGCGAGCGATGCAGCAGCTTTCAAGGCATCCTCAAACCCGCCGATTTCATCTACAAGCCCAATATTTCGGGCATCGCTTCCGATCCACACACGTCCCTGGCCAATGGCATCCACCTCTTCGTAGCTCATCCCGCGGCCTTCCACCACATGGTTAACAAAAGTGCTGTAAACATCCTCGATATATCCCTGAATGATATCGCGTTGCACTGGAGTCAGTGGCCGGAATGCAGACATGAAGTTGGCATTTTCGTTGGTCATGGCATAGTCGAAAGTTATCCCCAATTTGTTTTTCATGGTATTTTCGAAGTTAGGCATCATGCCCAAAACACCGATTGAGCCGGTTATTGTTGAAGATTCGGCGTAAATGGTATGCGCTGCGGCTGAAATGTAGTAACCACCTGATGCAGCTACATTACCCATCGAAACTACGAATGGTTTCTTGTCTGCAGCCAGTTTAACCTCGCGCAAAATGACATCCGAGGCCAACGCACTTCCACCGGGTGAGTTTACACGCATCACGATGGCTTTCACTTTGTCGTCTTCACGTGCAGTACGGATGGCTTTGGCAATCCGGTCAGAGCCGATAACATCATCGCTACCCTCGCCTGATGTTATCTCTCCAATAGCATAAACCACAGCAATCCGGTTTTTAAGATCCTTTTTTTCTTTCACCGGATCGGGGGCGTTGAAATATTTTGCCAGCGTGAGGCTGTTGAGATCATCATCCTGCTCAATTCCACAGAGGGTTTTCAATTCCGCAAGAATCTCATCGTAGTATTTCAACTCGTCCACAAAATTGAGTTTCACGGCATCTTCCGGCGTTCTGATCAGCAGGTTGTCTGCGATCCTGTTCAACTCATCCTTTCGGATATCTCGCGATTCCGAAATACCCTCCATAATAGTACTCCATGCGCCATTGACAAGCGCCATCATCTGTTCCCGGTTTTCAGGACTCATTTTATCGAGCATGAAAGGCTCCACAGCACTTTTGTATTTTCCATGCCTGATAATTTGCATGTCGGCATCCAGTTTTTCAAGGGTGCCTTTAAAAAAGATCAACTCTGCCGAAAGTCCCCTGAAATCGAGCATTCCTTCAGGGTTCAAATACACCTTATCAGCCACTGAAGCTAGATAATAAGCGCCCTGAGAGTAGCTCTCGCTGTAAGCAATAATAAACTTTTCCGACTCCTGGAATTTCAGCAAAGCTTTTCTGATTTCAACCAGATTGGCCAAACCCGACTCAACGGAACTTAAATCAAGATAGATTCCCTTGACGTTGGGGTCTTTTGCGGCCTTTTCCAGATTTTTTAAAATGTCATTCAGACCGAGCGATGATTTTGGCTGCATGGTGTTGAAATCAATATCGGAAAAAGGATCTTTCGCCGAACGGTCGCGAATCTCTGAATCGAACTTAATCAGTATTACGGAGTTGGGTTCAACTTTGGTAGTCTCTTTCTCCATCATTGTGGCAAGCGATGCGATCATACCCACAAAAACGAAGAACATAATCACAGACATAATGAAAAAGCCTAACATTGAGGCGAACATGAACTTAAAAAATTGCTTCATAACTATCATATTATTAGGTGAGTAATTAATTGTTGCAAAGGTGGAATTTATTTTTGATAAAGTTGTCTTACTTTTGGCACGTTTTGAATCATTGAGCCTTACAAATGCAAACAGCCTACCTGCTACTGGGAAGCAATCTTGGCGACAAGAAGAATAACCTGCTGAAAGCCATTGCCTTTATCAACGGCCATGTTGCGCCTGTGACCGGGGTATCATCAATGTATCAGACAGCGCCATGGGGCTTTTCGTCGAAGCAGGATTTTCTGAACCAGGCTCTTGAAATCAATGCCAGTGTTAACCCTGAAGAACTCCTGGCCCGTTTACTTGAAATGGAACTGAGATTTGGTCGAGTGCGGGAACCCGGCGCAGGTTATCAGGCGAGAACCCTGGATGCGGATATTTTGTTTTATAGTGATCTGGTAATCTCGGGCGAAACCCTTGTTTTGCCTCATCCCCGGGTGCACCTGCGGCGATTTGCACTGATGCCTATGTGCGAACTTGCCCCGGACTTTTTGCATCCGGTTTTTAATAAATCAATGGCGCAGTTGCTGGCCGAATGCGAAGATAATCTCAAATGTACTATTCAACCCACTTGATATTAAGATGCAGCCACAAGTAATGCCGGAAAAGTTAATGGAGTATAATTTCATTTCGATCGAAGGAAATATCGGCGCAGGAAAAACATCTCTGGCCACCAGGATTGCTCGGGATTTCAATGCAAAACTGATCCTCGAACAGTTTGAAGAGAACTCCTTTTTGCCAAAATTCTACAAGGAACCTGATAAATATGCATTTCCGCTGGAGCTTTCGTTTCTTGCCGAACGTTTTGAACAACTCAAAAAGGAGCTGACTCACCGCGATTTATTCACCCATTTCACCATTTCGGATTATTTTATACACAAGTCTTTCATTTTTGCCCGGAAAAACCTCCCTGACGACACTTTCGGATTGTACAAAAAGCTTTTTGAAATCATCAGCGAAACATTACCAAAACCGGATTTGCTGGTTTATCTTTATCTCGATATCAACAACCTGCTCCGCAATATTAAAAATCGCGGCCGCGACTATGAACTGGAAATCAAAGCTGATTATCTCGAAAAAATTCAGGCAAGCTACCTCGATTTTATCCGGCAACAATCGAATATGCGAATTGTAATTGTGGACACCAACAAATTGGATTTTGTGCAGAATGAGGAGGATTACCGATTGATGATCAATGTTTTACAGCGAAATTACAGCATTGGGGTGCATTTGGTTGATCCACGATCCGATCAGAATTTTTAGCCTGATAAGCTAAACCTCAGAATAAGCAAACCCGCTATCTTTGCAAATCACTTTTCGCTAATGAAATATTTAATCAATACAATTCTCGCTGCAATTTTATTTGTCGTACCCTCTGTTTTCGCTCAGACGGAAGAAAAACCACGAAAGGCCGAGAATGTTTCCATGGTCTTTCCTGCTGTAGGATTCCAGTTGCCAGCCGGCGACCTTGCTGACCGTTTTGGCTTCAATTCAACTATTGGTTTGGGTTACCAGCACAAGACCAAAGGCAACTGGCTCTATATGACCGACCTGAATTTCATTTTTGGTAATGAGATTAATCAGGACAGCCTGATCCAGAATTTAATCAACGTAGATGGATTTGTAATTAGCGACAACGGTCAGGTTGCAAATGTAAGTTTCTTTGAACGAGGGTTTTACACTACTTTCCGCGTTGGTAAAATTATCCCACTTTCGTCCGGTAACCCCAATTCCGGCCTGATGCTGATGGCGGGCGGTGGTTTTGTTCAGCACCGGATACACATCAAAGTGGAGCAGGACATGGCTGCAGCGCTACGGGGCGATTATCGGAAAGGCTACGATCGTTTGAGCAGCGGATTCAGCGCAGCTCAGTTTATTGGGTACATGCACATGGGAAAAAACCGTCTGCATAGCTTTTTTGCCGGTTTCGAAATCGTTGAAGGGTGGACGCAAAACCGGCGCTCTATGAATTTCGATACCATGCGCCGCGACGACGAGATTCGTTTCGATATGCTTTACGGCATCAAAGCCGGTTGGATTATTCCTTTCAGAAAGCGAATGGCAAAAGATTATTATTACTATTAATAACGAATTGAATATTAGGGCTATAACGATTTAGTCAGCACCTTTCACTTTGATCGTCTTACAAATTTTGAAACCGCATTTTATCCTCAACTAACCTGAAATGAACTTTTTTCTCTACAACCTTTTCATTCATCTTTATCATCTGGCGATAAGGATTATCGGGTTGTTCAACAACAAGGCGAGACTTTGGGTCAGAGGGCGGAAAGATATTTTCAGGAGGTTGGAAAATGAAATTTCCCACGACAGGCCGATCGTTTGGTTTCATTGCGCTTCGTTGGGCGAGTTTGAGCAGGGCAGGCCGGTGATCGAGGCTTGTAAAGAAACCTTTCCTCAAAAGAGAATTTTGTTGACCTTCTTTTCCCCGTCGGGATACGAAATCAGAAAAAATTTCCCAGGTGCCGATTACATCTTTTATCTTCCGGTTGACACCCGGTACAATTCGCAGCAGTTTATACGGATTGTAAAACCCGAACTCGCTGTTTTTGTGAAGTATGAGTATTGGTTCAATTATATGCATGAGTTGCACCAAAAGCAGATTCCCCAGGTTTTTATCTCTGCAATTTTCCGACCTGAGCAACGATTTTTCTCGAAGTTGGGGCGTTGGCAACTGAAGCAACTTAGTAAGGTAAATAGGTTTTTTGTTCAAAATCAGGAATCTGCAGATATTTTGAAAACTGCAGGTATACAGCAGGTTACTGTAAGTGGCGATACCCGCTTCGACCGCGTTTTCAGTATCGCACGGCAAAAGAAGGATTTTCCGTTGATCCGGATTTTTAAAGGTGATTCACGGTTGTTGCTGGCCGGAAGCACCTGGCCTGCCGACGAGGAAATAATCCTTGAGATCATCCACGCTGACCAGATGAATTTGAAATTTGTTATCGCTCCTCACGAGGTTGACCCAGAGCGTATTCAGTCTTTGATGAGCAAAATACCAGGAAAACCGGTTCAGTATTCAGAAGCTGATGAGAATAATGTTATTGATGCAAAGGTGTTGGTAATCAACAACATCGGTATTTTATCCCACCTCTATCAGTACGCTTCATTGGCCTATATTGGTGGAGGTTTTGGCGTTGGTATTCACAATATTCTCGAAGCCTCCACTTTTGGGAATCCCGTGATTTTTGGCCCCAGATACCAAAAATTCCGCGAAGCTGTTGATTTGATTGAAAGGGGGGGAGCATTCAGCATCAGCTCAAGTAGCGAATTTCTTGAAATTGCCACAACTCTTTTGACTGATAATCAAAAGCTTGAAAATGCTTCCGTTAAAGCAAAAAAGTATGTGGAAGAGATGCGCGGTGCAACAAAAATCATCATTGACAATCTAAAAGACACATTGGCTGCAAAATAGCTGATTTGCAGAATGTCCTGTAATTTCCGTATTACACAAAAACCTTGTCCGTCAACTTTTGCATCAATAAAATGCTCCTTTGAGATAATTTCTGGTAATTTCTTCTTTTGGATTTTCGAAAAACTCCTTAGCCGGACCTTGTTCGATAATCTCTCCGAGGTACATGAAAATTACATAATCAGCAATGCGCCTGGCCTGCCGCAGGATGTGGGTAACCAGCACAATTGTGTAATGATTCTTTAGCTCGTTGAATTTCTCCTCGATTGTCTGGCTGGAGATGGGGTCGAGGGCGGAGGTTGGCTCATCGGCGAGTATAATCTCCGGGTCAACCGCAAGGCCGCGCGCCAGGCACAACCGCTGCTGCTGACCGATAGAGAGCGCGCCGGCAGGGTCCCTCAGTCTGTCTTTCACCTCTTCCCAAAGATTCACCTGTCGTAAATAATGTTCTACGCGCTTGTCGAGGAAACGTTTCTTTTTTCTGCCGCTGATCCTAAGTCCATATGCGATGTTGTTATAAATACTCATTGGAAGCGGATAGGGGCGCTGCGCCAGCAGCCCCATCATTTTTCTGATTTTGGTAATATCATCGTGGGTGCTGAGGATATCCCGGCCGTCAATCATAATGCTGCCACTTACCTTGGTGTCCGGGTTGAGATCGGTTAACCGGTTTAGACTTTTCATCAGAGTTGTTTTTCCACATCCCGACGGCCCCATAATCACCGTGATCTGACGCTCGGGGATAATCGTGTTTATCTCTTTGAGAATGTGTTGTTTACCGTAATATAGATTGAGGTTACTTATGGTGATTTTTGCTTTGTCCATGGTTAAAAGTTGATTTTGTTTTTGTGGTATTTCTTACTGAAAAACCTGGATGATATGCTGATAATCAGGATGATTATCATAAGGATTACTGCGGCTGCATAAGCGCGTTCCCGCACTTCGGGAATGGGTGAGCTCAACTGGAAGAATATGGCCAGAGGGAGGGTGGCTGTTGGCTGGCTCAGCGATGTAGGGATGTAATCGGTATAGCCGGTGGTGAACAGTATCGAAGCTGCATCGCCTATTGCTCGTCCGAACGACAACAGTACTGCAGTGATGACTCCCGGAATGGACTGTTTGAGGTAAACCCGGTAAGCAGTTTCGGATCTTGTGGAACCCAGTGATAGCGAAGATTCGAGTAGTCCGCGGGGTACAGATTTTAAGACTTCATCCATCCCTCTTACCATGATCGGGATAATGAAAAGTGTAACCGTGATGATCCCGGCCAGCAGCGAAGCCCGTATCCCGAAAAATACCATGATAGTAAAACCAAATGCGCCGTATACAATGGAAGGCACTCCCCACAGCAGGTCCATCACAAAACGGACTCCATTCACCAGCTTGCGGTAGCGGATCAAATGTACGTTGAGAAACAACGCCAGCGGCAATCCAAGTAAAAATGCAAGTAAAGTGGCGCCCAGGGAGAGATAGAGTGACCCAATGATAGCATTCAGAATGCCACCTTCTTTACCAAAATAGAAGCCGCCTTTGGGAACACTACTTATCATTTCCCACGTCAAATGAGGCAATCCGCTGTATAAGACGCTGAAAATGATCATGAAAAGTGATACAGCAATCACCATTGTGGATAAAAACATCAATACCCTGAAAAACCATTCCTCTGTTTTACGTAAATCCATGCTAGTTGTGTTTGTCAGACTTAATGATAATGATGCGGGATATGAAATTGAAAAACAGCACAATAACAAACAATATCAAAGCTGCCAGCATCAAAGCAGCATCATACAGTGGTATCGAAAGCATTTCGCCATAATTGTTGGCGATCAAAGCAGGCAACGGATAGCCAGGCTGAAAAACCCCTTTGGGAATGTGGGTTACATTGCCTACCACCATCAGCACTGCAATCGTCTCCCCGAAAGCGCGCGACATTCCCAGACCAAAAGCAGAGACAATTCCAGGTAAGATTTTTTTAATTTGTACATGCTTGATTGTCTGCCACTTAGTTGCACCAAGCGAAAGTGATGCCTCCTTCAGTTCGGTAGGTATATTTCTGAATAGTTCGATTAAAATATTGAGAATGAACGGAATGATCATAATCGAAAGGACTATTGCACCTGCCAGGATGGAATAGCCGGAAACTGATTTTCCTAAAAATGGCCCAATATAATCCGAAATGGCCGGTACAACTACCAAAATCCCCCATACGCCAAAAATAACGGAGGGTATGCCCGCAAGCATATCAATGATAGGATGCATCAGCTTCAGAACCCATCTTTTAGCATATTGAGTGAGATGGATGGCTGTAAGAAGGCAAATGGGGGCGGCAATGAGCAATGAAACCATTGTAACCCATAATGAACTGATAATGAAAGGGTAAAATCCAAACTCACCTGAAAGTGGTTTCCATTCTTTCGAGAAAATAATGTTGAAAATGGAGTGGTCGGCCAAAAGCGCCGAAGATTTATAGGTAAGCCCTAAAAGTAGAGCAACAGGCACTGACATCGCTACGGCAAAAGCCACTAACATCCATGCCAGGTGCAGTTTATCCCTCAGGTGGCGCCCAATGTCAAATCTTCTGAACCTCATTTTAATCTCTGCAACTCATTTTCGATTTTTGTATCCGACAGATGCACATACCCGGCCTGGCTTACATATTGCTGGCCTTCGGTGAGGATCCATTTCAAAAATTCGATGGTTACCGATTGTTCCGGTTTTCCTTTCGACACCAGGTATAAGTCGCGGGCAGGGGGCGAGGGATAGCGGTAGTCGGCGATGGCTGCGCAAATGTCGTCAAGGCTGCCATAGAAATTCTCTTCCGGTTCAATTATTCCGTTGTTATTCAGATCAATAGGAATGATTTCGATCCCGTCGTATTTTTTGCGGGTGTTGATGTCGTAAGCATAAATGACGTTGTTGTAGCCCATTCCGAGCTTGTCGTTTTTCACTGCATCGGCAATGCCCGGATCGCCAAAAACGCCAATTCCCTGGAGACTCTCCTGGTTTTTTCCCAGGAACAGTCCCCACATCTCAGCTGCGCCACATGCATCCGAACGGGTATAAACGTTGATTCGATTCTCATCACTGGTAATTCCCGGTATTTGATTCCAGGTTTTTATGGATTGATCCAGATAGATTTTCATCAGCGATTCTTTTGAAATCCCCTGCCGCAGGATCTCCGCTTTGTAAGGATTGCCGGAATTGATAGTGCCGAGTACCGCATCCTTACTCACCGCGATCCACCATGCACCTTTATCAATCTCGGGCTGGGTAATCTCGCGTGAAAACATCGCCAGATCAACCATCCCAGACAGAACGTCGGCCATTCCTTTGCCGGCTCCGCCTGCGCTGATGTCAATTCTCACACCGGGATTCAGCTTCATAAACTCCTCGGCCCATTTCACCGTTAGCGGATACAGCGCAAACGCGCCTGATATGGATATTGTGCCTTTCAAATCACCTTCGCCGGCTTCAGTTTTGTTTCCGCTTGACCCGCAACCGGTATGTGATATTCCTGATATGATGATTAACATCGCCAGGATTATTCTTGTTAAATTACTCTTTTTCATTGTTTTATGTTGTTTATGAAAGATTCACTTGATGATTAATCTCATTTTTTTGTTTGATGACTTGTTACTTTGGGGGCATTAGGCAATGTTTCATCTGCTCGATGATATCGGTTCTATTGTTTCGCTCGTAATAGGGGCTTACCAGGTCGAAATAGTCAGCCAGCAGGTCTTTGTTAACACTTGAAAAGCGCATTTCGTGAAGCACCAGGTTACTATCCTGGATTAAGAATGCCGACCCCATGGTGGTTACCAGTTTCTGACATTCAGGATAATAGACTTTCGAATCCTTTGAGATGTCCCTGTTATGGCTATTCGATCCATAAATGTGTAGCGTAGTAATTCCTCTCTTGCCGGCATTGCCCATAATGTGTATCAGATCGCCATGAACCGGAGCGATAATTCCTTCTGTACTGGTCTGTTTTTCCACCATTTTTAACGTATCGTCAGAAAACTCGTACTGACGAAGGGATATGTCACCAAAAAAACAAACGCATCCCCATTCCACAAATCCATGACTGTGAATGGCTGTAAAATCGCCTGGCAACCAAGACATTAGCATAATTTTGAAATTCCCGTTGTCATGGATTAAGGCTCTGCCATAACTCTCGACACCAGGATGATTGAATTTTTCGAAATTGCTGAAAGTGGAAGCGGTCAGACGACAACTTTCTACGATCGCCGTGAGAGTTTCGTTGTTTAAAGGTTGTGCCTCCCTGATATCACCTATTAAGTTTTGAATTGTATTGGAATTAATTGAGACCATGTGTGGTGAAAAAGTTCGTTTTTGACAACTCTTTGTTTAACAATATTTTAGGATGTAAACTGCCTTTGCTTTTTTCATAAAATACCGGTAAACTTAGTTGGTATTTTATTCTGCAAAATTAGGTCTGATACGAATTGTGAACAACCCGTCAAACACTCTAAATGACGGGAAATGATGCGTATTTGGCAATAAGTATTTATACCACCTGCAGTTGATAATGGACTTGTAACTGAGGTTATGCTGCACCCCAGAGAGAAAATGAGGTTAAAGGTTTGAGTCAATTACAGCTATCAGCCATGATATAGACTTTTCAAACTTTAACCCATCGGTGTTTTATGGCATTTGTAACCAGGTGAGCTGTATTGCGCGAGTTGGTTTTGAAGAGAAGGTTAGCGCGATGCTTATCAACAGTTCGTTTGCTTATAAAGAGTTTTTCGCTGATCTCATGATTGGACAAACCGAGGCAGATAAGTTGCAAAATTTCAATTTCACGCTCCGAGAGATTGACTTCCTCCTCAGCGTTTTCCTGAGTTTTTCTGATGCTGCGTACTATGTTCAGCAATAAATCTTTCGAGAAATAATGATCGCCGGTCAGCACTGAATCAATTGCTTCACGGACTTCGTCAAATTCAGAGTTTTTCAGCAGAAAGCCTTTTACTCCGGCATCAATCATCTTGAAATAATAAGCTTCATCCCCAAACATCGAGAGAGCAACGATTTTGATGTCAGGATGCATCTCCACTGCCTGTCGTGTGGCTTCTATCCCATCCAGCTCCGGCATACTGATATCCATCAGCGTGAGGTCGGGAACGGCAAGTTCGAGAGACTTTAAAAACTCCTTCCCATTTGAAGCCTCGGAGATTTTAATATCTGAATACCAGGTTGATAGAAGTAATTTCAAGCCGTCACGGAACAATTTATGGTCGTCAACAATTGTCAAGGAAAATTTTGCCATGTTGGTCATTAATTTTGTTGAATATCAGAGTGTAAAACTTGTATTATTAAATCAACGCTCACTATTATTCCCTCGCCCGGCCAGCTCTCAACTTCAAATTTTCCATCCAGCGAATTGATCCTGGAACGGATATTACCCAATCCCATTCCTGGATTTTTCTCAAGCAACAGCTTTTCCTGATCAAAACCAACGCCATCATCCTGGTAAAGTAGTTTCAGAGAACCATTTTCTTCGTCAAGACTTATCAAAACTTTATTTGCGCCTGCGTGTTTCAGGGTGTTGTTAATCAATTCTGTAACCGTTCGAAACATAATGATTTCGGTGTTTTCGCTATATCTCTTTGCTCCTATATTTGCCCTGAATTCAAACCGGATTTTGCCTGCCTGTTCCAGTTTGTTGATAAAAGACTGAATAGCCGTGACAAGACCAAAATTGTCCAGAATATGCGGGCTGAGGTTATTAGAGATCTCTTTCAGTGTATTGATTGATTCGTTGATGGTTGAGACCATATTTTTCAGAATTTCACTTTCCTGCCCGGTTTTGTTGTTTTCGGCCATTGCCGAAGCGGATAATTTCACCGACGAAAGTAATGGCCCGAGGCCGTCGTGTAGCTCTTTTGCAAGCCGCCGACGTTCATTTTCCTCGGTCCGGATTATGGTGTTCAGAAGACGCTTGTCTGCCGCAGCGCGTGCCTCCTCAAGCCTGAACATATAATTGAGGACCTTTTTTACATAAAACATGCCTACAAGCATCAATAAAGATGTGAATACCCCTAGCCAGCTGTTGAGCATCAACACCTGGTCAGTAAGCTCTTTGTTAGTAAAAGGCAAGTACTCTATTAATCGTCGTAAAGCCATGACTAACAGCGAGATGGATAATAGAATCCAGCTCGAGTTGTACTTGGTGGCTCTAATAAGGCTGATCACAATTACAGCAGCGGCGAACTGGAGTACGATGGAAAAGATGAGTGCGTATTGTGTGAGCATGGCAGTAAAATTTTGATGTAAAATTACTTAATTCACTCATATTTATCTTCGGGCTTGTGGTTGTTTTCAGATGAATTGATATTTTTACCGGTAAAATCAAATTCATGAGTCGGAATATTTACTCTATCGGCGAAACGGTTTATGATATCATCTTTCAAAAGGGTCGAATTGAAGCAGGTAAACCGGGCGGCTCTTTGCTGAACTCGTCAGTTACTCTGGGAAGGCTTTGCCATAAAGTGTTGTTTATTAGCGAGATGGGCAATGATGATCTGGGAAAGGTAATTTTAGATTTTCTGAAAACCAATAACGTAAACACGGATTATGTCCAGCTTTTTGATGACGGAAAGACACCTGTAGCCCTTGCTTTCCTGGACGAGAACCAAAATGCCAGGTATTTGTTTTATAAGCATTACCCGGCTGAGCGATTACGGCAGGATTTGCCTCGTCCAAAACCAGAGGATATCGTACTTTTCGGGTCAATATTTTCGGTAAGTCCGGACGTCAGGGAGCCAGTAGCAGGCTTTGCACGACGATCTAAAGAGGCCGGTGCAATACTTATCCACGACCCAAATATCCGAAATCCACATAAAAATGAAATCCCGAAATTGCTCCCGATGATTTTGGAAAATTTCGCTTTGAGTGACGTTGTTAGAGCCTCAAACGAAGATTTTGAAACCATTTTTGGTGCCGGTGATGGGGATGCGGCTTTCAGAATCATAAGAAATGAAAGTAATGCGGTGCTGATTTTTACCAGAGGTTCGGGTCACATTACGCTTTACACGAAAGATTTTACCCGCCATTTTGATGTCCCGCCGGTTAAAATTGTCAGTTCAATCGGGGCTGGTGATACCTTTAACGCCGGAATTGCCAGTTCGATAATTAAAATGGGTATCAGAAAAAATGAAATCGCGGATTTGCCTTCGGAGAAATGGGGAGAGATTATTGCCACAGGAATTGCTCTCAGCAAAGAAGTTTGCCTTAGCTATGATAACTATATCAGTGTAAGATAATTACGTTCTCAGTCATCAATATCTGATCACTTTCAGGCTCGAAACTGCTGCGTCAATTCTGAGGGTGATCTTTTTCGATGCATCATCGAAATTCTCTGTTCTGTAGAAATTATCGCCCTCATACTGAAAGCCTTCGAAGGTTCTTGAAGATAGAACGGTACTGGTATATATTTCGCAGCCGGACGATTGAGGTACTTCCACAAACACAGAAGCAGCTCCGGTGTTGATTCTGACGTTCGTGTTCTCGTTCCGATCTCCCAGTTTCAGGTTAATATCAGCTGCACCACCGTCAATATCAATTTTGTCAACTTTGAAATCCTGCAGATTGAAATTTATCGAAGCAGCACCTGCGTCCATCGAAATATCCCAGATTGGCTCAGTATTCAGGTAAATAGTTGCGTTATTGGATTTATTGACTTTCGTAAACTTTCTTTCCTCCATTTTGAGACGAAGAATTGCTGAATTTCCGGCTTCCTCTGAGACCAGATTGTACTTTCCAAGATTCCCTGAATTCTCAAATTTGAAAAGGTATTCATCAGTGGTTTCCATGCCGAATTTTCCTGCAGCAGCATCCATTTCCAGCACAGCATGACTAAGATCAGGATTTAATCCCTCGGTTAGAACCTGCTGATTCCAGCTATCTTCGTCTGTTTCGTCTTCCCAGTCCCACGAAAATTTATCCTGGAACCTGAAAAAGTGATTGCTCTCCGGCTTTTGAACAGAGACAAAAATTATTGAGCCCGCTACAATTATCATAGCAAGGATCACTCTTACAAAACTGCTAACGGGTAAAAGAGCAACACCAAGAATGATAATCAAAACAGGCCAAAGCGACCTGAAAACATGCCAATCGAAAGTGATGACGTCGAAATTTCTCAGCAGAAACATCAATCCGATGCCGACCAGCAATACGCCCCAGAAAATGTCTTTTGATTTCATGACTAATAGGTTTTAGGTTTTGATAAAGCACTGCGCATGATAAATATTCCGGCAATTATCAGAACAACAGGCCATAGTTGTCCAAAACTGATGTCGGGAATAAGACGAACGAACAGGAATAAGCTTCCCAATACGATTAAAATAATCCCGGCAATCATGTTGCCATCGCTCCTGTGGGTTCTTTTTTCGTCATATGAAAATGGTTTTTCTTCTGGTTTGACTTTTGCCTCTTCATCCTGGTTTACGAAATCGTCAGTTTTAATATCCTGCGGCTCATCGGCCGGGTGATTAAAATTGTACCTTTTATTAAATTTATAATAGGTCAGATCGGGATCAAGGGGAACTGCAATCCAAAGTATTATGTAAACAATAATACCCCCAGCTCCCGCAAATGCGAGTACAACGAAAAGAACCCTGATGATGATCGGGTCTATGTTGAAATGACGGGCAATTCCACCTGCAACGCCTGCAATTACCGAGTCGTAACGGCTGCGATAAAGTCTTTTTGATTGTTCCATGAGTGTCTGTTTTTTTTATTGTTCAAAATTAACGCAAAAAGTAACTGAAACTCATTAGAGTAAAGAAATGTAAAATGGTTACATTATTTTAGAAATTTCACAAAGCAAATTCTAAGTGTCTCATAATTATCATTATTTTTGCTTTTGCTGAAGAAAAAAATTGCACAACTTATTAATCCGGAGTATTCGATGAAAAGACTTTTTAGCCTGATCTCAAAGTTCCTGCTTCTTGTAATACTGCTGATGGTAACAGCATTCTTTTTTATCTACGCTTTTGCCCCGGTTTACGACTTTGTTGAGCCAGAGCCCTTTAGCGGTGAACAAATTCACAACCCTTATCAGGGAATGGATAATTCTTTATGGAAAAAGGGAAACTTTCAGATTCAGTCGAGGGTTTGGCTCGGACTAACCGATGGAAGAAAAAATGAGTCCAAAGCCATTTTTGCCGTTTATCGTCAATTGGGTTACGATATCATTACCATTACCGATTACATGAAAATTAATCCTTACGGCGTAAATGAAGTGGGATATGTGTCGGCCTATGAACATGGCTATGGATTGAGAAAAACCCACCAGGTGTGCCTGGGAACAAATAAAGTTACCTGGCTGGATTATCCTTTTTATCAGAATCTTAGCCATAAACAGCACATTCTGAATACTTTAAGACCGCATAACAAAGTTGTGTGCATTGTACATCCAAAGGTAAGAAGAGGCTATGAACCTGAAGATATGCGGCTCTTGTGTAATTACGACCTGCTCGAAGCTGTTAGTCATTATGTGGTTTCGCTGAACTACTGGGATGCAGCCCTCACATCCGGTCATCCGGTGTACATTATTTCCAACGACGACTCCCATGATGTCCTTGATCCAACAAAAGTCGGCCGTTATTGCACTTATATCAATTCCGGGTCATTGGAGGAGAAGGAGATATTGGCTGCTTTAAAAGCCGGAAAGGCTTACGGCGCATTTGTCAATATGCTCGAAGGCGCTGATTTTTACCAAAAAGCCGAAGACCACCGCAAAGTGCCGGTGCTGAAGTCGGTTGAAGTTGTAGGCAGTAACTTGACAGTTGAAGTTAGTGAAATTGCATCGGCCATAAAGTTTGTTGGGCAAAACGGAATGATCCGAAAAGTAGCATCCAACACCACCACAGCCTCTTATGAACTGCTCGGAAGCGACCCATACATTCGCACGGAAATTCTTTTCCCCAACAACACCCAATTCTACCTAAACCCTGTGATCAGGCACGACGGAAACGGTCCTGAAAAACCAGTTCCACCAAAAGTAAATTGGGTAAAGACCTGGCTTTTAAGGGGAATCGCATTACTCATTACTTTATTATTTGCCTGGCTGATTTTAAAATTGAGGAAAATAAAACCTTCCAAAGCACCAAAAACCTTCCGCCAATCCTTCTATCACTGATCAAAGGATAAAAAATTCATTTTACCGGTGCGCCAAAACCAAATAAACTTCGTTATTTTGCAAACTTATTGTTAACAAAATAACGCATCAGGATAAATGACGCAGAATCTATATATTGCAGCTTCGGAGGAGATGTCGGGAAAGTCGTTGATCGTGCTGGGATTCATGGAGTTGCTTTCGAGGCATGTTAACCGTATAGGTTTCTTCAGGCCAATAGTAAAGGACGGTAAAGAACAGGACAGTCATATCAGGCTTATTTCACAGAGATTCAAACTCCCCCACGCTTACACTTCCATGTTTGGGATCACAAGTAAAGAGGGATTCGAGTACATCCAGGCCGGCGATATGGAGACCTTGTTCACAAAAATTCTGGCCAAGTATAAGCAACTGGAAACCCAATGCGATTTTATTTTAATCGAAGGAACAGATTTCAGGGGACAACTGGTTTCTTTTGAATTCGATATTAATGCCCGGATTGCCAATAATTTAGGTTCGCCAATCCTCGCAGTAATCAATGGTTCAGGAAAAAATGCCAGTCAGGTTGCCGATGCCATCCAGATGATTAAGGGAACCCTTCAAAGTGAAAGCTGTGCGCAGATTGGTACAGTAATAAACAGGGTGAATGAAGCTGACATCAATAAAATAAAACTGACACTGGAAAAATATTCCAAAGAAGGCGAGATCTATTTTGTGCTGCCCGAGAAGCCTATTTTACAGACTATCACAATAAGACAAATATTCAGAGCATTAAATGCCTCCCATGTTTATGGAACCCAGGATAGCCTGAACATGGATGTGAACGATTTTAAAATTGCTGCCATGTCGCTCGACCAGGTGCTAAAATTCACTTCTGCCGGGACTTTGGTAATCACTCCGGGCGATCGTACTGATATCATCGCTGGATTGATTATGGCACAGATTGCTGATAATTTTCCGAGCATTTCAGGGATTCTTCTTACCGGAGGTTTAAAGCCCAGTCCGCCAATGACAAAACTGCTGGATGGAATAAACCCATTGCCGCTCTCTATTATGTCAGTGAATTCGGATACCTATGAAACTGCCCTGGCAGTGAGCAACATACGTCCGGTACTAGCACCTGAAAACGAACGCAGACTGACAGCAGCATTGGGTCATTTCGAGTCCAATGTGGATATTGATATTATGGGTCAGATACTTAAAATTACCCGGTCGAAGGTAATAACTCCGGTAATGTTTGAATATGAGCTATTTGAGCGCGCCCGAACCAATCGCAAACATATTGTGCTTCCCGAATCGGAAGATGAACGCATCCTTAGGGCGACCGAGATTTTATTGAAACGTAATGTGGTGGATATCACTTTATTAGGTAATGAAAATGAAATCCTGAAGCGAGCTGAATCACTTCAGATTCAGCTTACCGGTGTCAATATTATTGACCCTTACGACAACGACCTTGTGCATGAATATGCTGCCGAATATTACAAAATCCGCAAGCACAAAGGCATTACCAAAGAGCGCGCCTATGAACTAATGTATGATGTCAGTTATCTGGGTACCATGATGGTACACAAAGGACATGCCGATGGAATGGTTTCAGGGGCAGCCCACACTACGGCGCACACAATCAGGCCGGCATTTGAATTTGTAAAGACCAAACCAGGTGTTTCGATTGTTTCCAGCTCATTCCTGATGTGCTTCAGCGACAGGGTGCTGGTGTATGCCGACTGCGCAGTGAATCCCAATCCAAATGCAGAACAGCTCGCCGATATTGCCATCAGTTCTGCCGAAACCGCTATTAATTTTGGGATTGAGCCTCGGATTGCCATGCTTTCATACTCCACCGGCGAATCCGGAAAAGGGGAGGAGGTGGAAAAAGTCCGCAGCGCTACCCGTTTAGCCCGCGAGCGCCGGCCTGATCTGAAGATTGAAGGTCCTATCCAATACGACGCCGCCATTGAGCCTTCGGTAGCTCGTCAGAAAATGCCGGGAAGCGATGTGGCAGGCCGTGCTACCGTCTTCATCTTCCCTGATCTTAATACCGGCAACAACACCTACAAAGCAGTTCAGCGCGCCGCAAATGCAGTAGCCATCGGCCCGATATTGCAGGGTTTGAATAAACCGGTAAACGACCTCAGTCGCGGATGCACAATCAAAGACATTGTGAATACCGTGGTGATTACTGCCATTCAGGCACATAGCGGAAAGTAGGAAGATAATGGGAGTTGGCTCTCATCAATACTATCAAACAAAAAAACCTTGCCGGTCGTAATGAGCAGCGAGGTTTGGTTTTTTATTTTACCCCAAAATAAGCGGTTCTGGGGAAGTTGGTTGTGATGTTTACTTTTCCGTTTTCCTGAAAACCAATGTTTTCTGGTTTTTATCCATCCAGAAATTGATCATCTCCCTGAATTCCTGGTAATCCTGCTGGCCAATTGCAGCCCCTGTAAGATTCAATTCGCGGATAATCTCAATCTGGTTGTCTTTGGGCTTAATTTCGACGGATGCAGAACCTGCACTGCATTTAACCCGTTCGCTGAAACGTTTGTTAATCAATTCATAACCAGCGGGAATTGTAATTGTGTAGGTATAGCTTTCGGATATCGCCACGGGTAGATAAAAATCGCTGATTCGCTCCCGGTCAAGATAGCTGATTTGCCACTTTTCGAAACCGTTGGTCATTGCAGGTAAACTCCAGCGAAGATATCCGTTTTGATCGGTAACAGGCTTATCGGTCTCCGCTTTCACGGTCAATGCGGATTTGGCCAGGTTGCTGTTCTGGACGATCACGGCGTCGCCATCTTTTATCAGGCCGCCTGAAACCATTGTCTTGAAGCCGCCTTTATCGTTTTGAAGCATAAGAAACGGGTTTACGGCGCCCGTCAGTTCCAGTTCCATCAAGCCCGAAGGTTTTAGGTCATCGGTGAAGGTAAAGGTTGCTTTGCAGCTGATTTTATTTTCGCTTTTGGAAATTTCGACAGGTGCGCGGGAGGTTCCTCTAATGAGCGGAATCAGTGTATTTTGTGTCAGATAGTTTTCAAGTGTTTGATTGTCAACCTCTGTTGCTGAAATGTAAACAGTGCCAAATCCTTTAGTATTAACCATCAGCAATACATCATCAAACGTGCTGAGGTTGATGGCTTTTTCGTTGAAAAATGTGCCAGACCCCACCAAAACCGGTACTGCGTTAAAACCGGCCTGTTTCAGCAGTGATGAAAGCAGCAGCGATTTTTCAAGCTTGTTTCCTCCATTACTTTTCCACACCTGTTCTGGTGTCCTTGATCGGTAGGCCATCCAGGCCGGATTGTATCTTTCGTACACAACATTTTCAACCACAGCTTTTTGGATAGCCATCAAAGTCTTGATTTCATCTACCTGCTGGTTTCGGATCGTATCTACCCAGGCTTTCATTTCTTCGTTAATCTTCAGGTCGAAGGCGGGCTGATTGGTAATCCAGCTAATGGATTCAGCGATGCCCGTAGCAGTGGTGAATAACAACCGGGGTGCGGAAGGCTGATATTTACCCTGAAAGGATTCCTTTGGCGAAGCGGGTAATCCATTGAATTTCCAGGTGAATACTTTCTGGTTACCGGCAATGCTGATTTCAGGCGCCGTTCTTAAGCCCACCATCTGGTAGGTAAGTTCAAGATCAGATGGGACATTTACCCTGATTTCCAACGCATTAACTGGCGATGATTCCTGGATTAAAACATTACCCATCAGTCCGGGCAAAAAACCTTTGGCTGAGGTAAGTGTGTAATCCAAAAAAATGGTTGCGCCAATTTCAGTGGCTGTGTGGGTTACTACCATTTCTTTCAGGTGGTTGGCAGTGGCAGAAAGGGCAGCATTTCGCGGCAATACCTCGTTAAATGCGTTGGTGGGTGTAATTACTTTGGTGCTATCCGCCATAATCGTGAAGGCATCATTAATCTTGAGTTTTTGATAATCAGGATTGTAGATTATGAAGGTTTCGCCATAGAGCCGGTTAAATGAGAGGTGCGTGAGTAATTTCAACTGCTTGTACTCCCGGTAATTTGTGCTGCCGTCTGTTTCGAGGGTGTATTCTTTTACCAGCTTTTCGTAGATGGCGTCTGCATTTTCATTTTGCGAAAAAAGCAGGTTGATGCAAAACAGGCTGATTATGATTAAGTTAATCCTTTTCATTGTTACTGATGTTGAATGGTTTGTGATTGAATGGCCTTATTTTTTGAGGACTACCGGCATTTCAGCCATTTTTTTCTGTCCTTTCACTGCGCTGCGAAACTCATTCCAGTCGCTTGCCTCATATACCCTCTTTTCGAGCAGCATCTCCTGTTTTAATTCGATGGAATTGCCCACGACCTGATAGCCCCCGTTGTAATATGCATTGCAACCGAGGGAAGTTGTATTTACGTCAGGGAGAATGGGTTTGTAGCCCTCCGGAATGGTGATTATCTCATCCAGTTCAACCAGCCTGCTGCAGCGGTCGCGAAAAGCAAACTTGCGGGTTTCGATATCGGTACTTATTGAGAGGTGTCCCATAGCGCGGCTCATGAAATTGGTCGCCAGCAGCGGTGTGAATATCAGCTCGTTTTCACCGGTAAAAGCGTAACCTTTAATGCGATAGCTAATTGTAATGTTGATGGGACCGGCCATGTAGTCAATCGGGTCACCGTAATCCATAGCTGTAATTTCGGCGTTTGGATGGATTCTCAGTAACTCGGCCTCCAGCGCCTTGTTCCATTCTGATTTGTAGTCGCGGGTAAAAATTCCACGCACTGCGGCATCGGTCTGGCCTTCGGCTTCGAGCGTCAGGTAACCTTCGAGGGTTCCATCAGCTTTGATACCCGATTTGGCTTTGATTCTCAGGTAGTGATTTTCGCTGGGCGAAGTTGGGGTAATCATCAGGTCGGCGCCATCCGGCAAACCCATTAGGTAATGCTGCTGTTGCTCGGCGCTCGACCAGAGTTCGCGCACAAAAGGAACCCAGGTGGGATCGAGCAGGTGGAACTCGCCATCGGAGAGTTTCACGACGGTTACGCTGTGGTTGAAATGGTCGGCGGGGATGTCTTCAATCCTCGATCCGGCCATAGTCATCGCAGCATAGGACTCGAATCCGGCAATGCGCAAAAACGAAATTAACAATGCGGCTTTATCCTTGCAGACGCCGCAACGATCGCGGAAATTCATCTCAGTGTTGTGCAGCGTGAACCCTTCGCCTTTCCCCATCGAAATTCCTGAGTAGCGCATGTTGTCGGCTACCCAGTGGGTGAGAATGGAAACGCTGTCCATCTCAGTTTTGGCATCTTTCAGCAATGCTTTCACAAATGCTTCGGTTTCAGGAGTTGGGTCGAAGCTGCCGTAATCTTCGTTTACCTTGTAGAACCACCGCGATTTGGCCTCCCAGTCCGGGCTGGTCGTCAGGATGAGTTTTGGTGCAACATCAAACAGGTCAACCATGCTTGGCTCGCGCTTGATGGGCAGGATGTTTTTCATTGAGAAGGTGTAAACATTTTTTCCATCAGCAAAACGCAGCGAGGTGCTGCACTCGCCGTTGAAGAACTGAAATTGTAACGGCTTGTCGGAGGGTAGCTGCGCAATGTAGATTTTTTCGAGCACCGGGTGATCGTTCCAGAAGGGTACAATATCATAATAATGGCCGCGCATGGGAGGTATAAAGCGTTCATCATCATCATTTTCCATAAGCAGAGCGTAGGTAAATCCTTTTTTGAAGTATTTCAACTCCACGGCATCGCCAGGCTCCAATCGCCCCACTTCGATCAGTTTTTCACGGGCGCCCCAGTAGATAGCCCTGGCGGGAGCAGCATAATCTTTGACCTGGGCCAGATCAATGGTTTGCGTGGTTCCATTTTTTCGATAAATTTTCACCAGTTTGATTTCAACATCTGCCGAAAGCGGGTCGTAATCCACCTTAATCACCCTCTGTAGGGTGGCTCCGGCCTGTGTGAGCACTTTTATCAACTGATGAGTGTGGAAATGACTCAGCCCGGTTGCCTGCACATCCACCCTGGTGCTGTCGAAAAGGATCAACAGGTTGCTGCCTTTGTAGTCGGCGGCGTTTCCGGAGTTTTCAATAAGATCCTCAATCGGCCCGGCAACGGTGATTAAACCAATGAAGATCAGCGAAATAAGTAATGTCAACTTTTTAGCCATATTGCGATAAGTATTGAGAATTATGCCGCTAAATTAGAGAAAATTTGCAGAAAGCCCGGATGCGGACTGTTACAGAAAAAAGGCTGTTGCGCTCGGCTAGGCTTTTTTCCTGAATTCTTCTGAGCACGATATTAAGACAGCTTATCCTGAAAATGCAGTTCGAAGAAAAAGACTTCAGATCAATTGTTTACTTGCTTGCATTCTCAATCATTTTTTCGGTATCTTCGAAAGCAACGGACATCACTTCATTAATTACTCCTCCCATTGCTTTTGACATAAGTGATGAGTTGATTCGTGAAATGTACACCCTGCCACCTGCTTTTTCATAAATGGCCACCCTGCAGGGCATCATGGTTGAGGCTACCCGTTCTTCGCTCATCTCCAATATCTTAGCTGCATATTCCGGCTGGCAGATTTCATAAACTTTAACCGCTTTCACAGGTTTGCCAAAATTGGCCAAAGTTGCCTGTAAATCATGTACTGCGGGCATCCGCCAACCCTCAGCGGCAACGGCAGCTTCAAATTTCTGTGTAGTGGTAACAAAATCGTAGGGGCTTGCTGATTCGATCAGCAACATGCCGGGTGAAAGTTTGAATGTGATGTAGAGCGCCAGGATTGCTCCAATGATAAGTCCGATGAATAGTGAAATCAATTGCTTTTTCATAGTTTTCGTTTTTAATTAATTTCCTGCAAATATAAAAATTCCGGAACTGAATTGACGTCACACAAACGAAAAAAGGCCTCTGCATCAGCAAAAGCCTTTTTATCCCAAGAATTGTAAATCATTGCTCCCGTTTGGGTTGGGGTCAACAATGAGTTTCAACCAAAAAGTTTTCTGGCAAATCCTATTTCACAATCATTTTTTGGGTAATTCTCTCCTTTTCAGCCGCTAAGGTGTAAAAGTAAACACCCGGAGTCATTCCTGAAATATTGATCTCTTTGGCATGGATTCCAGGCTGTAGTGATTGGTATTTTTGCGCAGCCACCTGTTGCCCTGTTGAATTGAAGATTTCAAGGGTTACATCGCTGGTTTTTGAAAGTTCGAACTTTATCAATGTTCTGTTAGAAGCCGGGTTTGGGTAATTTTGCGAAACCTTCATGGCCGGTGTTGTATTGCTTTGATCTTCAATCCCAACTAACCACCACATCCGGTTGTGGATGATACGGTTAATAACAGGATCGTGGTCTTCGTCAATCGTAAGCCCGGGTAAATTATCCGCATTGTAGATCAGGTTGAAAGCATCATAATTATCCGTGTTTTGCGCAAATTGCGGGTAAATACATTCGTCGTACAGATGGAAAATATTACCGTCTTGCAAGTCAAGGAATCCGCCCCAGGTTTGTCCAAGATCATAACTATTTCTTGTCCAGATATGTTTGTAATTCATTGTTCCGTCGGCTGTTACAAATGTTTCTGTTGCTGAGGCAAAAGCTACTATTATATTGTTGTCGTTAATGGCGATTGTTGGCATGGTTGAGATACCGAGTGAGCGGTAAACATTAAAAGGTGTTTCCGCAGTGCCTTCGTAATCAAACACAAAACCGCTGTTGTTCACATCCTGAGTCCAGCCAATCAGCATACCAAGGCTTTCGAGATATTCCGGCATCATGGTTTTGTGAGGATTATCATTTTCAGGAATCTGTCCCATGCTTTCGTTCCAATAACCAATTCCGTCGGTATAGGGCCAATAGCTGTAATAGCCTGGATCAGGAGGTGCGGCTGCCAGCCGTGCAACACGTCCTACACCCCATACCACATGAACCATCCCGTTGTCATCAATAGCAAGGCTTGCAGAATTATCTACAGCATAAAGTGTGTCGGGCATCAGGGTGGTGTTGAAATCGAAAAAAGGATAGGGATGTTCCCAGATCAAAGTTTTCTCAAAGGTTTCTCCATTGTCTGTTGACTTCAGCATAAAAAGGTCGTACCATGAGCTGGCCAGCAGAATCACCACAACATTTCCCTTAGCTGCCATTGTGTAGTCATCGGCCCTGATTTCGGTATAATAATCTGATCCTGTGCCTTCCAGCTGAACATCCTGTATGTCCCAGGTTTGCGTATCTTTTGAATACCTTGAATACAGCATAGCAGTTGGTTGTCCCTGGTAAACGCTGTTGGTGTTGTAAACCAGGTTGAGGTAATTGAAATTCTCGCCGCTGGTAACCATTCTGGGCCATGATGGCGCAACACCGCCGCCCGGGCCGGCATAGAGAGATTCCACCCACGTGCCCGTTCCCTTCCAATCCCGCTGAAGGATGACCAATTGGGTCGGAAAGTTGTGAGAAACAATGATTTCGCCGTTTTCACCCCAGGGGGCAATGCTCGGCCAGCCGGTTCGCAGGGATTCGATGCGGGCAGTTGGCTTTGGCCCCCAGGTAATGTTGTTACCGCTTATCTGGCCAAAATTATAGCCTGTGCCGCGGTCGGTATAGTTTGGGGCAGTCATACCGCGGGTAGCCACAGCAGCCATTGATCCGCTTTCCCATATCCAGAAACGATTGGATAGGCTGGAATTTGTCTGCAGGTCGTAAACAGTTTCGATGATTTCGGTTTCGTCTCCTATTCGGGTATCTTTAAACTTCGGATCAGCGATCAGATTGTTGTTGGTCCCCGGGGGAGTAACGTCCGTTGGAGCCTGGTAATGTCTTGTAAATGAGACTTTTTTGAGTTCTTCGATTCCGGGGGCACGCTTTTGTGCGGCTACATTTGCAAGGAAACCGATGGTAAGCAGGAGAATAAAAATCTTTTTCATGTAGATAATTTTAGGTGATTAATTTGGATTGAATTTGAAACAAAAGTACAAAAATAAAAATACTGGTTTTGAGATGGTTAATTAGTTCAGGTTTCTTCTTTCATGTCAATTAAGCTGAATATCAGTAAATTGATGAACGATTGGTTTGGAATCCTGTATTGCTCTATTTGCAAACCATTGAAAAATAAAACGAATGATAAATTTGCAGAAACAAATCATTCCAAAAAGATGAGAGAACAATACCCGCTACTTTTTGCATTTGGATTCCTTTTAATCGTCAGTTTCGTTCAGGCAGCGCAACCCGACACAATCTTCGTAACCACCCACAATCGTGAGATTGTGGTTACTGACCCATCTCAGGGCGTCAATTCTTACCCGGGTTGGGGGGTTTTCCCGGACACCAGCGCCGAAATCAGAAAAATCACACTGTATGTCACTTTTGCCTGCCCCGACACTATGCGTTGCGCCGACTGGGATTATTCCGACAGGATCATTCTCACGCGCGTCGGCGGATCGAATGGCAAAACGTTGAACTGGGAGATCGGCAGGATCATTACTCCGTACGGCGGGTTTTTCGGAGGCGACTGGCAGTTTACCTGGCAGGCCGATGTTACCGATTTCAGTCTTGTGCTCCGCGATAGCGCCGAAATCAATTTCAACCATTCCGGCTACGAACCCAACAACGACCGCGGCTGGCTGGTTACTGTTGATTTCGAGATCATTACTGGCACACCGGTAGCAAAACCGATTTCGATTACCGAAATTTACAACGACAATTTTCCGTATGGTGACCCCAATCAGCCGATTGAGGAGGTTCTCAGGCCGGCAAATTTCAGCGCCGGTGAAAATGCAGCCTTTGCCCGTTTGCGGGTGATCCAGACCGGGCATGGAATGGATAGCCCCGGCAACTGCGCTGAATTTTGCAGCAAGTACCGCGAGATCTATTTTGACAATCAATTGATCGAAAAGCGGCAGATGTGGATGGAATGCGGTGATAACCCGGTTTACCCGCAGGCCGGAACCTGGATTTTTGATCGCGGAAACTGGTGTCCCGGCTATCTGGTTCAACCCGAAAACTTTGTTTTGCCACTTAAACCCGGAAACAGCCACAGCATCCATTTCAAAATGGAGCCCTACCGGTGCACCTCCGAAAACTGTGGCGTTCAGGTGATTAGCGCTTACATTATCCAGTATGAAGCGCCTTCAACTGCGTTTGACGTTTCCGTCGAAGATGTGATCGTACCCTCGGACAAAGGGATTTACAGCAGATTGAATCCTGCCGGTGCAAACCCGCAGCTCATTGTCAAAAATAATGGCAGCGACACGGTCAGGTCAATGCTGATCGAATACGGAACTGAAGGTTTTTCTAATAATAGTTTCAGGTGGGAGGGAGCGCTTTCCTTCGATCAGACGCAAACATTACTCTTGCCCGGTGATATACATAGTAATCAGGGAATTAACCGGTTTAAAGTCTCACTATCAAGCCCAAACGGAAAGGAAGATGTTTATCCTGCCGATAATTCAATGACTTCAACATTCACTCCGGCTCCGGTTCACGACCCGGTGATGGTATTTTACCTGCTTACCAACAATGAGCCGGAGCAGAACACCTGGCAGCTGGTTGCATCAGATGGAAGGATCATCCATGAACGGAAGGCTGGATCTTTGGCTGCACAGACAGCTTACAGGGATACATTTCACCTTGCACCCGGCGCTTACAGCCTTGCATTGGCGGATATAGCCGGCGACGGGCTCGAGTTCTGGTACAATTCCAAAGGCGGACGTGGTGAAGCTCGACTGATGGATGGCAACAACAACCTGATCAAGGCTTTCGAATCCGATTGCGGATCGGGATGGGTGTTCAATTTTGTGGTCGGCCAGTCTCCCGACGCCATCAATCCCGATGCTAAAGCTATAAGTCTTTATCCATCAAGGACATCGGATAAAGCAACGCTCAGTTATTTTTCGAATAAAGCCGGTGATGTGCTGGTCAGGCTGGTTACCGATCCCGGTGCGGAAATCGTGGAGGAGCGCCGCTATCCGCAGTTAAAAGAGGGAGTCTTTGACTTCGATCTGCGGCGGTTTCCTTACGGGCGCTTTTATTTGAAGGTCACCATCAACGATGAAGAGATTTTCAAAAAACGAATCCGTTTCGTAGAACCCCCGAAGGAGGAGGAATTTCCGTATGAATGGCCGATGGATACTGCTGTGAGTGAAAAGCTTCATCAGTGGCAGGACTGGAAGTTCGGGGTGATAATTCACTGGGGGCCTTACAGCGAGTGGGGCATTGTGGAAAGCTGGAGCCTCTGCCCGGAAGACGAACCCTGGTGTGAGCGACGCGGTCCTTATTCCCATGATTATTACACTTATTTAAAGGAGTACGAAAAGATCAGGCACACATTCAATCCCACCGGTTTTGACCCCCAAAAGTGGGCTGCAGCCTGTGCCGATGCGGGAATGAAGTATGTTGTTTTTACCACAAAACATCATGATGGTTTCTGCATGTTTGATTCAAAATACACCGACTATAAAATCACCGGCAGCGAAAGCACTTTTTCCAGCAACCCCAAAAGCAACATTGTGGATGAAGTCTTTACTGCTTTTCGAGATCAGGAAATGGCCATTGGCGCCTATTTCAGCAAGCCCGACTGGCACAACGACGACTACTGGTGGCCTTACTTTCCGGTGTTCGACCGCAATGTAAACTACAATCCCAAAAAGTATCCCGACCGTTGGAAACGCTTTCAGGATTTTACATTCAACCAGATCGAAGAATTGATGAGCGATTATGGCAAAATGGACATTCTCTGGCTGGATGGCGGCTGGGTGCGGCCCGAAGGCACGCTCACCGGAGAAACCCGCCCCTGGCTCGGGAAAAACCAGTGGATTCAGGATGTTGACATGCCGCGCATTGCTGCCAGGGCACGCGAGCTTCAGCCCGGCCTCCTCATCGTTGATCGTACCGTGCACGGGGAGTTTGAAAATTATCGCACTCCCGAGCAGCAAATTCCAGCAGTGATGCCCGATTATCCGTGGGAAAGCTGCATTACCCTTGGCAACAGTTGGTATCATACCGGACCCAACGAAAACTACAAATCAGCAACATGGGCAATTCACACGTTGGTAAAAATCGTGGTAAAAGGAGGGAACCTTCTCCTCGGATTCGGCCCCGACAAAACCGGAGAACTGCCTCCCGAAGTTTACCAGCGGCTGGCTGAAATTGGAAAATGGATGGAGGTGAACGGAGAAGCGATTTACAACACAAAGCCGCTGGCACCTTACGAGCAGGGGAACCTGTGTTTTACGCAGTCAAAAGACGGGAAAAACCGCTATGCCATTTACCTCATTGAAGAGCAGGCTAAACCCCCCGATTTCATTGATTTACCCGCTGATTTTGCTGGCAAAGACAGTGAAATCATTTTACTGGGCCACAAAGGAAAATTGCAGGTTCAGACTAAAGATGGTAGGCCAGGAATTTCAATCCCAAAATCTTTAAAAAAGAATTTCGAAGGCAGCCCGGCATGGGTGTTTAGGGTTGGTGGAACAACCTCACAAGTGAATTGAAACCCTTAACCAATGCTACGCAGCACCCGAATTCTTAAGAATCTCTTCTTACGAAAAGGCCTGTAAAAAGGAGAAAGCTTATTATGGTTTATCCAATTATATGAAGATTTTACTATTGTAAAACAAATGGCAGGATTAGTCCGGTTTGCGCCAGATAATCCTGCCGAAAACATTTTGACCGATTAGACTATATGCCGCCCCAAGAGATTATGGTCAAACAAGTAGACTGCACTGACAGTTGATCTATTGGGGCAGTCTACTTGGTGATAGGAATCGTTTTCCTTATCACAATCCTAGAGCATTTAATCTGTCTATTTTTCTCTTTTCATCTGAAGAATATGTTATTTCTAAAGTAGATGATTAAGAATTTTTATTCAGACAAGGCAAGGCGAAAACCTATAAAACTCGATCGCATAATTGGTTCCATATAGCGACGCTGTGCTGACCTGATTTCATTTGCACCGCTAATCCAACTACCACCTCGCATAACAACACTCGCCCCCACTTTTGGGCCTTGAGGATTTATTTGAGGTGAAGTGGGATAATCAGCATACCAATCACTACATATTTCTTCAGCATTGCCATGCATATCATGCAAACCCCATTCGTTCGGATTAAAACTACCCACTGGCATTGCCTTCATTCTATTTTCACCATATTCATTCTTCATATATGGTGAATTTCCATCATAATTAGCCTGTGAAGTAGTAATATTATTGCCTGTATTGAATGGAGTCGTAGTTCCTGCCCGGCAGGCATATTCCCACTCTGCCTCTGTAGGTAAACGGCAACCAAACCAAGCAGCAAAAGCGTTTGCATCGTTTAAAGTTACATGAAGTACAGGAAAGTTATATTCTGTTTCAGGTCGAGGGATTCCCTTTTCATTACACAACCAATTCGCACCTGAACTAATTTTCATGCCAATACCGTCCATTATAAAACTCCCAGTCTTACCACCTGTTCCTTTGTCAGCATCCGTTACATAGCCTGTGGCATCAACGAATGCTTTAAATTGTCCAACGGTTACCTCGTATTTGCTCATTTTAAAGGCACTCAATGTGACCTTATGCTGTATTTCATCATTTTTGCGTTTACCAACTTCCTTTTTGGGGCTACCCATGGTGAAAGTACCATTAGGAATATTTACCCATTCGATTGTGGGCTTTTGAGCAGAAAGAGTTGTTGTTAGAAGGATAATAAATAAAATTTCAATTAGCTTTTTCATCTTACGGTTATTAATTTTATAATAATATGTTATTTTTGTATTCTCCTTTGATAAGGAGTCCACGGTTTTTTTTTATTTTTATTTAAACATAAACTCATACGCTCTTGTCATTTGAAGCTGGCAGTGTGCTAACTTGCAGATGACAACAATCATTAGAGTTTTATCAAAATCCATCATTACCTTTAAATTTAAAAATGATTTATATTTCATTTTCAGCCTGTTAAATCTACTTACTTTTTTCCATCATAAAAATAATTACATCTTCACTTACACCAGCATTCGTAAGTGCTATAAGAGCATCTGTTGATGTATCAAACTTACATTTAGTAGTTTTGATTTTTTGTAGGATAAGTGAGTTTGGTAATTTTTTGTTAGTTAGATCAATGATATCAGCATTTGTTAATGTATTAGCTTCATCGGCTTGTATTGCTTTTTCGATTTCATTTTGACTTTTTGCAGCCTCAATTATTGCTTTCTCATCAACTTTTTGCATCTCATTTGCTAGGTCTTTTGCTGCAACGCATTCATTTATTGCATTGTTAACAATCGTACCAGGTCGGAGCTTACGCGCTTGGTTAAAGTTTTCGATTGCTTTGTCGTATTCATTACGAATCATGTGCATTATCCCCAAATTATAGTATGCATGAGCTAGAGTTTTTTCTTTTACATTCTTGTTGTTTTTACAGTTTTCGAGATTTTGCAAGGATTGGTTATATGCCATATGATAATTGCCAGATTTTAGCGATAGATAAGCTTCTTTTAAATCACCATCCTTATCATCACAAAAGTACAAAGTTGTAGGTTCGATCCATGAGAAAAACAACCGATGAGCTTGCTTAGCAAATGAATTAAAAGCCTCCTCCTGGACGTCAAATTCTGAAGGAGCTTCAGGTCTGCCTTCATATGACTTGTTTTCTTGTACTGGAGCGAAATCAAATACACGTGCTGAGAATATTCGCCCAGTAGTGAGATCTGTGGTTTGTAAAGAAACTTTAAGGAAAACACTTGTTCTGGCAATAAACGCTTTAACTTGATATTCTCTTCCCGTACTGTAATCGTACTTTTTTTCAATTACATATAAATCATTTTGTGTTTTTGTTTCACACCGAAGAACTTTTACTGTAATAAGTGCTGATGGACCAATTATTTTTCCAATGGCTACTGCAGTTGTCTGATCCACATATCCGGTAAAGTTAAAATCATGTTCAGCTAAAATTGACTTAAGGTTTGCTCTATCAATGACATCAACGTTGTTAGAAACAAAGTCACTTATCAAAGCATCAACTATTTGATCGGCACAATTACCTGTTGCGATATTGAAGGCAACTTTATTAATTTTTAATCCTAGCCCAGGAGGGTGGGTTATCAACACAACTACTTGTGGATTGCTCCATTCATCTAACTTTTGTGATTGAGAAGTTGAAATGAAACCTAAGAAAATGAACAGGAAAGTGACTATCCTTCTAACTGGATAATTTCTCAATCCCAAATTATTAATAAAGAAATATTGTTTCATTCTTAGTATTTTTTATATCCCTACTCATAAGGCTTTTCGGTTTCGCCCCGTTTTTAAAGTGGTTTCTGGACTCCACTTTTTTGTGCCCCAGTTTTAAACAGTAAAACATTAAAATAAAAAAGCGTGGGACTCAGCCTATCTGACTACGAGGTATCGCCAAACACCCACTCACCAAATAAGAAAGCCCACGCCTGAGGCGTGAGCGTCTTACTTTTAATTGGCGAGTTCAAAAATTGGCGATTTTCGTAGTCAATTTAAAAGCTAACGCTTTATATTTTTTTCGGTTGATTCAGTTTGTTACTTTCTTTGTAGTTACCTCCTTTTTTTATTTTCTTACTTTTTTGGTGGTTTTAAACAAGTGCTCTAACGGCACAAGTGTTTTACTTTAATTTTGTTTTGATTCCGTGAATTCGGATTTTCTGTCTTCAATCACTGCATCCGCTATTGAGCTTTTGCAGTTTTTCGATTTTTCTCTGGCTTGCAAAAACGAAAAATCTTCATTTCTGAGTCGCTTTGGCTCTTTAGTGTGCTCTTCATCAAGAAAAGTTACAATGACCTTCATTCTTTCCTTTGCCCGAACCTTTCTATCGAGCCGAACTATGCCGTTTTCGTAAACTCCATTTACCCTAATCATAATTAATGAATTGATGACTATTATTGCGCATCAAAAGTAATAATTATTTTGAAACCAAAAAAAATAAAAGAAATTTTTAGTAGTTGTTTTATAGTATGCCCTTGTTTGCAAGCATTGGATATTGATTCTCGAGGAATGGCTAAAAGAATTCTATCATCACTGACAAAACCGGCGAACTACCTCCTGTGGTTTACGAACGGCTGGCTGAAATTGGAAAATGGATGGAGGTGAACGGAGAAGCGATTTACAACACAAAGCCGCTGGCGCCGTACCAGAAAGGAGATTTTTGTTTCACGCAATCCAAAGATGGCAAAAGCCGGTACGCAATTTATCTCAAAACCGAGGACAGGGACCTGCCTGATACTATTGATCTGGATATGGACTTTACTGATAATTCAACCCAACTTAAGTTGATAGGTTATAAAGGAAAGATTAAGGTGAAACAAGGTGATGCAGCCACTACCATCACCCTTCCAAAAAATTTACCAGGCGATCTGAAATCTTCACCAGCACTGGTCTTTCAATTGACATCAGATAACTAAATTTTCAATTCCATGAATCAATCTGCTTCAAAATCAATACTAATACTGTTGATTCTCCTGGGTTTCGTCAGTGCGTGCGACCGACCGGCGGCTAAAAAGGATCACCTGAAATTGTGGTACCGGCAACCCGCCGATGCCCGCGTTAAAGACAATCCTGATGCCTGGGTGGACGACACCGCATGGCTCAGTGCACTGCCGTTGGGCAACGGGTCGCTGGGAGCTATGGTTTTTGGGGATGTAAATTTCGAACGTATCCAGCTAAACGAGAAGAGTCTCTGGTCGGGGAGCCCTGATGACAACGACAGTCCGGCGGCTCTGGCGGCGCTGGAGGAGATTCGTAAACTGCTTTTTGAAGGGAAATACCGCGACGCCACCGAGCTCACCAACCGCACGCAGATTTGCAAAGGCGCCGGTTCCGGTCACGGCAACGGAACCAACGTTCCATACGGCTCCTACCAAACACTGGGCGACCTGTGGATTGACTTCGGAAATGCCGGGGAATACAGCAACTATTACCGCGAGCTTGACCTGAACGACGCCGTTGTAAGGATAAATTACACGCAGAACGGTGTTGATTTTCAGCGTGAAATATTCATCAGCCAGCCCGATCAGGTTATGGTTGTGCGATTTACAGCCAGCCGGCCCGGGAGCATCTCTCTCAGTTGCACAATGTCGCGCCCTGAGCGTTTTTATACTTACTCCGATCAAAATCAACTGATTATGGAGGGAGCGCTGGCCGATGGCAAAGGCGGCGTCGGGATGCATTACATGGCCAGGTTATCGGCCATTTGCCAAAACGGAGAACAGACCGTTGATGATGAAAATATCAACATTAAAGAGGCCGATGAGGTTATTATGCTCCTCTCTGCTTCAACGGATTATGTGGCCCGATATCCTGATTACTGCTGCCGGGATTTCGTTGCAATAACGGATGAAGCCATCAGCGAGGCCTCAAAACTCTCATTCGGAAATTTACTGGAAAGGCATCTTGAGGAATACCAAAAGTATTACAACCGGGTGAACCTGGAGCTTTCCAGTGGGCAGGCAATCAATCTGCCCACCGACGAGCGGATCAAAAATTTCAGAAAAAATCCTGATGATCCCCGGCTGGCAGCGCTGATTTTTCAGTATGGCCGCTATCTTCTGATTTCCTCTTCACGACCCGGAACGTTGCCCGCAAACCTTCAGGGCATCTGGGCCAGCAAGATACAAACCCCCTGGAACGGCGATTATCACACAAACATCAACGTGCAGATGAATTACTGGCCTGCGGGTGTTACAAACCTTGCAGAGATGCAGCTACCTTTGTTTGATTTGATTGAGATGCTGGTGGAGCCGGGAAGCAGAACTGCGCATGTTCATTATGGCGCCAACGGCTGGCTCGTACATCCTATCACCAACGTCTGGGGTTATACGGCGCCGGGCGAAGTGGCGCTCTGGGGCTTGCATACTGCTGCCGGCGCGTGGCTCTGCTCACACATTGCAGAGCACTACAGGTTTGAGAGGGATAAGAAATTCATTGAAAGAATGTATCTGACGATGAAAGGCTCGGTGGCATTCTATCTCGACTGGCTGGTGGCTGACCCTGCGACCGGTAAACTGGTTTCGGGACCGGCCGGTTCACCCGAAAATTCTTTTATCGCACCCGACGGCAGCATTTGCCAGATCAGCATGGGTCCCTCTCACGACCAGCAGGTTATACGGCAGCTTTTTATGGATTTTCTCTTTCTTTCCAATGAGATGGGAGTCAATGATGATTTTACCCAAAAGGTTGATCTGGCGTTGAAAAATCTTGCTGTTACAGGTATCGGTCGTGACGGACGGCTGATGGAATGGCCTGAGGAGTTTGAAGAGGCTGAGCCGGGTCACCGACACATGTCACATATGTTTGCACTTCATCCGGGCAGTCAGATTACCCCGCAGGAAACCCCTGAACTGGCTGATGCAGCCCGAAAATCACTCGATTTTCGCATGGCTCATGGCGGTGGCCACACCGGCTGGAGTGCCGCCTGGTTAATCAGTCTTTACGCCCGGTTGCAGGAAAGCGAAAAAGCCCTCGGGAGCCTCCACACCGTTATCACCAAAAGTACCAGCCCTAACCTTTTCGGAATTTACCCTCCTTTTCAGATAGACGCCAATTTTGGCACAACGGCCGGTATTGCCGAAATGCTGATCCAGAGTCAGGATGGAAAAATTCATCTCCTGCCGGCACTGCCTTCGTCCTGGAAGGACGGAAAAGTAACCGGATTGAAAGCCAGAGGAGGTTTTACGGTGGATATGGATTGGAAATCCGGCCAACTCATCAAGGCTGAAGTTCGTTCGGAAAGTGGAGGCAGAGTAATGGTGTCTTATAAAAACGAACTGCAGGAGTTGACCATCAAGCCTGGCACTTCGGTACGTTTCAAATAGGGTGAATGATCGTTTTGCACCTTAGGCTGATCATTTTTCAGCCAAAAGAAAAACCCGGGAATTTCCAGTTAATCAAAAATTCCCGGGCAGTATCAAAAAGGGATTGGTGAAATTTTTTACGCCGACGAAGATTAGCGTTTCCTGAAAAACGTCCTTCTGGGCTTGTTGTCTGTCCTGATTGACCTCTCACCCCATGCCGGGGTTGCCGGTTCTGAGGATGTGGCAGTTATATGGTTAGAACTTTCCTCAAAGGCGAAACCCTCCATTTGCTTCACTTTTATGGCAGCGGGCAGCAGTTTGTTGATGTCTTTCAGTCTGCCGCGCTCATCAGACGAGCAAAACGAAATAGCGGTACCTTTCAGTCCGGCGCGGGCTGTACGGCCAATGCGGTGGATGTAGGTTTCGGGTACTTCGGGCAGCTCGTAGTTGATTACGTGCGAGAGCCTCTCAACATCTATACCTCTTGAGGCAATATCAGTGGCTACCAGCACTTTTATCGTGCGGTTTTTAAATCCTTCCAGCGCTTTTTGACGGGCATTTTGGGATTTATTTCCATGAATGGCTTCGGCAGAGATACCGATTTTGTTCAGATCCTGAGCCACTCGGTTGGCGCCATGTTTTGTGCGGGTAAAAACCAGCACGGTTTCTATTTCGTCTGATTGAAGCACATGATGAAGCAGCGCTTTTTTACCGGCTTTTTCAACATAATACACCGACTGGTTGATGCCTTCGGCAGGTGTTGAGGCAGGAACAGCGTTTATCATCACCGGATTGTGCAGCAGGCTTGCGGCCAGAGCCCTGATTTCGGGCGGGACGGTAGCTGTGAAAAATCCCGTCTGCCTGCGGGCTGGTAGTTTGGCGATGATGCGTTTGATGTCCGGTGCAAAACCCATGTCGAGCATGCGGTCGGCCTCGTCAAGTATAAAATATTCAACGCGGTCGAGGCGGATAAATCCCTGGTTCATCAGGTCGAGCAGTCGTCCGGGAGTGGCAATCAAAATATCAACCCCTCTGCGGAGGAGGGTTGTTTGCGGTAATTGTGAAACGCCGCCATAAACCACGGTGTGTCTTAATTTCAACCCCTTGCCGTAGTCGCTGAAGCTGTCGCTGATCTGGATGGCCAGTTCGCGTGTGGGGGCCACAATCAATGCTTTGATGCCGCCAATCCGGCTATCATCCTGGGCAAGTGAGAGTTTCTGGAGAATAGGGATGGCAAATGCTGCCGTTTTTCCCGTGCCGGTCTGCGCGGTGGCGAAAACGTCGGATCCTGTTAAAAACTGTGGAATTACCTTTTCCTGAATTGGGGTGGGTGCAATGTAACCCATTTGTTTGAGCGCCTGGGTTATAGGCGCTATAATGTTCAGATTTTCGAATGTCATAAAAATTAATTAAAGTGCAGGTAGCCGCTTTGCAACCGTGCTTCTTCGGTTAGTCCTGAGTTGAATGTTGAAGTGATCGTGAAATAACGGGGAGGTGAATGGCAGGGAAGGGATAAATCTTGAATTAATCGTCGGCTACTTTAAAAGAAAGTGCAAAGAACGACTATTTAAACGGATAAAGGGTGAAAAAGTTTTTGCAGCGATGATTTGGGTTCTTATAGCCACATAATCATTGTGATCTTATCTTACGAAAAAATCACATTGAACCAAGAAGATCATTTTGAAAGTAATGCTGAAAGATCAATATTTCCGTTTTTGATATCACATTCCCAAAGCCGAATAACCTTCCACCCGCGCGACTCAAACAAATTGGTGATGAATTTATCCCTTTCAATATTTCGGTTTCGCTTGCTGTCCCAGTATGATTGATTCTGTTTTGGGATAGTGTTCCTGCATTGGTGCCCATGCCAGAAACAACCATCAGCAAATACTGCAATCTTGCGATCTCGAAAAACAAAGTCAGGTTTGCCAATTACCGGATAATTCCGTCTCCACCCTTTTAATCCATTTTGCTTGAAAATTTCAATGATTTTTTGTTCAGTGCTTTTATTTCCTGAACTTTTCACCTTTCGCATGATAATGCTTCTTTCCGCTTTTGAGAAGGTGTCGGCCATTGTTAAAGCAGATTTGATGGCAATTCAATCATCAATGATTTATCGGTTTCAACTTCATCAACTCTTTGATTGTAAATGTCCACAAGGTTTTTCAAATTTTTTACCAGATCGTCTTTGCTGAAATGACTTATCTCGTTGATATTTTGCGAAATAAAAGATTCAATGGATTCGACGGTAATTTGCTGTTCAACAATTTGTTCAGCAATTTGCCGGGCGCCGGCAAGTTTTGCATCGGGAACTATTAAGAAAGGTTTAAAACCCTGTGAAATGTTATGCTTACATTTTTCATAAACCGCCGGCATTGGCGACATGGTGACGTGAAATACGGTATGATGAATCAGAAAATCGCCTGGCCGCTGGGTTTGCATATCGGCTGTGGCTGTAGATTCGTTTGAAACAACTATATCCGGGAAGCGCAATTGAAGTTTGGCGCCAACCAGATGTTGTGCAATATGTCCGGCTTTTCCTTCAGCAGTTGCCGATAGCAAGAGTGAGTGAACAATATACCATGTAGTGAGCACCGGATTAAAAGTAAGTTTGATTTTCTGTCGGTTATGGAAGTCCTTTACTCTTTCAACAAGATAGAACTGCATGGCTCGAATGATCTCATTTCGCTCCTCAGCAGCTGATTCTTCGAGTTTCAATGTCCTTAGCATTTCAAGCAATGCTTTTACTTCGGCAGGACCGCCTCTATTGGTTCTGCCTCCTTCTTTTGCGAACGGTCTTTCTTCGCCAAAGGATTTCAGAATGGCGGCAACGGCTGATCCACTTGCACCTTTTATTTGCATTCCACCCTCTGAAATATGGGCGCTAAAATCAAGATTGTAATCTGTAATGAGTTTTTCTAAGACGACCAGGGCAGTTGCAATGCTTCCATTTGCCGGCCCATTGTTTGCTTTTACAAATTTTAATGAGCGAAACCATTGGATAAATACATCAGGCGGTTGCTGCATATTCTTTTATTGAGAGAGATTTTTTGGATTCAATTTTTTCGATCAGTGGATTAAGATAGTGGTCGGCAATCCATGTAACTACGGGAACGCAAACTGCATCGCCAAACCCAAAAAGCGCTTCGTTGATTGTGCCGGATAAATTGAAATTGTCAACGCCCATCAATCTTCCACATTCTCGCGGGGTTAAAAGCCTAATATTGATTTCGCCTTTGCCAACTTGCAATAATATTTGTCTTGCACTGCCACCTTTTGGGGTTCGCAAACAACCCGCGATTTGATCCGATCGAATCTCAGCCATTGATTTTCCTTCTCTTACCCTCCTGAATGCTGTAAAATAAGCGTAATCAGCTTTTTCTTTCTGCTCAAGAATTTTTGAAAGATGCCTGTCAAATGTTTGGTTGAGCAAGTACTCCTTTCTATCTGCATCGAACCAGAGTTTGGAATTTTTGGGAATATCTTCAACAATATCGGGTAAATACTTATTTAAAGATGGTAAAGTGGGTAAATTGGCGTTCAAATTCCAGTTGATTTCAGGATGCTGGTTGATAAAATTGGTAAGTTTTTTGGGTCGAAGTTGAGTTTCTTTTAAGTATGATCTTACTTTTGCGGAAGGAGCGCTTGATAAACTACCAACGATAAAAAGCCTGACTCTGCTTTGAGGCACAAATTGGGCTGCATCAATAATAAAGGAATCCACTGTATATCCTAAATCATTCAATGCCACAAGAGCATCTTTAAAATCTTTTCCATTATGGGATGTAAGAAATCCGGTAACATTTTCAAGCAGAACAAATGGCGGTTTTCGCTCTCCCATTGCATCAAGTATTTTTGTAAACCCCCAAAACGCTGACGAATGTTCGCCTTGCAAACCAGCTCTTCGACCTGCCAGCGAAAGATCAGTACATGGAAATGATGCAGTTGCCAGTGTAACTGTTGGGATTTGATCAGCGGTCAGATTATGAATATCATCTAAAATAAAATGATCTTCTGAGTCTTTAAAATGATTTTTGTAAAGACGGTATTTTACAGGATCAATGTCGTTTGCTGAAACAACCTTCCAACCGGATTTTTCAAGCCCTTCACGCATGAGTCCAATGCCTGCGAAAAATTCAGCTACTGTTTTATTTAAGTGTGAGTTATCCATTTTTACCATAAAAAAACCTCCGACAAAGATAAACCATTTTGCCAACCAATTGGATGGCGCTGGTTCATCAAAACGAGCCGATTCATCCTCAAATCGCCCAAAGTTGATGTGATTAAAGAAAATTCCAAATCAAGGAACACCCTTCAAAACCAGCAGGAAGTGCTGAGTATGCTGAATTAAAAAATCTAAATCAACATACTGCGATGGTTTTAGATTTTCAGTGATCCAGAAGCAGAAAGAAAAATCAGACTTTAATTGACCATAATTTTTTCAGAAACTATCTTCCGCTCAGATATCACATTTACCAGGTAAATTCCCGGAGTAAGAAAAGCCAGGTTCAATTCAATTTTGCTGCTTGTAAATTCCTGTGCAAAAACAATTTTGCCAGAAGCGGAGATGATCTGAACAGCGACTTTGTCCGAAGAAGGCCGATCAATGGTCAGTATTTCAGAAACAGGGTTGGGATACAGGTTGAGGCTAAACTCCTGCTCTTCCTCTACCCCGGTGGCAATGTAATAAGTGAGCACGAAATTGGTATTGTCACAAACTATTTCAGAAACATTACCCGGAACAAAACCAGTAACATATGTATTATCATATGTATTAAAAACAATCATTTTAGCCATATTGCTGGTGTCGATACCAACCATTAGAAAGCTTCCGGTATTCTGATCAAAAGAAGAAGAACCACCTACAAAATAAGGAAACTCGGTGAGCTCACCCCTGGTAATAATATCTCCGGTTGTTTTATTGATCTCTACAACACTGCTTCCGATGTAAGTAAAGGTGGAATCATAAGTTGCATTGCGGGCATAATTTATCTCATTGACATTGTCAAAATTAACACTGGTGATAATGTTAAAAGGCGCTGCTGTTGGGTTGAGTATCGTTTTGGTGAACGAAAACTGATTCTCCCTGACGGGCACTGCATACAAACATAAGGCAGGATCGTTGGTGAAACCCACATAATACAGAATTCCATTGTTTGAATCAAAGCCGATAGCATCCGCAAACAGCCCATTCACGCCCGGTTCAAAAATTACACCGATCAGGCTGTCCTGGTTCGTATTAATATCAAATTCATAAATACTGATGTATTCCTCATTTTCCATTTGAAGGTTGTACATTTTTCCCGTGCTCATATCAAACTCGGAAATATTGGTGTACAATGATCCCCCAACCAGATTCTCCTGGTTTGTAATCGTATTGTAAGAGTACAATCCCGAGGAATTACCGGAAATTCCTGTTATGTAATAATTGCTGTTGTAGGAATCAAAAGCAGAGGTGGCAAAATAATATCCATCAAGTATGGAAGGATAAACAATTAAAGATTCAGGATCAAGCGCTTGCCATTTAATAATTTCAATCTTTCCTGTTTGAAAGTTATTGGCAACCCCGACAAGGTTGATTTGTGCTTTGGCGCCAATGCTCAGGAGCATAATGAATGCTGTGTAAAGAATAGATTTTATCATAGTTTATGTTTATTTGTAAAGAAACAATTAGCGTATTGTTTTGTTATTGCAAACTATTTTTCTCGGGAATAAAAAATTGTCTCGAAATTAAGGTTTCAATTTTCCACTTATTTCAATACTCCTTCAGTTCTCACTGCAAACCATCTCCTCAAACATGCTTTTGGTTTTTAGCACAGATTTTCTTTAATACACCACCACCTTTGTCGAAGTAGTAGTTTGGTCGTTGTTCAGGCTTACGACATAAACCCCCTTTGGCAGGCTCAGGTTGATTTGTTTAAGTCCTTCACCCACCAGATTCAAGGTTTTGAGCAAACGCCCCTGCACATCTAAAATGCTCAGCGTGGCCGATTCAGCCGGGTTGTTCACAAAGAGCTGGTCGCCGGTATTCCAGGCAAAGGGTTTCCGACTGGTGTTTAAGTCGTTCTGCCCAACTGCTCCGAAATGCAGCAAAAATCTACCGGGTTCATCACCGCTTGCTGAAGCAAAGCTATAAACCGGATTTTCGGAAAGTTTATGCTGAATGTTCATTTTGAGGTCGGTAAGATAAACTTCGAGTCCGGTAATGCTTTCCAAAAGCGCAATCTGGAATTCCTCGGCGTCATTTTTTACAAAGTGGAATGGTATTGCCGTTTGATCCGTAATCACGGGCAGGGTGTTGGTCGAAAGTTTTTCGCCATTTGCCAGCGAGTAGAATGCTGGGGCATAACCGGTTAAAAACCGCGAATCGAACTGCAGGTCAAAGCCTTCGGTGGCCTGAGGATTAACCTTGACCACGCTGCGCTGAACCATTTCACTTCCAATGGCCTTGGCTGTCAGTAAAATACGGTTTCCTGATGATTTGTACCAGTTTTGGTCATCATGCACACGTGCAGCGGCGGGTATGGTCAGTCCGATATTATTTTGATCAGAATACACAAAAAATCCGTTGGCGGATGGAATGATGGGTTCGTCTTCATCTATCTCAACATAGGCGCCGTTGCTCCAGATTTTTGCCAGGCCATTGATTGCAGGATTCCGGTTCCAGCTTGCATGGCTCCAGTCGAGTGCGCTGGCAAAAGGATTCCCAAGAAGATTCCATCCTGAAAAAACACCAGAACCGGCTTTGGTTAAAATTACCGAATGGTTAGCAACATTTATCGGACCGGCAAACTCTTTAACAGCAGTCTGCTGATAGGCTGTCAGGTAGCCTTTTCCAGGAATAAAATGGGTAATATTATTTGCGCCGACTTTTTGATTCAGCCAGGTAGCAGAAGGCTCATCCCAGCCATAAAAATCGTAGTCATTTCCATTTCCGGAGGGAGCCCAGCCGCCAGAAATTGCCTGTCCGGATACCGGTGGGGAGATCAGATGCCAGCCTTCACCGGCAACACTCCAGTTTGCAGCCGGAATGTGTCGTTGGATGGTTGCCTTAACGCCCGGTGAGTTATGAATGAGCGAAGCAGTTCCGGACAAGCCGGACTGAAGGATTAACCCTGTTTCATTCAGGGTACTTGATGCTGTGCCAACTACCGTAAAAGTAAAAGTAGGGCTGATGGTGAGACTGCCACCGAAGATTTTGAGGTGATTTACGGATTTGCTTTCGGATAAAATAACATGATGGTTAATTTCTGCGCTTATTGCGGCATTATCCGGAATTACCTGATCGAGCCAGGTGGCAGCTGCACTCCAGTTTCCATCAGCATTTGACCTGACGTAATTATACCGGAAGTGGGCTTTGTAGTTTGCTCCATTGTTAGCGTCGTAAACCGATTTAATGGGACTTGTACCATTCATTTGAGAATAAAGCTCGATGGTGTACTCTCCTGAAGTAAGATTACTTAAAAGGTTAATTGAGGCGTCGTCAAAACCCCATTTCTGATTTCCGGTTCCTGAACCTCCGATATCTTCCATCCAGTTGAGGCTTTGACTGCTAAACACCGGTGAAACGGGCCTTTGTCCTTTAGGATAGATGGTGTAATAGAGTTGTCCTCCTGTTACATCACCTCCACTCTGTTTCCACGATTTGATATCGTAAGCAACCAGATTGAGCACATCAGCGCCTGTGAAAGTACCCAGGTCAAGGTTTTGGAAATTACCTGCGCCGCTGTTCCAAACCCGGTAATAGCTGGTAGTGCCTTTGACATTGATTCCGATCCAGCTTCTGTCTCCATCAAAAAGATCCCATGCGCCTACCCGCCATACTGAGTAGCTGCGGGCGGGAAGGTCTATCCACATCGAATTGGGAACCCCGTTGGCACTTGCCTCCACCACAGCAACCGGATGAGCTGAGTTGCCAGTAAGGTCGGAAAGTCTGGTGCCCACGGCAATACCGTCCAGTTGCTGGCTGAATTGGACCCTGCTTCCGCTGAAATTGATGGCAACTACCACATCTTTAAAGCCTGAGGAGCCTTTTAATTGATAAACAAGCAGCTGATCGTTGGTGTTGCCGGCGCTATTGATAAAACCACTTCCCCATTTGTTCAGATAGGTTCTTCCTGATGCACCATAAATGTATTGATTGTGAATGCTGATCAACTGGTTAATGGCATTTTTATGTCCGCCTTTATAGGGAGGGTGGTAATTCGGGCCGTTTTGCGGATAGCCAAAGTAGTCCGGGTAAAAAACTGTAGGAACTCCAACCTGGTTGTTGGTGAGTAAGTAGGCATAAGCCAGGATTGCATCATTCTGAATGAGCGAAGCAAAACCACTGCCATCCCTGAAATCGTGATTATTGGCAAAAGTAACCACGTTGAGTCCGTTAAGTTTACCCTGATCCACAATACCGGCATCGAAAACACCGCGTACATTGTACCCGAATTGATCGCAGGCCTGTCGCAGGGCTTCGCGCAGCGAAAAATCAAAAATTTTTGGAGCGATAGCCTGTTTGGTATCATTATCCATGTAATTATATACGCTGTTTACCCAGCCTGCAAGCTCATCAGTATTGGTTCCGTACCATTCGCCAACTACCATCGGTGGCGTCATGTTGTTGTCGTATAGATTATCCAGTAAATCTCCTATAAACTCAGGTGTGAAATGTTTGATTGCATCCATCCTGAAGCCCCTGATTCCTATGTCGCTCCAGTTCCAGCGTGTCCAGGCAAAAAGTTTATCGCGTGTATCTGTTTGATACTGATCATAGTCATAATAGAAATACATTGCATCCCACTCACCTGACAGATGAGTTTCGCGGTTGTTGTTCGGTTTAAAATTGCTCCAGTTCATCTGTCCCTGGCCACTGGGAACCCAACTGTAATTGGTATAGGTCTGATAGTAAAGGTCATTCACTATATTGGCACTTCTGGGTGCAGACCAGATTCCGTGAATGTAGAGATCGGAATATCCGCTGTTGCGCTTATCGAACTGGATATAAATGGCATCACCAGTGGCATTGAAATCACTGGCTGTTAATGTAAGTTTGAATTCATCAATTCCACAGCCGCCATCATCAATCTGCCCATGAATATGACGTCCCAGCGCCATAGTATTATTTGGCTGAGAACAATCTCCACCACCATTTGGTTCGCTTTCATAAATGGTTGGCAAACTTTGCCATCCCACTTTATCAGTCCACATATATACCTGGTACTCCCAGTTGTAAAACTTACTGTGCTGCGACCTCGACCTGAATTTGAAATAGTAGTCGCCTGCACCATTACCTGAGCTGCCTCCAAGCGGCAAAACAACCCGCATTCGGTCATAAGGGAAGGGATTTGCACCCGCATTGGCTTTTTCCCACGTATAAAAATTTACGATATAATTCTTTAATCCGGGATTATCTTCAACACTACCGCCATCTCTGTGGTTATAAACCACATCGGCAACAGCTTTAATGTTCTGTCCGTTTAATGCCGTCATGAGCTGTTCCAGCCCGCTTCGTGTTCCAAATCCGGTTGCTCCCTGGCCAAATTCACCGTAGTCATAAAGGTCCTTCGGATCATAACCATTGCTCCAACCTCCGGAAGCTGTGCGGCTTAGCGGAGGCAGCCACAGAAGTGTAAAGCCGGCGCTACCCATCTCGGAGGTCTTCAATCGCAGGGTGTCAGCCCAATTAGCGCCCTGCACCGTTTTGGGATAATCCCAGTACCACCCCTGCATCATGATATCGGCCTGCTGGGATTGTAAATTTGAGTTGAAAAGGAAACTCAAAGGTAATAGTAAGCTTAGGTAAATGATCTTTTTCATCTCGAGTAAGCGATAATGTATGGTTTGATAAACGAAACAACTTTCACCCGGCAAAGTTCGCATTTTTTAAATTCATGTTCTGGCGCTTTCCACGCAGGGCAATGCCTATTCCCGGTCTGTGCAGCAACTCACCCGATGACTCACATGACTTTTCCGATAAAACTTTAAAAGCTTTACCAACCTTGCAAAACAGTCCCCCGGATGAGCTATCATGCGAAAAGAACATTTCTGATTGTACCTTTTAAAGCATAATCATGCGCTCATTTTACCAAATAATTGGATTTCAGTCACATACGCTAATATCCTTATTTAGAAAAAATACAAATTTCATTTCCCAAAAAGAAAGTTATTAAAAACGTTCGTTGCCCAAAACCGTACGCTCATTATTAAAAGCCGCACGCTCATTATTCAAAACCCGACATTCAATGAAAATAATCTGCTTCCAGAAGCCCATTTTTCGGAGGTAAAAATTTGGTTTCAGCAGTAAAGCGTATTATCTTCGCCACGTTTTTCTTTAACATAATCATCAACAAATTTAAACCTATGAAAAATTTACATTTCTTCAATCAATCGCAGCAATCATGGGATTGCTGATCGTGATCGGTGTGGGGTGCAGTAAAGAATCGAACGAAACACAGACTTATCAAGTTTGTAATGAGTTTGACCTGAAAATCAGCAAAAGCATCAAAGGCTTTATGCAAAAGGTAGATTACCAAAACCAGGATCCTATGTTCAAAAGCATGGAAACCATTGATGCCGATTCCGCCCTGTGGTACCTTGAGTCCACTTTCAACTATTGTTATGGGTTCCCAAATGAGTTTTATAGGAAGTTTGAAGTTGACACTTTAGGGTTTACGCTTGAACTTACTAATGATGGCAAAGTAAACCTAACGATGCTGGCGAACAAATTCCAACAAATGATCTGGGAAATCACAACTGTTTACCAGAGTGTTGATTTTGAAGAAAAAGGCCTCTCCATGATTAACCTGCAAGACGCAACAGTGAGTGATGAGGAAATAGTCTTTATAGTCAATGTGGTGACTGGCGAGAAAGGCACACCGCCAGAGATAGTCATTAGCGGCCCTTTTGGCGAAGGTGATGACTGGTGGTATGGAGAGATGGAAGGCCGCTGTGGAGAGTTTCTTATGGATTCAGATGCTGCCAAACAACTCATGATTGCCATGAATGCTACCCTGCCTGAACCGGGCAGTACCTTTTTTGTTATTGACCCAATCTCAATTGTAAGAGAAGGTGGCAAACCTAATGTAAGAAGGGAAACCGACCCCAATCCACCTGATAACCTGTATGACTATTACCTGTTTTATGGCACAGAAGAAATAGGGCCGGTTGAGCTATGCCTTTACCGGAATGATATGAACAATTATTACAACTTCCTGCGCCACTTGTTGCTTGTTAAAATCCGAAATCAGGAACTCAATTCAATGTACAGCCTGATTAATGTTGTTGATATGATTGGGAATTGGAGGTATATTACCCCCCCACCTAACGAAGTTAGTGAGTATTTTCACAATGGTACTTTCAGATACGGAATAAAAATTCATTATATCGCTGAGCCTTATTATCCGATTGAATTGGATTGAATGTAAGAATCATCATGTTCATAATCTTATAAAAACACAAACATGAAGATATTTTTCATTTCATACTTAATGCTACTACTTAGCTTGGCATCCACAGCCCAATCTGCATTTGAGTTGATTTTTGGAGAGTCGGAAATTAGTGAATCTATTGTACAAACCTTGGAGCACCAGGGTTACTACTATGCTTTGGGTAGTAAGGCTACTTCCTCTGAAAACCCTCACGGGACTAAGGTAATATACAAAATAAGATATGATGGGCAGATTATTGGGCAGGCATACGCCCCTAAGCCCGACTCCAGTTATGGTATTTTATTTGGCTTGCCCAAACTCAATGGCAACATTCTTTGTTTTGGCACACTGGCTCACGAACCTTATCTCACTCGGGCACGATACACTTATGTTTGCGAGATAAGCCCTGACCTGGAGCTGATATGGGAAAAAATGGACAGTATTTTGGAGCCTCATCCCCATGCCAGGCATAGGCTGAAGAATATGCTGCTTACTCCGGATAATGAAGTGATACTACAAGGGGTGGTTGACACCGTTATGTATGGGAATAACCACTTTATTTTTTTTGCAAAATATGACCTTGAAGGCAACAGGCTCGATTACAGGTCTTATTTTAATTATGTTGACGATAATGAAGGCAGCCTGATGCTGAATGCTGACAACAGTGGTTTTTACTTGTTTGGCCAATTAACTATTGAACCCTCAGTTCGTACCTGGATCGAATTCGACTTTGAATTTAACTACCTGGGTAGTGGTGTTCTTGAAACCAATTACGGCCCGTTTTGGGTGCCTGTTACAGCAAGTTGGCTAAGCACCGGTAATTTTATTACAGCCAATAGCTTTTCTGTGCCTGGAACAAATGACAAGGGTCTGGAAATGAGGCTGTATAGCACAAGCATGCAATTGCTTAAATCAACAGTTGTTTACCACGACAAAACCATTAGAATCCCAGAACGTAGGGGGATGGGTTTTGTTGACGAGAAAAATATCTGGGTTGCAACTTGGGAACCCATACCCCCCAGCTTTACGGGAGCTGAAAACATCAGGTTTTTTGTGTTTGACAATGAGATCAACTTGAAAGGCTCTTCGACCCACGAAGGGGATATTCGTTATTGGTTATTCGATTTATTGGCTACCAGCGACACATCATGTCTGGTAAGCGGGTTTGTTGGCGAGAATCCAGGCATCTCCAATAAATATGATAACTATCTTATGAAGGTAAGGCTTGCAGATGTGGTTACGGGCGTCAATAAGCAACAACACAAAGTCGGGTCTTCAGTTGAAATATGGCCAGTACCGGTAGGAGAGACATTGCATGTGAAAAGCAGCAGTGATTCCGAATTGATTATTATGAATGCAAAAGGGCAACTGTTCAGCACACACACCATTAAACAGGGCTACAACCTCATTACATTATCAGGGCTTTCCGCAGGTATCTATTTAATTGCCATCAGGCAAAATGAAAATATCATCGAAACACATAAAATTATAAAACAATGAAAAAGCTAAACAGTCGATCCTTAACAACTCACTTTCAGTGAGGGAATATAAGTCATAAGCATAAGCTTAGAAGTCAAAGTGAGTTTGGGGCGGAGAATTTTTTGAAGCTGAAAAAAAAATAACCTCCGCCTTCAGTTTGCGGAGTAATCTGCGGAAATTGAACCCGGTTGCGGCCATCAATGCATTGATTTTGTCTCCAATTTGGCCTTTGAGATAGTCAACACTTAAACGGGTTGGTAAGGGTTGACTATGTATTAGCGTCTTATTCCTGGTTTTCTTGCTTTTTTTGGCAGAATTTTCAAATTACAAATGTCAAAAGACAAATAAATACGAAATTTAAAAAATACAAATATCAAACTGTTACACATTCATTCCTGCCTGACTGCAGGAGGAAATCAGGTCAGTCAGGGCTGCTTCCACTGTTTGGATTTTTGATCCTTTGTACATTGTCCGAAGGACTCCTGTGGAGAGTTTTATTTGAGATTTGTTTATTGTATTTTGTAATTTCTGGCTTATCCAGTTTAGGGTTTCTCACAAAAAACGAAAGCGGACCCATTACAGACCCGCTTTTCGCTAAGCAAAAAAATGAATAACACACTCTCAATTAAAACTATGATTAACCCTGGAGGACATGTTTCACGATTTCGGATATTGATTTATTGTCGGCTTTACCGGCCAGCTTTTTGGAAGCCAGTCCCATAACCCTGCCCATGTCTTTGATGCTGGTAGCGCCAGTTTCGGCAATTACTTCGAGTACAATTTTCCTGAGGTCATCAGCGCTAAGCTGCTCAGGCAGGTAGGCTTCGATTATGGTGGCCTGGAAAAGCTCTTCTTCTGCCAGATCAGGCCGGTTTTGCTGCTGGTAGATAATGGCAGTTTCGCGGCGCTGCTTAACCAGCTTTTGCAGCATCTGTATTTCGATGGATTCCGGAATTTCGTCGGAGCTGGTGTCCTTGCCGGTTTTGATGAGCAGCAGCGCCGCTTTTATGGCACGAAGCGCTTCCAGTTTGCGTTTGTCTTTTGCCAGCATGGCATGCTTGATGTCGTCGTTTATTTTTTCAGCTAAGCCCATGAGTGTAAGTTTTTAATGGTTTATGTTGCTGTTTGCTTTGGTAAATTTTCAAAAGGCAAATATCAAATGACAAATAAATACGAAATTTCAAAATTTCAAATTCTAAAATGGTCCTCATTCATGGATGCGCTTATTGTTTGAATTTTTAGTCATTTTAAAAATTGAGTTTTATCTGAATTTTGTCTTTTGCTTTTTGTGATTTCTTGTTTATCCTGTTTAGGTGAATAATTATTGTTTCTGATGTTTCCTGATCAGTCCGGCTTATTGTGCAAAAACGGGATTTCGTTGGATTTGAGTTCGGCGTTGGCATCCTCATCTTCACCCAAAGTATAGCGTGCGACAATCGGTTCGGAGGAGGGGCTGACAGGGTTGAGTTGCACGTTGCGGCGCATGTAGGCCGGAACTTTTTCCATCTCATCAATTTTTTCATTCAGCTTATCCCCAAAGATGCTGAGGCTCTTGAGCTTTTCCACTCTGTCGTCGGCCTTTTTATCCATAAGGCTCTTCTGCTGGCGGCTCTCTTCGGTTTCCTTAATTTGCTGGCTTGGGGGAATCAAATCGCCAACGGTGTGTTTGATGCGTAGCGACGAATTCTTCAGCGGCCCTTCGCTGAAAGGTCTTACAGGTACATTTTGCACTGCTGGATGATTTTCGGGCGCAGGTTCGGGTCTCTTTTCAATTTTCTCAAACAGCCCCAGGTCGAATTCGCGGGCAGGCTCTTCATCCTTTTTATCCTGAACAGGTTCCGCTTTGATCAGCGTGATTTCGGTGATTTCGGGATTTTCAGTTACTTCATTCACGGCCACAACTTGCAATTCAGGCGTTGTTTCGGCTACGACCGACACCACTGGTTCAGCAGTTTTTTCGGGCTGTTTGGTGGTAAGTGTGTCATCGAGGTTATAAATTTTCTTTTTCTTCTCGCGGTTAAGTGTGTTTTCGTCAATTTCTTCGGGCGACATAAATCCGGTAGCGATCAGCGTGATGCTGATTTTATCGCCAAGCGATTCGTCATAACCGTTACCCCAGATTACTTCAGCATCCTGGCCTGCCTCTTCCTGGATGTAGTCGGTGATTTCGGTAACCTCGTCGAAGGTGATTTCTTCCTTACCGGAGGAGATGTAGAGCAGAATGTTTCCGGCGCCGATAATCTTGTTGTCGTTGAGCAGTGGCGATGAGAGGGCTTCCCGCACTGCAACCCTTGCGCGGTCGGGACCTGCTGCAGTGGCCGAGCCCATGATGGCGGTTCCGCTGTCTTTCATTACGGTTTTCACATCTTCAAAATCCACGTTTATGTAGCCGGTAACTGTGATCAGTTCGGCGATACCTTTGGCGGCTACCGTTAGGATATCGTCCGCTTTTCCAAAAGCTTCCGAGATTTTGAGGTTTCCATGGATTTCCCTCAATTTTTCGTTGCTTATCATCAGCAGCGTATCCACGTTTTTCTTGAGTTCCTCAATCCCGTTTTCGGCCTGGAGGCGTCTTTTTCTGCCTTCAAAATTGAAGGGAAGCGTAACGATGCCCACGGTGAGGATTCCCATTTCCCTGGCCAGCTTAGCGATTACGGGCGCTGCACCGGTTCCGGTTCCTCCGCCCATGCCCGCCGTGATGAAGAGCATCTTGGTGTTGGTTGCGATCACATTTTTGATCTCATCAATATTTTCTTCGGCCGATGTACGTCCTACGTCAGGAATTGAACCTGCGCCAAGCCCGGTGCTCCCCAGCGGGATTTTGTTGGGCACCGGACTGATGTCCATCGCCTGGGAGTCGGTGTTGCAGATCACAAAGTCAACTCCTTTAATTCCTTGCTTGTACATGTGCGTAACTGCGTTGCTGCCGCCGCCGCCCACACCGAGAACTTTAATTATCGAAGCCCTTTGCTTTGGGGCATCAAATTCTAACATGTCAATCATAATTTTGCTTGTGTTTATAAGTGATTAGTATTTGTTTTAGGATTCCTGATCATTTTCGAAGAAATCCTGGATCTTTTTCAGGAAGCTGATCGGTTTTTTTTGCTTTTTCTCTCCTTTTTCCGGTTTTGCCGCTTTCTGAACGGGCGCATTCTCTTCGGTTATGCCACCCTCTCTGTCCAACTGCTTTTCGAGCCGGCTCACACCTTCCAACACCAAGCCGATACCGGTTGCGTGCATCGGGCTGTTCATTTCGTCCGGCACATTACCGGCAAGGTATTCGTTGGGATATCCAATGCGGGTATCCATGCCGGTCATAAACTCGGTTAACTGGGCTAAGTGACGCAATTGCGCGCCTCCTCCGGTGAGAACGATACCTGCAATGAGTTTTTTCTCGTAGCCCGAGTTTTTGATTTCGTAATAAATGTGCTCGATGATCTCTTCCATCCTTGCCTGGATGATGCTGGCGAGATTTTTCAGGCTGATCTCCTTTGGCGGTCGCCCTCTAAGGCCGGGAATTGCAACGATTTCTTCATCCTTATTTTCGTTGGCGAGTGCGGAGCCAAATTTTACCTTTAGTTCTTCGGCGTGTTTGCGGATTATGGAGCAGCCCTCTTTTACATCTTCAGTCAACACGTCACCGCCAAAGGGTATCACGGCTGTGTGCCTGATGATGCTGTCCTGGAAGATGGCGATATCGGTAGTTCCGCCGCCAATATCCACCAGCACCACGCCGGCCTCTTTCTCTTCGTCGCTCAGCACTGCGCTGGCTGATGCTATGGGTTCGAGAATCAGGTCAACTACCTCCAGGCCGGCCTTGGTAACGCATTTGTAGATGTTTTTGGCCGCTGTGGTCTGTCCGATGATGATGTGGAAATTGGCTTCAAGCGAGTTGCCGAGCATACCGATGGGCTCGCGGATACCCTGCTCATTGTCAATGATATAGTCCTGCGGAATTACGTCAATGATCTCCTCGCCCGGATTCATGTTCAGGTTGAACATACTGTTCCACAGGGTGTCAATATCACTCTGACTGATTTCGATATCAATGTTTTTACGGATCAGCCCGCCGCGATGCTGAAGGCTTTTGATGTGCTGCCCGGCGATCCCGACATTCACATACCTGATCTCCACCTCCGATTTGGCCTCGGCTTCCTGAATGGCTCTTTTAATGGATTCAACCGTGAGTTCGATGTTGGATACCATTCCACGCTTAACTCCGATAGATTCCGTGCGGCCATAGCCGAGAATTTCAATCTTTCCGCGGTCAGCGCGTCTGCCTACGATGGCAGCGATTTTTGTTGTTCCGATGTCGAGTCCGACTACGATGTTTGATGTACTCATTGCATTGTTTTTTTACAAACCACCTGGTCTTTATATTTCAAGTCAACTATTTTATAATCCTCTTCTTTGAGTTTGGGCATTCCGGCCTGATAAAATGCCAACAGGTTTTCCAGCTTATGATCCAGGTTATCGGCATCACCCAGCAGTATGATATGATTTCCTGACGCCGGAATCATTTCGAATTCGCCGCGATTGGTTACGTACACCTGCTCGATGCTGCGGTTGAAAACCAGATGATTGGCCAGCTTTCCTGCGACTAAATGAATTTTCGGCAAAACCGATTTATCGTGAGCATTTCCATCGGTAAGGTTGTACTTTATTTTTGCATACGGATCTGGAATATCGGTGATGAACCCGGTAACTATAAGGGTTTTAGGGATATATTTAAGGCTTATCGGCATAACGTATCCTTCGGTGCTCAGGTAAAAAGCGTCTCCCCTGGTATTTACCACTCTCACTATCGCCTCGGTACGGCTGAGCTCCAGCTTAATAAGCCCGCTGAGCGTTTTTATTATGCTGACATCTTTCAGGTAGGGATTGCGGTTCAGCTCCCTGGCAATCAACTCTGTATTAATGCTGTCAAGGATCCGCCCTTCGATGGGGTTATACAATTGAAGGATAATTCGTCTGATATCCTGTACGTCAATAAATCCGGGCTTTTCGGCTCCATTAAGTTTGATTTCGAGGCCAGTGCAGGTCACTTTTTTCTGTTCGGCTACGGCGAAGCCGAAAATGACCATGATCCCTGCAAATATGATCATCCAGAAGGCTATTTGAAGTATTTTTTTCATGGAATTTCTTGTTTTGAGGTTTTATGACTGATCATTTCCATAATGGGCTCCACCATTGTTTCGATACTGCCGGCGCCAATGGTTAGAAGCACTTCGAAGTCGTGGTGCAAGAGATGGTAGGGTATTTCCTCCATGCTTAGGAGTAACTTGTGTTTGTGCTCAATTTTTCCCAACAGAAATGTTGAATGGATTCCCTCGATGGGTTTCTCGCGTGCAGGATAGATTTCGAGCAGGATTACCTCATCCAGGGATTGCAGGCTCAAAGCAAATTCATCGGCAAAATCGCGTGTGCGGCTGAAAAGGTGCGGCTGGAAGATTCCGGTAATCTTTTTAAACGGAAAAATTGATTTTACCGACCTGATCAGCGCTCTGATCTCCTCAGGATGATGGGCATAATCGTCAATGTAAACCAGCGTACCATTGTTGAAATGGAGATCGAAGCGCCTCCGCACCCCGGTAAAAGTTGACAGCCCTCTTCTGATTTCTTCTTCTGCGGCGCCGGCCTGAAGCGCCAGAAAACAAGCGGCTACGGCATTTTCGATATTAATCAGCCCGGTGGGTTTCATTGCCAGTTGGTTAATCGTGCCAAAAGGTGTCACCAGGTCGAAGGTCATCTGATGCTCGTCAATGTGGACGTGACGGGCGTTAACATCTGCATCCGGATCATCCAGCGAGTAGGTGAATTTTCGTTTGGCCTGAGCTTTTACAACATTAGGTTCAATGCCCTTCTTTGTAAGCAAAATTCCTTCAGTATCAACGAGTTCAGCGAATTGTTCATAAGCGTGGATTAATTCCTCAGCAGTGCCGTAAATGTCGAGATGGTCGGCATCGCAGGCCGTAATCACTCCAAAATGGGGACGAAGCTTAAGGAAAGAGCGGTCGAATTCGTCGGCTTCAGTTACCAGGAATTCTGATTTTTCGGAATAGATGAAATTGGACTGGTAGTTTTTAATTATTCCGCCAACCAGCGCATTCACTCCGTTCGGGGTTTGATTGAGCAGATGACTTACCATTGAGGAAGTAGTCGTTTTGCCGTGAGTGCCGGCAATGGCAATGGTTTTATAAGTCGCAGCAATTGCTCCAAGCACTTCCGATCTTTTGAGTAAAGTGAAATTATGGCTGGTGAAATATTGCAAAATCTGATTATCGCCTTTAACGGCCGGGGTGAAGATCAGCAGGACGTTCCCGGGGTTTTTGAACTGAGGATCAATCAAGGCCGGATTATCCTCATAAATAATTGTAATGCCCTCATTTTCAAGTTCACCGGTAAGTGTTGTTCGGGTGCGGTCGTAGCCGGCCACTATTTTGCCCTTCAGCCGGAAATACCGGGCCAGGGCGCTCATTCCGATGCCGCCGGTTCCGATCAGAAAAATATGTGAATACCTGCTAAAGTCCATTTTTCTTATTTACCAGTTTAAGTATCTCTTCTGCAATCTTTTGTGCAGAGCCATATACAGCGAATTGCTGAATATTTCGGGCGAGTTTTTTACGCTCTTCAGCATTTTCGATCAGTTTTGCAACGATGCCGGCTATTTGTTGCCTGGCATCACTGTCTTTCAGTAAGATAGCTGCCTCCTTATCGGCAAGGGCTTTGGCGTTTTTGGTCTGATGGTCTTCGGCAGCCGAAGGCAGCGGGATCAGAATACAGGGCTTTTGCACCGCGCTGAGTTCCGATATCGCAATAGCGCCTGCACGGGAAATCACGAGATCAGCGGCAGCGTAGGCAAGGTCCATCCTGGTTATGAATTCGTGGACATGGAAATCCTCTTTTCTGCCTGCCGGGATGCTGGTGTCAATGGCTGTTCCGGCCTGATCTGCAAATAGTTTACCTGTTTGCCAGATCATTTGTATGCCGCATTTTTCGATCTCAGCAAGATTGGCTGCCAGTGCCTGATTTACCGAGAGCGCTCCCTGACTTCCTCCGACCAGGAGTAAAACCGGTTTTCCTTTTTTCAGGTCAAAATACTGAAAAGCCTCCTCCTCTTTGCCTTTGATGTCAATAACGCTTTCCCTCACGGGGTTTCCGGTTTTTACAATTTTGTCTGCGGGGAACCACTTCTCCAACCCGTCGTAGGCCACACAGATCAGATCGGCATGTTTGGCCAGCAGCTTATTGGTGATGCCGGGAAATGAGTTTTGCTCCTGAATGACGACCGGAATCCCTTTACCTGCGGCCACTTTAAGCGTCGGCCCACTTGCAAAACCGCCAACTCCCACCACTACATCCGGGCGGAATTTGCGAATTATCTGCCCGGCTTTCATCATACTTGAAATGACTTTGAAGGGAAAAGAGAGATTTTTTAAGGATAAATTTCGTTGAAATCCACTGATCCACAGACCTTTGATAGGGTATCCCGCCTGGGGAACTTTTTCCATCTCCATTTTACCAATCGCGCCTACAAAAAGTATGTCGCAGCCGGGGACAATCTTCCTCAGCGCATCAGCGATAGCGATGGCCGGGAAAATATGTCCCCCGGTCCCCCCTCCCGAAATCAATATGTTGATTTTAGGCTGCAACATTTGCTAATTTTTCTGTTTCAAATCCAGGTTCTGGCTCAAGATCAACCGAGCGGCTCACGCTCAGGATTATACCGATGCCGATGCAGGAAAACCAGAACGAGGTTCCCCCTTTCGACAGGAATGGCAATGGCTGGCCGGTGATTGGCATGATGTTGACGGCTACTGCCATGTTGAGCAGCGCCTGCCACACCATCAGCAAACTAATGCCAACCACCAGGAAACTTCCGAACTTCGACCGGCATCTCCGCGCAATTTTTATTGACCTGAACAGCAGTATCATGAACAACATCACTACCGTAGTACCGCCAATCAGTCCGTACTCCTCCACGATGATGGCATAAACATAATCGTTGTAAGCATAGGGCAGGAAGTTCCGCTGTGTGCTTTTCCCGGGCATTTTTCCAATCAGGCCTCCCTGGGCTATAGCAATCTGTGCGTGCTTAACCTGAATATTGGGTTCAGCGTTTTCGTTGGAAATGAAAAACCCCTCGATACGTGCAACCCAGGTTCCCGCCCTGGGAAACACTTCCGGAACAAAGCGGCCGATCGCAAGCAACAGTAAAAAAGTGACCAATGCAATCATGACTAGTTTTCCGACATATTTGAATTTTACCTGGCCAATAATCAGGAAGATAGTGCTCACCATAAATAGAATGGCTGCAGTGGAAAAGTTGGAGCGAAGAATCAAGGCAGTCACCAGGAAAAGTGGAAGACCCATTTTCAGAAAAAATTCTTTGAAATCCATCTCCCTGTGGTTGTATTTTGCCAGAAAACGGGCGATATACATCATCAGCGCCAGTTTAGCGATATCCGAAGGTTGAAATGAAAGGCGTCCGGCAACCGGAAGGTTCAGCCAGAGATTTCGCTGGGCGTTGTTAACATCGGGCGCCATGAAAAAGGTCATGATCAGCAAAGGCACTGCAATTGCCAGCAGAATTTGCCCGATGCGTGAATACCATGTGAAACGTACATGGTGAGCAATAAATAGCATTCCAAGACCGAGCAGCATAATGATCAACTGCTCGAAAAGGTAAGACTCGGTCATGGTGCGGTGTTTGTTGGCCAAAGTCACCGTGGAGCTGTAAACAATCAGCAATGATGCAATCGAAAACAGGATCGCGATCATCCAGATTACTTTGTCTCCTTTGATGGTTAATCTGTTCATGGTTTAAGGGGATTTAAAGATTTATAACTGATTTTTTAAATTGGTTTCCGCGGTCTTCATAGTTTTTAAATCGGTCGAAGCTGGCACATGCCGGGGATAGCAGCACCATATCTCCTTTATTGCCAAGTTTGTAGGCCATTTTTACGGCTTCATCCATCGAAGCCACTTCGATGCAGACAGCAGTATGTTTGGCTAATTCTCTGATTATTTTTTCGTTATCAACACCTAAACAGATGATGGCTTTTACTTTTTCAGCCACAAGGTCTTTAAGAGCAGAGTAATCGTTTCCTTTGTCCATTCCACCGGCAATCCAGATCACCGGTTTGCGGGCATTGTCGAGCGCCCACCATGCCGAATTGACGTTGGTAGCTTTTGAATCGTTAACAAACTCAATTCCCCTCACAGTAGCCACAAATTCAAGCCGATGCTCAACACCCTGAAAGTTGGCCAGGCTTTGCCTGACAGACTCTTTGCGGATGTCGAGCAAACGAGATGCAATGCCGGCTGCCATAGAGTTGTAAGCGTTGTGCCTGCCTTTTAGCGCCAATTCCTGTAAAGTCATGTCCATGGTGTCAGAATTTATATTGAAATACAATCTACTATGTTGATAATCATTATTTTCCATCTGTAAAAATGCTCCTTGTTTAATATTTTGGTCGTAAAGCGAAAAGGGATAACACTTTGCAGCGGGTTTCCATATCTCCAACCTGCTGTTGATCTCCGGGTCGTCGCTGCAATAGATAAAAGCGTCAGCAACAGTCTGGTTCTGAATGATCCTGAATTTGGATGCAGCGTAGTTTTCAAACTTGCCTTCGTACCTGTCGAGGTGGTCGGGCGTGATGTTGGTAAGAATGGCGATTTCGGCTTTAAAATCGAACATCCCATCAAGCTGAAAACTGCTGATTTCAAGCACCAGGTAGTCGTAATCCTGCTCTGCCACAAGCATCGCCATACTTTTGCCCACATTTCCGCCGAGACCCACGTTAAGCCCGGCATTTTTCAGTATGTGGTACAAAAGCAGGGTAGTGGTGGTTTTCCCGTTGCTGCCGGTGATGCAAAGCTTTTTGGCGTTGGTGTACCTGCCGGCAAATTCAATCTCCGAGATGACCGGAATACCTGCCTGAACAGCATTCAGGATCAATGGCGCCTTATCCGGTATTCCCGGGCTTTTGATGATCTCATCAGCAGCCAGAATCTCCTGTTCGGAATGCTTTCCCTCTTCAAACCTGATTTCAAATTGTGAAAGAACTGATTTGTACTTTGGGTCAATTAGCGACTTATCCGAAACAAAAACATCAAAACCCTTTTTTTTAGCCAGTACGGCAGCGCCTGCCCCGCTTTCTCCTGCTCCCAGAATTACAATTTTACCGGCCATACTTCCTCCTTATCTGATTTTCAATGTGATAACCGTGAAAACTGCCAGCATTATCCCAACAATAAAGAATCTCAATACGATCTTTGGCTCAGAATAACCTTTCAACTGGTAATGATGGTGCAGCGGTGACATCCTGAAAATCCTTCTTCCGGCGCCGAATTTCTTTTTAGTGTATTTGAAATAGCTCACCTGCATTACCACCGAAAGGCTTTCGGCCAGGAAAATCCCGCAAAGGATCGGGATGAGCAACTCTTTGCGTAGTATGATGGCAAATACAGCGATGATGCCACCGATGGCCAGCGACCCGGTATCGCCCATAAAAACCTGCGCCGGGAACGCGTTGTACCAAAGGAAGCCGATACAAGCCCCAACAAAGGCGCTGATGAATATTACCAGTTCGCCAGTGTTGGGGATATACATGATGTTCAGATAGTCGGCAAAAAAGATATTACCTGATACGTAAGCAAAAACAGCAAGCGTCAGTCCGATGATTGCGGACACCCCTGTGGCCAGTCCGTCCATCCCGTCGGTGAGGTTGGCGCCATTGGAAACTGCTGTAATAATCAGAATTACAACCGGAATAAAAACCAGGAATGCCCAGCGCTGGTAACCCTCGCCCAGCCATGAGATGAAAATGGAATAATCCAGCTCATTGTTCTTGAAAAAAGGAATGGTACTTTTGGTGGACTTTATGTCCTTTTTCGAAAATAGACCTTCGGCCACATTACTCAAATCTCCTGGGTCCTGGCTTTCCATGGATTCGATAAATGACACACCGGACACTTTCTCCCGGATCACAATATCAGGATGGTAATACATCATAAACCCAACAAACAGGCCCAGGGTTACCTGGCCAAGAATCTTAAACCTGCTGGCAAGCCCTTTTTTGTCTTTCCTGAACACCTTGATATAGTCGTCCAGAAAGCCGATCAGTCCTAACCACACTGTCGTTACAAGGATGATGATTATGTAAATATTCGTGAGGTCAGCAAGCAGTAAGGTAGGGATGAGGATAGCGCCCAGAATAATAAGTCCGCCCATCGTGGGAGTTCCCTCTTTTTCCTTCTGGCCTTCAAGTCCAAGGTCGCGGATCGTTTCACCCACCTGCATCTTTTTCAGAAATTCGATCAGGCTTTTACCAAACACCAGCGATATCACCAGCGATGCAATCACTGCCATACCTGACCGGAACGAAATGTACTGGAACATTCCGGCGCCGGGGAGGTCGTAAACCTTATCGAGATATTGGAAAAGGTGATAGAGCATCAGTTGTTCAGGTTTGTGTTATTCAGGTATTCATTCACAATTTCACGGTCGTCGAAATGGGTCTTTACGCCATTCACCTCCTGGTAAGTTTCGTGTCCTTTGCCGGCGATGAGTATGATATCGCCTTTCAGTGAAATCATCACAGCTGTTTTAATCGCTTCGCGGCGGTCGGTGATTTTGATTGTCTTTTTTTTCTGGATAATGTCGAGCCCGGCTTCCATATCGGCGAGGATATCTTCGGGGTTTTCGGTGCGCGGATTATCGGAAGTAAGGATCACGCGGTCGCTTAGCTGACAGGCGATATTGGCCAGCAGCGGGCGTTTCAGCCGGTCGCGGTCTCCGCCTGCACCGATAATGGTGATGAGATTTTCGTTGCCGGGCCTTACTTCGTTAATGGTTTGAAGGACGTTCTTCAAGGCGTCAGGTGTGTGGGCGTAATCAACAATTGCGGTAATGCCCGTTTCCGGTTGTATCACCTGAAATCGTCCCTCCACCGGCTGCAGTCTGCTCAAAGCAGGTAGGATTTCATCCTGCGAAAACCCTTCGATACGGGCAACAGAGTAAACAGCCAGCAGGTTATAGGCATTGAAAGTCCCTACCAAACGGCACCATACTTCCCGGTTGTCTATGTTCATCAGTAACCCGTCGAACCGGTTTTCGATGATCTTTGCCTTAAAGTCCGAAATCGTTTTCAGGCTGTAGGTATATCTGCGGGCGGCGCAGTTCTGGAGCATTACCAGCCCGTTGCGGTCGTCGGTATTGACGAGCGAAAACGCATCGGGCTGCAATTCGTCAAACAGTTTCTTTTTAGCTTTAATATAGTTTTCAAAAGTGAGATGATAATCAAGATGGTCGTGCGTGATGTTGGAGAATATCGCACCCCTGATTTTCAACCCGGCAATGCGATCCTGGTCAATGGCATGTGAACTTAACTCCATGAAGCAATACTCGCAGCCTGCTTCTGCCATTTTTGTGAGATTTTGGTTGATTTGCAAGGCATCCGCAGTGGTGTGTGTGGAGACCAGAATCTCGCCGCCAATCCTGTTTTCGATGGTTGAAAGAAGTCCGGTTGTGAACCCCAGCTCTTTAAAAAGATGGTAAAGCAGGAAAACTGTGCTTGTTTTTCCGTTCGTTCCGGTGATTCCGATTACTTTTAGTTTGTGCGAAGGGTGATCGTACCAGGCCGATGCTGCCTGCCCTAATGCAATGGCGCTGTTTTTTACGATGATAAAAGTAACATCCGGACGGGCATTTTCGGGCATCTTCTCGCAAATGATGGCTGCTACCCGCTTTTCTGCCACCTGGTTAATGAACTGATGGCCATCGGTGTGGACGCCTTTAACCGCCACAAAGAGATCGCCTTCACCGGCTTTTCGTGAATCGAAAACCAGGTTGGCAAGCTGCCGGTTGGTGTCACCAATCGCTTTGCAGCCCTTAACGCTTTGCAATATTTTGTCCAGATACCGTGTCATTTGTCCATGAAATATCGAGTGACAGTGAAATTTGATCTCCTGATTTATAGGGAACTCCGGGAAGTAATGACTGAGATTTTACCAATCCTTTGCCTGTGATTTTAACGACCAACCCGAAGGATTCCAGCAGGTGGGTTGCATCTCTTGCACTCAATCCTGTTACATCGGGTACTAACTCAGGCCTTTTGGTTTCATCAAGTGGCCACACATCATTGGATCGCACCAGTTCGGCCAGCTCCGGGGTCATCTCCCCGGGCAACCGTTTGCCAGGAGCGTAGTAGCTGTTGCGCTGTGCGATATGCTGGTCTTTGTTTTCAGGTTCAATATCATAGGAAAATGCAAATGCCATATCTGCCACTTCCTTAAATACAGGAGCCGCCACCTGCGAAGCGTAATAGGCGCCTTCGTTGGGTTTGTAAATGACTACTATGCACGAAAACCTGGGTTTATCGGCTGGAAAATATCCTATGAAGGAGGCGTTGTATTTGGCAATATATTTCCCGAACTCGTTGATTTTGGCCGTTCCGGTTTTGCCGGCAATCTTGTAATCATCATTTTTTACATTTTTCCCTGTGCCGGTTTCAACCGTCTCGAGAAGGAATCGCTTAGCTGTTGAGATTGTGCCTTCGGAGCAGATCGCTTTGTTGATTACTTCCGGTTTGAATTCCCTGACGGTATGGCCGGTCTCCCTGATCTCCTTCACCATCCGCGGTCTTACCATCACACCATTATTTGCTACGGCATTGTAAAATGTAAGCATCTGAAGCGGTGTGGTAAGCAACTCATATCCAATGGACATCCAGGGCAATGTTACCGCCGACCAGTAATTCCGGTTGTCTTTCTGCTTCGGGTCTTTGATAAAGGGTTTAGGCTCGCCCGGAATATCAATTCCGGTGTTTACGGGCGGGAACATCTTGGTCAAACCATTGTAAAATGCCTCATTGCGGCCATTGTAGTTGTTGTAAATGATCTTCGAAATGCCCACGTTGCTTGAATGTGCGAGGCAGTTCATGGGTGTTACCCAGCCATCCGGATCAAACCTGTGCGAATCTTTCATTTCGCGGTTGTTGAAGGTTGTGGTTCCTGAACCTATATACACCGAATCAATCTTCTGTACATAACCATCTTCAATGGCAACCATCAGCGAAGGGAGTTTAAAGGTTGATCCCGGCTCAAACAACTCTCCCACAGCCATATTGTAAACCTCTTTGAACTGCCCGTCCTTCTGGTCTTTCGCAAGGTTGACCATCGCCCTGATCTCACCGGTCTGCACCTCCATAAGTACAAGGCAGCCCTTTTCGGCATTATGTGCAATCAGCTGGTTCATAAGCGAGCTATGGGCAACGTCCTGCAGATAGCTGTTGATGGTGATTACGATATCTTTTCCGTTAGCTGGTTCAACGTTGTTTTCGTGTGGAATAGGTTTCCATTCCCCGGAAGCCATCCGCTGCATCAACTGGCGCCCTTTCGAACCCTCAAGGTATTCGTTGTATTGGCCTTCAATACCGACTATAACCTTCAGTGAATCAGCCGGATGATCTTTGTAGTAACCCAGAGTTCTTTTGGCCAGCATATCAAATGGGTATTCCCTCCTGGTTGACCGGATTGCAATCATACCCCCGCGATTTTTTCCGCGGTTGAAAATCGGAAGTTTGCCCAGCGCTGTAAGCTGGTCGAAGGTTACATTCTTTTGAATGAGGAAAAACCGGTTTTTCTTTGCTCTTGCTTCTGACAAACGCTGCTTGTATTCCCAGTTGGTGTAGTCGCCGAACATCTTCGACAACCCTTGCGCCAGCAAGGCAACGCTGTCGTTAAAAAGCTGATCATCAATATGTGGCGAGGCCACATCCATTCTGATTTCAAAAACCGGTATCGAAGTAGCCATCAGCCGGCCATCTTCGGAATAGATGCTCCCGCGCATCCCTTCGATGTTGTCATCAAAGCGGAATTCGTATTGTTCGGCATCAATGTTCAGTTCGGCGTACTTGAACACCTGAAGGTGTATTACCCTCACAACGATTGCAACGGCAAGCACCAGCATTGCGGTGTAAACCATGTAGAGCCTGGCCATGGTAGCCTTTCCCGGCCCTGTGTCCACTTTTGGTGGCTTTTCCTGTTCTTTACTCATGATGATTGTTTTTTAGGGGTTCATAAAAATTTTAATGGGTGGTCGTTCCAATCGCTTGATACCATAACTTTTGAGCTCATTTTCGAGCGTCGAAGGCTGAGTTCTGAGATTCACCACCGACTTCATCTGGATGTGGTCATAATGCAACTCGACCAGCTCCTTTTTCAGTCGGTTCAGATTCCGTTCGTATTGCTCGGCGATGTAATTGCTCCTGATGTAGAGTAGTCCCAGCATGGCCAGGAAAGCCATGAAAGGAACCCAGCGTGCAAAGCTTCCTTTGGCCATAAATGAACCATCGAGTACTGCATGCATCTGCCGGCTGACTGCTCTTTTCGGCTTTTTTTGAGCAACCTGCTTTTGTTCCGATTTAACTTTTATGGTGTTTGCCTTCCTGTTCATGGTAATGGTGGTTTTACAATTTTTCTGCAATTCTCAGTTTTGCGCTTCGCGATCGGTTATTGACTTCAACCTCTTCAGGTGACGGGACAAGAGGTTTGGAATGCAGGCTTTTGAATGGCCTTTTTTTGTTACCGAAAAAATCCTTGTCTTCCAGGCCCTCAAAATTTCCTGTTTTGATGAAGTTCTTAACCAACCTGTCTTCCAGCGAATGATAAGAGATCACGGCCAGTCTGCCGCCTTGTTTCAGAACCTCGGTAGTTTGCATCAGCATCTCTTTAAGCGCCTCCAGCTCCTGGTTTACTTCAATTCTGAAGGCTTGCATGACCTGAGCAAAAAATTTGTTTTCCTGATTTCTTGGGGCAAAATGACCGATGGCCTGCTTGAGTTCTTCAAAATATTTGATTTTACCCGCACCACTATGCTTAACAATAGCCGAAGCAATTGCACGCGAAGAGGGAAGTTCGCCGTAATTTCTCAACAAATCAGCCAGTTGCTCCTCGCTGTATTCATTCACAATGTTTTGTGCGCTGAATTTCTGGTTCTGGTTCATACGCAGGTCGAGTTCTCCACCGAAACGAATGGAGAAACCGCGTCCACGGCTGTCGAATTGATGCGAACTAACGCCCAGATCGGCCAGAATCCCGTCGACAGGAACGGCATTGTAATATTTTAGAAACTGCTTCAAATACCTGAAATTATGGTGAATAAGGGTCAATCGGTCGTCATCTGTTTGGTTGGCCAAAGCCTCTTGGTCCTGATCGAAAGCAAGCAAGCGTCCGTTACCGAGTTGTTCGAGAATTGCTGCTGAGTGGCCGCCACCGCCATAGGTTACATCCACATAGATGCCACCTGTCCGTATGTCCAGTCCCTCGATGCATTCCTTCAGCATTACCGGCAGGTGATACATGGCTATTCATTTTGATCATTTTCCAATCCTCCAAGCACATCCTCAACCAGTGTGGCAAAATCTTCATCGTTCTCCAGAATAACTTCCTGCTCATATTTCGCCTTGTCCCATATCTCGATGATGGAGATTTGTGAAGCTATGACCACGTTTTTGTCAATTCCGGCAAAGGTTATCAGATCATTGGGGATATTGAGCCGGCCTGTGGCATCAAACTCCACGGACTTTACTCCCGCAAGGAATGATCGAACCACCTTGGCATTTTTTCGGGTGAAACGGGTTAACTCATTGATCTTGGCCAGCTTCTTATCCCATTCTTTTTTCGGCCAAAGCTCCAGACAAGGACTAAAAACGCTCCTCTTAAGAATGAAACCGTCGGCCAGCACCGGCATCAGCTCACTTTTGAGCTTGCCCGGAAGCATCAGCCTTCCTTTATCATCAACCTTGCATTCGTAAGTGGAGGTAAACACGGTTTGTGGAATTAAAAATATCGCCAAATGTAAGACAATTTTTCCCACATTTTTCCAAATTGTTGATAACTTTTCCACAAAATTCCACCACAAATCAAAATCAAATGCCTTCAAAGCCTTATTGCTGTTGATTTACAGCGATAACTTAAAAATTCTGAAAGTACGTCTGAAAGGCCATTTTAAGGGGAAATGACAGTCGCTAAGATAATATTTATCGTGGAGCCTGGATTTTTTATTTAACCAAAGCGAATTGTCTTACATTTGCTCAGTTTCTTGAATCAACACATGAGAAAGCCGATGGCTAAGGAAATTTCAAAGGAGTTTATCAATCTCGAAAAGATATTTCAGGCAAAAAACCCGCGGATGCACCGTATTATGCCGGGATTTGTGTTTGGTTACCTCCGCAGGGTTATTCATCAGGACGATGTAAATGCTGCCTTGTATGAGTTTCGGGATTTGCAGGGGCTTGATTTTGTGAATGCGATTCTCAATCGTTTCGGGGTAGTTGTGGAAACGGTTGGCCTGGAAAATCTCCCCGCTAAAGGAAGATATCTTATTGCATCGAATCATCCGCTGGGCGGTTTGGACGGCATGGCGCTTATGCGTGAAATAGGCAGGGTTAGAACCGATTTCCTTTTTCCTGTCAACGATCTGCTGATGAACCTTCCCAACCTCAGAGAGCTGTTTATCCCCATCAACAAGCATGGAAGCAATGCTGAGAATATCAGGCTTTTCAACCAGACATTTGCATCGGACATACTTTTGCTCTATTTTCCGGCAGGATTGGTTTCGCGCAAACAAAACGGTAAAATCATTGATCTTGAATGGAAAAAGACGTTTATCTCAAAAGCTGTTCAATATCAGCGGGATATCATCCCCGTTCACATCAGTGGCCGCAATACTGATTTTTTTTACAACCTGGCCAATTGGCGTAAAAGGCTGGGAATCAAACTCAACATTGAAATGCTATACCTGGTGGATGAGATGTTTAAGCAGAAAGACAAGATTATTAGGATTACTTTTGGCAGGCCAATACCGGTGGGGGTATTCGATAAAAGATACGCTCATGCGCAATGGGCAAATTTGCTTAAAGAGCATGTGTACGATCTGGGAAATAATCCGGCAGGTAGTTTCAGGTTCATTTAACAGCGTTTGTATCAAAACTAAAAGAAATGGAGAATATTACACCAAAACTGGACAGGGAGTTGCTTGTAGCCGAATTGACCGCAGATCGGTTTATCAAGTTTACGAATTTTGGGAAGAACGAAATCTACATTGTCAATCATCTTAATTCTCCCCATGTGATGCAGGAAATCGGGAGGTTGCGCGAAATCGCTTTTCGTGAAGCGGGCGGAGGCACAGGAAAAAGCCTTGATATTGACAGCTACGACCTCGGCCGTAATCCTTTCGAGCAACTCATTGTATGGGATCCTGATAATCGCGAAATAGTTGGTGGTTACCGTTTCATCCGCATGAAAAACCTGGAAATTGATGTCTCAGGGCAGGTAAAAACGCCCACCTCCAGGTTGTTCAATCTCAGCCAGAAATTCATCAATGAATACCTACCAATTACAATTGAGTTGGGACGATCATTTGTCCAGCCTGATTATCAGCCCTCTAAAAATCCACGATTGGGATTGTTTTCGCTTGATAATCTTTGGGATGGCTTGGGAGCAATTATCAAAAACAATCCGGATGTGGAATATTTTTTCGGGAAAATTACGATGTATCCTAATTCAGATCTGCTTGCCCGTGAAGCAATAATGTATTTTCTCAACAGATTTTTCCCGGACCCCGACAGGCTTGTTTACCCACACAATCCATTGGAAATTAACACAGATACGTTAGTTTTTCAGGAGATTTTTATTCATGATACTTACACTGATAATTATAAAACCCTGCAGCAGCTCGTCAGAAAGCAAAACGAAAGTATTCCGCCACTGGTAAATGCTTACATGAACCTTTCACCAACAATGAAAACCTTCGGTACTTCTATTAATCCAACCTTTGGCGACGTGGAGGAGACCGGTATTATGATCCGGATTGCCGACATTTACAACGAAAAGAAAGCGCGCCATATCGAAGGTGTGTAACCCTTCTGTCTTAAGATTATGGAAATAAAAGAAGCCAGTTTTATCATCAGCAACACCGATTACCGTAAATGCCCGCCACCGGTTTTGCCGGAATTCGCTTTCATTGGTCGTTCTAACGTTGGTAAATCATCTCTTATCAATATGTTATGCAAACGTAAAGGCCTGGCAAGGATTTCCGTACAACCCGGAAAAACGCAAACGATCAACCATTTTTTAATTAATAAGGAATGGTACCTGGTTGATCTGCCCGGATATGGCTATGCGAAAATCTCAAAAACTTCGCGTGAAAAATGGAAAAAGATGATCGGCGATTATGTGACCAAACGTGAAAACCTGGTTTACACCTTTATATTAATTGACTTGAGAATCCCGCCGCAGCAGAACGATCTTGAGGTGATTAACAATTTTGGGGAGATGCAACTCCCTTTTGCTCTGGTTTTTACCAAATTCGATAAACTGAAACCCTTGGAGGCATCAGCAAATCTGGAAAATTACAAATCGGAGCTGCTCGAATCATGGGAAGAATTACCACCCCTTTTTGTTACATCATCTGCCAGCGCTTTGGGCAGAGATGAAATGCTGGATTTTATCGAAGAAAACAATAACCTGTTCCGGAAAATGAAAAATCACGGTTTAAAGCCCGGGACAGGTCGGTAAACATTTTCTGGCACTACTCAAATTCGACCAGCAAACCGTTTTTTGGCACCGAATCCCCCTCTTTTACATGCACCATTTTTATCTTTCCGTCGAATGGAGCCAGGATGACATTTTTCATTTTCATTGCTTCGAGGATCAGAAGCATATCGTTGTGTTTCACTTTCGCACCATTTTTCACGGAAACCTTACGGATCGTTCCCGGAATAAAAGCCTTCATCTTCTTTGGGTCAGCAGGCTCCCATGGTTTGCGCTTTTCATACTTTTTGGTGAACAATGTCTTGTATTTGACATCATCAAGAATGAATGATCTTAATTTTGAAGTTTGATCCTGTTCCATCACGTTAGGTTAGTTTTTCAATTAAACTTTTGATAAAGTACTGCCTGTTAACTCCGGCCGGCATCAAAACGGTGGAATACCATGCTTTTTCTGAGGAATAAGTTCAGTTTTGTTGTTGGAAATCTCCAGGGCGTGAACCAGGAAATGGCGTGTTTCTGCAGGCTCGATCACTGCATCAATGTATCCGTAAGCTGCCGCAACGTAAGGATTGGCGAATTTTTTCTTGTACTCTTTAATTTTCTGTTTTCTCATCTCATCCGGATTTTCGGCGGTTGTGATCTCTTTGCGGAAGATGATATTTGCAGCGCCTTCCGGACCCATAACAGCTATTTCGGCTGTTGGCCATGCGAAAACAAAATCGGCTTTCAGATGGTGCGAACACATGGCGATATAGCCGCCGCCGTATGCTTTTCGCATAATAAGCGTGATCTTGGGCACGGTTGCTTCGGAGTAAGCATAAAGAATTTTGGCGCCGTGACGGATAACGCCTGCATGCTCCTGCTCGATACCGGGCAGATAGCCGGGAAGGTCAACCAGAGTGCACAAAGGAATGTTAAAGGCATTGCAGTAACGGATGAAACGCGCTGCTTTGTTGGATGAGTCCACATCGAGCACACCGGCAAGTACCATCGGCTGATTGGCAACAAAACCAATGGTTTGTCCTTCGAGCCTTGCAAAACCAATCACTATATTGGCAGCAAACAGTTCCTGGATTTCGAAAAATTCGGAATCATCCACAATGGCTCTGATGACGTCTCTGACATCATAGGGCTGTTTTGGGTCAGCCGGGATGATGTCGTCAATCTTATACTTGCGCGATTTTGGATTCTTTTTGGGGAACGGATCAGCTTTCTTGAAATTATTCCACGGGATGTAGCTGACAAGTTGTTTGATCTGATCAAAACATTCCTGCTCGCTTTCGGAGAAGAAATGAGCATTGCCGGTGATTTCGGCATGCACGCGTGCGCCACCGAGTTCTTCCATCGAAATCTCTTCGCCCAGCACTGTTTTGATAACTTCGGGGCCGGTGATGAACATTTTGGAAATCTTATCCACCACAAAAACAAAATCGGTAAGCGCCGGCGAGTAAACCGCACCACCTGCGCATGGGCCAAGAATTACCGAAATCTGCGGGATAACCCCGGAAGCCTGTGTGTTGCGGTAAAAGATATCGCCATACCCGGCCAGTGAGTTCACACCCTCCTGGATGCGGGCGCCACCTGAGTCGTTGATTCCAATGATGGGTACCTTCAGTTTCATGGCGTGATCCATGATCTTGGTGATTTTTTTGGCGTGCATAAATCCCAATGAGCCGCCGGCCACGGTAAAGTCCTGAGCATAGATACACACCGGATGCCCGCTGATAGTGCCGGTGCCGGTAACAACACCATCGCCCGGAAGGTATTTTTTGTCCATATCAAAATCCTTTCCGGCATGTTCGACGAAAAGATCGTATTCGTGAAAGGATTTGGGGTCGAGAAGGGTTATAATTCGTTCGCGTGCCGTAAGTTTACCGGTAGCCTTTTGTTTTTCAATTGCCTGTGTACCACCGCCCTGCAGTGCTTCGCGCATCCTGCGGCGCAAATCAGTTGATTTAGCTTTTATAGACATAGTATCAATATTTCATCATTAATAGACAGTAAATTGCAAAACCAAAAAAGCGTGCAAAAATAGAATATTTAATCAATCCCCCTTTTTTGGCATTTGGGCAAAAGTAGTTAATCATCAAAACTGGAAGTATGTTCTTGGGATATTTTTGAGATGAATTTCCTGCGGTTCACACCAAACAAGTGATCAATGTTCCGATCCCTGATTTGCAATTTTTCTAAATTATTAGCATTCAATTTGCTCGCATATCACCGAGAACCACTCAATCAGTGAGGCAGTCTGAAGGGGGTTTGGAATGAATCCCCGGTGATGTAAAGTTTTTTTTCTTCAACCTCAGAATCAATTGCGGGCGCCCATTGGAAATGGAAATTTTGATTAGAAATTAAATGCATATTTTTGCATATGAAATTTTATACCAATCCAATCAAAATTAGTTTTATGAATAAAATTACTTTACTCATTATCAGTATTTTACTTGTCGCATCACCACTTCTATCCCAAACCCAGCGACTGGTCTTGATCGAAGAAGGTACCAATGCTTCCTGCGGCCCATGTGGAGCGCAGAATCCGGCATTTGATGCTCTGTTGAACCAAAACCGTGACAAGATCACCGCAATCAAGTACCACTGGTATTTTCCGGGATACGATCCAATGCATTTGCACAATGTTGGCGAAAACAATGCCAGAGTTGCATATTATGGCATCAACGGGGTTCCAACGGCTGTGATTGACGGAGTAATTCCTTCAGGAGCAGGTTTCAGTTATCCGGGCGCTCCAAGCGGATTCAGTCAGAACCTGATTAACCAGGCATATGCGGTTCCTTCTCCTTTTAGCATAGATCTATATCATTACCTTTCGGCTGCACAGGATTCGATCCATGTTGTGATGCGAATTACCGCTGCTCAGCCAGTTTCAGGTAACTACAAAGCACAAATGGCGGTAATTGAAAAAGTGATCAATTTTGCCACTCCACCCGGCAGTAATGGAGAAAAGACATTTCATGACGTGATGAAAAAGATGCTGCCCAATCATCTTGGAACGGCTATTCCAACCGCCTGGGAACAAGGCGATTACATTATTCTGCGTGAATCGTGGAAACTGGCCAATATCTATGATATGGATGAGCTTGGTGTAGTAGGATTTATCCAGGAAAACGGAACGAGGAGCGTGAAGCAAGCAGGTAATAGTGATCCGGAAGTTTTTGCACCGCTTCACAACACCGATGCAGCCATCTATAATCTTACCAATCTCACCGCAACCAACTGTTCGGGAGCCTACTCTCCGGTGATAACTCTTGCCAATTATGGTACAAACCCGCTAACTTCTGCAGAAATTGTTTACAGCGTTAACGGAGGTTCCCAGCAAATTCTCAACTGGTCAGGAAATCTTGGTTTTCTCGAATCAGAGGTTGTTGCGCTTGCTGATATCAGTTTCACTGTTCTTCCTCAAAATGCTTTGGAAATTACGCTCCAAAATCCAAACGGTGTAAACGACCAGTATGTAAAAAACAACACGATAGTCTATAATTTCAATGTTGCAGCGGCCACGCCCTCTGAGGTAAAGCTGATGATCAAGCTTGACAATAACCCGGAGCAAATTACCTGGGATATTAAAAACCTTGCCGGCGAAATCGTAATCAGCGGTGGACCATATACAACACCCGGTGCAACGGTGAACGAAATCATTAACCTTACTGAGAATGGCTGCTACTTTTTTACCATTTATGATGCGGCTGGCAATGGTATCGAAGCTCCGGGATTCTTTGTGCTTTATTACGGAACAAGCTCGCAGATACTTTCCGGTACAGCTTTTGGCAGTATGGCCAAAGCTCAATTTGATGTAGGCGGAACGGTAGAAATTGCTGAAAATCAATCTGCTTCAGTAATATCACTCTATCCCAATCCGGTTCAGAATACCGGTTATATAGAATTTCAACTCTTTCAGCAGGAAATGGCCGAAGTTTTCCTTTACGACCAGCTCGGGCAGGTTATCAAAAGGATTGGGCAGGAGAGGTATGAGCCGGGTATAATCCAGGAAGTTTTTACAACACAAGATCTGAAACCTGGCGTCTATTATATCGCAGGACGTATCGGAGCTATGACCCTCAATCAAAAGGTTGTTGTAACGCAATAAACTGAGGACGCACGAAATAAACGAATCTTCAATCTTGTCGCTAATATTCAGGCTTTTGTAACCTGTAACTGCTTGACATATTTTGACGACATGCAATAATTTCGCAGAGACTCATTTTTGTAAATAGTTATTTTTGCACACAATTAATTTCGATAGTCTAATTAAAAACTAACTCACCAAAACTATGAGAACATTTTCACTTTTGCTCGTAAGCGTACTATTAATGGTACAATCTTCTTTTTCGCAAGTAGCCCGCGAAAAGGTTGTAATTGAGGTTTTTACGGGCGTTAACTGCCCCTACTGCCCCGCCGCTGCCAATGGCGTCAAGGACATGCTGGCAGCCGGACTTAACATTGCTCCGATTGCTATTCACACATCGTCGTTCAGTATTCCGCAGTTTTACACCACCGAAACCAATGCAAGAGCGCAATATTATGGTGTAACCAGTTATCCTACTGCAAAATTTGATGGTATCGTTACCCACTCAGGCGGCGGTGGCGCTGGGCAAACCAACTACAGCGCTTACCTCAGCAGGTACAATCAGCGCGTCAATCTACCCAGCCAGTTTGCGATCAGTATGAGCTATCAGAATGTTGGCGGCAACAACTACGAAGCCTATGTTACTGTCGAGAAAGTAGTTCCTGATACTTACACCAACATTGTATTTCAGCTTTTCCTTACCGAGTCGAATATTCAGTATAGCTGGATGGGGATGCCCGATCTTAACTGGGTGACCAGAGATATTATTCCAACACAAAACGGTACTGTCCTCGATTTTTCAAGCAGCAATGTTGTTCAACTTACTCTGCCATTTACAATGAATCCAGCGTGGAACAAGGAAAATTGCGACCTGGTGGCTTTCGTACAGAACAATACCGGTAAAGAAATAATGCAGGCCAAAATGTTAACTTTGAATTCACCTGAATACACTTTGGATGCCGAATTGTTCAGCGTAATGAACATCCCTGCAAAAATGTGTACCGGATTGATTGCCCCTGAAGTTGTTGTGAAAAATAAGGGCGCAGAACCATTGACCTCTCTCAATATTAAAATAGAAGTGAATGGCGAATTGGTTTACACTCATCCCTGGACTGGTTCGATTGCTTACACCGAAAAAGTGCACATTGTAGTTCCTGAATTTGCTGTCAACCTTCTCGAGACCAATCAAATAAACGTGTTTGTTACCGATCCTAATAATGGTACTGATGAAAATCCTGAAAATGATCATCATGGATTTGAAGTTATTAATCCGGAAATTGTAAACGATTATCTGGTTTTAATTATGAGCACGGATGCCAACCCACAGCATACATCCTGGGAAGTGCTTGATCCGGATGGAAATGTTATTGACGCAGGTGGTCCCTATACTCAACCCAATCAATTCTTCAGAGACACCGTTTATTACAATGGTTCGATCGGCTGCCATCGTTTTATTATGTATGATGCTGGTGGTGATGGCCTCACTACCTACTACACACTGAGGTCGTATGTTAATGGTGTGATGAAAACCATCGGTAATGGTTCCTCATTTGGATTTAAAGAAACAACTCATTTCTCGGTTGACACAGGTGTTGGCCTCGATGAAATCAGTGTTGAAGAAAACTCTTTTGAGATTTTCCCAAATCCTGTAACCAATACCTCCACCGTAAATTTCCATCTGAAACAATCCGGAAACGTTAATATTGAGCTTTTCAACACCGCCGGCAAAAGGGTTATGCAACTTGCCAACGGCACATTCAACTCAGGTATTAATAAAGTTACCCTCGATTCAGGCGAACTTGATAACGGCATTTACTTTATCAGCATCAAAACTGCTGATCAGACATTGTCTGGTAAAATTGCCATCATGAAATAGGTTTTGTTTTGATAATAATGAGTCTAAAGTAAAAAGCCACCAAGCCCTGCTGATTTTTAGCGTTTTTACCCCTGACCCAAATGGGAGAACGCTAAAAATCAGTAGTTTGGTAAAGTTCCCATTTGGGGATTTAGGGGCAAATTGGCTTATAGACTGAACTCAATAATTGAAAGCCATTGACCTCAAACGGTTAATGGCTTTTTTTTATGCCCATAACCGGAGTAACTGGGAAATCAGAAATCCGAGGTAGTTCCCGACTGCATAACCCACAATGCCAACAGTAAGACCAGAAACAACGATTTCGCGGTTTTTGAGAGCGCCCGCTATAGCGGGGACAAACGGAGGGCTGCAGATCAACGCCGTGGAAGTAATAATCACAGTGTCGGCATCAACCTTGAAAATATGGGCAAAAAGCGCATGCAGAAAGAGTGAGCCAAAAATCACCAACGCAAGATAGGGAAGCACCACCGTGGATGTTTGTACCAACGATGCCACATTTACCATCGAAGCCACCGAAACGCTGAATACCAGAATGAAGTACATACCAAGTTCAAAAGTCAACTCTGTCTGATTGATCTTCGGAACCAGTGATCCGGCAAGGCCTAATGTGGTGATAATGAGAATAACAACGATCATCTGACTGCCAGATGGCACCAAAACCGAAACCCCGCCGGCTATCAGAAAAACTGCTGCTGAAATTCCAAACATCGCCAAAAGTGGTAGAATCTGCCGGCGTTGGATCAAGGTAAAAAATTCCCCGCTACTTTCGCTCTTCTCCATTTTGATGTCTTTTCTCCCCGAAGCCGATCGGAAGGGTTGGAGAAAAAGCAGAAAGAACCGCTGACCTGCTGAAATCAGAAACAGAAAGTAAATCCCGGAGAGCAACATGTCGTAGGTGTGGGTAAGCAGGTAGATATCTTCATCCACATTCAGCATAAGTTTGAGCGAGGCAAGATTGGGAGTGCCTCCGGTATAAACCCCAACCAGCAATCCGCCTATTTTCCAAAGTTCGGGTGTATCAGGCCGGTTAAGGATCAGAAAACCGGCAATTACCATGATTACAACAGCCAAAATCCCCAGGATCATCGAAATGGCGGTTTTGCCGGCAAGAGACACCCATTGACGGAGGTTGGATGAAAACAGTAGCAAGGGGATCGCTAACGGTATGGTAATCATGTTGATAATATCCTGAATCTGCTTTCCGGTTTCAGGAATAATTCCCAGGTTGCCGGCCAGAAGGCCTGATATATAGGCAACCACCACCACGCCGATTTTATTGATGATGCTGAATTTCGTTGACAGGTAAATTATCAGCAGCGGCGACAGCAGGTAAAAGCAGACCAGAATAACGATTGATGCCATGTTTGATGGGGAATTGAATTGGGAACCAAAAGTAAAATAATATCCATCAACCACAAAAAACAAAGCCCTGTTCCGGTGGGAAACAGGGCTGAGATAAGTTGTTTAAGAAAATCAGTTTGACCTGATTTGGTAAATTTTTCTTCCGCTGTAAGCAGCGCCAAGCGCCAACATAATTATTAGACCGGAGCCAACTGGTACGCCACCGCCGGGAGGTTGATTTCCGGATTGTCCGTGTCCACCTGAGGGTGGGGGTGGTGGTTCCTGAGTGAAGCCGGCATTAGCAAGCAGGATAAAAAGAGCCACAATTGCTGTGAAAAACCATTTCTTCATTTTCATAAGTAGTATAGATAAGTGTTTAGTCAATTATTGCTTTGATAGTGTGTGTGTTAGCGCCATTGGTCAGTTTAACAAGGTACAATCCTGATGATAGCTTTAAATACAAAGATTGAATTCCTGAACCAGTGACCTGAGCTGTTTTGATTGATCTTCCGGTCAGGTCAAATATTTCAACAAACGTTACTCCTTCGGCATTGTTAACAAACAGCATGCGGTTGCTGAACCATGCTTCGATAGCAGGAACTGATTTGTTTTCCTCAATCCCCACCGCGCTGAATTTGAGAAGGAAACGGTTGGGTGAGTCGTTTTCGGAGGAGGTGAAAGAGTATGTTGGATTCAATGAGAGATTGTGATTGATTCCGGTTTTTTGGTCAATTATGAAAACCTCAGTATTAATCTCGTTCATTTCTGCTGTGATGGCTAGCGGACCCGTTAATCCTGGTTCAAAATAGAGCTGAATTTCATGTCCCTCAGTCAGTTCAGGGAGCCCGTTGATAGCCAGTTTTTTATCATCATTGCTCATTGTGTACAACTTCGGTACCTGGTTATTATAGCTCGACAATTTCAACGCATCATAGCTGCCATCAAAACCTGGTGTAGCTCCCGGAGTAAAATGAATAAAACTTTCATCTGAAAATTCTCCGTTATTCACTTTCAGTGCTATGCTGACTATCTCATTTTCTGCGGTTTTATACCATGTATCCTGCCCCTCATGCGCCCTGTGGTCGTTGTTAATGGTAACTGTTTGTGTGCCGGTAGACTTGGCATGAACCATAAATCCCTGCATTGGAGGAATATACCGCGATCCACTGCCCAGCGATCCGATACTTCCGAGTTGAATATAGTAGCGGTAATTCTGTTCAGCGGCATCGTAGTAATAGAGCGCATTGTCCATTCCATCACCTTTTATTACTGCATCCCAATCAATGGAAGAAGCAAACGGATTTCCAATCAGGTTCCATCCGTTACCTTTACCAACTGTGTGTGTGCAATTAATCACCAACGGTGAAGTATTGGGATAGGAGTTAAGTTCGCCGGTGAAATTTTTCGTTACGTTGTCAGGATAGGCCACCATGTAGCCTTTACCAACGGTGAAATTATTTTCGAAGGAAGTGTTCCAGTTTCCAGCATTGTCTTTGGAATTGATCCATTGGTAGTTTATCTCATCCCAGGAATAGAAGTCGTGCCCGGCAGTAATTGGATTGGTAACAAATTCGGTTCTGATGGCTTGCGCTTCAACCGGAGAAGAGAGGAAATGAAACATGTGATCTAAACTATTGTTGTACTTTGGGATGTATCTCTGGACTGTGGCAGGTACATCTGAATTTGCATGGATTAGCGAACCTGTACCGGTAGCGCTCGATTTTATAACTAGCCCACTGTTTCCGGCGTTGTTTGTAAGGGTGTTTGTAATGCTGAGTTTGGCAGAGGACTGAATTTCGACGACACCTCCTATGTTTATCACCATCGTATTTACCGTTTCATTTCCAACTACATTAACCTGATGACCATTTCGTATTGTTGTGGAAGAAGCAGAAACACCAGGTGTTAATGTAGCATTTACCCAGAATGAAGCATCATTGGACGATTGCCAAGTTGCTGCATTATTCCAGTCACCGGAAGTTAACGACCTGAAATAGTCGGTTGATGCTGAACTTGTTGTTGTAGTAACAATGGTTCCTGAACTATAATAATTGTTGTTAATCGAATATATTTTAAAATCATAGGTAGTGGATGAACTCAGACCAGTATTGTTGAACTGGCTTGCATCTCCTTTGTAAACTACGATACCACTTCCGATTGAATTTCCTACAATGTAAGAAGCGCCCTGCGTGGGTTCTGTCCAACTCTCAGTGGATTTTTTGCGAACGATCAGCACATCTTTACTATTCCACTTTGTCCAGGCAAGATTAATTTGTGAACTACTTTCGGTAACCGCAGAGGTGGCTGTTGGGTTTGACAAGTCATTTACGGTAAAATAGCTTGATGCTGACAAAGATGTTCTATTGTCAGCCCAGTCACCAGAGGCATATTCAGTATATCCATTTGCCGTCCATACAAAACGGCCTGAATAATACCAGCTTCCAGTTGAATTGAAAGTCAACTGATTTTGATTAGAAATCCAAACCCGGTTATTTGCACCATCCATTCTCGACCATGTTGCAGCAAACCAATTCCAGCCGGTGCCATCTGTTGTTTTACCCAATCCATAGGAAACTGTCATTGGTGTGGTTTCCTGGTTTACTGCAAACTCGAACTGATAGAGCAGTGCATCTCCTAAGTAATAGGTATACATAGGGGTTCCGCGATCGTAAAGCGATGTCCACCATGCATACGTTTCCTGAGTGAAAGATAGAATTAGAATCGTACTAAGTAGGAAAATTCTTCTCATATCTGATAATAGTTTATTGGTTACAATTCACGCCGCTAAAATAACCTTTAGGAAGATGCAAAGAGGCTTTTTAATATTTTTTAAGTACCTGATAATTAGTGTTTAAAGCTTAATTGAAACGACTGTTTGTAAAATAATTTACTTAAAAAATAAGGGAAATTCTGTACTGTGAAAAAACAAAACCCTGCCAATCGCAATGCCACTGGCAGGGTTCTGTTTTTTAATCAAAAAAGCTATTATTTACGGAGAGAAGAGTAAATTTTCTTCCCGCCGAAAATTGATGCCAGAAACAGCAATAGTAGTGTACCTGACTCAACCGGCACGCCGCCTCCCGGAGGTTCATTGGTTTGTGAGCCGTGGCTATCCGGTGGTGGTGGCGGATCGCCGGCCTGGGCAAAAGTTGGTGAAACAAAGATAATTCCTGAGAGAAGGATTATCAGGGCTGTGGTTTGAACGATAAACTTTTTCATAGCAACTGTATTTAGGTTATTACTTTCGATTTTTATCGGATAAATACTTTGCGGCTGGTGATCGCATCTCCGGCAATTACTTTCACTACATACCATCCCGTGGGCACATTCAGTGTAAGCTGTTTTATGCCGTCAAGCATCATGCGGTTGCTGTACACCTGCTGGCCGGTGATGTTGAAGATGGAGATCCGTGCGTCGGCATTTTCGTTCGGATTGATAAAGATTTCCGATCCGTAGTAGAAAATTCTCAAACCGTCTGCGGGATTTACATCATTAACTCCGGTGGATTTCAGCAGGTGGATGCTAAACCGCTCCGTAAGCTCGTTGGCTACTGCCGTGAAAGTGTAAGCAGGATTGGTTTTCAGGTTGATGCGGCTTCCTTTCTGGGCATCCACAAGGTAAACTTCCACATTTTCGCCGAAACTTGCGGCATCGCTGGCTGTGAACGTGAATTCGCGGTTGAGGAAGGATTTGAAACCAAGCGGTATCACCAACTCTTCCTCAAAGTCACTGATTCTGTTGGTTGAAACCCGTTCGGTGTCGCTGAGTTTTGAATAGAGTTGCGGGGAATTTACCACTCCGCCGATAAACCTTACGTCAAAATTCTGATCGTAGTTTGCCGTGGCTTCGTCCATCATCTGAATCCATGTTTCTACATAGAATTCGCCATCGGCAGCCCTCAGAGTAAGCAGGCTGGGAATTTCGCTTTTGTAGAAGGGAGTGCTGTTGTGCGTCCTTGAGGCGGTCGGGATAGTGATGGCATTGTCGGCGTCGAGCGCTTGTACGAAGAAGCCCTGATTTGCCGGAATGTATTCGTTGGCGCCGCCAACGGTGATGTCGGTATAGGTGCCGCCGGGATTCATGATCTTGGCGCCGGGACCAATCTGGGTTCTGCTCCAGTTGGCGGTTTCCCACTTCAGCGCTGCCTGGAACGGGTTGCCCAGCAAGTGCCAGCCGTTGCCTTTACTAATGGTTTTGCTGAGGTCTTCAAAGGTTATGCTTGCTGAATTGAAGGCGCCTTCAAAATCCTTTGTATTGGTGGATTCATAAGCCACCAGGTAGCCCTTTCCATTGACAAAACTGGTAATGTTGTTGGCGGGCAATTTCTGATTGAGCCAGAGGTAATTCACCTCATCCCAGGCGAAAAAGTCGTCCAGGTTGGGCGATACATTTCCCGGTGCAAAATCTGATCCTGCAATGGTAAGGTTGTTCACCGGCGAGGAGAGTAAATGCCAACCGGTGGCCTCTTTGCTGGTGTAGCCTGGAAGATATCGTTCCACAGTTCCGTTTACTCCGATAGAGCTGTGAATCATAGAGCCGGCGCCACTGGCATTGGATTTAATCCTCAATCCTAAACCTGATTTACTACTGGAATTCAGATTTCCCAACTCGCCTGTAACTGTGAGAGCAACATCTGCATTCACCTGTAAATTTTTCCCGCTGAGGATCAATAGATTTTGAATGTTGAGGTTTTGGGTTAATTCTGCATCCTCATTAATCAGAAGGGTAGCGTCAAAAGATAGATTATCCAAATCTGATTTGAGGTTAAGATCATCAAAACCAACATTTTCGCCTGATCCTTGCCGGGAGGAGAAGATTTCAATCCTCGTCACTGACATCTCACCAGAGCTTGCTATGTAATTTTCGGCGGTGAAGGTGTTCATGCCTTGTTTGATCAGCAACGAGTACTTGTTCCCCTCCCTTCGGGTGAAATGAAAATTGAGCGGCGTATTTCCTGACCAGGGTATCCCTGTTCCAAAGTCAGAGCCACCGTCATTGATAACCCACTGCGAGCTACCCCCGATAAACTTGAACGTTAACCGGAAATTAGTGCCTGAAAAGAGGCTGATTCCTATTTCACCACCCGTTGCCACACTGGTGTAACCCAGGTTTAAGCTGAACGTGGATGATACTGGCATAACCTCTTCAAAATCTCTCCGGGCAACAAAGTAATCGCCGGGGTTTGATCCTCCCGAATAGATGCCAAAGGTGGAACTTCCGAGACCCGTACCGCCGAGGTAGGAACCACCACCGCCACCTGCAGCAAATTGCCAGGTGTTAAAACCGTAGCCTCCGTTGCTGTAATTGTTCCATGATGAATAATTAACTGATTTGTCGTTGGCCAGCGAAACCTGCTGGTATTCAAAGGGTTCGTTTCCGGTAATAATCAGTGAGAATTGTTGACTGCCACCCGATAACAATCCTTTATGGCGGATAGTAAGCAGGTAAATTTTATCGGTTCCGGGTGTTTCGATGTTGATAATTTCCACATTATCACGGAAGTTATCGCCGGTTGTAGCGGCAAGGGTTGGATTGGCCGGATCGAGTATGTAGGGTTCAAACTCGTCGCCGGTCATTGACCAGAGGCGCATATCGAGGTCGTTGACCAGCATGAGTGTTGAAGGGTTCAACGAAGGGTCAGGAGGTGTTCCGGGTACGTCAGTCCAGGCAATAGTGGCTTTTAGCGCTTCGATGCCGCTGCTTTTCATCGGTATCGAAATTTCACCACCGTTGTTCAGCGTCAGTTCGTAGATGTGTTCACCGCTTTTGGCTGCATTTTGAGTCATGATGGCGGCAGCATTTTCGGTATTCATCATTCCCCAGCCGTAGCTGTAGTCCGGTCCCGGATTGCCCAGGTCGTCGGCTGTGTGAAGGATAAGCGCTTTGATGGTGGAGGAGAGCAATGGTACTCCCGGATGAAGATTTTCCTGGTGATGAAGCAGCAATCCGACAGATCCGCTCACCATAGGTCCGGACATTGATGTGCCACTTTTGTAAACATAGCTGGTATTACCGGCAGAGCTGGCCGAATAGACGCCAACGCCCTTTGCGACAATATCCGGCTTAATCCTGCCGTCGTCTGTGGGTCCCCAGCTACTAAAATATGCCATAGCGCCAGTATTATACACAGCGCCGACAGTCATAATATTTTTAGCTGTCCCCACCACCGGGATGCAATCAAAACCATTTTTTGCCCCGTCTCCGTTGCGTACCGCCGTGCTCCAGACCCAGCTTTCATCAACCCAAATCCAATGACCTACATTTCCGGGGTCATCGTCCCTGTCGTTGCCTGCCGATTTCACAATCAGGTATTGCGGAGCATTAAAAGCGATTTCATCCGTTGTCCGGGTTCCTGCATCGTAAAAACCGAAACGATAATCCTCCACAGCGCTGATTGAAGGGTCTCCCAGCCAGTACCAGTTAGTGCCAGCACCAAGATTTCCATAATACCAGCCGGTTACCTCTCCATAAGAATGTTGTGAGACTTTCAGTCCGCTGGAAGCCGCTGCCGCCATTTCAGCAAAATCATCGTTCCAGTCCCGGGCATCAATGCTGGCCTGGTACGACATCCCTTTTGCTAATGCCGTAACACCCGAAGCTATCATGGTGCCTGCAACATGAGTGGCATGGTCGCTGAAGGTTGCAGGAGAATCTTTCTGAGTAACTCTGCCGGTCAATTCCTGGTGCGTTGATAAGACTTTTGCCTCATCCCATACTCCCAGCAACTGGCCGCTGCCTGTAAGACTCAACCCGGCGCCGCCACCGGGATAAACTCTGTCCGATTTAATCACCGTGGCGCCGTTAGCATTTTGGGTAATAAAATACACAGGCCGGCCATTTCTGAGTCGCATCAGCTCCCATACCGATCCGTCAGGATCAGTATTTCTTACCGGTAAGCCAGCTTCGGCAAACCTGCTCAGTGCAGCGTTTTTCTCCAGTTGAAACTGCAGCGCTGAAGTTTCGGCCATTTCCCTGAGACGCTCTTTCTGTGCTGTGGACTGTCCATTGACCAGATTGCCCAATAATGCAAAACATAGCAAAAAGACCAGGCAACTATAACATTTTGAAACCATAATTTTTCCTGATTGAATTGTGAACTGTGGTGATTTAGAGGCAAATGTAAGCGATTTTCGGATGGCTGTCAATAGCCGAAACGCAATTTAATAAAAAACCTCCATGGATGAGAATGCCATGGAGGTTTTGTGAAACAAAAGATCAGATCAACTAATCCTTTTTCCGGATATCGCGGGCTTTTTTAAGCCCATAAGCGGTTCCCAGCGAAATCAATAACATCATTCCCGAACCAACCGGTACGCCGCCGCCCGGAACTTCGTTTTGCTGCGAGCCATGTGTATCGGGTGGGGGAGGTGGGTCGCCGCCCTGGGCAAATGCGGGAGCCACACAAACGAATCCAGTCATCACGATCAACAGCGCTGTGGTGCGGATTATATTCTTTTTCATCGTAGTATATTTTTATGTGTTTGTTTTACAATCAGTTGATTATCGGATAAAAACCTTACGGCTTACCATCGTTTGTCCGGTTACTACCTTCACCACATACCAGCCTGTGGGCACATTCAGCGTGAGCTGCTTCGGTCCGTCGAGCGCCATGCGCTGGCTGTACACCTGCTGCCCGGTGATGTTGAAGACGGAGATTTTGACATCGGGATTCTCGCTCGAATAGATAAAAATTTCCGAACCGAAGGAGTAAATTCTCAAACCTTCTGCGGAAGTGACATCATTCACGCTGGTGGATTTCAGCAGGTGGATGCTGAACCGCTCCGTAAGCTCGTTGGCTACTGCCGTGAAAGTGTAAGCAGGATTGGTTTTCAGGTTGATGCGTGTTCCCTTCTGGGCATCCACAAGGTAAACTTCCACATTTTCGCCGAAACTTGCGGCGTTGCTGGCTGTGAAGGTGAATTCGCGGTTGAGGAAGGATTTGAAACCAAGCGGTATCACCAGCTCTTCCTCAAAGTCACTGATTCTGTTGGTTGAAACCCGTTCGGTTTCGCTGAGTTTTGAGTACAATTGCGGAGCATTGTACACCCCGCCGAAGAACCTGACATCATAATCCTGGTCGAAACCAGCAGTGGCGCCCTCTAGCATTTGTATCCAGGTTTCCACGTAGAATTCGCCATCGGCAGCCCTCAGAGTAAGCAGGCTGGGAATTTCGCTTTTGTAGAAGGGAGTGCTGTTGTGCGTTCTTGAGGCGGCCGGTATAGTGATGGCATTGTCGGCGTCGAGCGCCTGCACAAAGAAGCCCTGGTTGGCGGGAATGTATTCATTGGCGCCGCCCACGGTGATGTCGGTATAGGTGCCACCGGGATTCATGATCTTGGCGCCGGGACCCATGTTTGTTCTGCCCCAGTTGGCAGTTTCCCACTTCAGCGCCGACTGGAAAGGGTTGCCCAGCAGATGCCAGCCGTTGCCCTTGTTGGTGGTTTTGGAAAGGTCTTCAAAGGTTATACTTGCTGAATTGAATGTGCCTTCAAAATCCCTGGTATTGGTGGATTCATAAGCCACCAGGTAACCCTTGCCATTGACAAAACTGGTAATGTTATTGGCCGGTAATTTCTGATTTAGCCACAGATAGTTCACCTCATCCCAGGCATAGAAATCGTCGAAATTTGGTGTTGCGATACCCGGTGCAAAATCTGATCCGGCAATAACCATATTATTTACAGGCGAAGCCAGCAGGTGCCAGCCATTAGCATTGTTGGTGTAAGCGGGGATTTGGCGTTCCATTACTGCATCAGCATCGCCTTTTGCGCCATTGCCTAATGTTCCTTCGTTAATAAATGAACCGCCGTCTTCGATTGTTATGGTTCCAGAAACGGTCAGGCTTTGTGAAGCATTAATTGTTAACTCACCTCCATCCTGGACATTGATATTGTTAACCGAAGCATCGGTTACATCAACATTGACTAGTCCTGTTATTAATACGTTGTCAGTACTGGCTGGAACACCAGGTGGCGACCAATTGCCTGAATTATTCCAATTCCCTCCGGCACTTTCTTTTGAATAGGTAGATAAACTGATAACATTAGAATTAGAACTGGTTTCGACACCATTGGTAGCCCTAACCCTGTAGAAATATGTGTCATTTGGAGTAAGGCCAAATACAGATTGAGAAGTCCCATTAACAGTCAAATTATTATAACCAGTTACAAATGATGGAGAGGAACCACCAGAAAATGTATGAGACCCAAAGCCAGAAGCATCATTATTAGTTCCTCCAGCTGCAACTATCCATTCCGAATTATCGGTATTGGTACCTCTTGACGTGTCCCAATCTGTATTTGGAGACGAAACACTACTTTTTCTGGTCAATACACGGTCTGCTGTTGCATTTGAAATACCTGCAACATCCCAACCTGTACCTGGATCAGCTCCACTTTGGCCTATTGCATCTATTAACGTCAAGGTTCCTGATATATCTTTTGCAAGTCCAACCGCATCATCCCCGTTAAAAGATAAAGAACCAGAACTTAAATCTGAAACGGTTGTCAAATTAGTATAATCAGTTCCGTTAGTTACAACGAAAACATCACCATTTTCAAGTATTCCTGTCAAATTGATTGTTGTTTCGGGCCAATCACCACCATTATTTATTATCCATATTTTATAATTCGATAGATTTACAGAAGCACCAGTTCCGTTGAAAATTTCAATCGCTTTATTCGTACCACTTGAACCATCAATGTATTCCGAAATAATCAAATCAGTCATGTTACTTCCAGCAGTTGCAAATGTTTCGTATTCCGAAACATCTAACCGATAGCTTGTTGCGCTGGCAGCGGCATTCCAGTTGGCCGTAAAGCCTGTTGTAATTATAGCTGTGGCAGCGGTAGCCACTGGTGTTCCCAATGGGGCCAGGGTAGTGCCTGAAGCAGTTGGCTGGCTGCCTAACTTATAGTCTATGTTAGCGCCGCTGTTAGTGTATGGCCAAATCGCAAAATTATAGGATGTTGAAGGTTCCAATCCGGTAAAAACAGCTTGTTGCGTACCTTGATTTATGTTTTTGATCAATGTTGCATCACCTTCAGGTGTTCCGTCAACAGGCGCCGTAGGTGTAGCAGGAGCAATTGCAGCCTTCACCAAATAAGCCGAAGGCAACTGACCACCAGTAGCATCGGTCCAATTTACTGTAATTTGGGTAGTAGTATTTGCAGTTGCTGAAAAAGCAGTCGCGTGATTGGCAGGTTCACTTGCTAATTCATTAATTATTACATTATCAATAAACAAATCATTGTCAGCATTTGAAACTGTTGATTCGCCATAAAAACCAATCTTAATCTGACCGGTGTAACTTGCAAGAGAAATTGATACATGAGTTCCTGCCGGGGTCAAGTTGTTATAAACATAACCCGAACCGGCATTATCCCACAATGCTAAGGTATTTGCACTTGTCCAGGTTGTGCCATTATCAGTTGAAATTACTACAGCAAATTTATCATCTATGCCATTAAGGTCAGGACTTCCAGTTGTGCCGAAGTCAGTTAATGCAACATCAAATTCCAATAAATAATCAATGGTTGAGCCTAAATCAATAGTTGGTGTAATTAACCATTCCTTAGCAGTGGTTCCAAAGATATTTATTCTTGCACTGCCTGTTGTTCCATTATTTGCATAACCATCAGCAGCCCAGGTTGATGATGTACCGGATAATGTTGATGGGGCCGCTAAAAGCCCTGCAGTTTCGCTCCAGCAGGTCGGTAAATATGTGCTAAAGTCTATCGAATATGGGAATGATGTTATGGGACCGCATTCGGTGGTAAAATTCCAGGTTGTGGCATTACTAATACCTGCATAGGCATTACCAGCCATGTCAGTAATTACAGTATTTGCTATTTGAACATAATAATCAGAACTATATGAAAAAGTTCCTGATGGGTCAATGGTTACTGTATTTGTTGAAAAAGAAACCCTTGCATCATTGTAGGGGATTGTTTCAAAAGCAGTACCTACTCCGTTGTAAATTACAATGTTACCAGCTGAGCCAACCTTAACATTTTCTGTGAATGTCAAAATGAGGTTCTGATTAACAGTAACACTTGTATTTCCATCGGTTGGGCTATATGTGCTAACTGTTGGGAGCACTCCATCCACGATAATTGCCTTTTGTCCTGCAATTGAGTTTGCACTGCCTGGGGCAGGCAATGTAAGTGTAGCTGCAATTCCATCAGAAGAGTTAATGGTACCACTATTAAGTCCTAATGATCCTGTAGCCACATAATCCAAATCCGAGTTATTATCTCCGGTTTGAATAGCCGGATAAACTAAACTTATTGTTGAAGTACCAGAGCCAGTTGTGTAATTTGCAAATCTGTCCGTTGTTCCCATTTCAAGTAGAATTCTGGGCGTCCCTGCAACAGTAACGGGATCAGTAAAGGTTACATTTACAGTAATCGGATCGCCAATTTTATAATATCCATCGGCATTTGTTGATGTAACATTCGTTACTGTTGGTGCAACAGTGGTAAAATTCCATGTTGAATTATCAGCAATCCCGGCATAATTATTACTCTGTAAATCCTGTAATGCACCAGAAGCAATATTGATATAATACCGGGTACCAATGGATAAATCGGAAGGCGGATTAATGGTTAATGTAGTACTATTAACAGTAACATCACCTGAAGTTACATCAATGGTTTGAACAGTTGAATTGTCGGCAATCTTCTTAATTGTAATATTTCCTGTTCCTTTTTGAATGTTTTCGTTAAAAGTAAGTACCAGATCACTATTAATGGTAATGCCAGTTGCATTGTCTAAAGGACTGTAAACTGATACTATTGGCCCGGTAACATCCTTTATCGTTTGGGCGCCCCCTGCTGTGGTTGAGCCTGTTTTGTTTCCACTTGCAAATGTCAAATTACTTGTAGTAATTGCATTTAAACTAATTGTATTATTATGTGTTGCCGTGGATGCAATATCAGCAGTAATAAAAATATAACCTGTTGCACCCGAACTAATAGATTGGGAAGTAAAGGATGGGAAAGTTTTGTCACCAGCTATTCCCGGTGTGGTGTACGTGCTTAAAGTTGCATCTCCAGCGTCTAATGTTGCATCTGCTGAATATCTTACCTTAAGATTGGTAATATCGGCAGAAACATAAGATCCTGCTGTAGTGCAGGTCATTCCGGTAAGTGAAGCATTGGCTGTGGAAATGGCTAATTGAAATTTATGGAGAATATGAGCAGTTGTGCCTTGATTAACATCGGCGGCAGTTACTTGAGTGCCGTTGTCGGAGAGGACGATATCAGGCGTTCCGGTTGCAGCAGAGATCGAAACATCGTCCATATCGCAATTACCAGTAGCCTTAGTGTACGTCCATTTAATGTAACGAGAAGATGCATTTAAAGTTATTGTAATATCACCGCAGTCTGTAATAGTCGTTGCTCCAGTCGCTGTTCCATAATTACCAAGTGTTGTCCATGATGTTCCGTTACTTGATTCTTCAAGTACTATTTTTGATTCTCCAGACATACTGGATTTCTTTAATTTAAAAACTAACTGGTTAGGAGCAGATGAAAAAAAGACGGTTCTTGAATCTCCATTGCTATCGAAAATTGTACCATCATTTCCTGAACATGCAAAGGAACTTGTTCTTTGGGTGCATCCAGAATTTGTCCATCCGGTCGGTTCAGGTGTCCCCCATGAAGTTCTAGTTAAAGGTAAAGTTGCCTGCCCCCAACCCATCGTACTAATCATAAGCCCCACTGCGAGGGCGAAAGTTTGTAAAAGTCTGATTTTTTTCATAAGAGTTTGAAATTTAGTTAGTTAATCATTTATTTTGCTGTAATACTTATTTGCTGAATGGTTCCATCGGTTTTATAGTCAATGTTGGTGCCGGCGCCGCGGTAGCTGGAGATGTTGAAGTTGTCAACGAATCGGCGGCAAACAACATGCAGGCGGCAATGTCCTCTTTGGTGATCTGTGGGTAGGCTTCCAGTAGATCGTCGAAGGTATCGCCTCCGGCCAGTTTTTCCAGTACAAGATCCACGGGTATCCTGGTGTTCAGGATCACCGGTTTCCCAAACATTATCTGTGGTTCAGATCCGATATGTAATCTCCAGTCGGTCATTTTCAAACAGTTTAGTTTTTCATTAAAGCCCTTTTTCCGGTTTGCCCGAAGAGCGCAATGACCATCAGGATTGTCATTTCGCTCAGTCGGTAAAATTACTCATATTAGTTTCTTAGCTTCGAAGATTTTATTTTTCATCGGTGTAATTATTAAACAGTTCATGTAGCTTGTGCTGTAAGAGTCTCTTGTCGGGCAATTGCGTTTTGTACTCTGAAACCATGGTTGGCGAAAGGCTTCTGCTTAAGGCATATTCCACAACTTCGCTGTCTTTGTCTTTGCATAAAAGGACTCCGATACTCGGGTTTTCGTTGGCCTTTTTCACATCACGATCCAGTGCCTCGAGGTAAAAATTCAATTGCCCTAAATGATCCGGTTTAAATTTGTCGGCCTTAAGTTCAAAAGCTACGAGGCATTGCAATCCGCGATGATAGAACAGAAGGTCAATGTAGAAGTCGCTGTTACCCACTTGCAATTTATATTCCTCACCAATAAACAGAAAATCTTTGCCAAGCTCCAAAATGAAGTTTTTCATTTGCCTGACAAGACCCCGCTGCAATTCACTTTCGCTGTATGGTTCGGATAGATTTAGAAACTCAAACACATAGCTGTCTTTAAACGTGTGTGTCAGGTTCTGATCAATTTCTCTCAACGGTGTTGAGAGTTTTTTGCTGCCAATCATTGTCCTTTCAAACAGACTTGCAGAAATCTGTCGGTCGAGTTCTCTCTTGTTGTAATTTTCCTGTTGCACAAGTTGAATGTAAAATTCCCTTTCTTCCATAGATTTGCATCTTGAAAAAATCAGCAAATTATGTGTCCAACTGATTTGTCTCACCAGTGGTGAGAGTTTTGGAAAGTCCTTGTAGGTTTCGTAAAACTGCCTCATTCTCCAGATGTTTTTGTCGGAAAACCCTTTGATATCGGGCTCATTTTGCTGGATGTAACCGGCCAATTCCGACACCACTGAGTCGCCCCATTCCGATTGTTCAATTTTCCTGCTGATGTATTCACCAATGTTCCAGTATAGGTTTATCAGTTGGGCGTTTACGGCTTTTAGTGCAATCGTCCGCGACTGCCTGATCAATTGAATAATGACCGTAAATCTTGGGTCCATTTTGATAATAGTGTTGTTTCTGTTATTTCGCCTGCAAGCTCACCTGTTGCACGGTTCCATCGGTTTTATAGTCAATGTTGGTGCCGGCGCCGCGGTAGCTGAAGATTTTGAAATAGTAGAGGGTATTGGGTGTGAGTCCTCCGAATACGGCTTTCTGCACGCCGTAAGGCACGTTTTTGTTCCAGAAGTTGTCGGATACCGCGGTTCCGTCCACAGGGGTGGTAATGTCGTTAAAGCCGGTTGCGCTCATTCGCACCAGGTAACCTTCGGGCAGGGAGGGGCCGGTGGCGTCGCTCCAGTTGAGGGTGATAGTGTGAGCGGAGAAGTTGGTGGGGTGGTTTTCGGGTTCGGGGTCAACACAGGTTCCCCAGATACAATTGGCAAATTCAGGACGATCAATGAAAGGGTTACGGTTGTACTGATAACTAGTATAAATCTTGTTATTACGCTCTCTTTCAGTATCATCCGGTGGATCGTTGGTGTGCCATTGCAGTAGTGTTGATAACTTACCAAGATATCCGTTCCCGGTGGATGTGGAGGTGTAATTGTCTTGAATTTCCAGGTTTGTTTCGCCATTTTCTCCTTCATACCTCACTGCCATGTAAAAGATTGAACGGGCAATATCGCCCTTTACTACATCAGGTGGTTCCCAGGAATCTGAGGTCCATTTGCAAAGTACTGCCTCAGGGTGTGTAGTTCCGCCATTATCAAAGTCCTTGTCGCCTCGGTCACTGTTAACACTGACATCAGTAGGCCGCATGTGGTGTAAGTCGGTCCCTTCTGGCGGTGATGTGTCAAAATTACCATGCGAACTTGGCCATAAATGCTCACGGTTCCAGTTGTCAACTCCGCTACCGAAATTGGATTTCGGCGATGAAACCTGCTTGTAAAGTAAAATGATATTATTGCTGTTGTTTGGATCTTCCTCAAGAACCTTCAATGCCTCGTCAACATTGTCATAAATTATCGTTGTGTGCCCTTTGATAATGTTGTACAGCGCGGTTTTCAGCTCGGCGCCGGTTTTGCCTTCGGCAGCGTTGTAATAGCCTGAAGGAGGCTGAGCAGCAAGGAAAAGGGGGAAACAGAGCGAGGTAATCAGGATTACCAGCGCATAGATTTTTTTGATCATAAAACAAGTGTGAGTAAGAGGCCAAAAGTAGGAATAAGACAGGAAATAAAAGCTGCTTTGTTATTAATTATTTGTTAAAAAAACCTTCGCGATAGAATGTCTCTTAAAGGGCTGATAATGAATGGATAAGGAATCCCTGACAGGGTTCCAAACCCTGTCAGGGATGAAAAATCCACAATGGAAATGCTAAATCCCGCTGATCAGTTCCTCGTCCACCAGATTAGGGAGGGTAACTTTGAGCAGTGGCTCATTTTGCATGGCGCGTTGTATGGCGAAGATGGCGCCTTCGTTTCTGGCCCAGCTTCGGCGGGCGATGCCGTTGTTCACATCCCAGTGAAGCATCATTTTGAGTCTGCGGTCGGAGTCGGGTGTGCCATCGAGCACCATACCGAAACCGCCGTTGATCACTTCGCCCCAGCCCACGCCGCCGCCGTTGTGCAGCGAAACCCAGGTTGCGCCGCGGAACGAGTCGCCGATGACGTTGTGCACGGCCATGTCGGCCGTAAACTGTGAACCGTCGTAAATGTTCGAAGTTTCGCGGTAGGGCGAGTCGGTTCCGGAAACGTCGTGATGATCGCGGCCAAGCACTACCGGAGCGGAGAGAATTTTATTTCGCACGGCGTTGTTGAAGGCTTCGGCAATCTTCATCCTTCCTTCGGCATCGGCATAGAGAATGCGTGCCTGCGAACCTACCACCAGCCTGTTTTTCTTAGCCTCCCTGATCCACTTGATGTTGTCCTTCATCTGCTGGGTAATCTCTTTTGGCGAGCCGGCTGCTATTTTTTCCAAAACTTCGATGGCAATCTGATCGGTGGTATCGAGGTCTTCGGATTTTCCGGAAGTACACACCCACCTGAACGGGCCAAATCCGTAGTCGAAACACATTGGCCCCATAATGTCCTGAACGTAAGACTGATATCTGAATCCACCTTTTTCGTTCAAAATATCGGCGCCGGCGCGGCTTGCTTCAAGGAGAAAAGCGTTGCCGTAATCAAAGAAGTACATCCCATTGGCGGTGAGGCGATTAATGGCATCTACCTGCCTGCGCAGAGATTCCTGTACCTTCTCTTTAAATTGCTTCGGATCTTCGACCATCATCCGGTTGGATTCGTCGAACGAAAGCCCGGCGGGATAATAACCGCCAGCCCAGGGATTGTGCAGCGAAGTCTGGTCGGAGCCCATTTCAACCATGACATTTTCATCGGCCAGTCGCTCCCACAAATCCACCACATTGCCTACATAAGCCAGCGATACAGCCTCTTTTCCCTGTTGCGCCTTTCTGATTCGTTGCATTAGTTTATCAAGATCATGATACAACTCATCTACCCAGCCCTGGCTATGCCTTTTAACTGCGGCTTTTTGGTTTACTTCGGCAATCACACCCACAGCGCCGGCAATCACGGCTGCTTTTGCCTGAGCTCCCGACATGCCTCCCAATCCCGACGAAACGAATAACTTGCCACCCAGGTCATCGCTGTCGGCGCCGATCATCCTGCCGGCATTCAGCACCGTGATGGTGGTACCGTGCACAATTCCCTGCGGTCCGATATACATGTAGGAGCCGGCGGTCATCTGCCCGTACTGCGACACACCCAGCGCATTGAAACGCTCGTAATCATCAGCTTTAGAATAGTTTGGAATTACCATCCCATTGGTAACCACCACTCTCGGAGCATCCTTGTGCGAAGGGAACAACCCCATTGGATGTCCTGAATACATTACCAGGGTCTGGTCATCGGTCATGGTGGCCAGGTACTGCATGGTGAGCAGATACTGCGCCCAGTTCTGGAAAACTGCGCCATTTCCGCCATAGGTAATCAACTCGTGAGGATGTTGTGCAACGGCCGGATCGAGGTTGTTCTGAATCATCAGCATGATGGCTGCAGCCTGCTTCGACCGGCAGGGATATTCATCCACAGGCCGTGCATGCATCGGGTAGGTTGGCCTGAAGCGATACATGTAAATTCGCCCGTAGGTTTCAAGCTCGTTCATAAATTCCGGAGCGAGTGCCTTGTGGTGCTTTTTGTCGAAATAGCGCAGGGCATTTATCAGCGCCAGTTTTTTCTCTTCATGGTTGAGCATATCTTTGCGCACCGGAGCGTGCGAAACATTGGCATCGCGGGGCTGCAACTCAGGCAAAACTTCCGGAATCCCTTGCAGGATGGCTTTTTGAAAGTCGTTCATGTAGTGATGGTTTAAATTAATTACAGGCGGCAAATTTACTACAAACGGAGCGTTTACAGCGGTGAAGGGGGAAGAAAATCAAACCGAGTAACAGGACCCACATTCAAAACGCAACCCACCTACCTTAAAACCTTTCGATTCCCTTTTGAATTTGAGACAGTTTCCAAACTGTCTTCAACCCTCTACCTGGATAAGCCAGAAAACACAAAATACAATAAACAAATCTCAAATAAATCACAATTTACAAAGATCAAAAATCCAAACAGTGAAAGCGACCCTGCGTAATGGATTCAGGGGGGGGTGAATGTGGAGCGGATTGGCATTTGAATTTTGAGATTTGGTATTTATTTGCCGTTTGAGATTTGTTGTTTGAAATTTCAACTAAAAAAGCAATAGATTAGAATAAGATACTTAGCTGCCCTTCAGTTCATGGTTTTTCTGGCTTCCTGTCAATTTAGACTGTCTATAAATTTCGGAAAAAAAAGTTCAAAAGGCATCCATAAAGAAAAATATGCTGACATTTGCGATCCAATTGTCTAACCTTAAACTATAAAAAAATGGCTTACGTAATTAATGAAGATTGCACTGCATGCGGAACATGCATTGATGAGTGCCCCGTTGAAGCAATTTCTGAGGGTGAAATCTACAAGATTGATCCGGATGTATGCACCGATTGTGGCGCCTGCGCCGATGTGTGCCCGGTTGAAGCAATTCACCCTGAATAACCGTTTTACGGAAGGCTCTTCAGGAGCGCAACAAAAAACCCGGTCAGATGTGGCCGGGTTTTTTTATTGGGATTATTGCTTTTACTTGGCAAAACTGATCGCCCTGGTTTCGCGGATTACCGTGATTTTGATCTGACCGGGATAAGTCATTTCGCTCTGGATCTTTTTCGAAAGGTCATAAGCGAGCACATTTGCCTGCTCATCCGAGACATTTTCTGCTGCCACGATCACCCTGAGTTCTCTTCCCGCCTGAATGGCATAGGTTTTAACTACACCGGGGTACGAGAGCGCAAGGTTTTCGAGGTCTTTCAAACGCTGAATGTAGGCTTCCACCACTTCGCGGCGTGCACCGGGACGTGCACCCGAAATGGCATCACATACCTGAACGATCGGAGCAAGCAGCGTCTCCATTTCGGTTTCGTTGTGGTGCGAACCGATTGCGTTACTGATTTCGGGATGCTCCTTGTATTTTTCAGCCAGTTTCATTCCGAGCAGTGCGTGTGGCAATTCGGACTCGTTATCCGGCACTTTGCCGATATCGTGCAACAGTCCGGCGCGTTTGGCCTTCTTGGGATTGAGACCGAGTTCTGCTGCCATGGTGGCGCAGAGGTTGGCCACTTCGCGTGAGTGCTGCAGCAGGTTTTGGCCGTAGGACGAACGGTATTTCATTTTACCCACGAGCCTCACCAGTTCAGGATGCATTCCGTGGATGCCGAGATCAACACAGGTGCGCTTTCCGATTTCCACAATCTCTTGTTCGATCTGGGTTTTGGTTTTGCTTACCACCTCTTCGATGCGGGCGGGATGGATACGGCCATCGGTGACAAGTTTATGAAGCGACAGGCGTGCGATTTCTCTTCTTACCGGATCGAAACCGGATAAGATGATGGCATCAGGAGAATCGTCAATGATGATTTCGATGCCAGTCAGAGCTTCGAGGGTACGGATGTTTCTTCCCTCACGACCTATGATGCGGCCTTTGATTTCATCGTTGTCAATGTTGAATACCGACACCGTGTTTTCGATGGTGTTTTCGGCGGCAGTTCTCTGGATAGTCTCAACAACTATTTTGCGGGCTTCCTGGTTGGCGGTGAGTTTAGCCTCGTCAACGATGTCCTGTATTTGCGACATTGCTTCTGAACGGGCTTCGTCCTTCATGCTTTCCACCAGTTGGGTCTTTGCTTCTTCGGCAGTAAGGCCTGAGATGCTTTCGAGTTGTTCGAGTTGTTTCTGGAAGGATTTGTCAATCTCTTCCTGTTTCTTTTCGAGGATTTCAAGTTGGGTAGAAAGGTTTTTCCTGATCAGGGCAACCTCTTTTTCTTTCTTGTTGTACTCCTCAAATTTCTGATTTAGTGTTACTTCCTTTTGTTTCAGCCGGTTTTCGTTCTTCAGGATGTTGGCATTCTTTTCGTTTGCCATTTGGTCGTGCTCGGTTTTTAGTTTCAGGAAATGCTCTTTAGCCTGCAGCATTTTTTCTTTCTTAATCATTTCGGCCTTTTCCTGAGCCTCTTCGAGGGTTTTCCTGGCTTTTTCTTCCAGCTTTTTTCTGAGTATGGTTGACGACAGGACTATCCCGAGGATTATCCCTGCAACCCCGCTAACTACGCATAATAGTATTTGCATATCTGTTTAAAGTTTAAGGTTAGCGGCAATCGGTAAGGAAAAAAACCCGCATTAATTACAGTCGGAGTTTAGTAAACCCCAGGCTTTATTATTAGGGTTACCGCCGGCTTCAAACGTCCACTGTCCGCCGTAGCGAATTCCCCGGAAGGAATGAGGCCTGTTCTACACCAGCTGAGATTTTCCCTAAAGTATTTAATGTTGAGTTTACAAACATTAAGAGAATTAATGCGGGAATATTTTTCAGTATCAATACAAATTGATGCTTGTTATCAAAGAACGGTAGGTCGAACTATTGTTTTGACAAACTTTCGGTCAATATCCTGTTGATTTCAATTAATTTACCGGCTAACTGGTTTTGCTGAAAACTGACCTGCTCATCCAACTCCATGGCTTTGATGGTGTTTTGCAGCACCACCATGGCCAGCAAATCCTGCTTATCCTTAAAGTCATAATTTTCAGCATATTTCTTAATGGTTTCGTTGATCCGTTTTGCCGCCTCTCTTACCAACTCCTCTTTCCTTCTTTCGATGTTCAAACGATATTCTCTGTCAGCTACCCTGACTGTGATTAAAATGTTATCCATCAGGATTATTTGAAAAAATTTCAATCATTCAAAAGACCGATACACCTGTCAACTTCCCGCAACAGTTCATTTATCAGATACTTTGCATTTGTTGATCCTTTATCCTTCTCAATTGCCTTTGCGATTTTAATTATCTGGTTTTTATATTGTAATTGTTGATGATTTTGTTTTATCTCTTCTAGCTCCCTGAGCAGTTGTTGATTACTGCTTTTGAGCTGCTCGTTTTCGTTTTTGAAAGCATCGCAGCGGGCTGCCAACTCTCTCATCCTGTATTCGATGCCGCTTACCAAAGTTACAAGATCAACCATTCAGCATTTCCCGTTTCGATGTTTTCTATAAACCTGACAAAGCTACTTAAATTTTATTCCCGGACAACATTTTTCCGAAGAAATTTTTTCAAAACCGGCATTGGAGCTGAATCTGAAAGTCCCCAAAATGTGCTAAGTTTCTCAAATTAAGTAGATTATAAAGATGAAAGATTGTAATCGGTTTCATCGCTAATTAAACAGTGGACGGGAAAAAAAGTTAGCTGGCGAGAGGTAAATTGAGAGAATTATTAGCTTTGTTCAAAATCCTTTCGACAAATGACCGAAGACTTTTTGCATTTTATCTGGAAATACCGGCTCTATTCCACTGAACTTTTTACCGATTCCGGCGAGCCGCTCGAAGTTGTTTCACCAGGTGTTTATAACCGCGATTCCGGGCCTGATTTTACCAATGTCAGGCTGAAAATCGGGCATACGCAATGGGCCGGCAATGTGGAAGTGCACCTGAAATCCTCCGACTGGAATGCCCATGGCCACCAGGAAGATGCAGCCTATGCCAATGTGATACTGCATGTTGTGTATGAAAACAACCTACCCGTTAACGACCGCAATGGTAATCTGATGGAAACCCTTACCCTAAAAGGGAAATTCAGCGAGAAGATATACCAGAAATACTTTTACTACCTGAACAACAAGAACTGGATTCCGTGCGAAAAGGATATCCATTACCTGCTTCCCGAAAAGATCAATATGTGGCTGGAACGGCTGCTGGTGATGCGGATGGAGCGAAAAGCCGGCGAACTCTCAGCGCTGCTCGGGAACAACAGAAACAACTTCGAAGAGACTTTTTACCAGGTACTTGCCGGTAATTTCGGTTTCAAGGTCAACCAGCAGCCGTTTGTAATGCTGGCAAAAATGCTTCCGTTGCAAATTCTTGGTAAACACAAGGACAACCTGCTGCAGATCGAAGCGTTGCTTTTTGGGGTAGCCGGACTGCTGTCCAAAGATTTCGCAGATGACTACCCCTTACGACTTCGAAAGGAGTTTGAGTTTTTGCAAAATAAATACGGCCTTGTTACCATGCAGGGGCATTTGTGGAAATTTATGCGGTTGCGGCCCTCCAACTTCCCCACTATCCGGATTTCGCAGTTTGCAGCGCTGATCCACAAATCAAACAGACTCTTCTCTAAAGTCATCGAAGCAGAAAATGTTAAGGTGCTGACCTCATTTTTTGATGTGAACGCTTCGGCTTACTGGGACGACCATTTTACTTTCGACAAGAGCTCGCCCGGCAGCCGCAAAAACATTGGAAATGATGCCGTGCAGAACATTTTGCTCAACACAGTCGTCCAGATGCTTTTCCTTTACAGCATATCGAAAGGGGAGGAACAGCACAGGGAAAAAGCTTTGACGCTGCTTACCGAAATTGATGCCGAGAGCAATGCCATTACGAAAGGTTGGAGCAACCTGGGAATCAAGCCCGAAAACGCTTTCGGTTCGCAGGCACTTATCGAACTCAAAAACAACTACTGCCAGCTGAAAAAATGCCTCGATTGCAGCATCGGGCTTAACTTGTTGAAAATGAATTCGACAACGTAATTTACCTACTTTCCGATCATCTCCTCTGCGAGTTTCTTTACATCAATCCCACCAAAATTTCCTGAGCTCATCATCAGCAGGTTGGTGTTGAAAAGGGATTGCCTTTGAATGAAATCATTGAGCTGGTTTGAATCGGTAAAGACCCTCAGGTTTGGGTTGCCAAATCCTTCCAAAACATCCTCTACGGTTATCGGAGTTAGTTTTTTGAGAGCAATGGCATGAGGATCAAAGAAAACCACCGGAACATCCGCCTGATCCATACTTCCGCTGTAATGACCCAGAAAATGCCTGCTCAGGCTGCTGTAAGTGTGTAATTCCATCACTGCAATCAGTTTTCGTGATGGATATTGAAATTTCACAGCATCCACCGTAGCTTTGAGCTTTGAGGGTGCGTGGGCAAAATCCTTAAAGATGGCAGAGTGATCGTTTTCAGCCAGCAACTGGAGCCGGTTGGCAGCGCCTTTAAAGTGGCTGATAGCGCTGTAAAAATCGTTGTCACTGACACCGAGTAACTTGCAAACCTCTCTTGCTCCGCTGATATTCAGCAGGTTGTGTTTGCCAAAAACATTCAGTGGGTAAAGTTTCTGATTTTCATCAGAAATCCATGTTTTGCCTTCCTCGCTTTGGTAGGACGGGAGATTGTAAGGAGTCGTTCTGCCAGCCCACCCGATTTCATTCACAACATCTGTCAGGGTTTCATCATCCCGGCAAAATACCAGCTTTCCGCTCGGTTCGATGCTCTCAATAAGCAACCTGAACTGATTCTTGTACACTTCGAAAGTTGGGAAAACATTGATGTGATCCCAGGCAATCCCGCTGATGAGGGCGATGTGTGGTTTGTAATGGAGGAATTTGGGGCGAGGGTCAAGAGGGGAGGTGAGGTATTCGTCGCCTTCGATCACGATTACCGGTGCATCCGACAGCCTGACCATTATATCGAAGCCCTCGATTTTGGCCCCGACAAGGTAGTCAAAATCAATTTTCAAGTGGCTGAGCACGTGCATGATCATCGAAGTAATCGTGGTTTTTCCATGACTTCCGGCTACTACCACACGGGTTTTGTTTTCCGATTGCTGAAAAAGGTATTCGGGGAAAGAATAGATTTTCAAACCCAGCTCTATTGCACGATCCAGCTCCGGGTTTCCCTTTTTAGCGTGCATACCGAGGATTATGGCATCCAGTTCCGGGGTAATCTTTTCGGGGAACCAGCCGGCTTCTGCGGGTAAAATCCCCCAGTTCATAAGGTTCGACAGCGCCGGTTCGAAAATCTCGTCGTCAGAACCGGTTACCTGGTAACCTTTTTTTACCAGAGCAATGGCCAGGTTGTGCATCACTGCGCCGCCGACAGCAATAAAGTGTACTTTCATCGGGACTGATTTTAGTGTTTGGGTTTTTTAGCGTCAACCAGTTCATTATCAACTAAAACGGGAACAACTAATGTTGTGTCGGGGGTTAAAGAAAACCCTAAAACATCATCAACGCCAAGCTGCCTCAGTCGTTCGCGGTGGCTGGCTTTTTCGATGTAACCGGCAATATCCTTTTTAGCAAGGTTCCAGAGGTCGAGAGCGGCATGGGAAGCGTCGGTGAGGATAGTAAAGTTCCCATCTTCTGTAAGCTTCTCGATCAGAGCGCCGGCAAAAATGGTGTCTTCGAGGCAAAAAGAGTTTTTCCAACCGGAGCAAAGTATAATGACCGGCTTCTGCTGATGATTGATCCATCCGGCCAGGGCGCTGATGTTGCTGAAGGCGCCGATAACGGCCGTGCCGGATTTTTTGGCAATTTCGATGGCCACTGTTCCATTGGTAGTGCTGAAGACCAGTTTTCTACCCTTTACCTCTCCATTTTGAAAATCAAAAGCCGAATTTCCGAAATCGGCAAAGTCGAGGATTGATCCGTCGCGCTCGGCTGCTATAGGAAACCCTTGCTTTTTAAGTTGTCGTGCTTCGTCAAGTGAGGAAACCGGGATAACCGATTTAGCGCCGTTGGCCAGCGCCGATACCATTGAAGTGGTTGCCCGCAGAATGTCAACCACAACCACAATCGCATCCCCGCCAGTGCTGATGAATTCCGCCAGGGCCGGCGTCAGGCATACCTCGACAGTTGGCTGCAAAGGATTCTGATTGTTGACCATGACTAACGAACGACCTCCTTCAGCCGGCTTTTAACCCTCATAAAAAGGCGTCTTTACCACTTTGGCTTTCAGCAATTTTTCCCTGATCTTGATGTAAATTTCGTGACCCAGGGCATCAAAACCTGTCTTGACATACCCCATTCCTATTGCTTTTTTAAGCGAAGGAGACATGGTGCCTGAGGTGACTTCGCCGATCACATTTCCTTCTGCATCGCAGATTTCGTAGTGCTGGCGCGGGATTCCCTTGTCAATCATTTCAAAACCTTTCAGGCGTTTCGAAACACCGTTGTTTTTAAGATTTTCGTGATAAGCGCGGTTGATGAATGGATTACCATCTGCAAATTTGGTAATCCAGCCGAGACCGGCCTCGATGGGAGAGGTGGTGTCGTTGATGTCGTTGCCATAGAGGCAGAACCCCATCTCAAGGCGCAGAGTGTCGCGCGCAGCCAGTCCGATGGGCTTGATGCCAAACTCCGCGCCTGCTTCAAAAACTGCATTCCAGATTTTCTCGCCAAATTCGTTGGGGAAATAAAGTTCGAAGCTGTTCTTTTCGCCGGTGTAGCCCGTAGCGGACATGATTACTTCTTTTACGCCGGCAAATTCGATCACTTTGAAAGTATAATAAGGTATGGTGGCGAGATCGGTTTCGGTGAGTTTTTGCAGGGTGGCCATTGCTTTAGGCCCCTGAACTGCAAGTTGGGAAGTGGCGTCAGAAACATTTTCGACTATGGCGCCTTCGGTATTGTTTTCCACAATCCATTTCCAATCCTTTTCGATGTTGGAGGCGTTGATTACGAGCAGGTAAGCTTCAGCATCAAAGCGATAAACCAGCAAATCGTCCACAATGCCGCCCTGATTGTTCGGTAAGCAGGTGTACTGCACCTTACCGTCGGAAAGTTTCGAGACGTCATTGGATGTGAGTTTCTGAACAAGTTTAAAAGCTTTCGGGCCTTTTACCCAAACCTCGCCCATGTGCGACACATCGAACACTCCAACTGACTTGCGAACTGTCTCATGCTCGGCATTAACTCCCTCAAACTGAACGGGCATGTTGAATCCCGCAAAAGGCACGATTTTGGCGCCCAGCGCTTCGTGCATCCTGATAAATGCTGTGTTTTTCATTAGAAAAAAATATGAAGATTAAATTTTTGGCAAAAATAGGCCATTGCGCCAGACTGCTGAATCGAAAGCCAAATAATTTCCGGAAAATGACAGGATTTTCGGCGTTGAGTGTTTTCAGCCTTGGAATTAAATATAGCAGAAAAACCTGGAGGAAATTCGATACCAACTATCGGGTGAACATTACCCGCAATTACCTGAGCGACTCATTCACCAGCCGTGCAGCATCTTCGAGGGCGATGGCCGAGCGGACTTCCAGCCCTGACTCGTCAATCAGCACCTTGGCCTCTTCGGCATTGGTTCCCTGAAGACGGACAATGATGGGTACACTGATATTTCCTATGTTTTGATAAGCATCCACAATTCCCTGGGCAACGCGGTCGCAGCGAACAATACCGCCAAAAATATTCACCAGGATGGCTTTTACGTTCGGGTCTTTCAGGATGATGCGGAAGCCCTCTTCGACGCGCTTTGCATTGGCGGTTCCTCCCACATCAAGGAAGTTGGCCGGATCGCCGCCCGACATTTTGATCATATCCATAGTGGCCATGGCCAATCCGGCGCCATTGACCATGCAACCCACATTCCCATCCAATTTCACGTAGTTCAGGTCGTAGCGGCTGGCTTCCACCTCTATCGGGTCTTCTTCGGTGAGGTCGCGCATCTGGGCAATGTCAGGATGACGGTATAGCGCATTGTTGTCCACCGTGACCTTTGCATCCACAGCAAAAATCTTGTCATCGGAGGTCTTCACCACCGGGTTGATCTCAAACAGCGAGGCATCGCTTCCCAGGTAGGCTTTGTAAAGTGAGTGCACAAATTTGACCATATTCTTGAAAGCTTCACCCTCCAGCCCAAGGTTGAAAGCCACCCTGCGTGCCTGGAAGCCCTGTAAGCCAAAGCGGGGATCAATCTCTTCGGAAAAAATCTGATCCGGTGTCTCTTCGGCAACTGCCTCAATGTCCATTCCACCTCTTGGCGAGTACATGATCATATTGCGGCCAATTTTCCGGTTGAGCAGCACACTCATGTAGAACTCCCTGATTTCGGTGGGTCCTGGATAAAAAATATCCTGTTGGATAAGCACTTTTCTCACTCTTTTTCCGGTGGGTGGAGTCTGTGGCGTAATCAGGTCCATCCCGATAATCTGATCGGCCAGTTTTTCAACATCGGCAATGCTTTTGGCAAGCTTTACCCCGCCGCCTTTGCCACGGCCGCCTGCATGGATCTGAGCTTTTACTACCCAAAACTTTGTGCCGGTGAGCGCTTGCAGTGTTTTGGCAGCTTCCACTGCCTGTTCGGGCGACTCAGCAACGATTCCTTCCGGAATGGCCACGCCGTATTGTTTCAAAATGGATTTACCCTGGTACTCGTGAAGATTCATCGTTATGAAATGGTTTAATGATCAAATAAATATCGAAAAAGAAGCCGCAAAAGTATCAATTTTACGGTTGGCAAAATTGTACTTTCAATATACTAAACCGAACCGAAATTCGCTTTGTTGGGCATAAATCAGTTTAGAATCACTAAAAAACCCGAATTAACTGTTGACAGAGGAACATGAAGAAAGGGTGTTTTTTAACAATTTTTATCGGTCTGCTGGCAGTTACAGGCACTTTGTGCGCTCAACCTCAAACGAAAATTGCTGAAGCCAGCCGTACCACCATCGCACCTAAAATTGACGGATCGCTCGACGACCTATGCTGGAGCCAGGCTATGGCCACCAGCAGCCTGGTGCAGTTTGACCCAAACCACGGGAAACCGGAATCACAGACTACCATGGTTTATTTTGCCTATGATGATGATGCCCTCTATGTTGGCGCTTTTCTTTTTGAAAAATACCCTGACAGCATCCTTACGCAATTGGGCGCCCGGGATGATAATTCGCTGAATGCCGATTGGTTTTCCGTCCATTTTGATACCTACAACAACCGTATGGATGCTTACACATTCAGGGTGTCAGCCTCCGGGGTGCAATCGGATTATATGCGAAGCGACGGTACGTATGATGCTGTTTGGCAAAGCGCTGTGAATATTTCGGCCGTTGGATGGGTGGTGGAGATGAAGATTCCTTACTCCGCATTGCGTTTTCCAATGAATGAGCAGCAAATCTGGGGGTTGCAGGTAGAGCGCTACATACGGCGAAACCGTGAATTAAGTCAGTGGGCGCTGACACCGAAAGGAGTTGCCAATTATCAGAATTCTTGGGGGGAATTGGTTGGGTTGGCCAGTATCAAACCACCGTTGCGCCTTGCTTTGAAGCCTTATCTCTCGGGTTCGTTGCAACACGACGAGAGTGTCGCCGATCCGGATGCGCGCATGTCCTATTCATACGGTGGTGGCGCTGACATAAAGTACGGAATCAATCAGAGTTACACGCTCGACATGATGCTTTACCCGGATTTCAGCCAGGTGAAGTCTGACGATAAAGTGAAGAACCTCAGCGCTTTTGAAACGGTGTATGCGGAGCAGAGACCTTTTTTTAATGAGTCGGTTGATCTGTTTAAAAAGGGGGGATTGTTTTACTCCCGCAGGATTGGCGGGCAGCCTGCAGAGTTTAGCAATGTCAATTCATCGCTCCAACCGGGGGAAATTATTTTATCCAACCCGGTTCAGTCCAGAATGCTCAGTGCAACCAAAATTTCCGGCAGGGGAAGCAATGGCCTTGCAGTTGGTTTTCTAAATGCGCTGACCGGCAACACCTGGGCAGAGATCGAAAATGCTAAGGGCGGAGAAAGGAGAATGCTTACCGACCCTTTTACCAATTTCAACATCACGGTTTTAGACCAGGTTTTGCGCAACAACTCATCGGCTTACCTCATCAATACCAGCGTGATCAGGTCGAACCAATATGGCGATGCCAATGTAACCGGCGCCGGAACAACCCTCAACAACAAGCAGGGTAAATACCGTCTGAATGCCTCCGGAGCATTGAGCCAGGTGTTTGATTACGATCAGGAAACCGGAAAATCGGACGCCACAAGGGGTTACAAGTACTGGCTATCCGCCGGAAAAGTCAGCGGCAGGTTTCAGTTCAACCTTTACCGCAATGTGTTCGACGATCAATACAATGACAACGACCTGGGGATCACTCACCGCAATGATTTTGTGCAGAATGGAGCGCAGTTCAGCTACTTCCTGTTCGAGCCGGTCGGGAAGGTCAGGTCGCTGCGAGGCTTCGTCAGCATGAGCCGTGAAACCAGTTTTACCACCGCCGAAAACATTAACACGCTGTTTCAAACCGGCTACAGTATGACCGGCATGAAATACATCAGTAACTGGCTCACCCTTACCCTTTCGCCGTTCGAGCGCTATGATTATTACGATCCGCGCGAAAAAGGAAGGTTTTACATCCGACCCGGCTACTTCAGCACATCCTGGGGGTTTTCCACCGATTACCGAAAACCACTTGCTTTTGACGGAAGCATCTGGTTCAGCGGAGATCAGGATGATAACAGGGCGTTCTCAGCGCGAATTCAACCAAGATTCCGGTTCAGCGACAGGCTGAGCTTTTACTATGCGCTTTCGGGGAGTTTGAATGACAACAATCCCGGTTGGGTGGAAAAAGATGGCTCAGGATCAATTATTTACGGAAAAAGAGATTTAACCTCCTGGGAGAACACCCTCTCAGGTCAATATATGTTCCGGAGCAACCTCTCGATGGGGTTATGGCTGCGGCAATATTGGTATTACGGTGTTTACAACGATTACTTCACACTTCTTGAAAATGGCAGGCTCTCGCCTATTCTTAGTTACAACAAGGATAACGACTTCAATTTCAATACTTTCAATGTTGATCTTTCAGTCAACTGGGACTTTGCACCAGGTAGCAGGTTCAGTTTTATCTGGAAAAATTCCATCGCAACAGAGGATGAAACAGTTATCTACAATTTTATGGATAACCTGAAAAACACACTGAACGCCGATCAATTGAACCAATTCTCTTTGAAATTGCTTTATTATATTGATTATCAAACTGTTTTTAAAAGCAAAGGTTGATGAACTGGGAGATTTACATCAGGGGTTTCAAATCGTTTCTGCAACTCGAAAAGTCGGTGTCGGCCAACACAATCGAAGCCTACATGGCCGACATCAACCATCTGGTGAATTATCTTTCGGAAAATGGCTTTGAAAACCTTTCACCTGAAAAACTACGGTTAAAACATCTCGAAACCTTTGTTGCAAGTCTGGGTGAAAAAGGCTTTAGCAAAGCGTCCCAGGCAAGGACAATTTCAGGGATTAAAGCCTTTTACAAATACCTGCTGGTCGAGGATATCATCCAGGATAATCCGACCGAATTGCTGGAGTCGCCGCGGCTTTCACGCACATTACCCGACACCCTTAGCCAGGAAGAGGTTCTGGAAATGATAGCCTCCATTGATCTCTCAAAACCAGAAGGAACCCGAAACCTTGCAATCATCGAGGTTCTTTACGGTTGCGGGCTGCGTGTTTCGGAACTCACCGGGCTGAGAATTTCCGATCTTTATTTTGATCTTGGCTTTATGAGAGTTCTTGGAAAAGGCAACAAACAACGCTGGGTTCCAATTGGTGAGCAGGCCATGAAACAGACTTCGATCTACATCCACAACAACCGCTCGCAGCTTCTTCCGAAAAAAGGCAGCGAAGACGTGGTTTTCCTTAATCGCCGGGGCTCAAAACTATCAAGGGTGATGGTTTTCAATATCATCAAATCTCTTGTTGAGCGGGCGGGAATCCATAAAACCATCAGTCCGCACACACTGCGACACTCCTTTGCCACACATCTTGTCGAGAACGGAGCCAATCTGCGGGCAGTTCAGGAAATGCTCGGCCATGCCTCCATCACCACGACCGAGATTTATACCCACCTCAATTCGAAAATGCTCAGGGAAACCCTCGAAAAGTACCACCCGCTGGCCAGAAAGCAAACCGACGCCGATTAACAGATTGGGGTGATGTGGGAATGGGGTGTTAGTGTAATGGGGTGATGGGTAAATGGGGTGATGGAGGTCTCGATCAACAGTGGCTGAGCTTTCACCTGTGGCTGAGCCTGTCGAAGCCACAGGGAATGTCGAAGCCACTGCCGACTTTTTGCAATGAAAACAATCCCCGAAAGGGCTTTTCTCTAAATGGAGATATTTAGCATCAGACAGTTAACCAGGTGTTTTGCGCTCGGGGTTTACCGTTTGCTGGTTTATTTACCTGGCCGTTCCAGTCCGAAACCGGAACGCTTGTCCTCCCGCTTGAGTAAAATGGCGAAAATAAGTCCCAGAATGCCCAGCCCGGCCAGCATTACCAGCGACCAGGTGTAGTCGTACGAATAATTTCCGCCGGCGATTACTTCCGGGGTGATTTCAGGATTGGTGCGGTCGAGCACAATTCCGATGAGCAGAGGAAATGCCCACAAACCGAGATTTTGTATTGAGTACATCGCACCAAATGCCGACCCGATTCTCTTTTCCTCCACAATTTTTGCTACTGATGGCCACATGGCAGCCGGAACCAGCGAAAAGGCAATGCCCAAAAATACCATGGGAATTATGGGATTAATGGTTGTAAATGCAAAAGTTAAATGGATCAATACCAGTAATGAGGAACCAAAAATCATAAGCGTCGCGCTTCGCCCGATTTTATCCACCAGGAAACCAAAAAATGGCGTGAAAAAGAGAGTTCCCAGGCTGAGATAGGATGCGATTCGCCCGCTTTGCTGCTCGCTCATACTGAACTTGTTAAGGAAAAAATCGGCCGAAAACGACTGAAACGGGAACACTGCCGAGTAGAAAGTTACGCACAGCAGCGTGATGTAGAGGAAGGACGGATTGGTCATCAGTTTCCCGAAGTCGGTAAAACTGAATTTCGATTTCTGGCTTTCGGTGGTGGTGGAGGCCAGTTGCCTGTCCAGTTTTGCATCGAAGAACGTGTAAAAAAGGAATCCCAGGAATGCAATTCCTAATAGCAGCGCGGCAAACCAGATGGCCACTGTCCAGTGTGAGGCGTGGTCTTTAAGATAAGGAGAGAAGTTGAAAGCCGCAAACGAGCCAAGCCGGGCAATTGCAATTTTAGTTCCCAATGCCATGGCCAACTCTTTGCCTTTGAACCATTTGACAATAATTTTGCTGATAACCACTATGCTTGTTTCAGCGCCAAGACCGAAGAAAAAACGTCCCAGCAACATCATTTTCAGCTCTGGAGAATATCCCGGCCAGAACGACCCCATAAAACCGTAGAATGGCCCTCCACCGGTGTAGGTATTGCTGGCGCCATACGCTGTAATAAATCCGCCAACAGTCATCATCCCAATGAAAAGCAGCCCAGTGCGCCTGATCCCCAGCCGGTCGAGAATGATTCCTCCAAGCACTGCCATCAGCAAAAAGGTGTTCGGAATGGAATAAAAGGACACAAACAGGCCAAAATCAGAAGAGGAGAATCCGAATTCCGTTTCCAAAGTTCGCTTCAGGGGCGAGATGGCGTCATAAAAATAATAGTTGGCGGCCTGCACTGATGCCACCAGGAAAAGGATGCTCCAGCGGCTCAGTAGCGATTCTTTCATCGGAAGTTTCAGGTTCATTTTTCGGAATTTTGATTGATGACAAATTTTTCGGAAAAGCTCATTTTGGTCATTAGCATCAAAAACCCCAACCCTGCTTGTTTTTGCCAGTAAGGTTGGGGTCTGTTGTAAACCATGATTAGCTGTTAAAAAGCTGAATTACTTTTTGTTAGGCAGATCGAGGCCGTAATTTCTTTTGATATTTACTTTTTTCAGCACAAGCGCCATGATCATGGCCAATACACCAAATCCAGAGAAAATAAGTTCGGGGATCATGTAATTGTATTTTGCCGATGTATCGCCGGCATCAATCAGTTCTTTAACTCCTGGATTTGACGCAGTAATGGACCACCCGATGAGAATGGGAACTACCAGCAGACCAATATTTTGAATCCAGAAAGTTAAGCCATAAGCCGATCCGAGGAAACGCTCTTCGACGATTTTGGGGATAGAAGGCCACATGGAAGCTGGTACCAGCGAAAAAGCCAATCCGAGGATTACGATGGTTGAATAGGCAATGATATGGTTGAATGCTGCTGCCGGTACCAATGCAAAAATCAGGTGCGAAACGGTGAGCAGAATGGCGCCATAAAGCATCATCGAAGCGCCGTAACCCTTTCTATCCAGAAAAGCCCCGATGAAAGGTGTAAGGATCATAGCTCCGATGGGGAAAAATGAGAACATGGCGGCGGCCTCTTTTATACTGATATCCAGTTTGGAGGCTAACATATCGGTCGCAAATTTCTGGAATGGGAATATAGCAGAATAAAACAACACGCACAAACTGGCGATAGCGAGGAAGCCGGGATTTTTCAGTATCAGCCAGAGATCGCTGACGCGAAATTCGTCTTCGGGCTCAAGCTTTGCTTCTTCACCAAGCTGTTTATCGAGGCGCACATCCATTATCGTGTAAACCAGGAATAAAAGCAATCCGATCATCAGGAACGCAACGCCCCAGAACACAGAGTTGGAAGCTCCGCCCGATTCAGCAAAAATTGGGGATAAACGGAAAACAGCAAATACACCCAGACGTGCAACCGCCATTTCAAGCCCCATTGCAAGGGCCATCTCTTTCCCTTTAAACCATTTCACAATGGTTTTTGAAACCGTGATACCCGCCATCTCAACACCCACACCGAAAATGGCGAATCCAAAAAATGCCAGCTTAGCCGATCCCGGAACACTTACCCAGAATGAATTTAGAAAATCGTGAAGCCCTGATTCAGCAAAACCTTTCGTTAACGCGTAATACTTAATTGCACCACCGATCACCATCGTTAATCCCGCAGTGATAATCGTAAACCGGATGCCCATTTTATCCAGAATAATCCCCGAAAGGATGAGGAAGAAGGCAAAAACATTCAGAAAAAACTCTGACCCGCCAAGCATACCAAATACTTCAGGTGACCAGCCATAGTTTGTTTGAAACATGATCTGAAGCGGTGCAGCCACATCAATAAAAAAATAGGCAAAGAACATGGTTGCCGAAATGAGAAACAATGCGATCCACCTTGCTGTTTTCGAATCGCGTAGCGTCTGTTTTACTTTTTCCATTTTGCTGTGAATTTTGATTTGGATGAATTTTTGAAGCGCCAAATGTAGTATAATTCGAATTACCCTTCATTGTGGATAAAAAAGGATTGATGGCTACCAATTATTCAGTTTTTGGAACCATTTACCTTGCTATCTTTGCGGCCAAATTTTAATAATTCAAAAGATGGCAAAAGACAATATTTTAAAAGGTGGCGAATTCCTTGTAAAAGAGACTCAACCCGGCGATGTTTTTATCCCTGAGGAATTTACCGAAGAACAAGTGATGATCGCTCAAACCTGCAGCGATTTTCTCGAATCCTATGTTTATCCCAATCTCGACAGGATTGATAGCCAGGAGGAGGGTCTGATGAAGCACCTGCTGCAAAAATCCGGCGAACTCGGTTTGCTCGGTATTTCGGTGCCTGCCGAATACGAAGGTTTTGACCAATCCTTTGTAACTTCGATGCTGGCCAGCGAATACATGGGTGCAGGATATTCATTCTCAGTGGCTTACTCGGCTCACACCGGAATCGGTTCTTTGCCCATTGTCTATTACGGAGATGATTTTCAAAAACAAAAATACCTCCCCAGCCTGGCTACCGGGTCGCTTACATCGGCCTACTGCCTCACCGAGCCTAACGCCGGTTCGGATGCCAACTCTGGTAAAACCAGGGCTGTCCTTTCGGAGGATGGTAAGCATTACATCCTGAATGGCCAGAAAATGTGGATCACCAACGGCGGTTTTGCCGACATCATGACGGTTTTTGCCAAGATTGACAACGACCGCGTGTTGAGTGCATTCATCGTCGAGCGGGCTTTCCCCGGCATCGTATTTAATCCGGAGGAAAAAAAGATGGGTATCAAAGGCTCCTCAACAGTGCAAATATTTTTCAACGACTGCAAAGTGCCGGTTGAGAATCTTTTAGGTAAACGCGGCGAAGGATTCCGTATCGCCCTGAGCATCCTTCACATGGGAAGGATCAAACTTGGTGGCACTGTCCTTGGCGCAGCAAAAAGAGCCATCACACAATCGGTTAATTACGCTAACGAGCGTCGCCAGTTCGGAAAGCAAATCGCCGAGTTCGGCGCCATCAAACACAAACTGGCCGAGCAGGTGATCAAGACATGGGTAACCGAGTCGTCGGTGTACCGGGTGGCCCAATGCATTGACGACACCATCGAACAACTGAAGGAGCAGGGTTTTTCCAAAGGAAAAGCCTCCATCGAAGGAATTGCCGATTACGCCATCGAGGCCGCTTTCCTGAAAGTGTTTGGCTCCGAAGCGCTAAACTATATCGTTGACGAAGCCGTTCAGATATTCGGCGGGATGGGATTTTCGTCCGAAACTCCCGTTGACCGCGCTTACCGCGATTCGCGCATTAACCGGATCTTTGAAGGAACCAATGAAATCAACCGGATGCTCGTGGTGGATACAACCATCAAAAAGGCGCTAAAAGAGGGTTTCGACGTGAGCCGCTACTCAAAATCAATCCTGAAAGGTCTTGAAGAGATTAGAACCGAGATTCCCGAAGGCTATTACAACGAGAAGCGCCACTATATCAGGAACTTCAAGAAGGCCACGTTACTGCTGCTCGGCGAAATTTCCGAAACCTTCCAGCGCAACCTCACCAGCGAGCAGGAAGTGCTTTTCAATATCTCCGACATGATCATGCAGGTGTATGCTTCCGAGTCGGCGCTGCTCCGCCTCGAAAAACTGGAGACAACCAGAAGCGCTGATGCGGTGGCAATTTACAGAGATATGGTGGATGTTTTCGTTTACGATGCTGCCGATGTGATCCACAAATGCGGCAAAGACGCCATTAACTCATTTGCCGAAGATCAAGAGTATCATCAGAAACTGATGGGCTATATTGTTGATCTTTCGGCTGTTAAGCCGGTGAACGTTAAAGAAGCCCGCCGCCGGATTGCCAATTTGCTGATCGAAGAAAACGGTTACAAATTCTGATATCACCCAATAGTTGCTCCCGCAGGGTTGTAAATCCTAAGAGTAGCTTTCATGCTTTCCTGGTCTTTTTCCTAAGTGGGATTCCTTATCTTTCCTGTTTTTCAGAAAACGATTTTGTGCAGGATGAATAATCTTGTTTGATCCTTACATTTAGGCATTCCGGAAATTTCAAGATAGATGCTTTGTTTTCAATGATTTGACCTGGTCAGCCCTGACAGTTCCGCAAACATGACTGTCAGGGTTTTTTTTATTAAAACTTCTACCCCAGAAAACTCAATTAGATTTTTTTCAATTATAATCTTGTGCACCAGGCTCATAAACCTCTCAACATCTTTGACTTTTATTACTATATTTGCCACTGTAATAATCGGGAGTTCGTTTCAAACAACTCATTGCATCCAAAGCCAAAAATAATGAAAACACCTCTCCTCCTTTCAGTTCTGATGCTTGGTCTGATGCCCGGCGTTTATGGCCAGAAACCTACCATCACTTTAACTTTCACAGCCGATGAAAACGGCCAGCATGTGCCGCTCATTAGCATTCTCATCGAGAACCTTACACGTGAAGTTGACACCACCCTTTACGCTCCCGATACAGTGCTGGTGATTGATTATCTGGTCCGCATCAATGAAAACCTCAGCACCGGCAGCGGTGGTTTTTTCCTTTCTCAAAACTACCCAAATCCATTCGATGGCCATACAGCTATTGACGTTTTTTTAACTGAAACCGAAAATCTTCGGATCATCGTGAGTAATATGCTTGGACGGGAGCTGCTGATCCGAAAATACTATTTGGATCGGGGCAGTCACTCTTTTAATTTTTATCCCGGAAAGGAAGGTCTCTATTTTTTAACCGCCCACAGTGATAATCAAAGCCAAACGATCAAAATGATCAACACAACGCATGACTCAAAACAGGCAATCTGCGGATTGGAATACAGAGGGATGAAATCCGGTTTTAATAACTACAAAGCAGGTAACGAAGAAACCAACTTTGTCTATTACCTCGGCGACCAGTTGAAGTTTACAGCTTTCGCTGATGAAGGAGAGCGAGTAATCAGCAGTTCACCCACCAGCGACAGAACCTATCAGTTCAATTTTACCGGAATTTCATGTCCGGGAACCCCGACAGTTTCGGATATTGATGGCAATGTTTACAACACGGTTTTAATCGGAGAGCAATGCTGGATGAAGGAAAACCTCAGAACTACCCATTACCGGAATGGAACTGCCATCGAATACCCCGGAGATGATAACCTTTTATGGCAAAGCAATAACAGCGGCGCTTACGCATGGTACAACAATGATGTAAATTGGAAAGACAGCTATGGAGCGCTTTACAACTGGTACGCTGTAAACAATCAAAATGGGTTTTGCCCGGCAGGCTTTCGTGTGCCAACTGACAGTGAGTGGACTCAATTGGTTGATTACCTGGGTACAAATGGTTTTCCCAATAACACTCAGACAAATGGTGCAGGAAATGCTCTTAAATCATGTCGTCAGGTAAACTCGCCGCATACCGGCGAATGTAACACCTCCGAGCACCCAAGATGGTCGCAGAGTCAGGTATATAATGGATTTGATGCCTATGGTTTTTCAGCATTTCCGGCGGGAGGTCGTTATTTCAACGGTGACTTCAGCGCAATGGGTAGCCATACTGCCTGGTGGAGTATTACGGAGGACTATACTCAGGATGTTTGGACACGGCATCTCTATACTTATGCTGGCTATTTAGATCGGGGTCCTTTGGTCAAAAGATGTGGTGTAAGTATCCGATGCATCAGAGATGAAATGGCGCCGGCTTATTATCAACTTAATATCACGACAGACCCAATGGGCGCAGGTACGTTAAGTGGCGCCGGGGAATACAAACCCGGGGATAATATTGATGTTTTAACTACTCCCAATTCCGGCTGGGAATTTGTCAGTTGGACCGACGAAAACGGCGTGGTTAGTGTTGTCCCGGGTTTTATTTATACGATGCCTGCCAGGGATGTTACACTTACTGCCAATTATGCCGAAGAGCAAGGAAGTTTTATTTGTGGGGATACTATCACTGATATTGACGGTTATGTTTACAGTACAGTTGTTATCGGGAATCAATGCTGGATGGCTGAAAACCTTAAGACAACCCGGGATGCCGCCGGAAATAGCATCACTCGATATTGTTATAATAATAATGTCAGCAATTGCAATTGGTATGGTGGGCTTTACAACTGGGAAACGATCATGAATGGCGCAGGTAGCAGCGCTAATAGCCCAAGCGGTGTTCAGGGAATATGTCCGGTTGGATGGCATGTGCCAAGTGATGCTGAATTTTCCCAATTGGTTGACTTTCTTGGAGGTACACTTGTAGCTGGCGGGCGAATGAAAAGTACGCGCACCATGCCAGACCCTCATCCAAGATGGTTTAGTCCCAACACAGGGGCAAACAACGAAAGCAACTGGTCGGGGCTGCCGGGAGGACTGCGCGATTACTATGATGATTTCATGGATCTTGAAGTAACCGGTTTTTGGTGGAGCGCTACCCAGCGCTACTCTTCCAGCGCATGGACCCGCTATCTGGATTATATGGATAGCCAGGTTGTCAGAAACAGCAACGACAAACTATTTCATTTTTCTGTACGCTGTTTGAAAGAATAACTGGTTGATAATGAATCAAAAACAACTGAAATCTCAGAACTCCTGACCCAGCGCAAAAGTGCATTTCGCACATGATTAGATTTCTCCCTTCAACACTGCGCTTCGCTTGTCCTGACTTGTCCACTTTAGTGCGGCAGATTTAGCTTTTCTATAAAATCTATGAT
>DAIRGA010000012.1:0-137032 GCA_036794825.1 Bacteroidales bacterium | reverse complement strand
CGGCGGCTCCGCCGCCGCATTCCCCCTCCCACCACCAAAATCCTTGAAATCCCTGTCATTTCGATGACGCACGAGCGGCAGAGAAATCTCATAGCTTTTATTGGTCAGTAGTACTACTTTAAATTATCATATCGTCATCGGAATTTCCATCAGCAACACCTTCGAATCAGATATTGACTTAAAACTGATCCTCTCTGTGTCCCAGATTCCAAATCCATCTCTCCTGCCCAGTTTTGTTCCGCTGATCTCAACATCGCCCTCAATCACAAAAGCATAAATTCCGTTTCCGGGCTTATGGATGGAATAGTAGTCGGTGGTACCGGAGCCGAAATTACCGAGGCTGAACCATGCATCCTGGTGAATCCACACGCCCTGGTCGCTGTCGTTTGGCGACAGAACCTGGTAAAAGCGGTTTTTCTGGGCAATGCTCCGCAACGAAATCTGGTCGTATCGCGGCGTCACATTCTTTTTATTGGGGAAAAGCCAAATCTGCAGGAATTTCACCTCTTTATCCTTGTTCTTGTTGAACTCGCTGTGAAAAATCCCGGTGCCGGCGCTCATTACCTGAATGTCGCCTTCGCGGATTACGGTAACATTCCCCATGCTGTCCTTGTGCTCCAGGTCGCCTTCGAGGGGGATAGAGATGATTTCCATATTGTCGTGCGGGTGCGTACCGAAACCCATTCCGGCTTCCACGCGGTCGTCGTTCAGCACGCGCAGAACGCCAAAGTGCATCCGGTCGGGGTTGCGGTAATTGGCAAAACTAAAAGTGTGGTGCGAGTCGAGCCATCCGTGGTTGGCGTGCCCCCTCGTGTCGGCTTTGTGCAATACTGTGTTCATGGTTATAGTTTCCTTATTTGGTAAATGATTGAATCCAACCTGTTCGATCAAAGCGTCATAATCCGAGTTCTTCTTCCTGAGCTGCGATGCGCTGAGCAATTCCGGCAGGGTGAGTCCAGCTGCAGCAGCCATAAAAGTGTTCCTGAGAAAATTCTTACGATCCATTTTCGATGTTTTTAGTTGATTGTTGAAAACTTATCTAACTGATTTAACGTGATTTACCAGTTTTCAAAATATCAATTTTTGATGATGCAAAGAAACTTCAACAACGACCTGGTGTCAATATGAAAAAGCGGCCTCGACATATGAAAATCCGATGTAGGCTTAGGTGGATTTTGAAAAATGAGTTCGGTTAATTGTTTTTCAAGGAGTTAAAGTGCCCAAAAGATTAGCTGCTATGTTTCTCCATCAAAAGAAAAGCCCTTTTGGGAATTGATTTCAATGCATAATTCGGTAGTGGCTTCGACAGGCTCAGCCACCATTGAACGATAAGCGTTCGACTGAGCGCTTACGCCGAAATCTCAGCCAGCATGGATCGGAATCCTCATCACCCCATTTACCCATTAACCCAATCCCCCATTGCCCTTTTGGCCCATGAGATTCAAACTAATCCACAAACATCGTCGCTAATGCATCCATTAAACCTTTACCGGTTTAAACTGTTTTTCTTTAAAAGCAGAGGGTGAAAGACCAGTTTCATTTTTGAAAAATGCGCTGAAATTGGCCGGCTCTGAGAAACCCAGTCGGTACCCGATCTCTTTTGTCGAAAGCTCCGAAAAACAGATTAATCGCTTGGCAGCCAGCGTAATCTTCGACTGGATGATCTCTTTGGCCGTTTTGCCCACCAGCGATTTCACCACCCGGTTTAGGTGATCGGGTGTAACATTCAAGGCAGCGGCATAGTCGGAAGTCTGCTTCCAATTCATGTGCTGTTCGTTTACCAACTCCTTGAAATTCTTTAGCAAAGTGTTGCCAGCTTCCTGTTTCTGTGGGTTGTCAATGCTCAGGGCACATAGGTTATTGCTTCGTATCAACAGTAGTTTGAGGTATGCGCTGATGGCCTGATCCTTGAACTTCAAATCTGACTCAACGGCTTTGAGCATTGCTTCGGCAAAAAGCGAAAGTTCCTGAAATTCAACAGTATTGAGGCTCAGTGGGGGCGAATCGCCATAATCGCGGAAAAGCGCAAGGTCTTCAATAAAATAGAAAGGTATGTTGTTTTTGATCAAAAACTGCGAAGAAAAAAGGATGGCGTACCCCACCGACTTCTCCGATTCGATTACCTGATGAACCTGACCGGGACTGATGAAGAAGAGCTGCAGGGGTTGCAGATCGTACGAAAAGAAGTCAACCACATGCTTTCCGCCGGCATGTTTTATCAGCAAAACGGTGTAATAATCGTGGCGGTGCGGATCGTCGGCTTTTCCGCCGCGCACCTCCCAGATGTCCTCCATCCTCGAAATCCTGAAACTGATATCCTCGCTCTGATGATCTACCTGTGTATAGGTTTTGATGTCGTGCATGGGATTTTATTTTGAATTTAACAATAGAAACGGGCGGGATGTTGCGGCGCCAAGACAGGTAAAAGTTCCGACTGAAAAAAACAATGTTTCATCCTGACCCTTTCATGTAACTGATTTTCAGAATTTTGATAAATCCGATTGCAGCAACGACTCATTTTTTTTTGAATTAAATTTGCAGCACCAAAACCTAACCATTATGGAAAATAGTCAGGAAAGCATATCTCCAAAATCAAAAACAGCAGCAAGCAGCAAAGCCATTAACAAACAAGCAATTGCAGAAGATCTCTGTAAAGAGCGGGTTACCGGGTTGATCCAAAAGCAGCAGGAAGAAATTTATCGAAGGCTCATTACTCTTGAGGAGCTGAATTCGAGGCGCGAAGAGCTGAAAAAGCAATCAAAGCTGGTGGAAAAAGCCCTTTTGAAAGCCAAAGAAAATCAGCTTGGAAAGAAGAAGACCGGGTTTATAAAAGATGATCTGAAGCAGATCAAGGACGAAAGAAAAACGCTGAAGCTGCTTATCAGGTCAGAGGAAGTGAGTGTAGCTGAGTTGTCGGCAGTGATCCGGTTGCTCGAAAGTATTCTGTAATTCAGCACGTTATGAATACAGAAAACCGTCATGATCCCGACTATCTCAACTTTCTTGATCAGCAGGTCAGGATTTTCAGAGATCATTACCAGGCCACCCGCGCCACCATGGACCAGGAGGCTATACACCAGATGAGAGTGGTGGTGAAAAAAATCAACGCCATTCACAAGCTCAAAAAGCATATTCAGTTCCCGGTAACGCTCAGGGATGAGTTTTTCGATATCATCCGCGATATCTATTCAGCGTCAGGTAAGTTACGCGATGTTCAGCTTCAGCATACTCTCCTTTATTCTTACCGGAAGAAATTGCGCTTCGAGTTCTGGGAACTTCAGCAGTACATCAACGCTGTTGAGGATCAGTTTGAAGATCAACTGAAAGAGGCGGTCGTTCATATTGATCCTTCAGCCATTGAGGAAGCCGGTCAAACTTCAGGGAATTCTAAGGAACAGGATTCGGAGGTTGACCTGGAGAACGATAGTCTCCAATTCATCCTGAAAAAAATTGAAAAAATCAGCAAATTACTCCTTGTAATTGATAATGAGGAATTTGTGCACGATCTGCGCAAACAGGTTAAGCAGCTTTTCTTCGCTCTGCAGTTTTTGGGGCAATATTTCCCCGCTAACATTTTTGCCGGACATGATCTGCAAACCATGAGGTTAATCGGCGAAAAGCTGGGCAAATGGAATGATTTGACGATGTTTACCCAGCGGATTGAAGAATTTCTGGCAAGCCACACGGCGGATTTTACGGAAGAGTTCCCGGAATATTACCTGTTGTTGAGATTTATCAGGGAAGATAAGCGAATGCTTCTCTATGATATTGATGTAGATATTTACCTCGAACTGCTGCATCTCAGGGCAGTAATCCGGACGGAAAATCCTGAAAAACAATAGCCAGCGGATTAAACCCGCAACCTTACAACATCGGTTTTATTTCGGTAGTTTCGATCGGATAATGGCCTTTGAAGATGTTGCCATGATGCCCGTCAATGGCAATTTTGTCGCCCGGCCTGAAGAGATACCCATTGATGGTACACTCTTTCAGTATGTCGTTTACTAACATGTCCGTGCAATTTACCACGCAGGTTTTTCCTAGTCTTACAGCGGTAACGGCTGCGTGTGAAGTAGCGCCGCCTTTACCAGTGAGAAGTCCATCGCACTCGAAAATCATCCCGATGTCGTCGGGAACTGTATCCGGCCGTACCAGTATAAATCGTTCGCCGGGGAATTTGACCGCCAGCGATACCAGGTCGTCGCTGTCAATAGCCACAATACCGTTCATGGCGCTTCCGCCAATCCCGATTCCGCGTCCAACCAGTTTCATCTGGTCGTGCGTTGCACTGAAAACGTTGATCCTGGCCGGATGGTGCAAATCCTGATCGCGGGTCTGAAGGATGTAGAGGTCGTCAGGGTTTTCTGATTCGAACGTAAATTCGATCTCCTGCGGGCTGTAGCCGTAATCTTCAGTCATTTTGGTGGCAATGGTGTGGATGCGCTTGTAGATGTCCGGGAGCTGGGTTTGCAAAGATTCGCCTTCAATTTCGAGGTACCTGCGCTGGGTTTCTCCCACTGGCAGCGGAGTTACCAATCCGGCAACAATATCTTCGCCCTGGCTGCATAGCGTAAAGTCGCCGTAGAGATGCACGCCCGGCCTTTCGCGGTGAGGATTCTGCGTGAAAACCACCCCGGTCCCAGAGGTATAATTCAGGTTGCCCAGGATCATTTTCTGTACAATCACGGCAGTTCCCCAGTCGTCGGCAATGTTCATGTGTTTGCGGTAAACTTTTGCACGGTCCGAATCCCACGAATCGAAAACACATTGGATAGTGTATTTCAATTGCCTGATCAAATCCTGTTCGAAATATACCTGGTTGTCGTCCAGGGCTTTGCGGTACGACATAGCGATTTCCTCCATCACTTCAGGTTTGAAATACATCTTCAGGTCAACATTATGGCGTTTTTTGTAATCGCGCATGATGCCATCAAAAACATCGCGGCTGATGCCATTGGCCATCCCCCAGCTTTGCAGGAAGCGGCGATAGCAATCCCACGAAGTCCAGCCAAAATTGTATTGCTTGCTTAAGCCTTTGGTTACTTCATCGTTTAGCCCAACGTTCAGGAAAGTATCCATAGCCCCAGGCATGGAAATCGCCGTTCCCGAGCGCACGGAAAGCAGAAGCGGATTTTCAGGATTTCCCAATTGTTTGCCGGTCAACTTTTCAAGTCTTTGTAAATGCTGCATTATCAGGTCGTCCATCTCCTTACCAATCTCTTCGTGGTTGGAAATGGCATTTCGGCGGCGGAAAACCTCGGTGGTAAGCACAAAGCCCGGAGGAACCGGAAACCCTGTGATGTAGAGCTTTTTCAGGAAGAAGGCTTTGGAACCGAGGAATATCTGGTTGTCGGTGGTCACGGTTTCCTGGTAAAGCGGACTGATGACGAGATCGGAGTTGTAGGACATTACATCGTTGATAAGCTCCGGGGGATATTTATCCACCATAGTGTGCAGCGAGTTTAACACCCTCGAAATCAGGTTATCCAAAGGCTGCACCAGGAATGCCTGGCTGATGATGTCGCGGTAAAACTCTTCCGATTTCTGGCTGGTGATCTGCATCTTCTCTTTTTCCGAGTAATTGCTTCCATTGAAAAACAACTGCGGGATGATGAATTTGAGCGGGTATTCGTACGACCGCAGGAAGTACTTGTCAATGGTGACCTTCACGTTTTCGGCGATAAACTGAAAAATGTTGATATACTGCTGCAGCGAGAAACTACGCGAGGTGAGCGAGTAGCGGAACATGTCGAGGTTGGAGTTAAAGCCCTGGTTATAAATGCCATCCAATTCAAGTCCCTCTTTAAAAAATTCAAGAATGACCAGGATGCGTTTCAGGGTTTTGGCCGAAACATAATCGAGGTTGACCTGGTCAACAATCTTCTCCATTAACCGTGTAGCAATATTTTCCAGCCTGAACGTCAGCCCGATGGCTTCAAACTTCGGCTCGCGGTAGGTTCCATACATGGAGGGTATTCCGATGGCAATGTGGCGTTTATGGTAGATATTCTCCCAGGCCTGCGTTGGCTCCGGATTAAATATGATCTTTTTGAGCTGCTCCATGAAGTGGTAGATCATATTAAGGGCATGGCCGTAGTCCTCTTCAATCATCGCTTTTTCGAAAACCCTGATTTCCGAAGGTTCGATAAAAGCGTACCGGCGCAGAATGGAGATGATGTCGAGGGTCTCGAACGAATATTTCTCTTTTAATAAAGCGTAAAGCGCATGGATGCACTCGAGCCGGTGGATGTCGTTTTCATGATCTCCGGGCAGTTGATCGAGCAACGCATCAAAGGTTTTTGAATCGCTCTCCAGCAGGCTGATAAACGACATTCCGGACATGGTAATCAGCTGGCCGACCAGTTCATGGATGATTGTAAAATAGGGACTGTTTATGTCAATCGAAGCGAAAACATCTTCCGGAACAAAAGGCTGCAATGCATCTTTGTTGCCATCGTACCAAAACCTGAACACCCGGCGGGTGAGGTCAATGAGCGTATTGTTGCTCTCGGTATGCACCTGTTTGCGAAGGAAATGTACCAGCCTGTCCTGACGGTGGTTGATTTCGTCCATGTTGGTGGTTACATTTCGTATCTCGCCCTCAGCCCCGATTTCGTGGAAATAAACCGGGAAAATGCGGGTGAGCTGCTTCACTTTTTTGTAAAACGGCGCAATATTGGAATTGAGCACTTTGGTTATTTCACGCTGGAACAGGTCGGTGTCGCTGATAAAGATTCCACCGAGTTTCAGGTTGACAATCAGCGCCGAGAGCAGTTTCTCCATCACCGTTTGCGGATATTCGATCAGCTCGAGCCACACGCGGATGTTCTTGATATGGTTTTCGTTTACGTTGATCTGCCAGTCCTTGTTCACATAAACGATTCCCGGTGTTTCGAAGCCAAAGTCAATGAGCTTTTTCTCAAAATAATTGATATTATGCCGGTCTTCGGATTGATCCCTGTCCACAATTCTTTTTCCGAGCGTCAGGATAACGTCGAGCACTGCAGATGTGTGTTCAGCTCTCAACTCCTCGCATAGGGCAAAAATCCGGTCAATGAACCCAAACAGCTTCTCCTCCTCCACTTCATCCACTGCGCTTCGCAAAACCTTGTTGATGCTCCATATCAGGCGATCTTTCTGACCCTGCATTCCCGGAAGGTGAAGCAGGTAAAAAGTGTAGAAGAATTTATCAATAAAACTCTCCAGGTCGTTCACCAGTGACCCGAAATGATCGGCAATATCATCAAAAACGGGCATGCCGGTTTTCAGCTTATCCCAGTCATCAGCAGCTTCAAGGGTGGCCAGAAGATGGTCGAACCATTCAGCGCCGGCTCTGCTGAAGATAGATTCAAAATTATCGGAGAGCAATTCCTTTTTCTCCTCATACCAGTCCTCGATGCGGGTTGTATCTCTCCAGAAAGTGATGTTGTGCCTCAGTGTGTCTTTCACCAGCATGATGGCTTCATCCGTAAATTCAGGTATTTCAACAATGTCGTTCAGAAACTTGAGAAAATAGCGCGAACTGATTATGAAGGCTTTTTCATTCTGGTCAATATTTCCGGTGAGAACCTCCATAACAGTATGAATCACCGGGAAGAGATGGTCTTTCTTTTCTTTCAGCACCCGTTGAACAAACTCTAGTAGTGTCCTTACGATGATTTTTCCCAAATCCTCACGGATACAGGACTTCAGCAGGTCGTCATAAATACTTACCGGAACGCTGAATGCGCCGGCTGCATTGGGAAGCGATGAATAAAACCAGAAATCGGAAATGAGTATCTCGCGAAGTTGCTCCACCACAAACAGCCGGTTACTGAAGGGGTGCAAGTACTCGATGACGGATTCCTGAGCCCGTTTGTGAATACCGTAATACTTCTCCGACAAAGCAATAAAGTCGTACAAATGGTCAGGAATTACAATGTCCTTGTAGCGGGTCTCGGCCAGGTTGGCTTCAAGGGCTTTGGAATAGAATTTTTCGCTCATGATAATGCGTCATTATTTTTCGACTTCAAAATTAACGGGAAAAACGGAGTTGGGATTTTGACCCACGAACAACTCAAAATCCCAACAATAGCAGTATTGACAAAAACAAACTAAATAATAACTACTTAACAATAGGAAAGTCTCTCAGTTGACTACTTTTCCCACCAACTTCTTACTACCTAATTCCTTTCTACAATCATCGAATTGGCCTGAGCGAGAGGGGTTACTACCAAATCGTTCACGCAGACGTGATCGGGCAGTGTTGTCAGGTAATAGGCTATTTCGGCGATATCTCTGGCTTCCAGAGGCTTATATCCATGATAGACTTTCTCAGCCCGTTCTTTATCACCCTTGAATCGCACCATCGAAAACTCAGTTTCCACCAGCCCGGGAGCGATCTGAGTAACTTTTATTCCCTTGCCGATGAGGTCAATGCGCATGGATTTGGTCAGTGCATCCACAGCATGTTTGGTGGCACAATAGATATTTCCTTTGGGGTAAACCTCTTTTCCGGCAATCGAACCGAGATTTATAATCAACCCGGTGTTTCGGGCGATCATAAGTGGTGTAACGGAGCGTGTAACGTACATCAAACCTTTGAGGTTGGTGTCGATCATCCGCTCCCAGTCGTCGGGATCTCCTTCATGAATCGGATCAAGGCCAACAGCAAGCCCGGCATTATTCACGAGGATATCAATAGCTTTCCATTCTTCAGGCAGGTAGCGGATGGAATGTTCCACATCAGGCCTTTTGGCTACGTTCATTTTGAGCGTGAGTACTTTGGCTCCGGTATTTTTGGAAATAGAGGCAGCCAGAGCTGTCAGCCGTTCCTGGCGGCGTCCGCTTATGATAACGTTTATCCCGTTTTGGGCAAATTTCTGGGCTATGGCCTCGCCAATCCCGGATGTTGCACCGGTAATTAATGCTGTTTTCATCGGTTCTGTGTTCAGGTGATTTGTATAAAAAACCAGGGCAACAATTAATTTGCCACTGGAGGGATTAAGTTATAGAAGGGGTTATCCTGAAATACTTAGCAATTGCATCTCCCCTGCATCAGTAGTTTGGTTTTTCTCCCCAGAAATTGGTGTTTTCGTCGGCATCCTCACCAAATGCTTTAAAGAAATGATCTCCAATTACATAGGTACACTTTTCGCCGGCAATCTGTGAGAAGAATACCTCAAATTCGTCTCCCAATTCAATCATTGTCACCAGGGTGAACTTCTTTTCGTTGCGCTCCACCATCAGATTATTGTGGCACAAAGGGCAGAAGAAGTCAATGTGCTCACCGGCAGATACTTTAAAGGAGGGATGCTTGATAGCCCGGTAATCGCCGAGCTCGGGGGTAAGCAGTATCAGGCCTCTGGTTCCGTCGTGTTTCTGTGCCGAAAATACAATGCGCTCGTTGAGATAAAGCTGTCCGGAGCAGAAGGGACAAATGAAATTTCGTTGCATGTGGATTTGAATTTTTGAAGGTTAACCGTCTGTTTTTTGAAGCAAATTTACGATTTTTTTAGTGGCAGTTTTGAAATCATGAATCAGACTTTTGGATGTATTTCAGGTTTAACGGAGTAAAGAAATCTATAAAATGTTATCTATCAATTGGATATGAGCAGATTCAAGTTCTGTAAATAAATCATTTTCAATCGAATCAAAATCCTCTTTGTGGTAAATTCTACCAATTTTGCGGTTGTTCAGTACAAAAATGTCATCACAGATTTTGGTCAGCGATTCGATGATATGAGAGGTGATAATCAGCGTTTTGCCGCGTTCTTTCAGTCGCAAGAGAAGCAAATAAAGAATTCTTGAAGATTCGAGGTCGAGCGAATTAAAAGGCTCATCAAGCAGGATAACGGGCTTGTCCTGTCTGAGTATAGCCATCAACGCCAGTTTTTTCTTCATCCCGGTCGAATAATCGTCAACAAGCTGATTTAAAGGAAGTTTGAAAATGCTGTTCAACCCCTCCACATCAAACGACTTTCCTTTCTTCTCAAACAAGCTAAGGTATTCTGAACCAGTGATGTATGAATAAAAGAAATTCTCCGTTTCAAGAAAACCCATGTCAGCTCTTTTAAGTGGCTGCCCATCATAGGTTACCTGGCCTGAAATTGCGTGTTTTATCCCAAATAATGTGTTGAGAAAAGTGGTTTTACCGGCTCCGTTGAGCCCCACTAAACCATGGATCATCCCTGGCTGAAATGCAGCGGAAAGGTTTTCGAGTACGGTATGGTTTCCGTAAGCAACGGTCAGTTTATCGGCGGTTAGCATCCAGGTATGGTTTTAAATTGGTTTTGGCTTTTCTGTAAAGTATTAAATTGATGCTCAATATTATAAACCCCAGTGGCAAGACAACTGAGACCATGCAAACCAGCGGAGCCAGGATGCCAATCAGGTTTGATTTCCCGTTTGGGTAATAGTAGGCATATTTCCATAAAATGGCAAATGCCAGGCAATTGACTGCGGAAAAATAGGCTGCAAGGATATACATCCATTTCTCAGGGTGAACTAATGCGATCATGGCAACTGGCAGCAGAAATTTTGCAAAGAACATTAGATGATCTCTTAATTTTGACCTAAGAAATTCATTTTCAGTAACTTCATCGGCCATAAGGATTTGCCGGGGCTCAAAAAAAGTATAAAATGTTGAAATTGTCATTGTAAGAAGGATTGCAGAAACGGCGGAAAAAGCAATGTGTACAAATCCAAATAAACCAAGGAGCCACAATATGGCAATAAATATGAAACTCTTTCTGACTCCGCTTTTCCACTCGAAAAGTTTGTCAGGAATAAACCGTATTACCGGGTTATAATTTGCAAAAGTGGCTGCGCTGGGAATATGAAAAGAGATAATGCCGACCAGCAGGATAAAGGCTGCTGAAGGTACATACAATTCATTGAAAATTAGTATGAAAGGTAGGGATATCGTAAGGACAACATATTCGATGAAGAAAATTCCCGGGGGGTTTGAGGCAATTTTCCGGATCAGTTGATAATCTTTCCGCTGGCTGTGAATGACAAAAAGAACTGCACTGGCCAGGGCTGTTATCAGAAAGCCATCAGTATTTGTTTCGGCTTTTTTGGCAATAAAGTACAAAACGAGCGGCAGGACGACAAGCAGCAGAAAAACACTCCTTACCAGTCCGGCTTCACTCAGGTTGCGGTAAAACTGTTTTAACCGGATGATAATCAAGCTGATAATCATGATGTTGCATCAACTGAAGAAATTCCACGATCAGGACTCTATCTATCTTTAAAAATAAAAACCTGCGGCTCCTCACCGGCTTTTATAAATCCGCGGTGCATGCTCGAAGTGTTGAATGGCATGGCGATATTCCCGTTTTTGTCCAATGCAATTACTCCACCGCCAGCGCCAAGAGATTTCAGTTTTTTGTTGATGATGTCGTCAGCGATTTCGGAAATGTGTTCGTTCAGGTATTTCATGCGGGCAGCAATGTCATAGGCCACCACGTTGCGAATAAAAAACTCGCCGTGACCTGTGGCAGAAACCGCGCAGGTGTTGTTATCGGCAAAGGTGCCTGCGCCAATGATCGGGGAGTCGCCAACACGGCCGAACTTCTTATTGGTCATACCGCCGGTGGAGGTGCCGGCAGCGAGATTGCCATTTTTGTCCAAAGCTACGCAACCCACGGTTCCCCTTCGTGCCTGGTCCTGTTTGACCAGTTCGTTGATATGTTCATCCCAGCTTTCCTGGGTGAAAAAATAAGACGGGTCAACGATTTCCAGCCCCTGTTCAGCAGCAAATTTTTCGGCGCCCTGCTTAATCAGCATAACATGTTTGGTTTCCTCCATGACTTTGCGGGCGGCTGAAATCGGATTTTTTATTACGGTGACATTGGCCACAGCGCCAGCTTTCCCAGACTTGCCATCCATGAAGGAGGCATCCAGTTCGTTTACTCCATCGGCATTGAAAACTGCACCACGCCCGGCATTGAAATAGGGAGAATCCTCCATGATCCGGATTGCCGCTTCCACCGCATCGAGCGCTGAACCGCCACTTTCAAGAATTTCGCCGCCGGTTTTCAGCGCAGCAGTCAGCCGTTCTTTGTGCAGCACTCCGTTCTCAGCGGTAAATGTTTCAGGGTTAATGTAGCCTGCCCCGCCATGAACCACTATTACCCAATCAGGTCGGGCCGGGATTTCTGATTTTTCTTCTTTCACCTGATTTTTACACGAAAACAGGAACAGCGAAACCATCGCTGTCAGCAGTAAGATTGCATTTTTCATAGCTATTGATTTAGTTGTAAAATGATACCTTTTATGTCAACCAATCCAAAGAGGTCGGCGGTTGTGACCAGGATGAAGATTATCATTATCCACTGGACGAATTTTGCTCCTTTTTTTACTGCCATGCGGGCGGCGAGGTATGAACCTGCTACCGTTCCGAAAGTCATCATCAGCCCGTAAGCCCAGTGGATTTGGTCATTAATCAGGAAAACTACCAGAGCGAACGGTGTGTAAAGCAGTACTATCAATACTTTTATGGCATTGGCTTTCACCAGTTCGTAGCCGGCGCTGAGTACAATTCCTGCCAGCAGAAAATAGCCAACCCCGATTTGGATAAAGCCACCATACACACCGATAAGGAAAAAAATGACAATCTGTTTCCAGTTTACTTTGGCTTCAACCAGGTCTTTTCGTCCTTTGACCCATGCATCTGGGTTGTAAAGAATGAAAACCAGCATGAGGAGCAAAATCACACCCACTGCTCTTTCGAAGATGATCTGATTGATGTCGGCGGCAATCCATGCGCCGGCAATGGAGCCAAGCATCGCCGGAATACCCAGCCAAAGCGCCTTGCGTGTGTCAAGTACTTTTTGGTGTTTGAAACTTGAAGTGGCGGTAATGGTCTGGATTAGGACATTGATACGGTTGGTGCCGTTGGCTACCGCCGGGGGCAAACCGAGCATGATAAGCACCGAGAAAGAGACAATCGAACCACCGCCGGCAAGCGTATTTACAAATCCGGCCAACAACCCTGAAATTGTGAGGGAAATTATCTCGAACCAGCTCATACTGAAATTATTTGTTTTCCGGCAAGAATACGTGCAGCACTGCAAATTCCAGTTTCATCATAGCCACAGTCTTTCCAGAGCTGTTGCCGGTCTCCATGTTCGATGAAACGGTCAGGAATACCAAGCCTTATCACTTTACGATGGTATCCTTCATCATTCATCAGTTCGAGCACTGCAGAACCCAGCCCGCCTGTGATAACACCATCTTCGACAGTTATGATATTTTCGAAATTTTGAAAAACACTGATAAGCAGGGATTTATCCAATGGTTTTAAAAATCTGATATCTGCATGAAATGCAGATAGCCCCTCTTTTTGGAGCACGTTGATAGCTTTAACAACCTCATTACCAATATGTCCTATGGAGATTATGGCAAGGTCTTTACCCTGCCGGAGTATGCGTCCTTTACCCACTTCAAGTTCTTCGAACGGGGTTTTCCATTTTGGTATGGTTCCTCTGCCTTTAGGATACCTGATGGCAAACGGACCTTTATCTTTCAGCTGAGCGGTGAACATCATATTTCGCAGCTCCTGCTCGTTCATCGGAGCACAAATGGTCATACCCGGCACTGTGCGCAGATAGGCCAGGTCGAAAGCGCCATGATGTGTGGGGCCATCCTCGCCAACAAGCCCGGCACGGTCGAGGCAGAAAACGACATTTAAATTTTGTAACGCCACATCATGGATCACCTGGTCGTAAGCACGCTGCATGAAGGTGGAGTAGATGTTGCAGAACGGTAAAAATCCTTCGGCAGCCATTCCGGCGGCAAACGTAACGGCGTGCTGCTCTGCAATTCCGACATCAAAAGTGCGGTGCGGCATTTTGTTCATCATCATATCGAGTGAACAACCGCTGGGCATTGCCGGAGTGATTCCGATGATTTTTGGATTCAGTTCGGCCAGCTCGATCATGGTTTTGCCAAAAACCACCTGATATTTTGGGGGCTGAACATGATCGCAGGGTTCGGTTTCAGTGAGTTCACCCGTTTTCTTGTTGAAGGTAGATGGCGGAGCATGGTATATAACCGGTTGTTTTTCAGCGATTTCCAGCCCCTTTCCTTTGGTTGTGATGATATGCAGCAACTTTGGGCCGGGAATATTCTTTATGTCGCGCAGCAACTTGGTCAAACGCAGGACATCATTTCCATCCACCGGTCCAAAATAGCGGAAATTGAACGCTTCGAAAAGATTGCTTCGTCCGAGGATGCTGCCTTTTACCGCGTTTCCCACCTGCTTTACAATGGCGCGGGTGTTAGCGCCGTATTTCGTTCCACCGCCGAGCAACCGCCAAACTTTGTCTTTCAGCCGGTTATAAGTCTTCGATGTCACAATGTTGGCCAGGTAATCCTTTATTGCACCAACGTTTTTATCAATGGCAATTCCGTTGTCGTTCAGGATGATGAGCAAATTAGGATTGTTTACGCCGGCATTATTCAGGGCTTCGATGGCCATACCACCGGTCATGGCGCCGTCGCCGATCACAGCAATATGATGCCGGTCGTTAATGCCTCTCATCCGGGCTGCAACAGCCATTCCCAATGCTGCAGATATCGAAGTGGAAGAGTGCCCCACCCCGAATGCATCGTATTCGCTTTCTGACATTTTTGGAAATCCACTGATGCCATGCTGTTTACGATTGGAATGGAAAACATCGCGCCTGCCGGTAAGAATCTTGTGGCCATAGGCCTGGTGGCCAACATCCCATATGATTTTATCATCGGGAGCGTTGAACACATAATGCAGCGATACCGTGAGCTCCACCACGCCGAGGCTTGCGCCGAGGTGAGCCGGATTGCAAGAAACGGCATCAATAATAAATTCCCTCAATTCCTCACAAACCGCTGGAAGTGATGAATCCTCCAGCTTTTTCAGGTCAGCCGGGGAATTGATGATGGGTAAATATTTCGGGGATTTTTCATCCATAATTCAACTTCAAAATTGTTCTAAAAGCAGGCAATTTCAATAAAACAACTCTTTATGTTTCTGTTTATCAGGACTATAATCAGTCATCGGAAACATCCGCGGATTTTCATTTAAAACATTCCCAACTCCAGTTTTGCCTCGTCCGATAGCATATCCTCGTCCCAGGGTGGCTCGAAAGTGAGTTCCACATCAACGCCGGTCACGCCCTTTACTCCCAGAACCTTCATGTTGACCTCCATCGGCAAACTCTCGGCTGCCGGACAATTGGGCGAGGTTAGCGTCATCAGCACATGAACCCGGTTATCATCCGAAATATTGATTTCGTAAATGAGACCAAGTTCATAGATATTCACTGGAATTTCAGGATCAAAAATCGTCCTGAGTTGCTCGATGATATGCTCTCTGATCTCATTTTTGTGTGTCATTTCACTCATGCCTGCTCCTCCTTCGCTTCAGTTTTGGTTTTAAAAACAAGTGCATATAGTTTCATTTGTTTTATCATCGAAACCAGTCCATTAGACCTTGTTGGCGAAAGATGTTCCTTCAGCCCGATCTCATCAATAAACCCGAGATTAGCGTTGATGATCTCCTCCGGCGTTGCTCCCGAAAGCGCTTTTATCAGCAGGTTTACGATGCCTTTGGTAATCACTGCATCACTGTCGGCGGTAAAATAGACGCGGCCATCCCTGAACTCGGCATGCAGCCACACATTCGACTGGCAGCCGGTGATGAGGTTGTTTTTGATTTTGTATTTCGGGTCAATTATAGGCAAATCTTTACCCATTTCGATCAGGTAATTGTACTTTTCGAGCCAGTCGCCAAAGAGGCTAAATTCACCGACAAGTTGTAATCCTTTTTCTTCTATTGCATTCATTGTCAAATTTTTAATCATTACAATAACATATCCCGCGACTTTTTGATTGCTTCGCAGAGCAAATCAATTTCACTGCGCGTATTGTAAACGGCGAATGATGCCCGGATAAAGCCCTGGATTCCAAAGAAATCCACCAATGGTTGAGTGCAAAGATGACCAGTACGCACCGCAACACCCATTTTGTCCATTAGTGTGCCGATATCATACGGGTGAATCCCTTCGATATTGAATGAAATTACTCCGGCTTTGCTTCTTGCCTGGCCGTAGAACAAAATTCCCTCTATTTCGCTGAGGCTTCCAGTTCCATAATTCAGCAGGTCATCTTCCTGATTTTTAATGAATTCGAATCCGGTTTCTTCGATAAATGTCAATGCAGCTTCCAGCCCCAGCACCCCGGATACATTAGGTGTTCCGGCTTCGAACTTAAAAGGTAACTGGTTGTAGGTGGTTTTTTCGAAAGTTACGGTCGCGATCATCTCACCTCCACCCTGGTAAGGTTCCATTTTTTCGAGCAATGTCTCTTTTCCGTAAAGCACACCAATCCCCATTGGGCCATACATCTTGTGACCCGAAAAGCAATAAAAATCGCAATCCAGATCCCTGACGTCTACCTCCATGTGCGAAACTGCCTGCGCACCGTCGAGTAATACAACAGCGCCTGTTTTTCGGACTTTGGCAATGATTTCTTTTACCGGGTTGATAGTTCCGAGGGCGTTGGATACATGGGTAAACGCAACCAGCTTTGTACGCTCGCTGAGCAACTGTTCAAAAGTCTCCGCGATCAGCTCACCCGACCGCGTCACCGGACAAACTTTTAGCCTGGTGCCCGTTCGTTCGCAAAGCAACTGCCAGGGCACAATATTGCTGTGATGTTCCATCCAGGTGATCAGGATTTCGTCGTCTTTGCCGAGAAATTTATTGCCATAAGCATTGGCCACCAGGTTGATGGATTCGGTGGTGCCTTTGGTAAAGATGATTTCGGAAGGCGATGCGGCATTTATAAATCCTGAAATTCTGATCCTTGCCTGCTCAAAGGCTGAGGTAGCTTCCTGACTGAGAAAATGCACGCCGCGGTGAACGTTGCTGTTTTCTGATTCGTAATACTTTTTCAGCCGGTCAATTACCCTCATGGGCTTCTGCGTGGTGGCAGCATTGTCGAAATATGCGAATGGCCTGCCATAGATCTGCCGTTCCAGTACCGGAAACTGACCTCTTATATCTTGAAGTTTCTTATTCACTAAATCTGCCTTTTAGAAAAGGGGCGCAAATTAGTAAATTATTGAGAACTGATGGATCGCTGATGGGTTGACCAGGCGCCCGTCGCAAGCAGCAGGACTTCCGGCATCGTAAATCAGATTCGCCGGTTAATCTCTTCTAAGTATTTGTCGCGCAGATACATCACTTCATTAATATTTATTTCAGGATGAAAGATCCGGATGTTGTCAATTATGCCTTTTGGGGTGAAGAAGACCCCAAGCGCAGCATCGAAATTGTTGTATTCTACGTTTGGCTTGAGTCCGTAAGTAATTTCCTCGAACATATCCCAGGAAATCAGCCCCGGGATTTCAAAATAAGCCATAGAGGGATTGTCAACATCACTATAGAATCCATCACCCAAAATATTGAGAATGAAGTACTTTCTGATCCTGATCAATCCATCAAATGGTTCAAGAATCTTGTCCTTCATGAAGTCAATTCCTGCCTTACGATAAGCAATGATGAGGCTTTGAATGTCGTGATAGGAGGCCATATCCTTGATCCTGATGCACGGAGCCAGGTTGTTACGCAGCATCACCATACCAGGCGTGGCGTCGAAATGATCGGGATAGTGTTTTTTCACTGCCATGGTGGATCTAATGACCTGTTCACCCGAATATTTTTTGTCGGTAACCAGAAAAATGGATAGCGGGATCAACTTTGGGGGAACGTTTGTGCCGTGATAGCCCGGATACGGCTCACGTGTTTCGAGTACCAGCGCATTATCAGTGTCGTGCTCGATGGAGGCCAGTCTCTCTTTTTTCGTAATATATCCTAAAGTTTCAAAGATTTTAATGTTGTTCATGGTTTCTGATGCTTAAATGCTGTTTAATTAACCGTTGGCGAAATTATTTAAAATTGTTTTGAATAACCTGTTTTTTTGATAATTTAACTATGGAAGCAATTTTTAAATAACTGATTAATAATGATTTAACTTTTCAAGAAAAAGGAGCCACGATCAGGACAAAACAGTAAAAGGTATTTTTCATGGCATCCACCCTCAACCTGAGGTGTGAAACTTCTGATGGCTGATTGCTTACTTTTTGTCTTGAGATCATTCTCCAGAATAGCTTGTTTCTCCGGGTAGAAACCTTGTTGCATTTAATGATGGTGAAATCAAGTTTTCAGATCTTCTATTGTGCCTGATGTGGTGATAAAAAAACAGCATCACTCTTTTGATTTGATGAGTAAATGCCATCAAAGAAATCACCTATGAGTTCAGTCTAAAAAGCCCATTTGCCCCTAAATCCCCAAATGGGGACTTTTCCAAACTGCTGATTTTTAGCGTTCTCCCATTTTCCGTAAGGATTCCTTTGGAAGGGTAAGGGGTAAAAAGGATAAAAATCAGCAGTTTGGGGGCATTTTAGACCGAACTCACCTATTATTATCAGGCTGATTTTGACCAAATCTAAATCGCCCTCACAAACGGATTGGTATTCATCTCATGGCCGATGGTGGTGTGAGGGCCGTGGCCGGGATATACAAGATAGTCGGCGGGGAGGGTGTAGAGTTTCTGGCGGATGTTTTCGGCCAGCATGTCGAAATCGCCTGTGGGGAGGTCGGTGCGACCAATGCTGCCGTTGAACAGCACGTCGCCGGCAATCACAAATCGCCCTTCGTGGCTTACAAAGCAGACATGGCCGTCAACGTGGCCGGGAGTGTAAAGAACCTCGAGCACCGAGTTGCCGATTTGGATATTATCTCCTTCATTAATAAATGATTCCGGCTCGATGATTTCTTCTGCGTCAACACCAAACATCCTGCTCTGGGCGGGAGCAGTTTGCAGGATCTTTACCGATTCAGGATGCATTACCGGCAGCAGTCCATACTTCCGGTGAACGTGCGCAATTCCGAACACATGATCGAGGTGGCAGTGGGTATAAAGGTGAGCAACTGGTTGCAATCCTTTTGACTTTACAAACTTATCCAGCTCATCATTTTCCCACCTGTCGGAGCAACCCGGGTCGATGATGGCACATTTCAGGGTCTCATCATACACGAAATAAGTATTTTCCTGAAATGGATTGAAAACCAGTCGTTCGATTGTAATCATTTCAATTATCCTTTTGTTAATGTTAGGTTGAATGCCGTCTTTACGGCAAAATAATTTAGAGGTTACAAAGTTATCAATATTCAAAATTAAGGTTGAGAGGCTTTGTTGAGGAGATTAACCAAAAACCTGCTGTGGTTGCGTATGATGCGATTATTTACCCGTTATTTATTACCTGTGAAAAACAAGCTGCTGATTGCTGCTCTGTTTTTGATGTTTCTGCCTTATCAGGGTAAAGCGCAGTTTTACGAGGGTTATCAGATGGAGTTTGGACGCAGCCGGGTTCAATTCAAGGATTTCCTATGGACTTACTATAAGTTCGAACGTTTTGATACCTATTTCTACCTCAATGGAAAGGAGTTAGCCGAACATACTTCGAAGTATGCCACATCAGAGCTTGTGAGGATGGAAACCGAGCTTGGAACCTACCTCAGCGGGAAAGTTCAATTCATTATCTTCAACAACCTCAACGATTTAAAGCAGAGCAACATTGGGGTCAGCGACAATTCGCAATACAACACCGGTGGGGTATCCTACATCCTTGGTAACAAAGTAATTCTGTATTTCGACGGATCAATCGCCAATTTCGAGCGCCAGATAAGGCAGGGAATTGCGCATGTGTTGCTTCAGAATTCCATTTTTGGCAGCAATATCGGTTCACAAATGATGAACTCATTTTTGCAGAATATGCCGGAATGGTTTGCGCTGGGATTGGTTTCCTACCTGGCTGAAGAATGGAATTCCGATGTGGACAACCGGATCAGAAGTGCTTTAGCTTCAGGAAAATACAAGAATTTCAACCGGCTGGTGAGCGACGAGTTTTATGTAAAAGATGCAGGACATTCGTTCTGGAAATTCATTGCCGACAAATACGGCCGGGATAATGTGGTGAATATCATTAACATGATCCGCGTAAGCCGGAGCCTTGATACAGGGTTTCAATACGTTTTGGGTACCACACTCAAAACCACGTATGATGAATGGTTCAATCATTTTACCGGGATTTACGAGGCTGATGCCGCAAATTTTGAACCGACACCCGACGATGCCAAATTGCAAGGAAAACGGGTGCTGAAACGGAATGTCAACGGTCGCAGTTATTCGCAGCTCAAAGCCTCTCCCAACGGTGAGCACATGGCTTTTGTAACTAACGAAACCGGTAAATTTCATGTGTGGCTTTATAATTTTAACACCCGCAAACTAAAAAAACTTCGCACTGGCGGCTACCGGCTCGACGAAAAGGTGGACTACGCTTATCCGGTTATTGCCTGGCATCCTTCGGGGCGGATTTTAAGTGTTTTGATAGAGGATAAAGGATTGAACCAGCTTCATTTTTATGATCTCGAAGAAAAAAAATGGACAGAGCGCAGTTTGTTCGGGTTTGAAAAAATCCTTGATTTCTCTTACTCCGATAATGGCCAGATGCTGCTGCTTTCGGCAGTACAGGGGGGACAAAGCGATATTTTTACTTTTAATCTGATTTCTGGAAGTCCTGAGCGAATTACCAACGACATTTACGACGACCTCAACCCGCGCTTTACCGAAAGTTCAACCAAAATAGTCTTCAGCTCCAATCGCCCCGGCGACACGCTGGTGACGGGTATAAAGGGAGGCTTCACCAGGCAGAAAGCTGATTATGACATTTTTCTTTACAACTACGCCACCAAAAGCCCGGAGCTGAGAAGGATTACCAACACTCCCGGCATCAATGAAAAGCAGCCTGTGGGCTACAGTAAAAACTACCTGTCGTACCTTAGCGATGAAAGTGGAATCTACAATCAGTTCCTCGGGAAGCCCGACAGCGCTGTAGCATGGGTGGATACAACCGTTCATTATCGCTTTTTTACCCGATCGTTTCCATTCACTAATTATTCAGCAGGCATACTTCACCACGATATCACTCCAAAAGCAATTTCCAACGCATTCATTATCAACAATAACAGGCTGGATAATCTCTACCGGAAAGATATGCTGCTCCCTGATCGCCTCACGCCGGTGCAGCCAGGAAAAACTACTTACTCAAAAACGCTGGTTCCTGCGGAGAGGTTAATCGAAAAACCCGTAATTCCTATCGGGCAGGCTATTCAGGAGGCAATCAGCAATATGGCAGCACCAGCCGGAAAGCCTTCAGAGCAGCGAACTCGCAAAAGTTTCAGGAATGTGATGCGTGATGAGAGTTTCTCTGCAGATATTTCGAATGAGCAGATCGCCGATTCTGCTTTTATTCAAACAGACTCAACCGATATCCAGGCTAGGATGCAGGGAGTAATTGGGATTAACATGCCTGATAGTGTGAATGCGCTGGTAAATCGTTTCAGAAATGAGGAAAAAGAAACCGACTCCATTCCTGAATTTATCATCCCGATCCAGCGAAATTATTACACCGAATACTCTATCAACAAAGTAGTTACGCAACTCGACTTCTCCTACCTCAACAAAATGTACCAACCATTTTCATCGGCAGATTTTCCGTTTTACACTAATCCCGGGTTCAGCCCGACTTTTATGGTTGGGATGACTGATCTGATGGAGGATTACCGGATTATGGGCGGTGTGAGGCTGGGGCTGGATCTTGTAAACAAGGAATTCTTCCTGAATTTCGCTAACCTGAAAAAACGGCTTGATAAAGAAGTGGTTTTTCAGCATCGCTATCTTGAGGAGGTTGTCACCTCATCCTTCATTCAGCGGCAAAAGATATATGAAGGCTACCTGATATTAACCTGGCCACTTACAAGAACGCTTCGCCTGCGCGGTACTTTTCTGGCCCGTAACGAAAATTATATCATCACAGGCCCTTTCGAACAGCTAATTAAAGAACCGAACTCTGTGATGAACTGGGGTGGTGCTAAAGCACAGCTTATTTATGACGATAGCCGGCAACTGGGGTTGAATCTGCCACAGGGTAACCGTTTTATGATTTTTGCCGAATATAACCAGAAAATTGACCAATCGGGCAACAACCTGATGGTGCTGGGATTTGACATGAGGAATTACAAACGGATCCACAGGTCGTTTATCTGGGCAAACCGGATTGCAGGCAGCACAAACTTCGGAAGCGACCGTTTGCTCTATTTCATGGGTGGCGCCGATGGCTGGGTTGGTGCAGAGTTTGATCCTGAAACACGTATTGATCCTGAGCAGAACTGGGCTTACCAAACAGTTGCAACCAGCATGCGAGGGTTCAACCAGAATGCCCGTAACGGGAATAACTTCCTGGTTATCAACTCAGAACTAAGATTCCCGGTGTTTACTTATTTTCTCAACCGGCCCATCAATTCCGAGTTTGTAAAAAATTTTCAGCTGGTCGGGTTTGGAGATGTTGGAACTGCATGGTCGGGTTGGAATCCATACGATGAAAATAATGTTCTCTACACCAAGTACGAATCCTACGGCCCACTGCGAATCAAGGTTCAATATGAAAAAGACCCCATTATCGGCGGGATCGGATTCGGGGCGCGCACAAAACTTTTGGGCTATTTCATGAAAGGCGACCTGGCCTGGGGTATCGAGGATGGTAAATTTAAAAAAGATCCCATATTCTATTTCTCTATGAGCCTGGACTTCTGATGCACCAGCACCAATCCTGTTATCCGTTTAAGCTCTCATTTTTCAAATGAACCCGATTTTAACCCGCCCGGTTTGCCGTTCCATATTACCTTTGTGCCGTCAACTGATTAGGTTTTCACAGCTAAAAACCACACAATGAGTGATTTCATTAACCACGAATGCGGTGTTGCTCTTTTAAGGTTGCTAAAACCGCTGGAGTTTTATCAGGCCAGATATGGTACCCCGTTTTACCCCCTGCTCAAAATGCACCTGATGATGCAAAAGCAGCACAACCGCGGGCAGGACGGAGCAGGTATTGCCAACCTCAAACTCGATGTGGAACCAGGCATCCGGTACATCAACCGATTTCGCTCCAACTCATCCACCCCGATCATTGACACCTTCGATCACATTTACAGGCAGTTTTCCAAAATCCAGTCACAACACCCTGAACTGCTGAATGATACGGATTGGCTGAAAAAAAATATGGAATTTACCGGCGAAGTCTTTCTTGGCCACCTCCGGTACGGCACTTTCGGCGGGCACAAAATCGAAAACCTGCACCCGGTACTCCGTGAAAATAATTGGATGACGAAAAGCCTTGTGCTGGCGGGCAATTTCAACATGACCAACGTTGACGAACTTTTCAGCCAACTTGTGGAATTGGGTCAATACCCCATCGAAACTACCGACACGATAACGATTCTGGAAAAAATCGGTCATTTTCTCGACGAGGAGAATGAAATCCATTACCAGAAATACAAAAAGCAGGGACTGGTAAAAAAGGAGATCACCGACAAAATCGCTTTGGATCTCGATGTAAGGCAGATACTGAGCCGCGCCGCAAAATACTGGGACGGCGGTTATGTGATTGCCGGACTGCTTGGGCACGGCGACGCTTTCATTATGCGAGATCCATCAGGCATCAGGCCGGCGTTTTATTATGCCGATGATGAGGTAGCCGTTGCCGCATCTGAACGGCCGGTCATTCAAACTTCTTTCAATGTTAAGGCCGAAAAAGTGAAGGAACTGAAACCCGGGCATGTACTTATTATCAAAAAGGACGGGCGAATAAGTGAAGTTCCCTTCACCGAAGTAAAAGAAAAAAAATCATGCTCGTTCGAGCGTATCTACTTTTCCCGCGGAACCGACAGAGACATTTACAAGGAGCGCAAAATGCTCGGGAAATTACTTACGCCTGCTATCCTCAAAAGCATTAACCACGATCTGGAGAACACAGTGTTTTCCTATATTCCCAACACAGCAGCGGTGGCATTCAAAGGACTGGTTGAAGAGCTTCACGTGTTTTGCAACCAGCTTAAAACCGACCGCATTATTGAGCTGGGAAGCCAGATCACACCCGAAAAAGTAAACCAGATTCTTAGCTGTTCGCTGCGCATCGAAGACATCGCCGTTAAAGACGTTAAACTCCGTACATTCATTACCAAAGAGAGTGGACGCGACCACCTGGTTGGGCACGTTTACGATATTACCTACGGCGTAATCAGGGAAGGAATTGACAACCTGGTGGTAATTGACGATTCCATTGTCCGAGGAACTACCCTGCGGCAAAGTATAATCCGGATTCTCGACCGGCTTGGGCCAAAAAAGATCGTAGTAGCTTCTTCGGCGCCGCAGATCCGCTACCCCGACTGCTATGGTATTGATATGACCAAACTCAGTGAATTTGTGGCTTTCAGGGCTGCAATAGAGCTTCTGCGCGACACCCACCAGGAACACATCATCAACGAGGTGTACAAAAAAGCCAAAGCGCAGGAGAAAAAACCTAAAGAAGAAATCATCAATTATGTAAAAGATATCTACAAGCCTTTTACCGCAAAGCAGATCTCCGAAAGAATTTCAGCGATTGTTACACCGCCGGGAATCGGTTCAAAAATTGAGATCATCTACCAAACTATCGAAGACCTGCACACCGCTATACCTAACCATCGCGGCGACTGGTACTTCACGGGTAACTATCCCACACCCGGGGGCAACAAAGTGGTTAACCGCTCCTTCATCAACTTTATCGAAAACAGGAATGAGAGGGCGTATTAAACTGAATCAGAATTAATTGTATTGCTTTAGTTTCCTCCGCAAGCCGGGAAAGTAAAGAGGTTTTCCTGGTGGACAAAGATCAGGTAGGAAATGCCGGGTTTGAGGATTTGGAGCGTATTTACTCCGGTTTCGGGCCAGTAAACTTTTGTGCCGTCAGCCGTTTTTATAAGCTGAAAACTGCCTTCAAGCGGTTGTAGCAATGTTTCAGCCGGCCGCTCGCAAGGGCTTAAAACCGGGAAAATATTCCAGCCCTGGGATAAAAGTTTTTGCTCCTCCACCAGCTGATAACCCTCGATGGTCACTTCGCCGGGGGCACTCATATTTACGATAAGGCCTTTTGTTATGTCCCAGATACCGATGGTGTTTATGTTAAAAGCAGGCCAGAAAATTCCCTGCTCGTTGAATGCATAGACCAACCTATCGGTCACAGCGGAAAAAATATCTTCGATGAACAATGAAGTGGGTTGAATATACGTGGAAACTCCGCTCCATCCTGCCGGTAGGCTGAGGTTCTGACTGTAAACAGTGGGTTTTACATAGATGAACGCAAATTTGGTAATTGTATCGCTAAGGTATTGATTTTGAACGATTAGCGTAACATCCACAAAACCAGGCTGCCAGAAAGTTATCCACGGATTTTGCACCAGGGAAGTATCGCCGCTGCTGAAAAACCACTGCCACGAATCGGGGCTTCCGGTAGTAAGATCAGAAAACTGCACTTTTTCTCCCACATTTACTTCGAAAACAGAGGCCGTGAAATTGGCCACCAGCGGCTCGATGACGGTAATAAACCCAGGCTTGACAAGCGAATCCTGGAAATATTCATTGGCCACTGTGAGGCTGATCGTATAAATTCCCGGGTCGCTGAAAGAGATTTCGGGATGCTGAGTAACTGCATTGCTGTAGTTGCCGAAATCCCAAAACCATGCGGTGGGGTTGCCAGCCGAAAGGTCTGTGAACTGGACAACCTCATCCACGAAAGCCAGTTGTTTATCAGAAGTGAATGCTGCTTCAAGTCTTGGGATTACTGTGATGTAATTGGTTTTAACTTTCAGATTGTTGTAAAAACCCCTCCTTGCCCTCAGCGAAACCGTGTATTCGCCGGCAGCCTGGTAAGCGTGTTTGGGATGTTGCTTTAATGAGCCTTTACCATCGCCAAAAGTCCACGACCAGGATTCGGGAAATCCAGTAGTAAGATCGGAAAACTGAACTGAATCGCCCATTACAACCAGTGTTGTGTCGGCCGTAAAATCGGTGACCAGCGGCTCACGAATATAGAGATAATTGGTTTTTATGACCGTGGATGATTGATAGAGATTATTCGCAGTAAGGCTTATTGTGTAGTAGCCTTCCTGTGAGAAAACATGTGACGGGTTTTGAACGGTTGATCCCTGACCATCGCCAAAACCCCAAAGCCATGTATCCGGATTTGAGGTGGTTAGATCGGTAAACTGTATAGTCTGACCTGTCCATCCAACAATTGTATTTGCCACAAAGTCGGCCACCATTGGCACAAGCACGGTGATATAATCCGTTTTCTGTACTGTATTCTGCTGATAATCATTCATCACGGTGAGCGATACGCTGTAGGTTCCCGGAGCAGTATAGCTTAGAGAGGGATTTTGCAGTGTGCTTGTAATTCCGTTGCCGAAATTCCAAAGCCAGGTGGAGGGTGATCCGGTAGAAGTGTCTGCGAAAGTAATGTTCTGGCCGGGCAGAACGGTAGTTGCACTGGCTGAGAACCCGGCCAATAAAGGCTCAAGAACCTGTATATAATTTTGCCTGATCTTCGTGGAAGTTTGCAGCGGATCGTTAACCGTGAGGCTGATGGTGTAAAATCCTGCCTGAGAAAAAGTGTGTGTTGGATTTTGGAGCGAGGAGGTTTGCCCATTACCAAAATTCCAGCTCCACGAAGTCGGTGAGCCGGCAGAAAGATCAGTGAAACTTACTGGATTTCCTGCAACCACCAGCGTTGTGTCTGCCGCAAAATCAGCAATCAAGACCGGGAGGATCGTGATGTAAGCATTTTTGGTAATGCTGTTTTGCTGGTGGGCGGTGGTTACAGTGAGCGAAACATTGTAAATCCCAGGATTAGCATAACTGATAACAGGATTCTTGAGGTTACTTGTTGTACCGTTTCCAAAATTCCACGACCATGAGGTCGGCAATCCGGTGGAAAGATCGGTAAATGCTATTGGCTGGCCAGGTAAAGCCAGCGTTGCATCAGAAGTAAAATCAGCCACTAGCGGAACCAACACCTGAATGTAGTTGGTTTTGGTCATTGTGCTGTTTTGCGAACCTTTCTGCACAGTAAGCGAAACAGTGTAATTGCCTGGCTGGTTGTAGATTTTTGGTGGGTTTTTCTGGAAACCAAAGGTACCATCACCAAAATTCCAGAGCCAGCTTACCGGGCCGCCGAGGGATAAATCGGTGAACTGGACGGGGCTTCCTGGCAGAACGATGGTCGGGCTGCCATAAAAATTGGCCACAAGAGGTTGCTCAACTACAATGAAACTGGCTTTAGTAACAGAATGAAAATACTGCCCCTGGCTCACCTGCAACGAAACCGTGTAGCTACCCGGATTACTGTAAGTTTTTTGAGGATTCTGCTGAAAGCTGAATGTTCCGTCGCCGAAATTCCACATCCAGCTGAAGTTTCCGCCGGTTGTGTAGGTCGTTTGATCGGTAAACTGCACGGTGAGCGGTGAGAATCCGGAACGCGGACTAGCAGCAAAATCAATATTGAACGGAACAAAGAATTTCGCATCAAAAGCGCCATCCCAAACGATCGGAGGGGCATCAAGCGAAAGCGATCCGTTCTGTGCAAACTTCAACTGCGTGGAATCAAGTACCGCATTTCCGTTGTACCAGTTCACCTTGTAAAGTCCGGGTGTTAGGTTTCCAAGTTCAATCTTTCCACCGCTTATCGGCGCCGGTGGTCCACTTTCCTGCAATTTTTTCCAGTGGTAATTGATGTTCTGAAACCAGCCGGCCACATGGTTGCTTTTGCGCAGAGTGAATGCCCGTAGCTGCGGCATGTAATTTTCCAAAATGTATTTTTCAATCTTCAGAATGCCGGTTCCGGAGTTGTCTACTTCAATAACATGAATGCCGGCGGGCACATCAATGCTGTAGGTTGAGTTGGTGGAGGCTGTGGTATTGACAAGCGTCACTCCGTTCAGCCTTATTTTCACTTTCGATAACACCGCTAGATTGCCCGTCCTTACCCGGAATTTTCCTGGTTTAATATAATTCACATGAAATGCCGGCGGATTGCGAAGCGAAGCATAAAGTCCGCCAAATAGATGCTGCCCCATGTCCATCACCGTAGGGCTTATGGAACCCGACGGCCCGATGTAGAAGGTATTGGCTGGCGCCTTCGCCGATGTTGAGGAAAAATCCGGGAAAACTTCGAGGGTTTCGTGCGTATTGCTGCTCGTGAGCGGCATTTCATGATACCAGGAGGTTTCTTTTATATTTACCTGACTGATAAAAGAGGAAATAGGCTGAAAATAGCCGAATAACCCGTTGGGATAGAGATAGTTATCCCACCACCACGACATGGCCGAACCCATCGTCCCCGAAAACACTGATGACCACAGCACGTTGTGAAAGGCAACGCCTCCGGGATCGGATTGATTGATGGTTGTTGGATTGTGACCAAGTGCAAACTCACCGGCAATATGTGGTTTCTGAAATTTATCAATGTAATGCCTTGAGTAATTATACACTTTCATTTCCAGGTCGGGAATGAAATCGTATAGGTGGATCTGCGAATAATCCACAAGGTTATGACTCCAGTAAGCAGGATCGTTCTGTGGCCAGGCATATCCGGAGGTAACCGGTCGCTGATGAACATCTCTGGTCTTCACATAGTCGGTCATATCCACCACCCAATTGTACGTTTGGCTGTAGTTGCTGCTGTAAAATCCCGTGTTATCCGTTTCCGACATCACCTCCCACGAATGCAGGTAGGAGGAGTATCCCCATCGGGCAATGGCATAGCGGATCTTCTGTTTATAAAACTTTTTGGCTGTGGCATTGGTAAAGAAATCCTGTGGATTGACGCATGGCCCGCCGTTAGTGCTTTTAAAGGGATTTTCATTCCAGCCGGTGTTCGATTCGGTTCGCAATTCGTCGTGTACCAGGAAGTGTAGCTGGCAATAGACATTATTCTGAAGCAATTTATCAAAAACCCAGTCGAGCGCCCATGCCCGGTTTTGCCTGCTGGTGTAGTTTCCCAGTGTTCCGGCGCCCCATTCCAGCCCAAAAATCCATGGCGCCATAGTAATTTTCACATAGTTCCCGCCATTGCTTTTCAGGGTAGAAATCCAGTCGTTGTAAATGGTGAAACCCGTTGCCCACTCCGTCCAGGCAAGGTTGGTTCCCAGGGCAATGAACCGGTCGCCGTTATCATACACAAGGTTAGCACCTGATCTTTTTACAAATCCTTTGTGAGTTGAGCTGGTGCATGTAAATTGCTGGTTGGAGAAGGTAGCCGTTCCCTGGGTATCTGTTACTTTAACCACATAATTCCAGGTTCCGGCTTGGTTGGGCGAAAAGCGGATTCGCCAGCCCGGCGCTCCATCGGCAACCAGCACATTGGGTTCCGGCATGGTAAAAGCCTGGTAATAAAACCCATCTACCACAAAAACATTTCCCGAAGGAGAGGTAAAAATCCCCTGAAGGTTTACCTGGTCAAAATCGTAGGGAGAGGAAAAGGTAGCGCTGAGCGCCACAGTCAGTTCAAATTTTTCGTATCTGGCAATGGTCAGGCCGTTGGGAGTTACCGACTGGATTTGTGGCTGTGCGCAAATGTTAATACCTGCGCTAATCCAAAGGAAGAAAACCAGAACAATATTTTTGTAAAAATTCTGCATCTATTTGGCTCAAAACGTTCCCTCTGCAAATTTACGCAAAAGCAGTGTAAATTGCATTCATGAGGCCAGTCTAAAAAGCCCATTTGCCCCTAAATCCCCAAATGGGCAATTTTCCAAACTGCTGATTTTTAACGCTCTCCCATTTGGGTCATGGGTAAAAACGCAAAAATCAGCAGTTTCTGAGTTTTTTAGATTGAACATTTATTAAACAGTTAAGGGGAGAAATGGTTGCGATTCCGGCCTTAAGAACCTGATGGAGAATCTTTTACATTGCTTTTTTTATCCTTAGCAGCGCTTCTTCTACAACCGGCCGTGGGCAGGCAACATTCATCCTCATAAAACCTTCGCCGCCCGCACCAAAAACCCTGCCGTCGTTAAAACCAACTTTCGCCTTTTGGATGAAAAAATCTCTCAGGGCATCACCCTGCAAACCCATTTTCCGGCAGTCGAGCCAGATCATGTAGGTAGATTCAGGGATAATCGGAATGATTTGTGGCAAATGTTCGGCGCAGAATTCTTTTACAAGAATGATGTTTTTCTGGAGGTAATCCAGCAGTTGCTCCAGCCAGCCTGCGCCGTAATGATATGCTGCCTGAAGTGCAATATTGCCTGGAAGGTTACCCATGTTAAGGTGCAATTCATCATTCAACATCCGGTTGTATCTTTTCAGTTTTTCTTCGTCGGGAATAATGAGGTAAGAGGTGGCGAGGCCGGCAATGTTGAAAGTTTTGGATGGTGCATTACAAGTAATGGTTTGCCTGGCGGCCTGTTCGGAAAGTGAAGCCAGCGGAATGTGAGTTAAGGGTGGAAATACCAGATCCGAATGTATTTCGTCGCTGACCATCAGGATGTTATGTTTGAGACAGATTTCTGCAAGTTCTTCAAGTTCGTGCTTTTTCCATACACTACCCCCGGGATTTTGCGGATGACTTATCAGGATCATTTTTGCTCCTTCAGCCTTTGATCTCAAATCATCAAAATCTATACACAACCTGCCATTTTCCAGCCTCAGCGGATTCTCCACTTTTGTGCGGCCATTATTTTCGATGGCTGCAAAAAAAGGAAAATAGACCGGGGGCTGAACGATAATTTTATCACCGGGCTGAGTGAAAGCAAGCACCAGCATATTGAGTGCAGGAACCACTCCCGGACTAAAACTGATCCACGATGGATTAATTATCCAGTTATGACGCGTTTTCATCCAGCCTACAATAGCGGAATTGAATTTTTTCGACCGGATAGAATAACCCAAAACCTCGTGATCGAGGCGGTGACGGATGGCTTCGATGATGAAATCCGGAGTGCGAAAATCCATATCGGCCACCCACATGGGTATTATGTCTTCGGCGCCGAAATAAACCTTCCGCAGGTCATACTTCACACAATCGGTTTCCTCACGCGGGATGATCTCGTCAAAATTGTATTGTCGCCGGGTTAGTTCCATATTTTCTTTCTGACAAATAAAAGCCTGAAACGAAGGAAGAAGTGAACCAGGTGGAGAAAAATCTCGAAAAACGGAGTAAAAAGCAACAAACCTTTCTCAGATAGCTTCTTTTGGGCAAATCCAAACACAAGCAACTGGCTGATAAAACGCAACGCAAATAGTCCAAGTACGATTTCCCAGTGAAGATTGAGAATCATCAGGGCGGCAAAAGCCAGGAAGAAGAGCAATAATGAGTTAAAAAACAGGGAGTTAAACGCCCGGTGAGAGAACTTCAGATAGCGATTGATCTCAAAATTGTCATTTTCTTTTTCCAGCCATTTACCGAACGACAGATTCTTGGCATATGCTATCCTGCTCTCAGGTGAAATCTGCAGGCTAACGTTGGACCTCGTAGCAGCCTGATTAACAAACATCTCACCCGTACCGGCAGATTTGGTGTAATGCGAAGTAAATCCCTGACTATCGTAAAACAAACTCCTGGTGAAAATCAGGTTACCGGCAGACCCGGTAAAAGTCAGTTTGGTCAGAATTGCGGAGAAGTTAAGCAGTTGACGGTGAAAACCGGCAAAACGATACCAGGCATTAATTTTTGAGCCTGTAGCAAAAGTGGAATGAGCAACGATAATTTCTGTCTTCTCTTTCCGGCATTTCATCATCTCGCTGAGCCACTTGTTGCTTAGCGGCACAAAGTTGGTTTCGGTGACCAGGATAATTTCGTGTTTTGCTGATTTGATGCCGATCGAAAGTGGAAATTTTGTTCCCTTAAACCAGTTGAGGCTCTGATGCATCACAACTACTTTAAGATGTGGATATTGCTCTGCAAAACGCTCCAGCAGCTCATCGCTCCCATCTTCTGATGCATCGTTTACAACAACCACTTCGTAGTTGGGATAATCCTGGCTGAGAATTTCCGGAAGATGTTTACGGAGATCGTTGTAATGATTGCTGGCAACCAGTACGACTGATACCGGGGGCTTTTCCGTATTTTCAACTCCGGATTTGCGAAATGCAAGCTGGCTGAAAAATACCCAGAAATAGACAAGTTGCACAAGCAGCATGAACAGGAACAAGTAGAGCAACCCTGCAAAAAGATGATTATTGAATAAACTTTGAAGTAACGCGTCAATCATAAGAGGATCAGTAAAGCGGCAAAATTAGTATTACGCCTGCAATGGCTGTCGGTTGGTTAATAAGTTTTGAAAACCTTGAATGAAGATATTTCATAGATTGATTTTAAATGGTTTAAGGATCGGGCGATAGATTTGAGCCAATGAAAAATGCCGGTCTGAAAGCTTTTTTACTTCTAAACCGGCATCTTTTCGGGTGAATCGTGGGCTATTTTTGCACGATTACATCCATCTTAAGTTTATCGCCCTTTGAGTAAAGATCTACGATTTTAATGTATCCAAGTTTATCACCAACCGTCTTGAATATCAGCACGTTGCCATTTGCAAGCTGATTAACCCTCGAAGTTGCTGTGGCAGTGTTGAACTCAGGGAATATGTGAAGGTCGCCGATGGCATCAAACTCTGCTGCTGTCATGGTTGTAAGGTAAAGACGGGTAGCATTTTTTGTTGTCCAGCTACCAAGATCAAATGACGGAATTGTATTGGCATCTGCGTCATCAGGAGCTGCGATGGTATTAAGATTTGTCACACCCCTGAAAAAAAGGAAGTCAACTTTGGCCTGATTGAGTTTTGCATCCGGCACTGTATAGACCAAAGCATCAACGGTATTGTAAAAACTTCCGATGGGATCGTTGAACGAACCCATCTCGATGTTGGTGGTTTTCATTACTTCCTCGCCAAGATAAGGAGGCTCTTTAATAGTCACGTTCAGCGTCGTTTCGTCGCTCAAACCACCGTGAGCAGTGATCTTGAATTTCATAACCCCGGTACCGATGCCAACAAATTTGATTTCGAAATCGCCGTTAAAACTGGCTACATCCATAGTCGAATCCACAAGGGTAAGATCGTTGTAATAGATGTTCAATCTTGCCAGGTTGTGATCGTGTGTGGTACTTTTGTTGGCCGTAACACCGAATTTGAGCGTGCTGTCGTTGTAAACTTCAAAATCTGCTGACGTGTAGCCGGTTCCTGTTTTCAACGAGATTGTTGGTCCCATATCCACGGTGTCATCTTCATCGTCGCTGCAACCCGTAAAAACCACACCTGCTGCCAGCAACATTGCAAAAGCTAAAAACCTGTAAAATTTCATAAGAATAACTTTAAAATTGATAGTGATTAATGAAGCCATAAACGATTTTCAGGCCGCTTTGTTTCTTTTTTAGAAAAAAACATGCCACCAAGATAGCTGAAATCATCAATAGAAAAATGGCAGACACATGCTGACCAGGTGGAGTGCTTGTATCCCCTGACAATTAGTTTGGTGTATCCTGCTTTAAAAGCACCAAAATCGGTTGGTTAAACGCATCAATCAATTTTTTTCGGTTTCGGAATTTTGAGCCGCATCAGCGTTCCTTTGCCCTCTTCGGACTCCACTTCAATAAAGCCTCCCATTTCTTTAGCGATACCCAACGAAATCGAGAGCCCCAGCCCGGTTCCTTTTCCTAGGCTTTTAGTGGTATAAAACGGCAGGAAGATATTGGTTTTAAGCTGCTCGGGAATTCCTATCCCATTATCGCTAACCTCCAGGCTGATGAAGTGTTTGTCCTGACAACTCCTGACTTTCATCAATTTTTCAAATGATCCCTCTGAACGAGCCGCCTGTTCCTCGATAGCATCCTTGGCATTGTTGAAGAAATTGACCACAACCTGCTCGAATTTGTAAGGATTTCCAAGCACTTCAGGGATTGTGCGGTCAAGATCAAACTCTACTTTAATCTGATAATCGGAGAATCTGGTCCTGGCAAGGATGAAGGCTTTTTCGATGCTATCGTTGAAATCGAATGGTTCCTGGATCATCATCTGCTGGCCACGCGAAAACTTACTGATCTCACTAATAATCAGCTTTATACGCTTAATATCTTCGTGAATATCTTTGATACTTTGACCGATGAAAGTTCGGTCAGGGGCATCTTCCTGGTTTTCGAGCTGAATGCTTTCGACAGCCAGCGATATGTTCTGCAAGGGCTGCTTTATCTCGTGCGCAATTCCCGAAGCCAGTTCGCCAAGCGAGGTAAGGCTCGATTGATGCACAATCACCTGTTGCTGTTCGTTTTGCTTCTTCAGTGCCTCTTCAATCCTGAGTTCCAGCTGCCGGTTAAGTCGTTTCTTGATCCGGTACATCCAGAAAAGCGTGGCTGCCAGAACAAACACCGCAAGAATAATCATCCAGAAATAGAACTGGCGCGACTTCAATCGCTCGATGGCGATGCTTTGCTCCAGTATCTCCTTTTCTTTCTTCTCAACTTCATAAACAATTTGCAGGTTTTTGATCTGGAGGCTTTTTTCACTGTTCAATAAGCTGTCTTTGAGCACAGTAACGGCAGTAAAATACTCATACGCCTGCCCAAAATCGCCGGTCGTTTCAAACCATTTCACCAGGTAGGATTTGGCATCGAGAATCAGTTTGCGCGAATCAATTTCCTGAGCTATCCTTAAAGCATCCGAAAACAGCGCATAGCTCTCTTCAAAACGCTTCAAACGCAATTTTACCTCGCCGATGTTTAGTAATGCAGCAGCCACACCCTGCCGGTTATCAATGGAGTCATAGATAGCCCGGCTCATTTCGAAGTATCGAAGCGCTCCGGTCAGGTTGTTCTCCGAAAGATTGATCACACCCAGGTTGGCGTAGATGGCGGCAATATTGATCATGTCGCCGTCTTTCTCTTTTATCGCAAGGGCTTCGTTGAAAAATCCCCTCGCTTTTTCGAATTCTTTCAGTTTCATACTCACCACGCCCAGGTTGATGGAGGTATTTGAATAGGAGTTGCTGTCGCTAAGTGCCCGGTGCATTTCTCCTGATTTCAGATATTGTTCCCTGGCTTTGTCATAATCGTTGAGGTTTTCGTAGATATTCCCGATGTTCAGATGTGAGATGGCGATGCCCCGTTGATTGCCATTTTCTTCGTTGATTTTGAGCTGATTAAGGTGGTTTTGCAAAGCAAGATCGTAGTAGCCCAGCCGGTTGTAAACCACCCCCACATTGTTGTAACTTGCAGCAAGCTCAGTTGTATTATTGATTTCGATATTGATCTTTAATGCCAATTTGAAATATTCGAGCGCGTTGGCAAGGTCGCTTTGCCTGTAAAACCCTTTGGCAATCTCCTTTGTGGCATCTGCCATCAGCTTTCTATCTGCAATTTTTTCAGCCAGAATCAATGCGTTTTTAGCAGTTTCGATAGACTGCGAAGTTGAAACCGGCATTTGCAACCGCGCCAGCTCTATCATAGCCTGAACACGCTGCCCGGCCGTTACCTTATCGTTGTCGATCAATTGTTCGAGGCTGTCAACCTTTGGCAACTGCGCGTAAGTGAGGAATGCCAAATTCAGCAGCGCAATGGTTATCAGCGTGTTTATCCAAATGTTGCTCATTAGAGTCGTTGTGTTTTAAGATTATGTTCTCCTTCCGGATTAACCAACAGGAAACAAATTTACCATCATTTGTCAACAAGCGGTAACAAATTCATGAATTTTATCTACATTTGTTGATCAATTTAAACCTCAAAACTTGAAATTATGGCTGGACTTAACAAAGTTATTCTGATAGGGAATCTTGGCGGCGACCCAAATGTTCTGACATTTGAAAATGGAGTAAAGAAAGTCTCTTTTTCGCTGGCCACCACCGAGAGCTACAAAGACAAAGATGGAAAGCGTGTGGATCAGACCGAATGGCACAATATTGTCCTTTGGCGCACACAGGCCGAGATTGCTGAAAAATATCTTCGCAAAGGCAGTTCCATTTACCTCGAAGGCAAAATAAAGACCCGCTCGTACGAGCAAAATGGTGTCAAAAAGTATATCACCGAAATCAATGGCGACTCATTCCTGATGCTTGGTAAAAAAGACACTCCGGAAGGCTCGCAATACCAGCCGCCAGCCATTCCCGAAAAGATGGAAGATGATTTCCAGGCGCCAGAGCAAGGACCAACAGATGATTTGCCTTTTTAGCCTTACCTGACGAAATTATTTTATCCACTGGTTAAATTGATATTGATAATAAACTCAGTATCAGTTATTTGTTTATGCTTAATCTGATCGTTTGCACGGAGGTGGTTTGAATTGAAACGATTTTTTTACTTTTGCCACCGCAAGTTTTTTGTTAAAGTTGAACCAACACTTATTGATTTTGGAAGACCCTGATCTTGACCCTTTTCCGCAACTGCTGCTGATGGCATCCGGCCTGACCTTCCAGCCCGTCAGTTTCCCGGTTATTTTCGGTTTTTTGGTGATGGTTCTGCTCATCCTTTGTTCTGCCTTTATTTCTGGCTCCGAAGTTGCCTTCTTTTCACTTGATGCATCGCAGATTAAAAACATCAGATCAGGAAAAATCAAAAACGGTGAAAGACTCATATCGCTACTCGAACAACCAAAGCGACTCCTGGCTACAATATTGATTGCCAACAATTTTGTAAATGTTGCTATCATTATTCTTTCCACATTTTTACTGTCAAATATTGTGGTTGTTGAGAATAACCCGGTATTTGCCTTCCTGATCCAGGTGGTTTTGGTTACATCAGTTTTGCTGATTTTTGGCGAGATAATGCCTAAGATTCTTTCTGCTTCAAAGCCTCTGAAAATCGCACTTATCATGACACCGGCATTCAGGTTTCTCATCACTTTGCTACATCCGTTAAGCGCCATCCTGGTAAAGAGCTCCGGAATCGTTGATCGCCGCATCAACCGAAAAGCAGCGCAATTTTCGATGGACGATCTGTCTCAGGCCATAGAGCTTACAGCCGCTGAAGGTGCACCCGCTGAGGAGCGAAAAATCCTCAAGGGAATCGTAAAATTTGGTGATATCGAAGCAAAAGAGATCATGAAACCACGCCTTGATGTAACGGCTGTGGACATTTCGATAAAATACCACAAATTACTCCAAATCATTCTCAATTCCGGATATTCACGAATCCCCGCCTATGAAGAAAACTTCGACAAAATTGTTGGTATTCTCTACGTTAAAGACCTGTTGCCGCATCTTGAAAAACCGGATGAGTTCGAATGGGCAGAGCTGTTACGGCCCGCATTTTTTGTTCCGGAAAACAAAAAAATCAATATTCTTCTGAAAGAATTCCAGGAAAAAAAGATCCATCTCGCCATAGTGGTGGATGAATACGGCGGCACATCCGGAATCGTTACTCTCGAAGACATAATCGAGGAGATTGTGGGCGATATCAGCGACGAATTCGACACCTACGAAGATGAGGTAAATTACACCAGAATTGATGATTACACTTTCCTTTTCGAAGGTAAAACCCTGCTCAACGACTTTTGCAAAATCATGAATATTGAGGATACCATTTTCGAGGATATTCAGGGAGATCCTGATACCCTCGCAGGCTTAATCATCGAGCTTGAGGGTAGAATCCCAAAACTGAACCACAGTAATAAATTTCAGCAATTTGAGTTTAAAATTACCAAAGTGGATAACCGCCGCATCCTTCAAGTCCAGGTTAATCTGCCGAAACCAAAGATTATCCAGTAATTAAACTCATGCCAAAGCATCTTTTCGCGCTCACTGCAGCAGTAGCATTTGTTCTGATCTCCTGTTCCGCACCGCCTTCCCTGCCCCGCCCCGCCGGATACCTCAGGATTGATCTTCCGGAGCATTCCTATCAGGTTTTTGACTCTGCGTTCCCTTATCATTTCGAATATTCGACATCTGCCGAAATTGAGTTTGACGATTATACCAAAAGCGGTCTCTACTGGCTGAACATTACTTATCCGGAATTCAAAGGGAAAATTCATGTCAGCTATAAGTCACTTCTGGAAAACGATCTTTACAATTTATCGGAAGATGCCCGTAATTTTGTTTATCGCCATGCCGACAAAGCACAGGGAATCCGCGAACTGATTGTCGAAAATCCTGAAAACAGAGTGTTTGGGATGGCATGGCGAATCGAAGGAAAGGAGGCTGCCTCGCCTTTTCAATTTTGGGTAACAGATAGCACCGAACATTATCTCAGGGGAGCGCTCTACTTTTCAGTCCGTCCCAACAATGATTCACTGAAGCCTGTTATTGACTTCATTGTCAGTGATATTGATCACCTGCTTGCAACTATTGAGTGGAAATAAAGCCCGATCAAACTTACTCATTAACCCAACCTGTTTTATCCACGCTATTAAATAAGAGGACTTTTGGTCGTATTTCAATTTGCATTTCAGCTTGATTGCACATTGGATAAGCAGAGGTAACATGCGCAAGCACCTGAGCAATGATGATAAAATAGTCAACAAAAACATATCAAATCGCCAAACCAGAATAATCCGAATTACTTACTTTTGCCAAAAGTAAACAAAGTAAGTTTATTGGTTTGATTGGTTTTATATTCATTCATTAAAAATATTAATCGAAATGAAAATCAAATACATTGACCTGATTGAACAAACCTTTGAGTTTCCGCAGGAAGAGTTCAACGTGATTGACAATGAGTTGCACTTCCATGACATTCCGTTGATGGAAATCATAAAACAATATGGTACTCCTGTAAAACTCACATATTTACCAAAAATCAGCGCCCAGATTCAAAAAGCAAGAAGACTTTTTAATGTGGCAATGGCCAAGGTAGATTATCAGGGTGATTACAAATATTGCTATTGTACAAAGAGTTCCCACTTCTCCTTTGTACTTGAGGAAGCCCTGAAGAACAAAATAAATCTGGAAACCTCATCGGCATTTGACATCCATATTATCGAAGAATTATACAATACCGGGCTGATTAACAAGGATATCTTTATCATCTCCAACGGATTTAAACGCCAGCTTTATCTCGAAAATATTGTTCGCCTGATCAATGAGGGTTTTGAAAATACGATTCCTATATTGGATAATATGGACGAACTGAATTATTATGTTGATAATGTGAACAACAAGTTCAATGTTGGGATAAGGATTGCATCTGAGGAAGAACCGATGTTCAACTTTTACACCTCGCGTCTTGGCATTCGTTACAACGACATCGTTCCATTCTATCATGAAAAGATCAAGAACAATCCGAAAATCGGATTAAAGATGCTTCATTTCTTTATCAATACAGGCATTAAAGACACTGCTTATTACTGGAACGAGCTGAACAAGAGTCTTAATGTGTATTGCGAATTGAAAAAGGTTTGCCCTGAATTGGACTCTTTCAACATCGGTGGAGGCTTCCCGATCAAACGTTCGTTGGGATTCGAATTTGACTATGAATACATGGCCGAAGAGATTGTGGCACAGATCAAATCGGTTTGTGACCAGCACGGCGTGCCCGAACCGGATATTTTTACCGAATTTGGCTCATTCACCGTGGGCGAAAGCGGCGCTGTACTTTACTCGGTTTTGGATCAAAAGCAACAAAACGACCGCGAATTGTGGAATATGATTGACAGTTCATTTATGACTACGCTACCGGATTCATGGGCGATTAATCAACGATTCATTTTGCTCCCGATAAACAAATGGGATGTTGAGTATCAGAGAGTCTGCCTTGGCGGATTAACTTGCGACAGCCAGGATTACTATAATGATGAAGCCCATACCAATGCCGTTTTTTTACCGAAATTTGACAAAAGCGATCCACTCTACATAGGATTCTTTCACACCGGGGCATACCAGGAATCGCTCGGTGGATATGGCGGCATCCAGCACTGCCTGATCCCTGCGCCAAAGCATATCATCATTGACCTTGATGAAAATGGTGATTATTTTCCTAAACTTTTTGCCAAGGAGCAGTCGTACAAATCAATGCTAAAAACACTGGGATTTTAGAACGATATAAATTCGATGGTAATAAAAAAGGGAGCTCCCAACCGGAAGCTCCCTTTTTAGTTTGCTTTATCAAAAATTAGTTGATGACCAGCTTTTCGATAAATTTATGATTTTCAGTTTCCACCTCGATGAAATAGATACCCCGTGAGAAGCCTGAGGCATTCACTTTCAATGAGAAGTCGCTGCCGCCACCTGTAAAAACAGCCTGCCCCATATTATTGAGGATTCTGACCTGTTTCAACGCTGACGTGGTAGTAATATTTACCTCACCCGATGCAGGGTTCGGATAGATGGAAAGATCTTCCATTACATATTGTCCAATTCCTGTTAATGCATCACCATTTTCATCATCAGCAGCGCTGTACATATAGAAGTTGAGCGCTCTTGTCTGTCCATCCTGGATGGTAACATTATTTACTGTGATAGACTGGAATCCCGGAGCGCTGCATACCACGGTGTAATTACCAGCTGGCAGATAAAGGGTGTAATGACTTCCAAATATGGTGTTGTAGGTAACTGCTCCAAAGTCTGCATTGAGCGCTGACACCCATGCATTTGGAATTACAGCATTGGTAACGGCATTCCTGATGAATCCCTGGAGTTTTCCTTGCAGCGAACCAACATTAACCTGTACCGGTTGAGCCATTCCGGATTCGCCTTCAGAATATACGGCACACACGGAATACCAGTGACTTCCAACCGGAACATTATTATCAGTGAATGTAAGATTGGTTACGAGGTTGGCGATCTTAATACCATCGCGATAAACATTGTAGCCTAATAAAGCATCACTTACACTTGCCGGAGCTTGCCATGTAATGGTTACGTTATTTCCGTTAACTGTAGCAGCTACATTTTGCGGTGGTTCCAGGAAAACAGGATTTCCAAAGTTTGCCGTATAATCCTCGGTTTCGCCATAGCTGAAATTAGCGCATGGGTCAGAAGCGGAATTCTGCCAGTTGGCTCGGATTCTGATTCTTTTATCACCAGAGTAATTGCCGGCTGGAACCGTAAATGTAGTTGTGTAAACCACATTGGCCTGAGCCATCACATAATTGGTAATCAGCCTTTCAGAAGCTTCGAATTCTTTATTGTCGTTCAGGTCAATCCAGAGGCAGGCCTGCTGGTTGCTGTAGCCGGTTTTCCACTGAACAGAGTAGGTCTGACCACCCTGGAGATTGGCCACCATGTTGGTAAAGTTGCCATAACCGTTGGGGCTACAACCGTTTCCTGTCATATTATTGATTTGTTCGAGGGCAAATCCGGTAAAGCCGTCAGCATACGAACAGTTAGCCGTCGGATAGCAGTAATCCGGAAAAAGAAGCTGAATGGTAGTTTGCTGCGACACCCCGAGGTTAGCATTAAGATTGAGCGTAAGGTTGGCTGTGTAGCCTGCCGGAACGCTTGCACTTGCTGATACGTTGAATGTGCAATTAGCTGTGGCGCCTGCTGGAACGTTGCCCATATTCTGAGGTTGTGATGTCAGTACAGAAACATAAGGATCTGTGGAGGTAAGCGTTCCAACAACGCTGTAAGCGGCGGCAGAACCCTGATTTTCGACCGTGATAACCATAGGAGCTGTTTCGCCCGGATCAAGTAACCCGTTGCCGTTGCCACTACCATCGTTTACAATATACTCCTTGAATTTAAGGTTAGGAGCGTGGCCAGGAATTGAAATATAGCTGATCCAGGTATCAGTTCCGTTAGTGGAGGATAAAGTGAAAGTCACACTATGATTATCGGGAATATTTGGCGAAACTGTAAGTGCAAATGCATTGTTTAGAGTGGCAGTTCCATTTGGAGCGATGTTACCAAATGAAGCATAACCATCCGTGATTGTAACATACTGACTGGTGGTGGTCATTGTGGTATTGACGTTATTTGCTGGGGCCACGCCAACGTTTTTCATTGTCATGTGTAACGAAATGCTTTCGCCATAATCCATTAAACCATTGTTATTACCTGCTGCATCATTAATCACGTAGGAATCACCAACTACATAGGGCCCGGTTGGAGGAATAATATCAACATTTGCTTCATAACGGTAATAGTCTTGTTTGGTCACGGTTACTATCATTGTGTTTGGTGGTAACTGGGGCTGAATAGTGATGTTGGTAGCGCCTCCGTTGCTTGTGGCGGTTCCGATAATTTCGCCATTAACTGTTAATGCAATAAAAGCTCCCTGGGGGGCAACAACTGAGAATGATGAATTACCACTGTAGAGAATTGGGTTGTGTGTAATTACCATGTTCTGAGGCACTTCGGTATAAACCTGCATGAAAGCGCCGCCATGTTGATGGAAGAGGTGATAGGTAACCTCTTTGTTGTTGGTATTATAAGGCCATTGCGATTGCTGAAGGAAAATCTTTCCCGCTGCATTGCCGAATGCAGGAAGGAAACCTCTCATGGGAACATTGTTGCCATAATCAGGCATAAAGTTCGGATACATATTGTCCATCATACCCCATACAAAGGCATCATTAACAAATGAGTAGGATACTTCTGACGCAGCTATGAGACCCAACGCACCTGCATTCTGTCCCTGGTAAGTGTAACGATGGAATTTCTCGGTAAAACACTCTCCTGAAAGGTTGTACTTTCCGGTTAAGCAGTTAATAGAGAAAACATAAACCAATTTATTGCCCTGATTGTTGGTTAAACTGGGAATGTTTGAGCTGGTAAATGCAGGCTCTCCCCAACCATCCTCAAAGCCGTGATCGCGGTGCTGCAAAGCAAAAGATCCTGCGTTAATGGCATTAACCACCATTTGTGCAGTACCACCTGACCATCCCCCTAATTCAGCTGGTGTAGCCGGAATATAATTCCTACCACTTGGGCCAAAATAGCTGACCACCTGAGCTGTATTGGTAGCTGTTGACCATACTGAGCCGGGTGTTCCGGAATAAATTGCATTGATACGAACCGGAAGTTTACCCTGCTGTCTCCAGAAACCGCCAACGGTTTCGGAGCAAATCTGGAACCAGCGCTCTGTCTGCCATCCAAGTGCAGTAATCGGATACTTGTAGAAGTTTGGATCAGTTGGTGGGTTTGCTTCGTAATTCAGCATCTTCGAAACCATCGTCTGAAGATGAGTAGTGTTCTGGGCTGTCATCCTTGCAAAAATCATGTCGGGCATGTGGTTGCCTGTAACATCAGCAAAAATGTTATCGGAAGCACAGTAGCTGTTGTAAATCGGTGAAATGATGCTGTTATTGGCATCCGTGCCAAAGTCGGCCATCAGCAGGACGGCAACTGGTGGAATAGTCCAGTTGTTGTAGGCATTGTTGAAGTAGCTTTCAAGGATGGCTACCGTGCTGCCTCCGATTTCGCTCAAAGTCTTAATACCTGTAAGAATACCCTGTTTTGTACGCCAGGCTTTAATTTGTTCGGCGTAAGGCATCCATGCGGGGTTGTTGGGAACTACGATCAGGTATTCAAATCCTGAGTTTTCGGTGTTCTGGTTTTGCTGAATGCGGGCATTATAATCAATAACAGGAAGACTGTTGTAGTTTAAAAGAGCATCTTCCAGAATCGGGTCATACCAGCGGCTTCTGAGGCGATCTTCACCAAACTGTCCGCTACCACCTTCGAAAACGATTTCAAGTTCAACATCGCGGTAAATTACCAGTTCTTTTGAAACGGGGTTGTACTGGAAAGGGGTAATGCCAAACATCACCACATCCACGCCTCTGAGCTGAGTGAATTCTGAGAGCAGAAATGGTTCAGACGGATAGTAGGCATTATCACTATAAATCTTCTCATTTTTCCGGTACTGTAAGGGACCATCTTCTGTATCCAGCGGGATGACCGGCGCCGGAGCAATTGAAATACCCCTCAGTGTTTCGGTGCGATAGCTTTTGATTTTAACGGCAGCCCTTGATCCCTGTGGAATTGCGATGTAGCGGCTTAATCCCGGAAGGTTAGGGGCGCCTTCGTTGTTGGGTAAAAATACCTGCGGCATGATGATATCCTGCATGGGAATACCGTCAATCTCATTATCAACAAACTGAAATTCAGTAATTGAAAAGTTTAAAGTAACACCTGCAGAGGATTCGCTTTTGAGTGAAATTCCTGTTTTTCCCCAGGAATCTTCATATGTTTGAACCTGTGCAGAAAGGGCAGTAACAGCGCAAACGAGTGCAACGAGTAGTGCAAGCCTGGTTTGCTTTGCGAAGTAGATAGAGAAATTCATTTTGTAAAAAATTTAATTAATAAATAGTGATTTTTCTTTGAACTTTTGCTTGATAAAATTTAGATTTTAATTTTGAGGCGTAAAAGTAATTTTAATTTTCCTAATAATTCCCAAAAAAATGTTCTTCCTTTGAACAAACCGATTTCAAACTTTATGGAAAACAAGAAAGACAAGGTAATCAGCATCCTGAACAAATTAAATATCAGCTTTGATATTTACGAACACCCACCGGCTCCAACGATTGAAGAAGCTCAAAAATACTGGAAAGATATCGTAGCCACACATTGCAAGAACATTTTTTTCCGAAATCATAAAGGTAACAGGCATTACCTGGTAATCATAGAGCATACCGCAAACCTGGCGATCCATGATCTTGAAAAAAGGCTTAAACAGGGCAAACTCTCTTTTGCTTCGGCTGAGCGTATGGAAAAATATTTAGGAGTAACCCCGGGGTCAGTTTCCCCATTTGGGCTGATCAATGATGAGCACCATCAGGTGCATCTCTTTCTGGACGAAAACATCAAAAAAGCCTCAAAAATCAGTTTCCACCCAAATCTGAACACCTTTTCCATAGTTGTTTCATTTGAGGACTTTTTACGCTTCCTGCAATGGACTGGAAATACTTATGAATTTCTGCAACTATATGATTAACAGGATCAAGAGAAAAAATTAACAAAAACTTAATACGATATCCCCGGTTCAGAAAGTTGGTTTGGGGTAATTTTAGCAATCGTTTCTGCCTAAAAAAATGGATGCAAATCATCAAAGATCAACCGTAATTGAGGTCAAAAAGAGGTTTGAAAATCTCGTAGTCGGCTATTTACAGCAAAATTCGTTGGAATACAAAGTGGTAGGTTCCGACAATCCCAAGACGACGAGAATTCAGATTGATAATCTCGAATCGACTGACGCTTTCAGGCTTGGAGTGCAAACTCAGGTGCAACTGGTTGATGGAGAGTATCTTATTTGATAATTAGTTTTTCGGTTGAGTTAAGCATTTCGCCTTGAATCCGGAGAAAATAAACTCCTTTGGTAAGCCCTTTCAGGCTCAAAGTCACTGTGGTATTGTCAGATGTTGAGCTGATTTTCCTGAACATCACCTGCCTCCCAAATGAATCAAATAATTGCAGGTTTCTGGTCAACGAACCTTTAACCGAAATCATAACTTCTTCTGAAGCAGGATTAGGATAAATGCTTAAAATTTCATTGCCTGATTTGGGATTTGGGTCTTCAAGACCGGTAATGATATCAAAATGGACATCATCAATAAAGAGGTTGTTGCCAATAATGCAAACCGACTCAAACATGATCTTAACATTTTGCAAACCAGCCCATTGCGTTATATCTATTTCATAGCAGCCCGCTCCATTATCGGTGCCGCACCAGTCTTCAGGCGTTGACGGAACAAAATTGGCGCCAACAGGTGGCCGGGTAACAAAATTGCTTGTCCCGTTATCAGCCAGGGTGAGCAATCGTGTCCAGGTCTCGCCGCAATCGTCCGAGATTTTTACGATTAGCGAATCGGTGAAGTTAGGATTAATCCGTGCATAGGCATGTTTGAATTTCAGTTTTGCATCAATCACCGGCCCGGTATGGAGTGGCGGACTAATCAGGCGGTCGCGCTGATTGAAACTGTAATAATTGTAAAAGTTGATGCCGGCAGCCCTGGTTCCGTCTCCACTTCCGTCAACATCCCACAAAGTCCAGGTAATGCTGTTATCGGGATTTTCAACCTTCCAGCCTGTTTGGGCAAGCAGGTCATATTCAAATGATCCATGGAAATCTAAAAAAGGAATTCCACCACTTTTAATGAAATTTGATCTGATCAATTCCGAAGTTCCATTGGAATTTGTTACCAAAAGTTTAATTGAGTAATTTGTTGAACTCGTGAAGATTACCTCAGGGTTTTGAGAGTTGGCATCGGTTCCGTTGACAAATTGATGGCTGCCGGGGGTAATAATCCATTGCCAGGCCACAGGGCACATAGTGGAAAGGTCGGTAAACTGAATAACTTCATTGATACAAATTAAAGTGTCATTTGCTGTGAAGTTGGCTTCGGGTAAATGAGATGCGCTTACTTCGATATAATTTTCCTGCACTTTAATATTCTCACCCCATTGATTGGTTACCTTCAGTGTCACACTGTACAAGCCGGGGTTTTGGTAATAGATACCGACCGGGTTTTGTTCGTTGGAAGTTGAAGGCGAACCACCCTCAAAAGTCCATTCCCATGAATCCACATAACAAACTGAGTTGTCGAAGAAATTAACTCCGCAATTGGGCGTAACCAAATTTGCAGAAGCGGCAAAATCAGCAATCGGCGCCTTTTTGAAATTTACCTCAAAAGAGATCGTTTCGCCGATTGTTCCAACATTGGAGATGTCAATACCTCCGGGCATATCGTTGGAAAGGAAGCATGAGGGGTTGGTGTTGTCATTAAAAGCGGTTCGACCAAAATCCTGAGCAAAAGCTGCCTGCTGGATAGTACCATTGATGTAATTGGTGCCATCCGGACGGTAAACATACAATTCGTCGGGTGGCCCCTGAGCGTTGCCCTGGCCATCCATGTCCGAATTGACGCGATAAATCAGCAAACCTGAAGAGGGAGCCGAACCTTCAAAAGTTCCTTTTTTGCGGCGGTATTCCAGCACAAAAAAATCGCTGGAAGAGTTGGGCGATGCGATTTTGAAGCAGTTGTTCTGGCTGGAGGTAATAGGATTCAGCGTGTGTGTGCCACATTCGGTTATTTCAGGTATTGTAGAAATCCATTTGCCATAACGAAATTTCATGTATGCGCCCACGGATTGCGGCGGGTTTAGGTTTTGCGCCATCAAGTCCCATGGACCAACCGGGGTCACCGGCTGAGAAGTGTAATGATAAAGATCGGGGCCGCCGAGCGAATGAAACATCTCGTGAGCCAAAACTCCCACTCCACTGTTTTGAACGCTCGTTTCGAGGTTGAAGTTGTAATCGTACACTCTTTTGCCATTGATATAGGCAAACTCGGAGTACAAAACCCAGCGGTGAGGCCAAAGCAGCGTCGCCCATGCAGTGGTTCCGCCTCTTACTACAAAGATTACATTATCCACATAACCATCATTATTGTAATCAATGTTCAGGTTTGCAGGCACTTCACCTGCAATAGCTTCAACTGCACGTTTAAGCAACTTGTGTTCCCTGCTTCTCCGGTCATTATCGCCCTGGTATCCCTGCGGATTGGTATTAGGATCGTAAGGCATGAAATAGGCTCTCGGATAGATGTCTTGGTAAGAAAAAACGGTATTCTGCGGAGGTCTTGGAAAAAAATGTGAAGGCATGGAAAGCATATCATACGACACCTCCTTAAAGTAATTGTACATCGAGTTGTAGCCCTGGTTGGTATTGTTGAACAGATTAAAATAATAGGTGGTGTCGCTGGTAAACTCCTGTTGATCGCTGAAGCGGATATAAAAGACCAGATTGTTGTAGGTTCCGACATTTCCGCCACCCCGTGGATTATCAAAACCCGCGATCGGCTCAGGATCAGGCATTTGGTTGGCAAGAAAATCTGCCCTGATTTCCTGCATCTTTTCCGGAGGGATATTTATCCACGGTTCCAGTCCATAAGTTGCAGGATTATCCCTCCCAACAATAAGACCGGTCAGAATTAAATTTTCGTTGAACAAACCAGCGAACTCCCAGCAACCGGTTTGATGATTCCTGATGATTGTAAAACCTTTTTCGTCGTGTAACCAGTTGTAAAACTCATCGCCGGTTGCAAAGCATTCAATCACAGTTCCATCAGGTTGTGTAATCGTCTGGGGTTCAAAACTAAGCCAGGCGGCATAAAGTGTGGTAATCTGCAGATTCAGCAGCAAAACAAGAGCAACGAAGGCAAAATTTTTCAAGTGGTTCATCTTGTGTGTTTTAGAGCAAATGTTAGTTCGGCAAATATACATTTTTGCCGTAATAGACTCGCAAAACGCGAGATAGATAGTGATTTCAGGAAGACGAGAGATTCTGATAAACAACACAAAATCAATCATGTAAAGTATTACCAGCTCTTCACCTGACGCTCTCTTGAATAAGCATCCTCTTTGATAAGATAATTCTCCGTGTAAACAATTTTCCAATCTGCACATTGACCGGTAAACCCTTTGTGATTTGAATTGTGCTTGCGAACACGATCATCAAGATCAGAAGTGTGGCCGTAATAAAAGCGATCAAGTGAGGGGGAATAGAGGATGTAGAAAAAGTAGTTCATAAACAAAAAAACCACCCTTTGGAGGTGGCTTGGTGGGAGTTACTGGATTCGAACCAGTGGCCCTCTGCTTGTAAGGCAGATGCTCTGAACCAACTGAGCTAAACTCCCATTATTTTCAGGAACTATTTTTGTGAAACGGGCTGCAAAGATACTTGTATTATCTTTTTGTACAAGAAAAATTTTTATTCATCAAAAAATTTTCCCGATTATAGAGTATCTGTCCGGATGATTCTGCCAACCTGCCTATTCATAAGCATAAGGTGATTTTGATAAAAACATTGAATCAGATACTTGAAATTATTTCCCGTATCATCAATTTTCAATTTACTTTGCATTACAAACGATAAAATTCCGATTATGATTTTTGCCGCAATAGATATTGGCTCAAACGCAGTCAGGTTGCTGTTTTCAAATGCGTTTTTGCAGGATGGGAAAATCAGGGTGGAGAAGGCAACGTTGATCCGGATTCCAATCCGACTTGGCCTTGATGTATACAACAGTAACAAAATTTCAAAAGAGAGGGCGTCAAAATTGATCAAAACGCTCGAAGCATTCAGGTTATTGATTGACGTTTACAAACCTGAGTCTTTCACAGCTTGCGCAACCGCTGCCATAAGGGAGGCTGTGAACGGCGAAGATTTGATCAAGAAAATAAAAAAACAGACTGGAATAAATGTCAGGATTGTTGATGGGCTGGAAGAGGCAGCAATTATCAGAGCATCTGACGATCATGCATTTCCTGCAGAAAAGAAACTGACCATGTATGTTGACCTTGGGGGCGGTAGCACCGAAATATCGGTTACATCCAGTCACAAACTACTGGCTGCCAATTCATTCAAAATTGGAACTTTACGTCTAATTAGCGATAAAGTATCTCCATCGGAGTGGGTAAGTCTTGAAGAGTGGCTCATTCAGTTTAAAGATAGTTTTGGACTGATCAACCTGATTGGTTCAGGCGGAAACATCAATAAATTAGCAAAAATTTACGGCTCGCCGGATGCTATGACCATCTCGGTTGAAAGGCTTCAACATGCCGTGAATCACCTGAAAAGCTTTGACCTGAAAGAGCGGATAGAAATCCTTGGTTTGCGGCCTGACCGGGCAGATGTTATCTTGCCGGCTGCAGAAGTTTTTGGTTTTATCACCCGTATTATCAAAGCTGATTCAGTGCATGTGCCCAAAATAGGGCTCGCTGATGGTCTGATCTACCAGATGTATGAAGAGTATTTATCCAAAAAAAAGAAGAAAAAGAGCTGATCCTTTCCGGAATATTCTTTTCAATTCCACTCTAAAATGACATTTGTTCAAACATTTAACTAAATAATTATGGAAAAGACGCTGATCACATTTTTTATACTCTTACTTGAATTTCAGGTATTGGCTCAATCTCCAAATGCGTTTCAATATCAGGCTATTTTAAGAAATTCAGATGGAACCCCAATGGTAAATGAAGCGGTTAGCTTACGCATCAGCATTCTTTCCGACACAATACAAAGCACAATTGAGTACAGTGAGATTCAGGAAATTACAACAGATAACCTTGGAAGAATCAATCTACAGGTAGGCAATGGGAACAATCAAAACGGAGCCATTTCTGAAATAAACTGGGGAGAAGGCATTTACTTAATCCAAATTGAATTCGACCCAGATGGTGGTCGAAATTTCGTGCTTGCAGGACAAAGCCAGCTACTTTCTGTGCCTTACGCATTGTTTGCCGGCGACGGTGGCGCCGAGTATTTTCCGGGGGAGGGCATAACCATTTCGGACAAAATTATAGCGAACAGCGGCGATTTGAGCAACATAAATGAGCTACAAACCATATCCAAAAACGGAAATGTCATAGCGCTAAATCCCGGAGGTGGATCAGTCAGTGATGCCGACAATCAGACACTTTCAGCAACTGCTCTAGGAACCGTAAGGCAGCTGCAGATTTCTGGTGGAAATACTGTAAATATTGATGTATCAGACTTCGACAACAGTTCTTCCAACGAACTTCAGGTAATTTCGATTGCCAACGATACGATATTCCTTTCCAATGGAGGATTTGTAAAACTGCCCGTTCCAACCAATTCGATTGTACCTCCCGGGGGTTGCATTCAAAGCCTTAATCCGAGCCCGCCTGCAGGATATACTTATTCTGGGAACAGCTTTTATGCTGGCGACCAGTGGAAAGAGATGCCCTCGATGGGCTATGCCAGATATGGTGCTGTGGTAGTGGCCACCGGAAGCAAGATTTATGTAATGGGCGGATGGGATGGTATTGGGTCGGTGAGTAACATTGTTGAGGAGTATGACACAAATTCCGGCGTTTGGACGCGGAAATCCAACATGAATACGGCAGTGGTTTATGCGGCGGGAGCTCTGGTTGGCAACCAGATTTATGTGTTAGGTGGTTACACGGGATCAACCATAACCAACCGGAACCAGGTTTATAATATCACTACCAATTCGTGGTCGCTGGCCACAAACCTTCCCCAGGCAAGATCGGGAAGCGGAGCTACCGTGGTGGAAGGAAAAATCTATCTAATTGGGGGTTACTTCAACAATGCCGCGTTGAGTACAAATCAGATGTTTGATCCTGGAAACAATACCTGGGTCGATAAAACTGCAATGACAACCGCCAGAACCGACTTCACTACTGTTACTTTGAATGATGGAATTTACATAATCGGCGGATGGAACCAGGATATTCTGAATGTGAATGAATATTATTCTCCTTCGTCAAACACTTGGACCACGCTTTACCCAATGCCGGGTTACCGCGCCGGATGTAGCGGAGCATCAGCCAACAGCAGGATTTACCTTATTGGAGGTGGAGATGCATACAGCTTTGGTACAACGACACTTGAATATTATCCTTTGACCAATGAGTGGAAAGAAACCGCCTCCCTTCCATCACCCCGATCTTACTTTGGGTCGGTTAGCATCGGAGAAAAAATCTATGTTGTGGGCGGAAATTTTGGCCAGGCGCTAAAGACAATGTATGAATACAACCCTGCCAGGCAGCAATACTTTATCCATTGCAGCCAATAAAAAGCAGACCGGGAATTGTATGAATCAATGTAAAATGAATTTCCGCATCAGTATCCCGTCATAGTATTCATCTCCGATTTTGGTGTCTTTTTCCAACCTGGCAAGCATCTCAAAACCGGTCTTTTTGTAAAGTTGAAGCGCTGCAAAATTATCGCTGCGAACCATAAGATAGATAATTTCGATAATCCCTTCGGAAGCTGCCCGATAATAAGCTTGCTCTACCAGTTTTACCCCGATACCCTGGCCCCGGAAACGATCAATAATTCCCATGTTCAGCCAGGCCGTGTGCTTCAGGTTTTGGGCAGAATTCGGCTCAAGAACCAGGTAACCGGCCGGCTTTTCCCCCACCATTGCTATCAGGAGAAAAGAACCCGGTTGTTCAAGTAATTTCTGGTAATGGTTTTTAAACTGAACCGAACTGCTGAACTTCAGGTCGAAATCATCACTCATAAAGGAAGAGGTGAGATAAACATGCCGGAAAATGGCATAGAGTTCATCGGGGTGGAAATCATGAAAGCTTTTGATATTCATAGTTTTAAAAAGGTTGATGGTCTAATTATTATGCTGGAGTTGCTGATGGATTTGCAGCAAAAGGTCAGCGATTTCATTCAGTTTCAGTATTTTATCAACGTTGGCAATTTTGATGGCTGATTCGGGCATCATGGACGATTCGGCTTCGGCGGGGTCCTGCACAATGGTCAATCCCCCGCATTTTCCAATCCTTTGCAACCCCTTGCTGCCATCGCTGCTGGCGCCGGTGATGATAATTCCGATCAGGTGCGAACACCACGCATCAGCTGCCGACTCGAATAGAACATCAATTGACGGACGGGAAAAGTTCACCCGTTCGTCAACAGAAAGTGAAATGGTGAAGTCTGTTTCGACTAAAAGATGGTAGTTTGGCGGGGCAAAATAGACCGTACCCGGCCTAATTTCTTCTTTTTCATCTGCTTCTTTTACTTTTAGCTGGCAAAGGCGGTCGAAGTAACGTACCATGAAGTTATCGGAGTTGGGGCTGATGTGTTGCACAATCAGAACCGGCAAAGCAAAATCGCGTGGAAGGCGCGGCAGTATTTTTCCCAATGCTGTAATTCCGCCTGCCGAAGCGCCGATGACCACCGCCTTGTAATTCATTGGAAGGGTTATTTGATAAACTTTCTTCTGTAAATTTTTTCCTTCTCCGAAATGGTGTCAAATGCAGTTGCTTTATCGGTAAAAAGCAGGCTCTCCTTACTTCCCAGGCACAGCATACCGCCAGGGATCAGGCTCTCATAAAACAAATTGATCACCTTGTTCTGAAGGTCTCTGTCAAAGTAGATCAAAACGTTACGGCAAATTACCAGGTGCATTTCTCCAAATACACCATCGGTAACCAGGTTGTGATCGGCAAATACGATGTTTTTTTTCAGCGATTCGTTCATTTTCACCGAGCCGTACAAAGCATTGTAATACTCCGAAAAGCTCGACTTGCCGGCGCTTTTCTGATAATTGAAGGTATATTCCCTGATCTTCTCGATTGGGTATATTCCCTCTTTGGCTTTTTGCAAGGCTATCTGGTTGAAATCGGTAGCATAAATCTGCACGCGGTTGAGCAAACCCTCTTCAAGCAAAAGAATCGCCATGGAGTACACCTCCTCGCCAGTAGCGCATCCGGCATGCCAGATTTTTACAAAAGGATAGGTCTTTAAAAACGGAACCACCTCATTACGAACCGCTTTATAAAACTCGGGGTCACGAAACATCTCAGTAACAGTGATGGACAAATCCTGCAAAACCTCCTGATAAAAGAAGGAATCATACAAAAGTTTATGGGTCATTTCGCTCACCGAACTAAATCCCGATGCTACCATCCGATGCCTGATTCTGCGACGGATGTGCGCTTTTCCATAATTCCGGAAATCATAGCCAAATTTCATGTGGATAGCCTGAAGAAACAGTTCTATCTCAATGAGTTCGCTTTCGGAAACGGGGTCAATATGTTCTTTTACTGATATAGCCATACTCTGATCAGTGAGAGTAGCTTAGCGGTGTCCACCGGTTTGGTAAGGTAGTCGTTGGCGCCGGCTTCAATGCATTTATCGCGGTCGCCCTGCATGGCTTTGGCAGTGAGAGCAATCACCGGCAATTTGCTGAGTCGTGTATTTTTTCTGATTCTTCTGATGGCTTCGTATCCATCCATCTCGGGCATCATGATGTCCATGAGAACCAGGCTGATATCCGGGTTTTGTTCCAGTTTGGTCAGCCCTTCCTTCCCGTTTCGGCCTACTTCGATCCGAAGTCCTTTCTCTTCTAATAAACTACTGAGAGCAAACACGTTGCGCATGTCATCATCCACAATAAGGATCTTTTTGTCCTTCATTATGTCTTCCTTCTGATGCGCTACCCGGAGCATCTGTTGCTTCTCTTCGGGGAGGCTGGATTCGACACGGTGAAGGAAGAGCGTGGTTTCGGCAAGCAGTCGTTCCGGCGATTTTACACCCTTTATAATGATACGGTCAGAATACTGAAGCAAACGGTCTTCTTCGTCGCGGCTGAGCTCTTTTCCGGTGTAGATGATAACCGGGATGTAACTGTTTTCGCCCTTCTTTCCGATCATTTTGAGCAACTCGTCACCTGGCATGTCTTTGAGCCCGAGGTCAAGGATGATGCAATCGAAATCCTGTTTTCGGATTTGGTCAATTGCTTGTGAGCCAGTGGGAACTGATGTAATGGTAACGTCCTTGTCATCAATAAGTTCGACAATGGCTTTGCGCATGTTGTCATCATCCTCCACAACGAGTAGTCTTTTGAATGGTTTGGAGATATATGCTTCAATTTTCGCAAAAGCCTCTTCGAGTTGTTCTAAACTGATGGGTTTGGTAAGAAATCCTATGGCTCCCATTTTCATGGCATCCAGGCTTTTATCCTTTCCCGACATAAAATGAACCGGGATGTGCCTGGTTTCCGGGTTGTCCTTCAGCCGGTCCATCACCTGCCAGCCATCAATTCCGGGAAGGCCGATATCGAGAATAATGGCGTCCGGTTTATAGTAATCAGCATAATGAAGACCTGTTTCGCCGTTTGGTGCAATCAGGCATTTGAAACCTTTTTCGTGCGCCAGGTCGTAGAGTATTTTTGCAAAACTGTGATCGTCTTCAATGACAAGAATAAATTTATCGCCTTTATTGATCATTTTCCGGTCATCTTTAGGACCGTCATTATTCCCGTTGTTATATTCCATAACAGGTTTTTTCTGTAGGTGCTTTAGTTCTTCACGAATGGATGCTGGATAATCAACCGCATGCGCTTCAGGCTGTGCAACTGGTTTAATGACCGGATTTACTCTCTTTTCCGTCTGTTTTCCGGTGAAGGTAACCGGGAGCCAAAGCCTGAACACTGATCCTTTTTCGGGTGCACTCTCAAGGGTAATTTCACCGCCCAGAATATGAGCAAGGTTTTTCGAGATAGTCAAACCCAGTCCGGTTCCGCCAAACTTTCGGGAGGTAGTTCCATCAGCCTGCGTAAAAGCCTGAAAAATAACCTCTTGTTGCTCGGCTGGTACGCCTATACCGGTATCTTCCACCTCAAACACAATCATGTCGCCCGGTTCGATGCCCTTTGGCTGGTTAATCTGATTGGGTTCGGGCTTGTAAACATTAAGTTTTACACTTCCCTGGCTGGTAAATTTAATGGAATTGGAGAGCAGATTCCGGATGATTTGCTGCACCCTCAGGTTGTCGCTTTGGATATATTCCGGCGCTTTTTCGTGAATATTAACTGAAAATTCCAGTCCTTTATCCATGGCCAGCGGTGTAAATATCTCGCGGATGTCGTGCGTGAAGCTGGTTAGCACAATTTTTTCGACATTGATCTGCAATTTTCCGGATTCGATTTTTGACAGATCGAGGATTTCGTTGATTAACGACAACAGGCTGGCTCCGGAAGAATGAATGGTTTTGGCCGATTGGATCTGTTTTTCGGTAAGATTCCCGGTTTTGTTGTTGGCCATCACCTGCGAAAGCACCAAAATGCTGTTGAGCGGGGTTCGCAACTCGTGAGACATATTTGCCAGAAACTCTGATTTATAGCGACTTGCCAGCTCCAGATCTCGGGCTTTCTGCTCGATCTCGAGCTGTGCTTGTTTCAAAATTTCATTCTTTTGGCGGATGTCGTCGCGTTGTTTTTCGATGGCATGAGTACGTTCCTGCAGTTCTTCGTTGGTAACTCGCAACTCTTCCTGCTGGGTTTGAAGCTGCTGCTCCGATTCCTTGAGGGCGCGGGTTTGTTCCTGCAGCTCCTCATTGGCCTGGCGAAGTTCTTCCTGCTGAACCTGAAGCTCTTCGGCCTGTTGCTGGGTTTTGTTGAGGAGCTTTTCCAGCTCGGCACGGCTGCGCGAAGTGTGCAGCCCGATTGCTACTGTCTGGCTGATGATGGAAATAAAATTTACCTGGCTTTCAGTGAACAGATCGAAAGAACCCAGCTCGATTACAGCAATCACTTCGTCGTTGAAAATGCAGGGTGTAACCATAAGATTCCGCGGCGGCGCCTCACCCAATCCCGAATTAATGGCGAGATAATCTTCGGGCAACTGCGACATAATGATGGTTTGCTTTTCGAGAACCGCCTGTCCTACAATCCCTTCGCCCGATTCGTATCCGGTTTTTACATTTTTCCGGTACTTGAAGGCATAGCTGCCTGTTAGTCTGAAAACGCCTTCATCGTCCTTGAGGTAAATTGCACCGATACCAGCGCCCAGGATCTGGCACATTTTGCTGATGATTTTCCGGCTGAGGTCGGTAACCTCCTGTTCTCCGCGGATTATGTCGTTGAGCTCCGACTGGTTGTTTTTGATCCAGAGTTGTTTGAGTTTTTCTTCGTTCGATTTTTTCAGCTCAGTTGTCATGGTAATCAACGCCTGACCAAGCTCATCCTGATTTGACCGCATGGTGATAGCAGTTTCCAGGTTTCCCTGCGCGATGCGGTTGGCCTGTTCGATAACTTCGCTAAAGTTTATGACGATCTGGTTGATTGCCAGTGCGAGAATATCTTTATCGCTTTGAAGAGTTGCTTTTTGCAGGAAATTTCCGCCGGCGATGGCTGTCGCCACGTCTGTTTTTTGTTTCAGGCTGGATTGCAACTCAATAAAAGATGACTGAAGTTTGCCGATTTCATCCCGGGTTTCATTTACCATCTCGGTTGAGAGGTCGCCGGAGGCAAGGCTTCTCAGGTTTTCAACCACTTTCATAATTGGTTTGGCAATGGTGGCCGAAATTACCCGTGACGATATGAATGTGATGATGCCAAGCAATGCTGAAATCAGTAAAATACTGATCAACAAAAGGTTAATAACAAAATTATTGAGTTTGGCGATTGCTTCGGCAAACCTGACCTCCATCAATGACATCTCATGTTTGGCACTTTCAAGCTGCTCGAAAACTTCCGCTTTGTCCGGATTTTCAAGATAACCTGATATAGCCTCTTTCACCTTAACTCCGTTTCGGTAGGCTTCATCTGCAATAGCCAGCGCATCATTCATTTGCGGATTGTCCATTCGCATCATCAGCTTAAAACGACTGACCAGCAGCACTGCATCAGCCCGCCTGTAACTTATTGTCGGGCCATAGGTCTCCAGCAAAACATCAACATATTGGTCGAAAGTCTTTTGATGGTGGTATTCCTTTGATTTGCTGAAGATAAAGGCAATGTGAGCTGCCGAATCAAGATGGTGGTAAGCCCGCTGGAGCGTCTGGGGATTTTTATCCTGCAAATATTCGTAAAACAATTGCAAACCGCTGCGGTAATTCACATCGTGGATACGTTGCTCGGTGAGTACGAGCGTCAGCACCTTGGTAGTCCTGAAAAAATACCAGGAGGCGTACCCGATCAAAAAAATGCTCAGGAGCGAAACGGCGGTCATGGTATTCAAACGATGTCTTATCCTGAGATTTAGAAACCAATTTTTCATAATAAGCAATTTGGAAGGTGGCTATTCAACCAGTTTAAATTTGTTCAGCACATTGAGCATGCTCTTAATGGTAATGGGTTTGGTGACGTATTCGTCCATTCCGACTTCGAGGCATCTGTCTTTGTCGCCTTTCATGGCATGGGCTGTAAGCGCCACAATCGGTGTGTTTTTGCGGGTTTTCTTTTCTTCTTCTCTGATAAGAATGGTTGCTTCAAATCCGTCCATTTCAGGCATTTGTACATCCATGAATATCAGATCGTATTCGTTGGCCAAATAGTTTTCAACAGCAATACGTCCGTTGGAAGCACAGGTAACCATGCAGCCGAGATTGGTGAGCATGGCAGAGAATAGTTTCTGGTTGATGAGATTATCTTCGACAAGGAGAATAACCACAGGGTTTTTAGCCAGTTTTGCACAACCGGACTTTTCTCCCTGTTTTCCTTCCTGTTTTTCAATTTTCGCTTCGGTAATCTCATTGAGCGCTTTCACCAGGTCATCCTGGAATACCGGTTTTATCAAATACTTCCTGAACCCAAGCCTGGCCAGTGATTCCCTTTTGATGCTTACATCGTCGGATGAGAGTAGGATTAAATCGGGAGTCGTCTTCAGGTGTTCATCATTTTTCAGAAGCTGAGCGGTTTCGAGGCCATCCATTCCGGGCATGTGATAATCCACAAGGACAATGTCGAAGGGGCGATTTGCTCTTTTCTGGGCAGAAATTTTTTCGATGGCTTCAATTCCACTTGCGGCCTCATCGTATTTTATCCCGTGAAAACTCAGGAAGCCTTTGATTATGCTGCGGTTAGTCGGGTTATCGTCAACCAGAAGAATATATTTTTCCTTGATTTGGTGATTGATTACCGACACAATAGGTCTGGCCGGGTGCATGGAGGATTCGAGCCAGATGCTGAAGTGGAAAGTGCTACCTTTTCCGGGATCGCTGGTAACACCAATGGTTCCGTTCATCATCTCCACCAGGCTTTTCGAAATTGCCAGTCCAAGTCCTGTTCCACCGAACCTTCGCGATGTGGAACTGTCGCCCTGGCTGAAAAGTTTAAACAGATTACTCATCTGATTTAAAGGAATCCCAATTCCAGTGTCCTTTACGCGAAAGTTGAGTTGTATTTTGTTTTCGATGCTCTTCCCGAGCGAAACATGGATGATGATTTCGCCTTTTTCGGTGAATTTTACTGCATTGCCGGCCAGGTTGAAAAGGATTTGCCGCAACCGCACTGGGTCGCCACGGTAATTGTCTACAACGTCGTTGGCAATATCAAGTATCAGCTCTATTCCTTTTTGTGCAGCTTTTGCAGCCAGCGGGCGCGTAATTTTTTCGATCACATCCCGCAGCGAGAACTCCACATTATCCATTTCAAATTTATGCGCCTCGATTTTGGAGAGGTCCAGAATGTCGTTGATGATGTCGAGCAAAGATTCGCCCGAAATTTTGATGGCTTCGATCCGATCCGTAAGCTCCTCTTCGTGCTCGCTCATTAGCATCAATTCGGCCATGCCTATAATACCGTTGAGAGGGGTGCGGATTTCGTGGCTCATATTGGCCAGAAACTGACTCTTTGCCAGGTTGGCATCTTCGGCCACTTTTTTAGCATTAATCATCTCTGCTTCAGCTATTTTGCGCGCCGAAACATCGCTGATAAAAACCAGGAGCGCCGGCTCATTTTCCCAGTCAATGGTAACCGCATTGATTTCGATCCACTTGTTTTCCTCCTTTTCGGAGTCAATTTTCACGGTAATCCGGTTTCCTTTGCCGGCGCCAGTGGAATTATTTTCGAATTTGGAACGGATAATTTCTTTATAATCAGAATGGATGAATCCGGTGAACGGTTTTTGGCAGATATTGGCTTTTTTATCCAGCAAAATCATGCTGGTTTTTGGGTTGTGAAAAAGGATTTTCCCCCATCGCATTACAAAAATGCCCTCATTCACATTTTGAAAGATGTCCCGGTATTTTTGTTCGCTCTGCGAAAGGTTTTCCTTGGAGCGGAGCAGCTCCGAAATGGTGTTTTCGAGTTTCAGGGTAAGCTCTTCGAGCGCGTTTTTCTGCTTGTAAAGGTCAATGAAAACGTTGACTTTACTTTGAAGTATTTCAGGTTCGATGGGTTTAAAGAGATAATCTACCGCTCCGCTGTCGTAACCTTTGAAGATGTGTTTTTTTTCCTTGCTGATAGCGGTGATAAAGATGATTGGGATATGTCGGGTTTTCAATGAGCTGCGCATCAGGCGCGCTGCCTCAAAACCATCCATACCGGGCATCTGCACATCCATCAGCACAAGAGCAAAGTCGTAGTCGAACATCAGCGCCAGCGCTTCGTTTCCTGAGAGGGCTTTCACAAGGTTGATGTCCGGCGAATCAAGAACCTCCTCAATAGCAAGCAGATTCTCCTCTTTGTCGTCAACTACCAGGATGTTGATTCTGTTTTCCAAAGCCATTCGTAAGTCCTTGATCAGCAGGGATTTTAATCCACGCTGTTATTAGTAAAATCTCTAAAAGCACAATTATAAAAATAGCAAATTAGTGCGGCTGTATTTCATAAAGTTGATTACTCACCGAGCTTCATTTTGATTCTTGATGTCAGGATGTCAATGGCCACGCTGTTGGCGCCGCCCTGTGGAACAATGATGTCGGCGTAACGTTTGGTAGGTTCGATAAACTGGAGGTGCATGGGTTTTACATAGGTTTCGTAATGCACCAGCACATCGTCTATCGAGCGTCCGCGCTCAATCAGGTCGCGGCGGATTATGCGCATCAAACGATCGTCGGTGTCGGCGTCCACAAATATTTTAACGTTGAATTTATTGCGCAGGCGAGCATTAGTAAAGATCAGAATACCCTCGACGATTATTACTTTTGTGGGAAAAATCGGGATCGTTTCGACCAGGCGGCCGCAGGTTACATAATCATATACAGGCTTAGCAATAGGTTCGCCTACAATCAGTTTGTCGATGTGTTTGTTGAGCAGCTCAAACTCAATGGAGGCCGGATGGTCGAAGTTGATGCGTTTTTTTTCGTCGTCGCTCAGGTGTCCGTTATCCTTATAATAAGAATCCTGCGAAATGACCGCCACCGAGTTTTTCGGCAAGCCATGTATGATATTTCTGACAACGGTAGTTTTTCCTGAGCCTGATCCCCCGGCAATCCCAATGATAAACATCTCTTTTCCTTTTTTGCTTCAAAAATAACTTTTCTGTGGAAAAGCTCAATAATTCGACAAAAAGGAACGAAAGTTTTCCATTTGCCTGTCAGCAAAGGATTATAGCAGGAAACTCAGCAGAATCCCAGCCGCTACAGCCGATCCGATAACTCCCGAAACGTTGGGCGCCATGGCGTGCATCAGCAGGTGGTTTTTAGGATCATATTTCAAACCCTCGATCTGCACCACCCTGGCGCTGTCAGGAACAGCAGAAACGCCGGCAGCACCGATAAGCGGATTGATTTTATTTTCTTCTTTAAGAAACAGATTCATCACTTTGGCAAAAGCAACTCCTCCGGCAGTGGCCACCATAAACGACAAAGCACCCAGAACAAAGATCAGAATTGACTCGCCTGTAAGGAAAACATCAGCCTGAGTAGATGCACCAACTGTAAGTCCGAGAATTATTGTGACTATGTCAATCAGGGATGTTTTGGCAGTGTCGGCAAGACGCTTGGTTACACCGCTTTCTTTCAGGATATTGCCAAAAAAGAGCATCCCCAGCAATGGTAATGCACTTGGTGAGATAAAAGTAGTGATGAGCAGTCCGATGATGGGGAAAAGAATTTTTTCAAGTTTGGTAACGGCTCTCGGTGGTTTCATCCTTATTACCCGTTCCTTCGGAGTGGTCATCAACCGCATAATGGGCGGCTGAATTACCGGAACAAGCGCCATGTAAGAATATGCAGCTATTGCAATAGGGCCGATAAGATTCTTAACGGTTGTTCCATCAGGCAATATATTGATCCCGTTGGCCAGCTTGGATGATAGAAAAATTGCGGTAGGGCCATCAGCGCCGCCGATAATGCCTATAGCACCGGCTTCGGCGGGGTAAAATCCAAGAACCAGGGCTCCGATAAAGGTGGCGAAGATGCCTAGCTGGGCGGCTGCACCGAGAAGCATCAGACGCGGATTGGAAATCAATGATGAGAAGTCGGTCATGGCGCCGATTCCCAAAAACACCAAAGGCGGATAAATCCCGGCGGTTACCCCAAAATAGAGGTAACTCATCACGCTGCCCTTTTCATAAATCCCTAATTGAAGCCCCGCATCGAGCATAAAAGGGATGTTACCGATCAAGATTCCTGTACCGATCGGGATCAAAAGCAGCGGTTCATAATCGTAGCGGATGGCAAGGTAAATAAAGATTAACCCTACCAGGATCATGATCAGGTGTCCTTTGGTGACATTGGCAAACCCGGTATAATCCAAAAACTTCATTACACCTTTGGATGCCGCCTCCTGTTGTTCTTCCATCTCTTCTAAAAACTCCTCGTCAGCCTGGGCATCCATATTGGACTCACTCTGAATGAGCTGAACCGAATCACTAACCGGCTGGCTTTTGCTTGTATTGACAAACATCGTACTGATCAGCGTCAGGGAAACAATTATGCCGGCTATGGTAATCAATCTCTTCATTGGATTTTTTGTTGAGTTAAAATTTAACGCACAGCAAATCAGGTGGTTGTCGGCGACTCAATGATCATCAGGGTTTCACCCTGCAGCACATTGTCGCCGGTATGAACCTTCAGGTTTCTGATTGTTCCATCCTTTTCGGCGAGGATGGTGTTTTCCATCTTCATGGCTTCGTATATGAGTAGCTTGTCCCCAAGTTTCACTACGTCGCCGTCTTTAATGAAAATCTGCAGAATATTGCCCGGAAGCGGGCTTTTCACTTCAAAAACGCCGGTTTTGGTGATGGTTTTTTTAATCTTGTGATCCTGACGTTTGATTTCAACTTCCTGGCGAACGAGTTTTGGGGTTTTACTCTGCTTCACCTCCTGATGGAGTTCAACTTCATAAATGGTCCCGTTTACTTCCACTTTCGCAATTTTTTCCTCAAACCCCATGATTTCAACATCGTAATCATGCCCTTTGATCGAGAATTTGAATTTTTTCATCGCTTTGCTAATCTGAAAAATGAATTGGTCGAATAGATTTTTGAACTCCAGGGAGTGTATTGTTTTGAAATCCGCTTGATGGTTATGACGCCGCTCTCATCATCATGAATGTCGCTGAAATGCAGATACAGAGCACTGGCAATGGCCGCGGAAATATTTCCTTCGATATTGCTGATTTCATGATCATCGGATTTACCTTTTGCCCGCAATTGTCTGCGAACGTTGATTTTGATCAGCCATGGCATAAGATTGAAAATCCACACAAGAACCACCAGTGCAACGAATACAACCAGGTAGCCGACAACCGATATCATGATGCTCAATCCTGTAATCCTTGAAAGATCGAAAGTTATCTCACTCAGTACCATAACGCTGTCTTTAAAGTGGAATGTTATTGTGTTTTTTGGCAGGGAGGGTATCCTTCTTGGTAGCCATGGTCTGCAATGCCCTGATAATCCTGAACCGGGTATTGCGGGGCTCGATTACATCATCAATGTATCCGTACTTAGCCGCTTCATAAGGATTGGCGAATTTGTTGCGGTACTCATCTTCTTTTTCGGCAATAAATTTATTTGCCTCCTCCTGTGTGGCAAAATCCTTGATCTTACGCCCTTCGAGCACCTCAATAGCGCCTTTTGGCCCCATGACTGCAATCTCAGCCGATGGCCAGGCGTAGTTAAGATCGCCCCTCAGTTGTTTTGATCCCATCACATCGTGAGCGCCACCATAAGATTTCCGGAGCGTGATAGTGATTTTGGGAACCGTAGCCTCGCCATAGGCAAATAAGAGCTTGGCGCCATGGATGATGATTCCGCCGTATTCCTGTGTACTTCCTGGCAGAAATCCGGGAACATCTACCAAAGTAATGACAGGCAGGTTAAAAACATCGCAAAGCCTTACAAACCGCGCTGCTTTTCTTGAAGCGTCAATGTCGAGCACACCGGCCAGGAAGTTGGGCTGGTTGGCCACAATGCCAACCGGTTGCCCGTTGAATTTGGCAAATCCCACTACAATATTTTTGGCAAAATGACGGTGAAATTCAAGGAATTCACGGTCATCCACGATGGTGTAAATGATATCCTTTACATCGTAAGGTTCGGCAGTGTTGTCGGGGATGATGCTGTTGAGCATGTCGTCTCTGCGGTCAATCGGATCGGTGCATTCGGTTACAATTGGTTCTTCGAGGTTATTTTGCGGAAGGTATTCCAATGTTTTACGGATCAGCAAAATTCCTTCATCCTCATCATCAGCCCTGAAATGCGTGACGCCTGATTTTGTGGCATGCACCGTTGCGCCGCCAAGATCTTCTTCCGAAATGGTTTCCCCGGTTACTGTTTTGGTGACTTTTGGTCCAGTAACGAACATGTAACTGGTTTTGTCGCTCATGATCACAACGTCAGTGAGCGCCGGCGAATACACCGCTCCTCCGGCACAAGGTCCGAAAATGGCGGAAATCTGTGGAATCACTCCAGATGCAAGAATATTGCGTTGGAAAATTTCGGCATACCCGGCCAGACTTTTCACGCCTTCCTGGATTCTGGCACCGCCCGAATCGTTGATTCCGATGATCGGAGCGCCCACCTTCATCGCTTTATCCATAACCTTGCATATCTTTTGTGCAAAGGTTTCGGACAATGAGCCGCCAAACACGGTAAAATCCTGAGAGAAAATGAAAACGACCCTGCCGTCTATCGTGCCCTGGCCGGTAATAACCCCATCAGAGAGATAAACTTTATCAGCCATTCCGAACTCGGTGCTGCGATGGGTGACGAACATGTCGTATTCTTCAAAACTGCCCTCGTCGAGGAGCATCTCGATTCGTTCTCGGGCAGTATATTTTCCCTTTTTGTGCTGGTCGGCAATGCGCTCCTCTCCACCTCCCTCACGGGCTTTTTTGCGCAACTCGATGAGGTTCTGAAGTTTTTGCTGATTATTCACTGGTTAGTCAAATTAGAGGTTGATATGAAAATGCTTATTTTCCGCAAAATTCGGTAAGAACACCCTGTGTGAATTTTGGATGCAGGAATCCAATGTTTAATCCCTCGGCGCCTTTTCTGGATTGCTGGTCAATCAACTTAACGCCTTTTGAATCAGCCTCCGCCAGCGCTGCATTAACATCGTCGGTTGCAAATGCAATATGATGAATTCCTTCGCCGCGCTTTTCGATGAATTTGCCAATAGGTCCCTCAGGATCAGTAGATTCGAGTAACTCTAATTTAGTCTGACCTACCATGAAAAAAGCAGTTTTCACCTTCTGGTCTTTCACCTCTTCCACGGCGTAGCACTTCAGTCCCAAAACATTTTCGTAGTAAGGAATACTCTCCTCTATGCTTTTAACAGCGATTCCGATGTGTTCGATGTGTGAAATATTCATGATTCCGGGTTTAAAATCTTGTTAAACAGGTTAATTTTATACAAAAGCAGAGATTCCGGTAATGTCGGCGCCGGTGATTAAAAGGTGAATATCGTGGGTTCCTTCGTAGGTGATTACCGATTCGAGGTTCATCATGTGGCGCATGATCGGAAAATCGCCGGTGATACCCATTGCACCAAGTATCTGGCGGGATTCGCGCGCCGAGCGCAGAGCCATCTCAACGTTGTTGCGTTTAGCCATCGAAATCTGCTGCGGCGTAGCTCTTCCTTCATTCCGCAGCAAGCCAAGCCGCCAAACGAGAAATTGCGCTTTAGTAATGTCGGTAAGGATTTCGGCCAGTTTTTTCTGTTGCAGCTGGAATGAGGCAATCGGTTTGTGGAACTGTTTACGCTCGAGGGAGTAATGCAATGCAGTGTTGTAGCAATCCATGGCAGCGCCAATGGCTCCCCATGCGATACCATAACGAGCGGAATTCAGACACATAAGTGGTCCTTTTAAGCCTTTGATATTGGGTAATAGATTTTCTTTGGGTACTTTCACATCTTCAAAAACCAGTTCGCCGGTAACGGAGGCTCTCAGCGACCATTTATTGTGGGTTTCGGGAGCTGAAAATCCCGGCATTCCCTTGTCCACAATTACACCACGAACCACGCCTGATTCGTCTTTTGCCCAAACCACAGCCACATCAGCGATACTTGAGTTGGTGATCCACATTTTGGCGCCGTTGAGTAGATAATGATCGCCCATATCCTTAATGCGGGTCTCCATGCTTCCGGGATCAGAACCATGGTTGGGCTCGGTGAGGCCAAAGCAGCCAATCCATTCACCCGTGGCGAGTTTGGGAAGGTATTTCTTGCGTTGATCCTCGCTCCCAAATTCATAAATCGGGTACATGACCAGCGAAGTCTGAACCGATGCGGTAGAGCGTATGCCTGAGTCGCCGCGCTCGAGTTCGGTCATGATAACGCCGTAGGCAATGTAATCCATGCCGGCACCGCCATATTCCACCGGAATAAACGGTCCGAATGCGCCGATTTCTCCTAATTCGTTGAAAAAATGACGGGGGAAATGATGTTTTTGTGCTGCTTCGTCAATCACAGGAACAACCGATCGGGTAACCCAGTCGCGAATTGCAGAACGTACGATCTTGTGCTCGTCGGTGAGCAGTTCATCCAAAAGGAAGTAGTCCGGAGGTGTGTAAGGATAAGCCATTGCCAATTGTGTTAAGTGATTAATTTAAAATGAAATTTGCGGCAAAAATAGGTATAATTCAGGCTCGAAACCGATTTTTTGTTAAACAAATAACAAATAAAAATATTTTTTCCGGCGTCCTTCAGAATGCCCTACAGCAAAAGAAAAGAAGAGTAATATTATCCGGGAATTTCCTTCGTCTGCTTTTTATGAATCCGGTCAGAAACAAGGATGCTCAGCTCGTACAGAGCAAATAAGGGGATGGCTACCAAAATCTGACTGAAAATATCCGGTGGGGTGATAATGGCCGATACGATTAACACTATAACGATCATCATTTTGCGGTTCCTTCGCATGAACGATGGCGTAATAATGCCCACTTTGGTAAGAAAGTAAACAAAAATCGGCAACTCAAACACCAAACCTATTGAAAAGGTTAGCATAACTACCGTGCTGACATAAGAGTTAAGCGCAATCTGGTTTTGAACTGAATCGCTCACCGTGTAAGTTCCGAGGAAAAGAATCGAAAGCGGAACGATAAGAAAATAGCTGAAGAGGATTCCGGCAATAAAAAGTAGTGAACTCCAGACTACAGCACCCCCGGTGTATTTCTGTTCATTTTCATAAAGCGCAGGTTTTATAAAACTCCAGATCTCCCAGATGACAAAAGGAATGGCAACAATTAGCCCCGCAAAAATGGAGATGTAGAAGTGCATCAGAAATTGCCCGGCCAGATTGATGTTGATGATTTTCAGGTCGAAATCGCCAATGCAGAGCGCAGAAGCTGAAAAAAATGACAACCTTTCTGCAAGCCATTTACCGGCCTGGCAAAGCCAGCGATTGGTAACAAAATCGGCCGATTTCGGGGCAAGGATGATCTGGTCGAAAATGAAATCCTTGCTGATAAAGGCAACAATTGCCAGGATGACCACAGCGCCAACAGCACGTAACAGGTGCCATCTCAGCTCTTCGAGATGCTCCCAGAAGGTCATTTCCTTTTCAGTTCTTTGTTTTCCCTTAGCCATCTTTACCGATCAATCGTAAATGTTACCGTATTATCCTGTAAGTCCTGAACTTCCCGATCTCGATGCCGTGTTTTTTTTCAAGCCAGTTTAAAATCCTCAAACGGAGCGAGAGTTTTATTCCTTTGGTGGGATCGAACGAAAATTTCCAGTTCATCCGCCGGATACATTCGTGCATCACTTCGGGGTGGGTTCCTTTGAAGTGCGAGAGCGAATCAATTTTGGAGTAATCGAACTCGTCGGCCTTAGGTACGTTTTTCTCGATCCACTCATCATTATGCCAGAGTTTCTGGAAGGTTTCGAGCTTTTTCTGCATGGCGTCGGGTGTTCTCACCCAGCCGTAATGATAAACCGTGGCATTGATCTTTTTCACAAGCAGATTTTTGCCATTTTTCCTGAAACTCATTGCATCGCGGAATGAGTGAATTTCCGGATTATTTCGGATTACTCTGATCTGTTTGTAGGTCCATCTTCTCGAATCGGCAATGAAATCAAAAGACCCGTAGAAATTGAGATGATCGAACAAAAGGCCGTCAACCCGCTTATCCGCCAGGTTTTTCTCCATGGCGCTTCTCACTTCGGGATAATCCTGTTCGTGAAGAACTTCATCAGCCTGAAGATAGATGCACCAGTCGGCATCCGGCGAAATAGCCGCTTTGGCTTTGTCGGTTTCCACTGCCAGCACGCGCCCGCCCTCGCGCAGTGAATCATCCCAAATGGTTTGGATAATCCTGATTTTCGGGGAGCTGATGGCCTGAACCATAAGGAGGGTGTCGTCTTCAGAATTTCCAACGGCAACGATTACCTCGTCGCACAAAGGAAGCAGCGACCGGATGGATTCGATGAAAGGATAATCGAATTTCTGGCCATTTCTGACGATCGTGAAGCCGGAAACCTTCATTGCCGTTACTTTTTGTTGAGTTCGTGCAATGCAAAGGCATAAGCGCCAAGCGAAGTGGCTTTGGAAGTGCCAAGCCTGGTAACGCCCACACCGATCCTTTGCAGCGGATCATAGGAAATTTTTTTGTCGCTGAACGGAACTTCGATTTCACGTTTGTCGCCGGTGATGAATCGCTGCAACTCTTTTTCGTTTTCAAGGTTGAAGACTTTTATCTCGAGACGCGGCAAATATTTTCCTTCCGGGGTTTCGAAGCGGTAATTCATTTCATTAACCAAATGTTGCAGGAAAAGCGGGTAAGCTCCTGAAATTCCGCCGCCAAGAACAATGAGGCCATCCACGAGGGTGATTGCGTTGGCCAGCGCATCGCCGGCAGCAATGGCGAATTTTTTGAAAGCCTGGCGGGCGGCCTCTTTGTTACCATCAACTTTGCCCATGCCGATTTCAAAAATGGATTGCGGAGTTGGGCAAAGAATCTCGGAAATACCGGCTGCACGGCTGTAGTTGCGTCTGATTCCCCTGATACTCACTGTTTCTTCAACGCTGTAAAATGGATGAACTTTATTACGCATCCGGTTGATTTCGCCGCCGGCAGAGTTGTCGCCACGGAGAAGTTCTCCGGAGGAGACAATTCCTCCTCCAAAACCGGTTCCGAAGGTTCCCCCCAGCAGGTTTCTGAACCTTTTCGGGCTGCCGCTTTTTTCGAGCAGGTCGTTGATGTGGGGTAAAAATCCGCCAATGGCTTCTCCATAAGTAAACAAATCGCCATCGTTATTGAGGAAAACCGGAATATTGAAGTGCGCTTCGAGCATTGGTCCCAAAGCCACGCCACCCCTGAAAAGTGGAAGATTGACCAGGTCGCCGATGATGCCAAGTTCGTAATTCGCAGGGCCGGGAAAAGCAAACGAAATAGCCACCGGAGCTGTTTTAAGATGGGTTTTTACCTGCTCGAATCCGTCAATAATTCGTTTGAGCAATTCGGCAATATTATCAGCAGGAGCTGGCAATGTGATGGGTTGTATAACCTCCTCACCGGCCTGAATTGCTGAAAAAACGAAATTCGTGCCTCCGGCATCGAGGGTCATTACAATTCGTTGATCTTCCTTAAAGTTCATAACTTTAGAGTTTAAAGTAAACAATGGCAGCAAAGATACAGAAAAGGAATTGCCAGCCCGGAAATTTCTGTTTTTGGGGATTTGGCCATTGCCAGAAAACTCTCCAAAATAGATTTTCAACGATTTATTTACCATCCCCAAAAAGGAGTAAATCGTTGAAAATCATTGCTCCAATTTGGGTTGGGGACAACAATGATTTTCAACAATAGTAGTTTTCTGGCAATGCGATTTAGGATAATGACGGGGGATTAGGGGCAAACTCTCTGTAACAGCGATTCCACCGGGCAGACATCAATGCGCTTCCAGCCAGTTGTTGCCTGTGTTAACATCCACAATCACCGGAACGGTCATTTCGATGGCATTTTTCATGTTTTCCTCAACAATCTGCTTTAGCTGATCAAGCTCGACTCTGTGGGTGTCGAACACCAATTCGTCGTGCACTTGCAGGATCATTTTTGATTTCATGTTTCGCCGGGTCATTTCGCCGAAAATTTTGATCATCGCAATTTTTATCATATCGGCTGATGATCCTTGTATCGGGGCATTGATGGCGTTTCGCTCGGCAAAGCCCCGTATGTTGGCATTTGCCGAATTGATATCCCGCAGGTATCGGCGGCGCCCCATCATGGTTTCTACGTAGCCGTTTTTTCTGGCAAATGCGATACTGTTGTTCATAAACTGCTTAATACCCGGGTATTGTGCAAAGTAAGTGTTGATAATGTCGGCCGCATCGCTTCGGGTGATGCCGAGCTGCTCCGACAATCCGAAGGCCGATATTCCGTAAACAATTCCGAAATTTACCGCCTTGGCATTGCGGCGCATATCTTTGGTAACCTCACCTATGCCAACCCCGAACACCCTGGAAGCAGTTGCAGTGTGGATATCCAGCCCTTGAATAAAAGCCTCCATCATTCCTTTGTCTCGGCTCAGCTCAGCAATAATTCTCAGTTCGATCTGCGAATAGTCTGCCGCCATCAGCACATAATCCTCGTTGCGAGGGATGAATGCCTTTCGGATTTCACGCCCTTTTTCGGTGCGGATGGGTATGTTTTGCAGGTTGGGGTTGGTGCTGCTGAGCCTGCCTGTGGAGGTAACCGCCTGGTTGTAGCTCGTATGTACCCGTCCGTCGCGGGGGCTGATGAGTTGCGGCAGCGCGTCCACGTAGGTAGATTTCAGCTTTGTTAATGAGCGATAATCGAGAATCCTGGCTACAATCGGGTGTTTATGCTCGAGTTTCGATAGAATCTCCTCGCCGGTAGAATACTGGTCTGTCTTGGTTTTTTTTGGGTTTTTGGCAATATTTAGTTTTTCAAAAAGGATAATTCCAAGTTGTCTGGGTGAGCCGATATTGAATTCTTCGCCTGAAAGGGTATAAATTTCCTGTTCAACCGCCGAAATTTCCACCTCCAGTTGCTTCGAAAATGCTTTAAGAACCTCCACATCCAGCTTCACCCCTTCGGCTTCCATGGAGGCAAGCACCGGGATCAGCGGAATTTCAATCTCATCAAACAACTTCATCACCCCCGATTCAGCAAGTTTTGGTTCCAGTTTTTTCCTGAGTTGAAGGGTAATGTCGGCATCCTCCGCAGCGTAATTGAGTACATCGAGCGGTCGCAAATTCTGCACCTCCCTCATATTCAACTGCTTTCCGCCTTTTTTTGCTGTTACTTCGTCATAGGAAACCGGACGGTAACTAAGATATTTTTCGGAAAGAAAATCCATGTTGTGCCGCAACTCAGGCTCGATGAGGTAATGCGCCAGCATGGTGTCGAACATTTTTCCTTTAACCACCACCTCATACCACTTCAGCACCGAGATGTCATATTTCAGGTTCTGGCCGGTCTTTTCGATGGTTTCATCCTCAAAAACATCTTTAAACTCTCTCATCATGTCGAGCGCTTCCTGGTAGTTCTCCGGCACGGGCAGATAAAAGGCTTCGCCAGGCTTCAATGCAAACGAAATTCCCACCAGTTCGGAGTTGTTGGCATCTGTTCCGGTGGTTTCGGTATCAAAGCAAAATGATTTCTTCTTTCTAATTTCCTTGATTAATCCGGCGATTTTTTCCGGAGTATCGAGCAGGGAGTAATGATGGGGAGTGTTTTCGATGGTTTTGGTTCCCTGGGGTTCTTCAAATTCTTCGGCGCCGAAAAGATCCTGCTGAGGCTGACCTTTGGAGGTTGATGAAGCCGGGGATTGCGTGCGATAGAACTCAAACAACCGGGCTGCATAAGTCCTGAATTCCAATTCATCCAGCAAATCTTTCAGTGCGCTGAGGTTAGGAGATTTTAGTTGTAAAGCCTTTTCATCAAATTCAATCGGAACATCAAGAATAATAGTAGCCAGTCGTTTAGAGTCCATACCCTGTTGTGCAAAATCGCGGACATTTTCGGCCATTTTGCCTTTCAGCTCATCGGCGTGGGCAATGACGTTTTCCAGCGATCCGTAGGTGGCAATGAGCTCTTTGGCCCGTTTTTCGCCAATACCGGGAATTCCGGGAATGTTGTCGGATGCATCCCCCCAAAGGCCAAGTATATCAATCACCTGCTCAGGTCGCTGGATGCTGAATTTTTCACAAACCTCTTTCACCCCGAGTATTTCGGCTTTGTTGCCCATGTAAGCCGGACGGAAGATGAAAGTTTTAACCGACACCAACTGGCCAAAATCCTTGTCGGAGGTCATCATGTAGGTGGTGAAATCCCGTTTTTCGGCATTTTTCACCAGCGTACCTATGACATCATCAGCCTCAAAGCCGTCAACAAAAAGTATGGGAATATTGAAGCCCTCGATCAGTCTCACAATGTAAGGCAGCGATTTAGCCAGATCTTCGGGCATTTCCTGGCGATTGGCCTTGTAGGCGATGAACTCCTCCGCCCGCAAAGTTGGTGCATGGGTATCGAAAGCCACTCCGATGTGGGTTGGCTTTTCATTTTTAATAACATCAAGCAAGGTGTTGGCAAAACCGAGAATTGCCGAAGTATTCAATCCTTTGGAGTTGATTCGGGGGTTTTTGTTTAAAGCATAAAAAGCCCTGTAGATCAAGGCCATAGCATCAAGAAGGAAGAGTTTTTTCATTTCCGGCATAACTCAGTTCTTTAGTTTTTACCAAACATTTAATTGATAGATTACAAAGGAACGCATTAAACCGGGAATAGTTGGCCGGACAAGGCTAATTTGTGATTGCCAGAAAACTCCCCAAAATAGATTTTCAACGATTTATTTACCCCACCCCAATTGGGAGTAAATCGTTGAAAATCATTGCTCCCATTTGGGTTGGGGTCAACAATGATTTTCAACAAAAGTAGTTTTCTGGCAATGCTAATTCACAATTAATTTCCGGCGGTAGTTTTTGCCGTCCATCTGCACCTCCACCAGGTATAATCCGGGTTTCAGATCGGGATCGAGGAAAGCAGATGCTTTGCCGTTGATATTCAATTGGCTGCTAAAGACGGTGCGCCCTTGCAGATCAAATACTCTTATACCGGCCTGATCCATATTTTTTTGAAAAAAGATGTTTAAAGCTCCGGCAGTTGGGTTGGGAAAAATTTCAAATGTCTGCTGATCCCGGTCATCAATGCCAACCCCGGTAATAATAACAACATCGCTGAAAGTATCGCTGCCGCAATCATCGCTGGTTGCTGTCAGCGTGACGGTAAATTCGCCGTTTTGCCAGTATTGATGAATGGGGTTAAACTCTGTGCTTGTTTCTCCATCGCCGAAATCCCAGAGCCAGGATGTGGCAAATTGGGAGGTGTTGGCAAAAATGGCGATGTTTTCGACAACTTCGAAAATAAATCCGGCCACCGGTATTGGCTCAATCTGAATGTAATCGTTTTTGGTGGAGGTTACAGTGCCGTTTACGGTAAGCGAAACTGTTTTGGCGCCAGGTGTGGAATAGGTAACCGTGTGCGGTCCCTGGGTGGTGGCGGTTGGCGGGTTGCTTCCTGCGCCGAAGTTCCAGAGCCACGAAGTTGCTCCGGTTGAATTATCGGTAAAGATCACCGGCTGCTGCTCACACGCTTGCGTAATGTTAGCGCTGAAATCAGCAGTTACTATAACATCAGGCGTGTAGGTGAGCTGCATATTGATGATGTACTGCTGGTTGGGGGGCGTGATGCTTTGCGGCGCTGTTCCCTTTTGAAAATTTACCGCATAATATGGCCCCTGGGCATGCTTATCAGTAAACTCAATCAGGATGGTGTACTCGCCGTCAGGAACCACATTCCCGCTCAGATCAGTGCAGTTCCATTGCACAGTATGGGTCTGAGGCTGGGTGAGCGTAGCGCCGGTTATGGCATCGGTCACATTGTAATTACTCGAAGCTACCCATTTATAAAGGTATTGTTTCCGCTGGTTGGCCATTACCTTGCGGGATTTGACAAAAACACCGTTCTTCTCCACCCAGATAGCAAGAACATGTCTTGGAGCGTAAGTCCCGCCAGCGTTCAGCGTTGTAGCGGTGAAGGTCACAGTTCCGGAGGTGTTTTTTTCTTCAGCATATTCGTTGTCATCAGTAAATGACGTGAATAAAAATATAGCGAGTGAGCTGACGAGCAACAACTTGATTAAAAGCACAATAGAATTTCTCATTTTAAAAATTGTTTGAAAATTTATAGTTGAATCAGAATTTGACAAGCATAAAAATTTACCACTCATTCAGTTGATGGAATGCAAAAGTATAAAATGCACTGAACGATGTTCAAAAAATCACAAAAGCTTCACTTGAATAAGCATGCTGTAAAATTCTGCTCTCAGTTAACATCCACCCTGACACCCGCTGTAATATGTCCGCGTTGACCGAAGTCGAATAATTGAGTGATGAGTTATTTATCAATACAATCTATAATGACATTCACTGCAAAGCTTTACCCGCCATTCTTCGCGGATTTCTATAGGATGGACAAAATCAAGTGCATTGAATGATTCGCTGTATTGCATTGATCCGGGCGTTCCCTGGGCTATGATGTTATGACACAACTGACAATCCCTTGAAATAGTTTCGCCGCTGCTTGTCGAATGTCTGTCTGAATGACAACGATAGCATCCGTCGGATTCCATATGCCCAAGGTGAGTCGGGTAAACGGACCAGTTAACCTTCATATAAGGAAAAATGTTCTGGCTGAAACCAGTTTGAATGGCAGCAATAGACTGATTGATCTGCTCTTCGTAGTCTTCAAGCAGGTAGTCATAATTTTCTTCGTAATATTCTTTTACCCGTTTTTGAATAAAATCAAATGCGGCTTCCTTGGTTTCGTAATCCTGATAAAGGATTTCCATCGAAACGTACTTAATATCAGGCAATTCCGTAGATATGTTGCCGGCAGTAATCAGGTCGTCAACAAAATTCTGTGGCACTTTGTAGTTGTGAGACGGGCGGTTATGGCAATCCATGCAATCCATCGTTTTCAACTGGCCGGCATCCATTGCCATATGTTTATCGCTGTATTGGCTGTCGAGGAAAATTTTTTCTTCGCCGGTTTGTTTGTTTCGCGACCTTACCCACGGTATCTTTGAAGGATCGTCAGGATCAGTAATATAGTCAATCTGAACATCAGGATTGATGTGCCAGTGAATACCCTCCTGCAACCCCAGGGCGCTATAAGTGGCGCTGGTTTTCATCATCAAATGAATGTCCCATTCTGTGTTATCATAGTCACTCAGATAAGATTTTTTCATTCTGATCATCGGGTCGTAGAACTTTTCGGGCCAGTGACACTGCTCGCAGGTTTCGCGCGCCGGACGCAGGTTATGGATAGGTGTGGGAATCGGGCGGGGATATTTGTTGAAAGTAACCGAATAGATCTGGTAAAGACCGGAAAGTTTACTTTTTACATACCAGTCGGCACCCGCACCAACATGACATTCCACACATTTGACCCTCTCATGTGATGATTGATGATAAGCAACAAACTCGGGCTCCATAACTTTATGGCACAGTGTTCCGCAAAACCCGACCGATTCAGTATAATGGAATGCCTCATATGAACCAATTCCCGAAAGCATGAAAAATATAACCGATCCAATCACAAATATTGTAAGTGCATTTCTGGTGGTCCTGAGGTTCAGGTTAATGATCGGCCAATCCGTTTGATCCCCGGTTTTTGTAATTGATTTTTTCCTTTTGCTGGTAAATATCATTCCAATTGGAATCAGAAAAAGGCCAATAACCAGGAACACCGGAAGAATGATAAAAGTAAAAAGTCCCAGATACGAACTTCCAGAATCAAACAACATTGAGATGATAAACAGGAAAATGATAACAAAAAGGGTAGTAAGTGCCAGTGCGGCGCCTAAAATTGAAGTCCAGTTACGAGCTGAGTCTGGTAATTTCATCGTCTGTCAATTTTTTGGTGATTAATATAATATGTAGCAAAACAGCCCTGAATGATGCTGCACATTCAGGGCTGTCAGGTCTTGAGTGTTAAACTCGGATTAGTGTCTTTGAATCGTTGAAAGCCGAAACAACCTTTTAATTAAGTGCAGCAATTGAGTTGGTTAACAAAGCTTTCATGTAAGGATAGTTATGAGCGCCATAGCTATGGTCACCGTAAGCAAACTTGTAATTCATTATCGCTCCTGCTTCATTAGGAGTAACAGTTTTTGGAACGGGAACCAGTTCGCTTGCATTGAGCAATCCTTTTTCAATCAGTTTATCCCTAAGGGCATATTGGAGGGTTTTAATTTCCTCGCGGTGCTGAGCTCTAAGAGTGGCAAGATCGGTTGCACTTGGATGGCATTCAGTACAGCCTGAATAGTTCCAGGCCTCATTGCCATTAGAACCTGTATAGGTAACATTCATCTGGTGACCTCCAGCAGCAAGTCCGTTGGCTGTGTTGCCCATGTGGCAGGTGATGCAGCCATCTTCAATTTGACCGTGTGGAGAGTTTGTGTATTGCAATGCTCCCGGTATTTCAAAAGGACCATTACCGATTAACACATTGGATTGTGGGCTATAGTGGGGGCCATAACGCGCATTTGTGATAGTAATATTATCTCCCCCAGCAACCGGATAAGGTGTGATTGCCCGCGCCTGATGGCAGTTGGCACAAAGATTAGAATTTCCGAAGTCATAAGAACCTCCGCCAACCGTCATGGTTACTGCTGCAGCTGTGCGTACATTAAAATCCTTAGCAGCGTCATAACTCTCATGAATCGGGTGACAGGTGCGGCAGTTGATCGGGTTAGGATTCTGCACTGCGCCTGTGGTCCCATCTGCAAGGAACTTTGTGAATCCCTGACTGGTGTGACATATAGCGCATCCGTCTCCGCTGCGGTTAATATTATTACCACTAGCGTGCACTGAATTGTTGTGCTGATTGATCTTCTCGAGCAGAAACTCGGAAAAATTGTGACAACTGGTGCAGGACTCGGAAGCATCCTGTCCGTCAGCTCCCTGAGGGCCAACAGGTCCTTCTTTCGTACAGCCGGTTATCATCATGTTTGCCGTAATCACACAATAGATGATTACCGGGATCAGGTAAGTAAATCTGTTTTTCATAGTAAAATGTTTTGTTATTGATTAATTTAACTATTCTTCTTTTTTAAGGTCATGGTCGTCATGAACTTCATGATAACCATAAATAATGGTTTTGAAATTTGCCCGTGTGCTCGGGCCAATCGTAATCACATAAAGATGTATGATGAGAAATATTGAAATAAAGAACCCCGCAACTGAATGCACAAGGCTGGTAAGCATGATACCGCTGTAACCCCAGACATTGAGAACAATGGTTTCTGGAAAAATCAGCGCCCATCCTGTTATAAAGGTTATCGGTGTAATGGCATGCATAATCAGATTGTAGGTAATCAATTGGACCGGATTGAATTTTTTTTCCTCGCTTACGTTGAAAGGATTCTTCTGCCCCTGAAATACCCCGAAGAGGTAATATCTCATCTGCTTGATAAATGAAACAACGAACCCTTCCGTCTTGATAACATAATACCGACCAATAGCTGTAAAAATTACACCGAAAAGAAAGAAAAAATAGGATATGGTCAGTAAAATCCCAGCCCAGTTGTGAACATTTACGGCAACATCGAACCTGATAAGCGGATAGGCCGGATCGGAATATTGCATGCTGATTCCTGTGGCTATCAGAAAAATCATCAGAACGGCATTCACATGATGCCAAACACGCAGCCATAGCGGATATAAATATAATCTCTTCTGTTTCATTTGATTCTTTTCCTGTAGTTAATATACCTGAAAACCGCATGGACGGTAATAGCTGATATCACTAAGCCAAGTATTACCAGGCTGATCACGTTGAAGAAGTAATTGCGGTTTGCTCCGATAATGTAGGCTTCACTTGTAATGGCTGCATTGAAGAAGCCGAATTTGTTCCTTCGCTCAATTACCTGGTGTTTGTACAATGAAGCCAGAAGTATGGAGTTAGTCGAGTGGCAATCAACGCAGTTTTTCACAGCTTCTTTAGCAGGTAAAATGTGATGGGCTACGAGAATGCTATCATTTGTAGCAGCGTGGCAATCAATGCATCTGACCTTGCGGAAGTGAAGGCTTTGATTAGGAAGCCAGTCGTGTTTCGATAGCATGTTGGTCAACTGCCGCTCAATCAATACTGCATAATGACTTATATCCCCATGACAGCCAAGACACATTGAATTGTTGTAGGCAACCACATCACTGATCGGCCCGCCCTTTCTTGCTGTATTCTTGTATGTATGCGGATTATGGCAACTCCAGCATGAGAAATTTTCGATATAGTGATTGCCGTGGATACTTATATCAAACTCTTCAGCAATTTTGCCAAAGTTAAATTCAGCAAAAACATCATTATTGCCATGGCAATCCATACACTCATAGCGGGGTTCAAATTTTACTTCAATTGGGTGCGGATGGGTTTCATATTCGTAGGAATGACAATCAAGACATGAGAAACTGCCATGTGTGGCATTCAGGTAATCCATTGGATCTATTCTCAATTCTTCATACATCTTAAAGGTAGCTGTATCTCCGGTGAAAGGATCAACCAGCCGGTACCTCATTAAACTGTGACATTCCAGACACTGCTTCGACTCTTCTGAAAGTTCGGGTGTATCACTATAGGTTGTTGCCATCAGCGGTAACGAAACCATAACAAACCACAGCAAAACACTTGCTTTCTTTATCCCTTTAAACCCTTCTTTAAATGCACTTTGCATAATAAATTGAAGTTAGTTTGAAAAGCTGAACCGGAATTTCACTCATTCCGGTTCAGCAATTATCTGATACTTATTCTTTCAAGGTGCGAATGAAATTCACCAGCGCCCATCTTTCCTCAGGATCCGTGATCTCTTTCTCAAAGTTGGGCATTTCATCACGACCAATAATAGACATGTAATAGATTTCTCCATCCGTGTGTTTCTGGAACTCTGCTGAACCAAAATCGCCGGGGTGGGTTTTCAGGTTTTTTGCCATCGGGCCATCCCCTTTACCTTTTGTGCCGTGACAGGAACGACAGTGTTTGCCATAGGCAGCCCTGGCCAATTTGTCGAGCGAAGCGTCTCCTTTGTGTGGGTTGGCTTTGTTCTTGTACTCAGCTGGAATTTTCCATGGTTCACCTTTTTTCTGCTCCTGGGGAGCAATAAATGCCAGGAAAGCTACACTGATTAAAGCAACAATACTTAAAATTAGTCCCTTTTTCATAATTAACTAGATATTAATTGTTTAACAATAATTGAATTTATTTAGAAACTCCATAATCTTGCAATTGTAAAGCCAAACATCAAATCGCCATCTGTCCAGTCGTTGGTGTTGTACATTGCATTGTGCTGGGGTATCAGGCCATCGGCTGATCCCATATAAATCTGGAAAAAGTGTGTTCTTGTACGGATCTCCCACCCGAATCCCAGATTGTGTTCAGCAGCATTGTCGAAATGTGTGTGTTCGGAAATGCTTTTGATCTTCATCGGAATGTCGTATTGAATCAAGATAGAGGACTGCGGTGAAATTTTTACCCGCCCGTTCAGGCCTGCCGAAATCTTGTCGTGATCGTATTCAGGTTGTACCTTATTATAATGTGTAAAACTCACATTGGCCTGAAGCGAAATTGCCTCGCTGAATTTGCGTCCGATGATCAATTGTGAAAAGTAAGACATCCTGTCGCTGAATTGATAGTTATCGCCGAATGCATCTTCGCTGCGACCGTCAATGGCCATGTTGGCATATACTGCAACAGCAACGGGGATGGTATTTTTGCGGGTTTGTTCCAGGATGGTGTATTTCACCGAAAAGTCATTGTACATATTGATGCGACTGAGGCCATAACCCACCTGGAGGTTTTTCACAGGGACATAGTTTAAGGCCATGCGTATGTTTGCTCCAGGTGCGTACAGGCCAAAAAGATCGGAAAAACCGTTGTCAATTGTTCCAAATTTATGCTGGATATCGAATTCGAGAGTTTTGACCCCTGAAATTACAGTGGTTTGATTGTCAATAAGTAAGCCGGATTCAAATGGCGATCTAACCGGACGATCTTTTTCAGGCGACTGCTCTTCCTGAGCAAATGCTGAAAACACAATCATGTAAACTAAACTGAGGATGAGTAAATTTTTCTTCATTTTCTAAAATGATTAAGGTTAGTTATTCTGCGCTCCTTCTTTAATCCAGGCAAGTACATAGGAAGCCTGCGTGGGTGTGTACTTAACAGGGTGTGTTGAAGATGGCCCGGGAACAACGTAAATTGCACTCAATTCCGGGCTATCCAGATTTACAAGGGATGGATAAATCGAACTGTATGCTTTTTCAGCCGTAAGATCCGGGGATTGTCCGCCCGTCTTGTGGCAACTCACACAGCCATTTTCAGAGAAGATCGGAAGGATATCAGCCGAAAAACTCATAGGCTCGGTAGGCTCAGCAACCTCCACAAATTCGTACTCACAGGAGGTAAGCACGGAAACAAAAACAAGAATCAGTGCACTGAATTGCATTAATTTAAGTAGTGTAAATTTTTTCATCGCTTAAAAATTTTGTGAATGCAAATAAACATAGAATATTTCCGCAAACTCTTGCATGAATACTGATATTGGCATTCATTTCTGTTGATTCTCGATCGTGGTATGATTGATTAAAATCATCGCTATGATTGACGCACATTAATTAAATATTAATTTTGCATCAGATTTACTGACAAATGGTTTAGTTTCAACCTATGATAAATTGTTTGCATGGTGGTTGTGTAATGTGCCGGGAGCGAAACGAGGTTTTCAATTCTCTTACTGGCGATGAATTGGCAGTGATTGACAACAACAGGACCAACATAAGATACAAGCCCGGTGAGATCATTTTCAAACAAGGCACCCCTTGTCATAATTTTTATTGTGTAACCTCTGGGTTAGTAAAATTATTTATCGAAAACGGCAACCATCATAATCTGATTATTGACCTTATTACACCGGTTGAATACATTTTCATTCCTGGAATATTTAATGATCAAAAGCATCATTTCTCGGCTGCCGCCTGCGAAGAAACAACCGCCTGCCTTATTGACATCCATGTGATGACCGACGTGATGAGGAAGAACCCTGATTTTGCAATGGAATACATCAAAAAAATCAGCCGGCAATCCGTTGGGATGCTTGAAAAGATGTCGGGTTACAATCATAAGCAGGTTTTTGGCCGGGTAGCCGAAACACTATTTTTCCTTTCCAGGGAAATTTATAAAAACAATCCGTTTACACTTTCCTTGTCGCGGCAGGAGTTGGCCGATATGACCGGGATTACCAAAGAGAGTTTTATCCGTGTTCTGAAGAAGTTCAAGGAAGACCAGATCATTACGATGGAAGGAAATCACTGCGAAATCCTTAATTTCCAGATGCTGGAGATGATTTCGAAAAATGGATGATCTGCAGCATGTTGCCAGCGATAACCCGAAAACCTCAGAGAAGCTCCTTTTCATCACCCATACCTGTAAATGACCTATTTTTGTTTCCTCAAACTTATTAAGGAGTGATGCTGTGTCAGTCAGGTGCAAACTGGTGATCAAAAACATGTCGTGCCAATGCTGTGTAAAGCTGGTATCCAGAATTTTTAAAGATGCCGGCATTAACATTCATTCCATAGATTTGGGAGAAGCTGAAATCAGTTATGATCCGGGATTAGTTTCGATGGAAGAAATCTCCCTGTTGCTGGCATCCGATGGTTTTGAACTGATTCAGGATAAAGAGGATCAGCTGGTTGAGCAGATCAAAAATGCCATTATCAACCTTGTGCGCTACAGCACCTTTAATGCTATGGTGCGCAATTCGGACTATCTTGTCGAAAAATTCAATCTCAGCTATCAGCACATTTCCACCATTTTTTCCAAACATGAGCAATTAACCCTTGAAAAATTCATCATTCAGCAGAAAATTGAAAAAGTGAAAGAACTCATCCGCAACGGAGAGCTGAACCTTAGCGAAATCGCTTTTATGATGGGTTACAGTAGTGTGCAGTATCTTTCCACGCAGTTCAGGGCTGTTACCGGGCTCACCGTGAGTGAGTTTAAAAAGGAGCTGGAATAAACCTGAATACCCTCGTTGTAATACTTATCTGGGATATCAGACACCATACTCAAAAAATGCTCTGAAACTGTTCAAAATCAACGCCGGGTATTGTCGTTTAAAATCTTGTACAATAAAATGATAATATCATAACATCCCGTCGGAGTATCAGAAATAGTTTTGCCAGCGAAAAAGAGTAATCATTCGTTTCGATACAAAATGAATAAAATTGTCTGGCTTTTTACCCCGGTATTCATAATGATAATGATGTTTCTTGAGTCATTTTCAGATTCATATCCTTCTTATTATTCGAATTCTTTAGCCGCACCTGCTGATTATCACGCAAACGGATTACGGAATGCAAATTTACCGCAGGAAACCAACGCATTGTTTGCCGGGAGCGGGGTTTGCCAGATATGCCACAACTCGATGGTTAATCAGCAGGGAGCTCACATTGGTATTGCTGATGACTGGCGCTCTACAATGATGGCCAACTCAGCTAAAGATCCACTCTGGCAGGCAAAGGTAAGTCATGAAGGTTTGGTAAATCCTGGACACAAACAAGCACTCGAAGATGTATGTACAAAATGCCATGCTCCGGCTGGTAATGTTCATGCACACTTCCTGGGTCAAAACTACTACACGATGGAGGAGATGAACAATGATCCGCTGGCACGTGATGGAGTTCAATGCACAGTCTGCCATCAAATCCCTGCCAGTTCGATGGGAAACTATTCCGGCACTTTTGAAATTGGAACCAATAAAAGGATATGGGGTCCTTTTACAAATCCATTTGCCAATCCGATGATTTTTAACTCGGGATACACGCCCGTTTATGGAAGTCAGATCAATAGTTCGCAATTATGCGCTTCATGCCATACCTTACTTACAAATTCGGTTGACCTCAACGGCAACCTGACCGGTGAGAAGTTTGTTGAACAGGCAATTTATCAGGAGTGGAAAAATTCCAATTACTCCCAGCAGAATATTTCCTGTCAAAGTTGTCACGTTCCCCGGATTGACGACCTGGTTAAGATGAGTTCCCTTCCTCCGTGGCTTCAGCCCCGAGCCCCGTTTGGCATGCATCACCTCTCCGGAGCAAATATTTTCATCGGGCGCATCCTGAAAGCAAACAGCGACCAGATAGGCGTCACAGCTACTAATTCTCAGTTTGACTCAACCATTAATCGCTCAACCCGAATGCTGCAACAACAAACCCTTGATCTGGCAATTTCCGAAGCCAACCGCACAAACGACACGCTCTTTGTTGACCTTTCACTCACAAACAAAGCCGGGCATAAATTTCCAGGCGGCTTTCCAAGCAGGAGGGCTTTTATTGAGTTTTTTGCTATGAAGGACAATGGAGATACTCTTTTTCATAGTGGAAAAATGGATGAGAATTTCAACCTTATATACGAAAACACTGACTTTGAACCTCATTACAATATTATCAGCAATCCGGATCAGGTTCAGATTTATGAGATGGTAATGGGGGATGTTAACGACAATGTAACCACAGTGCTTGAAAGAGCTTATCAGCACCTGAAAGATAATCGTCTGCCGCCGGCCGGATTCAAAATGTCGCATCAAAGCTATGACACAACACGCATTGTTGGAAACGCTGCCACTGACCCGGACTTTAACAAAATTGAAAATACAGAGGGTTCAGGCAGGGACAAAATCCATTACCACATCCCACTAAATAACTATTACGGAAATGTTTTCATTTCGGCAAGGGTGCTTTATCAGACAGTGAATGATAAGTGGCTGAATGAGATGTTCAGTTTTTCCTCCGGAGCCATTGATACCTTTAAAAGCTATTATGATGATGCTGATAAAAGCCCCGTGATTGTTGCCTTGCAAACACTTGAAGTTCCATCTGGTTATGAAGTTGATTTGCAGGAGGGCTGGAACAGTTTATCCTGCTTCATTTTCCCAACCATTGACAACATAGATACGGTGCTGAGTCAAATAATGAGTTCGCTTATTATCATCAAGAACGATGAAGGGATGATTTTTCCACAACAGGGTATCCACACGCTCACCCATTTTGATCCTTACAGTGGTTATTCGCTAAAACTCTCAGCACCTGAATCGTTGATAATAAGAGGAAATACCTTGGTGAACCGGCAATTATCTTTACCAATGGGATGGACTTTGTTCCCTGTGTTATCAGGCTGTGATGTTGAGATTAATTCCTTCAATCCCGTCTTTTTAAACCAATTGGAGATTATCGTCGAAATGGCGGGCTATCATGTCTATTGGCCTGAATATGAAATTGAAACACTCACCACATTATCACCTGGCAAAGCATACCTTATAAAAATGAGCAATACCGGTACGATAAATTTCCCGGCATGCAACTAAAACTACATTTGCAAAATTTTAAACATCACAAATCATGAAACAACTGACTATTATTGTTGGATGGCTATTACTGAGTGTTGGCATCGCTCAAAGCCAGATCACGCTTGAACAAACCTACGATCATTCGGGAACCTACACCAGGTTATCCAATTCGGGCGACAAATTCTTCATTATGCACGTTGGCGCCGAGCAATGCAGAATTTACAACACTGACCACACACCATGGAAAACCATAGTGCTTGATGTACCCACAAATCACTGGTTGTACGACATAAAATATGTTTCTGAAAACCTTTTCACGGTTGATAATAGTGTATGCCTGGCTTATGTTTACTACAGCTATGATGAGGTAGGACAGTACTATACCTACACCACAAACATAATCAGGGATGATGGAACAATTCTGCTCACTATACCCGGTTGCCAGTACGTTCTGGTGCACACCATGAGCGACAACAGCGCCAAATTGACAACATTTAGCTACGATTACTCCTTATATCCATATACTATTCAAACCGGAGTCTATTCGCTGCCGGGACATCTTACCTCTTTTGCAGTAGAAGAGCATACCCAAAACAGCAATCTTTTCAAGGCATTTCCAAATCCAAGCCAAACATTTACTACAATTCCATATGAGTTACCAGAAGATAAGCAGGCCGGAGAAATCTGCATTACCAATACTGAAGGAGTTACCCTTCGTTGCATTCCGGTTAACAGGAACGATGATGAAATTACCATCGAAACTACATCATACCCGCGTGGGGTCTATTTCTATTACCTGCAGGCAGGAGCATGGCGCACAACCGCCCGTAAACTTGTAATCAACTGATATTTATATCATTATAAAGTTTCTAATTCATGAAAATTAAAAAAAACATAGCTGTCAGCGCATCAGGGTTGATTTTCAATCCTGATACCGGCGAGTCATTTACTGTTAACCCCATGGGAGCAAGAATTATCAATAATCTGAAAGATGGTAAAGAGCAGGAGGAAATAATCAGGGAGATCATTTCGGGCTATTTTGTAGAGAAAAACACTTTCGAAAAGGATTTCGAAGATTTTGTGGTTACGTTGAAAAACTATTCACTTGTCGAAAATGGCTGAGAAACGAAAACTCACGATAGCGGTTTCGGGGCTGAATGCCATAGACAGCCCGGGACCAGGTGTTGCGGTGATTAGAGGGCTCAAAGAGGCTGAGTCGTTCGACTGCCGGATCATCGGGCTTGGGTATGAATCGCTGGAACCCGGCATTTACATGCACGACCTGGTGGATAAAACCTACCTGATTCCATACCCTTCTTCAGGAATAGAGGCTATTATGGATCGCCTGTCTTACATCCATCAGCAGGAAAAACTCGATGTCATCATCCCTAATTTTGATGCAGAGTTGTATCCTTTCATCAAGCTTGAAGATCAACTGAAAGATATGGGAATCAGCACTTTTCTGCCCACGCTGAATCAGTTCGAGGAGCGGCACAAAGTGAACCTCGACAAATTTGGCGAAACCTATGGCATCAAAGTTCCGAAAGGAAAAGCCTATTATGATCTCAGTTCCACCAGGACTATATCGAAAGATTTTGAATTTCCGGTGTTGGTCAAGGGAAAATACTACGAGGCTTATGTAGCTTACAACGACGACCAGGTGAAGACTTATTTCAACAAGATTTCAGCCAAATGGGGGGTGCCGATCATCATTCAGGAGTTTGTGCACGGCAGCGAGTTCAACGTAACCGGACTGGGTGATGGCCATGGAAATACTATTGCCGCCATTCCGATGCGCAAGCAATACATCACCGACAAAGGTAAAGCATGGGGTGGAGTTTCCATTTCGGACTACCGGATGATTGAACTCACCAACAGCTTCATCAGCCAGACGAAATGGCGTGGCGGGTTTGAGCTGGAATTGATGAAGGACAAGCAAAATGAATTTTACCTCCTTGAGATCAACCCCCGTATGCCCGCGTGGATCTATCTTTCGGTAGGCGCCGGCCAAAACATTCCCGAAGCGCTGGTCAGGCTTGCTTTGGGTGAAGAGGTTCCCCCGTTTACCGAATACAAGGTGGGAAAAATGTTTGTCCGGTATGCCTGGGATATGATTGTTGATATCGAAGAATTCCAGCAGATATCCACCAGCGGGGAACTTTAATTTTGAATTAAACGAATAGAAAAAGCAATAAAAACATGGAAAAATTAAGATATGAGCGCCCGGTTATCAAACGACTGGAAACCGATATGCCCAATAAGTTCGGCGCACGCATTGACCGCACTCCCAAAACTCACATCGAAGGTGTGCCGGTTACAACCCTGATCGAAAAATATGGCTCACCACTATTTGTGATTTCGGAAAAATCAATCCGTAATATATTCAGGAAGGCAAAAAAAGCCTTTTCGATGCGCTATCCGAAAGTGCAGTTTGCCTGGTCTTACAAAACCAACTACCTGGATGCGGTGTGCAACATATATCACCAGGAAGGCTCATGGGCTGAGGTAGTAAGCGGATTTGAGTACGACAAAGCACTCGGCAATGGCGTTGACCCGAAAAAGATCATCTTCAATGGACCCGACAAAACGACAGCCGAACTCACCAAAGCCATCGAAAACGACTCGCTGATCCACATTGACCACCTCGACGAGCTATACACGATCATCGAACTCACCGGGCAACTTAACAAACGCCCGCGGGTGGCCATCCGGGTAAACATGGATACCGGCATTTTCCCCATCTGGGATCGTTTTGGTTTCAACTACGAAAACGGCCAGGCCTGGGATGCGCTGAACAAAATCATGGCTTCCGGCAAAATGGATCTGGTCGGGTTGCATTGCCACATCGGTACTTTTATCATGAGTACCAAGGCTTATGGAATTGCCGCAATGAAACTTACTGACCTGGCTCTGGGGCTCAAGCGAAAATATGATCACAACATCAAATACATTGATATCGGTGGTGGTTTCCCGTCAAAAAATACACTCAAAGGCGCCTACCTGCCCGGAGTGGATACCAGCCCCTCGTTTGACGATTTTGCCGAAGAGATTTCTTCAGCTCTGCTTAATGCTGAGTATCCACCCGACGAGCTGCCTTTGCTGATCCTTGAGCTTGGAAGGGCATTGGTGGACGAAGCTGGATTTTTGCTCGGCACGGTAATTTCCAATAAACGTTCGTCAACAGGGAAAAGGACTACCATTGTGGATATTGGCATCAACCTGTTGTTTACCTCATTCTGGTACGACCACAAGATAACACCGGCGCAGGAGTTTTCGCAATACACCGAAGAGACCACGATGTACGGCCCGCTGTGCATGAACATTGACGTGATCCGTGAAAATGCCCTGCTTCCGCTGCTCAATAAAGGCGACCATTTTGTGATACACTACGTGGGCGCCTATAACATGACCCAGTGGATGCAGTTTATCAACCTGAGGCCCAAAATTGTTTTGGTTGATTTGAACGACAAAACCCACATTATCAGGCACAACGAAACCATGGACATCTTCAAATCCATCGAAAACACACCGGAGCATCTCAGCAAATTTGAGTTGTAGGAACTGGATTGAACCTTGCCGGGTAATATGGAAATTAGCTATTTTCGCAGGATGACCAGAATCAATAATCTATGCTGATTGAAAATCATCATACTGAATTTAAGAAGATATGGAAAGATGAATGCCTGAAATCTATCTGTGCCTTTGCCAATGCAAAGGGTGGTAAGCTTTTCATAGGTCTCGATAATCAAGGCGATGTTATAGGTATTGATAATCATAAAAAGCTTCTGGACGACCTGCCAAATAAAATCCGCGATATCCTGGGTTTGTTTCCTCAAATCAACCACAAAACCAAAAATGGGAAAAACTACATTGAAATAGTTGTAGATTCTTGCAAAAACCCTGTGTCCTATCATGGCCATTTTTATTATCGTTCGGGCAGCACGATACAAGACCTTAGCGGCGGCGCCCTCGAACAATTTTTACTGGCGAAACGCGGTAAAAAATGGGATGGCGTGATTGCCGAAAATTTTTCGATGGATGATTTATCAGAAAATGCCTTTACTATTTTTCGTAAAAAAGCACAAAGAAGCAAACGAATTCCCGATGAGGATTTGAATGCAAGCAATAAAGAGCTTCTTGAAGTACTTAACCTTATCGAAAAGGACCAACTGCTGAGAGCGGCTGTTTTATGTTTTGGTAAAAATGCCGAAAAACTGATTACAGGCGCATTTGTAAAAATTGGGTTCTTTCGCACGCACTCCGATTTGTTGTATCAGGATGTTATTGAGGGAAGCCTGATTGAGCAGGTTGAAAAAACCATGGATCTGCTTACTACGAAATACATGAAAGCCAATATTGCTTATGAAGGTATTACCCGCACCGAAACATACGATTATCCTGAAAAAGCACTTCGCGAAGCTGTATTAAACGCCATTATTCATAAAGATTACAGCAGCAACGTGCCGGTACAAATAAGTGTTTACGACCGCTGGCTTATGATTTACAACAGCGGCCGCTTGCCTGAAGGATGGACATTGGAAACCCTTAAGCAAAAACACAGTTCCGTGCCGGCAAATCCAGATATTGCCCGTGTGTTTTTTCGCGCCGGATACATCGAAAACTGGGGACGCGGCATAAAAGATATGCTAAAATACTGCACTGGCGCCGGCCTACCCGAACCATTTTATAAAGAAATGGGCACGGGCCTTGCTCTGGTTTTTGAACAGGAAAAAGGAGTTGCAGATTTTTCCTATAACTCCGTCAATGGTAAAGAAAAAGATTTGATGAATTCAGAGCAAAATTCAAATAAAGATAAGCAGGAAGTTTTTGAAAAATTTCGGAACGATTTCGGAACGATTTCGGAACGATTTCGGAATGATTTCGGAACAATTGAATTACAAATTTTGGCTGAGATACAGAACAATCCGAATGTCACAGCCGAAAAAATTGCCGAAAAAATAAACAAAACACCACGTACGGTTGAAAATTATCTTGCAAACCTAAAAATGAAAGGCATTTTAAAACGTGTAGGGCCAAAACTTGGTGGTCACTGGCAAATTTTAAAAAATGAAAAATAGATAACAAAATTTGCCAACAATCCGTTGCACGCCACTCAAATGAAAGTCAGCAAATTATAATAGACTATTTTCTGTTACATTACATAATGACCAATCGAAAGAATAAGGAAGCAGGTATCAATCCTCTTGTTGGATGCAAATATGTCAATAAAGAGGGAGGTGAAAAAGAGAAAATGTCAGGAAAAGTGTCGGGGATAATGTCGGGGAAAACGTATAAAGTGATAATTGAGATCATAAAGCAGAACAATGAAGAAACAATTCCTGAAATGGCAACAAAAATTGGAGTTACACAGCGTTCAGTGGAACGGAATATTGAAAAAACTGAACTTAAATTGATTTTTGCCAAATGATTCATAAAACCGAAAAAGCTATCTTACTCTTCCTCGAAGGAATACTCTTCAGCTACTCGCAGGTTTTTTTCTCCAAACAAAAAACCCTTGCACTGATACTGGTTGCGGTTACTTTTTTCGACTGGATATCTGGCCTGAGCGGGCTGATGGCGCTGGTTACCGCCAACCTTGCAGCTACCCTCATCGGCCTGAACCGGCAAAGTGTTTCGGAAGGGCTTTACGGGTTCAATCCCCTGCTGGTTGGGCTGGGAATGGGGTTGTTCTACCAGCCCGGAATCGAATTTTTTGTCGTTCTGGTGTTTGCATCGCTTTTTACTTTGTTTCTGACCATCTGGCTGCTGGGATTTTTTGGGAAATATGGCCTCCCCTACCTCGGCTGGCCGTTTTTGCTGGGAATCTGGCTGGTTACACTGGCCACCCGCGAGTTTTCAGCGCTTTCGATGAGCGACCGCGGGATTTTTCTTATCAACGAAATTTACAAATACGGCGGCATGCCGATGGTTAAGCTCTATTATTGGGTAAACGACCTGGGCATCCCCAACTCCATTGCCACCTATTTCAGGTCGCTGGCAGCCATATTTTTTCAGTACAACCTGCTGGCAGGTGTAGTGGTTGCCATCGGCTTGATTATCTATTCAAGAATTGCATTCCTGCTGACGATCATTGGCTTTTTTTCGGCCTGGTTCTTTTACCTTTTAATCGGCGCCGATCTCACCGACCTAAGCTACAGCTACATAGGATTTAATTATATTTTAGGCGCTATTGCTATTGGCGGCTTCTTCATAGTGCCTTCCAAATGGTCGCTTTTATGGGTAATTCTGCTCACTCCGCTGGCCGCCATCATCCTGAGCGCCGCCGGAAGATTTTTTATTCTGCTCGACCTTTCGGTTTTCTCCATCGCTTTCAACATCATTGTTGTGATGTTTCTCTATGTGCTGAAGTTCCGGCATCGGAATTTCTATAAGCCTGAACTGGTGGTGGTTCAGCGCTACTCGCCCGAGCGTAATCTTTACTCGCAGCACAATTACAAATCGCGGTTCGATGTAAGCGCTATTGTCAACATCAACCTTCCTTTCCTTGACGAATGGACGGTAACCCAGGGACATAACGGAGAGCACACACACAAGGACGACTGGCGGCATGCCTGGGATTTCGAAGTGATGGACGAAGATGGAAAGACTTATTCAGGTTATGGGGGAGAAGTCCGGGACTTTTACTGCTATAACAAACCCGTGCTTGCGCCGGCTGATGGATTTGTGCAGGAGATACAGGAGGGAATTGCTGATAATCCGGTGGGCGAAATGAATCTTGCCAACAACTGGGGGAACACCGTTATCATCAAACATGCCGAGGGAATTTATTCCAAACTCAGCCATCTGAAACAGGGCAGCATAAAGACTTTCAAGGGGGCTTATGTGAGACAGGGTGAAGTAATTGGTTATTGTGGAAACTCAGGTAGATCGCCGGCGCCGCATCTTCACATGCAACTTCAATCCACGCCTTTTATCGGTTCAAAAACCATTGATTACCCGATTGCCAGCTACCTGGTGCACGAATATGGAAAATACAAACTCAAAACCTACGCCCGTCCCGAAATAGGGCAAACCATCGCCAACATCACCAAAAATGAGGGACTTTTCAAAGCCTTCAGCTTCACTCCGGGAGAGGTAATCAGCTTTGAAGTTACCGGGAAAAATGGCCAGGTACAGCGCACCGACTGGGATGTCAATTCCGATATGTACAAATACACCTACCTCGAATGTCGGAAAACCAGATCAAAAGCCTATTTCCACAACGACGGTAACCTGTTTTATTTCATGCATTTCGAAGGAGATAAAAACAGTTTTCTCTACTATTTCTACCTTGGGGCGTATAAGGTCGTCATGGGTTTTTACAACAAGCTTGAGGTTACCGACTCCTATCCATTACACGCCTTCAAACCGGGGCTTCTGATGGTGGTGCAGGATTTTGTAGCGCCGGTTTATCTTTTTATGAACAGCCGCTTTCAGTTGAAATACCTGAAGATCGAAGACAATTTCATTTCAACCTCAATCAAAATGAGCTCTTCGACACAACTTTTTTCAGGAAGAAGACTGATTAAAAAAATGAGCTTTGACATGGTGATAAGCAACGGGCGGATTGAAAATTTTGGGGTAAAAGGCCCCGGCATCGAACTTTCAGCGAAGGAGGTGGCATCATGAGCAAGATTAAACGATTATCAAAAAAGGCAGTTGATGCATGGATTCCGCTTATGGCAGTCCTGATCATTTGTCTGGCCACCAATGCCTCCGGACAGGAAAAACCAACTTTTACCCAGGCTGACAGCATCACCTACCAGCTTTACCTGGATGGGAACTGGAAAAAACTGGCCGACGAGGGCAACCGTGCGGTGGAGATGGGATACGATTTTTACTACATGAGGATGAGATTGGGCATCGCTGCCTTTATGACGGGAAAATACCGCCTTGCAGCCACGCATTTCGAAAAAGCGCTGAATTTTTATGCCGGCGACAAAACAGCGCTGGATTACCTCTCGACCTGCTACGAATGGGGCGGTATGGAAACAGAAGCTGCCTGGCTCACCCATCGTTACAAAAATCTTCTGAACGAAGCCTCCCCAGTGAGCAACATTCTGGTTTTTGGTGGCGCCGGATTTTCGGACAATGAGGAAGTTTTGAACACGCTTGATATTGACGGCGAATCGGATATTTACGGCGAAGTTACCGGGAGTGGCGATATGCTTTACGGCGGGCTGGGGATAACCTTTTCTCCTTCCAGGATGTTCAGATGGTTTGCGGGATACAACTACATGACGGTGGATAAGCGCCAGCGTGTGGTGATGGATGGCGCCGACACGCTCGAAAACCATTATACCCTTGCGCAGAACCAGTTCAGCGGACGATTTCCGGTCAGAATTAAACAGCGGTGGACCTTGATTCCATCGGTGGATCTGGTAACGTTGAAAGATCAACCGGTGCTTGTTTCGTGGGACACAGCAAACTTAGTCTATCAGTTTGATAGCATGGAGGTTAAACGCACCGAATACATCGCCGGGCTGAAACTTTTCAGAGATGCACCCTACTGGAGCGCCGGGGTAGCCCTGAGCAATTCGGGTCTTAACCAACAAAACCAGTGGCAAGGCTCGGTCGTTGCCGGATATTACCCCAAAGCCAGCCTGGATTACTATTTTGTGACCACCATCTCGGCTTTGACCGAAAACGAAGAAATCAATTTTCATTTTAAAGGGACTGCCGGCGCAAAAGTAATCCCCCGGCTGTGGCTGCAAGGATCGGCTCACTTTGGGGATTTGAAAAATGCTCACGACGAAACCAGCATCATCATTTTCAACTCTGTCGGGCAGATCAGATCGCGCCTGAGTACATCCGCAATATTTCTGATCAGCAAAAACATAATTTTGCAAATCGAATACAGTTTAATCAACTATAAAGACAAATATCTGGAATATCAGGATTATGAGTCTTTTAAATGGAATTCGTTCAAATACCAAAACCATCATATAACAGGAGGCATAAAATGGAAACTCTGAAAAAACTCATTTTAATCATTATCCTAGCTGTTGCCATCACTCCCCTGTATCCGCAGGACGAAAAAAGTGTGCAGGATGCTTTTATTGCCAGTTACAAACTGGAAACCGATGGAGACTATACCAAGGCCGCTGATGCACTGCGCAAGGTATACAGCGAATCATCCTACGAAATCAATCTCCGTCTGGGCTGGTTATCCTACCTCAAAGGCTCATTCACCGAATCGGCGGCCTATTACAACAAAGCCATCCAACTGATGCCTTACAGTATAGAGGCGAGGTTAGGGTTTGTACTGCCCGCATCGGCCATGGGCAACTGGGATCATGTGGTGACCCGATACAACGAAATCCTGAAAATTGATCCCAACCACTCGCTAACCAACTATCGGATGGGATTAATCTATTATTACAGAGAGGATTACCAGACCTCTTACAAGTATTTTGAGCGGGTGGCCAATATGTACCCTTTTGATTATGATGCGATCCATATGTTTGCCTGGGTTCATCTGCGCCAGGGAAAGAAAAAGGAGGCGCATGCCCTATTTCACAAAGCATTGCTCATTCGACCAAACGATGCATCGGCGCTCGAAGGGCTGGGAATGTCGGACTAATGCCTGACAGAAAACTCTTGTAATGAATATTGTCCGAAGGTCTAAAGGAGTCTCCAAAGGAGTCCAGGGGACCTTCGGAGAGTCCTTTGGAGAATAATGAATTAAGACATTCACCCGATGAATTGCCGGCAATAGCCGCTGCAGTTGCAAGTTTGGTGGGTGTTTTATTGTCTTGTTATTGTCCTGACAAGTCAATGTAAGTGTCTTAATCAAATATATCCGAAACACTCTCAAAACCAATAACATCAATGCCATCTTTGTTTGTAAAATTATTTTTCCCTCCATAGACAATCATTCCACTTTGTGGAACACCAGTTATTTTTTGAAAGCGATGGAGGTTTTTTACAAAATCATCATTAAAAGTCATTGAAGCTTTTATCTCAACCGAAGTAAGGATTCCATCTTTTTTAAACAAGAGATCAACCTCGAACTGATTACTGTCGCGGAAAAAGTATAAATTCCCGTCGAATCCTTTGTTGTATCGTGCTTTCAATGCTTCGGCAATGACCATATTTTCGAATAATCCCCCTAACAATGGATCACGGGCAACTTGTTTTTCATCTTCTATTTCGAGGAGGTAACAGGCAAGACCCGGCTCGATGAAATAAATCTTAGGGGATTTGATGGTTCTTTTACCAAAGTTTTGATGATAGGGTTTCAACCTGAAAATGATATATGATGCTTCAAGCACCGAAAGCCAGTGATTAATAGTTGTTGATGATACCCCGGTTTCGTTGGCCAGCGAGTTCAGGTTCACCAATTGCCCTACTCTGCCGGCCAGCAACTTTAAAAACTTTTCAAATGTTGTCAGTTCTTTTACGTTGATCAACTGGCGTATATCACGTTCAAGATAGGTCTGCAGATAACTCCTGTATGCAATACTTACCGGTTGTTGCTGATCGTAAATGCGGGGAAGAAATCCCGTGAAAAGATAGGTATCCCGAGAAAAATGATCCAAACCATATTGACTGATTTCCTGTATCGAAAATGGCAATAGTGTCAGAATCGCACTGCGACCGGCTAACGACTGCGTGATTGCAGCATTGAGATTGAGTTGTTGGCTGCCGGTAAGCAAATAAAGCCCATTTTGCCGTTTTTCATCCACATCAACCTGAATGTAGGACAACAATTCAGGTACTCTTTGAATCTCATCAATGATCAAAGGGGTAGGATACTGCCTGAAAAAGCTTATTGGGTCTGTCCGTGCAAAGTGCCTTACATCCGGGTGTTCAAGGTTACAATAATTGAATCCAGGAAAGGTCATTTGTGAAAGGGTTGTTTTCCCCGATTGCCGTGGACCGGTCAAGGTTACAACCGGGAAAACAGCCATTAATTCGGCCAGAGTCTGTTGCAATTTTCTTTGGATCATGTGGCAAAGATAGATGTTTTATGCAAATCACAAGTTAAAGTGGCGATTTGCATAAATACAATTTAAAGCATTAAATGATCATTGATTACAGACCGGACAGTAATGAGCTGACCTGAAAACCAGACAGAAAAAGATTACTACTATTATAAATTAATTCATGTCAATTGTTCCTTCCTGAAACAGGTTGATTTCTCCCCACTCTTGTAGTTCTAATGCTTGAGACTAATACAAACCACAGGATTGAAATAGCCAATCAATACCGCCATTTATTGGCCAGCGCCACCAGCGAAAGCATCACCGGCACCTCTACCAGCACGCCCACCACAGTAACCAGCGCCGCCGGCGATTGCAGCCCGAAAAGCGCTATGGCCACTGCCACGGCCAGCTCGAAAAAATTGCTGGCGCCAATCATGGCTGCCGGAGCGCAAATGTTATGCTGCAGTTTTAGCCACCTCCCGCCAAACCACGCCAGGAAAAAGATAAAGTAGGTTTGAATGACCAATGGAATGGCGGCAAGCAGGATGATAAACGGGTTGTTGAGGATATTTTGCCCCTGGAAAGCAAACAGCAGCACCAGCGTGATCAGCAGCGCAAGGATGCTAACAGGTTTAAGTTTTGGAAGAAATACCGTTTTAAACCATTTTTCGCCATGCGAGCGGATCAGCACGCGGTTGGTAATATAACCGGCTAACAGCGGAATCACGACAAAAATCACAACACTTGCCGCAAGGGTATCATAGGGAATGGTTACGTTGGTAATTCCGAGCAACAGCCCCACAATCGGGATAAATGCCACCAGGATGATCAGGTCGTTGACCGAAACCTGCACCAGGGTGTAATTGGGGTCGCCATCGGTGAGGTACGACCACACGAAAACCATGGCCGTGCAGGGCGCCGCACCCAGAATGATGGCGCCGGCAATGTATTCGCCTGCCATCGCAGGATCAATCCAGGCCTGGTAAAGTTTTGAAAAAAAGAGCCAGGCAAAAAATGCCATCGTAAAGGGTTTTATCAGCCAGTTGATGACTACGGTCAGGATCACTCCTTTGGGTTTTTTACCCACATTTTTAATGCTGCCGAAATCCACCTGGAGCATCATCGGGTAGATCATCAGCCAGATGAGGATGGCAACCGGGATGTTCACCCGCGAAATTTCGAGGCTGCTGATCACTTCGATGCTGTCGCCCGCCAGATGACCGATCAATATCCCGCCACCAATACATAGTGCAACCCACAGCGTAAGGTATTTCTCAAAGAAACCAATGGATTTTTTTGTCATAACTGAAAAGTATTTGGTGTTGTTATCTACTTCAATTTAAAACCGCTGACAGTGATGGAATACAAACCGGCAGTTTCGTTGAGAATTGCTGCTGTTTCATCTTCAGCCAGGTAGTTTTCAAGGATGGATTCCGGGATTTCGATTTTCTTCTCCTTGTGAATGGCAATATGCTGAAAACCGGCCTCATCAATCGTTTTCAGATACTCTTCTATTTTCATTGCCCCTGCCACGCAACCGGCATACATCTCGGCATCGTTTTTAATCTTCGCTGGCAACTCACCCTTCACAACAACATCCGACACACAAAAATGACCTCCGGGTTTGAGAACCCTGAGCATTTCAGCAAAAGCCTTTGTTTTATCAGGAACCAGGTTAAGCACGCAGTTGGATAAAATAACATCAAACCGGCTGTCAGGAAATGGCATTTCCTCAATATCACCCTGAACAAAATCAATATTGGTGAAACGCAGTGCTGCTGTGTTTTTACGAGCTTTTGCAATCATATCTTCTGAAAAGTCGAGACCTGTTACCCTGCCGCTTTCACCAACCAGTGCCCTCGCCACAAAGCAATCGTTTCCGGCGCCGCTGCCCAGGTCGAGCACGTGGTCGCCCGGTTTCAAGCCGGCAAATTCGGTTGGGATGCCACAGCCCAGCCCCAGGTCGGCATCGGCATGATAGCCCTCCTGCGTTTCATAGCTTTCGCTGAAAACGGTGTAATCCATTGACGAACCGCAGCATGATGACCCGCCGCAACATCCTGTGTCAACCTGATTGTCTGCTTCGACTGCAATCCGGCTGTACTTCTCCTGAACGATCTTTTTAATGTTTTCCATTAGAGTTGATTTAAGATTTCTTCGTTGAAAAATTTAGTGAATGTTTCTTTGATCTCATCTCTTACCCTCCGGTAAACAGGTAGGATCTCATCGTTTGTTCCGGTGGCGTCGGCAGGGTCATCAAAACCTATGTGCAGCCGGTGTTTAACCTGCCCGGTGAATACCGGGCACTTTTCGTTGGCATCGTCGCAAACGGTAATCACATAATCAAAAGGCTGATCAATGTATTGATCCACATGATCCGAAGTTTGGGCTGAAATGTCAATTCCGATCTCATTCATCACTTTCACGGCATATGGATTTACCTGGCCGGCAGGTATCGTCCCGGCAGAATAAACTTCAAGGCGGGAATCGAATGACTTAAAAAAGCCCTCCGCCATCTGGCTGCGGCAGGAGTTACCGGTGCATAAAACAAGGATTTTCATAAAAATATAGTTATGTGGTTTATTCAGTGCAATTTAACTGATCTGATTTTTTCAGGTTACCAAGAAACTGTTCGAAACGGCTATTCATCCGGCAGACTACTTCCTGGTTGAGGCAGTAGTTTACTTTCACCCCTTCGATCTCGCCTTTGATGAGACCGGCTTTTTTCAGCTCTTTCAAATGCTGACCAACTGTAGTGCGGCTCAGCGGGATTTCGTCGGAAATATCGCCGGTGATGCAGGTTCCGGAAGATGCCAGAAAGTTGAGGATGGCGATTCTTGCCGGGTGGGCCAGGGCTTTGGCAAATCCGGCCAGCGCCCGCAAATCATCATTAAAGATTTCAGCTTTGGATTGGGTCATTGCTTTGCAAAAAAATATGACGCAAAAATACGGCATAATTTTAAAACACAATGTTATCCTGATGTTAATTTTTGGTTAACTGATGATTTTGCTCTTTTCAGGAATGCCTTTGCACATTCAGGTTCTTTTGTATTTTTACCCCTCGATTTTTATCAAAAAATTAAAGTCAAAGTCCTATGCACATTGCAGTTGCCGGCAATATCGGTTCCGGAAAAACCACACTTACCACGCTTCTTGCCAAACACTTCAAATGGGAGCCCCATTTCGAGTCGGTGGACGACAACCCTTACCTGCACAGCTTTTACGAAGACATGCGGCGATGGTCGTTCAACCTGCAGATCTATTTTCTGAACAGCCGTTTCAGGCAGGTGGTCAAAATCAGGGAGAGCGGGAAAAATGTGATCCAGGATCGAACTATTTACGAAGATGCTTATATTTTTGCTCCCAACCTGCACGAAATGAACCTGATGACGACCCGGGACTTCGACAACTACCGGTCGCTTTTTGAATTGATGGCAAGTTTCATCAAGCCTCCTGATCTGCTGATCTACCTGAGGGCGTCGGTTCCAACGCTGGTGAATCAGATTCAAAAACGGGGGCGCGATTACGAGGAGTCCATCCGGCTGGATTATCTCAAAAGCCTCAACGACCGCTATGAGGCCTGGATAGAAAATTATTCCGAGGGCAAGAAAATAATTTTCAATGTTGACCAGCTTGATTTTGCTGAAAAGCCAGAAGCGCTGGGCTATGTGATTGATAAAATCATCGCTGAGCTTCACGGGCTTTTTTAACCCTAACCTGGATAAACCAGAAAAACCAAAATACAATAAACAAATTTCAATTAAAACTCAATGCACAAAGGATCAAAAATCCAATCAGTGAATGCAACCCTGCATTCCGCATTCAGGAAGGAATGAATGTGTATCGGTTTGGTAATTGAATTTTGAAATTTCGTAATTATTTGTCTTTTGAGATTTGTTATTTGAAAATTTTGCCAAATAAAAGCACGAAATTAGAAAATAAGATACTCATCAGAATTTTCGCAGAATCTGCTGCACCGATCCCAGGTAGCCTTCGCCAAAGAGGTTGACATGCACCAGCAGCGGGTAAAGGTTGTAATAATCAAGCCTTTGCTGCCAGCCTTTTTCCAGTGGGGTGTGTGCATTATAGGCCTCATAAAATCTTTCGGAAAATCCGCCAAACAGCCGGGTCATGGCGATGTCGGCTTCGGGATGGCCGTAATATGTTGCGGGATCAATCAGGCAGGGCATTCCCTGATTATTTACCATGAAATTACCACTCCATAGATCGCCGTGAATGAGCGAGGGTTTGGTTTCAGGAAAAATTTCACCCAATTTATGATAAAGCCGCTCCATGGCGCCCACGTCAGGGCGGGTAACCCTGCCACTTTCGCGTGCCAGCCTGATCTGCCTTTCCAGTCGCTCCTGAACAAAAAACTCAACCCAGTTATCATGAAAATTGTTGTGCTGAAAAAGCGACCCCATGTAATTGTCGTGATCCAGACCGAACCTCCCGCTTTTATGACAATGCAGGGCGGCCAGCCGTTTACCGAAATCCTCCCAGAAATCAGGCTGTTCCCGCGCAGATTCGACATACTCCAGCAGCAAAAATGAATAGCCTCCGGCATCACCAGTTAGTAACACCTGAGGAATATCAATTTCGCCGGCAGATTTCAGCAACTTCAGTCCGGCAGCCTCCTTTTCGAACATTCCAGGAAATTTACCAGCGTGGTTGTATTTCAGAAAAAACTTCCGTGGCCAGGCATTTATCCTGAAAGCCTCGTTGATTGACCCGCCGGAAACGGGCGTTGAAGTCAGTCGCTCTTTTATTTCGGGAAATTCCTTTTGAAGGAAAAGAGTCAGGTATTGATGAATGGTATCTGGTAACATCGCTGGTCTTTTGTTTAAAGAGTTAACCACATCAGGCACAATAGGACACAGTAGGGGCAGATTAGCTATTTGGCAAACACCCGGCTGATTATTGTTTTTTGTTTTTCGAACATAGATGAAACTCAATAACGCGCCGATGGTATCTTTGATCAATTCATTCAGACACTCTATTTCTCTTAAGAAACAAAATCAATATTTCTATCTATTGTTCCCTACTGTGCCTATTGTGGTGAAAAAAAACTGGATCAAAACTACTCAACTTTACAAAAACCGGACTTTGCAATTCCAGAATCAGCCTGAAATTGATTACATAAAGGATACGTAAGGCTTTGATATGATGGGCGATATTAAAACATCATCACCATGGCCTGCAAATTCATCTTACGGCGGATAAACTTGTCGGCAAGATAAAGAATAGCGGCAACAAGCAGGATTACCAGCGGTATTGATGTGGAGCCCAAAATAGAGAAGCCATTGGTTACCAGAATGATAATAGAGTGAAACATGCTGATATAGCCTGTCACATCAACGCCTTGGATATCAGAAGTGTTTCCGCTGAGGCGCCCAAAAAAGTTGATTGCGAAAATCATGTAACCCACACCGGCAAAAGCGGCTGTGAGCAAGCCCCACTGCCACCATTTTATGGGAGTTTTTCCCACCGTTTCCGGCTCGGGCTGGCTAACCGGAATTGCGGCCATTATTTTTTGCACAAAATCATCCGAAGGCCTCTCCTCATGGGTTTGCCGTATCATTTTCCTCAGAAAATTATCGCTGATGTGGTCGTTGTTATTTGTATTCATGGTTCGATCAGTTGTTTCAATTCTTCATACATTCGTTTGCGTATCCTGTAAAGTTTCACTTTTACATTGGAAACCGACAGGCCGGTTATTTCGCTGATTTCCTCCACAGGGCAATCATTCCTGTAAAACAAATCGAGCAGCAGATTGTCTTCTTCGGGCAATTTTTCCATCACGGCATTCAGTGCTTCAATCTGTTCCTCAAGGCTGAAGGTCTCCATCTGCTCGCTCACCAGGTCGGTGGTGTACTTCTCGATAAGGCTTTCGTCAATCACCGTAAACTCGGCTTTTTGCTTTCTCGCTTTCGATATTGCAGCGTTGTAGGCAATCCGGTAAAGCCATGTCGAAAATTTCGACTTCCCTTCAAACTTCGTCAAAGCCTGATAAGCCTTGATGAAGACATCCTGCGCCACTTCTTCTGCCTCCTGCCGGTCGCGGACAATTTTGACGACTATGGTGAATACCATATCTTTATGCCTTTCCACCAGCATTGCGTAAGCAGCAGAGTTTCCGTGAACTACCTGCCCGATGTAAAAATTATCTCCCTGGTATGTCATTCGCAGTTTTTGACGTTGCCATCAGAAATTGGTTACAAATTTTCAAAAATAGGCTTTTCCTGTCGGCTGCATCTTTTCATGCCACTGCGCTTTTTTAATTACTTTTACCGTCTCATTTTACTGTTTATTCCGTCATGACCAACCATACCGTACTGTCGAAGCTTCACCCGACTGATATCGCCGCGGTAATAGAATCCCAGAAAGACAACGAGCAGTTGATCACTTTCCTGATGCTCCCCAAGGATCTGAAAGCAGAGGTGTTCAGCTACTTCACCCCCACCACGCAGGAAGAGATGATCCAGAAACTGGGATCATCGCAAACTGCCGAGATTCTGGAAAACATGGCGCCTGACGACCGTACAGAGATTCTCGAGAACATTCCCGACACCCTGATCAAAGAGAGCATAAACCTGCTTTCGGAAAAAGAGAAAAACATTGCACTCACCCTGTTAGGCTATCCCGAGGGCTGCATTGCAAGGCTGATGACCCCCTATTACGTTCAGGCCAAAAAGGAATGGACGATAAAAAAGACCTTTGACAACATAAAGAAATACGGCAAACGCGCCGAAACGCTGAACTTTGTGTATGTGGTGGACGACAACAACAAGCTGATTGATGACATCCGGATCGGGATGCTGCTGATGGCGGACGAAAAGCAGACGTTGGAATCGGTGATGGATTATGAGTACAAAAACCTGATTACCACGATGTCGAAGGAGGATGCCATTCACTATTTTGATAAATACGACCGCGCCGCATTGCCGGTGACCACCGTTGATGGCACGCTGGTGGGTATTGTGACATTCGACGACATCATGGATGAAATTGAGAAGCGCGACACCGAGGACTTCCAGAAACTCGGCGGTGTGGAGGCACTCGAGGATTCATACACCGAAACCCCGTTGTTCACGATGGTACGTAAGCGGGCATTCTGGCTCATCATCCTCTTTGTTGGCGAGATGTTTACCGCCAGTGCTCTGGGATTTTTTGAGCATGAGATTGCTGCTGCAGTGGTACTGGTGCTATTTATTCCCCTGATTATCTCCAGCGGTGGTAACTCCGGATCGCAGGCTGCAACACTGATTGTGAGAGCTATGGCGCTCAAGGAGCTGTCGTTCAAAGACTGGTTTTATGTGTTGCGTAAGGAGTTGTTTTCGGGGCTCACACTCGGATTGATACTTGGTTCGGTGGGTTTACTTAAAATCTTTGCATGGCAATATTTTGAGATCGCAGATTACGGAGAGCATTGGATTTTCCTTGCGCTGACCATCTTTTTCTCGCTGATAGGGGTGGTAATGTGGGGCACAGTCAGCGGTTCGATGATTCCCATTTTTTTGAAAAAATTCGGCTTCGACCCGGCAACCTCTTCCTCGCCTCTGGTGGCCACTATGGTGGATGTAACCGGTATCATCATCTATTTTTCGGTAGCTGCGCTGATGCTCACCGGGAAACTCCTATGACAATGCAGGATCAAAGTTGATTATCGTTGAACAAAGAACCCTTCATGAAGTTAGTTTGGTTCGGATTAAAACGTTAATAAATTGCCCGGCTTACATCCGGAACAATCTTTCTTCGATCAATAAATATACTTTTGTACTTTCGCTGGAAGAAACAACGCAGATCATGGAAAAACTTAAACTTGAGATTCTCGGAATGTCCTACAGCCAGTCGCAGAGCGGCGCTTATGCACTGATTCTGGGGGAAGTTGACGGGAAACGCCGGTTGCCGATAATCATTGGAGGATTTGAGGCTCAGGCCATTGCTATCGAACTGGAAAAAATGAAGCCGGCAAGACCGCTCACCCACGATCTTTTGAAAAGGGTAGCCGATGCTTATGGAATCAGGGTAAACGAGGTAATCATCAACAAGTTTTTCGAGGGCGTTTTTTATGCACAACTGATCTGCGACGATGGCAAACAAATCATGGAAATTGACTCGCGCACCTCAGACGCCGTAGCTCTTGCATTGCGCTTCAACTGCCCGATTTTCACCTATGAAAACATTATGTCGCAGGCAGGTATCGTCGTTCAGGAAACTGAAAACGAAAAACAGGAAGACCAGGACTGGAGCGAAGATATGGAGGAAAACCCCTATGAGCGTTACACAGTCACGGAGCTGGAAGATATGATCAAGAAAGCAATCGAACTGGAGGAATATGAGAAAGCTTCCAAAATCAGGGACGAAATCAAACGCCGCGAAAGGTCGAAATAGCTATGATTTCTCAGTTCCCAAAGTAATTGATCATTTTTAATCTGTGGTATGAAACATACACTTCTACTCATTGCATTTCTGCTTTCACTTCCCCTTTTTGTCGCCAGTCAGTCATCCGGTGACACAGTTTTAATTACCAGATCAGACTCTGCTGCTGTTTCCGTTGAAAACTCATCCAATGCTGATTCGCCTGCACCAGTGGAAAAGTCTCCTGCAAAACCTTTTGTCCAGAGAGACGAAACCGGGTTTTCGGTAATGGCGCTGATAAGGGGATTATTCGGGATTTTTGTCCTGATCCTGATAGCCTGGCTCTTCAGCTCCAACCGAAAAGCTGTGGCCTGGCGGGTAGTTACGGTAGGCCTGCTGATCCAGGTGGTACTTGCATTTGGGGTGCTTTTTATACCAGCTGTGGAGCACACCTTCGAATTTGTAGGGAAGATTTTTGTGGTTATTCTTGATTTTACAAAAATCGGCAGCACCTTTCTTTTCAACGACCTGATGAACATCCAGAGCTTCGGATTTATTTTCGCACTTCAGATCCTCCCGACCATCATATTTTTCTCAGCGCTCACCAGCGTGCTCTTCTACCTCGGAATCATTCAAAAAGTAGTGTGGCTGCTGGCCTGGCTTCTTACCAAAGCGTTGAGGATTTCTGGCGCCGAAAGTCTTTCGGTGGCAGGAAATATCTTTCTGGGACAAACTGAAGCACCGCTGATGATTAAGGCTTATCTGCCAAAAATGAACAAGTCGGAAATGCTGCTGGTGATGATCGGCGGGATGGCCACTGTAGCCGGCGGAGTAATGGCGGCCTATATTAGTTTTTTGGGAGGAGATGACCCCCAGCAAAGGCTGCTGTTCGCCAAGCACCTGCTGACGGCATCGGTTATGGCAGCACCCGGCGCCATTGTGATGTCAAAAATCCTGATGCCCCAAACCGAAGAGATTGATATGAAGGTGGAGATCGGACAGGAAAAAATCGGCAAAAACTTCCTTGATGCACTTTCCAACGGAACCACCGAAGGACTGAAACTGGCGGCCAATGTCGGCGCTATGTTGCTGGTCTTCTTTGCTTTTATTGCTATGGTCAATTTTATCCTGGTTAAATTTGGCAGTTGGACCAGCCTTAACGATATGGTAGCTTCCTTCACCGGTGGTCAATACACAAAAATCTCTCTCGAATTTATACTCGGCTACACCTTTGCTCCGCTTATGTGGGCCATTGGCGTAAACGGACAGGATATTACCCTGGTAGGCCAACTACTCGGCGAAAAACTGATTGCCAGCGAGTTTGTGGGATACACCAGCTTAGCATCCATGAAGGATGCTGCAGTATTTGCACAGCAGAAATCGGTGATTATGGCAACTTACATGCTTTGTGGATTTGCCAACTTCGCCTCCATCGGTATTCAGATCGGTGGCATCGGCGGACTGGCGCCCAATCAGCGATGGTTTCTCTCCAAATATGGCCTGAAAGCGCTCATAGGCGGCACACTGGCCTCCCTGCTTTCAGCCACTATCATCGGAACCATTCTCGGATAAATCTTTTTGAATTCCTGCGAAACTAACCTGCTGTCCGATTGTTCTTTTCAATCAGCTAAAAACTCTATTTCATGTCAACCAATCAACGCATTACCATAGCCCGCGGCGACGGGATTGGCCCGGAAATCATGGACGCAGTAGTCCGCATTCTTGATGCTGCCGGCGCTGACCTCGCTTACGATATCATCGAAATCGGTGAAAAAGTTTACAAATCGGGATTTGAATCCGGAATATCGCCCGAGTCGTGGGAAATCCTCCGCCGCAACAAAATTTTCTTGAAATCGCCCATCACCACCCCACAGGGCGGCGGTTTTAAAAGCCTCAACGTTACCATCCGGAAATCGCTGGGATTGTATTCCAACGTAAGACCCGTAAAAGCGATAACTCCTTACATCCGCAGCAATTTTCCTCTGATGGATCTCGTGATTGTCCGCGAAAACGAAGAGGACCTCTATGCCGGCATTGAGCACCAGCAAACCAGCGAGGTGATACAGTGCCTAAAGCTGGTTTCACGCCCGGGAACGGAGCGTATCGTCCGCTATGCTTTCGAATATGCCAGGATTTACGGACGGAAAAAGGTAACCTGCATGACCAAGGACAACATTATGAAAATGACCGACGGCATGTTCCATGAGGTTTTTAATGAAGTGTCCAAAGAATATCCCGGTATCGAAACCGACCACCGGATCATTGACATTGGTTCCGCGCTGCTGGCCGAACGTCCGGAAATCTTCGATGTGATTGTAACTTTGAACCTATACGGCGACATCATTTCCGACATAGCCGCACAGGTTGCCGGATCGGTGGGATTGAGTGGATCGGCCAATATTGGTGAGGATTTCGCCATGTTTGAAGCCATCCACGGCTCGGCGCCCGATATCGCCGGCAAAGGAATCGCCAACCCTTCAGGCCTGCTCAATGGCGCAATAATGATGCTGATGCACCTGGGGAAGACCAAAGTGGCCGAAACCATCGAAAATGCCTGGCTCAAAACCCTCGAAGACGGATTCCATACAGCGGATGTGTTTCGCAAAGATGCCAGCTATAAACTGGTGAGCACCAGCGAATTCGCCGATCATGTCATCCAGAGGCTCGGTCAGTTGCCCCTCGATCTGAAGCCGGCAAAATTCAACGAGAGTAAAGAAACCATCAAAATACACCTCACTCCAACGGCTTCGCTAACCAAGGAATTGATGGGGGTGGATATTTTCCTCGACTGGAATGCGGATGGCCGCGATCCCATGGTACTCGGCAAAAAACTAGAACAACTCTCCCTCTCCAATCTTCATCTGAAAATGGTGACCAACCGTGGAGTGAAAGTCTATCCTGACGGGCTGCCCGAAACCTGGTGTTCCGATCACTGGCGCTGCCGCTTTATGGCAAAAAAATCCGATGACGGGCACATGCAAGTTGTTGTAACACATGGCGACATTGTTCAGCTTCTGGAGCAAATCGAAGGTTTGGGACTGGATTTTATCAAGATCGAAAATCTCTACAACATTGGCGGAAAGCGGGCTTACTCGCTGGGACAAGGTGAGTGATTACCGGATCATTTCAAGGATTTCATCCACGTATTTCCGGTCGTTGAAGAGCCTCGGCACTTTGTTTTGCCCGCCAAGCTTGTCCTTTTTTTTCATCCAAAGGTAAAATGTCCCCTTTGGGGCAAAAGTAACCACCGGAGCGTCAAGTATTAAATTTTTGTACCGCTTGGCTTCGTAATCCGAATTGAGCGATTTGAGCGCAGTGTCGAGGGTTTCTTTAAAGAAATCAGGATTATCCGGCTCCACCTCAAACTCGATGATCCATTCGTGAGCCGCTTTGGTTTTTTCGGAGGAAAAATAGATCGGAGCGGCGGTGTACTCATTCACAATGGCATGACATTTCTCTGAAGCGATGGCGAGCGCTTTTTCGGCATTATCCACAATCAGCTCTTCGCCAAAAGCATTGATAAAATTCTTCGTCCGCCCGGTGATTTTGATCCTGTAAGGGTTTGTCGTGGTAAACATCACCGTGTCGCCGATGATGTACCGCCACAAACCGCCGTTGGTCGAAATCACAAGCACGTAATTTTCACCTGCTTTCACCTCATTTAGTAGCAGTGTTTTCGGATTTTCATTTTCGAACTCGCTCAAAGGGATAAACTCATAGAATATCCCGTAATCGAGCATCAGCAGCATGTCCTGTTCATCGGTGCGGTCCTGGATACCAAAAAATCCCTCCGAAGCGTTGTAGGTCTCCATGTAGGTCATTTTATCGGATGGGATGAACTGGCGGAACTGCTTGCGGTAAGGGTTAAAACTTACGCCGCCATGAAAAAAGACCTCCAGGTTAGGCCACACTTCGAGCAGATTGGATTTCCCGGTGATTTCAAAAATTCTTTTTATCAGCACCAGCGTCCACGACGGAACCCCTGAAATGCTGGTAACATCATGGGTGGAGGTTATTTTGGCCATCTTCTCGATTTTGCTCTCCCACTCGCCCATCAGCGCAATGGAAGTGGCGGGGGTGCTTTTCAACTGCGCCCAGAAGGGCAGGTTTTGAATCAGGATTGCAGAGAGGTCGCCGGTGTAGTAGCTTTCATTGTTCACTTCGGTGATGTTGCGGCTGCCACCCATCACCAGCCCTTTGCCCGAAAAAATCCGTGAGTCGGGATGGTTGTTAAAGTAAAGAGCGAGCAGGTCGCGCCCGGCATTGAAATGACACTCTTCGAGGGCTTCGCTGCTTACGGGAATAAATTTGCTTTTATCGCTGGTAGTGCCCGACGATTTGGCAAACCACTTAATTTCGGACGGCCACAGCAGGTTTTGCTCGCCATTTCGCAGCCGGTCAATGGTGGGTTTGAAATTATTGTAGTCGCCCAGCGGAACCCTGTTCCGGTATTCTTCGGGGGTGGAAATGGATTTGTAATCGTACCGCCTGCCCCATTCTGTCTCTTTTGCTGCATTAACCAGCTTTTTAAACCACTCCAACTGCACATCTTCCGGGTATTTCATAAAAAGCTCGATCTGGTAAATCCGCTTTTTGATTAGCCAGGTTAAAAAGGAATTAAACATTGATACATAATGGGTTTTAAAAGATTTGAAAGGGCAAAATTAGTACTATTTGCGAAGGCCGTCTGATGTTGCCAAAATTATGTTTTTACATTTGCCAATCAAACACCAGGAGCTATGGTATTGTTTCCCAACGCAAAAATTAATCTCGGTTTGCATGTTACAGAGCGAAGAGAAGATGGATTTCACAACATCGAAACGGTTTTTCTACCTGTCCCGCTTAAAGATGTACTCGAAATGGTAAAAGCTGAGGATCAGCAATTTGCCTTTACCCTTTCAGGAATTGAAATTCCGGCAGACGGCGTTGAAAATCTCTGCATCAAAGCATGGAAAACTCTGGAAAAAGAGTATGACCTGCCGCCGGTGAAAATTCATCTCCATAAAAACATCCCCACTGGCGCGGGGCTTGGTGGTGGCTCCTCGGATGGCGCTTTTATGATCAGGTTGATAAACAGCTATTTCTCCCTTAAACTCACCGTCGAACAAATGGAGGATTACGCCCGGCGGATCGGGAGCGATTGTGCATTTTTCATCCGCAACCGGCCAGTCTTCGCCACTGGAAAAGGAGATCGGTTTTTGGCTGTGGAGATGGATCTTTCAAAAAAATTCCTGGTAATCGTAAAACCCCCGTTCGGAGTAAGTACCAATGAGGCATATGCCGGTATCCGGCCATCTAAAGCTGCGTTGGATATTCGTGATGCCAACCGGCTTCCAATCACTGATTGGCGTAACAAAATCGTCAACGACTTTGAAATCATGGTATTTAAAAAACATCCGGAAATTGCTGAGATCAAAGCCAGGTTTTATGATCTGGGCGCGATCTTTTCGCTGATGAGCGGCAGTGGATCAGCAGTGTATGCCCTTTTCAACCGACAGATTGACCCATCAGGACATTTTCCCGGAATGTTTTGCTATTCTGCCTGGCTATAATTTAGGTCTGGATTTTTTCACCACTCCCCCTCCCACTCTTTGTAAAACCGCTCCAGGTAGTTCTCCATATAACGGTGACGCTCCTCCGCAATCCTCCGGCCAGTGGCTGTGTTCATCTTGTCCTTCAATAGCAGCAGTTTTTCGTAAAAATGATTGATCGTTGGCGAATCGCTCTTTTTGTACTCCTCTTTAGTCATTATCGTTTTCGGCTTAATTTCAGGATCATAGAGCTGCCGGTTCTTAAAACCCCCGTAGTTGAAAGCCCGCGCAATGCCGATAGCGCCGATGGCATCCAGCCGGTCGGCATCCTGCACCACCGCCAGCTCCGGCGAATGAAACCCAACCTTCCCCAGGCTGCTTTTGAACGACATATTCCGGATGATGCCAACCACATGCCCAATCACATCCTGCCCAACGCCTTGTTCTGCAAGGAATTGCTCAGCAATACGCGGCCCTGCCTCCTCATCCCCGTTATGAAATTTCGGGTCAGCAATATCATGAAGCAGCGCAGCCAGCTCCACCACCAGCATATCCACTCCCTCCTCAGCCCCTATCCTGCGCGCCATCATCCACACCCGGTAAATATGCCACCAGTCGTGCCCGCCTTCTGCACCGGCAAGATGGCTGCGCACAAACTGAGCCGTGCGGGGGATGAGTCCATGAGATATTTTTGAGTTTTCCATAGTTATTCGAGAAATTAAATTCGTGTTTCTTGATAAAGAGGGCTTTCTGGTATTGTTAATTCCCAAACCCCGACATCAATCAATTACATAAATTGAAAATATTTACTTTTATGGGCAAATTTTAACCCTTAATTTTTTACACGATCAGATTGAACTGCGATATTGAAAAAAAAGCGACCCCTTTCAGGACCGCTTTAAATGTTTTCACAACGGAATAATCCTTATTGTGAATTGCTTCAATTTGTCCGGCAAATGTAGACTTTTTAAATAAATAAAATAACGATGAAAAAAATTTTAGGCCTGGATTTGGGATCTGCCTCTATAGGATGGGCTGTAATTACTGAAGAAGTGAACCCTAAAAACAAGTCCGAAACAAAAATCCTTGGAATGGGCAGCAGGATAATACCTTACGAAGGAACAGAGGGTAAAGACTTTGAAAAAGGAACGGGTGAAAGCAGAAACGCTGTGCGCACAAAAGCAAGAACAGCTCGGAAAATGATCGACCGTTATCAGTTGCGGCGAAAAAACCTGGTAAATGTTTTGGTCAGATTAAATATGATGCCTGGCGAAAAAGAAAAACAGCTTAACAAGATGGAACTCTGGAAGTTGAGGTGTAATGCGGTAAATCAGCAAATTACACTGGCTGAACTTGGCCGGATTTTGCTTTGGCTAAACCAAAAAAGAGGGTACAAAAGCGGTCGAAGTGAAGCAAATATGGATAAGAAGGATACAGATTATGTTGTCACAGTAAAAAGTCGCCACGAAAAAATTAGGGAATTGGGATTAACAATTGGGCAATACTTTTATCATGAATTAAAAAGAGATGAGTATTTCAGGGTTAAGGAAAATGTTTTTCCGCGAGAAGCCTACATCGAAGAGTTTTATGCCATTTGCAATAATCAAAAGAAATTTCATTCGGTTTTGAATGATCAATTAATCAAAGAAATTGAAGAAGAAATCATTTATTACCAACGAAAACTTAAGTCTCAAAAAGGATTGGTTGCTGTATGTGATTTTGAGGGTTTCTGGGTGAAAAAAATAAAAGATGGCAAGGAAAAGGAGTTTTTTGTGGGTCCTAAAGTCGCCCATAAAAGTTCTCCTTTATTTCAAACTACAAAAATTTGGGAAAACATTAATAACATCAGAATCCATAACAAGCTTGGCGAACAGGTAGTAATTAGTCAAGATCAAAAAACAATGATTTATGATCATCTGGAAAATCACGAAAGATTGACGCCAACTGATCTCGCAAAGATACTCAGGCTAAAAAAAGATGATTATTTCTTTAATAAGCAACTCACCAAAGGGCTTCAGGGGAATACAACCAGGCTGGCTATTGTTAAATGCTTTGATGATCCTGTCAGATACAAACATTTATTGAAAATGGAGTTCTGTATCCTGGAAATGGGTGGGGAAGGATATCTGTACGATAAAAAAACAGGTGAAATACTAAATATCAAACCCTTACTTCAGGTGGATAGTTGCATTGAAAAGGAGCCATTCTTTCAGCTTTGGCACACAATATACTCAAGTGAAGATGAGGACGAATGTAAAAAGGTACTTCAATCAAAATTCAAAATTGATGAAACTGCAGCAACCAAGCTTGCAAAAATTGATTTCAAAAACAAAGGATTCGGTGATAAGTCCGCCAAAGTTATACGCAGAATCCTACCCTACCTCATGCAAGGAGATGGCTATAGCGAAGCAATGAGCTATGCAGGTTATGATCATTCCAACTCACTAACAAAAGATCAAAATCTTGAAAGAAAACTTCTGGACAAACTGAAACCGATTCCTAAAAATTCACTGCGACAGCCGATTGTGGAAAAAATACTCAATCAGATGGTCAACCTTGTAAATGCATTGATTGACAAGTATGCGGAGAAAGATGAAGCTGGTAACTTCAAAAGAGATAAAAAAGGAAATATTATCTGCTTCGATGAGATCAGGATTGAACTAGCCAGGGAACTTAAACAAAGCAAACAAGAAAGAAACGAAACAGATAAGTTCATCAATCAGCGTGAAAAAGAGAATAAACTGATTGCTGAAAGGCTTTCTGAATTTGGGTTAAGGGCTACGAGAAACAATATTATTAAATGGCGCCTCTATCAGGAAATTAACAATGAAGACCTAAAACTTAATGCGGTTTGCATTTACTGCGGACAACCTATTTCACTAACAGAGGCAATCAAGGGAAATGAAGTTGACATCGAACATATCATTCCGAAAGCAAAATTGTTTGATGACTCGCAAAGCAACAAAACACTGGCTCATCGCCGCTGTAACGCTAACAAAGACAAAATGACGGCATACGATTTTATGAAAAGCAAACCGGCGAGTGAATTTGAAGCATATATCGAAAGAGTCAACACACTATTCAAAAGTAAAGTCATTTCAAAATCAAAAAGAGATAAGCTCTTAATGTCTGAGAATAAAATACCCGATAATTTCATTGACCGTCAGTTGCGAGAAAGCCAGTACATATCCAAAAAAGCCAGAGAAATTCTACAAACTGTCTGTCATCATACCTGGACTACCAGTGGCAGTGTTACTGCCGAATTGCGACATCTCTGGGGTTGGGATGATGTTACCATGAATCTGCAACTATCAAAATATAAGGCACTTGGCTTAACCGAAATCCGAGAATGGGAAAGCGATCACAACCGGAATTCGCATCGTAAGGAAGTAATAAAAGATTGGACAAAACGCGACGATCACCGGCATCATGCAGTGGATGCATTAACAATAGCCTGCACTAAACAAGGATTCATTCAACGGTTCAACACGCTTAACTCCAAAAAAACCCGTGACGATATGTACGCTGAAGTAGCCTTGCGGTCTGACGAATTCAAAGAAAAGCTGACCTTACTGGAAAAGTACATTATTACCCAACAACCAATTACAGTTGCAGAGGTGGAAAAGGCGGTAAGTCAAATTCTTGTTTCTTTCAAGGCTGGTAAGCGTGTGGCTGTTTTTAGCAAGCGAAAAGTTGGGAAAAGAGGGAAAAAGAAATTAGCTCAATCCGAAATTGTTGTTCCACGTGGAGCACTAAGCGAAGAAAGCGTTTACGGAAAAATAAAAGTTTTAGAACGTCAAAAAGTAAAATACCTCTTCGAAAACCCGGATTTGATCTTTAAATCCTACATCAGGGAATTAGTAGAAAAAAGATTGGCAAAATTTGACGGGGATAATAAAAAAGCCCTTGCATCGCTGAAAAAAGATCCTATATTTTTGGATTCAGAAAAAACAAAGGAGCTTGAGTTTGCAACCTGTTTCAGGGATGAATATGTGATTAAATACAAAGTAGATGTCAACTTTACTAAAATTGACAAAGTCATTGACAAGAAAATTAGGAACATATTACAAAAACGTTTGAATAAATTTGGAAACAAACCCAAAGAGGCATTTAAAGATGTTCAGACAGAAGACAAAACAACCATCAGGTGGTATGAAGATGAAAGATTGGAACGCCCCATTTTATCGGCAAGATGCTTCACAGGACTTTCAGCCGTTGTACCAGTTAAAAAAGACGAACAAGGCAGAGATATCGGTTACGTTAAACCCGGCAACAATCATCATATCGCGATTTATACAGATGCAAATGGCAACAAAGTCGAACATATCTGCACATTCTGGCATGCTGTTGAACGTAAAAAATTTGGATTTCCGGTAATCATTAAAAACACAAATGCCATTTGGGATAAAGTGAATCAAGCTTCTGAAGGTGTTTTTTCTGAAAGTTTTCTTAAACAATTACCTGCACCTGGTTTATCGATGATTCTTAGTATGCAGCAAAACGAGATGTTTGTGCTGGGAATGGCAAAAGATGATTTTGACCATGCAATGAGGACTATGAACAATAAAGTGATAAGTGAAAATTTGTATGTTGTTTGGAGTTTGTCTGAAAGTGATTATTGGTTTAAGCATCATCTGGAAACAAAAGGTTCAGACTTAAAAAGTCAACCTGGTGCAAAAGAAGCAAAACGCTTTTACAGGAAAATCGGCGTTAATCCTTTGTATTCACTCAACCCCCAAAAGGTTTTAATCGATTCTTTAGGTGGAATTTCAATGAATTCCTTTGATTTTGATAGTGACCACATGGACAAAAATGTAATGAATGAAAGTCAGGTAAACGAACCCCAATTAACTTACAGCGGTGCCAATATTCAGTTCTTTTCCAATCAGCAGGAAGAAAACGAAGCCACCTATAAATACATGGCCGAACGAACCCCCGAAGAAAACTTCCTGGCTGCCAAAATGATTATTACGGCAATGTTCCGTAAAGAGCTGGAAAACAAAGAAAAACCCTACAACAACATAACCTTTCTGAACGATGGACTTCTTGATTAAAGAACACAAAGAGATGCTGCTGAAGCTAATGGAGCATCAGGTTGACTTTATGCTGATCGGTGGCTATTCTGTAATCTTTTATGGCTACAGCCGGGGCACCGAAGATATGGACATCTGGCTCAAACCAGATAACGGAAACAAATCGAAACTAATCCCTGCATTGGACGAATTGGGAGTTATGAAAGATGACCTTGAGAAACTGGCCAAAACCAATTTTGAAACACCCGTGGTTTTTTACATCGGCAAAAAACCTCTGAAAGTTGATTTTCTGACGCATGTTGAAGGAGTTACCTGGGATGAAGCATCAGCGCGGGTAAGAAAGTTTCCGCTTGAAAACAGGATGATACCGATGGTGAGTTATCATCATCTGATCACAATGAAGATGCTTTCGGAACGTGTTAAGGACAAAGCGGATGTGGAACAACTCCAGGCGATCAACAAGCACCGCAAAAACCCATGATCAAACGAACGCTATATTTTGGCAATGCCTGTTATCTGCACAAGTACAACGATCAGCTTGTGGTTGATTTTGAGGACAAAACAAAAGAAAAGCGGCAGGTTCCGATCGAAGATATAGGTTTGATCGTGCTCGATCATTACCAGGTGAAGATCTCCAATGCAATCCTTCAGTCACTGACCGAAAACAATGCAGCCATCGTGGTTTGCGATCAGAAACATTTACCGGCTGCAGCTATGTTGCCTTTCGCCTCGCATCATGCTTTTACCGAAAAAATCTATTTTCAGCTCGAATCGTCGTTGCCATTGCGCAAAAACCTGTGGCAGCAAACCATTACCGCCAAAATCAAAAACCAGGCTGCCCTGCTCGAAACCTTTGGCGTTGAAACAGCAAACCTGCGTTTATGGGCAAAAGAGGTACGCAGCGGCGATCCCGACAATTTGGAGGCTCGTGCCGCAGCTTATTATTGGGAAAAATACCTGTCGGGATTCCGAAGACACCGGTATGGCGAACCTCCCAATAATCTGCTCAATTATGGATATGCCATCCTGAGGGCGGTTGTGGCCAGGGCATTGGTGGCCAGTGGTATGTTGCCCGCCGTGGGTATTCACCACCGCAACAAATACAACCCTTTTTGCCTGGCCGACGACATCATGGAACCTTTTCGGCCTTACGTAGATAAGCTGGTGATGGATATTTCGGAAGAGGTGGATGAGATTGATGAGCTTACACCGGCTATAAAAGCAAAATTGCTTGCTGTACCGGTAATTGATATTGTGATCGACAGTCAGTCGAGCCCTTTGATGGTTGGCGTACAGCGTACCACCGCCTCGCTGATGAAATGCTTCGAAGGAAGCACAAAAAAGTTGCTTTATCCCGAAATGTAACAGGATGGGAAAAGCAGATCCCTTATCACGTTTAAACCAATACCGCATCATGTGGGTATTCGTATTCTATGATTTGCCAACAGAAACCAAAAAAGACAGGAAAAACTTTGCCCAATTCCGAAAGGACTTGCAAAAAGACGGCTTCGCCATGCTGCAATACTCCATTTACGTGAGGCATTGCAACAGCCGCGAAAATGCAGAAGTCCACATCCGGAGGGCAAAGTGTTTTTTACCACCAAAAGGCGAAGTGATCATCTTTTCGCTCACCGATAAGCAGTTTGCAATGATGGAATTTTTCAGGGGAGGTGACCGAACCAGTCGCCCGGCCACTCCACAGCAGCTCGAGTTGTTTTAATACCCCAGAACGGTTCAAGTCCTGAAAATAAAAAACCGCTCCGGAATCTGATTCCGGAGCGGTTATGCCACAGTTTTTTGTTGCGATAAAAAGCTGCAAATACCATATTATCAGATCAATACATTTACCTCTGCTGTGGCAAAAGTATCAATGAACAAATTGAAAGCAATTCACAACTGCTGGTTGGCAGTCCGGCCATGCCGGCCAGCTGTGGCAAAAGTATCAATGAACAAATTGAAAGCAATTCACAACTACCCAACGGGGTAAGTAAAAAGTACGCAGGCTGTGGCAAAAGTATCAATGAACAAATTGAAAGCAATTCACAACGGTACATTTGTTGGCTCTGTATCCAATCCCGCTGTGGCAAAAGTATCAATGAACAAATTGAAAGCAATTCACAACTGGCGCTTGATGTGGAGATATGGAAACCGTGCTGTGGCAAAAGTATCAATGAACAAATTGAAAGCAATTCACAACTGGAGTGCGTTACAAAGCCAGCCAGGAAAAGCTGTGGCAAAAGTATCAATGAACAAATTGAAAGCAATTCACAACCACAGAGGTGCTTACCCGCTACCGCAAGATGCTGTGGCAAAAGTATCAATGAACAAATTGAAAGCAATTCACAACAGGATCGCTGTTGCGACCGATATAAACCTGGCTGTGGCAAAAGTATCAATGAACAAATTGAAAGCAATTCACAACACAGCGCGCCAGTGAGCGGAATGCCCGACGGCTGTGGCAAAAGTATCAATGAACAAATTGAAAGCAATTCACAACACTACCTGCTTAACCCCCGCATAGCAGGCAGCTGTGGCAAAAGTATCAATGAACAAATTGAAAGCAATTCACAACACCCTGCCGTGGATATTTTTTTTCTCTCCTGCTGTGGCAAAAGTATCAATGAACAAATTGAAAGCAATTCACAACGCCCGAATGAAGCTGAAAGGTCTGGCTGGTGCTGTGGCAAAAGTATCAATGAACAAATTGAAAGCAATTCACAACCCTGCTGCTCGGCACTACTTAGTTTACCTGCTGTGGCAAAAGTATCAATGAACAAATTGAAAGCAATTCACAACGGTCAGGGTGTTCGTTCTTCAGACGCTCAAGCTGTGGCAAAAGTATCAATGAACAAATTGAAAGCAATTCACAACCCATTGTTTTTGTTTTTATAAATTTATTGAGCTGTGGCAAAAGTATCAATGAACAAATTGAAAGCAATTCACAACTGGTCAGCTCAAAGTAGAAATCATCCTTCAGCTGTGGCAAAAGTATCAATGAACAAATTGAAAGCAATTCACAACCTTCCACCAAAAGCATCAAGATTAACCAGGGCTGTGGCAAAAGTATCAATGAACAAATTGAAAGCAATTCACAACTCAAATTCAAGAGCGTTACCACGCTCAAAGGCTGTGGCAAAAGTATCAATGAACAAATTGAAAGCAATTCACAACCCATCAGCACTTGCATAAATAGTATATCTCGCTGTGGCAAAAGTATCAATGAACAAATTGAAAGCAATTCACAACGCCATTACTACACCCACGACGGGAGCGGAGGCTGTGGCAAAAGTATCAATGAACAAATTGAAAGCAATTCACAACAGCTAAAAATGCTATACTAAAAATGTTTACGCTGTGGCAAAAGTATCAATGAACAAATTGAAAGCAATTCACAACACATCAGATTGATCACCGCGCTGGCAATGCGCTGTGGCAAAAGTATCAATGAACAAATTGAAAGCAATTCACAACGCGTTGACAACACCGGGCGGATCGGCGACAGCTGTGGCAAAAGTATCAATGAACAAATTGAAAGCAATTCACAACAATTGCCGGTGATGTACTCTATATTACCTGGCTGTGGCAAAAGTATCAATGAACAAATTGAAAGCAATTCACAACGAGAAATTCAGCGCGGGCGGCCCGGTTGGGCTGTGGCAAAAGTATCAATGAACAAATTGAAAGCAATTCACAACGGTAATGATTTACAAGCCCGCATATTACAAGCTGTGGCAAAAGTATCAATGAACAAATTGAAAGCAATTCACAACAATTGATAAAAACATTCTATCCTAAACAGCGCTGTGGCAAAAGTATCAATGAACAAATTGAAAGCAATTCACAACTGGCGCTTGATGTGGAGATATGGAAACCGTGCTGTGGCAAAAGTATCAATGAACAAATTGAAAGCAATTCACAACAGAGCCAGATTACCGGGGCGGCAAGTTCTTGCTGTGGCAAAAGTATCAATGAACAAATTGAAAGCAATTCACAACGTGTTGGCTTGTTTGGTTTTACGTCTGACGGCTGTGGCAAAAGTATCAATGAACAAATTGAAAGCAATTCACAACCCAACCTGCAAAACTTTGTCCTGTTTGTTTGCTGTGGCAAAAGTATCAATGAACAAATTGAAAGCAATTCACAACATCACTAACAGGTTCAAGTAATATCGTAGCGCTGTGGCAAAAGTATCAATGAACAAATTGAAAGCAATTCACAACGAATTTCAATCAATGATTGATTACATTAATGCTGTGGCAAAAGTATCAATGAACAAATTGAAAGCAATTCACAACATTGTGGCGCTACAAGTTTGAGCGGGCACGGCTGTGGCAAAAGTATCAATGAACAAATTGAAAGCAATTCACAACGGGAAAGAAGCACTTCGCAAACTTAATACCGCTGTGGCAAAAGTATCAATGAACAAATTGAAAGCAATTCACAACACCGGGACAACGTTTCCGGCGTTGGTAATGCTGTGGCAAAAGTATCAATGAACAAATTGAAAGCAATTCACAACCGGAATTTGAAAAGGAAATCATTATTGAATGCTGTGGCAAAAGTATCAATGAACAAATTGAAAGCAATTCACAACGCGGAACCAACGTTGGTTTTTTTCGGCGTCGCTGTGGCAAAAGTATCAATGAACAAATTGAAAGCAATTCACAACATGAAAAAACAACAATTAATCATTTAAAATGCTGTGGCAAAAGTATCAATGAACAAATTGAAAGCAATTCACAACGGATTGGTTGCTATTGTTGAAGATGCTAAGCTGTGGCAAAAGTATCAATGAACAAATTTTCCCGAAGGGATACCTCTGACAAAAGCAACCCAGTATAGCGTTGTCTTCATTATTCGCATCGAGCAAAGCCTTATTCCACTCAATTCCTCTTCAGAATGGCTTCGGTAGCGAAGGCCCGGTCGTCTTTTGAAAATTCGTTTACGAAAGCCTGTAGTTCTTTGGGTTGGGCTGTGAGCACTATGTTATTATCGGTTATCTCATGTTTTACGCTGATTAACCCCTGACTGACCATTTCTTTCAACCGTTCAGGATTCATAAGCCTGATGATTACCTCTCCGTCAGGAAACTCAATTTTGGCAATAAGATGAGTCGGAAGAAGTGAATTTGCCAGCATTGAAGTCAAACTCAGTTGGTTGTCATCATTCGGAAAAAAATCGAGATAATACTCATCCCCCAACCTGACGAGATGAACTTTAAAATAGTTCTTCGCCAATGGCGTGTATGGAAGTTCTTCAGTATAGGCAAGGGAATAGCTTATGCTGTCGGAGGTGGAAAATTCCCAGGTATTCCCGTCCTGATCAACCCAAGATCCTGTGAGTGATTCGTCAAAAACCAATACATCATCGGTGTAGAGGCCATGCACCGACGGAATACATCCTGCCAGCATCAGGCTGATGATGACGAAAGCGAGAGAAATAAGATTTGTTTTCATTGATGTGGATGAATTGGTGAGTAATTTTTTCAGATCAAAAGCTGTGTTTACCGTTGTCGCTGTTTTTCAGGTCATTGAATCGCAGATGGCAAATGTACTATTTAACTGCAAACGAATGCTATCGTTTTGTGGATTTGCATTTCCCCTCATTTTGTCGTATATTTCAACGGTTTTTAGTTATTCACCATCAAAATGTCTGAGCTATGAAAACACAGGGTAAAATTGTTAAAATCAGTGTGCTGCTGATGATTGTCTCAATGTTTTGGCGCCCGCAAATAGGTTATGGCCAGCACCCGGCCAAACAAACAATGCCATCGTCGCGGGATGTTGTGGTGGGGATAAAACCGGTGGTAATGCCCGGCCTTCCGGAAAATTCGGGAAGCACGCTTGTTCCGGAATCATTGCCTGGAGAAGCCGGGAATGCTTATCTGGATGCTGAATGGCAACCCGGGTTGGTGATTATGAAAGATGGCGGACTGGTGGAGCTGGAGCAAATGCGCTATAACCTCCTCACACAGCAAATCCAGTTTGTGCGCAACGAAGAAATTCAGGCTATTGCCAATTCTGGTGAAATCAGTATGATCCGGATCGCCGACAAAGTATTTGTTTTCGAAGCTTTTTTACATGGAGAAACACTACAAACGGGCTACCTGGAGCTGGTGGAAGATGGTAAGTGTCGTCTGTTGCGCCGATGGAGTGCCAGTTACAGGAGGATTGACGAGGTTACGGGAGAGGAAGTCATTTATCGTAATCAGACTTGTTTGCTTCAATTTGAAGGGCAGGTGGCCAGGGAGATAAAGCCCAATGCGGCAGGATTTTGTGATTCGTTTGGCGAGTATGGCGCGGAATTGAAAAAGATGATGAAAGATGAAAAACTCAGCGCCAGGAACCCCGAGCACCTGAGATCACTGGTGGCTTACTACAATCAGATGGCTGCCGAAGAAGGCGAATAGCAGGCGGATCAGAGCTGGGTGTACTTCAGTGCCAGATTCCGCGATTTCTCCACCGGGTATTTTTCAGCATTCTTTTTCATTTTTCTGAAGATGATCTCTTTGACGTCAAAATCGAATTTCTCAGCCAGGAAAAGCGCATAAACCAGCACATCAGCCAGTTCGTCGGCTATGGCCTCGCGATCGGTTTCGGCTGCCTGGGCGGGGGTTTTCCAAAGGAAGAGTTCGTTGAGTTCGCCGGCTTCGATGGAAAGCGCCACGGCAAGATCTTTTGGATTGTGAAACTGCTCCCAGTTGCGCTCGTTTCTGAAAGCTACTATGTAGTCAATAATTTCCCGGACTTCGTTCATCTTTTCAAGTTTTCGGTAAAAGTAGCCTTTCCTCCGAAAAGGCAATCCGACATTGGCTATCTTTGCCCATTCAATACAATTGAGGATTTATGATAAAAGTTGTTAGTGTAAATATTTCGCGTGAAAAAGGCACCATCAAAACGCCGGTACCGGAAATTCTTCTCACAGGTATGGGGGTTGACGGCGACGCACACGCGGGCGACTGGCATCGTCAGGTGAGTTTGCTGGCGGTGGAGAGCGTGAAAAAGTGGGGAAAGCAGGCCGGGCGTGAGGTGGCGTTTGGAGAATTTGCCGAAAACATCACCACCGAAGGGATTGTGCTTTACGAAACCAACCCCGGCGACCGGCTTATCATTGGGCAAGTGGAGCTCGAGGTAACGCAAATCGGCAAAAAATGCCACGGAACGGGTTGCGCCATTTTTCGCGAAGTGGGCAACTGCGTTATGCCCAAAGAGGGCATTTTTGCCAAAGTGATCCGCACAGGCAAAGTAAAGGCCGGCAATGAAATCATTTACCAGAAAAAATCCTGAATCATGACATCACAGATCAAAATCCACTCGGTGAATAAAGCAGCGGAAAAAGGCAGAAAATCTCCGGTGGATAAAATTATTTTGAACTTATCGGGCATTCAGGGCGATATACACGCGGGAACGCTGCGTCCGGTTAGCATGATGGATGTTGCCTCTGCTGAAAGATTTTATGGAATTACCGGCGCTAAAACCCTTGAACCTGGCAGTTTTGCTGAGAACATTACTTTTTCGGCGGAACAGGGGGTTGACGGCCGGATTTTCGATCGTTTTGCAGGCGCAGAGGTGTTGCTCGAAGTAATCTTCAAAGGCAAACCCTTTCACGATCAGTTCCGCGATCCCGGGCATTACCTGATGCCGCGCGAAGGGATTTTTTGCAGGGTGTTGCGGGGGGGAACGCTGAAGGCGGGGGATGAAATGGAATTTATCCCGAAAATATTCCGTATCACCATCGTTACCCTGAGCGACCGCGCATCAAAGGGGATTTACGAAGACCGGAGCGGGCCGGCGATAACCAAAATTGTGGAATCATTTTTCACAAAACTCAACTGGCGTTTTGAAGTTAAAAACCACATCATTCCCGATAATGAAAAAACGCTGGAAGACCTCCTTGCAGCGGAACTCAGCAACCACGCCGACCTGATCATCACAACCGGTGGAACCGGAATTGGCCCCAGAGACATCACTCCGGAAGTGATGCACAAATTCGTCAGGAAAGAGATTCCGGGGATTATGGAGATGATCCGCTGGAAATTCGGAATGGAGAAACCAACTGCGCTGGTGAGCCGTGCAGTGGCGGGAGTTTCTGGAACCACGCTGCTTTTCGCATTGCCCGGTTCGGTTAAAGCGGTAACTGAATATATGTCGGAGATCGTAAAACATATCGAGCACCTGTTTTATATGGTTCACGCTGTAGAACTTCATTGACCGCAGCAAACCAAAAACCCTCAAAAAATGAAACTGACAACCAGAATATTACTGCTCTCCGCACTCCTGTTTACCGGTGTGCTGCTGGAGGCTCAGCAGTATTTTGTAGTGCAAAAGCGAGGTGAACTGAAAAATTTCAAATATGTTCCGGGCAATAAAATCCACCTCAAAACCCTAAGAGGCGGCTACGAAGTGGCAGGTGAAATAACCACCATCACCGATACCACCCTGGTCATCAGCAATTTATCGGAGGTAGGCATCAGCAATATTGCGATGATTTACCGTAAAAGCGGGTTTCTCAACCGGCTTTCTAATATCTTTTTCATCCAGGGTGGGATTGCTTACTTTCTGATTGCCGGCGCCAATGCCGCCATCAACAACGAATCGCCGATCATTGACGAATCCACACTGCTTATCAGCGGTACGATGGTGGCTACAGGGTTTGCCATCAAGCCTTTTGTAACCCGGAAGTTGGATACTACCACGAAATGGGAACTGAAAATTCTTAATTTTGATGAATTCAAAAAGGAATGACCATGGCAAAGATTTTTATTGTTTCCGATGGAACCGGCCGCACGGCCACACAGGCGCTAAATGCCGCCATCACACAGTTTCCTGATCATACGCTCGAAACGATAGTACGCAACGAAGTACGCTCACTGCTACAAATTGAAGAGGCCGTGAAGGATGCGGCAGAAGCAGGCGCTTTTATTGTGCACACACTGGTATCCAACGAGTTGCGCGATTTTATGATCACCACCGGGCGTAGTTACAATGTGGAAACGATTGACCTGATGGGGCCATTGCTGGCAAGGCTTTCGGAAAAACTGATGCATTCTCCGGCAGAAAAACCCGGGTTGTTCAGCGAGATCAATAAAGAATATTTTAAAAGAATTGACGCCATGCAGTTTGCTTTTCAGCACGACGATGGCCTGAGACCAGAGGAACTGCACAAAGCTGAAATCGTATTGCTTGGTGTGTCGAGAACCTTTAAAACGCCGCTCAGCATCTATTTTGCATTCAAAGGCTGGCTGGTGGCCAACGTGCCGATCGTGCTCAACCACGAACCCCCTAAGGAGATCTTTGAAATTCCGCACGAACGGGTATTTTGCCTCACGGCATTTGCCCACAACCTTTCCACGCTGCGGCATGTCCGTCTGGAAAACCTCGGCCTCAGTGCCGCCGATTATGCCAGCCTGAAGCATGTGGAGATGGAGCTGAACTATGCACGGTTTATCTTCAGCAAGCAACCGAAGTGGCCTGTAATCACCGTCACCAACAAGCCAATCGAAGAGATCGCCAACGAAATTATCGCCATCAGGAATGCGAAACTGGCTTCCTCTGAATCATTTTTAGGATAAATTTAATTCTTCGAAAAATGCGAAATCTCTTTAAGTTGCTACTTTTAGCCATAACGGCAGTCACAGTTTCAGGATGTCTGCCCGCCGGAAAGGGAGCTATTGCCCAGCAATCGGCGGATGCGCAGGCTCTGACCGAAAAGTTTCTGACCTCTGAATTGTTCACAAGTTCTACCATCACCCTCAAGGTAATTGATATTAATTCCGGTGAGGAGCTGATTTCTCATCAGCCGCTGCTGACAGTTGTACCCGCCTCGGTGCAAAAAGTCGTTACCACTGCCGCCGCTCTGGAAATACTAAGTCCGGAGTATGCTTTTGAAACCACTTTGGATTACACAGGTGAGGTAAGTGAAGAGGGAACGCTGCTCGGCGATCTCTTCATAACCGGCGGGGGAGACCCGGCATTTGGCAGCCCAAACTTTGCTGATCACTACGGTGATGTGATGAACAAATTTGCCGAAGCCATAGTGTCAGCCGGCATTAAAAAGGTGGATGGCAATGTGATCGGGGATGCTTCGATATTTGGCACAACCATCATTCCGGGTACCTGGCTCTGGGAAGACATCGGGAATTATTACGGTGCATCTCCCTCAGGATTAAATATTTACGATAATAGTTACGAAATCACCTTCTCGACCCAAACTGAACCCGGCACGCCGGCAAAAATTACCAAAATCAACCCCGAAATTCCCGGATTAACTTTTAACAACCGGGTGCTGGCCGACGACGACAATCGGGATAACGCATTTATCTATGGCTCATACCTCGACGGAAAAAGGTTGATTTCGGGAACAATACCTGCCGGCAGATCGGCATTCACCATAAAAGGATCAGTTCCCGATCCTGCATTTCTGGTGGCGCATCAGTTGGTACAAACTCTCAAAAATGTTCAGGTTGAAATCAATGGAGTCGCCATATCTGAGTTTGAAAACAAAAATCCGGAGGATAGGACTACCCTGCTCAGGATTCAATCTCCCAGGCTTTCAGAAATCATCCATCTTGCAAATTCAAAGAGTCAGAATCTTTATACCGATGCCCTGCTAATGCACATTTCAGCAACGACGGGTGAACCTTCTTTGAAAAACGGCGCGCTTTTCCTTAAATCTTTCTGGGAAGAAAGAGGGATGCGCGGCAGCGGAATGTTCCTGGTGGACGGCAGCGGTCATTCCAGAACCAACGGTTTGACTGCGGATCAAATCATCTTCATTTTGAAATACATGCACGATGAAAGTGAACATTGGGAGGTTTTTCGACGATCCCTCGCTGTTTCAGGAGTTTCAGGAACACTGGCAAACTTTGGCAATGGAACACTACTTGAAAAGAATTTCACAGCCAAATCGGGATCTATGTCGAGAGTTATCAGTTTTGCCGGATACCTCACCACAACCTCAGGCAACGAACTTGCCCTGGTGTTAATTATTAATAATTTTGATGCTTCGTCATCGGCTGTCCGGAACAAAATCGTTGAATATCTGGTTGATATAGCCGAAGCTTTCTAACCAGCGAACGAAATAATTGCCAGTCAAAACCAAATTTTCCTGATTATGACCGACAAAAACAATAAACCATCTTTCCTTTCGCGAATACTCAATCTTACCGAAAAGGCGGGTAACGCGCTGCCGCATCCCGCAACCCTGTTTCTGATCTTTACCTTGCTGGTACTGGTTTTTAGCTGGCTGGCATGGCTGGTCGACTGGCATGCTATTCATCCGGACACCAACGAAGAAATTCACCCGGTGAACCTGCTGTCAAAAGAGGGGCTGCACAATATTTTGCTTCACATGGTGGATAATTACACCGGATTTGCACCACTCGGAATTGTCATGGTTGCTTTGCTCGGGATTGGGATTGCGGAAAGCAGCGGTTTGATATCATCGCTGGTGCGGTTGCTGATCCTTTCAGCGCCACGCAAAATGCTCACTTTCGTGATTGTTTTAACCGGAATCATGTCAAACGTAGCCAGCGATGTGGGTTACGTGCTGCTGATACCCCTGGCCGGAGTGATTTTTAAGGCAATCGGGAGAAATCCTATCGGGGGCATGGCGGCTGCTTTTGCAGGTGTTTCCGGCGGATTCAGCGCCAATATCGTATTGGGAACCACCGACCCGCTGCTTGCCGGATTATCTCAGGAGGCCGCCCGTATTGTGGATCCGGATTACCTGGTTAATCCCACAGCAAACTATTACTTCATGGCTGTTTCCACTTTCCTGATCGCGGGCGTCGGAACATGGGTTTCTGAAAAAATCGTTTTTCCACGGCTGGGCGAATACCACGCTGCTGATGAGGAAAAAGAATCGCTGGAAAAATTATCACCCAAAGAAAAATCAGGGCTGCGTTGGGCGGGATTGGTAACCCTGGCGCTGATCGGAGTTGCAATATGGGGTGTAGTGCCGGAAAATGGTTTTCTTTTAGGCAAGGATGGAACTTTCCTTAGCAGCCCGCTGATTAAGGGCGTTGTGTCGGTTTTATTCCTGGGGGCTGGTTTGTCCGGTCTGGCTTATGGGATAGCTTCAGGAGCTTTTAAGAGCGACTCGGATGTGATGAACGGGATGGGGCAAAGTATGAAAACCATTGCCAGTTACTTCGTCCTCGTATTTTTCGCTGCCCAATTTGTGGCCTATTTCAAATGGAGCAACCTCGGCGTGATCTTCGCCATCAAAGGAGCTACCGGCCTGATTGCCCTTGACCTTGGCATTATCCCGCTGATGCTGATGTTTATTCTGCTTTCAGCACTGATAAATATGCTGATGGGCAGCGCTTCGGCAAAGTGGGCCATCATGGCTCCGGTTTTTATCCCGATGTTCATGTTTATGGGTTACTCCCCCGAGCTCTCACAGGCCGTTTTTCGCATCGGCGACAGCGTTACCAACGTAATTTCGCCCATGATGAGCTTCTTCGCCCTCATCATTGCCTTCTTCCACAAATACGACAAAAAGGCCGGGATCGGAACCATCATTGCCACCATGCTGCCCTATTCAGTCGCTTTCCTGATTTCGTGGAGCGCACTGCTGATCGTGTGGATATTGCTTGGACTTCCGCTGGGGCCGGGTGCGGGGTTGTATTATCAAATGCATTAATTTTTTTCAAAAGAATTTATATGGAAAACATCACCTGGTCGGGAAGAGAGTGGCTTACGCGCGAAACCTGGGGACTTTATCATCCCAACAACAAACTCTTTTGGTATGATCGTAATGCCGTCGAGGTTAAAGCAGGCATGCTCAGCTTAAAAATCAGAAAAAACCCGCGCAACTTCGATGGAGTTTTCATCGGGACCGGAGTAGGATTGATCAGCTCGGTAGAGTATTTTCAGTATGGCCACTTTGAAATTGAATGTAAACTACCGCTCGGAAAGTTTCTCTGGCCAGCATTCTGGATTTACGGAAAAGATTCTTGGCCTCCCGAAATTGACATTTTCGAAGGATATACGCGCGGGGGTGGAAATTATCTCGGGGCATTTTTTAGCGATTTCTCCTTGTGGAATGTTCAAACCAATGCCCATTTCGGTGAACTCGAAAATCAGACCAATACGATGGCCGGCCCGAAAACCCATTGGTTTGGAGTTCTGAATCCCGCCAGGAATTTCCTGAAATATAAAATGTCGTGGTATCCTGATAAAGTCGTTATTTATTACAACAACACCGAAGTGAGGACTTTCAGAGACAAAGCGCTCCTCAGCCAGTTGAACAGTCAGCAATGCCGGGTTATCATCAACAATTCAATTTCAAGCTCGTCGTGGTCGGCAGGTTCTGATTTTCAGGTGAAATATTTCAGATATTCAGCGCTTTAAGCAAGAAAGGTTCAGAGCCTTCTGATTCAAAATCAAGGCGATGCTATTAAAGAGAAAAATGATTTCGAATCAAATATCCTGACCTGAAACATAATTGGCGATGTCTTTCAACACGATGATACCGGTCATTTTTTCATCTTTTCGGCCGTGCTCGGTGATAATCATTGCGTCGTAGTAACGGTTTTTCGGCTCCTCGCGATAGGATCTTTTAAATATTTCGATGGCTTCGTACACCGACATACGCCGGGAGATCAACCTGAAATTGCCACGATACTCAGCATGCAGCAGCACCTCTCTGATTTTGGTTTCGGTGGTGGAGACTATGGATTGATTGGCCAGCCAGTAGGTAATGTGGTTTCCGTTAAGTACATCAATGATTTCAGCGTTCTGCAGCACGGGAACAAGGGTGATTTTATTCTTCAACATGAGGTTCAGCGCCTTATCCAGGTAATCATCGGCAAAACAATAGAGAACTTTTTTATCAAAAATATCTACCTTATCAGGGTGTTCGATGATGTTCCATATCTCCTCCAGTCTTTTTACAATCTCATCCACAGGCTCGGCAATCGGCCGGCCATTAAACCGGTCGCTGTGAACGATTACATTGCGCAGGTCGCCGATGGCAAAAAGATCATCCATAAACCGCCGGTAAACGGCATCCTTATTGGCTGCGGTTTTCAGCAGCATCCTGAAAGGCCCGTGATTGCCGTTGTTGAAATTCTTTTGCAAATGGCGCTCCAACGCATTGAATGTAGCCAGAAAAAGATCAGCATTTTGTCTCATAGGTTTACTTCTTATCGAAAAGTTTCAGTGTCTGATTTATTGAATGATAAGTACTTCGGTGGAAATCATTTTTCCTTCTATCTCAATACCCACAAAATAAAGCCCGGGAGTGAGGGATTTCACATCAATCTCAAAATCCGTTTGATCCGGCCTCTCATTTCGGACGCAGATGCCTTGAGCGTTGTATAGTTTCAGTGTGTAAAGATCGGGATTTTCAACATCAAAAATGACTGAACAACTTGTGGTTGCCGGATTTGGAAACAACCGTAAAAAACTACGCCTGCCCTTTTTGTCATGAATGGTGAGGTAATTATTGATATTGGTGAAGATATAATTACCCTTCTGGCTGTCCCAGTTGGTGATTACGATGTCGGGATGGGAACTAACTTCATAATCCACGATGATTTCATCCGCCGGGAGCAGCTTTTCAGTGAAGGCAATCCAGTTTTTGTTGGGCACAAAACAGTACTGGGATGGCTGAAGCAGCAAATTGTTTTTGTAAATGGCAAGAATACTTTCGACAAGCTGGTGTTTAAGGATAATGGAATTGGACTGGTCAGGTAATTGGGTGAGAGTTTCTGTGGTTACATAGATGGATTTTCGGCCAAGATCGGCCAGCTGGATGGCTTCTACCACCGAATTTGTGGAGGACGTGTAAGCCACTGTGTTCTCGAACGAAGTTCCAGTGCCTCTGATGATTCGCATGGGAAGCCACCAGCCGCCATAAATCAGGTCTAAATTGCCATCACGGGTAACGTCAGCCAGGGCAATACCCGACCCATATCCCACCGGTGGCGAAATCCATGTTGCAGCGCTATTGACCGGAATTCCGGAAGGGAAATCATAGAACCTCACTTTTCCGTCTCCACCCAATTGATTGTTGCCGGTGGTAACAAATCCCGGGGTCTTATTTTCACCAAAATATCCGATATCAAGCGAATTGTTGAAAGTAATGGTCTCAGAAGATTGCCATGCAGGTTGATTGGAGATAATCCCCTGATCATCTGATAGATAAATTGCATTTGGGTATTGGTTGCTGATAAAAACCAGGTCGAGGAAGCCGTTGCTGTCCATATCGCCAAATTCCACGTCCATAAAGCCGGCAAGGTTGGCGGTTTCCCAATCGGGCGTATTATTGAACTGGCCGTTATTATTAAAAAAAACCTTTCCCCTGTCCCAAACACTTGTGTAGGATTCGCTGGCTGCCACAGCGATATCCAACCACCCGTCGCCATTGGCATCGCCGATCGCACAACTGAAAGTGTAAAATTCCACTGATTCAAACGAAGGGGTGGATTCAAGCACTCCGCCGTTGTTATAATAGACCTTCACCCTCCCGGGCTGCGAAAATCCTGCCTTACCGATATACACCGAAACTACCACATCCGGCCAGCCATCCTTATTGACATCGCCGGCTGCGCAATGGCCGTGGTAATCAGTATCCAGCGAACTCCAGGATGGATCAGGCGGGAATGTGCCATCGCCATTATTGTAATAAACCACCAGGCTTTGAATCGAAATGTCGTTGCCGTTGGCTGCAACGATATCTTTCCAGCCATCGCCGTTAATGTCCACAAGCGCAAGCCCGGTGGCTATATGGGATAAGGGCGTGGATTCCCAGTCGGGTACGGTGTTGTAAGGGATGTTCTGTGAATTTGACAGATGAAAGATCGCAAGGATCAGAGCGCAGGTGATTGAAATCTTCATTTTGCCTGATTTTTCGGTAAAATTACGAAAATCCGGATTTCGTTCCTTATTTCAACTGGATGTGCAAACTGAAAAGCCGGGATTTATGCGTTTACCAGTGAAATAATTCTCAGTGGTAATCCTTACGATTTGTCTCAATTGCCATCGCAGCTTCCGTTCCGATTTCATTTCCTACTTTTGCATGTGTTATTCAAAAATAAAAATTCCCGAAATGATTCACTTCTTCCAAAATTCAACCTCGTTAATTGCCATTTCTAAAAACGATGATCTGACTGAAATTGAAATCATTAAGTTGAAATGGTTGCTTGGTGATGCCAATAAAATTGATTCCATGGAAATTTTGGGCAGTTATATCGGTCCCCGCAAAGAGATGGTTACGCCCTGGAGTACCAATGCAGTTGAAATTACCCAAAACATGGGGATTAGCGGAATTGAGAGAATGGAGGAATTTAAGGAGGCAGAAGCAGAAAATCCGCAGTTTGATCCAATGCTGAGCGAGCTTTACCATAGACTTGACCAGCATATTTTCACTATCGAACGGCAGCCCGAACCCATTATTTTTATCGAAGATGTTGCGGCCTACAACCAGACTGAAGGTCTTGCACTGAGCGCTGATGAAGTGCAATACCTGGAAGAACTGAGCAAGCGGATTGGCCGAAAACTGACGGATGGTGAGGTTTACGGATTTGCCCAGGTGAACTCGGAGCATTGCAGGCACAAGATTTTTAACGGCACTTTTGTGATTGATGGCAAACAGATGCCAGATTCGCTTTTCGGAATGATTAAAAAAACCTCGAAGGAGAATCCCAACCGCATAGTTTCGGCCTATAAAGACAATGTTGCTTTCGTTGAAGGACCTGGAGCCGAGCAGTTTGCTCCGCTCAGGCAGGATGTTCCGGATTATTTCACTACGTCAGACATCGAAACAGTGATTTCGCTGAAAGCTGAAACCCACAATTTTCCAACCACGGTAGAACCCTTCAACGGTGCCGCAACCGGCTCGGGAGGCGAAGTCCGCGATCGTATGGCAGGTGGAAAAGGGAGTATGCCTCTGGCCGGAACCGCGGTGTACATGACCTCCTATCCCAGGCTTGAAGCCAGCCGTGAGTGGGAAGAGCAATTCCCCGAAAGACGATGGCTTTATCAAACACCGCTGAATATTCTGATTAAAGCCTCCAACGGCGCCAGCGATTTTGGGAATAAATTCGGCCAGCCATTGATCTGTGGAAGTTTGCTTACGTTTGAATATGCAGGCGAAAAAAATAACTGGGGCTACGACAAAGTGATCATGCTGGCTGGTGGAGTTGGCTTTGGCAAAAAAGAGGATGCTCTAAAGGGTCATCCGCAACCGGGCGACAAAGTGATTGTGATGGGTGGTGATAACTACCGGATCGGGATGGGTGGCGGAGCGGTTTCGTCAGTAGCCACCGGACAGTTTTCTAACCACATCGAACTTAATGCCGTGCAGCGCTCCAATCCTGAGATGCAAAAACGGGTTTACAACACCATCAGGGCGATGGTGGAAGCCGGCCACAATCCCATTATTTCCATTCACGATCATGGCGCGGGCGGTCACCTTAACAGCCTGTCGGAACTGGTGGAAGAAACCGGCGCTGTTATCGAAATTGACAAACTGCCCGTTGGCGACCCTACCCTTTCGAATAAAGAGATCATTGGAAATGAATCGCAGGAACGGATGGGGCTGATTCTTAGACCCGAAGATGTTGATCTGATGAAGCATGTGGCCGAACGCGAAAGAGCGCCGTTTTATGTGGTTGGGCAAACTACCGGGGATCATCGTTTCACTTTTCAGAAAAAAAATTCTGACGTTCACCCCATTGACCTCGACCTGACCGATTTTTTCGGGAAACCGCCAAAGAGCCTGCTCACCGACAAAACCATTACGTATAGATTTCCTGAACCTGTTTACGCTTCCGAAAAAATTCAGGATTACCTCGAAAAAGTACTGCAAATCGAGGCAGTGGCCTGCAAAGACTGGCTCACCAACAAAGTTGACCGCTCGGTTACCGGCAAAATCGCCCTGCAGCAATGTGTGGGGGAAATCCAGTTGCCTTTGAATAATTTAGGGGTTACAGTTGTTGATTACCAGGGGATTAAAGGGGTTGCCACTTCCATCGGGCTCGCACCGGTTGCGGGTTTGATTGATCCGGCAAAAGGGCCGGTACTCGCTATAGCTGAGGCACTTACTAATCTTGTTTGGACACCTGTAGTTCAGGGACTAAAGGGGGTTTCGCTTTCGGCCAACTGGATGTGGCCTGCCCGAAATGATGGCGAAAATGCAAGACTTTACAAAGCTGTGAAAGCCGCCGGGGAATTCGCTACAGCGCTGGGAATCAACATTCCCACCGGAAAAGACTCGCTTTCGATGACCCAGAAATATCCGGACGGTAAAAAAGTCCTTGCCCCAGGAACGGTGATAATCTCTACGGTAGCCGAAATTTCCGACATCAGGAAAACCATAAGACCAGCCCTTGTCAACGATTTGAATTCGGAGATCATTTATATCCCTTTCACCAGGACGGGGTTTGAACTCGGCGGAAGCAGTTTTGCACAAATCCACGGAACCATCGGAAATACTCCACCGGATGTTTCGGATGCCGGTTATTTCAGAAATGTTTTTAGTGCAATTCAGCAACTGATTAACGAAAGCAAGGTGCTCGCCGGGCATGATGTTTCAGCCGGTGGATTGATCACAACGCTGCTCGAAATGAATTTCCCCAACACCAGCGGCGGATTATCCATTGATTTATCCGGATTGGGCGATGAAGACCTCATCAGGATACTTTTCAGCGAAAGACCGGCCGTAGTAATTCAGGTTAAAAAAGTGGACAATGTTTTATCCAAATTGCAATCTGCCGGCATTGATGCAACGGCAATCGGGCATTATGTGTCCGACAGAAAGGTTACCGTCAGACATTACGAACAAGCTCATGATTTTGATATTGAGAGCCTTAGAGACCTATGGTACAAGACCTCCTATCTTTTTGAAAGAAACCAGACTTTACCCTCGCTCGCGCTGGATCGCTACAGCAATTACAAGCAACAGCCAGTGAAATTCAGTTTTTCAAATGGATTTTCAGGACAGTTTTCACAATTTGGAACCGATCCAAAACGCAGAAAATCAACCGGTATCAAAGCTGCCATCATTCGCGAAAAAGGAGTTAACGGCGATCGTGAAATGGCCTGGTCGCTCTACCTGGCCGGATTTGATGTGAAAGACGTGCACACCACCGATCTCATCAGCGGGCGTGAAACGCTGGAGGACATTAACTTTATAGTTTTTGTGGGAGGGTTTTCCAATTCTGATGTACTTGGTTCGGGCAAAGGCTGGGCCGGCGCGCTGCTTTACAACGAAAAAGCAAAAGCCGCCATCAGCAACTTCTACCAACGTCAGGACACGCTCAGCCTCGGCGTTTGCAATGGTTGCCAGGTGATGACCGAACTTGGATTGATCTATCCGGATCATGAAAAACATCCTAAAATGCTCCATAATGGTTCCGGAAAATTTGAATCGGCATTTCTCAATGTTGATATTTTACCCAACAACGCTGTGATGCTGAAGTCGTTGGCAGGCAGTCGACTGGGAATTTGGGTTGCGCACGGCGAAGGAAAATTCCACTTTCCGCTGGACGAATCGAAATACGAGATCGCAATCCGGTACTCCTACAATGAGTATCCCGGAAATCCCAATGGTTCTCCCTTTGCTGCCGCAGGAATTGTGTCAGAAGATGGCCGTCATCTTGCCATGATGCCGCATCTCGAGCGCGCAATTTTGCCCTGGCAATGGGCGCATTACCCAGAAAACAGAAGGACAGACCAGGTTACTCCCTGGATTGCGGCCTTCGTGAACGCACGCGAGTGGGTGAAAGAAAAGAGTTCAGTATAGGTGAATCTGATTAATGAAAACTCCTGGAGTTAATCGTGAAAATCAACTTTTCTTCAACCTGTCAGGATTATCAGCCAGGAAACTCTTCCATCCGGTGAATGCTTTGCCGCCGGTTGATTTTGTCCGTTTGAAGTAGTGACAAACGGCTGCGGCAAGTCCATCGGTGGCATCAAGTGTTTCGGGGTTATTATCGAATTTGAGCAAACGAAAAAGCATGGCTGCAACCTGCTCTTTAGAAGAACTTCCGTTACCGGTTATGGATTTTTTGATTTCGAGCGGAGAATATTCAAAAATCGGGATGTCGCGGTAAAGCGCAGCAGCCATAGCCACACCTTGTGCTCGTCCCAGCTTGAGCATTGATTGAACATTTTTGCCATAAAATGGCGCTTCGATCGAAAATTCATCGGGTTTGTACTGCTCAACCAACGACAGGGTACTTTCGAAAATTTTCCTCAATCGCAATGGCTGACTGGTGTACTTAGAAAGTTTGAGCACACCCATTGCAAGCAGCGTCATTGCCCTGCCGTTATCACAAATCACGCCGTAACCCATAATATTGGTGCCGGGATCTATCCCCAGAATTATTCTATCGGTTCGATTTTCCACAGTAATATTTTGAATGGCTTGCAAAGATAATCTGACAGAAATTGAGAACGTTGGCAAAAAGATTTATCGAAATTATTTTCTCATCAAAGCCTCAGCGATCCGAAGATCAGCAGGACGGGTTATTTTGATATTCTCCGGTTCCCCTTCGACGAGGTGTACGCGATGGCCTGATGATTCGAAAACAGTGGCATCATCGGTAAAACTACTTTTAAAAGGCTGATGGTAGGCTTCGATAATCAGGTTGCTAATGAAAGTCTGAGGCGTTTGCACCAGTCGGAATTGATTGCGATCTACAGGGTAACTGGCCGATTCCTCAATCTTTCGCAACGATTCATTGGGTGAGATTACCGGTATTGCATTTCCGAAGGTGGCTGCTGCTACAAAGCAGCGGGCAATCAAATCTTCAGAAACCAGCGGTCTTACGCCGTCATGGATGGCCACCAGTTCATTCTCAGGAACGTTGGACAGCCCGTTTATTACAGAGTAAAATCGCTCGCTGCCTCCGGTAATCACAATGTGAGGAACCAGGAATCGTTGCTCCGAGCATAGTCTGTTCCAGGTTTCGATGTGAGCGAAAGGCAGAACCACAATGATTTTCATTTTTTCGTCAAAATGATAAAAACGAAGGATAGTATGCATCAAAACAGGTTTTCCGGCAACAGGAAGAAATTGTTTGGGAGTGCTGGTGTTCATCCTCATACCCATTCCACCAGCTACAATTATTACATTTTTATTCACCTTGATTTTTTATTGATGGTTATCATGTAGGTGGTTACAAAAAAAGAAGGCGCAAAGTAGCATTTTGATTAAACAATACTTTACGCCTCAATCCTCTATTAATCAGAGCTTAATAGTCTGCAATATTTTATAAGATCAGCATAGCATCGCCATAGGAGAAAACTTTGTACTTTTTCTGAACGGCTTCCTTGTATGCTTTCATAAGGAAATCGTAACCCGAAAAAGCGGCCACCAACATCATCATACTGGACAATGGCAGGTGGAAGTTAGTTACCATGGAGTTAGCCAGTCTGAAATCATAGGGAGGGAAAATGAACTTATTGGTCCAGCCGGAATAAGGTTTCAGGTGTCCCGAAATCGTAAGCGCTGTTTCCATGGCTTTGATGGTTGTAGTGCCTACTGCACAGATATTCTTTCGTGCATCTTTGGCTTTGTTGACAATCTCCGAACATTTTTCATCCACACTCATATCTTCCGAATCCATTTTATGTTTTGAAAGATCCTCAACCTCAATCTGGCGGAAGTTGCCTAATCCGGCGTGCAGAGTTAGCTCGGCAAAATTTACTCCCTTCAGCTCGAGACGTTTCATCAGTTCGCGGCTAAAGTGAAGACCGGCTGTAGGAGCAGCAACAGCGCCCTCATGTTTTGCAAAAATTGTCTGATACCAATGTTCATCCTCAGGCTTCACATCGCGGTTGATGATTTTCGGAATGGGAGTTTTTCCCATTGCCTGGAGCATCCGTTTGAACTCAGGATAAGGCCCATCATAAAGAAACCGGAGTGTACGTCCACGGGAAGTAGTGTTATCAATCACTTCGGCAACCAATTCATCGTGCTCTCCGAAGTACAATTTGTTGCCAATTCTGATTTTTCGGGCAGGGTCAACCAACACATCCCACAAACGGGTCTCCTGGTTAAGTTCCCGAAGAAGAAAAACTTCAATGCGAGCACCGGTTTTCTCTTTGGTTCCCATCAACTTAGCCGGGAAAACTTTGGTATTATTAAGCACAAATACATCACCATCATCAAAATAGTCGAGGATATCCGTAAAGATTTTGTGCTCGATGGACTGGGTTTTGCGATCAAGAACCATCAGGCGGCATTGGTCGCGGTTTTCAGCGGGCTGAGAAGCTATCAGTTCCGGGGGCAAATGGTACTTAAACTGGGATAATTTCATAAATTAATGTAGTTAAAGAAAGAATTATTTAGTAAAAAGCCTGCAAATATAGTTTCAGCAGAAGCAGAAGTCAAGTTTTTTCTTAATAATTTTAGTATTAATAACAGGCTGACAACTATTTGGTTTCTGGTTTTGATTAAAATAGCGTGATAATGAGGGCTTTATTTTCTTTAGGTAAAAATTTCGAATGAAAATATTTAAAAGCAAATCACCTGAAGGATTGATTACATCCTAATTAGTAAAACTCACATTATGTGATGTTTTCAAACTAACGAGATAGTTGAATGACCTAAAAGTGTCAGTTTTAAGCATGAACAATAATGAATTTCAACCTCTTAAATCTACATGTGTTAAAACTTGTATCGAAACAGTGTTAAATGCAATATGAGTCTTAGGTATTTGAAAGTTAAATACTCATTTTTCCTTCATTGGTTCATACCTGAAAAATAAATACTGAGATCAAACATACAGCACCAATGTTTGCTATTGAATAAAAATATTTCATTCTCAGGCAAAAAAAAACCCCGAAGAATATCGGGGTTTTTAAAAAAGATTGGCGACGACCTACTTTCCCACCTGATGGCAGTATCATTGGCGCTGGTGGGCTTAACTTCTCTGTTCGGAATGGGAAGAGGTGAACACCACCGCTACAGTCACCATAAGATCTTCAATAATTTAGACATATAAGAGAAAGAAAATACATTAATTTGGGTCATTATGAGAAATCACGACTGTAGAAAGCTATCGGGCAATTAGTACTGCTCAGCTTTGATGTTACCACCTTTACACCTGCAGCCTATCAACGTCCTGGTCTAGAACGGCCCTTAAAGGAAACCTCATCTTGAGGCGAGTTTCGTGCTTAGATGCTTTCAGCACTTATCTCATCCAAACGTAGCTACCCTGCGGTGCAGCTGGCGCTACAGCAGGCACACTAGAGGTTTGTCCAACCCGGTCCTCTCGTACTAAGGTCAGGTCCTCTCAAGTTTCCAACGCCCACAACAGATAGGGACCGAACTGTCTCGCGACGTTCTGAACCCAGCTCG
>DAIRGA010000011.1:0-137334 GCA_036794825.1 Bacteroidales bacterium | reverse complement strand
TTGACACTCAAACCAAATATATCCCTAAAACTAAGTTTCTAATGAATTAATCAGGATAAACCATTATCCAGATAGGGTTTCATATCAAAACGCCTGACCTCTCCATTGGCAAATGAGAGAATTAGTCTGAAATCGTCGGCTGGCTTAACTTTAACAATGGCTGGATTCATATTCTTTTACTTTAAAGGTTCAAAATTGAATGGATGTTCTCCATTTTGAAAAACGGGAAAAATAAACATCAGTTCAGCGCATCAAAACTAAAAAGCATTTTTTCTGATGATTCTGATGGTGTTTTCAGTCAGGACGATGAAATTTCCGATCAAATCTTCGCTATGATGAGTCAGCAACTTTTCAAGTACAGCAATTTTATTTTTACTGCGTTCATCATTTAACCTGAGTAAAACAATCCCATGATGTGAATATCTAATCTTGAAGACCATCTCCCCAAAATCCTTGTCATTTGTTCTGACAATCCGACCTTCGCTTTGAGCAATTGTGAGAATTTCAGTGTCTTTAATCCCCGGAAAAGCCTCAAAGACAGACAACACACTGAACCCTTTTGATTTAAGCCAGGTTGCAACATATGGGCCTGTACATTCATCAACAATAAATTTTGGTTGGTCATTCATCACTTAATCAATTGACCTGACAAAGGTGTAAATGTATTGCTATCCAGTGTTTTTGATGCAAATAGCAAACACGCCAAAATATCCTCCTCCACCAATTTTGGGTATTCCGAAATAATTTCGCTGAAATCGGCGCCCGAAGCCATCAAACCGATAATATACTGGACTGAAAGCCGTGTGCCCTTAATCACCGGTTTACCGGTAAGTATCTCCGGATCAATGACTATTCGTTCGAGCAGTTGTTCATTTTGCATGATTTCCAGTTTATTTTTGATGCAAAATTAACGAATTTGTTCAATCAATTGTTTTCAAAGCATTGACAGGTTTCAAATATCTGTCAGGGCTGTTATGGGTTTCAAATAATATCGCTACTTTTGCGTAAAATTTACGGCAATGCAACAAATAAGTTTCAACGTTCCGAACCCTGATATCATTGATAGGATTATGAAGATTTTGAGCAAAATGGAATCGGTCACCGATATTCAAATCAGGACAATTGAGCAGCCTGCCAATGACCAGATTATTCCACCAAAGAGAGAAGCCCACTCCGTTGATGATATGCTGGCTGACTGGACTGATATGAATGAAACTACCGATGAGTTTAGAAAGAGAATATGGAAACAAAGGTCATATTAGACACAAATATCCTCATCAATGCATTTCGCAGAGATATGGAATCATTGGATTTTTTAAGCAGAAAGGAATATCGCTTTATCCTTTCCGATGTTACCATTATGGAGTTATTGGCTGGTTCAAGGTCTGTTGAGAGACGAAAAGAACTTGAAAGATCAATAGAAACTTATGGAAGAGCGCCAATCAACGAACGTGTAATCAATATTGCTATGTCGTTGATTAAAAGATATGCAGTCAGAAAAAGAAACATCCATATCCCGGATATTTTGATTGCAGCTACTGCAGTGCACTACAAATTGCCTCTTAAAAGTTTTAATAAAAAAGACTTTGAGTTTATTGAAGAGGTTGAACTGCTTTAGCTCAAAGCTGACATATTCTGCACTATGACTCATGCGACAACTTTATGGATTGATTTGACCCGGGTTAATCTGGATGCATAAGCCAAACAGGCTTTTACGTCGTCGGTTTCGATGGCAGGATAGTCATTAATGATCTCCTGCGTGGTCATTCCTGAGGAGAGCAGATCGAGGATCATCTCTACAGGATAACGCATGTTCCTGATGGTGGGTTTGCCATGGCAAATATCAGGATTAATGGTGATTCTTTTTAGTAGCTTTTCCATAATGATCAATTTAAGATGATGCAAAGGTAATCAATTTTCATTGCCTGCAACCGGCCGGTATCATCCTGCAAATTTTTGATGGGGTTGTTGGAATCTCAGCCCTGACAGGGTTTGTGCCAAAGGCATCCCTTCGGGAGAACCCTGTCAGGGGTGCGATTAACTAATCATCGCAGCTAATTATCAAATAGACAAATAGCCAAATAAATCAATTGTCCTTGAGGCAGCGCACCGAGAACCCGAACGACTTACTGTAGCTGCCCCGGAATACTTCGGCGTTACTGTAGTACATGCACCGGCTCCAGGCATTGGAAGCAACGCTGGGTGAGGATGACCACCAGTAGCCGTAGTAGCTCACATTGCCGAACGACCCATCGGTATAGCGGTAGCCGCCGGGCAGAGCCTTAAAACTGCTGCTATTGGTAGCGCTAGCGTTTGGGCTGTTCCAATGGGTTGTGCCGAGGGTTTTCATTTTTCCACCAGCTACACTTTCACCTCCAAGATAATTGGTTAATACTGTCCATTCGTCATCGCTGGGCAAATGCCAACCCGTTGGGCAGGCTTTTAAAGCTACCGGCCAGTTGTATAAAACTCCATAGATACGATAATTGGCCGTTGCCTTTGCGGATGAAACACTATTGCCTTTATAATCATAAACATAATAATTTGCGGATGTTATTGAGCCTTCTGCCGGGGGATTTACACTTGGCAACCACTTCAGGTTTTCCTTCATCCAACATTGGTTGCCTATTTGAACCGTTTCATACTGATTGCCATCGCGGGTATCCACTAATTTATCGGTACCGCATTTAAATCCGGATTTTGTAGCTGTTGGTTGTGCAACCTGTATCTCGGTTAGTCGAATGCTTCGGTTCACTATCTCTCCGGTTTTTAGATGAATACTTTCCTGCTTGGTATCGTAACCGGCAGCGCTTACTTTCGCAGTGTATGTTCCCACCGGAATATCCTCAAACACCTTCATACCTGTTGCGGTGTATTTTTCGCCGGCGTCGCCGGTGAGTTCAATTTGGGCGTCGAAGGGGGTAACGGCAATCTGGATGGTTCCGGTTTGTACGACGGGAAACATATCAAAGGTGAGGCGCTCGTTGCGTTTCAGAATAACCTGCTGCTCCAGTGGTTCGGCTTTGGGTTGGGTTACTTTTACCTTTACCAGTTGGGGCGGCAGCTTTACGTTTTTGGGGTTGGCAATCAACTGGTCGTTGAAATAAACGGAAGCGCCACTTTGGGTGTTGATGGTAATGTAACCCACGTTTTCCTCCAACGTGTAGCTTTTGCGGGTCTGGGGCAGGGCTACCTCAAGGGTCTGCCCTTCGATGGTTACATAGCCCTCCTTCACAATTCGGATGGGGTAAGTGCCGGGTTTATAGAAAACGGCCAGCGGGGTTTCGCCCAGTTTAACGCCGTCAAGATAAACAGAAGCCCCGGCAGGAGTGGTTTCGATCTGCAGTCCGGCGTCGGGCTGGCGCGTGAGGGCAAACTCGAAAAATACCTGCTGTTCGCTTACGGCGATGGTTTTCTCTTCGGTTTTGAAGCCCTCTTTTTCAATTTTCAGGGTGTGAGAACCCGGAGTTAAGGAGTGTGTGGTTCCGGTGGCCGGTTTGCCATCAATGGTCAGCACGGCGTCGGCAGGGGTGAGGCGGATGGTGACGGGGATTGCGGAAGCTGGCAGCGCATCGCCGGCAACTTTTATCTGCCACACCTCCTGTGGTTTTAATCGGATACCGACCTCCGAAAGTATGATCTTCAGAGGCTGGTAGCCACTTTTGTAAATCTCAAGCACGCGCTCGTTTGTGGAGAGGTAAACGATGTCCATCCCCGGCCGGTGGTCCACGCTGCCCACCACGCCATCGTAGGAATCGTAGCTGAAGCCGTCCATGTCGGAGATGACCATAATCCCGGCGGTGAGGTTGCCGTTACGGTCGCGTCGCGTAACGATTTCGCTGTCAGATTTACTGGCATCGCCCACCAGCCGCATCTTGCGGAGCTCCTGGCCGCTGGCCTGCAACCCCGTCATTACAACCAAAAAGAGAAGTAGGATTTCCCGCATTCGCATTCGATTTTAAGAGGCGTCAAATTTAGGGATTTCTTTGTTTTCAGCAATTTTTGAGGAATTTTTTTGTAAAGAATCCGAAAGCAGTGGCAGGCGATTATCCTGAAAATCCGCAAAAAAAAGGCCGCTCCGTTGAGAAGCAGCCTTTTGAGTATCCTTTTTGATCGTTATTTCACAAACTTCATTGTTGATCTTTCGCCTGTGCTTCTGCGGACAGTGAGGTTATAGATGCCCTTCTTCAGCTCTTCAACGGGCAATGCAATGGTTTGGTTGCCCTGAACTACCTCCCGGTTGAGCGATTTGACCTCTTTACCCAATATATCGGTAATTGAGATGGTAATCGTTTCATTTCCATCAATATACAAGCTTAGCTGGATGAGTTTGTCGGCGGGGTTCGGGTAAATGCCGACAATTTGGATGTTTTCAGGCTGATCGTTTATTCCGAGGAAAATCTGTGATCCTTCGATCACAAAGTTGACCACTGCATGCGGGTTTGCGGCAGTAAGCTCAGCGGTTGCAATTTCACATTCGGCGCCGGGCATTTCCACTTTCACATGATATGCACCATAGCCAAGATCAGCGAAAGCAAAATTCCCCTGATCGTCGCTGTTGACAAATGCTATCGGTTGATTGTCAGCATTCATCAGCACAACCTGAAGATTTGATCCCGGATCACCTTTGGATTCGATGGTGATGTTTCCGGAGATGCTGCAATCGCCGTTGCCTCCGCCGGATGCCGGAATCAGGTGAATATCGTAGAGGATACCGCTGTTTTCGGGGTTGATAACAGTGGCTTCATACCAATATAAGGCGTCGCCGTAGTAGGTTGGGAAATACTGGTTGAAATAGGTTGAGGTGGGGCTGAGGAATGCCGTTACATAATACTCGCCCGGAGGAGCGAAGTAGAAGGAGTATTTACCTGTATAAGGTTCGGCAAACAGATAATCAAAGAGTTCGATGCCATTTGGAGTTACCTGGTACAGCATGGCAAAGGCCTGATCGGCGGGATTTGCACCGGCGTATATCATCCCCGAAATCTCGTTCCATCCGCCGCCTCCGATAAACACCAACTGGCATGACTGAGCATAGCAACTGTCAATCGTGTTCATCCAGATATAAGTCTCCAGGCAAACCTCAAAACCATTCACCATATTGGGATCGTAAGCATAGCTCACCTGCTGGCCATATTGAATTGAGCCATCAGGAAATGTCCATTGGTAAAGATTCGCCGGGGCAGGCCACGATTCGCCGTATAAGTTGATGGTATTGTTCCCGGTCTCTTCGTACCAGAAGAAGTTAAAACAATCGCCGGGCTGATTTCCCAGATATACTTCCTGCGTGGAAGTGGCCGTGCACATCTCGCCGTTGGCAGTGTATGATGTGGTAGTAAGCGTAACCATAACCACGTCTCCGGGAATGGTGTTATATTGATGGGTAACATTTTGTCCTGTTCCGGTGGTTCCGTCGCCAAAGTCCCATAACCAGGATTCAGCGGCAGGATAAGCATCTCCGAAAAACTCAACCATACCGTCCGGTTGCGGCATATACCAGAACCAGTTATAGCAATCGTTGGGGAAGCCATAGATAAAAACTTTATCCGCAGAATGAGAATAACAGGAGTCGCCGGTGGCGGGATCCAAAACCCATGAATGAAGCGTAACTATAAAAACATCGCCGGTGTTTGGCTGGTAAGAATGGGTTACGGTTTGGCCGGTTCCGGTGGTTCCATCGCCAAAATCCCAGAAAAATTCAGTGGCCTGAGGGATTGTCTCGGCAAAGAACTCAAAGTCGTAATTTCCGGTTTGATTGTACCAGAACCAGTTGTAGCAATCGGGAAAATTTGCATTGGTATAAACAATATCGCAGTAGGTATCCTGACAACTGTTGTCGGGGTTGGAGATGGTAAGGCAGACATTGTAAGTTCCATGCTGAGCATATTCATGCACAGGATTTTGTTCGGTTGAATAGGTTCCATCGCCAAAATCCCATAGCCAGCTTGACGGATTTCCGGTTGAAAGATCAGTAAAACCCACCACCGGCGTTGTAAACCCCGGATATACCTGGTATGCCCAGGCTGCTTTGCACCAGGCAGGCGCGCCGCTGCATATCCAGAAATCGAATTGAAATACGTTATTGTCGGGTGTAAACGGCGCCGAGTAGGAAATCATCTGGCCGTTACAATCGGGTGCAGAGACCTCGATCTCTCCAAAAGCCATTCCATACAATACCCCGCTGTAGAATCCCTGGTTATTGGTTATCATGGTAGCTGTCTGAGTCATTCCCGATCCGGTGGCCTGTGCCATAACCACGTAATTGGGCAATGGGGTCATGGAAGAGTCCTGGTAAACGTAGCCGGACACCGCCACGAACCAGCTATTCTGTGCCACCGAAGCCATTGCTCCGGTTAGAAGCAGCAAAGCGAGCAAAAGTAGATTTTTCATAGTGCAGATTAGTTATGCGTTTATAATGAAACTTTTGGCAAAGATACAATCTAAAATTAAACTTTGAAACAAATCCTCAGCACAAAATCAGGCAATTAACAGAAATCCCAAAATCTCCTATTTTTGCAAAAAAAACCTATGAAAAACCTGATTCTTTTCGGTATTATACTACTCAGTCAGCACTTAAATTGTTTCGGGCAAAGCATTTCCAATGATCCGGAACTGCTTGCTATTCCTGAATGTGCGGCCTGCGACCAGGTGATAAAACATACTGGCTTCACCGTTGGATTTGAAAAAGATTACAAACAGGCCCGCTATGTGGCGTACGTCCTTACAGCAGACGAAACCCGCTCAGGAGCTGAGCGAACCGACAATTTCCGGGCTGATCCGAAGCTGGTTCATCCGCAAGCTACCAAGAAAGATTACGAGGCATCGGGCTATGACCGGGGCCACCTGGCGCCTGCTGCCGATATGGGCTGGTCGGATGCGGCAATGAGCGAGTCGTTTTACTTTTCCAATATGAGCCCGCAGGTTCCAGGGTTTAACCGCGGAATCTGGAAAAAACTGGAAGAGCAGGTGCGTGGCTGGGCAGTGCAGAATGGCGCTGTGATCGTGATAACCGGCTGTATTTTCAATAGTTTTAGAGGGTATATCGGAAATAACCTTCCGGTGCCTGCCGAATACTACAAGGTTATTTTTGACTATTCCGACCCAGAAATTAAAGCCATCGGATTCGTTCTGCCCAACGAAAAATCGTCAGCATCCCTGTCATCCTTTGCCTGCACTGTGGATTATGTAGAAAGCATTACAGGTCTGGACTTTTTTACCCAATTGCCCGATAGTACTGAATTTCAGATCGAAAGCAGGATTGATCTCACTTTATGGCCTTTTACAGGTTCATCTTCCAAAGGATCTTCAGCAACTTCTTCACCTTCAACACAATGCAGGGGAAAAACAAAGAGCGGTCAACGATGTCAGAATATGACCAAAAGTGAATCAGGATACTGTCATCATCACGGCGACCAGGTAGCAGGCAGTGTTCATCAGCCCGAAAAACGATCAGCCAGCGTGCAATGCTCAGCCAGAATACAATCGGGTTCGCAATGTAAAAGGATGACCACAAGCCCCAACGGCAAATGCTGGCAACACGGGGGAAATTGAACTGCTTATCCAGCCAAATTTTTACCAACTATCCTGCTTAGCCCTTAATTTTGCTCTCCGGCTCAGCAAAAACAACACCCCCACCACAAAAAACGGAAAGGTGACCATCAGCACAATGGTGGTGCTTATCCATAAAGAATGGTTGTTATTGTAATTGCCAATAAATACAACCGGTGTGAGCAGCAGACTGATAAGGATAAAAATGATTCCGCCGGCAAGTTCCCGTTTCCAGGCCATCCAAAGCAAAAGCGCCAGTACAGCAGATGGGATCATGTGGATGACAAACCCGACAACCTGTTGAACCAAAGATAATTCCAGATCAAAAGAATCGAGTGCAAAAAGCGAAAAAAATGCTATGGCCAGGATGCACAAAACCCGTGGCGCCCAGTACCAAACAGCCATTGACCTTTTCATTTTAATTCACTGTTAATCAATGTCTTATTTGCCAATACAGAAATTCATGAAGATATTGTCAAGGATGTCTTCGGTCACGATCTGGCCGGTGATGGTTCCCAAATGATGCAGCGCCTGCCGGATGTCGCTTGCAACAAGATCGGTCGGAATTTCCTGTGTTATGGCATCTTCCACCACCAGGATGGCATCGAGTGCATTGGAGAGGGCTTCGTAGTGCCGTACGTTGGAAACAATCGTGTTGTCGGTAATCTGATCTTTGTTCACCGTTTTGAGAAGACTGTCGGAGATCAGGTTGATATTTTCCTTGCGCTTTGCCGACACAAACACCGTTTCCATCTCCACCAGATCCCTGAATCCTTTTGGTATTTCGACCAGCTGGTCAATTTTGTTTCCAACCAGTATCACGCGCTTTGACGGGTCGTTGAGCAGGTGTTTGTGTTCTTCAACAATCTCGCGTATCTGATCGAGGGTACTTCCGGCAACATCAAAGACAAACAGGATGATTCGTGCCTGTTTGATCTTTTCCATTGTTCGTTCGATTCCGATGCTCTCGATGGTATCGTCGGTGTTGCGCAAACCGGCAGTATCAATAAACCGGAAAGCCACGCCATCAATAATGATCGTGTCCTCGATGGAATCGCGGGTGGTTCCGGGAATTTCGGAAACAATGGCTTTTTCTTCCTGCAAAATGGTGTTGAGCAGGGTTGATTTTCCCACATTCGGTTTCCCGATGATGGCAACCGGAATCCCGTTTTTGAGCACATTTCCGAAATTGAAAGAATGAACCAGGCCTTCGATTTCGCGCTTGATTTTCCCGATTAGGTCGAGTAGTCGCTTTCGATCGGCAAATTCCACATCTTCTTCAGAAAAATCGAGTTCAAGTTCGATCAATGATGCAAACCCAATAAGTTCCTGGCGGAGCTCTCTGATTTTTTTAGAAAATCCGCCCCGCATCTGGTCAATGGCGAGGTCGTGGGAGGTTTTGGAATTGGAGGCGATCAGGTCGGCCACTGCTTCTGCCTGTGTGAGGTCAAATTTCCCATTAAGGAAGGCCCGAAGCGTAAACTCGCCCGGATTTGCCATCCTGATGCCCGAATTTATAAGGATTTCAAGGATTTTCTGCTGAATGTAGGGTGAACCATGACAGGATATTTCCACGGCATCTTCGCCGGTGTAAGAGTGCGGATTCCTGAAAACACTTACCAGCACTTCATCAATGATTTCTTTTCCTCTTATAAAATTACCAAAATGGATGGTATGACTTGCGGCATCAAGGATGCGAAAATCTTTCCTTGCCGGTGCAAAGAGGGCGTCAACCCCGCTGATGGCTTGTGGCCCTGAAACCCTTATCACGGCAATAGCTGCCGTTCCCGGTGAAGTGGCCAATGCGCAAATGGTATCGTTGGTATTCATAGCTACTGTTTTTCAGTTATTTAATCAGAGCAAAAATAATCTTTATTGAATACAAACCATAATCTTTACCGATGAATAGAACCAGACTTCAACTTTTTATCATTGGTCGGAAATATTTATATGCTGATATTCAATGATTTAGTTTTTCATTAATAACTATAATTCCATTTCATGAGAATACCGGCCTATTAGTTTTTCGGAGCATTTATTTTTAAAAATACTTAATGACCCTCTGCCGGTTGTTAAAAGGGAGTATTTTTGCGGCAATAAAACATTGACAAATCTTTAAAATCAGGTATTATGAGCGTTTTGGTGGATAAACATTCAAAAGTAGTGGTGCAGGGCTTCACCGGCAACGAAGGAACATTTCATGCCAGTCAGATGATTGCTTACGGAACCAATGTGATAGGTGGTGTAACTCCCGGCAAGGGTGGTCAGACTCATCTGAACAAGCCGGTATTCGACACCGTGGCAGATGCTGTAAAAGAAGCCGGCGCCGATGTTTCGGTGATTTTTGTTCCACCTGCATTTGCCGCCGATGCTATTATGGAAGCCGCTGATGCCGGTATCAAAGTTATTGTGTGTATCACCGAGGGCATCCCCACCAAAGACATGATAACTGTGAAAGAATACCTGAAAGATAAAAACGCCCGTTTGATCGGCCCCAATTGCCCCGGCGTTATCACACCCGGAGAAGCGAAAGTGGGTATTATGCCGGGTTTCATTCACTCTGCCGGTCGCGTAGGCATAGTATCACGCTCAGGAACACTCACCTACGAAGCCGTTGACCAGTTGACCAAAACAGGACTTGGACAGACAACCGCGATTGGAATCGGCGGCGACCCCATCATCGGCACGACTACCAAAGAGGCTGTAGAGCTGCTGATGAATGACCCCAAAACAGAAGGCATTGTGATGATTGGCGAGATTGGCGGAACCATGGAAGCCGAAGCAGCCTACTACATCAAAGCGCATGGAAATAAGCCGGTTGTAGGATTTATCGCAGGCGCCACTGCTCCTAAAGGCAGAACGATGGGTCATGCCGGGGCAATCATTGGCGGCAAAGACGATACCGCCGAAGCTAAAAAGCAGATCATGCGCGAATGTGGCATTCACGTGGTAGATTCGCCGGCAGATATCGGAAGAAAAATGGCCGAGCTGCTGAAATCATGAAATGACAGTAATCCAGGATCTCCACATAAAAGAGTCAACAAAGGCTTTCTTACAGAATTCTTATTGATTCTTCTCGAAGAAAAAGAACCCGGCTCCATCTCAACTACTACAAAAAAGAAAGCCTGATTCCCGCAGCTATTCCCGAAAATCTCCCAACAGCAGCAGGAACTTCAAAATTCCATTTTATTTTGATTTACAGATCGTTCTGATCCCGAGCGGGGCATACAAAGGGCAGAATCCAACGAGGCTGGTCAGCACGAAAATCGCAGCGAGCACCAAAAGGATAATGCCCGTTGTTCCGGTAATAACTCCGGTGAAATAGAGGATAACCACTAATGCCGCGATAATCACTCTGATCACTTTGTCGGCAGTTCCCATGTTCTTTTTCATTTTGGGTTGTTTTATATTTAAATTATTGAAATAGAAAAAAACGATTTATTGATTTCTGTTAATTTCAACTCATCAATTTTTGGTTTCAAACAAAAAGTTACACATTGAAAACTAATCCCGATTAATGAAGAATTTTAATTTTCCTGCTGAGTATAACCTCCGAATTGATGACCATTCGAACCAGATATACACCATTGACAAGTTCCGAAAGCCCGATAACCAATGGCTGATCACTTACAACGGATTCCCGGGTTTCGAAAATAATATTTCCGGGCAGGTCATAAACCGAAATCGTTGCCATCCCGGAAATTTGATTTGAAGGATCAATGATGAGGTAGCTGCTTGCCGGATTTGGATAAACTGAGATAGCCGGTGAGATTTCGGAAATTCCGGTGCAATCGAGTACCTCAATGGAAAAGGTTTCGGAATAAGCCCCAAAACCACAACTGTTTTCTCCCCTGACCCTTAGGTTGGCGAATCCTGAAAAAGTTGCTGCCCAGCTAACATTGATCACAGTATCATGAATCATTGTCACCGAGCCGGCAAATTCAGGTTCAAGCAGCCATTGCGCTGAAGTGGCATTTGGAATGGTTGAGCAAAGGTAGGTACTGGAGTATCCTGCACACACCTGGTTATCACCGCTAATGCCTGAAGCCTGTCCGGGAAGAGGATCAATGGTAAGCGTGAGATCGTCATTAGCTGAAGTTCCTCCACTTCCATAAGCTGTAAACGTTAACACCACCGAACCCTGGCTGATATCCTGGTTGCCGGGGTTATAAACGGGATTCAGGATTGCCTGATCAGAAAAGACGCCATCTCCTGCCGTAGTCCAGTTGACCGAATTGTAGTAAACAGCTTCTCCCTGGCATGCAAACGTCTGACCGACACAAATTTGCCCATCCGGACCGGCGGAAGCATTGACGCTGGCAGAACTCACTGTTAAAACTGCCACACCCCTGCTGGCACAACTTATCCAAAGTTCATAGCCGTTATCCAAAGGCTTAACCTCGATATCGTAAATCTGCGCATGAGGCAGCCCCCCGGTTTGGGTTTGGGGTATGATGCCGAAGTTGGTTCCATCGTACCAGCATAATCCGTAAGTTGAAGTGGTAGTACTCCAGAAATTGGAAAACCAAAGTCGTCCATCGGGTGTAATAATTAGCGGCGAGATATTATCTCCCGGAATCTGGGAATTTGAAGGGGAAAAGAACTGATAAGTGCCAATGTTGGCATTGATCCTGAAAAGTCCCTGGTTGCTTCCAACCCATGCAATGCCATCGGGTGCGGCAACCACAGTAGTAAGTAAATCGCTTTGAGGATTTAACTCAGGAAAACTGGTATTGCTGCGCGAAAAATTGTAGGAGCCATCGGTTCTTAACACCTGGTTGCCCGAACTTGCCCAGATTGTACCCGGCCGGGTTGGATCTTTGCAAATGCTATATCCCCATCCGTCAAAACTAACTGATGTCCATGAATTGTTAGCATAATACTTCAGGTTGAAATACTCACCAAGACTCCACAATCTGCCCTGCGAGTCCTCCACCACACCTTCAGAGCGGTCGTTGGGATAATTGAGCGAAGTGTAATTGGTTCCGTCCCATTCATGAAGGTAGTTGTACATTGGGTTAACTACGATGTGGCCATTTGATGGCCTGTAGTAGATAACTTCTGTATTATCAGTGGGAAAGGGAAATGGATAGCCCAAACCATAATTGAGCTGGTTGTAACCGATCCATCTTGTTCCGTCGAATTTTTGAAATCCACCGACACCAGTACCTGCATTTCCGGTCATCCATACATTTCCTTCAGCGTCAATCGTAATATCTTCCACCCAATAGTCAATCTGCGATGAGTTGGTGATGCGGTAACGCTGCCAGGTTCCGGTCTGAGCGCTTCTTTTGGCAGCGCCACCAACGCCGGTTACCCAAATATTTCCGGCAGCATCCAGATCGACAGCATAGGTGTAGGCGCCTTCTTTCCATGCGCCATTGCTTGTCCACGAAACGCCGTTAAAATGCCATACCACGCTGTTGCCGTCAACAAGCAGTGCGTTCAGGTTTCCGTAAGCCTTGAATGCCCAGATATCGTTAAGAACGGCTGAAACAGGCGGTTGTACCGGCCTTATCCACTGACCATCCTGCTTCATAAATTCAAGGAAATAAAATGGGGAAACACCGTCATACCGGATCATCCACAGGTTGTTTTGGTCGTCCACACTGTTATGCCCCGGCGTTTTGATAATTTCTCCGGGATTATAATTAAAAGTGTGCAGCGTAAATAGCTGGGTGTTGCTGTCAAAAGCAACCACTCCGCCAGAGGCAGAGACCCAGACTGTGTAACCACCGCCAGGCTTTTGCTGGATTGAAACATTATCGCAGTTGGAAATGGTTCCCGGCCAGTTGTTGGCAGTAGTTCCATAACCCCAGAAGCGCCATTGATTAGTGGTTGGATTAAAATTAACAAGCCCGCCGTTTCCCCAGGTTACCGAAACAACGGCAATCCAAAGCGAACCATCCGGAGCTAAGGCTATTTCACGGCTTCGGCCGCCGGGATGGATGGAGTTGCCGGCGCCCCAGAATTGAATCGAACTTGCGCCAACGGCAGGGTCAAATTTCAGTAAACCCCGCCAGTGAGCCATCCAAAGCAATCCATTGGCATCTTCAACGATATCGCTGATGCGGGAAGCCCCTACGTCGTTGATGTCTCCAATTACCGGATAATCAACATTCGAATAGTTGATCCACCGGTTTTCGGCAGTGATCAGTTTTGAAAATCCCCCTTCTTCCCAACCAGGGGTGTAAGCGGCAATGTAGGGGTCACCATCATGATCAATCCAGAGGCCTTCGGCGTAATCGCCCAAAATGCCGGTATTACCGGTTGTGTAATAGCGCCAGGAGTATTCAATTGTCTGCGATTGCAAATCCACTAAAAAAACGAAGATTGCCAGTAAGGAAAAGAGCTTGTGCATAAGAAATGTATTGATATTTTTACAAAAAACCAGCACAAAAGAACCTGATTGGATTTTCCTGTCCAGTGACTAAAGTCACACCTGCGGAAAAAAGACGTGAATCAGGTCATTTTCCTGTCTCACAAGATTCTGGCTTTCGAGCTTCCGGATGAGCCTGCTGACCACCTCCCTGGCAGTTCCCAAATCATGGGCAGCACCACGGTGTGAAAATTTCACAGGGTTTTTTCCGGTGATCTTTACTCTGTTACAGAGGTAATCAAACAACCGTTTATCAAGTTTATCGTACAAGAGCCGCCTCACAGTATCAAGCATTTCGCTATAGCGCTGGTTATATTCCTCATAAAATAGCAAATTGATGGAGGGTTCAGTGATAACCCACTTTGAAATCTTGTCGGACGGGATGAGCAGCAGGTCGCTCTCCTCTTCAGTGACAGCAAATATCCGGCTGGGTTCATTCTTCAGGCTGGATGAAAATGACATAATACAACTTTGGCCAGGCTGAATGTAATAGAGTAAAATTTCCTTTCCGTCAACCTGTGCAAAAGTCTTGACAAGTCCGGACAGAAGCACCGGGATAATTTTAACGTATTCGCCCTCTTTGATCAGCACGGTATTTGGCGGGAGGGTCCTGATATCAGAAACTTCCATAATTTCTCTGAGAAAATCAGCGCCCAGGAAGTAGAACTTTTTTTCGAACAGGATTTTTTCGTTCATATCGCAGTATTTTAGATTTTCGAGTCTTAGCAGGCAAAAGTATCGGCTAAATTATCAGAAAAAAAACAATCCGTGATAAGTGTGAACGAAATTGTCCAATCAAAAATATCGGGTCATTTACACAACTCAGATCAGGTGGCTGATGAGGATTTTCAGGCCTATGGCAATGATGACGATCCCGCCGAGCAATTCCACCCTATTTCCGAATTTCCCGCTGACATTTTTTCCGAGGAGCATTCCGACCATAGCAGCGAAGAAGGTTACCACACCAATCAATATGGATGAGTGGTAAATATTGATTTCAAGAAAAGCGAAGCTGACGCCAACCACAAGCGCGTCAATGCTGGTGGCAACAGCCATTCCGATCGCTACTGTGAGCATGAGAGGGTTGAAAGGTTTTGTTGTTTTTTGGCTGAGGGTTTCAGATATCATTTTGATTCCCAGCGCAGTGAGCAGGGCAAACGCGATCCAGTGGTCGAGATGACTGAAATACTGCTCCACCTGCCTTCCTCCCAACCAACCCATTAAAGGCATGGCACCCTGGAAGAGGGCCAAAACAAGGGCAATCCTGATGGCCTGTCGGAAACGAAGCCGGTCAGTGACTATTCCGGTGGAAACTGACACAGCAAATGTATCGGTTGAAAGACCGAGAGCAACAAAAAACATCTCAACGAAGTGCATAATGAGCAGAATTAAGGATTCCAGATACGCTGACCCGTTTCAGAAAAATTACTCCGAAATATTCAAAATCAACCGGTAACCCGATGAAAGTCGCAAATTGTAAAATGCTTCGCAGAAACCGGGAGAAATTCATGTTGATCGTTCTGTAAGTAAAAGGAATTCAGAACTTTGAAGTAGTATTATTACTTCTTATAATAGCTCATGGCCTCTGGCATCATTTTCTTGATGTTGGAGATACGGTTCTGATCTGAAGGGTGCGTACTCAGGTATTCCGGTGGTCTCGATCCTCCCATGGATGACATCCGTTCCCAGAACTCGACAGCCGAGTTGGGGTTGTAGCCTGCCATTGCCATAAATATCAGTCCGAGATAATCTGCTTCATATTCGTGAGAGCGTGAAAAAGGCAAACTGACACCAACTGCCGAACCGATTCCATAAGCGGCATAGAAAAGTTGCTGGGTTTCAGCCGGTTTTTCGGCAAGCGCCACTGACAGTGCCAGTCCACCCGTTTGAATGAGCAGTGCCTGGCTCATGCGCTCGTTGCCATGACGGGCAACCACGTGGGCAATTTCGTGACCAATCACCACGGCAAGACCCTCTACCGTTTTGGTGTAGGGCAAAATACCGGTATAGACCACGATTTTTCCTCCCGGCATTGCCCATGCATTTGGCGTTTCATCTTCGATCAGATTGTACTCCCACTGAAACCCCGATATCCGGCTTTCCAGCCCGTTTTGGCGGAGGTAATTCTCAGCGGAAGAGGCTATTTTGCCTGCAATGTCCTGTACCAACCGGGCATCAGGAGTATTCCGGGCTACGTTGCTCTGCTTAAGGAAATCGCTGTAGGCAGTCATACTCATCGAAACCAGCTCTGACTCGGGGAGCAGGGTGAGTTGCTTGCGGCCGGTAAGCGGAACATTGGTACATGAAATAGAAACGGCCATCAAAAAAAGCGAAACCCATACAATACCTGAACTGAATTTTAATGATTTCATACCGGAGAATTTTCAGCAAAAATAGAATTTTCCGATGTTGCCAACTTTTAAAACCAATTAATTTGGCTAAATTTGCCTGAAATTATCTTCGGGTTTTCACTCTAAAAAGTTAGCGTTATGAAATCAAAATTTCCATGGAAAATCATCGTCATCGCGGTCGTAATCCTGACCGGAGTTGACCTTACGGCACAGAAGCCCATTCAGAACCGCGACTGGAGCATTGTGGCCAGCTATACCATCTCCGGCAAAGCTTCGGGGATGGCCTGGGACGGACAATACCTGTACTATGGTATTTATGGCCAGTATGGCGACAGGGTTTACCGGTTTGACCCGGCCAGCGGACAGGAGCAGTTGCTTTATTCAAGCCCGGAAATTGGCGACTCATTCGGGATGACCTATGACGGTGAATTTCTGTGGATCATTGACCAGCCCTCCGGCAGCTCGAACCCGGCGCTGGCCAATAAACTGAGTGCCACAGGAACCATCCTCGAAACCTTTCCCCTGCCCGATCATTATATGTCGGGAATAGCCTGGGATAATGGTAATTATTGGGTTTGCACTTATTACCCAGATCCCGGAAAGGTTTACAAAGTAACACCGCAAGGCACAATTCTCTCGCAGTTCGTTCCGCCGAACAACCAGCCCTGGGATGCCTGCCTGCAGGATGAATTTTTATGGATCGCTGATTATTATGCCAATTCGATCAGTAAGATAGATACTGCAACGGGCAGCGTTATCGAGACGCATCCCTGCGAGAACCAGCGGCCGGCCGGAATTGTATATGACGGCCAGTATTTGTGGTATGTTGACGGGGCGTTGGGAGCAGCCAGTACGTTGTATAAGGTTGACTTGGGAGGAGCCGGCACACCTCAGATCAGCGTTCCGGTAACCTCGTGGAACTACGGCAATGTGGCCGTGGGTGATTCGGCGGTTTGGGATATGAGCGTGGGAAACTCCGGCACTGCCACACTGATTATTGAAGGACTTATAGTTCCCAATGCGGTCCCCATATTTACCTGGGAGACTTTTCCGATTACGCTTGAACCCGGCGAATTTACAGGGATTGAGATGATTTTCAGGCCAACGGAACCGGGTCCGCTAAACACCAATTTTCAGGTTCTCTCCACCGATCCGATCAGCCCGGAGGTGAATGTTGAACTTACAGGAGAAGCTGTCCTGGTTGGTCCCTCCATCGTAGTACCCATCACGACACACAATTTTGGTAACGTCCGGATGCATGCAACCACAAGATGGTTTTTCGAGGTAAAAAATATCGGAAATGAAGCGCTGGTGATTGAATCCATGACCATTGATCAACCTGCTTTCTACCTGGACGAAAGCTGGAATTTCCCCGTACAGATTTTGCCTCTCGAAACCGTATTATTCGGGGTTTGGTTTTTTCCGCCATTAACGGGGCCATTCAACGGCAACCTGACCATTTACAATAACGATCCCGGAAATCCGGCAGTTAACATATCGCTCACCGGAACAGGATTTTACAAATCTTACCTGATGGGAGAAGAATTATGGAATTACACCATCAACACAAGCTGGGACAACAGCCCGAAAGCCATTCGATCCATTGCTGATATTTCGGGGGATAATGTGGATGATGTGATCGTTTGCTCGGAAGATTATTTTGTGCGGTGCTTTAATGGCAACTCGCACGGAACAGGCGACATACTCTGGGAATATGACATCTACACCGGAAACGTTTACCAGCAGCAGGCGCTGGCCATTCATCCGGATGCGAACGGGGATGGCTTTCAGGATGTGATTATCGGCACAACTGGAATTGGAACCGTGAAGGCCATCAGCGGCAAAACCGGTCAGCCGGTCTGGTCATTCAGCACCTCAATGTGGGGTAGCGGAGGATGGGTTTACATGGTGGACGCAGCGAGGGACTTCAATAATGACGGGATAAATGACGTGCTGGCCTGCGCCGGAAACGACGGAACGGGAACAGGCCCACGGAGGGCTTTCTGTCTTAACGGCGTCAACGGATCGTTGATGTGGGACAACTTTTTCAACGGGCCGGGATTTTCCGTTATCAGCATCAACGATGTGAACGGTGACGGCATCCCTGACGCAATCGGCGGGGCTTCCAACACACAGGAAACCCAGGGAAAAGTGGTTGGGATAAACGGGGCAAATGGTTCAACAATGTGGACGCAAACCACCGCCGGTTCATCGGTTTGGGGATTAACCATTCTCAGCGATATCAACAGCGACGGGATTCCTGATGTTGCAGCCGGGGATTTTATGGGCAACTATTACGCTTACAACCCGGTAAACGGAGCTGTTCTCTTCTCAAATTCCATCGGAGGGTCACCAATAATCACGCGTATGTTCACCCTCGAAGATGTTAATGGCGATTTTTATAATGACATACTTTTTGGCAGCAGCAGCTCCAACTGTGTGGTGGTCAGTGGTCTGGACGGCTCAAACATCTGGCTGAAACCCCTCGCCGACAAAGCCTGGAATGTTGCCCCGATAAATGACATTAAAGGCGATGCGATCAACGATGTAATAGTAGGGACTTTATTTTCCAACAACCTGGTTTACTTTCTCGACGGAACCAGTGGAGAAGAATTCAAGTCCGTCAGCTATGGCGAAGCTATTGATGCCATCACCACTATTCCGGATATAAACGAAGACGGCTCGATGGAGGTAGTTGCCGGTGGACGGTACGGCAAATTGGTTTGCTATGCCGGAGGCTCGGAAGCAGCGATCTCGGTCAGTGAAAATCAACAAAACATTGCACCGTTAAGTTTTTCAGCCTCGCCAAATCCATTCAGTGCCAACGTTAGTATCCATATCGAAGCCAACATTGCCACCGCACTTGATGTGTGCATAATCACTGCAGGAGGATTGCAGGTGAAAGACCTGGGCAAAATCAGCATCGAACCCGGAATCCACGAAATAAACTGGGATGGCAGAAATGAATCAGGTTTCGTGATGAAATCAGGACTTTACTTTGCCATTATCACCAATGGCAGGTATTCCAGTGCGGTTAAGCTGATTAAACAATAAAATTTACTTTTGCCGCCTTATTCACACATTCTCAATTCATGAACATCGTAGTAACGGGCGCCAGCCGGGGTATTGGCTTTGCACTGGTTAAAAACCTGGCCCGCAGCGGTAACCATAGAATCATCGCTACAGCCCGTAATCACCAGCATCTCGAAAGACTCAGAGAGGAATGCCATCAAATCAATCCGGAATCGGAAGTGATTCCCTTTCCGTTCGATCTTCAAAATGCGGATGCCGGCAAAATACTTTCAGAACTGGTCGAAACTTCGCTGGGCAATGTAAATATTCTGGTGAATAACGCAGGACTTTTAATCAACAAACCCTTCGGGGAGCTGACCGGTCAGGACTTTGACGCCATGTTTGGTGTAAATGTAAAATCCCTGTTCCGAATCAGCCAGTTGCTGCTGGATCATTTCAGCCAGCCGGCACATATTGTCAACGTTGCCAGCATGGGCGGCGTTCAGGGCAGTGCGAAGTTCCCGGGTCTCAGCCTTTACAGTGCATCCAAAGGCGCCGTGGTAATCCTCACCGAAGCCATGGCCGAAGAGCTCAAAGAAAAGGGAATCAGGGTGAACTGCCTGGCCTTTGGCGCCGTGCAGACCGAAATGCTGGCAGAGGCTTTCCCGGGTTATAAAGCTCCGCTGAAACCGGAAGAAATGGCTGAGTTTGTGGCTGATTTCGCCCTCAACGGGCATCGCTATTTCAATGGAAAAACATTGCCGGTGTCGCTATCTACACCATAAGCCACCCGAAAAACCATGTCGAAGGATCTTATTTCACATAAAGGGTATATTACCGCCATCGAATCGGACAAAATCCTTGTCAGTATTGTTTCCGAATCAGCTTGTGGCACCTGCCATGCCAAAGGTTTCTGCAGCGCAGCGGATGCAAAAGAGAAAATCATCGAAACCCCCAATCTCCATCCATATACTCACCGCATCGGCGACCAGGTAGAGGTAACACTGCGAAAATCTCATGGGTTGAAAGCCGTGCTTTTCGGGTATTTTTTACCGTTTATCCTGCTTGTTACTACCTTGATGGCAATTCACGAAATTACAGGTAATCAGGGACTTGCAGGCTTGATTTCGTTGATAATCCTGGCGCCGTATTACCTTGTTCTTTACCTTTTCAGAAGCAGACTGAAATCGGCTTTTGAATTTGCCATAAAATCCTGAACAAATTGAACCTTAGCTTGTTTGACTTTCAACATTTTAAAAGAATCAGAAATTACTAAATAATTAAAAATCAAATTTTACTGATGAGAACGCTGCTTTTAATAACTGCACTGCTAATTGGACTCATTTATCCTGCCGGCGCCCAGGAAGTTATGTCGCCAAAAATAATCCGCAAGGCATACTATGCAGATAAAACTCCAGCTCTGAGAGATATGAAAATTATCTTGCCAGGGGAGCGGGTGCGGGAATGGAAAAACGGTGAAATCGGGAACCCTTCGGTGAGGATGATCCCACCTGCGCCTGAAACTGCAGTAGTTTACGATGAGCTCCAGGATTCGAGGGGCCTGGTAGCAAGCCGTGGCCCGATAAAAAGCATTCCCGGGATCGGCAATGTTAATGGCGTCTATCCGCCCGACACCGACGGTGCTGTTGGTCCGAACCATTACTTCCAGATGATTAACCTATCCTTTGCTATCTGGGACAAAGAGGGAACTAAGCTCTACGGACCGGTTGACAACAGCACTTTATGGGAGGGCTTCATCGGCGCCTGGACTGGATCAAACGACGGCGATCCGATTGTCCTTTATGATGTTAACGCTGACCGGTGGGTCGCTTCACAATTTGCCATTCAGCGGCCTAATGGAAAATCCTACCAGTTGGTTGCAGTTTCAGCTACCGGCGATCCTTTGGGAGAATATTACCGCTATGCCTTTGAGTTTGATGATTTTAACGATTACCCCAAAATGAGTACCTGGCACGACGGTTACTACTGCACTTTCAATTTCTTTGGAAACGGACTCGGATTTATCGGCGGCGGAGTAGCTGCTTTTGAGCGCGATAAGATGCTGGTTGGAGATCCGGATGCCAATATGATCTTTTTTGGTTATTTCCAGGGAAAATACAGCCTTCTTCCAAGCGATGTGGATGGTCCGATGCCACCGGCTGGCACACCCAACTATATCGCCACCATGAATGCCTTCAGCAATCAGCAATTCGAGATCTATGAGTTTAAGGCCGACTGGGATAACCCTGCCAACTCAACCTATCAGTTGGGTGTCTCCATCAATCCCGGCAACTTCAATCCCAGCATTGATGGCATACCGCAGCCCGGAACCGGCGCCACTCTTGACGCCTTAAGCCAGATGCTGATGTTCAGGCTGCCTTACCGCAATCTCGGTACACACGAAACGATGGTGGCCAACCACACGGTGAACGTAAACGGACGCGCCGGAATCAAATGGTACGAGTTCAGAAAGCAGCAGGGCGCCGATTGGTCAATCTATCAGCAGGGCGTGTATGCCCCCAACGACGGGGTTCACCGCTGGATGGGAAGCATTGCTATGAACGCCGCCGGAACGATTGCTCTGGGTTATTCGGTTTCCAACAACACCAATGTTTATCCTTCGATCCGCTACACAGGCCGGCCGGCCGATGCTCCGCTGGGTCAGATGACCTATGACGAGGTAGAAGCACAGACCGGTTTTGGCACACAAACCGTTTTCAGTCGTTGGGGTGATTACGCCTGTATGAATATTGACCCTGTGCATGATTCAGTTTTTTGGTTTACGACCGAATACATGAATTTCAGCTGGAAAACAAGGATTATCTCCTTTGATTTTGGCCCGGTGCAATTGCCTGAAGTATATGCCGGCCCCGACGGATATGTCTGCCAGGATACTTTTTACTATGTCAACGGATCAGCACAATATGCCCAGTCGTGGCAATGGACGACTTCGGGCGATGGTTTCTTCATCACCCCGAACAACCTTTCGTCGCCCTACCTGAGAGGCTCGCAGGACCTGGACAACGGTCAGGTTTACCTCAAATTGACCGCACTGGGTTTCGGGCAGGGGTTAATTGCCAAAGACAGCCTTCTGCTCACCATAACCTACCGCCCTACGGTGAATGCCGGGAACGATACCACTATCCACACAAGTTCATTTTATCTTACCAACCCGACATTAATCAACTATTCATCGGTGATGTGGAGTACGAGTGGCGATGGAACATTCGATAATCCGTCTGACCTTCAGACCATCTACACCCCTGGTCCTGGGGATATTTCAAGCGGTCAGGTAAAACTCACTATCAGCGCAGCTCCTTTATCGCCCTGTTCATTCGGCAAATCCGACGATCTCAACTTGTACCTTGATGCATCAGTAAGTGTTGGAGAACCAGTAGTTAAGCCAACGCCCATGATACTTCCCAATCCCAATACAGGTGTTTTTGCCCTGAATCTGAGCGGTTATTCCCAGAATACCGAAGTGCAGGTATATAACACTGAAGGCGAGCTCATTTTTACAGAAATGATCCCGGCAAAACGCTTTTCAGGTGACGTTGTCAGAGATTTTGATTTTAGATACAAACCAAAAGGAATTTACCTTGTGAAAGTTACTTCAGGCAGCCAGTCAAAGAGCCAGAAGGTTGTAGTTCAATAACATCTTAAACAATGCATTCCATAAAAGCTCCTGAACAATCAGGGGCTTTTTTGTTTTCGCGATATTGCCTATCCTTGCACACAAAAACAGATCAGATGTACTACGATCCTGCAAAAATCAACACGCTCGATATCAACAGCTTACTTCAAACCCTGGAGGAACTGAGGATCTGCAGGATTTGTCCGAGGAACTGCGGCGCCGACCGTTTCAGCAATAAGCTGGGGTATTGCAGAAGCGATGCGTCGTTTTATATTTCTTCCATCTGCATTCACCGCGGAGAGGAACCGCCCATAAGCGGCGAGAACGGTATCTGCAACATCTTTTTTGGACATTGTAACCTGCAATGTGTTTATTGTCAGAACCACCAGATCAGCATCAACCAGAATCCCTCAGCAGCCCGGCGGATGAGTTTGCAGGAGGTTTTACAGGAAATTATCCGCTGTTTAAATGCAGGTTGCAGGGGTGTTGGTTTTGTATCTCCCGGACATTTTGTTCCACAGGTAAAAATCATCATCAACGCGCTGAAAATGATGAATATAAACCCAATCACGGTTTACAACACCAATGGCTACGATAAACTGGAAACACTCCACAGCCTGGAACCATTTATTGATGTGTATCTTCCTGATTGCAAGTATTTTGATTCTGAATTGTCCAGAAAATACTCGGATGCGAAAGATTACCCGACTATTGTAGCGGCTTCGCTGAAAGAAATGTACCGGCAAAAAGGCTCCACCTTGCTGCTTGACGACGATGGCCTTGCTTTGCAGGGAATTCTTATCCGGCACCTGGTTTTGCCCGGCCATATGCAAAACAGCCTCGATGTGTTGAGCTACATGGCCGATGAAATTTCCACCTCACTGCACATTTCACTCATGTCGCAATACCACCCGACTCCATCGGTGAGAAATTTCAAGCCTATCAATCGGACTTTATACTCTGATGAATATCAGCAGGTTGTGGACAAATTTTACGAACTCGGCTTTCGCAACGGATGGATTCAGGAACTCGACAGCAACGATAATTACCGTCCTGATTTTGAAAAAGACCATCCGTTTGAGGGGTGATTTTCATCCTCTTTTCCCCGTTATCAGGGGGTTTGAAAACAATCAGCGAATAGCATTTACGCCAAATTGAGGAAAAACTTACTTTTGGCCGCAGAAATAAAACCTCGATATGAAATTTGGCAGAAAACTCAAAATATTGCTGATTGTTCTGGGGATTGTGATCGTCCTGCCCCAATGTAGCCAGAAAGATGAAACCCTCAGAATAGCAGTCTCTTACATCCACAATTCACCCAAAAAAAACAATTACATCAAATGGTTGAAATCGGTTGCTCCGGAGGCTGAGCTGCTGGTGATGTACGACATGTCGAAAGACTCGGCGGAGAGGATGTTTGGCAAGTGCCATGGTTTGCTGCTCACCGGCGGCGATGATATATACCCGGGCTGGCACGGCAAAGAAAAGGATACGGCCCGTTGCGGCGATTTCGATCTGAAACGGGATACCCTGGAACTCTACCTCATCCAAACAGCGCTGAAACGTAAAATGCCCATGCTCGGAATCTGCCGTGGATCGCAGTTAATCAATGTGGCCATGGGCGGATCACTCTATGTCGACCTCCCGACCGATATCAACTCCAATGTAGCTCACCAGATCGAAGACTGGCGAAACTGCCATCACGAAGTCAAGGTCTATTCCAACGGACTGCTGGGAGCAATCAGCGGGGTAGAAAGCGGAACCGTAAACAGCAACCATCACCAGGCTGTTGACCGCCTTGCTGACGGGCTCAGGGTGCACGCCATCTCCAGCGACGGCGTTATCGAGTCCATCGGTTGGGCCGATACTCTCAACAAGAATTTCCTACTCGGTGTTCAGTGGCACCCCGAGCGCATGGACACCACCAGCGTATTATCGAGGCCTTTAGCCGAAAGATTTATAAATGAAGCAATTACATTTAAGGACAGGTCGCTATGGAAAAGATTACAGTAGTTACAGGGGCTGCCGGATTTATCGGTAGCGCGCTTGCTGGCAGGCTCAATCAGTCAGGGATAAAAAACCTGGTTTTGGTGGATGATTTTTCGAACGAGCAAAAGAATGACAACCTCTCAGGCAAACAATTTCTGCAAAAAATCCACCGTGATGATTTTTCAACCTGGCTCGAAAAAAATGCCGGCGAGGTAGAATTTGTATTTCACATTGGCGCACGCACCGATACGACTGAATTTGATGTGGCTATCTTCGACAAGCTCAACCTGGGGTATTCCAAAATGGTTTGGGAAATTTGCGCACATCACCAGATCCCCCTTATATATGCCTCTTCTGCAGCCACTTACGGCATGGGCGAGCTGGGTTACGACGATCGGCACGATGTTGTTGCTGATCTTAAACCCCTCAACCCCTACGGCGAATCGAAGAATGATTTTGATAAATGGGTTTTGCAACAAACCAAAACGCCACCTTTTTGGGCAGGGTTTAAGTTTTTCAATGTTTACGGCCCCAACGAATACCACAAAAGCCGCATGGCATCGGTGATCTTTCATGCTTATTATCAGATACTTAAAACCGGTAAAATGAAACTCTTCCGGTCACATCACCCTGATTTTGAAGACGGTAAACAACTGCGTGATTTTGTGTATGTTAAAGATGTGGTGGAGATGCTCACCTGGTTTATGAAAAATCAAGCTGCCTCAGGGCTATATAATCTTGGAACCGGAACAGCGCGCACCTTCCTCGATCTGGTTACTGCCGTTTTCAAAGCCCTTGACAAACAACCCGTTATCGAATTCATTGATACTCCGGAAGATATCCGCGACAAATACCAGTATTTTACCGAAGCCAACATGCTGAAAGCGAGATCAGCGGGCTACAACAAGCCATTCAGCAGGCTGGAAGACGGGGTAACGGATTATGTTAGAAACTACCTGTCGCAGGGGAGATATTTGTAGCTCATTTTGAAATCTTTCATCTTCCCATGCTTTTCACAAAGGTAAAAATCGGTCCGCTTGAACTGCGCAACCGCTCCATACGCGCAGCGGCTTTTGAGGGGATGAGCCCCAGTCATGAGGTGAGTGATGAGCTGATTCGTTATCACCGTAAAGTAGCAGCCGGTGGCATCGGAATGACCACGGTAGCTTACGCATCGGTTACACGCAGCGGACTGTCATTTCCCCACCAGTTATGGCTGCGCCCTGAGATCGTGCCGCAATTGAGGCGGTTAACCGATGCAATCCACAAAGAGGGTGCAGCTGCTTCCATTCAGATCGGTCACTGCGGAAATATGGCCAAACGCAGCATCACCGGCTCGCAGCCCCTTTCGGCCTCTACACATTTCAACCTGTATGCCCCCTCTTTTGCCAGGGCAATGAAGAAGGGCGAAATCAGCGAGATTGCCATTGCTTTCGGTGAAGCCGTCCGACTGGCAAGGGAATCGGGCTTCGATGCGGTGGAGGTACATGCCGGACATGGCTACCTGATCAGTCAGTTCCTGTCGCCCTACACCAACCGGCGCAGGGATGAGTTCGGCGGGTCGCTGGAAAACAGAATGCGCTTTCTGCAAAGGGTTGTTCAGGAGGTTTTAAAGGCAGCAGCCGGAAAAACCGCAGTGCTGGTGAAGATGAACATGCGGGATGGTTTTCGTGGCGGGATGGAAATGGATGAGTCGCTACAGGTGGCGGCAATGCTGGAAAAATCGGGAGTGGATGCGTTGGTGCTGAGCGGCGGCTTTGTGAGCAGAGCACCGATGTACGTCATGCGGGGCGCCATGCCGGTAAAAACACTGTCGCAGCATGTTGATAATCCCGCTATGAGAGTACTGGTGCGGATTTTTGGAAAAATGATGGTTCCGGATGTTCCATTCAAAAAAAAATATTTTCTGGAGGATGCCAGGATTTTCAGGAAGAATCTGAAAATGCCATTGGTATATGTTGGGGGAATTTTGACCGGTGAAGATGCTGAAGAAGTTCTGCATGAGGGATTTGACGCTGTTGCTTTAGCGAGAGCTTTGATAAAAGAACCGGATTTCATTAACCAACTGGCTGCCGGATCGCTAACTCACTCAGGATGCGACACTTCCAACCATTGCATTGCGGTGATGTACAATTGTCCCTTTCGCTGTATCCAACATGAAAAACCCCAATGGTGAAGGTTGGTGGAAATAAAAAAACTGCCCTGATTACCGGCGGCTCTTCAGGAATCGGACTGGCAATTGCCCATGAACTGGCAGCAAGAGGCTACAACCTGCTGATAATCAGCAATCAGACCGAAGCTCTCTCTGCTTCCAAAAAACAACTTGAATCGGACTACGCCGTGACCTGCACAACCTATAACTGCGACCTCACCGATCCGAAGGCGGCGCAGGAGATATTTCAATTCACCAAGGAACGGGCAATTGAGGTAGAAATCCTGGTAAACAACGCCGGCATTTTGATTTTTTCGGAGGTAGCCGAACTGGATGATTCCCGCATCCAGTCAATCCTGCAGCTGCATGTTCACACCCCGGTATTGCTATGCAAATTATTTGGTAAAGAAATGAAGCGGCGTCAGCGCGGCTATATCCTGAATGTCGCCTCCATCTCAGCCGTGATGCCGTATCCGGGCATCTCACTCTATGGCCCGACCAAAACTTTCCTTCGCTATTTCACCCGCAGCCTGCGTCACGAGATGAAAATTTACGGGATTTCGGTTACCTGCCTGCTGCCCGGAGCGACACTCACCGGACTTTACGACCCAAACAAAATCAACCTCAACCTGGCGCTCAGAACCGGAATCATGCAGACCCCGGAATTTGTCGCCAGGAAAGCCATACGGGCAATGCTCCGAAAGAAACCGGAGTGCATCCCCGGCTGGATCAACAAACTGACGGTCATCTTACTACCCTTGATTCCCAAATCATTGATCTGTTTTATCCATAAAAACACCAACATCCTGCAAAAAGGTAAAGAGAGCCTTGGCTGATGGATAAAGCGCTATTTGCAGTCAATGACCGAAGCAGTTCGTTTTTCAAAGTTTAAGCTGAAAAAATTCAATGGTGTAATTCTCAATCGAAATGACCGGTTAAAAGTTCCATTTTTAATCCAATCCGGTATTTCAATATTGTTATCATGAAAATTCGATTACTTTCGCAACTTTTTGATGATCATTTTCCAAAATTGGTTGTTAATTACGTCATTTTCAAACCATAATAACAAAGGGTAATCTATGAATTATCGAATAGTAGCTGATAACCTCGCATTACTCTACAAGGAAGCGGCCAGCCGGTTTGAAGGTCTCCCGGCCTTCGCTACGCGTGAAAGCGCATTGAAATGGAAACCTGTAACTTATCGGGAAGTGTATGAGCAGGGGCTTGATCTGGCCACCGGGCTGATCGAACTCGGCGTAAAAGCGGGAGATCATGTCGGGCTGATCAGCGACAACCGCTACGAATGGATTTTATCGGACTACGCCGTGCAGTTTTGCGGGGCTGCAGATGTGCCGCGCGGTTGCGATATCAGCGATAGTGAATTTGAGTACATTTTACAACATGCAGAGGTCGAAATCACCTTTGTTGAAACGGAGGCAATTCAGAACAGGTTGCTCAAAATTAGGGATCGGCTGCCGCTGCTTCGCGAGATCATCGTCATGGATAAAAAAGCCAGACTTCAACCGGGAGCAAGAAGCATAGTCGAAGTGCAATCGCTTGGCGCTGAGCTACGAAAAAACGGTGACCGGAGAGCTGAGGAAAGGATCAAAGCCATCAAGCCTGATGACCTTTTTACATTGATCTACACCTCAGGAACAACCGGCCACCCCAAAGGAGTTATGCTCACGCATGCCAATGTAATATCTCAGATCAGAAATCTGCCCGGACTTCACAATCCCAACGACCGCGTGCTGTCCGTCTTGCCAATCTGGCACGTATTTGAACGCATTATCGAAATGTACACGATCTCCTTCGGGGGTTGTACCTACTATACACATATCCTGACGCTTGGTGATGACATGCGGAATGTTGAGCCCACCTTTATGGCCTCGGCGCCGCGGCTCTGGGAAAAACTTCACGAGAGAATCATGAAAAACATCAAAGATTCCCATCCCATGAGGCAAATCCTTTTCCACATTGCCTACTTCCTCGCAAGAAATTATCGCGCATCAATCTATTTTATTACCAACAAAAATCTCAAAATGCATCCGCTCCCCGCCTGGAAGCGCTTTCTGCTAATGCCATTTCACATAGTAAGGTGGCTGTTGGTTTTGCCCTGGTATGGGTTTTTTAATGCTGCGGTACTCGAAAGAATCAGGCTCGGCGCAGGAGGGTCGCTGGCGCTGACGATTTCAGGAGGAGGCGCCTTGCCCATCCAAATTGACCGGTTTTTTAACAATGTGGGAATTCCGGTTCTTGAAGGTTATGGATTGACCGAAACAACACCGGTGATATCCGTCCGGTCGCTGCTCAACCTCGTTGTGGGTACTGTTGGACCGCCTTTGCCCGAAACTGAAGTAAGGATTATTGACATCGAAAACGGCGAAATATTATATCCGAACAGCAAACTGCCTGACAACGGAATCGGGCGCCGCGGCGAGATTTGGGTACGCGGTCCGCAGGTAATGAAGGGCTATTACAAAGATGAAGAACTCACGGCAAGCACCATCAGGGAAGGCTGGCTCCGCACCGGCGATTTGGGTATCATCACTTACAACAATTGCCTGAAAATTTTGGGAAGAATTAAGGCTACTATTGTGCTTTCAAGCGGCGAAAATGTGGAGCCGGAACCCGTAGAAATGCGCCTTCAGCAAAGCCGCTTTATCGAAAACTGCATGCTGCTGGGGCAGGACAAAAAACATGTGGCAGCGCTGGTAGTGCCGGCAATGCAGGAATTCAGGCAGGCTGGATTTACCGAAAGCACGCTTCAGGAACTGGCTAACAATCCAAAAGCACATTCTTTTATCAGAGATGAAATCAAGCGGATGACATCCGTTTCCAACGGTTTTAAGAGCTACGAACAGATCAGGGATTTCAGGTTGCTCGGCGAGAGTTTTCAGATCGGTTCGGAGCTTACTAACCTTCACAAAGTGAAAAGGCATGTGGTAGAAAAAAAATACCAGCATATTATCGAAGAGTTATTTTCACACGAAAAACATTAAAGAAAACAACCATGGAATTTACTACTCAGCTTTTATATGCGCACGACCAGGTGCTTCTTGCTTTGATGATCTTTGTGATAATGCTTGGGATGGGATCCAGTTTGACGGTGGATGATTTCCGGGCGGTTTTCAGAAGACCGCGCGGAGTGCTGATTGGCTTTATCTCACAGTTTGGGCTGATGCCATTGATTGCCTATTCGCTTGCCGTAACATTAAATATGAACCCCGCTTTTGCCATTGCCCTGATATTGATCGGGTGCCTTCCCGGTGGAACCACCTCCAACATGTTCACTTACTTTTCGAGGGGATCGGTTGCGCTAAGCATATCAATGACAACCGCTTCCACGGTTTTGGCCATTTTTATGATGCCGTTTCTACTCAAACTCTACACCATTGGTTTTACCGGCCAGATCACCGCTGCAATGCAGGCTGCAGGCTCAGAGTCAGAATTTATCATCCCCACCGGCAATATTATTTCATCTTTAATCCTTGTGTTGATACCGGTGGGAATTGGCATGCTCCTGAAACGATTCCGCCCTGATTGGGCAAAAACGGCTGAAGATACTGCAGGCTTTATGGGTGTTATTGTAATCCTTTACCTAATTGGGACAGCATTTATCAGGCATGGCAGACTGTTTCTCGAAACGCCAGTTGAAGTTTACATTGGCTCGATAGCGGTTGGGTTAATTGGTTTCTTTTTAGGTTATTGGCTGTCAAAGCTTTTAGGAGTGCCTCCAATTTTCCAAAGAGCAATTTCGCTTGAAACAGGGATTCAAAACGGCCCGCTGGCTTTTGCCGTTATTCTGCTTAGTTTCACTGAGCCGGTGCAAAGCCAGATGATCTGGCTAGCCATTCTGTATTCCACATTCATCGTAATCAGTTCTTCGGTAATAACGCTTTATTATCGCAGGGTTGGAAAATTTGACTGGGATGTTTATCGCAATACATTAATACACAATCGTTTGTTTGGTGATGAATATGTAACAAACTATCCCCCTGGATTTCTTCCCGAGCACCTCGCCAAAGACCCCAGCCAGGGCAATTCGGTAAGTCAAAAAAGAAAGTAAGCAAGCTTTTACCTTGTTGAGCAATATGCTGCTTTATAGGTTATAAATCAGCCTTCTGCACCTGTGGGATTGTCAGTTCGAATCTCCGTAGGAATGGGGAGATGGGGTGATGGGATTTGATATTGGCGACTGCTGGTTGCTGGCTGCCTACTGCCGGCTTTATGATCCTCAAATGAGATTTTTTCTCAGGGGAGAAATTGAGCAACTCCGGGGCTATTCCCAAAAAAAATACCGGAATTTTGATGTAAATTCCGGCATTTCTGCATGATCACAGTAGGTTATTTTTGATTGACTTCCAGGAAAAATATCCTGAAAAATCACCCATTCTACTAGTAATACCTGTAGCTCTTCACCTGCCCAATGTGTTTGGCAAGGCGAATTACTTGGCAGGTATAACCGAATTCGTTATCGTACCAAAGATATACAATCACTGTCTTTCCATCCTCCGAAACCTTTGTTGCAGGCGAGTCGTAGATGCAGGCACAGGAGTCGCCGATACCGTCAGAGGAAACAAACTCGGTGGAGTTGCTGAATCTGATCTGTTCAATTAATTTTCCCTTAAGAGCGGCTTGCAGAAAGATTTCGTTTACCTCATCCACCGTTGTTTTTTTCTCAGTTTCGATAGTCAGGATTGCTAGTGAAACATCGGGGGTTGGCACCCTGACAGCGTTGGAAGTGAGTTTGCCTTTCAGGCTTGGGATGGCCTTTGCGGCTGCTGAACCTGCTCCTGTTTCGGTGATTACCATGTTTATTGGTGCTGACCTGCCGCGGCGGGATTTTTTGTGGTAATTGTCGAGCAGGTTCTGGTCGTTGGTGTATGAATGTATAGTTTCGATGTGGCCTTTTATGATTCCAAGATTATCCTGTAAAACCTGTAATCCGGGAACTATAGCATTGGTAGTGCAGGAAGCCGCCGAGAAAATGGTTTCGTCCTTCAAATTGAGCGAATGCTGATTAACCCCATATACAACGTTTGGGATATCGCCTTTGCCAGGTGCGGTGAGAAGCACTTTACTGATTCCTTTTGCTTTAAGATGCCTGCCCAGGCCTTCACGATCGCGCACCACTCCGGTATTATCAATCAACAGGGCATCTTTAATCCCATACTCTGTGTAATCAACATCTTCAGGATTATTGGCGGCTATCATGTGAATCATGTGGCCGTTGATATGAAAGCATTTATTTTCGATGTCTTCGTTGGCAACACCATTAAATGCACCGTGTACTGAATCTTTTCTGAAGAGTGAAATCCTTTTTTTGATATCTTCAGGGGTATTGCTTCGGGTTACAATCGCTCTAACCCTTAGCTGAGAACCGTTTCCAGCCGTTTTAATCAGTTCGCGTGCGAGCAACCGACCAATTCGTCCAAAACCATACAATACCACATCCTGGGTGCGGGTGCTGCGGGGTGGTGCGCCGACAAATTCTTTTAATTTATCCAGAATAAAAGCATTGGCATTCTGATAATTAGTGCTTTCTTCAGTCCATTCCGAATTTAGCCGGCCTATGTCAATACGGGCGGGAGCGATATCTTCGGAGAGAATGGCTTTGGCCAGCAAAAGTGAATCCTGGATGCGAACAGGCTTTTTCAAAATGGTTTCAGCACGTACGTGCTTGTTCAGAATTTTTCCGGGTCCACGGTCAATCAACTGGCTTCTGAGACAGATCAACTCAATTGATTTTTCAAACCAAAGTTTACCCAATACATTGATGAATTCCGCCGCTGCTTTTTCATCGTCAATCCATGCTTTTAGCGCCTGATCAAAAGTATCCATAGCTATTTTTCTGTTTAAATTATTGAATATGATTTACTTGCCAATTTCTTCCGATGCTATGATCCACACGTGAATTAAAGCAAGGCAAATTTAGATAAAATATGATGTGAAAAGGATTATTCGAAAAAAAAACCGCACAGAAGGAAATTCTTGCCCTTGCAGTGCGGTTTTGTGGATTGTAGCCTGTTTATCTACCTCATATCAATCACATAATAACCCGGAAATTCTTTATCGCTGAAGGTGAAGGATTGGTCGTTTACAGGGGTGTTGGTTTCGAATTTCGTGATTTTGTAGGTGTATTTGCTGCCATTCTGATCGAAGATCTCGATGGCATAAAGCTGCATTTTTTCCTTTTCGATGTAGAGGTTCACTTTGTCGTATGATTTCTTTGCGTTGGGTGTCAGCTCCAGGGCATAAACATTTTTACCGTGCAGCGTGGTTACTTTGGGTATCATTTTCGACTTGTATTCTTTATTATAATTGGATAGGAGTTTTGTGGGTGTGAACACGTCGTCGCCCTCCGAAGCATCGTTCACCTGCACCTCCTCAGCATCGCTGATTACAGTCCACACGGTTTTTCCATCGGAAATGATGGTCTGGCCTGCCACCTCCAGCCGGTATTTGTTACCGCTCACCAGAGCGCTTCCATTGGTAGTTTCGTTGATATTGGCGCCCGGATTTTCCATCTGGTAGGTGAACTGCAGCTTCATTGAGGTATAGGAATTTGTCTTTGCAATTACTTCATCAAGGACTTCAGAAGCCTGTTTTTCTCTTGATTGAGCAAAGATAGTGGCAGAATTAATCAGGAGAAAAAAAGCTACAAAGCTGAAAATGAAATTCTTCATGTTTATTTTGAATTAAAATTAGTATCCATATTTTTCAAAAACTGTTCCAAATCCAATTCTGATTTGATAAGCACCTCCCGAGCCTTACTCCCTTCAAACGGACCGACGATACCGGCAGCTTCGAGCTGGTCGATGATACGGCCTGCGCGGTTGTAACCGATTTTGAGTTTTCGCTGCAGCAAGGAGGTAGAACCTTGCTGGGTCTGAACCAGTATCCTCGCCGATTCTTCAAAAAGCTGGTCTTTTTCAGCGGGGTCGAAATCCGTGATATGCTCATCCTGTTCATCAGAAAATTCGGGCAGATGATAGGCATCAGGATAAGCACGCTGTGATCCGATAAATTCGGTGAGTTTATCAATTTCAGGAGTATCAATGAAAGCACACTGTAAGCGAATCAAATCGCTACCGGTGGAGAGAAGCATATCGCCGCGCCCGATCAGTTGGTCTGCCCCCGGGCTGTCGAGGATGGTGCGTGAGTCAACTTTGGAAATCACCCTGAAAGCCACGCGGGCAGGGAAGTTGGCTTTGATGGAACCGGTGATGATATTCACCGAAGGCCGCTGTGTGGCAATTATCAGGTGGATGCCTACGGCACGGGCAAGTTGCGCAAGGCGGGTGAGTGGAATTTCAATTTCTTTTCCTGCCGTCATAATCAGGTCGGCAAACTCATCTATCACCAGCACAATATAGGGCAGGAAGTGATGACCCTCGGTGGGATTGAGCCGCCGTTCGAGGAATTTTACGTTGTATTCCTTAATGTTGCGAACCTGGGCATCTTTAAGCAATTCGTAGCGGGTATCCATCTCTATGCCAAGAGAATTTAAGGTGCGGACAACCTTGCGGGTGTCTGTAATGATTGCCTCCTCTGAATCGGGAAGTTTGGCCAGGTAATGCCGTTCAATTTTGGAAAAGAGGGTAAGTTCCACCTTTTTAGGATCCACCATCACAAACTTGAGTTCGGCAGGGTGCTTTTTGTAAAGCAAAGAGGTAATTACCGCGTTGAGCCCCACGGATTTACCCTGGCCGGTTGCACCGGCCATGAGTATGTGTGGCATTTTTGTAAGGTCGGCCACAAAAACTTCATTGGAGATGGTTTTCCCCATCCCAAAAGGCAGTTCGGCTTTGGTGTCCTGGAATTTATCTGACGACAGCACCGACTTCATCGAAACGATGTCGGGATTTTGGTTTGGAACCTCAATACCAACGGTTCCTTTGCCGGGAATTGGGGCTATAATCCTGATGCCGAGTGCCGAAAGACTCAAAGCGATATCATCTTCGAGGTTCCTTATTCTTGAAATTCTGATTCCGGGAGCAGGAATTATCTCGTATAAGGTAACCGTTGGGCCAATAGTGGCTTTAATCTTCTCTATATCAATACTGTAATGATTCAGCGTCTCGACGATCTTCTGCTTGTTGGCAATCAGCTCATCGGTTTGTACATTGATCTTGTCTCCTCCGTAATCGTTCAGCAAATCAAATGTCGGGAATTTGTAATGCGGCAGGTCAAGGCGCGGATCGTACAGACTTTCAACACCATATCTTGATTTGATGGCCGGAGTCTCGGTTTCGGCTGAAGGCTTTGATGTCTCTTTTGGGGTTTCTTCTTTTAAATTGGTAGCTGCTACTGCTACAGGATTTTCGATAACAAAATCCACCTGTCCGGGTTTCCTGTCCGTTCTCTCCCGCTGCGGAATCTCAGGTGGCGCTTCAAAAGCGTCCGATTGACTCACTGATGATTTCTCGGGCTGTGGATTGGCCTTCTTTATGATAATCGGCTTTGAAGGTGTTTCATCACGTTTACGATTGACCGTCTTAATTTCTTCTTCGTCCTCATCGCCCTCATCGTCTGTAAACTCGTCATCATCCTCATCTTCCACATAATGATTTTCCAGGTTATACTTGTCCTCTTTAGGCCCTTTTGTTTCGGCATTTTTCTTTTTACCCTTCGCTTGACCTTCATTTTCAGCACCATTAAGGAATGGAACTCTGATGTTGAAAAGGCTAAAAAAGCCTGCGACAATCAGGAAAACCACCAGCACAAAGAACAGGATCAGCCCGGTTCCGATATAGCCAACATAAGTTACGAGCCAGTTGTGGATAAAAAAGCCGTAGGTTCCGGGAAAAATACCATCCATGACATCAGGGATTGTCCAGGCAAATGCAGCCGGAAACCACAAAAGACCTACAAGCATTATCCTGAATGCTTTCCAGACGGGCAGTCTGGCTTTGTTAAAAAGAAGTTTCAATCCGGCAATAAACCCGAATCCAAGGATGAGAAAAGCAGCAACACCAAAACCCTTTTTAACGGAGTAATAAGCGCTGACAGCCCCAACCTTACCCATCAGATTGTGCGCTGCAATATTTTTACTTGTGAGGATTTTCCATACTGAATTGTTGAAGATGGTATCATCAGGTTTCCAGGTTTCAAGATAGGATCCGAAAGCAATGCCCAGAAAAATTGAGAGGAGAACAATGAAAAGACCCAGGATTTGACCAAATTTGCGGTTGCGGTAAAATGGCGTTGATTTGGTGGCCGGGCGGCTCTTTTTTTTCTTCGATCCGTTGCGCGGTGCAGTTTGTTTGATCTTCTCTGATTTTAATGTGTTGCTCTTTACGGGCATAGGGTTGCTTGTTCTGTAATCTCGGGCAAAAGTAATATTCTAATCAGAATCCTTGATTTAGGCAAATGCTGGTTTTAAAGATAGCCTTTCGAAGCCACTTGCAATAACAGCATCATATGATTAGCCATTATAGGAAATTATTGGCGTCTTCGCGTCTTTGCGCCTCTGCGTCAACTTCTTTTTTAAAAGTTTCACACGAAGGCGCCAGGCCACAAAGAAGGCTGGTTTCAAATTTTTCCTACAGTAAGAAGTTGTGGAAAAAAACACCAGAAATCTGATTGACAAAGAGATTCAGGCTGATTTGCAAACTACCACAAGCTACCTGCCGGCGCTCTTTTTGGTTTTCTTCTTTTCCTTAAAAAAGGGTTTCTCTTTCCTGGAAGGCTTGTCGGTGCGGGGTTCGGCAGGTTCGACGGTAACGCCGGCCTTGTTCAATTTTTTGTTGGAAAAAGCGTGCAAAACATCCTCAACGGCATCGCTGCTTATATCGAGAAATGAAAAGTTATCCATAATATCAATCCGGCCTATTTTAATGTCGCGTGACCGGGTTACTTCGTTCACCAAACCGATAAGTTTAGGTACGGAAATTTTGTCTTTTCGTCCGACGCTGAAAAACAGGCGTGTGAATCCGGCTTCTTTCCCTTCAGGACGCTCTTTGGTAGCCCGCCGCTGCCGCTTGCTCAGCTTTCCTTCGGCCATATCCCATTTATCGAAGCCGCTTTTTTCGTCCACGTTCAGGTCTTCAGTGTTTCGGTAGTAATCGAGGAAGCGGTTGAATTCAAGCGAAACGAACCTTTTGATGATCTCTTCGCGATTCATCCACTCCAATTTTCGGTAAATAACCGGCAGGAACGAGTCAATCTCGTCATCTTTCAGATCAACTTTTTCCATGTTATCAATGTGATGAAAAAGTTGTTTCTCGCACACCTGACGTCCGGTAGGGATTTTGGCATTGGAGAACTCCTGTGCAACCATCTTGCTGATCTGCTTTATCTTACCTTTTTCTTTCAGATTAATGATGCTGATGCAAATGCCTGATTTGTCGGCTCGTCCGGTGCGGCCACTTCTATGGATGTAGGTTTCGGCTTCATCGGGCAGGTTGTAGTTGATAACGTGGGTCAGGTCGTTGACGTCGAGGCCTCGGGCAGCCACATCAGTAGCCACCAGCATTTGAAGGTTCCGGCTTCGGAAGCGGTTCATCACATGGTCTCTCTGCGCCTGCGAAAGATCGCCGTGCAGGGAATCGGCATTGTAACCGTCGCGGATCAGCGAATCGGCCACTTCCTGTGTTTCACGGCGTGTGCGGCAGAAAATAATGGCATAAATCCTGGGGTTGAAATCTGCAATCCTCTTCAGCGCCAGGTAGCGGTCCTTTGCATGGACAAGGTAGTAGATGTGACGGACATTCGAAGTTCCCTGGTTGCGCTGGCCAACGGTTTTAATCACGGGATTGTGCATGTATTTTGCCAGGATTCGCTCAACCTCTTCGGGCAATGTTGCCGAAAAGAGCAGCATTTGTCTCTCTTTCGGTACAGCTTCGAGGATTGTATCCACTTCTTCCTGAAATCCCATATCGAGCATTTCGTCGGCCTCATCCAGCACCACCCACCGCACATGGCTTAGGTCGGTCTTTTTGCGGCGGATCATGTCGTTCATCCTGCCGGGAGTGGCTACTATTATATGTGGATTATCGGCCAGTTGTCTGAACTGAGTTTCGATACTGGAACCGCCGTAAACCGGCACTACTTTGACCTTTGGTAAAAATTCGGCGTATCTTCCCAGATCTTTGGTGATCTGAAGGCAGAGTTCTCTGGTTGGGCATAATATAACGACCTGCGTCTTAAGCAGGGCGATATCAATTTTTTGCAGCAGTGGAAGTCCGAATGCTGCGGTTTTTCCGGTTCCGGTCTGGGCAAGGCCTACAAGGTCAGAAGTTTCGTTGAGGAGTGCAGGTATAACTGCTGATTGAACCGGCATGGGTTCGCTGAAACCGAGTTTTTCGACTGCCTGGAGCAGTTCCGGTTTCAGACCTAAGTCTTTAAAATTAAGCATTTATTATGTTTTAGAACGGCGGCAAAAGTACGCTTATTTAATGACAGGCCTGAGTAAAATGCTGTCAATGAATTTATTTTCAAATAATTCCGTGTTTACATCGGCTGCTATCAAAGTATCAGAACAACTTATCCCAATTTTTGTATCATTGCACATGATTTTAATCTACTTATGATAATCAAACACAATGCAAAAACCTGACATTACCCAACGCGACAGTTTTACTTCGAAGATCGGAGTAATTGCTGCAGCAGCCGGCTCAGCCATAGGGCTTGGCAACATCTGGAGGTTTCCATACGTTACCGGCGAAAGTGGCGGCGCGGCATTCCTGATTGTTTACCTTGTTATAATGTTGTTGATCGGAGTCCCTGTTATGCTTTCAGAGCTGATTATCGGGAGGCGTGCACAGCGAAATCCTTTTGGAGCATTCAAATTACTAAAACCTGGTCAGCCCTGGTATTTCATTGGCATGATGGGTATTGGCGCCGCATTCATGATCCTTGCGTTTTACACCACCATTGCCGGTTGGACGCTCGAATATCTATACCGGTCGCTCGTTAATGGCTTTGAAGGGCAATCAGTTGGAGAGCTGCAATCTTCTCTTGATGGTTTTATAACCAGCGGTTTCATGCCCGTGGTGTGGCAACTTGTATTTATGTTTCTTACCGCCTTGATTGTTTGGAAAGGAGTGAAAGACGGCATTGAGAAATACACTAAAATCCTGATGCCATTGCTTTTTTTGATAATAGTGATTATCGCCATACGCTCGGTTACTTTGCCTGGCGCCGGGCAAGGGCTTAACTTCCTTTTTCAACCGGACTTTTCCAAAATCACCGGAAAAGTAATTCTTGACGCATTGGGTCAGGTTTTCTTTTCATTAAGCATCGGAATGGGAACTCTGATAACCTACGGTTCGTACATCAGCAAAAAAGATAATCTGACCAACACAGCACTGGCAGTCTCCGGCGCAGACACGGTAATTGCAGTGCTGGCCGGAATAGCAATCTTTCCCGCGGTCTTTGCCTTCGGTATACAACCCAATGCTGGCCCCGGACTGGTATTTATCACTTTGCCAAACATCTTCCAACAGATGGCCGGAGGATATTTCTGGTCGGTGATTTTTTTCATTCTGCTTGCCGTGGCAGCACTAACTTCCACAATTTCAGTGCTTGAAGTGGTTGTGGCTTACTTCTCCGAAGAGCTTAATATGACCCGGAAAAAAGCTACTGTTATTGCCTCAGTTTCCATTGCTATCCTTGGTGTGTTCTGCACCCTTTCTCAAGGACCGCTGGATGGGTTGCGGCTTTTCAGACCAACACTTTTTGATGATCTCGATTTCCTTTCGGCCAATGTAATGCTCCCGCTGGGCGGCTTACTAATAGTGGTTTTTGTTGGATGGTTTATGGGCAGAAACAACGTGATGGCTGAGATTTCAAACGATGGAACCTACAAAGGACGACTTTTCGGACTTTTCATTTTCATCTTGAAATTTCTTGCTCCAATCGCCATTGCACTGGTGTTCCTTAACGGCCTCGGCCTGGTAAAATTTTAAACTTTATAAACAGGGTTCCTTTGCCGAAAGTCATCAGAAATACAAGGGAATATTTTATCATTAGCAGAGGGCAGAGAAACGTAATGCTCATACTGCTCACATCCCTGTTTCTGACCATTTTGTTTTACTTCACCCTGCCATTGCTGATCTTGCCTGATGCTGCATTGAATACCGATTTCGAAAGGAATGTCAGGCTGTTTCTCGCATCTCCGGCAAATGAATCTGCCCCGCAGCGCCAGTTGAATCCTTTTCCGTTCGACCCAAATACCACCACACTCGATGGTTTCCTGGAACTTGGCCTCAGCAACCGGCAGGCTGAGATGATTATCAGGTACAGGAGTTCCGGAGGTGTTTTTAAAACTACTGAGGATTTTGGGAAAATCTACTCAATTTCAGAGGAAGAATTTAATATCCTCAGGCCTTATGTTAATATCCCTCAGGAGTTAACGACTTCAAAGCCTGATTACGCAGATTCTCAAAAAAAACCGGAACCTTTCCCATTTGACCCCAACACCATTGATAGCGCCGGCATGTCGAAACTTGGGCTCAATCGTGGTCAAATCCGTAACATCATCAATTTCAGGGACAAAGGAGGGAAATTTGTTATCAAGAAAGATTTTGGCAAATTATTCACCATCTCTGAAAGCGATTACGCTGCTTTGGAAAAATTTATCCTGTTGCCTTCGGTTGATACCGTAAAACACAATCAACCTATACCAGCAATGGTGATAATAGTTGAGATTAACAGAGCTGATACGGCGGAGTTAAGACAAATCAAGGGAATAGGCCCCGCCTTCTCCGACCGGATCGTAAATTACAGGAATAAATTGGGTGGTTTTTTTGATAAATCGCAATTGCTTGAGGTTTTTGGGATGGACACTGCAAGGTTTGCACAGATTTCGCCGAATATTGAAGTTGACCGAAGCCTGATCAGAAAGATTAGCCTGAATAGAGCGGGTTATAAAGATATGCTGGCACATCCCTATCTTGAAAACTACATAGTTAAGGCCATTTTCGAATACAAGGAGACCAAAGGAAAATTCCGCTCGGTGGAGGAATTGAAAAACATCCAGTTGATTTATCCTCAACTCTATCAGAAAATTGAGCATTATTTTACTGTCGAAGAAAACTATACATCAAAGTAGTGAAGAGAGCTAATACCATATACTTCAAATCTTTAATTACAGTGAATTTCCTGCTGTGGATAGCCTTGTTTGTCCCAGGCAGCTTTCTGTTTGGTCAGGATCAACCGCCTGATACCGAAACGATTATCAGCAATAAAAGCCCGGAAGAGCAGGTGATTGCTTTGAACGAATTGTCGGTGCAGTACAGGACTTCAGATGTGCATGCAGCCATGAATTATTGCAAAAAAGCTCAGGAAATTGCTTTGAGGGAAAACCTTGAATACGGCCTGGCACTATCATTGAAAAACATCGGCGTTATTTACTATTTTACCGGAAAATACGATAGCGCGCTTGCCCGATACAACGAGGCTGCTGATATTTTCAAATATATAGATAACGAGGCCGAAACAATCAGAGTTAAAAACAATATCGCCCTCATTTACATGGTGTATGCAGATTATAGGGAGGCAATAAAGATTTTTGGTGAACTTCTGGAAAGAAACAGGGCTCTCGGAGATACGGTGGAGATCATCAAGAAACTGCACAACCTTGGTAATTGCCATTATTTTACAGGTCAGTACGTCACCGCATTGGAATATTTCCGGGAAGCTATTCAACTTAATGAAATTGCCGGGCGCGAAGAAATCAAAATTGATTTGCTGATGGCCATAGGCGCCCTCTACGAAACCCAGGGATTGCTGGAGAATGCCCTCTCAGAATTTTATTCAGCATTGAAAATTGCTGAAAAAACTAATAATCTTAACCGTCAGGGGCTTGTTCTCACGAACATTGGTAATATACTGCTGCAAACCGGTGAAATCAGTCGTTCCCTCGAGTCGCTCACCTCCTCTTATTTACTCAGAGAGGGATTGAACGACCAGAAAGGTATGGCCTTCACGCTCAACCTGATGGGTATGGCTTATGAGAAGTTGGATCAGCCTGACAGAGCAAAAGAGCTTTACATCCAGAGCCTGAAGATCAGCCAGGAGTTGGGCAATATGCGCGAGGTAGCTACCACCATGACCTTGATGGGAATCAACCTGCTCAGGCAGCAGAATTTCAGTTCAGCTATTCAATACTTCCAGACAAGTATTCAAATTGCAGATTCGGGTGAAATGGCATCCGAGTTATCCGAAAACTATAAACAAATGGTTTTCGCATTCAGCGCACTGGGTCAGATAGACACCGCCGAGCACTATATCGAAGCCTATTCTGCATTAAAACATCAACTTCAACTTGACCCGGGAGAGATAGAGAAGCTTAAAAATCTTCATTCCGAAAATGATAAACGGACTGGTACTAATAAAAGCACACCAGCTCAGAAGGTTGAGAACCTTCAATCCACCCTGACGATTTCCTGGATAATAGTTCTGGTGATTGTTTCAGGGCTGGTGATTTTTATTTTTGTGTTGATGGCTCTGTTGATTACCCGCCGAAGATTACGCAAGCGATTTTACCTAAAGATGTACAAATAACACGCTTATGAACAGAATCAGCCACGTTTTCAGGACTTTCCCCCGAACTTTCTGGACTGCCAACACTATGGAACTACTCGAGCGATGGGCATGGTACGGCATGTTTATGTTGTTTGCCCTTTATCTTACAGGCTCAAAAGACACCGGAGCTCTTGGCTTCACACAGGAACAAAAGGGCTACCTGATGGGACCGGTGGTGGCCATTTTGTATTTCCTGCCCGTGATAACGGGGGCGCTGGCCGATCGTTACGGCTACCGTAAAACGCTCATCGTGGCCTACATCATCCTCGCTGCCGGCTATCTTATGATGGGCTTCCTGAAAAGTTACCCAACCATGTATGTGGTGTTTATGTTTGTGGCGGTGGGCGCTGCACTCTTCAAACCCGTTATTTCGGCAACAATCGCCAAAACTACCAATACAGAGACCTCCTCAATTGGATTCGGAATTTTTTATATGATGGTCAACATTGGTGCATTTATCGGCCCGGTGGTAGCTTCAAAATTGCGGGGAATTGATTGGCAGTATGTTTTCATCACCTCTTCGCTTGTGTCAGTGGTGAACCTTGTAATCGTGCTGTTTTTCTTTAAAGAACCGCATTTGCAAAAATCGAATGCCTCACTCAAAAAATCGCTGGCCACTATATTCAAAAATATCGGTAATGCACTCAGCGACATGAAGTTACTCGCTTTTCTGCTGATCATCACAGGTTTCTGGACTATGTACAATCAACTGTTCTACACCCTTCCGGTTTTCATTGACCAATGGATGGACACCTCGCAGCTCTACAATGCCATTTACAGTAAATCGCCGGCAATTGCCCGTGCTGTCGGAACCCCTGACGGTATCATTGCCCCTGAAATGCTCACCAATATTGATGCACTGTATATTATCATCTTCCAGATATTTGTTTCTGCTTTTGTGATGAAATTCAAAGCGCTGAATGCCATGATGTCAGGGATTTTGGTGAATGCCATCGGTCTTGGGCTGACCTTTTACACCAATAATCCTTTTTTCCTTTTCATCTCCATCCTGATTTTTGGCCTGGGCGAGATGGCGAGTTCCCCCAAAATCACTGAATATATTGGCCGAATTGCTCCCGAAGGAAAAGTGGCGCTATACATGGGAGCATCATTTCTGCCAATGGCCGGGGGAAATTTCTTCGCCGGAATCCTCTCAGGCAATGTTTATGGTAGCATGTCGGATAAAGTTTCACTTTTGCAAAAAGAGATAGCTGCACGTAATCTTGATATACCTGCAATCTCGGATAATTTTACACAGAATGATCTATTTAACCGGTCAGCAGAACTGATGGGTATGACGCAGTCGCAATTAACTGAATATCTATGGGTTACTTATCAGCCAGGCAATATTTGGATTGTTTTTGCAGGCATCGGAGCAGGAACCTCTCTCTTGCTTTTTATTTATGATCGGTTTATGCTGTCCGGAAAGAGTTAATCAGGTTAAAACTCCAGCTCGGCACCATGGCCTTTCAGTCCGAAATAGCGCCGCATCCACCATACTGTTACATAAATAAAAGGTGTATCCAGCGCTGCAATGATGACTTTAAACAGGTATCCATTGATTAGCAGGGCTGTAAAATATTGCCACTCAATTACCCCAAAAGTACACAGGAGAAGCAGAACCGTTAATGTGTCCACAAACTGCGAAGTGAAAGTTGAAGCATTATTTCTCAACCAGAGATGCTTTCCGTTGGTGACCCTTTTCCAATAGTGAAAAATCTGAACATCAAGGAATTGAGCAAATAAGTAGGCGGCAAGGGAGGCAGCAACTGCAATGAAAGTAAATCCGAAAACACTTTTGAACTGGCCGTTGCTGATCGGCGACCATTCGGTGGCTTCTGCCTGGGTAGAGATAACAATAATCAGCAACATAAAGGCGCTTGCGAAAAGCCCTGCCGTTACCACCCTGTTGGCTCTTTTCTTACCGTATATTTCTGATATTATGTCTGTTACAAGGAATGTTACCGGGTATGGGATAATTCCGACTGAGAGTTGAAATTCGTACCATCCAAAAGGGTTCCATGTAAAAAACTTTTGGAAAATCAGATTGCCGGTAACCAGCGCAGCCATGAACAGGGCAGCGAGGATCAGGTAGGTCTTTTCGGCAACGGCTCTCTTTTTTTCATCCATGATGTAAGAAACAACCCAGTTTAAATTGAGTTTCAGCGTTGGCAAAAAAAGTTAATAACCCACCAAAAATGAAAGTGCAGACACCCCATCGCTAAGTCTTTACTTCTGGCTTTTGCTATTTTTGCGGACAAATTACTTAAATGACTGAAATGATTCAACCCTCCGAACATACAAACTACCAGCTCCAGTCGGTCGCATCAGGTCAAATTTTTAACGACACCGGATGGATGCTGGAGGCTCCGGGAGAGACTGATCCCACGCTTATCCGGGCGATTTACGAAAAAAAACAACTGCATCTGAAAGATGAAAGTTACGGGATATACAAATTCGCCGACTGGCTGCCTGTGAACAGATTTCTGAAAGGATCGTCGGCGCCAGTAACCTACAAAAGCGAAAAGCTGGCTCAACATCTCGGTCTTTCCAATCTCTACATCACCTTCAGCGGCTACTGGCCTGAGAAAGGGAACGAAATGCCAACCTGCTCGTTTAAGGAGACTGAGTCGTACACGGTTTGCGCCCGGTTGGATCCTGAAAACAGGAAGATTCTTGTTGTTGCCTCAGCCGGAAATACAGCGCGGGCTTTTGCACGGGTTTGTTCAGATAACAACATTCCGCTGCTTCTTTGCGTACCCGAAGACAACCTCGACAGCCTCTGGTTCGACCAACCAATTAATGATAATGTAAAACTGGTTGCCTCCCGCAAAGGCGGCGACTACTACGATGCCATTCATCTTTCGGCAATTGCAGTGCAGGTGGAGGGTTTTTTGCCTGAGGGCGGCGCCAAAAATGTCGCCCGCCGCGATGGAATGGGAACCACTGTCCTGTCGGCAGTAACAACTATCGGCGCTATCCCTCAATACTATTTCCAGGCAGTCGGAAGCGGAACCGGCGCTATTGCAGCATGGGAAGCAAATCTCCGCCTGATAGCCGACGGAAGATATGGCCGAAACAAAATGAAACTAATGGTCTCGCAAAACGAGCCATTTGTTCCAATGTACAACGCCTGGAAAATCAGATCGCGCAAGTTGCTCGATTTCGACGACAACGAAGCCCGCCGTGAAGTTGAAATAATTGACGCCAAAGTGCTTTCGAACCGCCGGCCTCCTTATTCGATTATTGGCGGTCTTTTTGACGCACTGTCGGATACCAACGGAGAAGTGCTTACAGCCAACAACCAAAATGCCAGAAAAGCAGCAGCTCTTTTCGAGGAGTTGGAAGGCATTGATATTCACCCTGCTGCAGCAGTTGCCACAGCATCGCTCATCGAAGAAGCAGAAACTGGCAGACTGGATAAAGATGCTCTTATCATGCTCAATATCACTGGCGGTGGCGAAGAACGCTTCAAAAGACAGAATCAGCTGTTCTATCTCCAACCCGAAATCGTTTTCGACATAAATCCCAATGAAAAGGTGGTCAGGGAGAAACTTAAGCAACTTTTCTAGCCACGGCCACCAGGATTTCCCAGCGTTTCAATTTTCATGTTGATCGAAATTTCGCCATCGTCAATCACGCGAATGAAGTAATATTCATCATTAAAATGCGTGGCATCGAACTCAAATTCAAGTACATGATGTCCGGGTGGCATCTGTGGATTATTATAGAGTTCCCTTACCACCACGCCATCCTTGTTGAACATTGCAATGCTCACCGAACGGGTATCATAATAGGTGCAATTAAACTCCCCGCTCATCCGGCGACTGAAATTACGGCTGTAATAGTTGCGCCGGTAATCATCCTCTGCCGGCGGTTCCGGAATCATTTGCCCGGTAACATCTGCAACAACTTCCACCAGGTCACTCACAAGCGTTGTGTCAAACCCGGCAATATCCTCTATCGGCATATCATCAACAATTGCCCACACAGCGTGTTGAGCTTCAATGTTTTGCAACGAATCCTTACCAATCATCTTTGTCAGCCTGATCAAATCAGTATCTGCCAATGCTCCGGGAATGTAAGCAATATCATCCCGCGGCGACACTAAAAAAGATTTCGTGCACATGCCATAAAGTTCCTTTGTGATTTCCTGGCCGGGTTTCAAAGCGATCAACTCTTCACGGGTAATCACTATTGGCTGAAAATCAACATCTTCCGGGGTTAACATCAATCCGTTTTCGATCTGGATTGTAACAGGTGAACTGGAAATATTTTTGGCCTTCATTATCAAAGGGCGCACATAATGAGGGCTATCGGGATTTCCGGTAATTTGGATTGAGACCTGATTTTGTAATAAGGGATCATTAAATTTTACTACATTCGGTTGGCTGTATGCCACAGTGGCGACCAGGAAAAGCAGAACCAGTGAATTTTTCATACCTCTTAAGATTTTGATTATTAATGAATTGACTTTGCAAAAACTAAAGTAGAGGTATTACCATGCAGTTGTTTGGGGAAATTAAGCTAAAAAACGAAACCTCCCTTTAAATATTGCTAATTTTGATTGCAGGTTTCAACGGTAAAATCATGTCAAAATATCAATATCAGTTCTTTATGAGAAAGACTTACATATCAATTTTCATCGCAGTGATGCTCCATGTTGGAGTTATCGGCCAAAAGCAAATTGTTGGCTATTATCCAAACTGGCAGTGGTACGATCGCAGCCAGCTTGTACGCCCCGAAACCATTTTCCTCGAGAAATACACGATCATCAATTATGCATTTTTCAGGCCGATGACCAATGGCGACATCACTTCCACCGACTCATGGGCAGACGAAAACCTGCTGCTTGGGCCGATGGTTTGGTGGCCGGTTCAGTACCACGATTCAACCAGGAGTCTGCCCTACCTGGCGCATCAGGCCGGTGTAAAACTATTGCCTTCCATTGGCGGGTGGAACGATTCGGGTAACTTTCCCGGTATCGCTGCCAGCCCTGTAAAACGTCAAACCTTTGTCAGCGCCTGTATCAACCTGATCAACACCTACAAATTTGATGGCATTGATCTCGACTGGGAATATCCGGGATATGCGCCGCACGGCGGGTCTCCGGCAGACAAGCAGAATTTTACCCTTCTGTTGCAGGAACTCAGGTCAGCACTCAATTACCTGTCGGGTCAAACCGGGAAAAACTACCTGCTGACCTCCTGCTTCGGAGCTGCCGCAACGCACATGCAACATATTGACTGGCAGGCAATATTACCATTGGTAGATTACGTAAACCTGATGACGTATGATTTTCATGGCTCCTGGGATCCTGAAAGCAACCATCACACTCCCCTTTACGCTCCTGCGGTTGGTGACCCGCAATGGTGTTTCGACGGCGCTTTCAGCCTTATCACCCAAACCTACCAGGTCCCTCCGGAGAAAATTAATATTGGAGTTGCGTTCTACGGTAAAGCGCTTGCCAACTGCACCCAGCTCTATGGCCCGCACAGCGGCTACGACGCTTCAACATTCTGGGAAGATGAGGGACAGCCCCTATATTACAACGTCATGAAGAGGATGAGCCAATTCACCAGGTACTGGGATGCGCAGGTTTTGTGCCCGTACCTATTGGGAAATTCGTTAAACACCTTTGTAACCTACGATGACAGGACTTCGATTGGCCACAAAGCACAATATGTTGTTAATCATAACATTGCAGGAGTAATTATTTGGGAAATTACCGGGGATTATATGGAGACTTTTCCAGGATCCGGAGTAATAGCCGGTACTCCGCTGCTCGACACGCTAACTCACATTTTCAGCGCTCAAGCTATGCAAACGCTCACGATTCCTGCAGGATGGAGTGGAATTTCATCACACATTGTCCCGGCTTCGGCTGATGTTGAGCTAATCCTTCAGCCTGTCAGCTCGCAGTTGGTTTGTTTGCAAAGTGATTATGGGATCTACTGGCCGGCAAACAATATCAACACTATCGGCGACTGGAATTCGCATCATGGATATGCCATCAAACTCTCATCCTCAGCAACCTTGACAATTTCAGGGCAAAGAGAAACTGATCGTAAGCTGCAACTTCCCGCAGGATGGAGTATGATACCGGTTTTATCAGAATGTCCTGTAGATGTGTTTGATTTACTGGAGGATACTAATTGGTTGATAATAAAAGAGGTGGCCGGGGTGTCGGTTAACTGGCCGGTGATGCAGATCAATGTGTTGGGTACCCTGATTCCGGGCAAATCTTACTTTTTGTATCTGGATACCACCGGTGAAATCACATTCCCTGCCTGCAGTAAACCAAAGTAGCCATCAGAAATACTCGTATTCGTAAACGACCATATACTTGCGCAAAGGTTCTTTACCGTAACCGGTCTGGAAAACCCTAAGCTCGGCCAGTTCGCCGTTTTCGTTCATATCTCTCTCCACCTGCTGAACCACCTGGCCGCTGCTGTTGTATTCCAACTCTACCGAAGAAACTACCTTTCCATCCAGGTAATTCATTTTAATTTCCGTTTTGCCATTTTCATTCTCACTGGTTGCAAAAATGCGGTTTCCATGATCATCGTAGGCAAAAGTCTCTTCTTCAACAACATCATCGTCCTCATCATATTTCAAAGTATTGATGATGTGACCACCATCGTCAAATTCATGAACCTTTTTGTACTTCTCCTCTTCATTTTCGAAAGTGAATTCAAGCACTTTTCCATTGTCGTCTATCATAAACTCCTGTCTGACCACCACATCCTCTTCTTCAGTAATTTCGTGCAAAACGAGATGATCTCCCTCATATTCAAACCGTTCGGTTTTTTCAATTTCACCTTCATCCGAAACCCACTCTTTTTTCTGAAGCCTACCCGCATCGGTGTAATGAAAACGAATTTCATCCCGCGAGCCATCAAGATAATGAACGTAACCTCTGACTGCCCTGCCGTTTTCGTACTCAAACGTAAGGCGTTCTTCAAGGCTTTCGTCAGCATCATAGGTTTCCTCAAGAATCCGGTTATTCTTGCTATCGTATTGATAAACAGCCTTTCCGGATAAATCTCCGTGATTATCGTACTTCAAATCGGTGACCAGGTTTCCATTTTCATCATAAAACATCTGAAGCATCAGCCTGCGGTTGAGGCTGTTACGATATTCGGCAAACTCGCCTTCCGGCGGGACGTTGAGAAAAAATGCCCGTGTGGATTTAATTTTTTTCATGGTGTTGATATTTCTGCTTTTAGCCTGCAATGATAAGCTAAATAAGGGAGATGGCGCTGCACCTGTAGCACCAGGCAGTGAAATCATCAGGAAAAAGCGCCGCAAACATTCATTAGAGGTTATTGTTATTTTTGTCTGAAATAAATTCTGACGATGAGGAAACTATTATTACTCAGCCTGATAATGTGGCAAAGCCTTTCCTATTCACAGTCCTACCAGGTAGGTAATATTTCTACCACCTACTATGATCCTGACCGCAATAACCGCAGCATCCCGACTGAAATATTTTACCCCGCGTTGCAGGCGGGCAGCAATGCTCCGGTGGCTGACGGGATGTTTCCGGTGGTTGTGTTTGGTCATGGTTTTTTGATGGTCTATTCAGCATACCAGTACTTATGGCAGGCACTTGTTCCACAAGGCTACATTGTAGTTCTGCCAAAAACAGAAGGTTCCATTTCTCCTAATCACCTTAATTTCGGATTGGACATCGCTTTCCTTGCCAATAAGATGAAAAGTGAAGGGCTCAGCAGCTCTTCCCCGTTTTTTGGGAAAATATCTGCAAACGCAGCACTAATGGGACATAGCATGGGCGGTGGGGCTTCTTTCCTAGGCGCGGCCAATAACATAAATATCAGTGCATTGGTAACTTTCGCTGCTGCCGAAACCAGCCCCTCTGCCGTTGCTGCAGCTGCCAGCATCAGCGCACCCTCTATAGTTTTTGCCGGACAGAACGACTGCGTTACGCCTCCGGCGCAGCACCAGGTTCCGATGTACCAGGCGCTCCCCGCTGGCAAAAAGATTCTGATTACAATCAACGGCGGAGGTCATTGTTTTTTTGGCGATTACAACTTTTTCTGTTCGCTTGGTGAGGGAAGCTGCTCACCTTCACCCACCATTACACGTGAACAACAGCAGCAGACTGTCCTGTCGTTCCTGCTGCCGTTTTTCGATTTCCAGCTTAAGGGAAAATCTGATTCCTGGCAAACTTTCAGAAACCTGCTATATTCGGCGCCAACGATCACTTTTCAGGATGGCTGGACGATGCAGCCGGAATCGCAGGGAATTTTGTTCAACGAAGGATGGAATAGCTTCTCCTACCCTGTCAGTCCGGTAGAGAACACCTTCAAATTACAGTTTACCGGCATGACCAACAAAATCATTAAATTCACTGACTATCAACAAATTTCATTCTCCGGTGACAATATTCCTTCAAACTTCTTTATCCCTCAGAACGAGGGCTTTGTTTTGAAACTTTCATCTGAAGCCACTCTCACCTATTCCGGTTATGAGCGTGATGGCAGCAACTTTTTGCTTGCTGAAGGATGGAGCATCATGCCAGTCCTTACTAAAAACCCCATAACTCCGGAGGTGCTGTTTGCTGATGCAACAGATAAGCTTTTGATTGTGAAAGAGATAGCAGGAACATTGCTTTACTGGCCCGATCAAAATATCCAAACACTCATGTCGCTGATTCCAGGGAAAGCCTACTGGGTGAAAATGAACCAGGCGCACCAGGTCGTTTTTGAATGACTTAAAATCTGATTTTCCGTCCAAATTCAAAGCATCATCCTTTCTTGTCGCTGGCCAGCGCGACTGATAACCACTGCATGAGTGGATTTCGATAACCGGGCACCTGTTTTACCTCATTTTTTTTCCCCATCTTTGCCGGTAAAATCATAATTTATCTTCGAACATATTATCAACATAAAGTAAATCAGGCCATTCAATCCATTACTGGTGCTGATTGCGACAGAAACTCCCATCATGAAAAAACGACTTATTTTTATCACTGTCCTTATAATGCTCGCTGGCCTCGCTGTAGTAACATTCATTTTAACCCGGGAAAAAATTACGCACCCGTGGATGAAAGGCATCGTGGAACTTCCTGAGTCCAAGGAACCAGGAATGATACCCAACGACTGGTTTGCCCGACAGAAAATTTACCCCAATCCGGGTTTCAACCACGAGCATTACCTTCATGCACTCCGGCAGGCTGAAGCGATGCACCGCAGCGCTCCGAAGCTCCGGAATGGATGGGAATCAGCCGGACCATATAATATCGGAGGCCGTATCACCGACCTGGCAATAAACCCTGACAACCCCTCAACGATCTACGTTGGGGCAGCATCAGGCGGAATATTGAAAACCACCAACAATGGAGCTACCTGGAGCAATATCTTTACTGAAGCACCGGTGATTTCGATAGGCGCACTTGCGCTGGACCCCTCCGACGACCAGGTGCTATATGCCGGTACCGGCGAGGCCAATTCGTCGAGCCAGAGTTATCTTGGTAATGGAATTTACAAAACCACCGATGGCGGAGCCACCTGGCAGCACCTTGGACTGGAGCAAACAGCCTATTTCGGCCGGATTGTGGTAGACTATAGCAATACCAGCCGGATTTTTGCAGCAGCATGTGGCACGCTCTTCACCCCTAACGATCACCGGGGGATTTACAGATCGCAGGATGGGGGGCAATCGTGGCAACAGGTGCTTTTTGTGTCTGATTCCACTTCAGGAATTGACATTGCACAACATCCGGCGAATCCGCAAATTTTGTATGCTGCTATGTGGGAAAGAATGCGCGGACACACTTATCGCCGATCGCATGGTGTAACCTCTGGCATTTATAAATCTGTTGATGGCGGCGACACATGGACATTGCTCACCAACGGCCTTCCCGGCGGCGACCAGAAAGGCAGAATTGGTCTGGCTATTGCACGGAATAACCCAGATATCGTGTATGCATTTATTGACAGAATGCAAAACGGATACTCCTTTGCAACAGTTTTCAAAACCATCAACGGAGGCCAAAACTGGACACAAACCAACGATGGCATACTGGAGGGAATGAACAGCAGTTTCGGGTGGTATTTTGGCCAGATCAGGGTTGATCCTCAAAACGATCAGAGAATCTTTGTGCTGGGTGTTGACATGTACAGGTCGGAAAACGGCGGGAACAGCTACACCCAGATCTCCGGCTATTTCAACATTGACCAGGTTTACGTAGATAATCATGCAATGTTCATACATCCTCAAACCGGTTTCATTGTGCATGGTAATGACGGAGGACTTTACACCAGTGTCAATTATGGCAATTCCTGGTCAAAAATCAACAACCTTCCGTTAACGCAGTTTTATGCCATCGAGGTGGATTATCTCAATCCGCAAAGGATTTATGGTGGGACACAAGACAATAACACCGTCAGAACCTGGACGGGAGCACTAAACAATTGGGAAAGAATTCTCGGTGGCGACGGTTTTTATACGCTGGTGGATTACACCAATTCCAACACCATTTATGCTGAATCTCAATGGGGTAATCTTTACCGGTCAAACAACGGCGGACAGGGATTTACCTATATTGCCGATGCCTGGCAGGGCGACCGCACCAACTGGTCATCACCGGTAGCTATGCATCCTGCAAACCCAAGTATCCTCTATTTTGGCACTTACCGCCTGTGGAAAACCACTAATAAAGGGAGCAACTGGACTCAGGTGAGCGGCGATCTGACCCGAAACCTTGCAGTGTCGGGTTTCAGCACCATTACTACCATCGCCATCTCAAACCTTGATCCACAAAAAATTCTCGTTGGAACCGACGACGGAAGAGTTCATATTTCGACCATCGGCGGCGATATCTGGAGTGATATCACCTCTGGTCTACCCATTCGATGGATCACCCGTGTCGCTTTTGATCCGTTCGATACCAACACAATCTATGTAACAGTTTCCGGATTCCGCTGGGATGAGCCACAGCCCCATGTTTTCCGATCGTCCGACCTTGGGCAGACATGGGTGAGTATCTCTGGTAATCTTCCGGAACTTCCTGTGAATGTGATTGTTGCTGACCCAGGCAGGGAAAATCAATTGTTTGTTGGTACCGATGCCGGCATCTACTACACTATTGATGGCGGAGAAGAGTGGTGGAGTTTATCGCAGGGAATTCCAAATGTGCCCGTAACCGATCTGAAAATTCATGACCCCACACGTACACTGGTTGCCGGAACGTACGGCAGTTCGGCTTTCCGACTAGATCTTGATGTCCTAACTTCGATTGAAGAAGCGTCTTCAATCTCTACCGAAAACGCTGTCGTGATGAGGACGCCGGTTCCAAATCCCTACTCATTGAGTGTTGGCAACGCGCCTGAGATCGAAATATACCTTACCGGACCAACCAATGGTGAATTGATTATCAGCGATATAAAGGGCATGATGGTCGCAAAACTTTATTCAGGGTTTATGGCAGGTGGAAGTCATTTTTTCAGGTGGGATCAGCCAGGCATCAGCACCTCCATAAGGCCGGGGGTTTATTTTGTTCAGTTCAATTCATCAAAAGGAAATGCCGTTCAAAAGATTGTAATCCAGAACTAGTGTGTAATAATTTTGCAAAGATAGATCTCCACTTCGAGAAAAAGTCCTGGTAAAAATCACTATATCAACGATTTAATTTGGAGGTGGATTTTCAGATCAGTCCCCGTTCAATCATCCTTACAATGGTTTCGATGCTTTTATCTTCGCCTTCGGGATCGTATTTAACCTTGAGGTTCAATCCAAAAATACGCGCAAACGACTGGTAGAAAAATGCCCGGAAGCTTCCGCGGAGATCCTTTACCAGATCGAATGACGACTCACCAGTTTGACGATCAATGAGTTTGATCAGGATTTTACCCTGTGTGACAGTGAGTTTTTTGAGCTCGTCACCATATTCCCGGTTCAGCTCATCTTCGAGATCTTTCATAATTTTCTTCCGCTCCTTTTCGCTCGCAGTGTTTAAAAGAATCTGCTCGTAATCCTTGAGCATCTCTCCGGCCAGCTTTGCATAGGGGTAAACGATCCTGACGTTCCTTACCAGCCTGTCGTACTGACGTTCCTCACGGCTGCTTTTAAAAATTTTGTAGCCAAACACTTCCGATTCGGATAATCTGACATAAGGAATCGTGTCGCCATCCACAACGGCAACGGGCAGTACAATCAGGTTTTGCTCCTGCCCAAAGAGCAGTAGCCGGGCTGAAATGAAAACTGAAATGACGAGTAACCTGATGCCCATTTCCTAAAATGTTGCTTTTTAAACGTTGAAGGGATTGAAATTATTTAATCCGCATTTAACTGCTGTTTAAGTGTGGCGGCTTACATAGCATCGAACATGATTCAAAATTTTTCTTCATTTAAAAGCAAAATCTCACTTTCAGCGAAATTTTTACCTTTGCCGTATCAAAATCCAATAGGGGTGCCCTCAACAAACGGGCTGAGATCATACCCATTGAACCTGCTCCGGGTAATGCCGGCGAAGGGAATAATGGCTCAATTGACCTTCATTTCCTCTATTGATTTTTAATTCAAACTATTGTTAGATTAAAAATCAATCGAACGATGAAAAAGTTTTTAATGCTTTGGATTATTGCATTGCTGTCTGCGAATGCATTCACCCAGATTAAATTTACGGGTAAAGTATTTGATTATCAAACCAATGAGGTGCTGTCAGGCGCGCATGTTACCCTTCTGCCTGCTTTTCTGACCCAGGTAACCAACGATGAGGGAGTTTTCAGATTTGACGGGTTGAAAAAAGGGAGCTATTTATTGAAAATCACTTTTCTTGGTTATGACAATTACCTCCAGGCAGTTGATCTTAAAGTAGATACCATTTTTAAGATCTTGATGATGCAGCGACCTGTGATGGAGGAGGAATTGGTAATTTCGGCATCACGGGTTCCTGAAAACTCACCAGCAACCTTTATCAACCTCGAAAAGGAAGATATCCGCAAAAGCAATCTCGGTCAGGATATTCCGTACCTACTGGAAACCACACCGGGGTTGGTTGTCAGCAGCGATGCGGGCACGGGAATTGGTTACACCAGCCTGAAAATCAGGGGCACCGACATCACGCGTATCAATGTGACCGTAAATGGAGTTCAATGGAACGATCCTGAGTCTCAGGGTGTTTATTGGGTGAATCTGCCGGATCTGGCTTCATCGGTGCAAAGCATCCAGGTGCAACGCGGGGTTGGCACTTCATCCAACGGCGCTGCTGCTTTCGGCGGCAGTATCAACATCCAGACGCAATCGCTCCGGGCTGAGCCTTATGCTGAAATCAACAGCGCAGCCGGGAGTTTTAATACCTTCAAAAACACCATTTCGGCAGGAACCGGCCTCATTGACGGCAAATTTACCTTTGACGGCCGTTTTTCGAAAATCACCAGCGACGGCTATATTGACCGTGCAACCTCCGGCCTCAGTTCATTCTACCTTTCGGGCGGTTACTTCACCGATAAAACGGTGTTGAAATTCAACCTGATTTCAGGAAGCGAAAAAACTTACCAGGCATGGAACGGTGTGCCTTACGACAGCCTGGCCACCAACCGGACCTTCAACCCGTCGGGGTTGTACTACCAGGACGACGGAACGGTGGCTTATTACGAAAACGAAACTGATAATTACGATCAGAATCATTACCAACTGATCTTCTCGCAGACGCTAAGCCACAAAACATCCATCAACATCACAGCTTTCATGGTCAAAGGATTTGGATATTATGAGAATTATAAAGAAAATCAGAAGTTTAGCGATTATGGCCTGGAGAATGAAATTATCGGGAACGATACCATCAGCAGAACTGACCTTGTAAGAAGAAAATACCTCGACAATAATTTCTATGGCGCCAATTTTTCGGTCAATTATCAGCATTCCAGTACTTTACGAGGAATTGTCGGGGGTGGATACAATTACTATGACGGCGACCATTATGGTGAGGTCACCTGGGCTGAATATGCCATAAACATCCCGATCAACTACCAATGGTACTTCAACAATGGCATCAAAAAGCAGTACAACCTGTTTGGAAAAGCTTATTATGACCTCAAAAAGCGCTATCATTTTTTTGCTGAAGCCCAGTTGCGAGGCATAAATTACAGGATTAACGGCATACATGACGACTTGCGTGATATTTCGATGACAGATGATTTTCTGTTCTTTAATCCAAAGTTAGGGGTAACTGCTGCGATCAGTCAAAACCACCAATCCCACTTTTCCTTTGGTATTGCCAACCGCGAACCAACCCGAAACGACTTCCGCGATGCTGACCAGGATAATCAGCCAAGGCCTGAGCGGCTTCTTGATATTGAGTTGGGACACAGTTACACAATCAATAACTTCCGGGTTAATGCCAACTTGTATTTCATGGATTACAAGGATCAACTGGTGATGACCGGCAAAATCAACAATGTTGGAAACGCGATTTTTGAAAATGTGCCCGACAGCTATCGCGCTGGAATAGAAATCAGCTTTGGGTGGTCACCAATTACAAAACTACGTTGGGAAGCAAACCTTGTACTGAGCCAGAACCAAATCAAAAATATGAAGGAATACGTTGACAACTGGAGTCCGCCATATGAGCAAATTACGGCAGATCTGGGGACAACAGACATTTCCTTTTCCCCACCTGTAACCGGAAGCAGTGTGCTGAATTACAACCTGTTAAATGGTCTTGACGTAACCTGGATCGCAAAATATGTCGGGAAACAGTATATTGATAATACTTCCAGCGAGAGCCGCATGCTTGATCCCTACTTTGTAAATGATCTGCGGTTTAATTATTCCATAGCCACGGGCTTCATCCGGGAAATTGACTTCAGCCTTTTGATTAATAACATCTTCAGCGCTAAATACAGCAGCAATGCATGGATTTACCGCTATTTTGAAGATGGCCGGGAGTACAGGATGGATGGGTTTTTCCCTCAAGCCATAATTAATGTACTTGGCGGGGTGGCTTTAAAGTTTTGAGTTTAACTCTTCTTCGGAATTTGGATTGGAAGAAAAAATCCATAACCCTGAAAACATAATTAAACCATTGAATATCAACAGTTCAAATCCGAATTTATATCCCCAAAGCAAAATTTCAGAATATTTACTCAAAAGATAACAGATCAGTGGTGAAAGCACTGCAATCAGCGGTGTGAATTTGTCGATGGTTTTACGGCGGGTAAAAAGCCCGAAAGAGAAAAGTCCCAGCAGCGGCCCGTAGGTATAACCGGCAATGGTAAAAAGTTCGTTGATCACCGCCGAATTGTTGATGGCCTTGAAAAGAATAATCACCTGAATAAAAACCAAAGCCATACCGAAATGAGATATCTGACGGATTCGCTTTCGCTTTTCTTCGCTGAGATTTGGATTGCGTTTTATTCCCAGAAAATCTACTGTGAATGAAGTTGTTAGTGCGGTCATTGCGCTGTCGGCGCTCGAGTAGGCTGCGGAGATTAATCCGATTACAAAGACGATTCCGGCAACAGGCTGCAGATGGTTGAAGGCGATTTCCGGAAAACGTGTATCGGATGTACCGGGTAAAACAACCCCTTTGACATTTGCAAAAATCACCAACAACACTCCAAGACCGAGAAAAAGTAAATTCACCGGAATCAGCGCCCAGCTCAGGCTAATGATGTTTTTACGAGCTTCTTTCAGGTTGCGGCAACTCAGGTTCTTCTGCATCATGTCCTGGTCAAGCCCTGTCATAACAATTGCAATGAAGGCGCCGGAAAAAAACTGCTTGAGAAAGAAGCGTTTATCCTTCCAGTCGGTAAAAATCATCTGTGAATATTCGCTCTGGATTATCGCATCAAACATCGAACGGGTGGTCATCATCAGTTCATCTCTGATAAAAAATATGGTTATCACCACCGAGGTAAGCATAAAAGTAGTTTGCAGCGCATCAGTCCAGACAATGGTTTTTATTCCTCCGCGAAAAGTATAAAGATTGATGAGAAGGATAAATGCACTGGTGGTTACCCAAAAAGGGATGCCCATCTGATCGAAAACAAAAATCTGTAAAATGTTGATTACCAGAAAGATTCTGAAAGAAGCGCCAATTAGCCGAGAGAGCAGAAAATAGAAAGCGCCCGTTTTATACGACCAGCGGCCAAAGCGCTGATCGAGGTAGGCGTAGATAGACGTAAGTCCCAACCGGTAATAGAGAGGTAGCAGGATTTTGGCGATGATAAAATAACCAAGCAGATAGCCAATCACCAGCGCCATGTAGGAAAACTGCGTCTCCGAAACAACCCCGGGAATGGAGATAAAAGTCACGCCCGACAGCGATGCGCCGATCATCCCATATGCAACGAGCAGCCAGTTGGATTTGCGGTTGTTCAGAAAATAGGACTCATTGTCGGCATTTCTTGATGTGATCCGTCCAACAACGAACAACATCATGGTATAGGCGAGTAGAATTAAGAGTATAAGTTGAGGGTTCATTATATCGGATTGAGAAATGTGAAAAGTGAACTAGAAGGTTTTATTTGTCAGAAAATCAGCAAATTGAGACAGACTTTGAAACCAGAGATCGGTGAGATCAGGGTGTTTACAGGCAAGCTGATTATCAGGTGAAATAAGCGCTGTGGTCATTCGCAACCGTTTGCCAAACCTCATATCACTCAAAGAATCACCTGCCATCACCGAATGTTTAAAGTTGATTTCAGGAAAATCCTTTTTTGCTTTCAACGCCATCCCGGAATTGGGTTTCCGGCAAAATGGCTTCTCACTTCCCAGCCTGGTGCAGTGATACACACGGTCAATCCTACCTCCTGCTGCATGAACTTCAGAAAGCATTTTTTCATGAATCAGACGCAGTTCTTCCTCAGTCATCAAACCTTTGCCCACACCCTGCTGATTGGTAACCACAACGATCGTCCCAAAATATGAACTGAAAAATTTCAGCGCATCCAGAACACCGTCCGAGAAAATAAACTCATCCCACAATTTAACGTAATCATCCACCAGGCGGTCGTTGATAACCCCGTCGCGGTCGAGAAAGAGCGTCCATCCTTTAAAAATATCTGAAGTAACTGAAGTCATCTTTTGTTTTTGAATATTCCTCCGGGACACCGATATCAATGAAATAACGCCGGCACAGCATGGCATAGATCTGATGATCCTGGTAAACCTTTTCGAAAAAATCCTTTTCCAGCGAAAATTTGGCCGGCAGATCGAAACTATCTAAAAAGTTCTTGTTAATCAGGTAGATACCACCATTTATCTTGCCTTTTCCTCCCAGTTCTGATTTCTCGTAAAATCGGGTAATCCGCCCATCCCAATCTACTTCGATGCCGCCGTAGCGGCTTACATCGTCCACTTCGCGCATGGCAATGGCCAGTTTTGCATCGCGCTGTCGGTAGAAATCATGAAATTTTCTGAGGTCGAGCTCAAAAAAAGTATCGCCGTTGAGCACCAACACCGGGTTAGCCGATGTTAATCCGAGCGCTTTTTTAATCGCTCCACCGGTTCCGAGTGGTTCAGTTTCGATCGAATAATCAACGCTGATATTCCCAAACCCATTACCATAGTGGTCAACAATCTGCTCGTGAAGGTAACCCACAGCGAGAATTACTTTTTTGATACCCGAAAAAGCCAGGTAAGCCATCTGATAATCGAGGAACGGCCTGCCATTGACAGGAGCCATTGGTTTTGGGATTCCCTGAAGCACACTGCTCAGTCGTGTGCCAAAACCACCGGCCAGTATCACTGCCTCTTTCATCATTTCGGGAAGATTGCTGATTCAACCATTTCGCAGATGATATGCCCAAGAAGCATTTGCATCTCCTGGATGCGTGGTGTATCTTTTGATGGAACATTTATAAGATGTTGGCAAAGCGGTTTCATTTTCCCGCCGGTTTCACCAGTAAATCCAACCGTTATCATGCCAATGTCACTGGCTTCTGCAATGGCTTTCAATATGTTAGGTGAATTTCCTGAGGTAGAAATCGCAATCAGGACATCTCCTTTTTTTCCTTTCGCCCGCACCAGCCTTGCAAAAACTTCGTCGAAGGAATAATCGTTGGCAACCGCAGTAAGATAAGAGGTATTTACATGGAGCGCTTCGGCATCGAGTGGTGGCCGGTCGAAATAAAATCTGCCCGAAAACTCAGCAGCCAGGTGCTGGGCATCGGCAGCGCTGCCACCATTTCCACAGAAAAGTACTTTTCCACCATTGCGATAAGTATTGACAATCAAGTCAATAACTCTTTGAACGTCTTCTATCAATTTGGTTTCGGAAAGAAGTTTCTGTTTGGCTTCGATGGATTCCTTTATCCTGAATTCTATCATATTTAGCATGGTTATCAGCCGGCAAATTTAATGATTTGAATGATTTAAAAATGTTTAGGAGGCAGGCTGCGGCCAACTGGTTTCAGGACTTAAACCGAGAAATTGTTATCAGCATCTAACTTAAAATACTGAAAATCAATTTATCAGTGTTATTTTTTCTTAATTTCTTGTCTTTGAATGGTATAGTGAATTACATTTGACCCATTAATCCTAAACCATAATCTTATGAAAGAATTCATTCAAAACACAGAAATCAGCAGGCTTTTGGAGACAATCAAAGCCAAAGGTCTGGACAAAAAAGTTTACTCGGACATTGTTGATGAAAAAGGGAATCAATATGTTGACCTGGTGCAGGAAGGCGGCGGCGTGCTGGGAATTGCCCTTGTGGGTTACACCTACATGCTCGAAAAAGCCGGTATCAGGTTTTTCAGTCTGGCCGGGACTTCTGCCGGCGCCATCAATACCATGATGATTGCCGGAATGGGGAAAATCGGGGAGCCGGTTTCTGAGAAAATCCTGAAAATACTCAGCGAGCAAAATCTTTTCGACTTTGTTGACGGTCCTTCCAAAATCAAATCCATCATTCAGCGCTATATCGAAGGAAAACCATTTCTTGCCATTTCAGTTGCACTCAACGCCAGCCTGATCTGGAACACACTTAAAAACAACCTTGGTATTAACCCCGGGAACAGTTTTGAGCAGTGGATTACCAAAAACCTGGCGGACGCTGGTATAAAAAACATGACCGACCTGGAAGCGATGAGAGCGCAGGTTCCAAAACTGCTTGACCGAGAATCCAAAATGGAGCTTCAGCGCCAGGCTGGTTTGAAAATCATCACTTCGGACATCACAAGCAAAAGCAAGATCACGTTCCCTGAAATGTCCGAACTTTACTGGCCTAACCCAAAAAGCGTAAACCCAGCAAAATTTGTCAGGGCATCGATGTCTATACCATTCTTCTTCCATCCATTTCAGGTAGATAATATTCCAAACGCAGGCAAACGTGAAGATGAAAAACTTCCTAAAGAGCAAACAATCTGGTACAAGCACACAGGATACAGGGGAACAATCCCTTCAACAGCAAGATTTGTTGATGGCGGGATGCTTTCCAATTTCCCGATTAATGCTTTCCATGTTGACAATGGAGTGCCTAAGAAACCTACTTTCGGGGCACGTCTCAGCACCTGGCGGGAAGAGATCAGCAAAACCGATTCACTTGGCGGAATGATGGGTGCAATGATAAGTACCATGCGGCAATTGCACGACTACGACTTTTTGCTCAAAAATCCGGATTACTCCCAACTGATTTGCAACATAGATGCAGATGCCAAACGGGATAAAAACGGCGAACTGGAATTTAACTGGTTGGATTTCAATATGCCAAGAGCAAAACAGGTTGATCTGTTTGCCTTGGGAGCAAGAAAAGCAGTGGAGTTTCTGGAGAAATTTGATTGGGCTAACTACTTAAATATCAGAAGAGAGCTGGCTACGCCAGGCAAATAGAAACGATAGACTTCCCATAAAAAAAAAGCCCCGCTCTGTATCGTCACAGCGGGGTTTTTCATAGAATTTTCCGGGCAAAAAAAAGAAGATGATAACTTCATCTTCCTAAATTTTGCTGCGAATTATGTATGCTCAATTATCTTTTATCGAGTCGTTCGTCAGACACAGTAAGTCTTTTTCTGCCTTTTGCCCTGCGGTTTGCGAGTACTTTACGGCCGTTTTTGGTAGCCATTCTTGCCCTGAAGCCATGCTTGTTGGCTCTTTTACGTCTTGATGGTTGAAATGTTCTTTTGCTCATTGTTCTATCGTATTTTGGGGTGCAAAAGTAGCATCATTTTTTTGATTAAGGTAACAATCGTGTAATTTTTTTTCTTTCCTCCCTGGCAATTTATCTTGTGCAGATAGTTTATCGTATTCTATTGATTTGATTATCAGACCATAAAACAGGGCATTAGATGCCAATTACGAATAAATAATTATTCCTCATCATCAAAGATATCCTTGTGCCGTGCATACTCCCTCCATTTCTCGAGTAATTCGACAAAATCAGGTGGAGCGGGCGTTTCAAACTGAAGTCGTTTTCCTGAGGCCGGATGCGTAAAGCCAAGCAGACGGGCATGCAGTGCCTGGCGGGGCATGATGCGGAAGCAATTTTGGATGAACTGCTTGTACCGTGTGAAAGTGGTTCCTTTGAGTATCTTGTCACCTCCATACTTTTCATCATTGAAAAGCGGGTGGCCGATGTACCTGAAATGCGCCCTGATCTGGTGCGTGCGACCCGTTTCGAGCGTGCATTCCACCAGGGTAACATAGCCAAATCTTTCCACCACGCGGTAATGGGTAATAGCTGGTTTGCCCTGGCTGCCATCGGGATAGACAAACATCTGCAGGCGATCGGCCGGATTGCGGCCAATATTGCCTTCGATGGTACCGGTTTCCGGTTTCACATCACCCCAAACCAGGGCAAGGTATTTACGGTCAATACTATGATCGAAAAACTGCTTCCCGAGAAGGGTTTGCGCCATTTCGTTTTTTCCAATCAGCAGCACACCGGAAGTATCTTTATCAATCCTGTGGATGAGCGATGGGTAAGTATCCGGTTTGTCCTTAAAATAAAAGGTGAGCGCATTGAGCAGTGTTCCGGTGTAATTGCCATGACCAGGATGAACCACCATACCGGCATCTTTGTTAACTACAAGAACATCAACATCTTCGTACAAAATGGTGAAGGGGATATCCTCAGCTATGACTTCAAACTCCCTGACCGGACCAGGCAGCAGGATCGAAATCACATCGCCGGGTTTTATTTTGTAATTCGGCTTCTCAGGTTTATCGTTAACAAGAATGTTTCCGCTTTTGGCTGCAATCTGGATTTTGTTCCTGGAAACGTTGCCCAGCTTACCGAAAATGAATTTGTCAATCCTGAGGAGGCTCTGGCCGGGATCAACTTTGATGCGGTGATGTTCGTACAGATCATCCTGATCGTCAGTGATTTCCGGGATATAGTCTTCCATTGTAAAATTGTTGCTATTAATTATGCCGTGGATTTTGCTGGATTATTTTGCTTTGAAAAGATAAAAAGGAAGACTTTGAAAAAATCAATTGCAATTCCTTGATGTGAATCATCTCGAAATGATCAGTTTACGAACCATTGATGTCCGGTTATAAGTATCGGTAAGGGTTACGATGTAAATCCCGTTTTTGAGATAGCCAAGATTAAATTCAGTTTGATAATTACTTTCAAAAACCTTTTGGCCGGTAATGGCAAATATCTCCAATCTGATCTGCTGAAGTCTCTCCTCATCCAGTTCGACATCCAGCAGGTCGGTGCCATTTCTTGCCAGGTAGTGCAGCCCGATGCTGAACTTCCCGTCAGGCGCCGGATTGGGGTAAATTGAAAATTCATTGGCAGTTGCAGATTTCTCAGCCGGAGGAAAAACAAGTTGTTTACCGAGCAAAGGCCTGATCATCAGCGATCCCTCGAAGGCCGTTTGCACCCATTCGCCGGTAACATTGTAGAATATCTTATCTGACGCATCGTTACCCGAGTCAAAACCGAGATTCAGGTTGTTGCCTGTCTGCTGAATCCATCCGACATAAAAGGTTCCCAGCACTGGTAGTGGCTTATCAAGATGGTAAGTATGAAAGGCAAAGAGTTCGTTGCTAAAAACAGGTTTTTGATTTTCAAGCACATAAAGCAAATCTCCCGGTCTACCATTCAAATCACCCCAAACGGCAAGGTGAAAATAGCGGTCGTTGGCGCCGGTGAGGGTTTTATTAAAATACATCTGAACTGCGCGCAGGGTATCCCTCCGGCTCAGTGTAAACTTATAAGCCAACTGAGCGCCTGAAGGTGTCAAACCGTAACCAAATTCGGCAGTTCCGTCGTCGTAAGCATAATAATTGAAAAATTTCTGCCTGAACCGCAGCGTATCCGTGAGCCCAAGTTGCAGGTCACCCTCCAGATAATGAATTATGTCGAAGTAAATGCTGTCGCGGTTTCCAAAAGGCGGGAAAAAGGCAGTAACCGGCGGAAAAGCAAATGAAGGATTTGTAGCATATCCCGACTGATTGAAGGGACGAAGGTCAGCACTACCACCAGGATAGTCGAAAGATATATTTCCCAGATCGTTACGCACCTCGTAATAGTAGTTGGCAGTCTGGTTACCATTGTCCAGGTTGCTGATGTACATTTCGATACCCGCTTTCATCACCCCCGTCGGGTCGTTGGTATACTGGTAATATGGCATACTCTGATATTCAGTAAGGAAGGAAGGGGCGTTTCCAACAAAAGTAAGCGCTTTATGGGTTGTATCCAATCTTGACCTGCCCCTGTCTAGGACTACAAAATCAATGTTCCACTGGTCGCAGTTGCTTTGCCAGCTCTGCAGGTTGTCGCTGGAGATGCTGGCAAAATTGTAAAATCTGAATTGAAAGTCGTTCCGGAAGTAGCTGGTATCGAGTACCGGAATCATTACCTGCTTGAAATACTGGTCGTTATTCACTATAAGGAAGCTATCGAGCGACATCCCCTTTGTTGACCATACACGCTGCCAATTGGTTTCGGGGACAAATACGGAGTCGCAGGGTAGCGTTACCAGATCATCGGGTAAAAGTGTATCGGTTACAATAATCGAAAGCAACTGATCGCAGGGAGAAAAGAGCATATCACCCGGAAAAATCGTGTCGATGCCGTAGATACCGGCTTCAACCGTGATGGAATCCACCCTCGAAAAGACATACTCACCGGTGTAATAACCAAACTGCAAAACCAGTGAATCCCTGGTTTGGGGGTCATTGGCTCTTCCCTGCGGCTGGTAATAAAAACTCAGGTAAACGGAGTCGGCAGGTGATAAGGCTTTTGGCTGCGGAGAAAAAACAGAATCGAGCCGGATGGGCTTGGAGGTCAGAAAATCAGCTACAAACAGAACGAAATTGGCTTCGGAATGAAGATTACCTTTGGAGTCAATAGCATCGAATGTAGCCACATTCCAGGTTGGCGGGAACAGGGCAAAATCGTTGTTTATGTAAACGTTTTGATCCATCCAGAGTGAAGTATCGGGTAGAACGGCTGTTCTTTTAAAATTGTCAAAAAAGGGGAGCAAGAGTGGCGCCGGTTTTTCAATTACGGAGGATTTCAGTTCAACACGGTTTTCTATATACTTTTTAATTACCGGATTCTCCTGCAAACCGGTAAGGATTTCCTGTGCCGGCAGAAACCCGGCCAATAAAAAGATAAGTGATATGGTAGCTAATGCTCTTTTCATTTGAATCTAAAAAATATCTTCCTCAATTATCTCTTCTTCAATCTCCTGTGAAATTGAATCCTCAGGATTGGCGAGGCGATAAGCTTCAAAATTGAAATTTGGATCACTGGTTAGCCACAGGTCAATAAAAGCACCAAAATCGGCCTTGCCATCCCTGCCTGCTGATGGACTTTGCCTGTAAACTCTGGCATTTTCTTTATTCATCGGGTCAGAATAAATGAGCAACCCGATATTTAATGATGATTGATGAATGAGTGTAAAAGCTTCTGAATCAGTCTTTTTGAAAAGATCAGGAATATCAGCTTTTTCGTCGTGCAAGCCCTTACCCAGCACAAGTTCTATTGCTGAACCTTTGAGAATTTCGGTTCCTGGCAAAATTTCCTGTCTTTCAAATTTTTGAGCCAGCACTGCATTTTTTGCCATGTTGGAAACATATTCGAGGCGTTCAACTTTCAATCCGGCTGACCTTATACCGGAGAGTGCCTGCCTGAGCGAAAGGTCAACCAAATCAGGCATTTTGACCGTCTCCGGTTGGGTTGCAACCACTGTGAGATATATTTTTCTTCCACTTTTTACCCGCGATCCTGGAGGTGGATCCTGCAGAAAAATTGCCCCTCTTTCATAACGCTCATCAAACACCGAATCAATGACCACAAACCTGAAGTTACCCTTCGGATCAACACGGTTTAACTCATTTAATTGCAGTCCGGTCATCTGAGGAACTTCAATGGCTTCGCCGTGGCTGGTGTAAAAATCAAGCATCTGAATGGAAAGCCACAGCACCAAAACTCCGCCTGCAACCGAGAGAGCTAAATGCTTGAAAAACAGTTTACTGATAAGAAATTTCCTAAATCCCATTCAGATTGCCGATTGATTGAAAAACAAAAAACTGACCGCAAAAAAACTACCTAATTAACTGCAAAGCCTTATTATTATTGCCATCTCATGCAATTGGCCATTATCAGCGGTTTGCGTGCAAAATTAAGCTAAATCCGAATCATAGAACCGGTGGTGTTCGCTTCAGGAAATTACCCATTGCATCATCAATAAAAAAATGATCGCTGTCAAACACTTTTTTCCCTTTACTGAAAACCGTTTGCGCAACTCCTTTTATGGCAAATCCCTCGTAAATGTTTGAATCGCAGCGCTGATGATGGTTTGCTGTGGAGATGATCTTTTTTTGTGCAGGGTTCCAAAGAACGACATCGGCATCAAGTCCCGGTTTCAAATCGCCTTTTTTATGGCTGAGGCCAAATATCCTGGCCGGATGGGTTGAAATGAGATTTACCCATTCGTTCAAAGTTATCCGGTCATTAAGTACGCCGAAGTTAAAAAGCAGTCCCGGCCTGTGCTCAATACCTCCGGCGCCGTTGGGAATCAGGGTAAAATCCTCCACTCCCGCCGACTTTTGACCATGCAGATTGAAGGGGCAATGATCGGTTGCAACTACGCTTATCGTTTTGTCTTTCAAAGCTTTCCATAGCTTCCAGCGATCAAAACTGCCTCTCAGCGGAGGACTGATCACATATTTCGCCGATTTCTCAAATGGCTGGTCATAAAGGCTCTCATCAAGCAGCAGGTATTGCGGGCAGGTTTCGGCCAAAACCTTAATCCCCGATTCCTGCGCTTCCGCAATGAGCTGGATGGCTGGCGCTCCTGAAACATGCACAACGTAAATCGGGCAATTGAGAATTTTGGCGTAGCTGATTGCCTTCAACACGGCAATGGCTTCGGTTTCCACTGGTCTTGACCTGGCATGCCACAGCGGAGAGGTTTTTCCTTCGGCGATAAACTTACTTTTCAAATGGCTGATAATCGCATCATCTTCAGCATGAAGCATCACCAGGCCTCCGGCCCTGCCAACCGCTTCCATGGCCAGCGCTAATTGCGAATCGTTGATGCCGACTGTTTTCTGATAAGCCATGTAAATTTTGAAAGATGTGATCCCCTCATTTGCAACAAAATCAGCAACTTCTCCGGGAGTATGCTCATTCCAGCCAACAATGCTGGCATGCAGACTGTAATCAACCAGCGATTTGCCAGCCAGGATTTTACGTTTTTCAAGGGCATCTTTCCATCTTTCATCCCTATCCGGGGTAATAAAATCAATGATGGTGGTGGTTCCTCCGGCAATTGCCGCCTTGCTGCCGCTGAAAAAATCGTCACAAGATGCTCCGGCCGGGGTGTCAAGCTCCATGTGAACGTGCGGATCAACAGCGCCCGGAATAATATACAATCCTTTAGCATCAATAATTTCGTCGGCGCTGACATTGATCTTTTTATCCGAAACCTGGATGATTTTTTCCCCTTCAATCAAAATATCACCATAAAATTTATCCTCCGAAGTTATTATAAAACCATTGGTTATCAGCGTTTTATTTGGTTTCAGCGTTTCTTTCATTTCCTGATTAACTCCTTAATTTAAATGTTTGCAAAATGTGGCTTCAAAGTTCTCAAAATTCCGATATGTCGGTTTCACAACCCATTGATGATGGGCTATAGCCTCTTGCTTGGCTGGGCATGAGCACCCAACCTAAAGGTCGGGATTAAGCAAAAGTCATTTTAATTTTAAACGAATCGTTTTTTGCGAATTTAAGACAAACTTACTTTGGTTCAATGCTTTCCGACGGGTTCACCAAAAAAAACTGCCCGTCGGTTTGGCGGGCAGTTTTAAAAAAGGTGTTGATGATGAGACTTACCTTACGATGGTCATTTCATCAATCAGGTGTTTTGCGCCGGCATATTTATCAATGACAAAAAGGACGTATCGGATATCAACGTTAATGGTGCGCTGAAACTCGACTTCGAAGGCGATGTCGCCGCTCATGGCTTCCCAGTTGCCATCGAAGGCAATCCCAATCAGCTCGCCCTTTCCGTTGATCACTGGGCTACCCGAGTTACCACCGGTGATATCGGTGGTGGTGAGGAAATTGATGATCAGGTCGCCATCTTTTCCATACATTCCAAAATCACCTTTTTGAATCAGTTCTTTCAGCTTAGGAGAGACGATAAATTCTTCGTTGGTGGGGTCTTCTTTTTCCAGAATTCCTTTGGCTCGGGTGATGTAGTTGTAATGAACAGCGTCGGCCGGATAATAATCTTTAACCGTGCCGTAGGTGAAACGCATGGTGGAGTTAGCATCCGGGTAATATTTAAAGTCAGGTTTCATCTGGCGCAATCCCGCGATGAAAGTACGCATATTGCGATCCACCTCAGCTTGACCCATTTGAAAATCGCCCTGGTATTTGCCCATAGCAGCGGTGAACGAATTTGCCAGTTCGGTGGCGGGATCGTTTTGAAGGGCTTTGAGGCTTGGTTTTGCAAGAAATTTGTTGTAACGGTCAGCGCTGGTAAACATTGATATGCTGAAAACATGACTGACGTAAGCGTTGATGTCTCCTTTGAAAGTTTTGTTAATGGTGTTGAAAACATCGGGTAACTGGTCGGCGGTCAATCTCTTTTTGAAAAGCTCCAGCATGGCGGTAAGCATGTCACGATCCATGGCAGCATTGTAGCCGGCAAAGAACTCTTTGCTGGTTTCCTTAAGCGCTTCAACGGTGAGGTCAATCTGCGCCTTGCTCTCCTTTTTCTTTTCGAGCATGCCATCCAATGGCAGCGTTTGTTGTGCCAGATTGACAAAATCAATATTTCCCGAACCTACGGCCATAAAATAAAATGGGGTAACAATGCCATCCATTTTCTGGTAGGCAGCCTGCAGATTTTGAAGCACATCGCCATATTTTGCTTTATTTTCAGGGGATTTTTCGTACCACTGAGTGAAATCCTTCTCGATACCCTCTTTTTTACCTTTTACATCAAGGCGTTTCAAGCCTCTGGTCTGCCCGATATAGTATTTCCAGCCATTGGCCAGGCTGGCATAATCGGAGGCAAGTTCGATGCGGATAGCGGGATCGGCGTCCATCTGCACTTTCATGGTTTCTAACACAGTGCCAAGAACATCAATGATTGCGGGGTTTTTCTGGTTCACGGCAAACTCGATTCCGTAGGAAGTCAGGTACCGCTCGGTGCTTCCCGGAAATCCCCAGATCATTGCGTAATCATCTTTCTCATAGCCTTTTAACGAAATTGGCAAATGGTGTTTTGGTTTGAGGGGCACATTTTCCTCGGAATACTCTGCCGGCGAGCCATCGGGTGCCGAATAAACCCTTAGAATGGCAAAATCGCCGGTATGGCGAGGCCACATCCAGTTGTCGGTATCACCACCAAACTTTCCGATGGATGAGGGGGGCGCTCCTACAAGTCGGACATCTTTAAAAGTTTGGTAAACAAAAAGATAATACTCAGCGCCATTGTAAAAACTCTTCACCACCGCGTCATATTTTCCATCCTCCGCAGCTGCTTCCCTGATAGGTGTAGTAATCTCCCTGATCTTAGCGCGGCGCTGATCTGGTGTCATGTCGTCGGTGAGTTGCGAAACAACGGCTTCGGTAACATCTTCCATTCGAACAAGGAAAGAGGCAGTAAGTCCCGGGTTGGGAATTTCATCCGCCAGGTTCATCGCCCAGAATCCATCAGTGAGATAGTCATGCTCGATGGAGCTGTGTCTCTGGATAACGTCGTAAGCACAATGATGGTTGGTGAAAATCAAGCCTTTATCCGAAACAATCTCGCCGGTACAGAAAAAACCATTGGGGGCACTTCCTTCGGCAAGACCAACAACAGCATCCTTTAAACTTGAATTGTTGATGCTGTAAAGCTCTTCGATGGAGAGCTGCAGACCCATTTTCTGGATATCAGTCCAGTTAAGCCTTTCGACAAACATGGGCAACCACATGCCCTCGTCGGTGCGAAGTGTTGCAAAGCTGAAATTTAGGCCAATCACTGCGGCCAGAAGCAGAGTTGAAAAGAACTTCTTCATACTTTGTAAATGTTTAATCTATTGATAATTTAAAAATATCCGATTTAGCTATTACCATGCCATCAAATTAAAGCATTGATTTTATGTTAGTTGCAAGTATTTATGCATGAATGCCGGGGCAAAATAATGTGTTCGAAAAAAGTCAGGCAGTGAACGCAAATGAACAATGTAGTTATCATTGGCGACAAAAGTAGGCAATTTTCAAAAGTGGCCTCAAGGTCAAAATCAGAGGGTTGAAATTGGAAAAATTACAGGGACTAGCAAATCATCAACTGGTATTGGGCTGGTTTGGGCAGGAATATTTATCTCAGCTTTTTGCGGCTGATGGCCAGGTAATTGCCATCGGAAACAAAAGTATTTTTTTACTGGATTATTCAATTCGATGGAACAACTTAAACCGAAAACACTATTTTTGCGCCCTGTTTAGGGAAAATTTCTAATCTTATGAATGATAAACTTCAGGAGTTAACCAGAAAAATCTACGACGAAGGCCTTGAAAAAGGCAAAAAAGAGGCCCAGGAAATAATTGATCACGCCAGGAAGGAGGCTGATGAAATCCTGACCAAAGCCCGCAAGGAAGCCCGCCACATCATCGAACAAGCCAACACAGAAGCCGAAGAGCAGAAAAAGAACGTACACAACGAACTTTCGATGTCATCGCGTCAGGCGCTTACCGCAGTTAAACAAAAAATTGCTGACCTTCTCAATCAGAAAGCAGTCGAACAGGCATTGGGTAAAACTTTCGACGACAGGGACTTTGTCAAAAATCTCATTGTGAAAATCGTTGAGCAGTGGGCACAAATCAGCAAATCCACCCAGGGCGTGGTTCTTTATCTGCCGGAAAAAGACCGTCAGCAGTTCGAAGACTTTCTGCTGAGCAAACTGGCTGCCAATGTTAAGCAAGGTCTTGACCTCGATTTTGAAGAGGGGATCAAGAGCGGATTCCGGATCGGGCCGAAGGATGGCAGTTTTAAGATCAGCTTCACCGACAAGGATTTCGAGAACTTCTTCAAGCAATTCCTGCGTCCAAGAACACAGAAATTTTTCACCGAAGCATAACAGGCTATGCCATTCAATTCAAAAAGGGAATATTTCTACCTGGTAGCCGGATTGCCTGACCTTCTACTCGACGAAGCAAAGGTTAAACTCACCGCCGCCGACCTAAAAGAGGAATGGAAAGATGATATTCATCCTGAGGATTACAGATTGGTAAGGGAGTTGTTCAGAAAATACGACAACATCAACGTTCTGAATCTGTTACGTAAAAACCAGGAAGATTTCGACCCAAGAGGCAATTACACGCTTGATTTTTTAGAAGAGCAGGTTAAAGAGCCTTCACAGGCTATTCTTCCTTATTTACATGATTTCATCCTCGAATTTAAGGCCGAAAACAGTGATGAGCCTTTGAAGAATTGGGAGAATCTTCTCGAAGAGCGTTTTTTTGAATACCTCATCACTTTGCCAAATCCGTTTTTAAGCGCCTGGTTTGATCTGCAGCTTAACATGGGAAACGTGCTAACGGCGCTTAACTGCCGTCAGTTCAAGCTCGATATCCAAAAGCAGATGATCGGAAGCAATTTTGTTGTTGAAAATATTCTGCGCAGTAATGCCCGCGATTTCGGTCTCATGCAGGACTTCCCGGAGATAGAACAAATTTTAGGTGCATGGGAGAACAGCAACGTCCTGGAACGAGAAAAAGCCATTGACATGATGAAATGGCAATGGATAGATGACAATGTATTTTTCAACTATTTCACAATCGAAAGGCTGCTTGCTTTCCTGATTCAGTTAGAGATGGTTGAACGCTGGATGAAGCTCGACCGCGCCGAGGGCGAACGACTTTTCAGAATGATACTCAAGAAGATAGACAGCAGTTACAAACTGCCTGATGAATTTACAGTGCAATCAATATCGAAATAATTAATCATTAATAAATCAATAGCAATGAAAAAGATCAGAACAATCTTATCAGCTTTAATCATAGCAGGCGTTATGCTTTCACAACAAAGTTGCATCGGTTCGTTTCAACTCACCAAATCACTTTACGACTGGAACACCAGCGAAGTTGGCGGAAAATGGGGACAGGCCCTTGTTTTCTTTGCGCTGGTAGTAATTCCTGTTTATGAATTGACCCTTTTAGCCGACATGGTAGTGCTCAATACCATTGAATTCTGGAGCGGAAGCAACCCTCTATCCATGGCGCCAGGTGAAACCGAAACCAAAATTGTTCGCAACGGGAATGATTTTTATAAACTCACAGCAGAGCACAACTCTATTAAGGTAGAAAAAATTGCCGGCTCGAATGCAGGTGAAACCGGCGAATTTACATACAGCGAAACCGATCAGGCATGGACTTATACCTGTGCCGAAGGTGCATTTAAACTCAAGCAATAAAGCGTTCACAACAAACCGAAATCATTCAGATGACAAAAGGAGTAGTAGCTGGCATAATTGCCAATCTTGTAATCGTTGAGGTGGATGGGCCGGTCTCACAAAACGAGATTTGCTTCATCAAACTGAACAATGTGCCATTGATGGCCGAGGTGATCAAAGTTCTGGGACAGAAAGCTTATGTTCAGGTTTTCGAAAGTACCCGTAACCTGAGAGTCGGAGACACGGTGGAATTTGCCGGTCACATGCTCGAAGCCACGCTGGGACCCGGTATCCTTTCCAAAAACTTTGACGGCCTTCAGAACGACCTCAATAAGATGAAGAGCGTATTTCTGAAGCGCGGCGAATATACCTCACCACTTGATGAAGAATCGAAGTGGGAGTTTAAAACACTAGCTAAAGTCGGCGATTTAGTGGAAGCCGGTTCGTGGCTCGGTGAGGTGCAGGAAAACTGGATATCTCACAAAATTATGGTTCCGTTCAAGTTCAAAGGAAAATTCACGATCCAGTCAATAGTCAGCAACGGGACATACCACCTCAGCGACACAATTGCTACCCTGGTTGATAACGACGGGAAACAGCACAAGGTTACGATGGTGCAAAAATGGCCGGTTAAACTTGCTATCAGGGCTTACAAATCAAAACCGCGTCCTTTCAAAATGATGGAAACCGGTATCCGCTGCATTGACTCATTGAATCCTATTGTTGAGGGAGGAACTGGATTTACTCCCGGACCTTTCGGAACCGGAAAAACGGTTTTACAGCACGCACTCTCCAAACATGCTGAAGCTGACATGATTATTGTTGCAGCCTGTGGCGAACGTGCCAACGAGGTAGTGGAAATTTTCACCGAATTCCCCGAACTCGATGACCCCCGTACCGGCCGCAAACTGATGGAACGCACCACCATCATCGCCAATACTTCCAACATGCCGGTAGCTGCCCGCGAAGCTTCTGTTTACACCGCAATGACCATCGCCGAATATTATCGTTCGATGGGGCTGAAAATATTGCTCCTTGCCGATTCAACATCACGCTGGGCGCAGGCGCTCCGCGAAATGTCGAACCGCATGGAAGAACTTCCCGGCCCCGACGCCTACCCGATGGACCTTCCGGCAATCATCTCCAACTTCTACTCTAGAGCTGGTTTCGTTTACTTGCCTAACGGGACCACAGGAAGTATCACCTTCATCGGCGCTGTTTCACCGGCCGGTGGTAACCTCAAGGAGCCGGTTACCGAGTCAACCAAAAAAGCAGCCCGCTGCTTCTACGCTCTCTCTCAGCAACGTGCCGACAGTAAGCGTTATCCGGCGGTTGACCCCATCGAAAGCTACTCCAAGTACCTCGAATACGACGAATTTATCGAATTTCTTAGTGGAAATGTATCACCCGAATGGCTCAACCACCTTTTGTTTGCCAAAAACCTGCTTATACGCGGTAAAGAGGCCTACGAGCAGATCAACATCCTTGGCGACGACGGCGTACCTATTGACTATCACCTTCGCTTCTGGAAAGCCGAAGTGTTTGATTATGTGATCCTCCAGCAGGATGCTTTTGACGAAATTGACTCTTCAACACCGATTGCCCGCCAGAAATACATGATGAACATCATCATCAACCTGGTTAAAGATCAGTATGATTTCGACACCTTCGACGAGGTGAACAAATACTTCAGGCAGGTAATCAACCTTCTGAAACAGATGAATTACTCCAAATTTGAGTCGGAAGAATTCAAAAAATTTGAAAATCAGCTGGAAGAATTATTGGATCAGCGCAGAGTGGCTCAAACAGCCTCAGTTTAAACAGCAAAAAAATATTAGAGATAATGGAAACTCAGGCATTTCAAAAGATTTATACCAAGCTTACACAGATTACCAAAGCTACCTGCTCGCTTCAAGCTAAAGATGTTGGTTATGACGAACTGGCTCTCGTAAACGGAAGGCTTGCCCAGGTAGTAAAAATCATCGGCGACGTTGTTACACTTCAGGTTTTTGGAGGTACAGAGGGGATTCCCAGTAACGCAGAAGTTACCTTCCTTGGCAAAGCGCCGACCCTGAAAGTCAGCGATGACCTTGCCGGACGCTTTTTCAACGCTTACGGACTTCCTATAGACGGAGGCCCTGAGGTGGAAGGAACGGAAATAGAGATTGGTGGCCCATCGGTAAATCCCGTGCAGCGTAAAAAACCCAGTAACATGATATTTACCGGGATTGCAGGGATTGACCTCAACAACTCGCTGGTTACCGGCCAGAAAATTCCGTTTTTTGCCGATCCCGACCAGCCTTACAACCAGGTAATGGCCATTGTGGCGCTGCGTGCTAAGGCCGATAAAATTATCCTCGGCGGAATGGGTCTGACCAATGATGACTACCTTTTTTATAAAAACATTTTCGACAATGCCGGCGCCCTCGACAGGATTATCAGTTTTGTAAATACCACCGATGACCCACCGGTTGAGCGATTGCTCATCCCCGACATGGCGCTGACAGCTGCTGAATATTTTGCCGTCGAAAAAAATGAGACCGTACTTGTGCTGCTTACCGACATGACACTATACGCCGATGCACTCAGTATCGTTTCCAACCGCATGGATCAAATCCCTTCGAAGGACAGTATGCCCGGCTCGTTATACAGCGACCTTGCAAAAATCTATGAAAAAGCGGTCCAGTTCCCGGCAGGTGGATCTATCACCATCATCGCTGTAACTACGCTTTCGGGTGGAGACATCACACACGCTATTCCTGACAATACCGGCTATATTACTGAAGGTCAGCTGTTTCTACGCCGTGATACCGATATTGCCAAAGTTATCGTTGACCCGTTCAGAAGTCTCTCGCGTTTGAAGCAGAACGTAATCGGAAAAGATACACGAAAAGATCACGCCCAGGTAATGAACGCCGCCATCAAGCTATATGCTGAGGCTGCCAACGCAAAAACCAAACTCGAAAACGGTTTCGACCTCACTGATTTTGACGAGCGCGCTCTCGACTTTGCCAAACATTACTCCAACGACATTCTGGCTATCGATGTGAATATCAGTGGCGAAGAGATGCTCGACAAAACCTGGCAACTTTTTGGTAAATATTTCTCACCTGCCGAAGTCAGCATCAAAAAAGAATTTGTTGATCAGTACTGGTCAAAAGACGAATAACCTTCCAGTAAAAATGCGGCAACAGAAATAGATTATGGCGATAAAATTTCATTATAACAAAACGTCACTCCAGCATCTCAACAAGCAGTTGAAGATCCGCATCAACGCCCTCCCGACGCTCAAAAACAAGGAGGCAGCGCTGAGGATTGAGGTGAAAAAAGCCAAAGATGAAGCTGCCCGCCTTGATTCATTGCTGGATGAAAAAATTACGGCCAGCGACAACACTCTCCGCCTCTGGAACGAATTTAAACCTGACCTGGTTTCGATCAAAGATGTCAGACTTTCGGTCAAAAAGATTGCTGGTGTTAAAACTCCGATTCTCGAAGGCATAGAGTTCGAAATCAAGGACTTCAGTCTTTTCAAAAATCCAACCTGGTATCCTGAAGGAATCAGCGTGATCCGTGAACTGGCGCACATTGCCCTCGAGCGGGATGTTTTTGAACGAAAGACCGAACTCCTCGACTTCGCAAGAAAGAAAACCACTCAAAAGGTAAACCTTTACGAAAAAGTTCAGATTCCCGGCTACGAAGAGGCCATACTCAAAATCAAACGCTTTATGGAAGATGAAGAAAACCTCTCCAAATCAGCGCAAAAGATCGTGAAAAGTCGTATGGAACAAAAAGAAAGCGAGGCTGCCTGATGATAATTCCAATGAAAAAATATGCCTTCCTGATCCATAACCCGGATTATCACCAGTTCCTGGTGGATATGCAGGAACTTGGAGTGGTTGATGTGGTGGACAAAGGCATTGAACCAGACGAAAAAACTGCCGGCGAAATTATGCGGCTGCAGCAGTTTGATAAGATGATCAAGTACCTGAAATTGAAGGAGAATGATGCCAAACCAACATCCACCGAAACGGATGCAGATGCCATCCTCAATTCCATACTTCATATGCAGTCGGAAAGCGAATCGCTGAAACAACGGATTGCCGCACTCGATAAAATTTACCGATCCATCCTACCCTGGGGAGATTTTTCTAAAGAAGACCTTAAGCGTCTGGAGGACAATGGGTTTTACATTCGTTTTTACGAAGTTTCGGAAAGGAAGTTCCAGGAATCCTGGCAGCAGGAGTTCAACCTTGAAGTGATCAGCAAACACGAAGGAACTACATTTTTCGTCATAGTTCAGCGTGAGGGCGAAAAAATTGAAATAGATGCTGAAGAGGTAAAGGCACCCGATCGCTCGGTTTCCGATGTGATGGAAGAAAAGAAGACCCTTACGGCAAGAATGCATGAGATCGAAAGCCATTTCAACGACAATGCAAGGATGTTCATTCCAATTCTTCAGAAGGCGCGGAATGAAATGGATAACAAGATTTCGTTCAAGAAAGTAATCCGGAACACCGGGCTTGAAGCTGCCGACAGGCTGATGATTGTGGAAGGCTGGACACCGGTTTCGAAAACCGAGAAGCTGAACGAATTCCTCTCTTCCAAAGAGGTATTCTACATCACTTCTGACCCTGAACCTACCGATAAAGTACCCATCATGCTGAAAAACAATAGTTTCAGCAAACTATTCGAGCCAATCGGGAAGATGTATTCATTACCCAAATATGGCGAGATAGATCTTACCCCCTTCTTTGCTCCCTTCTTCATGCTTTTCTTTGGCTTTTGCCTGGGAGATGCCGGTTATGGCCTCTTGTTCCTTATTGGCGCATTCCTTTTCAGGAAAAAAGTGAGCGCCGATATGAAACCGGTTCTCACCCTTCTGACCTGGCTGGGAAGCATAACAGTGATTTTCGGCATCATCTCCGGAACATTTTTCGGCATGAATCTAATCGAGATGATTGATGGCGGCAAATTGCAATGGATGCAAAGCCTCCGTGCGTTTATGCTCGACTCCAACCAGATGTTCAATTTTGCCCTGGTACTTGGTGCTGTCCAGATTGTTTACGGTATGATCATCAAAGCGGCTAACCAGATAAAGCAGAGTGGATTACCATATGCACTCACTACCATCGGCTGGGTGATAATGATTATTGGTCTTGCAGTAGTCTTTGGCCTTAAAACCGAAGAAAACAATGCAATCATGGGTATTCTGATGTGGGTAGTCCTCGGCATTTCCGGAGTTCTGATATTATTTTTCAATAATCCCGGCAAAAACGTCTTCGTCAATTTCGGCGGCGGTATCTGGGAAGTTTACTCCATAGCAACCGGTGTCCTCGGCGACCTGTTATCCTATATACGGTTGTTTGCCCTTGGCGTATCCAGCGGTATTCTTGGCTACGTATTTAACGACCTTGCCACACAAATGAGTGGTGATACACCGGTTGTGAGCCAGATTGTGATGATAATTATCCTGCTGATCGGGCATGGACTGAACATCTTCATGGCTACCCTGGGCGCCTTTGTACATCCGATGCGTCTTACCTTCGTTGAGTTTTACAAAAATGCAGGATTTACCGGTGGCGGTAAGGCCTACAATCCGTTTTCCAGAAAATAAAAAGCAAATCATTCAAATAATAACAATTAACCTTAAGGAGAAGAAAGTATGACATTAGCTCTGATTTTAACTTATGTTGGCCTGGCATTAATGATTGGGCTGGCAGGAATTGGAAGCGCTTACGGCGTTACCATGGGTGGAAATGCAGCCATCGGCGCCCTCAAGAAAAACGATGAAGCCTTTGGTAACTTCATGCTTCTGAGCGCTTTGCCCGGAACTCAAGGTCTCTATGGCTTTGCAGGTTTCTTTGTAATCAACAACTCCGGCGTAATCAGCCCCGACATGACCATTCTGCAAGGTGCTGCAATTTTTGGTGCAGGTCTGGCGCTTGGTCTCGTGGCCTTATTCTCAGCCATCCGTCAGGGACAAATTTGTGCCAACGGTATCGCTGCCATCGGTTCAGGTTACGACGTGTTTGGCAAAACCATGATTCTCGCAGTGTTCCCCGAATTGTACGCCATCGTTGCATTTGCTGCAACCTTCCTCATCTCGGCAGGACTGTAAAAGCGAAAATCATCGCATTGTCCTGACGCTCAATGACTATCACAGGGCAATTGAAAAATAAAACAGAGAGCATCCGATATGGATGTCTCTCTTTTTTTGTGATAGGGCATAATGAACGATAGAGGGGAAGAAACATCTGAAACCATTATCACCATCAGTCTTTCAAAAAATCAAATGCCCTCCCAGACCAAAATTATTAGAGAGCATTTTTCGTTTCAAAGAAGGTGTGAATCTTCTATTCTTCTTCCATAAATGGATAACGATAGTCGGTTGGGGCGTCGAAGGTCTCTTTGATACTTCGCGGTGATACCCACCTGAGGAGGTTGAGTCTGGAGCCCGATTTGTCGTTGGTGCCGGAGGCTCTTGCCCCGCCGAATGGCTGCTGCCCTACGATAGCTCCGGTCGGCTTGTCGTTGATGTAGAAGTTGCCGGCGGCATTTTCGAGCATCTTGAAGGCCTTTTCGATGGCATAACGATCGGTGGCAAAAATGGAGCCTGTGAGCGCATAGGGTGAGGTTTTGTTCACCATTTCGAGGGTTTCTTCGTATTTGTTATCGTCGTACAGATAAACGGTAAGTACGGGGCCAAATATCTCTTCCTGCATGGTGATATAATGCGGATCGCCGGTGAGGAGCACTGTTGGCTCGATAAAATAACCTTTCGATTTGTCGTAGTTACCGCCTGCCACCAACTCAATACCGTCATTTTTAGCATTGGCGATATAGGAGGTAATTTTATCGAATGCAGGTTCGTCAATCACGGCATTGATAAAATTGCGGAAGTCCTCCACTCCACCCATCCTGAAAGATTTAAGGTCGGCAACAAGGTACTCTCTGACCTGTTTCCACATGGATTTGGGAATATAAGCTCGTGATGCAGCCGAGCATTTTTGTCCCTGGTATTCAAAGGCGCCTCTCGACAGGGCTGTGGCTACCTGCTTTGGGTTGGCCGTATGATGCACCATCACAAAGTCTTTTCCTCCGGTTTCGCCGACAATTTTCGGGTAGGTGTTGTGTATCATCACGTTATCGCCGATGGCTTTCCATACTCTTTTAAACACCTCAGTAGAGCCTGTGAAGTGAACTCCAACAAAATCGGGGTGTTCGGCCATTACCTTACCTCCCACCGGGCCATTGACGTTCACCATATTGATCACACCATCGGGGAGACCGGCTTCGCGTAAGATCTCCATAATCACTGCAGCCGAGTAAATCTGGGTGGCAGCAGGTTTCCATACTACCACATTACCCATGATGGCTGGTGCCGAGGGCAGGTTGGCAGCAATGGAGGTGAAATTGAAAGGGGTGATGGCATAGATAAATCCTTCGAGTGGCCTCTGTTCCATGAAATTCCATGTTCCCCGGGATGAGATGGGCTGCTCTTTATAGATCTCGGTCATGAAATAGACGTTGTAGCGCAGGAAGTCGGCAAATTCGCAGGCTGCGTCAATTTCGGCCTGATAGATATTCTTGGACTGACCGAGCATAGTGGCGGCATTTATTTTGGCGCGGTATTTACCTGAAACCAGGTCGGCTGCTTTGAGAAAGATTCCGGCGCGGTGGTGCCAGGGCAGGTCCTGCCAGCGCTTGCGTACGGCCAGGGCTGCGTCGATGGCCTGGAATACATGAGAGCGTTCGCCCTGGTAGAAATGCCCCAGCAAATGACTGATTTCGTGCGGTGCTCTGATTTCGTGACGATCAGAGGTGCGTATCTCTTCGCCCCCAATAAACATCGGAATATCCACTACCTGATTGCGCAACTGGCTGAGCATAGTTTTTACTTCGGCTCTCTCTTTCGTTCCGGGTGCATAACTCAATACCGGTTCGTTCAACGGCTTGGGTACATCAAAAAATCCGTGTGCCATATTTTGATAAATTATTGTGTATTAAATGATTATCTAAAAATATTGAAGATTTACATTCGGCTGCAAAAGTAGGCCATTTCGACTTGAACGCCGGAAATGGAAACCCTTGAAGTTCATAAAATTAGTTAAACAAGGCATAGACTATTGCTTTCAATGACGAGTATTTCTGAACTTTTCCTTTCTGTTAGCTGAACTTTGATGAGAAGGGGTTTGGGTGTTAAACCTTGACTTTCTCCTATAACCTATTCATTTTCAACACTTATTCCATAATCTCTCATGAGCGCAAAACCGTATTCCCTGAGATAGCTGATAGCTGGAATGGATTGCCTCCCCCGCTCAGTGAGAGAATAATCAACATGAGGAGGCACCACCGGATAAACAGTTCTGGTAATAAACCCATCCTGCTCCAGCTCGCGCAGGGAAGATGTAAGCATCTTGTGTGTTACTTTGGGCATTGTTTTTTTTAGCTCACTGTAGCGTTGAGTGCTGTTTCTGAGTCGCCAGAGTATTGGCATTTTCCAGGTACCCCCTATCCTGTCCATGACAAATTCCACAGGGTTGTAATACAGTTTGTTGTTAAAAATGAATTCCGGCATAATCTATCTAATTGATTTTCATATTACTTTCAAAAATGTTAGTATTTCACTTTAAAGTGCATATACAAACAAAAGTCGGTACAAAAGGTTTTTTCGCTGAACTTTTAAAATTAAATCAACATGAAAAATTCATTTTTGACCTTAGCAATGATCGCATTTTTTGGTTTTGCATCATTTGCGCAAACGAAAACCAACTCAAAAGGCGCCACTGAAGTGAAGTCTTACGTTCATTTTCACGGAGCGCCCTCAAAAGGTAAAATTCTGATGGTAGCAAGCAGTCCTGCTGTCTCGGAACAGACAGGCTGGCCCATTGGGTTCTGGGCAGCCGAGCTGACTCACCCGCTCAGGGTATTCCAGGAAGCAGGATACGAAGTTGAGCTTGTATCAACCGAGGGTGGAAAACTCATAATGGACAGTTACAGCGACCCAGAGGATGCCAGCGGTTATTCAGCGCACGATGTTATTACGCTGGGCTACATGCAGTTGCCCTGGTTTAACGAAATGCTTGCCAATACTCGCAGGATGACCGATGTCAATCCTGCCGACTACAAAGCCATCTTCCTGGTTGGTGGACAGGGACCGATGTACACCTTTAAAAACAACCCGGAGCTGCAAAAGCTGTTTGTGGCTTTCTATGAAAGTAATAAACCCTCCGCAGCAGTATGTCATTCGACCACCGTGCTGCTGGAGGCTAGAAAAACGAACGGAGAACTTCTGGTAAAAGGGAAAACCTGGACCGGATTTGCAAATTCGGAGGAGGATTTTGCCGATCAGGCTGTCGGCACAAAAATTCAACCATACCGCATTGAGGATGAGGCCCGCAAAATTAGTGGTACCAATTTCAAAGTTGCCGAGGCTTTCGCATCTTATGCAATTACCGATGGTTACCTGATCACCGGTCAGCAGCAGAATTCAGGCGAAGCGGCAGCCAAAATGGTAGTTGAACTTCTTGGCAAACAATGAAAAAAATCAAGTTCATAATTGCCTTAGCTACAGCAGCATTTCTTTCAGGGAATGCCGCTGTGGCACAATTACCGGTTGAAGTATTTGCCGGAGATAAGAAGAGCACGCTCGATGTGATGTTTTTCTGGTTTTTCAAAAAGGCAAACGGTGAAAACTCTAAAATCCTGTTTTTCAATCGTAACCGTGCAAGTGTAGATTACGAAATGACTACCAGTACCAATCTGCCGGCCTTTGGCTTCACAGAAGCAGTTTCTTACAACCATAAGGCTTTGAAAGGATTTGCTCCGGTTTTTATCGGTCAGATCTTCAATTCAGGGATCTATCCCAAAGCGGGAATACAGTTTTACCGGTTTACCGGCGATGTCACCGTATTCAGCTGGCTGGTGAGCGAAACGCTTTCGCAGCCATCAGTTGACTATTATATTCTGCTCCGTTACACACCGCCGGTTGGCGAAAAGTTGCGGCTGTTCACTCAGTTAGAGAGTATAAATACGCTTCCCACCGAAAGTGATTCACAGTTTAACTTTACGCAACGAATCCGGCTGGGCCTGCAAAAAGAGGCATGGCAGTTTGGCCTGGGGTCAGATTTGAACCAACGGGGAAGAGATGATTTTCAATCGTTGAGTAACAGTGGGGTCTTTTTCAGGTATGAATTCCGGTAGTTGATTTTACAAAATCACCAAACCTTATCCCCCGTTTAGCGTTATCAATTTGCTGAATGCTCTGAAAAAAGCCAAAATACCCATTCATGACGAAGACAATGATTTGAGTAAGGATGATTTTATGAATTGATGGGCACTTTCGGCCAGCGCAAGAATGCATGAAACTATCGCCCTGGAAGCATTATCATTAAACAATACAAATAAACACCAAAAACTATGAAAATTGCATTTATTGGAATTGGCAACGTAGGCTTTGCGATTGCCAACAATTTACAAAAGAAGGGACATCAGATTGTGGTTGGCAACAATGATTCCGGTTCTGAAAGCGTGAAAAAAGCGCTGGAAAATAATCCAACCTTCACATCAACTACTATTCAGGATGCTGTAAATCAGGCTGATGTGGTATTCCTTGCCACGCCCTACCGGGCCAACGAGCAAGCACTGAAAGGCATCCGGTTCGATGGTAAAACGTTGGTTGACTGCACCAATCCAGTCGGGCCGGGTGTCAGTCACGGGTTAAAAAGCGAAAGATCAGGAGCTGAAGTTGTACAGGAGCTGGCGCCAGATGCAAAGGTAGTGAAGGCTTTCACGATTTATGGCTACGAAAATTTTGTTGATAGTTCGTTTCCCAGATACAATGTAAAACCGGCCATGCTGATTGCAGGTAATGACAAACAGGCCAAGGAAGAGGTCGCTGGATTACTGGACGACCTTGGGTACTTTGCCAAAGATACCGGACCGCTTAGCCAATCGCTTCATCTCGAACACATGACTTTGCTGTGGGTAAAAATGGCGCGCGTGCAAGGGCATCATCCCAACTTTGTTTGGGCCTACCTTGAGAAATAATCAACTGATTGATTTTTGTAAATAATCCAGCCTGTGTAATCAAAAGAGCAGGCTGGATTTTACTTTTTAAACATTGCTTATTTGCCAGAAAACCCCATTATCTCACTCGCTTCTCGGGTCAGGTACGATGGGCAGCTTGGCCATTTTCTCCACCTCCATGCTGTGAAAACCGAACTCTTCGTCAATTTTACCTAAAAGCAAATAAACACCATGCCCGCGGAATGGCCACTGGTCGAGGGTTTTGGGGAAATGAGTAGTGTCAAAAAACTCACCCTCTGCATCAATAAAAGTCCCGAAGTTCATGATTTGGCCGGATTTGGTTTTGGTGAATTTCCGGGTAACCAGCTCGCCCACCATCCTAACGGTTTTCCCTCTGGAGGCAGCCATCTCCCCGGCCATCACCTCCCCGCGGAATGGGGTTTTGAGCAAATCAAAGTATTTGATGGAAACAGGAAAACCGATCAGCTCAATCTCGTCGTAAGCATCTTCGATAACAGTGTGCTCCAGATGAGGGAGGGTGAATCCTTTTTTTGGCGCTGAAAAGAGCGCTGTTTGCGTGATGTCGTGTTTTCTTTTTCCGAAAAAGAGATGGGCATCCCACAGCAGGCGGCTTTTGCTGATGCCGGTGAAACGCAGCGCACCCGAACGGATGAGCAGGATGAGCTGCTCCAGGCCGGGATGGGTGCGACGGACGAAATCCTCGAGGTCGGCAAACATGCCGTTGATGCGGCGCTCTTCGACAATGCGCAGTCCGAGTTTGCTTTCGAGGTTCTGGATATGAACGAATCCCACATAGATACGATCGCCATAAATGGTGGTTTTATACTCGCTCTGGTTTACGCACGGCAGCTCGATGGTGGCGCCGCAGCGTTTGGCTTCGTTAAAGTAAACCCACGTACGGTAGTAACCACCAAAGTTGTTGATTACTGCGGTCATGAACTCGAGCGGGTAGTGGGCTTTGAGGTAAAGACTCTGGTAACTCTCCACAGCATAGGAGGCAGAATGGGCTTTGGAGAAGGCATATCCGGCAAACGATTCCACCTGCCGCCACACCTCTTTGGTGATGGTTTCATCGCGGCCAAGCTCTCTTGATTTCTCAAAAAAGCGGTCAACGATCTGCTGAAACTCTTTTTTTCCCCGCACCTTGCCGCTCATGGCGCGCCGCAGCACGTCCGACTCGGCCAGGTTCAGCCCGCCGTAATGATGACAAACCTTGAGCACATCTTCCTGGTACACCATCACACCAAAGGTCTCTTTCAGCTGCTCCTCCATCACGGGATGTATGTAATTGAAATCGTGCGGATTATGAAAGCGGTGGATGTACTCTCTCATCATGCCGGAACGTGCCACGCCGGGACGAATGATCGAACTGGCCGCCACCAGCGTAAGGTAGTTGTCGCAGCGAAGTTTGGTGAGCAGCCCGCGCATGGCCGGACTTTCGATGTAGAAGCAGCCGATGGTTTCGGCGCGTTTGAGCTGTGCCTTCACCTGCGTATCTTTCTTGAACTTCGGCACATTGTGCACGTCCACCTCTTCGCCACGGTTGCGGCGGATGATGTCGGCGCACTCTTTTATATGCCCGATGCCGCGCTGGCTCAGGATGTCCATCTTCTCAAAACCGATATCCTCGGCCACATACATGTCCCACTGGGTGGTAGGAAATCCTTTTGGCGGCAGGTCGAGGGCGGTGTAGCAGGTGATGGGTTTTTCGGAGATGAGCACACCGCCGGCGTGGATGCTGCGGATGTTCGGGAAGTCGGTCATCTGCGCAGCTACCTTCAATATCTGGCTGGTAACGCTGTCGCGGTTTTGGCGTTTTTCGGGGTAATCCACCAGTTCGTCAATTTCAGATTTTGGCAGCCCGTACACTTTTCCCAGTTCGCGCAGCGGCGATCGGTCTTTGAAGGTGGGGAGGGTGCCCATCAGCGCGGTGTGCCGTCGGCCGTAGCGCTTGAAGATGTAGTCAATCACTTCGTCGCGCTCCTTCCACGAGTAGTCGATGTCGAAGTCGGGCGGGCTGGTGCGCATGGGGTTGATGAAGCGTTCGAAATAGAGGTCGAGCTCGATAGGGTCAACATCGGTGATCTTGAGGCAGTAAGCTACCACACTGTTGGCGCCGCTTCCCCGCCCGACGTGGTAAAAGCCGCGCGCCATCGAATAACGCACTATGTCCCACGCCATCAGGAAGTAAGAGGAAAAACCAAGCCGGTCAATAATTTCCAGCTCATGCTGCACCCGCTGCAGGGCGGTTTTGTCGTTTTTCCCGTAGCGATAAAGCATTCCATCGAGTGCGAGTTTTTCGAGCAGCACCTTATCATCATAGCGGCTACCGGTAAAAATCTGTTTGTTTTTGCTGGTTTTGAATTCGAAATCAATGGTGCACGCCTCGAGCAGCTTTCGGGTGTTTTCGATGATGTCGGGAAAGTCCCTGAACGGTCTAAGGATCGCATCGATTGGCAGCAAAAGCTCGCCGGGGCCAGCCATATCCTGCGGGGTGAGCTTGGTGATGAGCGTGTTTTTATCAATGGCTCTAAGGTTCTGGTGCAACAGGTAGCCGGCTTCGTCGCTGAAAGTAACCGTATGCAGGATCACCAGTTTCCGGTGGTCGCTGCAGAGTGGCGAAGTAACCATTTTTCTCACCTCTTCCGGCCTTATGCCGATGAATTCATTACCGGAAAGCCGGCGCCCGGGAATTTGTGTAAATGGCCAGATTATCAATACATTAGAGAAATCAGGTGGTTGTTCTGGCAGCGGCTTCTGCTCCAGGTTGTGCTCAGAAAGAAACTCATTCAGTTCCCTGAAACCTTCGTTATTGATGGCAATTCCGATGTACAGCAGCCGGTCGTCCAGCCTGAACTCAATGCCTGCCACCGGTTTGATTCCCTGCTGCCGGCAAGCCTTCACAAAATCAATTGTCCCGGTTGTGTTGTTGATATCGGTTAACGCCAGCGATTCAATCCCCATCCCGGCTGCATCAGCAACAAGTTCTTCCACCGGAATGGTTCCGTAGCGCAGGCTGTAGTATGAATGGGCATTGAGAATCAAGTTGTAAGCCTTTAAATGATTATTATTTAATCAAATTAACGGTTACAATATAAACATTTTTCGGGAATGATGAGTTGAAATCAAAATGGCATCAAAAAAATCGAGCGCCGGCTGCTGTGGAGTTTAAAAACCTGAAGCTGATTGCCATTCAGCACAACGGGATTATCAATGCCCCATCCAATAAGCTTGCATTGGAAAAGACCAATCTTACAGTGCTGATGGAAACATTAAACACAGAATCAAGAATGCAATTAATTCAATATCCACAATGGCTTGTTCGATATCATTTTGATCAAGGCAATTTACAACTGAATGTTTAAATCCTTTGATATAAAACGCTAAGGTGTTCTTTATCCAGCAGAAAATGATCCTGGCCGGCGATTGAAAGATAAATTTGCTGGGAATCTCCAGTCATCGAAAGGTTGGTCATTTCCTGGGTTACTTCGATAAAAACCCTGTCATTTTTCAACCCAATGCTGAACCTAATACTTCTCCAATGCTCCGGCAGTGCCGGATTGATACTGAGTTTTCCGTCCCGGATGTCAACTCCGGCGAATGATTGCATGGCCACGAGCACCGTTCCGGCCATCACACCGGCATGAATTCCCTCGCCGGTGGTGCCGCCCTGGATATCGTTGTAGTCGCTGGTGAGCGCATCGAGGTAGAGTTCCCAGCTCAGTTTTTTATCGCCGATCATGTTGGCGAGCTGAGCATGAACTACGCGTGACAGCGTTGATCCATGAGAAGTCCTTTGCAGATAATACTCAAGGTTGTGTTTGAGGTAATCGGCCGAAAGCTGGTAGCCGAGCCGCTCAAGGATGTGGGTAACCTCCTTCTCGGGCAGGTTGTAGAAGGTCATCAGCGTGTCGGCCTGCTTGGCCACCTTGAACTCGTCGGCTGATTTGCCTTCGGCTTTCAACAGGCGATCCATGCGGTAAACGTTGCCGTACTTTTTCCGGAAGTAATCCCAGTCCAGCTCTTTTAGCTCAAAATAGCCGTCGTATTGTGCCAGAATATCATCTTTAATAACGATGTTGAGATTTTCGGAAATCTCTTTCCAGTTGTTCAATTCCTCCTCATTCAGGTTGATTCTGGACAAGATAATCTGCTGATCGCGAAGCTCAAACCGATCCAGCAGATCAATAGCGCGCTCAAGCGTCCAGGCCACCATTAGGTTGGTGTAGGTGTTATCTTTCAGACCGCCTTCTTTGGCATCCGGGTAGGCTTCGTGAAACTCATCCGGCCCCATCACATTTTTGATCGAGTAGCGTCCGGTAGTTTCATCCATTTTTGCTTTGGAAGCCCAGAAGCGGCAGATTTCGAGGAACATTTCAGCGCCAAAATCCCTGATGAACTCTATATCTCCGGTGATTTTGAAATACTCCCAAACGTTGTAGGCCACGGCCAGCGACACATGGCGCTGAAGCGAGCTGTAGTCGTCGCCCCACTCTCCGGTTATGGGATTGAGATGCACCACCTGAGTCTCTTCCCGGCCGTCGCTTCCGCTTTGCCAGGGGAACATTGCGCCTTGGTAGCCATGATCTTTGGCGTAAGCACGTGCCTGGTCAAGGCGCCGGTAGCGATACATCAGCATGGCTCTGGCAGCTTCAGGGAAGTGCATCGCGTAAAGTGGAAGAATGAAGAGCTCGTCCCAGAAAATATGACCGCGGTAGGCCTCGCCGTGCAGCCCGCGCGCCGTGATGCTGGCATCGAAGTCCTTGTTATGCGGCGAAAATGAAGCCATCAGATGATAGAGATGCATTCGCAGCAGCTTCTGCGCCAGCCGGTCACCATCAATTTGCACATCAATTTTTTTCCAGATTTTTTCCCATTCAGCTTTGGACTCCCCGGCCAGCCAGTCAAAGGATTCGGTGAGCATGGCCTTCACTTTGGCATTGGCCAGCGGAGCATCGCTGTCGTCGGGCCTGGAGGTGTAGATGGCGCCGATTTTCTCGACAGTAAGCAGTTGTAAGCGCTCAAGATCAACACTGAAAAGCGATTCCACTTTGCCGGTGGTGATTTGATTTTCGATCTCCGGCCTTATGGTTCTGTTTTCGAAAAAAACATTCAGTTTCACGGCTTCGGCAACTTCGATTCCCGATTGTGTGGTTTTTACGGTGAGCCAGCTTAAATTGCCCTCAGCGCCGGCCTCTGCCGGTTTGAGATGCTGCTGGTTGAGTTGCCTGTAACGCTCGACTCCATCGTTGATGATATTTCCGCTGAGGGTTGATTTTACCGTGATTTTCCCGTGGTAGTTCAGGGGCGACAGGCTGTATTTCATTGCTGCCAGGTGCGGGTCGTTCATGGCTGCGATTCGTTGCGACTGGATCAGGGTTTCTTTTCCGTGCTTGTCTCTTACGGTCAGTACGCGCTGCAGGATACCGGTGCGAAAGTCGAGGTTCCGGTAGCAATCGAGGATGTTTGCCTGGCTGGGATCGAACCATTCGCCGTCATCAATTTTGAAGGTGATTTGCAGCCAGTTGGGGATGTTCACAAAATCCTCGTTTTCCACATCGCGGTCGCCGACCTTTGAAACCAGGCGGTTATAAAGTCCGGCAATGTAGGTTCCCGGATAGTTTACCGGGTTTGCGGTGGTTTCTTCAAATGCTCCGCGTGTTCCGAAATACCCGTTTCCGACAGTTAGCAGCGCTTCCCGCGATCGTTCCTTTTTGGTGTTGTAATCGGTGTAGGTGAGCGACCAGTTGTCCTCTTCCAGCCCGATCCCGAACCAATCCTCAATTCCTTTCAGGCCGATGTCGCCAATATCGTTCACCACGATGTCGGCGCCATTTTGGCGCAACTCGGCGGCGTTTCCTTCGCGGGCGATGCCCAGCACCAGCCCGAAATTGCCTGCTTTACCGGCCTGCACTCCCGACACGGCATCTTCCACCACCACGGCTTGCGAGGGGGTTGAAAACAGGTTTTCGCAGGCAGTGAGAAAAATGTCCGGCGCAGGTTTTCCTTTGAGGCCAATTTCGGCCGAAACCACTCCATCCACACGGGTTTCGAACAAGTGGAGCAGGCCGGCAGCCTTCAGCACACCTTCGCAGTTTTTGCTCGACGAAGCCACTCCCACTCTGATATTGCGTTGGATCAGCTGATGGATCAATTCCACGGTTGACGGGTAAACCTCCACGCCGTCGCGCTCCAGGACCTCATTAAAAACCTGGTTCTTGCGATTGCCAAGCCCGCACACGGTTTCAGCGTCCGGCGGGTCGGAGGGGTCGCCAAAGGGAATCCCAATACCCCGATGCTCCAGAAACGACTGAACACCCTGATAGCGCGGCTTTCCGTCAACATACGGCAAATAATCCCGTTCGTGGTCAAACTCCCGGAACGGCTTGCTGTTCCTGGCCGACCAACTTTTCATAAACTCGTCAAACATTTTTTTCCAGGCGGCGCTGTGCACAAGCGCTGTTTTGGTGATGACACCGTCGAGGTCGAAAATTACCGTTGTGAATGTGTGTTTAGACATAAAAGTAAATGTCAAAATTGAACTTGAAAAATCTGCTGCAAAAATAGGGGAAATTGAGCATGGGGGGTGATTAATGTTGAAACACCAAAGTATCTGCTACACATCAAATCGTGTGATTAATGCATAAGTTCACGGAATTACTAAAGCCACCGGCGCAGGACTAAAGCTTTCAAATTTCATAATCTCCGGGGAACGGGCTAAAGCCCGTGGATACAAAACGCATATTTCATTTCCCCGACCTGAAGGCCGGGGTGACAAACCAAGGCGATGTAAATCCCTTACCTACTTTCTAACTTTTTCAGGAAAAGGCCATCACGCATCCATAAAAAAACCCGGTCTGTTATGTTCAGCCGGGTTTTTCTTGTTGAGTTTCGTTATTTTATGAGTGCATCATATCGCTTGGCTACTTCTGCCCAGTTTACCACATCCCAGAAGGCGGTCATATAGCTGCCGCGCAGGTTCTGGTATTTCAGGTAGTAAGCATGTTCCCAGACATCGAGACCGAGAATTGGCGTTCCGCGCTGATCCACAACGTTCATAAGCGGATTGTCCTGATTTGGTGTTGACGAAATAAAGAGTTTGCCCTGTGCATCCAGACTAAGCCAGGCCCAACCACTTCCAAAACGGGTGGCGCCAGCCTGCTCAAATTGCTTTTTAAAATCGTCAAACGACCCAAAAGTCTTGTTAATAGCCTCTGCCAGCCTGCCTTGCGGTGAGCCGCCACCTTTAGGTGACATTATGCTCCAGAAGAGGGTGTGGTTGTAGTGACCACCACCATTGTTGCGCACCGATGCCGGGAACTCACTCATGCGGGCAAAAATCGCCTCAAGACTCATCCCGTCCATTTCGGTGTCTTTAACGGCCTTCACAAAGTTGTTGAAATAGGCCCTATGGTGCCGATCGTAATGGATTTCCATGGTTTTGGCATCAATGGAAGGCTCCAGCGCTTCATAAGCATAAGGAAGCGGATCAAATGTGTAAGTGTTTTTCTGGCTGCCTAGCTGAGCGTATGACAAGTTGATGGTCAACAAAAAAGTAAAAGTTGCTGCCATTGAAGAAAGGAATTGTTTCATGCTAAAAGTAATTAAATTGTTTGAATAAACTGATCATATGGTTAACAACATTAGAGCTAAGTTGTTGAAAATTCTCTCTCAAACATTTAATTTCAAACTCAAAAAAAAGCGAATTAGCGACTTGACTTATAATCAATCTGGATTTTGGACAGGCAATAATCAAATGACAAATTCCATTTCTAATCTGGTTAAATTTTGCCGATGATTGGCTGCAGTTCATCAAAACCATTGTGAACAAACACTTGTTTGTAACTTTCACTACCGGCTAATGCGGGGTAGCTTTTGAAAGATTAATTTTGCAGAAATTTCCTGAAATCATGGCTTTTGAATACGGCGAAGATCAGATACGCACACTCGACTGGAACGAACACATACAAACCCGACCGGGCATGTACATCGGCAAACTGGGTGATGGTTCATCGCAGGATGATGGCATCTATGTGCTTATTAAAGAGATAATTGACAACTCGATTGACGAGTTTGTAATGGGCAACGGCCGCCGGATTGACATCAACATCGAAGAAAAAACAGTTACAATCCGCGACTACGGTCGTGGCATTCCGCTGGGCAAGGTGATCGAATGCGTTTCGAAAATAAACACTGGTGCGAAGTACGATTCGACAGCCTTCAAAAAATCGGTGGGACTGAATGGCGTTGGTTCAAAAGCAGTGAATGCACTCTCCTCTTTTTTCAAAGTACAATCCATCCGCGATGGCAAAACCAAAATCGCCGAATTCAGCCAGGGAATGCTGATTCAGGATCATCAGGAAATGCCGACTGAGGAGCGAAACGGTACGCTGGTTACCTTCACGCCGGATGTAACTTTTTTCGGCAACTTCCACTACATCCCCGAATATGTGGAGAAACTGCTATGGAACTACGTTTTCCTGAACAACGGCCTATCCATATATTACAATGGTGAGCGGTTTTATGCCAAAAACGGGCTGCACGATCTGTTGGAGCGTTACATCAACGGCGATGCGCTTTACCCGATTATTCACATCACCGAGGGCGATTTTGAATTTGCTTTCACGCACATGACCAACCAATGGGGCGAGGAGTACCATTCGTTTGTGAACGGGCAAAATACCACGCAGGGAGGAACACACCTGGCTGCTTTCCGCGAGGCTGTTGTTAAAACCATCCGCGAGTTTTTCAAAAAGGATTTCGATCCGGGTGATGTACGCGCTTCGATTGCGGCAGCCTTGAGCATCAAAATCCAGGAACCTGTTTTTGAATCGCAGACAAAGACAAAACTGGGGTCGCAATACATGGAGCCTGAGGGACAAACCGTCAGGAACTATGTTATTGATGTTGTCAAGCGAAATCTTGATAACTATCTGCATATGAACCCGCAAACAGCAGATGCTATTTATCAGAAAATTCTTAGTTCGGAAAAGGAGCGTAAAGATATTGCAGGGATAAAAAAACTGGCCAGGGAGAGCGTGAAGAAAGCCAGCCTTCACAACAAAAAGCTCCGCGATTGCCGCATTCATTACAACCAGAACCATGAGCGCCGCCTCGAAACTACACTCTTTATCACCGAGGGAGATTCGGCGAGTGGAAGCATCACCAAATCGAGAGACGTGAACACCCAGGCTGTTTTTTCGCTCAAAGGCAAGCCGCTCAACAGCTATGGCATGACCAAAAAAGTGGTGTACGAAAATGAGGAATTCAACTTGCTGCAATCAGCACTCAATATTGATGAAGACCTTGAAAATCTGCGCTACAATAACATCGTATTAGCCACCGACGCAGATGTTGACGGGATGCACATACGCCTTTTACTACTCACCTTTTTCCTGCAGTTTTACCCCGATCTGATAAAATCAGGGCATCTATATATCCTTCAAACACCACTATTCAGGGTAAGAAATAAGAAGGAGACCATTTATTGTTATTCGGAAGATGAGCGACAGGCAGCACTGAAAAAGCTGGGTACAAACCCTGAAATTACCCGATTTAAAGGACTTGGCGAGATTTCGCCCGACGAATTCAAAAACTTCATTGGCGCCTCCATGCGCCTGGATCCGGTGCTGCTGCGAAAAGGGCAGTCCATCAAAGAGATCCTCGAGTTTTACATGGGCAAAAATACCCCCGACCGCCAGCAATTCATTATCAGCAACCTAAGATATGAAGAGTTGATGATTGAGGGGGCTTTGTAAATGAATAGCTGATTTTTGGGCAATTCGGCTCAAAACCCGCAGAACACAGCTACTTTTAAGGAAGAAGTGCTGAAAATCCTTTCGTCACCTAACCAAAAATCAAATTATCAGTTCTAAACAGCTTCATTTTCAAATTATAATTTTACTTTTGCTCATAACTTCAGTTGCCGACACAATTATGGTAATCCTGCCGGCAGGAGTTCTGCAAGTAGAAGTAAGAATTCAATTACAACACTGCTCAAAACAATGGCAATCCATTATCAAACCGAGGTACATGGGAACCTGCTAAAAGTTATCACCACAGGTGAAGATGAGAGCCTGGAAGAAGTTATGAAATATGCCCATACTATTATAAATGAAGCAGTTAAATCTGGCATCATCAAAGTTTTGTGCGATGAGCGAAATCTCATCTGGAAACTTTCCACTTTTGATACTTTTCAACTCGCTGAGGACACCTCGATGCTGGCGCCTAAGGTGGCAAAAATTGCCATTGTATGTAACGCTAAATATGTTGAAGAAGGTAGATTTTACGAAACTGTGGCCACAAACAGAGGACTGGCTATCAGGGTTTTATCTGATATTGATGAAGCCGAAAGGTGGCTGGAATAACTACGCGAGCTCTATCATTGAAGTAGTATCGCTGCAAAACATTTACGAAATTGCTGCCTGCACAAAATGTCATCCACATTTTTCTGATGCAGGTAAATGCTGACATTCAGCACCATAAACATACCATGCATCAACCAGGTAGGTTGCGATAACTCTTTGATTAGAAACCTCTGAACACTTCATTGTTGAAATTTTCCTCATCCATCAGCGTTGGACGATCAGCAAAACATCGTTCTGCCAATAACTGTAACTATGTATCTCATTGCACAAAAAAAATAAAATCTTACTTTTGAACCTTCAAAATGTCACCTTGTCGGAGGGCTATTATTAATGCTAAATAGAATGAATGATTTGAGGAGAAATGGTTTCCTGTTTTTACTGCTGGTTATTTACGGCCTGCAAGCTTACCCGCAGGCTGGTCTTAAGGGTGAATTTTGCATCAGCGAAGCTGAACTAAAGCTTTTTAACCTGATAAATAATTATCGAAAAGAGCAAAAACTGCCGGCGGTTTCGATGTCGAAAAACCTGTGTTATGTGGCTAAGCTGCATGTGAACGACCTCCACACCAACCGTCCCGATGTAGGGAACTGCAACCTGCATTCCTGGTCTGACCAGGGAACATGGACGGAATGTTGTTATGGTCGTGACCCATCGAACAGCACCTGCATGACATCCAAACCCGCCGAACTGACCAGCTATGAAGGCAAAGGCTTTGAAATCGCTTTCTGGGAAAGCCTCGATGCCATACCCGAAGTAGTTCTGGAAACCTGGCTTAGTTCTGCAGCTTCCCGTGACCTGATTATCAACTCCGGAACCTGGAAAAATTCTACCTGGAAAGCCTTGGGAATTGGGATTTACAAAGGCTATGCAGTTGCCTGGTTCGGCGAAGCGGAAGATCCGGACAAAACCGTGAAGATATGCGATAACGACCAACCCCAGGAACCATTGCTGCAAAGAGTCGTGCCCATGAGAGACAGTTCTGGCCCCGCACCATCAGCCACTGAAAAAGGCGTAAAATACTACCTGATTATTTCCAGTTTTAAGGAAAAAACCCAGGCCGAAACCGAAGTCAAAACCCTGAAAGGAAGGGGCTTCAAAAACCCGTCGGTAGTGCCTTCTGAAGGGAATTTCCGGGTAGCGCTCGGTGAATATACCACACGTGAGCAAGCCCTTGAAGCCAAGAAAAAACTGGGCGAACGTTACCAGTCCGCATGGGTACTTAAGCAGTAATAAATTGATTTTAAATTGATTGCGATTAATTAATAAAATATCATGAAAAAATATTTTATCATCACAGGAGCCTCCAAAGGATTAGGTAAAGCACTTTCCGAAGTCATCCTTGACGAGCACAATGTACTTTTTTTGATTTCACGTACCGACCACGGCGACATTTCGAGAAAAGCTATTTTGAAAAACTGTCAGGTACACAGTATTTCCTTCGATCTGGCCAACATCGGAGGGATTGACAAACTGATGGCCAATCTTTTCGATCATATCGAAAAGAAAGATTGTGACGGGATTTACCTTGTAAACAACGCTGCGGTTACCGAACCTGTCAAACCGGTTGACAGAATTACTGCTGATGAAATTGAAACCAACCTGAACATCAATTATCTGGCGCCTGCACTTCTTTCTTCCGCATTTATCCGGCTTTCGGAAAAAATGAAAACCGACAAACAGATTCTGAATATTACTTCCGGAGCAGCCTCCATTGCTCATTATGGACTGAGTCTTTATTGCAGCGCTAAAGCAGCACTCGATCAGTTTACCCGCTGTGTGGCAGTTGAACAAAATGGAAGACCATTTCCGGTAAAAATTCACTCACTCTCACCCGGATTTGTTGACACACAGATGCTAAAAGGGCTTACCGAAAAAAACCTTGATGATTTTGCCGTCCGCCCGATGTTTGAGGAGGTTTACCGCGATGGGAAAGCCGCCGATGCCGGTCAAATTGCGCAGCGAATCTACGGACTTTGGATGAAGGGGAGATTTAAACATGGCGAAGTCTCTCACATTGGCGAATATTAATTGAACGAAACCGAACGCCGATTGGTAAATTTCCGGACAATCAAAATCCTGATTTCGATTGATGAAAATTCATTAAACACTGATTTTCAACACCTTTATAATTCATGGTATAAAAATGGTTTACCATGAAAACAATCTACTGAAAAACTATTAATCACTCAAAAATTTCAAGATGAAAAGACTCTTTTTCGCAGTTATCCTTTTATTAATCGCCGGCCTCACAGCGTCAGCGCAACAGGAAGCCAGGCTGATGCGATTTCCGGCCATGCACGGCAACCAGGTTGTATTTAGCTATGCAGGAGATCTTTACACTGTGGCAAAAACCGGCGGCATAGCCCGGAGGCTCACCAATGATGAAGGAATTGAGGTTTTCCCCAGATTCTCCCCCGATGGGAAAAGCATCGCTTTCACCGGCCAGTACGACGGCAATACCGAAGTTTTCGTTATCCCTGCTGAAGGTGGTGTGCCAAGACGTTTGACCTATACGGCAACCCTCAAACGTGATGATCTGAGCGACAGGATGGGGCCAAACAACATCGTGATGACCTGGAAAGACAACAACACCATCGTCTACAGATCAAGAAAAAAGAGCTTCAACGACTTTATCGGAAGCCTGTTTGAAGTTTCAGTCAATGGCGGGCTTTCCAAACAGGTTGAAGTTCCGGAAGGTGGCTTTTGCTCCTTCTCACCTGATGGCAAAAAAATGGCTTATAATCAGGTTTTCAGGGAGTTCAGGACGTGGAAATATTACGAAGGAGGGATGGCAGATGATGTCTGGATTTATGATTTTGAGACCAAACAGACCATCAACATCACAAACAATGCAGCACAGGATATTTTCCCGATGTGGCGGGGCGATATGGTCTATTTCCTTTCCGACCGTGATCGCATTATGAACCTCTTTGCTTACAATGTCCAAACCCAGCAAGTCAGTAAGCTGACCAATTACACCGAGTACGACATCAAATTCCCGTCTCTGAGCGACAATGCGATTATCTATGAAAACGGCGGTTATCTCTACTATTTCGACCTGACAACGCAAACATCTGTCAAGATTGAAATTCAGATTCTTAATGATTTCGGCACCAGTCGCCCTCAATGGAAAGATGCCGACAAAGGTATCCGCGGCGCCTCCCTTTCTTACGACGGAAATCGGGTTGCTTTCGCCAGTCGTGGAGATATTTTCACGGTGCCTGCAAAAACCGGAATCACTAAAAACCTCACCAATACTAACGGTGAGCATGACCGGTCGGTAGAATGGTCGCCCGACGGAACCATGATTGCTTTTATTTCGGACAAAACAGGCGAAGACGAGATCTACATCATGAAACCCGATGGCTCGGAACCACCGTCGCAACTCACAAAAAATGCCGATACCTATAAGTTCAGCCTGCACTGGTCGCACGACAGTAAGAAAATTGCCTGGAATGACCAGATGAAACGCCTCCAGTTTGTGGATGTGAATACAAGAGAGGTCACACTGGTAGCCACATCAGGCAGCGGAGAAATCAACAGTTACGACTGGTCGCCCGACAGCAGGTGGCTGGCTTACACATTGCCTGTAAACGGCGAAGTAACCCGGATATATGCCTACAACCTCGAAAACAAGACTTCCGCCCCCCTCACCGATTCGTGGTTCAATTCCAGTTCGCCCAATTTCAGTCCTGATGGTAAATATCTCTATTTCAGCTCTATGCGGACTTTTGAACCAATTTACAGCTGGACCGAATGGAATCATGCTTACCAGGATATGGTGAAAGTTTACCTGATCACGCTCTCGAAAGATATGCCATCTCCATTTGAATTAAAGAATGATCAGGCAGAGGCCAAAAAGAACGACCAGCCCGCAACGGACAAGAAAGAAAGCAACCCTGCCGGCGATGCCAAAGCTAATGTAAACATAGATTTCGAAGGGATTTTTGACAGGGTGATTGAAATAACTCCCGAAGCCGGCTCCTACTGGAATATCGAAGGTGTTGAAGGCGGGCTTTATTACAACCGTGCCAAATCAGGCGAAAACAGCTCAAAGTTCATCTTCTTCAAATTTGATGATAAAAAGGAGACCGAACTGGGATCTAATATGAACTTCTCCCTGTCGGGAAATGAAAAGAAAATGCTGATCTCTTCGATGGGAAAATTCAGCGTGATTGATCTTCCCAGGTCGCCCGTAAAACTGGATGAAACCATTGATTTGTCAAACATGAAAATCTGGGTTGATCCAAAAGTGGAGTGGCAGCAGATTTACAATGAATCGTGGCGGCAGATGAAACACTTCTTCTATGCTCCCAACATGCATGGCGTTGACTGGGATAAAGTTTACGCAAAGTACAATGTGCTGATACCGCATGTAAACAGCCGGTACGACCTCAGTTATGTGATAGGTGAGATGATCGGCGAACTTAACGTGGGACATGCGTATGTGAATGATGGCGACCGCGTGCTGCCAAAACGCATCGAAACCGGGTTGCTTGGCGCTGAGCTAAGCCGCGACAATTCAGGGTATTACAAAATTGAAAAAATCCTCAAGGGGCAAAACTGGAACAGCAGTGTCAGGTCGCCGCTAACAGAGCCGGGTCTTGGGGTGAATGAGGGTGATTTCATCGTTGCCATCAATGGCGAATCCACCAAAAACATGAACGACATTTATGCCTCGCTGACAGGAAAAGCCGGGAAGATGGTTGAACTTTCGGTGAACGGCTCTGCCTCGGAGTCGGGAGCCCGCACGGTTTTGGTAAAACCCATTGCCGACGAAAGCGAACTCTATTACTACAACTGGGTTCACGAAAACATTGAAAAGGTGGAAAGAGCCACCAACGGGCAGGTGGGATACATTCACATTCCCGACATGGGGCCGGCTGGTCTTAACCAGTTTGTAAAATATTATTATCCGCAGCTTCGCAAAAAAGCACTGATTATTGACGACCGTGGCAACGGCGGCGGCAACGTGTCACCGATGATTATCGAACGGCTTCAGCGCGAGCTTTCGATGATGGCCAGCGGCCGGAATACCGAAGGTTATCCAAAGCCTGCCGGGATGATGGCCGGACCGCTGGTATGTCTGATCAACCGCTACTCGGCCTCCGATGGCGACCTTTTCCCCTACCAGTTTCGCAAGCACAACCTCGGCCCGCTTATCGGAACACGCACCTGGGGTGGCGTAGTTGGCATCAGGGGATCGTTACCTTTCATTGACGGCGGAGACTTACGCAAACCCGAATTTGCCCACTACAGCGCCGACGGCAGCGAATGGATCATCGAAGGTGTTGGTGTTGAGCCGGATATCGAAATCTGGAACGACCCCGCACTCGAATTTGCCGGAACCGATCAGCAATTGAACAAAGCCATCGAAGTAATTCTCGAATTACTGAAAGATTATCCCGACCCACAATACCCAACTCCTCCGCCATTCCCGGATAAGTCGAGGTAGTACATGTGGAAAGTACGATAAACAGAAAATTTATATAGAACCACTCAGGCCGCTTCCTAACCGAAGTGGCCTTTATTATTTAATTACCAAGCATCATCGTTTTAACTTTGTGAGAACCGGCAGATGATCGGAAACCAGGTTGTTGTTTCTCATGCGGTCGTCAATGTGGCGATAGCTGAGTACCTGGAAATTTCTGGTAAAAATGTGGTCAATGCTTTCGATGAGAATTTTAGCCTCATCAAAACCATTAAAGGTGCCAGCAGGGCCGTAAAACGCTGATTGAGAGACAGTTTTTCCATAATCCATTTCAGAAGAGAAAAGCTGAAACGGCGGGCTTTCGGGGTTGCAGTTCAGATCGCCCATCAGAATCACATAACTCTCCGGGGAGGTAAATTCTTTGATTTTTCTGAGGATCAATTCAGCAGATTTCAACCTGGCCACCTGACCAACATGATCGAAATGGGTATTAAAAACATGGATGGTATCTCCCGAAAATTTATCACGAAACGCGCCATAGGTGCAAACCCTCTCCAGCGCCGCATCCCATCCAATCGAAGGCACTGTGCTATTCTCCGACAACCAGAAGGTTAGCTGCCGGATAAGCTCAAATTTGGTTGAATTGTAAAACATCGGCGAAAACTCGCCTTTTTCTTTACCATCATCCCTGCCAGCGCCGATCCACTTATAATCAACCATTGTAAGGTCAATAAAATCGAGCTGATCCTTCAGAACTTCCTGTAAACCAATAAAATCGGCTTCATAATAAAGAAGTAGCTCCAACAGCTCGCTTTTACGGTTGTCCCAGGCATTTTTGCCATCTGCCGGAGTATTGAGCCGGATATTAAATGTCATTACATCAAGCGATTGAGGTATGGCATGGCAGGGAATAAAAAAGATTAGTGCGGGTAAAACGATTGATTTAAGAAACTTTTTCATGACTTAAAGATTTTGTTGGTTAACTCCGGGAATCATCAGAAGAAAATGAGATTCAAAGATACATTTTTTAAATGGAGGATCTTTTAGAAACTAACGCATTATCCTTCTGATTAACTGCAATTTATAAAATATTTCATGATTAATGGAAATGGTTTTTGTACTCAATTCACCGGTACTTGAGCCTGGGAAAAAACATCTCATTTAAATTTCCCCGAATCAGGCAACTCACCTACTACTGTTAGGTCTGAATGACATTCTTTTGGGATTTATTCGATTCTCAAAATTTGTAGTTCATTTGCAATCTTAATCCACGCTAAAATTTACTTTTAATGAAAAAACTTTCTTTACTCATTTTTCTTTGTGCTTTCCTCGTTCCCACTTCGATGATGGCTGAATGGATCCCCCTAAAAAGCAACAAAACCCAAAACACCCCGCCCAAGGTTACCCTGATTAGCTCCAGTTCGACCAGCACTGTAGTTAAAGTTGAATTAACAGGATTTGACCTGCAGGAATTGGCTACCGATGGCAAAACCTACCATCAGGTAGGGCTGATGGATGAGATTTACACCTCAATAGCAGGCAGTCCCCAGTTGCCCTACATCGCCAAAGTGCTTGCCATCCCTGACCAATCAGGAGTTTCGGTTGAGGTAATAGAAACGGGTGAAGAGTTTACTTTTGATAATATAAAACTACCTCCAGCCCGCGAGAGCTGGTGGGAAGGCGCTCCCGAACCTGCATTCGTTGAAAATTATGATGCTTACCGATCAGCAGCGCTTTACCCGGCCGAAATGGCCAGCATGGACGCTCCCTCGGTATTTCGTGATTTTCGCATCTCACGTTTAGCAATTTACCCTGTACGATATATTCCTTCTGCATTGCAGCTTAAGGTTTATTCCTCTATAACTGTGAGGGTAAATTATGGCGAGGGTGAAGTTATCAACCCGAAATTGACCAAAAGAAATAAAATAGCGCCTTCATTTGCAGCTCTTTACCGCAGTACAATTTTTAATTACGAGGAGGTTTTAAATCGCGATTATGGTGGCAAAGAGGACGGCAGGGAAGTAATGCTTTGCATCATGCCTGATATGTTCACGGCAAGTTTTCAGGTGTATGCCAACTGGAAACGCCAGACCGGTACCGATATCAAAATCACAAAATTCAGTGATATCGGCGCCAACGGAACCAACCCGGATATCGTTAAAAACCACATTACACAAGCCTACAACACCTGGACCGACCCGCCTACCTACATTCTGATTATTGGCGATAATGGCGTTTTCCCAAAAAAAATTGTTACCTACCCCGGCTACTCATTTGCATGGGAAGAGTACTTTGTTACCGTTGCCGGGAACGATTATTTTCCTGAAATGATGATCGGAAGATTTACCAACCAGGAAGATTACCGCATGCAGGTGATGATCAGCAAATACATGAGATATGAAAAGCAACCCTATGTTGCCGACCCAAGTTGGTTTAAAAAAGCAACTTTATGCTCCAATAACGAATATGAATCGCAGGTTGAGACCAAGAGATTTGTGAAGGAGGTGCTTCAGGAAGATGGTCTTTTCACTCAGATTGATACCATGATGAGCAATGGCAACAGCTGGGGAGGTGGCTGTACCTATAATCTTAACAACATCAAAAACGCTATAAACCAGGGGCGCAGCTATCTGAACTATCGCGGCGAAGGCTGGTATTATGGATGGTATGCCAACTGCTACGACTTCAGCACTAGTGATGTTTCGAGCCTGAACAACGGCGAAAAGCTCACTTTTGTTACCAGCATTGGATGTGGTGTGGCTATGTTCGATGCTTCGGGCGGAAATTGTTTTGGAGAGGAGTGGATACAAATGGGAACGCTTACTGCACCCCGCGGTGGAGTTGCGTTTCTCGGACCAACCTCAAACACTCACACTACCTACAATAACAGAATAGATAAAGGAATATATGTCGGAATGTTCCGGGAGGGAATGGATACGCCCGGGCAGGCCATGCAACGCGGCAAACTATACATGTACAATGTTTTTGGCAACGAGTACTACGTTGAGTACCACTACAAAGTCTTCTGCGCGCTGGGAGACCCAAGCATCCACATCTGGAAAAATGTTCCTTATCAGGTCAATGTAAATTACCCGGCAACCATTCCTGTCGGCAATAACGAAATTGAGGTTCAGGTCAACTTCACTTCTACGGGATTCCCTGCTTCTAATGCTCAGGTAACCATAGTCGGAGCAAATTCTTTCGCTTCCCAGTTCACCGACGCCGATGGTAAAGTAACCATCGCAATGGAATTGCTCGCCGAGGAAAACCTTACCATCACCGTGCGCGGTGGCAACGTAATCCCATTCCAGGGCGCTATCGAGGTTATCCAACCTGATGAACTGATTGAACCACAGGGAGCTCCTGTAGTTGACGATATTGATGGCAATAATGACGGCAAAGTCAATCCCAATGAGAATTGCACTATAACTTACACGCTGAAAAACTGGGGTAGCACAGCAGCCACCAATGTTCAGGGTTCCATTTCCTCTAACAGTCCTTACGTACAAATCATTACACCAACCATCAGTTTTGGCAATTTGGCGCCAGGCGGACAAATCACCGGTAATCCTTTTCAGTTTTTTGTGCTTCCCGACTGTCCAGTAGGAATGATTATTCCGATTCAGCTGCATGTTACAAGTGCTTTAAACTCATGGGATTACAACACACAAATCCCCGTAAAAGGCTGCCAGTTGACACTGGAAAATTTCGTGGTCTATGATGCTGAATCTTCAAGCCCAAACTTCAGGCTAGATGCGGGCGAAACTGTGGTATTAGTTATTTCTGTGAAAAATTATGGTGAAGACAATGCTCCCAATGTACATGCCGCCATCACCACCAACGACCCTTACATCACCATACTTGACGGTAACGGAGCCTTTGGAACCATTCCAATGGAAGGATCTGCAATTAATCCGGGAGACAATTTTGTTCTTACTGCCGGCGAAAATTGTCCTTCCGGTTATATGGCAGATGTTACGGTAATACTAAGTACGGAAAATGGGTTGTACCCTTACCAGGTCAACGTCCCATTCAAACTGCCAGTGTCGAAACTTGTGCCTAAAGATTACACAGGGCCGGATTCCTACGGATATTACGCCTACTCTGGCGACGACACTTTTTATGATGAAACCCCGGATTATGATTGGATGGAACTTGTAGGCACTGGTACACAGATTGGATTGCCCAGCATCAGCGATTATACCACAACTGTTAATCTTCCATTCGCTTTTAAATATTATGGAATCAATTACAATCAACTCAGAATCAGTACCGACGGATGGGTAGCCTTTGGATCCGGAAGCCAGACAGCCCCTGTGAATACGGTTTTGCCTGCCAACGACAATGTCAACAACATGGTGGCGGTTTTTTGGGATGATCTTTACGATGATGAGTTTTACATGGGCAAAATTTACCATTATCACGACGTTGCCAATCACCGATTTATTGTAGAATGGGACAGCATTTCGCACAACAATTTTATAAGCGAGCCGGTTAGGGAGGACTTCCAACTCATCCTGCTTGACCCTGCCCATTACAGCACAATCACTGGCGATGGTGAAATCATCATGCAATATCGCCTGGTAAGACAACCTGAAACGGTAACCATTGGAATTGAAAACAATACCCAGACCATCGGGCTTCAGTATGTTTTTGATCAGGATTACTCCCCGACAGCCTCTCCGCTGAGTGATGGATATGCAATCAAGTTTACCACTGATCCTCCTTTTGCCACCATGGTTGTTACGGTGGATGACCATCAGGAATCAACCGGAAAACCATTCGGATTGACAAACCAGCCCAATCCATTCAATGATTTTACTATTATCCAATACCAACTCCCTGAATCCGGGCCGGTCACCCTTGAAGTTTATGATATCCGGGGCAAACTCGTTAGGGTTCTGCTTAATGAGCATCAACAGGCAGGTAACCATTCGATGCAATGGAACGGAATCAATGAAAATGGGGTAAAAGCCTCTCCTGGACTCTATTTCCTAAGGATGCAGTCAGGAAATTCAGCAGAAACAGAGAAACTGATGATGATCCGTTAACCCGGTAAATATTTCATCTGATGTACAGTTTCTTTATTCTGCTGGCGCTCATTATACTTGCTGTGGCTGTTGGCCTGGTTGAATACAGGCTGCATCAAAAGCGCATCCGATCCATCCCAATCAGGGTTCATATCAACGGAACCCGCGGAAAATCGAGCGTTACCAGGTTAATTGGTGCGGGTTTGAGAGCCGGCGGAATTACCAACATCACCAAAGTTACCGGAACATTTCCCCGGCTGATTATCGAAGACGGAACCGAAACTTACATCCACCGCAAAGCCTCTGCAAACATTATCGAACAACTGGCAATCGTAAAGTTTGCCGCAGAGCGGAAAGTTCAGGCACTGGTGATGGAATGCATGGCTTTACAGCCTCAGTACCAAACCATTACTGAGCACAAAATGATACATTCCAATGTGGGGGTGATGACCAACATTCGGATTGATCATACCGATGTGATGGGGCACACGCTCGGAGAAATCGCCGAAACGCTCGGTAGAACGATCCCCCGAAACGAGCATCTCTTTTCGTCGGAAAACATAATCCCTGAACAACTGGAATTGATGGCCGCAAAGAAGAATACGATCGTCCATTTTGCCGATCCATATTCAGTAACTTTTGAGGAGATGAACGGTTTCAGTTATATCGAGCACAGGGAAAATGTTGCGCTGGCACTCGATGTATGTCAGCACCTGGGCGTTAACCGGAGCATTGCATTGAAAGGGATGTACGATGCTATCCCTGACGAGGGTGTGCTCACGCGTCACAGGGTGTTATTATTTCAGAAGGAAATGATATTTTATAATGCGTTTGCCGCGAACGACCCTGATTCCACATTGCTCGTATGGCAAAAAATCAGGGATGAAATTGGTTTCTCAGGGAAAAGGGTAGTTTTACTCAACACACGCCAGGACAGACTTTACAGAGCCGAGCAATTGGTGGAGATGGTTGGGCACAAACTTGGAGATGAAGCTGATTACCTGATGCTTATCGGCCAGTCGGTGGAGGTTGTACATGCATTGGCAGTACAGCACGACGTGCCATCCAGAAAAATTATCAGCGTAGGGTGGACAACCCCCGAGAAGGTATTTGAAGCAATTCTCGCCCTCACCGAAACGAGTTCATCCATTGTGGCCATTGGCAACATGGGAGGTATGGGCGCCGCAACCGTCGAATATTTTAAACATCGCAGCAGTAGAAAAAATGATTGAATTAGCCATTACATTGGGGCTTATCCTCAGCCTGCTCTCTTACGAAGTTTTTGGCATAGCAGCCGGTGGAATCGTGGTGCCTGGCTACATTGCCCTGCAACTCTCCCACCCCGACCGGCTTGTGGGAATCATCGGAGTCAGCCTGCTCACCTTTTTGATAATCAAAGTGTTGAGCAGCTACACTTTTCTCTACGGTCGCCGGCAAATGGTGCTAAGCCTGCTTATCGGCTGCCTGCTCGCCAATTTTTCACGCTATTTTCTTACCCTCGACATTGCCAGCACCACGCTTGAACTGCAGGCTGTGGGTTGGGTGATTCCGGGATTAATCGCTCACTGGTTTGCCAAGCAGGGAATTTTCAAAACTTTGAGCGTGCTCTTCGTCTCATCAGTTTTGGTGAGACTGATTCTGATACTATTTTTTTCCGGCGCATTACTGCCATAATTGATATAGAAAATGAACAAATTCAGGGCAAAATCCAATATTGTTCTCGGGCTACTCTTCCTCCTCGCATTGCTGGCATTGATAGCAGTGGAAAATGGCAAAATCGACAAAAAGCAGCCCTATTACACCGAAAAGTTTGAAGCTGCAAAACTCTCGCAACTGGCAGCCAACCAGTTAAAGCAGCACCGTCTTGATAAGGGTGTCTTTGTGGATGCAGTGAATGATCCAAATCAAACAACGCTGATCGGGCAGGAATTTACGCTTATCACTACTGACCGTGGCGAGATTGAGGCCAAGCTGGCTTCCACCAATCCTAATTTCGCGGCTGTTATGGTTCAACTTTTTAAAGATGCAGGTTTACGAAAAGGAGATTATATTGCTGTTGCCCTCACCGGATCCTTCCCCGGATTAAACATTTCTGTAATTGCAGCTGCTGAAGCGTTGCAGCTCAACCCCATCATCATAACCTCCACAGGATCATCCAACTATGGCGCCAACGATCCTTACTTCACCTGGCTCGATATGGAAACCGTTTTGTACAACTCCAACATTTTTCACAGCAGGTCGGTGGCAGCATCCATTGGCGGAGGTGCTGATATTGGCCGTGGCTTAAGTCCCGAAGGCCGAACGCTGATAATTGACGCTATTAAACGAAACGGGGTGGAGTTTATCAACGAAGATTACCTGGAAATGAGCATTGCAAGGAGGTTGGAGATTTACAAGGAAAAAGCCGGTGGGAATGCAATCAGAGCCTATGTGAATGTCGGAGGAGGAATTGCCAGCTTAGGCAGCCCTGTAAATGGGAAATTAATACCTGCCGGACTGACGGAATACCTTCCAATGCGGAATTTCCCGGCTCAGGGGGTCATCATTGAAATGGGAAGACAAAAAATCCCAATCATTCATTTGTTGAATATCAGCCGATTGCTTGCAGATTATGGATTACCCGAAAATCCTGTGCCTCTGCCCGATCCCGGTGAGGGCGGAGTTTTTACGCAGAAAAAATACAATCTTACGACAACCGCCATTGCCACCGTGATTCTGGTAATTGTGATTATTATGGTGTATATCAGCGAGAAAAAGCAACATCAGTTGGGCACCGACATTGTAAATCCATCAACTATGGCAATAGCTTCGGATGAAAAACTGGAGGAAGACCATGGAATTTAACTTTAAATATTTGATCTGCAATCAATTAAAATATTAGAAATGAAGAAAAATTTACTTATCCTTGTTTTGCTGGCCTTTACAGTTTTGGGATCGAGCGCTCAAAGTTCCCATAAACCAACTGTAATGAAGCCCTCCAACTACCGCAACAAAGTTGTTCTGACAATTTCAGGAAAACCAAGCGGCTACTATGCATTGAGCCACGAAAAACCATCCGTAATCAACCTGAATGGCCCAGGTGTGCTGAAGGTAATCACCCGTGTACGTTTTGCCCCGAATGCAAGCAGCAAACTCAACTATCAGTTTTCTTATGTGATTAACGGAGCTGCTCCAAAAACAGCAAAGTTCTCTGGTGTTGTAAGGTCAGAATTTGCCGCTTATGATTTAAGTATTGATGCAAAACCGGGTCAGAGCAGAGAGACCGAAATAAAGCTGGGCAGGGGTGTGAACACTATTGAATTTCTGTTGCCGGACGCCAGCGCCGCTGTGGATGCCAGGTATATCTTTACGCCAACCAAAGACAAAAAGACCGAATGGATCAGCTATGCTCCAATGCCCCCCGTCGAACCGGTTGAGCTGGTTTCGCAGGAGGAAAACGTAAAATATTACCGGTTTTACAAAGAAAAGCCTTTAAAGGTCGAACTTACCGGACCCACCGAACTGAGGGTTTTTACCCGAATAGAGAATCACTTCAACATGAAAGGGAGGATAAATTACCGGCTGCAGGTGAAAGACAACAACCAGGTGGTTTACACCTATCAACTCAGCAGCACCCACTCCGAAACCACGACCTACAAGGACAACGCAAAACTCATCCCCGGCAAAGCCTGCGAATTTGTAATTGAGGTTCCAAAGGGAAAGCATGTTTATGAAATTATTCCGCTGGATGAAGATAAAAGCACAGTTCTGGGCAGAACCATGATCCCTTCAAAGGCAGTTAACCTGGGCAAATAACAAGTCAACCCGATACCAATCCAAATCTTATGATGGATAATAACATGCTAAAAAAATTATATCCGAAAAGGATAAATCCCGGCATTTTGCTGCTTATTCTTTTACTGTTGTTTGGAATGGCTCAGGCACAGAAAAGCGAAACAGGAAAATCCTCATCAGGACAAAAACCGGCAAGCACCGCCAAGAAACCCATAAAGAAAAAAGGCATGGGAATAAATGCTGAGGTGGGATTGGCTATGGGATATGATGACAACATCCTGAAGTATTCCGAAAAATACCTTGACCGCTTCATGAACGGGCAGGACTCAGGCAGGTTTCATGTCAATACCTATGATGATTTTATCCTCGCATCCTCCATCGCTCTGGACCGTAATTTCAAGATTTTTGGCAAGAAAACTTCCACTCTGGACGCAAGTTACGCATACACCTTGTACACTGTTAATCCGATCAACAACTGGAGTACTGTGGGAATCGGATTCAGACAGAATTTTGCAAAGCGGGCAAGTTTCAAAATATCCTACAGCTACATTCCGGAGTATTACGTCCGCCATTTCCGTGACGAAGACTGGGTAGATGTTTACGGTTATACGCCCATTACCTACCAGCCATACTCATTTTCCAAAGACACTTACGCTTTTTGGATTCAAAACACTTTTTTCAAAAATTCAAGGGTACAACTAACCTATAATTATCAGCTCTATTTTCACAACGAGCATTACACCGAGTACGACAGCAAAAACCATCTTTACCGTATCAAATTGTTTCAGCCTTTGAGCAAAGCGCTAAGGCTCGAACTGATGTACCAATTCACAAGATCCAATGCCAAAGGATACGATGGCCCCGACGAGTCCATTGACTTTTCGGACGACCCGGACGCTACTTTTGACGAAGATGGTTTTGTTGGTGGTATCGTGTGGAATATGCCAAAAATCAGGAAACTCACACACAGTCTTAAAGGCGAATGTGTGATCTATAATCGCTACTATCAAACCGAGCAATTTGTAACCGTTGACCCGCTTCACGCCGGCCGGATTGATAAAAACCTCAGGTTCTACTTCAATTACGATATTAACCTGAGCAAGCAGGTTAGTCTTAATGCTTATTACAATTGGTTATGGAGGGATTCAGGATCCGAAACCATCAACGATCAGTACATTTCGGATGAGAAGGACTACAAACAAAACCAGGTGGGTATTGAACTCAAATACAATTTCAAATTTTAATGAATAATTCAGACAGGTAAAACTATAACTCTATGAAAATCAACAGATGGTATGCGTCGCTTTTAATCGGTTTGCTGCTAATGGCAGGATGTGGAAAACCTCACGATCCCGAAACGATCACTCCGCCGGATGTATCCGGTGGCTATAATGTGATCAGTAAATTTACCACTCCCGGCAGCGCCCAGGACGTAATCCGCAAGGACACCAACGTTTACATAGCCCAGGGCGAAGGAGGTATGATAGTAATCAATGTCAAAGATCCTTTTGAGCCTGAGGAGGTATCCATTTCAAGCGATGGCGTGCGGGGTTACAGCAGCCGCATCACATACAGCGACAGTGTTGTTTATATTTCGGCAGGTACTTATGGCATCACCGTTATTAATGTTAGCGACCCCTACAATCCACTGGTTACAGTCTCCAATTTGAACATGAAACCGGCAAGGAATGTCAGTATCTACGGTGAATACCTGGTGGCTGCAGTGGGTGAGCTCGGAATTAAATTTGCCGAAATCAGCTATCCAACGCAACCTGATATCCGGGGTGGAATCTCCACTGCCGGCTACGCATATGGGACGGCCATTACTCCCGACAGCCTCCATATTGCGGTTGCCAACGGCGAAATGGGATTTTCGATGTACAATATTTCAGACTTTCAAAACGGATTCGGCGATTATCCTTTAACCGGTTGGATTGACACACCGGGCTATGCTGAAGCTGTTGCCATTTCCGATAGCAAGCCCATTGCTTTTGTGGCTTGCGGGAATTCCGGCCTGCAGGTGATTGATTATACTGATACAACCAACTTCAAGATAGTCGGCAGCTTTTCCTACGCTGGCTATGCCAAAGCGCTTATCTACAAGGACGATAAGGTGTTTTTGGCGGCTCGCCGCGGTGGCCTGCAGATTATTGATGTTTCTGATGTTACACGGCCTGCACTGATAGGTAAAGTAAACATGGACGGCGCACTCGGCCTCGATGTCACAGAATATATGGGCTTTGACCTGATTTTTGTGGCAGATGAAATCGAGGGGTTGATAACCGTTTCCAACCTCCCCATGATAGGAAAATAAACAAACTACTGAGGTTTATTTAAGCTAAACTTCTGAGTTCAATAAAAATCATTCAAATAGTATCAGATTTGAGCAACCCGGCCAAAGAGCAAACACGCTTCGATTTTGTTGACCAATTTCGTGGCTTTATAGGAGTATTGATGTTACTGGGTCACACCTCCTACTATTTCAACTCCATCTGGAAACAGCTTGATCCATTCGACCCTTTGTTTCCATCGTGGGGGCAGTTTATGCTGCGATATGCCGGTTACCTGTGTGCACCGGGCTTTCTGATGATGGCAGGCGCAATGGTATGGTGGTCGTACAACCGAAGGGTGGCCAAAGGAGCAACCGACTGGAATGCGCGCTGGCACTTCATTCAGCGCGGGTTGATATTGGTGCTGATCCAAATGATCTGGGTAAATTCGTCATGGGGAGGGTTTAAGTCATTTCAGCCCTGGCACCTGGGAATTATCGCATCCATCGGAATATCAATGATTTTCCTAACCTTAATCATCAAAACCAGGTGGTATGTGAGATTAATCACTGCCATAGCCCTATTGCTGATACACCCATTCCTTCTGAAAATTACTTACAGCGCCGATATTCCCTGGCAGGAAGCGCTAATGCAGACTTTTATGGACGCCGGTGAATTCAATAAATATCCGGTTATGCCCTGGCTCGCTCTTGCCATACTTGGATCGGTGATGGCCAACGGCTGGCTGAAGTTGTGGAAAACAGACCGGATGCGGATCGGCATGAGCCTTGGCATTGCCGCAACCGCCTTCTTACTTGCCATCTTCATCAGGCTGCAGGGAGGATTTGGCAACATTGCCCCGTCGGCAAATTTCATGTCCTATTCCTTCCTGATTGACCAAAAGTATCCGCCCAGCCTTTTTATGAACCTTTGGTTTTTCGGGATGGTAGTTACCGGGGTTACACTTTTTATAATCATTGGCAAAATTTCGCCAAAACTGCTGAAAGTGTTCAGTATTCCGGGAAAAGTACCGATGTTTTTCTATGCCGTACACCTGGCAATACTCGGCATTTTTACGCGGATTTTCCCTGAGTTCTACCGCAATGGCGATGTTTCGACTGCTTTTATTGGACTGGCTGGAATGCTCATTATCATGCTGCCGATCTGCAAATGGTTCTACAGTGTAAAGCTCAGGAGTAAGAACTATTTTATTCAAATGATTTAAAAGAGAAGCAAGATGAAATTTTTAAGAATTATCGGTATGTTTCTCCTATCTGCCTTCCTGATGGCCAGCATATACGGGTGTTCGTCGCGCACCGGCCAACCGCTTGAAAATGCGGATAATACCATCATCTATCCCCCAAAAAATGCTGATGATATTTCGGCCAATATCATTTTATGCCGGAAAATAAGTAAGACAAGCGGCAAACCGATCGGAGCGGGCACAACTTTCGAAATCAAGGATCGGGAAAATCTCCGCGCTCTGATTCAACTTCAAAACAGGGAGAAAAAAACCAAAGACCTATGGTTTCATGTTGACTGGATTGGCCCTAACGGAAAATCATTTTTCGTTAAATCCACTATTCTTCACGCCGCAGATTCAGCTTCTGAACTTAACAGCTCGGTTTCCATCTCCCCGGAACTCAGACAGCCCGGAGAATGCCGGATCAAACTTTACCTTTTCAGAGAACTTATTGCAGAGAAAATATTCACCCTGATCCCCGACAACGGCATTGATGAGAATGAGGTGAAGGCTTCGATCATTCTCTGCCGTAAAATTGACAAAGAAACCGGCTTGCCGGTAGAAATAGATTCAAGTTTCAGGATCAGGAAGAAAGGAAAAATGAATGCCATAATTGACCTGACCAACCTGAACCCCGACGAAGACGACCGCGAACTTAAGTTCCGGCTCGAATGGTCGGACGACGAGGGGAATGCGTTTTTCAAAAAGAAGGTGGATTTTATCCCAACTGACACCGTCGCTCAACTCACCAGTTCGATCTCCATCACCCCCGAAAAGCGTGAAGCCGGAATTTACTGGTTCAGGATTTACCAATCAAACAAAGTGCTGGCCGAGAGGAGATTTGAGTTGTATCATTGATGTCAATGATAATCAACAAATAAAAGGCTGTCTCAAAAGTCTTTCATTTGGATTTTCAACGCTTTTTGACCCTTGATCCTTAAAGGGAAAGCGTTGAAAATCAGGCTCCCCAAAATGACTGGGCAGTCCTGATTTTCAACGCTTCGGATTAATCCAGACTTTTGAGACAGCCTCTCTTAGTTAAAAAATCAGTACTGTCCGAGTAAAATTAATCAATCATCCTGAAACCCTTGATTTCTTTAATCCCGAAAATTCGGGATATTTTTAGAATTAGGGTGACCTTTTCCTACAATACTTACATCGCCTACGGCGAATTCCGCGTAGCGGATAAAGTATTGTAGCAGAGAATTTTACAATTTGCAAAATTTCCACGTAGTGGATTTACAAATTTTAGTCGTATAGCAGTGTTAAGAAATCTTCTCTACCAGCCTACTTCACCGCCACCATTTCCGGGCCTTGTTTAAAATAGATATCAACGGGGATGCCACCTTCGTTCAGACGGGCAAGGTCGGTGCGTAGGCTTTCGCTCAGGCTGCCGTCCGATTCAATCCAGGCTTTAGCGGTATCGTAATCGCCCTCGCCCTGAATCACCGTAATTTTGTTGACCAGGATATTCATGGCTTCGGTCATTTTCTCCGCGTTTACAGTATAGTAACCTTCTGCATTGCGGGTGAAGGCTCCATATTCTTCAAAAAAGTTGAAGCGCATCATATTGGCTTTGCCGTGAGCGCTGGCGGTTCCAAAGCGGCTGGAGCGGAAAATGCCGGCGCAGAATGTTACATAGTTGTCCATGAGTTCGCCTTCGGTGATTTCCCCTTTTTCGCGCAGCTGAGCCACCATCCATAGCCCCATAATGTCGGCTTTTCCTTCTTCGATGGATGTGTAAGTCTCTTTCAAAGCTTCACGCACGGTTCCTTTGCCGTTGACGGTGTTCTTAACGCCCATACCGTGCGCAACTTCGTGGAAAGTAGTGTTGGTGAAGAACGCGTCGAAAGTTACGTGCTTCTGCTGCTCCGGGTCTATCAGCTTCTCAGCAATCGGGATGAGGATTTTATCAAATTTGGCTTTCATCGAATTTTTCAACTGCAACTTACGGGTACCTTTGGCCACATGAACTTCGGGGTCGTTGGGCAGGTTGATGGCGATGGTTTTGCTACCGGCATTGCAGTCGCCGGCATAAAAGATGGCGTCGTAAACGTTCAGATCGGAGTCAGAACCGGGCATTTCCTGTTTGTATTTGTCATCAGCCGGAATCCCTTTTTGCAGATCGGGCAGCAGGACAGCGAAACGCTGCAAACGGCTGCTCCATTCCGGGTCTTTGACCAGGATGAAAGCTTCGTGAGCCGCTTTGTATCCAAATAGCTGATCTTCATAGTTTTCGATTGGCCCAACTACAAAATCCACATTGGAATCCTTCATATCCATCCATGCCATGTCGCTGGGCTGATAATTGTCGGTGAGCAGGGCTTCGGCGCGAAGGTTGAGATAATTTTTGAATGCGGCATTTTGTGAAATCCCGGCTGCTTTCTTCAGCAACTCAGCGGCCCTCATAATTTTTTCCTTGTAGGCTTCATGGTACCAAACTACTTTCAGATTGCCGCTTTCGTCCCGCCGGATCAGCGTGTACTGGCTGGTTTTATTGGGGTCAGCAAGCGCTTCAAACTCCTCTTTGGTCATATCTTCCGGGTAAAAATTGGCGCCGGCGGGTTTTGGGCCGATGTTGGTCAGGAAGGCTTCGTTGTTCGACAGCCTGTCCCAGGGACCGTAATGAATCCGGGCATATTTGGCGGCCTTCTCATCTTTGATACGGTTCAGGAAGTCGTCCCTGTTGCCAATGGCCTGTTTCCAGAAAAGGTCTTCCATAATTCCGGCAACTTCGAACAGGATCGGTAAAATTTCGCGTTCGTCGGCGGTGAGATGACCGAGGTTGCTTGTCAGCTCAAATTCGGCAAATGCATCCAGTTTTGCATTCATGTCAAGATCGGGACGAGGTTCAAATTCAACGCCTTGCGGAATAATGCCCGCTCTCAGGTCTTCAGGATTTGGGGTTTGTACCGGACCGGCACACGATAACACGGTCATAACGATTGCAATTAATGATGCAAAAAAAGCTAATCTTTTCATTTTGATTTAATATTTTAATAATGAATTAGTTGCGGGTTAATTTAGAAAAAATTGGCCGACCTGATCGCTTCGTAAGGAGTGAAGCCCTTCGGTGTGCGATCTCTCAAAGCCTCAGGCGGTTTGTGGTATTCTTTGCTTTCGTAGATGTATTTGAGCAGCTTTTCACGGAAAGATGGCGCTGCCAGGTGGGCAATCCCGACTGCGTGTTCGGCGATGTTGAGCCCACGGGGATTAAAGGCTCCGTATTCGGTAACAATGGTCACGGGATCGGCTGAAATAGCTGAGGTTGTAATGCCTTCGGGGCATTTCAGCATAATCTTGGACTCGCCTTTTGAAGTGGTTGATTTCATGGCGATGATTGGGTAACCTCCTTTGGAAAGATAGGATCCGCGCAGGAAATCAGCCTGGCCGCCCAAACCGCTGTAAATCTTTGTGGCGTTGAGCGAGTCAGCCCAAACGTTGCTGTGCAGGTCAACTCCGATGGCACTGTTGATTGCGAGCATTTTGGGCATGCTCGCAATAGTCGGGATGTAGTTGGTAAAATCGCATGGCCGGCTTTGTATGGAGCTGTTGAAATTCATCCAATCGTAGCCGAATTTGTCGTTGGCCAGGAAAATGCTAGCGGTGGAGAAATTGAACGGCAAATAGCGGTTGGTAACAATTCCCTTAACGATGAGCCTTTGCATGGCATCGGCAAACAGCTCGGTGTGAATTCCCAGGTCTTTCACCCCTTTATCAATGATTGCATCCGTAACCGCTTCGGGAACCTCGCCAATTCCGTATTGCAGCGTGCAGCCGTTCGTGATGTAGAGTTCGGCAATGATCGTAGCAATGTGCCGGGCCATCTCATCAGGCTCATGCACCGGGCTGATAGGCAGGTGATAATCGGTATCAATCAGGTAATCAATTTCCGACTGATGAATGGTTGTTCCCATCACAAAGGGCATCTTGGCGTTGCGCTCCACGATGATCAACCCGCCATTATCCTTCACCGAATCCACCGCACCTTTACAACCCTCCACCGTGGTGCCATAACTGAAATTTCCGCCATTATCGGGGCCTGCAACCGACAGAAATACCACATTTGGCTTGATGTATTCCCGCATCTGGCGGGGAATGTCAGAGAGGTGCATCAGCTGATAAGTAGCCCTGCCGTTGTTCATTACTTCGCGGGAGTGAGGGCCATTGAAAATCACCCGATGAGTGATGCGCTGGCAGGTCTCTGCACTGAAAAGTTCACCAACGTTTCCCAGCAGTAATACACTCAGCATTTCAATTCCTGTTATCTCGGTGTCGGCAGCGATTGCCCTCAACAAAACCTGCGGTGTGGCAGCGTTTCCGGCTGTGTAAATTATACTTCCCTTTTTTATTACTGATGCATTTATGGCATCCTCAACTCTTTGAACTACTTTCATTTATGGATGTCGGATTAAAATAACGCATCAAAAGTACTTATTTTACCGAAATCTGAGTTCTTTCATGGTCATGTAAATGTAATAATTTCAATCCAAAACCCACAGCTATGACTACAATTCAACGCAAAATCAGTCTTGACTCCATCAAATTATTCCTCAACCAGAAGGATGTTGCCATTGCCGGCATTTCGCGCAAACCGGAAAAGTTTGGAAATGCGATTTTCAAAGAGATGACCTTGAAGGGTTTCCACCTTTACCCGGTTCATCCTGAAATTATTGAGCATGAAGGTGTTCAGTGCTTTTCATCCATCGAAAAACTCCCATCAGAAGTTACTGCGCTGATTATCTGCACAAAACCAGACAAAACACTTCAACTGGTAAAAGATGCTATTGACAAAGGTATCCATCATATCTGGTTACAACAGGGCGCTAAAAATGAAGACGCTGTTAATTACGCCCTCAACCACAATATCAATCTGATTTATGGAAGATGTATTCTGATGTTCGCCGATCCGGTGAATTCGGTGCACAAGTTCCACCGCTTTATCAGCAGGCTGTTTGGCGCTTATCCGAGGTAAAAGCAATCTGGGCCAAAACAATAGAAAATATTCTATTCAATGAAAATCAATAATTTGTTGATCATTTCGCTCATTTTACTGGCTTATGCCTGCGAAAAGGAAAACCCTGCGAAAGCGCCAGAAATCAAAGCCGGTGATAATAAGAATATGATTATCAATTATTACGACACCGTCCTCTCAGGAGGTTATCATGTAGTGAATACCTTGAACATTGACATGAACAATGACGGGGTGGACGATTTCCAGCTGGAGAGTGAAATCTGGGGTTCGCCGGGAATGGGCCAGATACCAGTATCAGCAATCAAATGCCTTCATAACTCGGCAAAACTTCTTGGTGATTTCACTTACGATACCCTTTTTGTAAACAGAGACACGCTTATTCAGGAGGGTGCTTATACAGGAACTTGGGAAAAATACCTGATCAACAATTACACCTGCAACCGCATCGAACAGAACGACTCCATCCTGCTGATCACTCCGACTTTTGAACTGACCATCCTCGAAAGGGAAGAATTGATCAGTCAAAGCGATAATTTCAGTTGCGACACACTAACACTCATTTCAGGCCCGCGTGGTAATTGGCCTGTCTTTGTGGGGGTTTCGGGCGACACCACCATTTATGAGTACAATGTGAGTTACAACGACTGCCGGGTATTCCCTATGGAAAAGATTGTTTTTGTGGGAGTGGAGCTGGACAATAATCGCCTCGGATGGATCAAACTCACTATTTTTGACTATTACAAAGTCATGCTGCATGAGAGCGGAATACAGGAATAACAACATTTTCGGTATAATTGCCATAATATCAAGTCTTTAATATGAATATTTTAGCAAAACTAAATAGAGACCGGTGTCACAAGGTTGCCGGCGTAATCCAAAACCTCCGGCCTGACAACAACTTCTACCAGCGCGAATACCTGGCAATTGATGTTGATGATGAAACCAAATTCAGGATGAACTTTTTTGCAGTAGCCATTTGTCATCATACTTACACACTGCATCACCCCGTACTAAACCTGTGGGGATGGGATTTTATCGAAAAAGTTTTTATCACAATGGCCAGGCAGGGCGATGAACTTCTTGATCCTGAGAAAGTTTCCCTTATGTCAGTAAACGAAATAGCCGTGGAGTTGAAAAAAAGGTTTTCTCATGATGAAGCCACCGGGGAATGCTCCTTAGACCGGCTGGAGGAAAGGTCCCACCTAATGCTTGAATCCTCGGCCAGGCTCGTGAGCGATTTTCAGGGGAAGATCTTAGAATTATTCCATCTTTCTGAAAACAAACTGATTAACTCTGGCAGAGGTTTGTACGAGCTTTTACCACAAATGGAGGCATTCGGCGATCCTCAGCAGAAAAAATCCACCTTCCTGATCAAACTCCTGATGGATTCTGGTCTTCTGGAAATCAAAGATCCGGAGAATTTCATTCCAATCATGGATTACCACATGCAGCGCGTTTTGATGCGGTTAGGTTGTCTGGAGATTGCCGATCCCGGGCTGTATCAACGATTAATTCAGCAGCAGCCAATGGAATCGGACGAACCCATCAGAGGTCTCTGCATCGAGGCTTTCCGGCTGATTGCCAGTGTATCAGGTCAGCCGGTAACCAGGATGAACGATTATTTCTGGTCTCTTGGAAGAAGTTGCTGCAACAAAACTACGCTGTGCAAGCATCATCGCTGCGAAAAGGAGCCATGCACCTTCAGCCAGATCATCCGGATTGACGACCATACCCATTGTGCTTTTGAGGATGTCTGCCTGGGATTTGGCGACGAAAAGTACCGCGCTCTCTGGCAGCCAATGGTTCAAACGCATTATTACTAATCCTGTATATCAAACCTGCATGTTCACCTCAGTCATTACCAGAAAAAACACCAAAATAGATTTTCAACGATTTGTTTACCCCACCCTCCCGAATTCTTGGGATAAACTCCGGGAGTAAATCGTTGAAAATCATTGTTCCCATTTGGGTTGGGGTCCACAATGATTTTCAACAATAGAAGTTTTCTGGCAATGAATCCTTAATCGCCTGGAATTCAAACTATTGACCATCGTCAGATTGTCTACCAATCTACAGTTTCCAAAATTTAAGCTACTTTCGCAGCCTTATCCAGGTCTTTTTGGATTATTGCAAACCTAATCTGCTAAAAATGAGATTTTTATTATATCTTCTATTGTTTATTGTTGTTTTTCAAATGATTTCGAGATACTTGTTTCCATTCATTGTGAAACGGTACATCCAGAAAATTGCAAAGCAGCAAGGGCAAAACTATCAGGCGCCGCGTCCTGAGGGCGAGGTTACTGTTAACTACAAATCTTCAGTTGGAAATCAAAGCAAATTCAAGCCGGACGAGATCGAAGATGTTGACTACGAAGAGATTAAAGAAAAATAATTACCCGATAACTTATTAGCAATGAATAAATTTTCGATAAAACAGTTGTGGCCATATGTAACGGCCATTCTCTTTTTCCTGGTGATAATGCTCGTTTATTTTTCACCCATCCTCGACGGCGAATTGCCCAAGCAGGACGATATCCAGCGATGGCGCGGCATGTCTAAAGAAATCGTGGATTACCGCGAAGCAACCGGTGAAGAAGCGCTTTGGACCAACTCGATGTTTGGCGGAATGCCGGCCTACCAGATTTCTGTGATCTACCAGCATGTTCTTGTGAAGCATATTGACAAGGCATTTCAGTTGGGAATCCCCTACCCGATTTCGCTTGTGTTTCTTTATTTCCTTGGATTTTTTATCCTCCTGCTCACGCTTAGGCTAAATATCTGGCATGCAGTTTTGGGAGCGGTGGCCTTTGCATTTTCCTCCTACTTTTTCATCATCATCGAGGCCGGCCACAACTCCAAAGCCCACGCAATCGGCTATATGGCGCCGGTTCTGGCCGGTATCCTGTTAACTTTCAGAGGCAAATACCTTTGGGGAGGAGCAATGACGGCACTGTTTCTGAGCCTTCAACTGATGACCAACCATCTGCAGATTACCTATTACCTGCTGTTGATGGTGGTCATTCTGGGAATAGCTCAATTGATCGAAAGTATTAAAAAACAGGAGCTTCCGGGATTTTTCAAAGCATCGTCCGTTCTTGTGATTGCAGCAATTCTCGCACTCGGCGTGAATATTTCCAACCTCTGGGCTACCTGGGAATACGGTAAATACACCATCCGCGGGCCTTCAGAACTGACGCACGACCCCGAAAACCGCACTTCGGGGCTTGATATTGATTATGCCACGCAATGGAGCTACGGGGTCACCGAAACCATGACCCTGCTCATCCCCGACTTCATGGGCGGCGGCTCGATGAGGCATCCCGGCGAGGATTCAAATACCTACGAAGAGCTGGTAAAATTGGGAATTCCGGCCAGAGATGCTAAAAACTACATTCAAATGATCCCGCTCTATTGGGGCGATCAGCCTTTTACCTCCGGCCCGGTTTATACCGGCGCCATCATCGTTTTCCTTTTTGTGCTGGGGATTTTTGTGGTGAAGGGAAAGATGAAATGGTGGCTTGTTGCCTCCACAGCGCTCTCGGTAATGCTGGCATGGGGTCACAATTTCATGCCGCTGACCGAATTTTTTCTGCATTGGATTCCCGGTTACAACAAGTTCAGAGCAGTATCCATGACGCTGGTAATCGCCGACCTGGCCATGCCGCTGCTCGGTGTGCTGGCTCTAAAAGAGATTTTTGATAAAAATGCCGACAGAAAAAAGCTGTTCAAACATTTGCTGATGACTTTCTACATCGTTGGCGGTATCGCGCTGTTCTTCATACTGTTTTCCGGCAGCCTTTTCAGTTTCTCGGCCAGTTTCGACAATCAACTGATCCAGGCTGGATTCCCAAAGTCGGTGATTGAAGGAATCGTTGCCGATCGCAGGGCTTTGCTCGTCTCAGATGCTGTCCGCTCGCTCATTTTCATTCTCCTGGCTGCTGCCGCCATCTGGGTAGCGCTGTTCAACAAAATCAGGAAAGAATTTGCATTTGCAGCGCTTATTGCATTGGTTACCATAGATATGTATGCTGTAAACCGGCGATATCTGAATGACGATGATTTTGAGCCTTCAAAATCGGTGACTAATCCCTACACACCCTCACCGGCAGACCAGATGATACTGCAGGACAAAGACCCCAATTTCAGGGTGTTGAACATGACCGTAAGCCCATTCAACGACGCAAGCACGTCCTATTTCCATAAGTCAATTGGCGGTTATCACGGAGCTAAACTACGCCGCTACCAGGAGCTGATTGACAATCACATTTCCAAAAACAACATGGATGTCCTTAACATGCTGAATACAAAATACTTTATCACTGAAGGCCAAAACAAACAGCCACAGGCGATAGTAAACCCTAATGCCCTTGGAAATGTCTGGATTGTGCAGGAATTTGATTTGGTCGAAAATGCTGATGCAGAAATTGAGGCATTGAACGATTTTGAACCACAGTCAACAGCTATCGTGGATCGCAGGTTCGAACAAATGCTAAGCGGATTCCAGCCCAAAGATACTGTAACGGGAACCATTTCCCTCACCAGTTATCAACCCAACGAACTCATCTACAGATTTGATTCTGAAGAAGATGAGCTGGTGGTATTCTCCGAGATTTATTACGATAAAGGGTGGAATGCTTACATTGACGGGGAAAAGAAGCCCTACTTCAGAGCCAACTACGTTTTGAGAGCGATGGTGGTTCCGGCTGGTAATCATGAGATTATCTGGAAATTTGAACCCAAAGTCTATTACACCGGCGGAAAAATTTCGCTCTTCACCTCGCTTCTGGTGATCCTGATCTTTTTTGCGGCAATGGGCAACGAGTTGAAAGATAAGCTCAAACCGGGTAAGTAACTTCGATTTTCATGAAAAAAGCGCTGATTATCACCTACTATTGGCCGCCGAGCGGTGGCGCAGGAGTGCAGCGTTGGCTCAAATTTGTGAAATACCTGAGGGAGTTTGGCTGGGAACCGATTGTTTACACACCACAAAATCCTGAATATCCGGCGATTGACCATTCGCTGGAAAAGGATATTCCGAAAAATCTGACCGTCCTGAAAACCAGCATCAACGAGCCTTACAGCTTATACAAAAGGTTTGTTGGACGGAAAAAGAGCGACCCGATAAAAGCCGGATTCCTCAGCGAAAAGAAAAACCCATCCATCACCGAAAAAATTTCCGTCTGGATCAGGGGCAACTTCTTCATCCCCGATGCCCGAATGTTTTGGATCAAGCCTTCGATCAGGTTTTTAACTGATTATCTGAAAAATAAGCCGGTTGATGTCATAATATCCACCGGGCCACCGCACAGTATGCACTTGATTGCCAAAGGGGTAAAAGAAAAAACCGGGATTCCCTGGCTGGCCGATTTTCGCGACCCCTGGACAAATATTGATTTCTATCCCGACCTGATGCTGACCACTCGCGCTGACCAGAAGCATCATTTGCTTGAACGGGAAGTGCTTAAGAGTGCGGATAGTGTGGTGGTGATTTCGGATGGGATGAAGGCGGACTTCAACAGGATTTACCCAAGGAAATATGAAGTGATTACTAACGGATTTGATGAAGATGATGTTCCGAGCGTGCTAAAACCAAAAGGGAAGAATTTTACGATTTCGCATATCGGTTCGTTAGTAAAAACCAGGAATCCGGAGACGTTTTGGCAAGCATTGCAAAAGATGGTTGTGCAGGATCAGCAGTTTGCCGGCGACCTAAAAATCAGGTTGGTAGGGAAAACTGACTGGACAGTGCGGGAATCTTTGAAGAAATTTCAGCTTGAGAGTTTTGTTGACTTTATTGATTATCTCCCTCATAATGAAGTTGTTCAGGAACAAGCCAGTGCCGATGTGCTTTTGCTGCTGATTAACCAAACCCCAAATGCAAAAATGATCCTGACCGGTAAATTCTTTGAATATATGGCTTCCGGAAAACCCATTCTCTGCATCGGCCCGGAAGACGGAGACGCCGCCAGAATTACCAGAGAGACCGAAATCGGGCTGGTGGCCGGGTTTGAGGATCAGGAAAAAATGGAGAAACAGATTGCTGCTTTATATCGTAATCACATGGAAAATAGAGTTTTCAAGCCGACCGGCACTATAACTGATTACTCAAGGAGAAACCTGACCAAAATACTTACGGCAAAATTGAGCGCGATCAGCTGATTATCAACCATTAATAAAGTTACTCTTCATCAGGTTGATGACGAAAGACGAAATATCATAAGGTTCGTTGAAAACCCTGTACAATTCGCTGATGATGGGGAACTCATGGTTATCCAGTCCTTTTTCTTCCAGCTCTTTGTAGAAAATGTTAACCGCAATCCGGCCCTCAAGAACGACTTTCTCGGAGATGTTGTCCGTGAAGAAACCCTTGCCAATCAACAATCCGAGGGTACGGTTACGGCTCAGGTCGTTGAGCGCTGTCAGGGCAAAGTCGCCGATGCCACAGTAGTTGAAAAGGGTTTTTTTCTTTCCTCCAAAGATCAGCAGCACATGGCGCATTTCGTATAGCGCCTTGGTAAAAATCATGTACTTCAGGTTGGGCGATTCAAACTGAGCATCCACCACGCCGATGGCAATGGCATAAATGTTTTTGAGAATGCTTAAGATTTCCACACCGCGCACATCAGCAGAATAATCGGTGTAAATAGTGGTTCCTCTGAAAAGATCCTGAAAAACCGGGTAGAGCGAGCCGTCTTCTGAGCCAAGCGTCAATGCGGTGGGCTGGTTGTTGATAATCTCCCTGGCAAACGAGGGACCTTTCAATGAACAGATTTTGTTTGGAATTACCTCCTTTAACGACTCGACGATGGTTTGCTGCTGATTGCCGAATCCTTTGGCGAGATTTACCACTATTGAACCCGGGTAAAGTTCCTGGTTGGCAATGAAATTGACCACCACCACCGACGGAATTGCCAAAAATACAATCGCCTCCTGCTTCAGCAGGCTGAAATCGGCGGAGGCTTTCAACTTTTCTTCGAGCTGGATGGCTGGGAAGTATTTTTTGTTGAAATGCTCGCGGTTGATGGTGTCGGCCACCTCCTTCTCAATGGTGATCAGGGTTACATCCATATTGCCGGTTTTCACCAGTACATTACCAAGGGCCGTGGCAATGGCGCCGGCGCCGATAAAGAATATCTTTCTGGATTCAAATCGTTCGTTCATTGTTATCTTCGGTTTTGTTGGTATTATTTGCGCTGAAATCCTTCAGGTTGAGGAAATTGCGCCACCTTTTCCAGAAACCCCTCAGGCGATCGAGTTCAACCTTTTCATAAAAATTCAGTGGGTACAAAGCTAAAGGAAACAGGAAAAGTAATACGGTTTTTGCGGCAAGTCCTTCCCAAAATCCAAGTTTGCCAGCGATGGCAGAAAGGAAATAGAAAACTATCCCTGCAGCAAAGAGCGTGAACAGCCGCCTGAATTCATAGCTAATAGGATAATAGCGCTGTGAATAGATATAGAACATAGTGGTCATCAGCAGATTAGCAATCAATGAGGCTGTTGCGGCGCCGTAAATTCCAAAAGCCGGAATCAACAAGAAATTGATCCCGATGTTAATTACAGCCACTACAATTACAATCAGCAGGTTAAATCTGGTCTTTTTCACATAGTGCAGACCCATGGAGACGATGTTGTTTAACCCTCTGAAAATCACCGCCAGGCATAGCAAGGGTATCACATTAAAAGCCAGCACAAAATCTTCATTTCCTGACGAAGAGAGCGCAATCACCTCTTTGGCATAAAAGATCAGCAGCAGCGCCAAAATGATCATGGCGTAGGTAAAATAGGTGGTAACCCTCGCAAAATAGCGACGGGCTTCGGGTTGATCGAAAATCTTGTAAGCCAGCGGGGCAAATCCCAGCAAAAAGGATTGAACCAAAAACATGTGGATGACACTGGCCACCTTATAGCCGAGCGAATATATCCCGACTTCGGAATAGTCGAGAAAATATTTGATCAGGTAGCGATCGCTCAGCGCCAGTGCCATAGTAGCCACCGACGAGAACACGAGCGGGATGCTGAACAGGCTGATCTCCTTCAAAATCCTGGTATCGAGCCTGAACTGTGTGTTCTTTAGTAAAAACGGCAACGTTCCGATCGTAACCAGCAGATTGCCAATCACCTGACTCAGGATAATCCCCTTAACTCCCATTTCCAGGAAAACAATAAAGTAGATATTGAGCAGCAAAACCGCTGTGAACTTGATGATTACCATCGTGATGAACAGCAGTGATTTCTCCTTCAGCCTGAAAAGTTCGAAAGGAACGCGGTTCAACACATCCAGCCCGACCCAGATCCATAAAAGCAGGAAATAACTGGAAAAATCAGCCCGATCGAAAAAGATCATCGAAAACCAGTTGTTGGCCGGCAGAAATGCAATATTGGCCAACAAAGCCATGAAAAAAGTTGCTGCCCATGTTGAAAATACGATCACTCTACGGCGGCGATCGTCGTTTTCGACAGCATACCAGCGCATCATCCCGGCTGAAAGTCCCAGGCTGACTAGTGTTGTGAAAAACTGGCTGGTTATTTCTAAAATGGAAAAAATGCCATATTCGGCGGTTGTGAGGTAGGTAGTATAAAGCGGTAGTAATATCAGGCCAATGATTTTGGTGCTGAGGTTTCCCAGACTGTAAATCGCCGTGTGTTTCACCGTATTTCTAAGGTGATCAAGCATTTATAAATTTCTTTTTGGCATTTCTGATACTGATGTTCAACTCGAATCCGATAAGCAGAATGATGGAGTTAAAATAGACCCATAGCAGGAACACGAGAAGTGTCCCTATAGAGCCATAAAGCGCATTATAGCGGTTGAAATTCTCGATGTAAAAGTTGAATCCATAAGTAGTCAAAATCATCATCCCGGAGGTAAACATCGAGCCTAACGAAAAGAACTTGTACTCTTTCTTTTTGGCCGGGGCAAAATAATAGAGAAAAGAAATTGAGAAGATGAACAGCCCGATTATCATCAACCACCTCACAATCTGAATGATAGTTATGGTTAAGTGGTTAGTAAGAATCCCCTGCATTACAAAAAACTGCAATATCCGCCCTCCTACCACGAACAGCGAAATGGCAAGGATAACCATGACCGATTGCACCAGTACCAGGAAAAGGCTTATCAGCCGCTGTTTGACAAATGATCTGGTTTCGGTGACATGGTAGGATGAATTAAACCCCTCCATTATCGAGTTGACGCCGTTGGTGGAAAAGTACAGCGCCAGTATAAAACCAAGGGATAGCAGATCGGAGCGTGGTTGAGTGATGATGTCTTCAAGCGTTTCGGAGACATGTATCCAAAGGGTAGCCGGAATAACATCCTCCAGAAAATGAAGCAATTCGTCCTGAAACCCGGTGATGGGGACAAAAGGGATGACGGTAAAGAAGAAAATAATGGTAGGAAACAAGGCAAGGAAAAAGTCGAAAGAAATGGAAGATGCTCTTAGCGTGAGTCTGCCTTGCCTAAGACCTTTTACAAAAAAGACCACTACATCGAATACCGGCATTTTCCCGGTACCAGGTATCGTCAGTTTTCGGAGGGTTTTGATGATGAAAGCAAGGCTGTTTCGCAGGAAAGTAACGATGCGGTCATCAAGCAGGGCAAGGAATTTATGATTCGGGTCGAGCAATTTGTGATTAATTGGTAGTTAAAATTCAGCTTTCAGGCTCATATCGAGGCTTTTGATCTGATGGGTCAATGCCCCGGAGGAGATAAAATCCACACCTGTTTCGGCATAACTTCGAATGTTCCCGATGTTGATTTTACCGGACGCTTCGGTTTCAAAACGGCCGGCAATCAGATCAACAGCTCTTTTTAAGTCTTCCACTCCAAAATTATCGAGCATAATCCGATTCACTCCGCCGGTTTCGATCACCTGGTGCAACTCGTCAAAATTTCTTACTTCAATCTCAATTTTCAGATCTAATACCTTTTCTTTCATATATTTATGAACTGCTACAATGGCTGGACGTATTCCACCAGCAAAGTCCACATGGTTGTCTTTAATCATTATCATGTCGTAAAGACCCATGCGGTGATTTTCGCCTCCACCGGTACGGACTGCCATTTTTTCGAGTTCTCGCAGGTTGGGTGTGGTTTTACGCGTGTCGAGCAATCTGGTTTTTGTTCCTTGCAATTCATTCACCATCAGCCGGGTAGCGGTAGCAATTCCACTAAGGCGTTGCATAAAGTTGAGTGCCAGCCTTTCGCCGGAAAGTATTGAAATCACCCTCCCAGTCACCGAAAAAGCTACATCGCCGGGGTTTACCTCGCTCCCATCAACCAGATAAACCTGGAAATTTAGATTGGGATCAACAGCAGCAAATACTTTTTGGGCAACCTCCACCCCGCATAGCACTCCATTTTGTTTTACCAGAAGACTGGCTCTTCCCTGCGCATCTGAGTGAATAGTGGAGAGAGAGCTGTGATCTCCGTCGCCAATATCTTCGGCCAATGCCGCACGGATGATTTCGTCAATCGTCATAATGGAAAATTTGCGTGCAAAATTAGACAAATCGGAGCAATGGAGCAATCCTCTCGCCAGCATTGAAGTTGGATATAAAAAGCTGGAGAAAAATGAGCCGCTGCCGAATGGATTATCACACCATCATGGCTTTGCCAATGACAGCTACCAACTTATCACCATTCTCTCCGAATCGTTCGGGAAGATGATGGAGGGGCAGGTGATGGTTGTGTAGTCGCCATCAACAGGGTTTTCGGCGGCTTTGCGGAAATTCATGGTCAGGGGGTAGATTTTGCGCGGTTTTCCATCAAACTTCACTATATCGCCCAAATCGTCGAAACCGTGAAAAACCAGCCGAATGTTTCTGAATTTACTCGCGTAGTTGCCTTCCACTTTGCGGAACTCCACTTCGTTGATTCCTGGTTTATAGATCATTCGCCGCAAAAAGAACCCGTTTTTTTCGTAGGCATAAGTATCGCCGTCGTCTTCATAATATTCACGCGTCAGGTCGCCGGGGCGCGAGCTTTTGTAGAGATGCATGATGAGCGTATCCGAAGGCGTCTCGGCGGTATGCTGAATGGGCGACTGCATCGGAATCATGCTGCCTGCTGCGATGTAAACCGGCAGTTTATCAATCGGACATTCGGCGAAAATTTCCTGTTTTCCAGTGAATTTCTGATCGGTGTAGAAGTCATACCATTCACCCTCAGGAAGATAGGCTTTGGTGATCGCTTTGGTGCTTTCGGCCGGGATAATGAGCATGGCCGGGCCGAAGAGAAATTGGTGCTGGTAGGTGTCCTGGTAAATTTTTTCGTCGGCGGTGTAGTTGATGGCGAGGCTACGGTTGAGCGGCATTCCGTTCATAACCGATTCGCGCATGGATGTGTAAACGTAGGGCAAGAGGTTGTAGCGAAGCTGGATGTAGTTTCTGGAAATCTCTTCGGTGGTTTCGCCAAATGCCCAGGGCTCCTGACTTACAGTGTTGTAGGAAGTATGCCCTCTGAAAAACGGGGTGAAAGCACCGATCTGAATCCAGCGGGCAAAGAGCATCGGGTTGCTGTTGCCTCCAAAACCACCAACGTCCGAGCCGGTGAAAGAGAGTCCGGACAGCCCGAGACTGTTTACCAGTTTCACGCCAAGCATCATGTGATGATCGGTGGCCTGGTTGTCGCCGGTCCAGAGGATGGTATATCGCTGCATTCCGGCAAAACCGGCGCGGGTGATGTTCATCGGGCGGCGGCCATTCATCAGCCTTTTGGTGCCTTCGTAGGTAGCGCGTGCCATCTGCATTCCGTACATATTTTTTGCTTCGCGGTAGGTGGTTTTGGCGCCGTTCCAGTCAAACTGGATCAGGTTGGGCACCTGCTGACCCCAGGTGGCGATTTCGTTCATGTCGTTCCAAAAGCCCACAATGCCATCATCCACATAGCCTTTGAAGCTTTCTCCCCACCATTTGCGGGTTCTTTCGGCAGTGAAATCGGGGAAATGACACCAACCCGGCCAAACCTGCGCAGTCCAGTCGGTCCCGTCGGGATATTTAACAAAGTGATTTTGCGCAACGCCCTCATCATAAGCCTTGTAACCCTTTTCCACCTTAATCCCCGGATCAACAATCACAGCCGTTTTGAAATTTATCGCTTTGAGATCGTCAAGCAGTTTTTTGGGCGACGCAAAGTCCACCGGATTCCAGGTAAAAATCTTATAATTGTCCATGTAGTGAATGTCGAGGTAAATGACATCGGCGGGGATTTTTTTTTCTCTAAAAGTTTTGGCAATGCGCATCACTTCCGTATCGGGTGTATAGCTCCAACGGCATTGCTGGTAACCCAACGACCAAAGTGGGGGCATTTCCATGCGCCCGGTGAGCCAGGTGTAGGATTTTATGATGTCGGCAACGTTTTTATGGTAAATGAAATAGTAGTTCATTTCGCCATCGTCGGCTGAGAAATAGGAGAAACGGTCGTTGGATGCGCCGAAATTGAAAACACTGCGGTGCGTGTTATCGAGATAAATCCCGTAATTCAATCCACTGTGAATGCCAATGTAAAAAGGGATGGAGGCATATAGGGGATCGGAATTGTTGTCGTAGTGAGGGTTGTCGGTGTTCCAGTGTTCAAAAGCCTCACCGCGCCGGTTCAGGTTACCGGTTTTCTCGCCCAGGCCAATAAATTTCTCATCTTTCTGCATCACTTTGTATGTGGTAACCTCAGTTCCTATCCAGGAGGTTCCAAAGTTAGGATCGTCCTGGCTGATAATTCTGCCATCCTTGGTTTTGAAGGTTAGCCTCACCGGTTTTTTACTGATCTCGAGGATGAGAGAATCGGTGCTGACAAAGAATTTGGCGTTGTCTTCGCCATAATCGAAATTGCCATTCTGCGGGGTTCCAACAACTGCAAAGGAAAAATCAGTGGCGAACGCCTTGGCAATCCTTACACGGAAGATGTTTGGAGTATAGATGGTAACCATGGCGGTTCCGTTGTTTGTCCGGAAAGTGAATTGCTGACTGGAGGGGTTTTTGTCCAGTTTTGTGAGATCGCCAAGACTATTGTTCAGGTTTCGTTGTGGCATAGCGATAAAACTAATTAGCACTAAAATTAAAGTAGTCAGTGTTGCTTTCATCGAAAAAGAAATTATTTGAATTAATCATTTGCAGGCAAAAATAAACGATTTCGGCTATTCGCCGTGTAGAAACTGCCATAAGGGTAGAGGGAAGATAAGCCAAATCAGCACTGCGGTTTAGAAGATTTACTCCCGTGTTATCACAGCGATCCGCTTGCGGCCATCCATTTTAACCACTAAAGGATTTTCGAATCGGACATGACGGAAGTAGCTGGTTTTTTCGATCAATGGTACCGCATCAAGCATACCGTAGTTTATGAAACTGGTTGAGAATTCTGGCTGAATGGAGAAATACCCGACATTCATCGAAGTAACGTTATGGAAAAAATGCGAGCCTGAGGAGGCATCAAGCGGAAAACCTTCGAGGCTGGTCTCCACAATCACTTTAGCCCTGGAAATCTGCGGCCAGTTTACCGGAATGCCGATCCAGCGATCGCGTGTACCCCACCTGCCCGGTCCGATGAGTATATAACTCCGGCCTTCAGCAAGCATTTTGCTGTTCAACTTGTCAATCTCATCAGCTATTTCAGGAGTTTTTGCCTTGTCGAATTTCTCCAGATCTACATAAATAATGTCAGTAAGGGTATCAATCAAACCATTTCCCATTCCCTTATCGGAGAAAAGGACAATTTTATCTTTATCTATCTTTTCTGTATCTACCTCAAAATCACCGGCATCACCCAGCAGCGGTTTAATCTGAAGGAGGTAAAAAGAAGCTTTGAACTCCTTGTCTTTATTAAGGTCAACTGCAAACTCAATTTCGACTGGGGAACCAACGGCTTCCCTAACGATATCGAGGATAACTTCGATTGTTTTGGCTAATGGGACGTAGTTGTATTTTAAAATGTTAGCAAAATTAATGATGCGCGGGCCAGGTTGATTCAGCCCTGGGGTGATGGTGTTGTTTTCTGGATTATACACCGAAGCACAATGCCTCAGCGAGCCATGCATTTCAGCAACATCAATATCGAGTTTTACCAGTCCGGCTGTATCTCCCTCCAGCAGGTCGAATTCCTTTTTCCTCAGGTCAACAGCAAAGAAATCAAGTTGCGAATTTTTAAACTGATCCTTGGGCGAATTAATCTCTACCATCGGGTACTTGGGAGAAAACCGGTGAGCCTTTTCACCTTCCACCACATGCTTCCCAAGACCGACGGCAATAACGGCAAACCCCTCCTCCGGCTTCATGTGCGAAAAAGGATAGAAATTGTAGGATTGTGCTACACCGCTGATGTGGGGATAAAAATAGTCGCCATACTTCACTCCAACTGCTTCCTGAATTACTACTGCCATCTTCTCCTCTTCAATCTTATAATTTACCGCCCTGATGTACTCGCGGGCGGTTTTTGTGAAAACCGAGGCAAAGACCAGTTTTATGGCATCGGAGGCCTGTTGCAGCCTTTTATCAATGTCGAGGTGATTGTTCGGGAGAATATAGGTTTCAAAAATCCCGGCAAATGGCTGTGAAAGAGAATCTTCGAACATTCCGGATGACCGGATGGCTATAGGTTTGGTGATAAGTTCGAGCAATACCCGCAGTTTTTTGATGAGTGTGTCGGTTAGCTGACCGGCAAGAAACATTTTTTTGATTTGCAGGTCGTCGTTCTCCTCCACTACCTTTTCCCAAAGTTTATTGCGGTTCATAAAATACTCGAACTCTTCAGTTCCAATCACCGAGGTTTTTGGTGTCCGGATGTTGATGTTTGGAACGTGCTTATCGAAATCATAGTTGTAAATCAGTGTGTTGACAAAAGCAAGACCACGTCCCTTTCCGCCAAATGAACCAGGCATGAGGTAAACCACGTTGCTTTCGTCGGCAATTGCATTTTTATCGAATGGGATTATTTTTCCCTTGTTCTGTTCGTTGCGGAATTTTTGGATTACGCTGATCAGGTATTCACGAAGTGCAGCAGGGCTTTTAAAATCGGATACTTTCCTCGGGTTGATGATTCGTGCGGTTTGAATCTCGCCACGCGCCATCAGCCAAAGCGAAAAGTGATCTCTCCTCGCATGATAAATCAACGATTCGTCGGGGATGGTGCGCAGATGCCGCTCAAACTCCGTAAGCGACTTAGCCACAGCGATCTGCGACCCTTTTACATCTCTGTAAATAAAATTTCCAAATCCAAGAAAGTGGGTTATAAAACTTCTGAAATCCTGCTCGAGGGTTTCAGAGTTTTTATTGATAAAGCTGGCCTGCAGTTTATACGCAACATTGCTGTTCATTTCATCCGACGATTGGATCACTATGGGAAGATCCTTGCGCTGCGATCGGATCAAGCCGGCAAGTTTAAAACCGGCGTCCTCGTCCAGCTTGCCGTCGTGCCTGAATTTTACATCGGTAATAAGGCACAAAAGATAATCCTTGTAATTATTGAAGATGACCAGCGCCTCTTCGTAATTACTGGCAAGCAAAATTTTTGGACGGGCACGCATCCTCAGCACTTTATACAGCTCATCAGTGCTCACGTCGTCAATAATCCTTTTGGTTTGCGCCATCACAATATTGTAGAGCAGCGGCAGGTAGCGCGAATAGTACTTGGGAGCATCTTCAACAAGCAAAATAACCCTTACCAGCCCAATCCTTGTATCGTTATCGATGTTGATTTTGTCCTCAAGGTGCTTGATCATTGCAAAGAAGATGTTGGAGTTGCCGTTCCAGGCAAAGATCTTGTCAATACAGTGCTTTTCTTCCCTGATGTCTTCAAAATACTGCAGTTCGCGGTTGTTGTTCAATAGCAGGTAGATAGGAATGTAAGGGAACCCTTTTTTGATCAATTCGCTGGTAATTACCGGGAATTTAATATCCGTTCCAACCATAAAAATGACAAGGTCGAAGTGTTTGGAATGCAATTTTTCCATCACCTCGTCAAGGCTTGAAACTCCTGTTATACGAGGCACAGAGGTGAGATTCAGCTGGTTGTATTCGTCGAGTACATGCTCCGAAAAACGTCCCTCTTTTTCAATACTGTAAGCATCGTAAAGATTGGCTACCAGCAATATCTCCTTCACTTTGAACATCATCAGGTCGTGGTATACATCGCGTGCGTAGTTGTTTTTGTTCAAAAACGTCTGGAGCAACTGGCGTCCAGGGGTTCCGGTATCAGATTTTTCCTTTTTGACTTTCTCCTTTGGTACTGATTTATCGAGTATAATTTTTCCCTGCACACTGTTGATGTGGCCGGTTATCATGGCAGCCAGGTTTTCGATCAGGTGGCGTTCCTCTTTCAGGAAAGGGCCTTCATCCATCTTCGGAAATGACTGCGTGTAAAAGATTTCGATGGCCCCATCGGTGGCATCAATGGTTTCAAATTGTTGTTTCATCACCCAGATGGTCTCCTTATAGTCGGGTGTCACAAACTGCTTATCGCCCCAGATAATTCTCGCTACGCAAAACTCAGGGTATTGCCAAGCCCTAGGCAGGATCAGGACAATCTGCTGGAGAGTCTCTTCCAAAGGCTTCCCCTGCCGCAATATTGCAGTAGTTTGATTGATGCATGCCAGTTCCTTAAGGCGCTCCCTGGTTTGCCAGGAGGTTTCCCGCCCTTTTATGCTGTTGAGAAAACCCTGAACCAGAATTGCAATGTTGTTGATGAGGTTGCGCTCTTCTCTCAAAAATGGCCCTTCATAGGAGTCGGGATATTTTTGCAGATAAAAAATCTCAATAGAACCTTTTTTATGGTCGAGGGTTTCAAAAATCTGTTTTTGCACCCAATGCGATTCCTCAAAGTAAGGGCTGGTATATTTCTGATCGTCAAAAATAATCCGGGCAACGGTTTTCTCCGGGAATTGCCAGCCATCGGGAAGTATTGCCACTACTTTCTGCAAAGCCTCTTCGCAGGAAATCTGTGTTTCCTTCAAAATTTCCCTGGTATTATTGATGGTATTGAGTTCTTTGAGCCGTTCTCTGTTTTCATAGCTCAATCTTTCGATATCAGCCGGTGTCAACGCTTTTTTTTCCATAATTTGCCAAATTTTGAGAGAGAAATGGACTATAAAGAAAATACTTTTTAAATATCCCGGATTTAAAATCCTAATCCATTCAATTTCTGTGATTTAGCAAGGTAAACTTCAAAAACCACAATCAGACATAGAATTTTCATACTTTCGCAGCAACTTCAAGGTCAGAATTACTAGAGGAAATGAACAAGATCAACGTTGTATTGATAGATGAACATCCGATCATCAGGTCCGCTTTTCAATCCTATTTAACCGGAGTTGAGGAGATAGAAATGCTGGAATCGGTGGGCAGCGTTGATGCTTTTCTGGAAAAGATGATGCACTTGCCGGCCACTTTCGTTCATGTGGTGATTTACAATGTTTATTCCCCAAATGATCTTGAGATTGAAAATATCCGCAGAATCAGGAAATCCTATGGCCGGATTCCTATTCTGGTTGTTGCGATGTATTTCAACGAGATTTTCATTTTGAAGTCCGTAAAAGCCGGCGCAAAGGGTATCATCTCCGACCGTGCGACCTGCGAGGAAATAGTTCAGGCCGTTTACACGCTTCGCAACGGGTACGAATATCTTGGAAAGACTGTAACCGGCTTAATTCTAAACAGTTACCTGAACCGGTCAGGATTGAATGGTGATAACCAGGAAGATGTATCTCAGCTCTCGGCCAGGGAATTGGAGGTTTTGAAACTTTTTTGCGAAGGATTACAAAACCAGGAAATTGCCGACAAACTCTTTATTTCCATACGCACGGTGGAATCTCACAAAACCAATATCATGAAAAAGATCAACATTCGCAGCACTGTTGACCTGGTCAAATTTGCCATCAGGAACAATCTGATTGAGATTTGAAAAACCTTCCTCATTGTTGTTGATACTTTTTCCACATTTACACCTGGATCAACCTTAAATTATTGATTCTTAGAGTAAAATTCTTTTCTTCCGGATTTTTTTCAGGCCTGAAAGTGTTGATAACTTTTCGTTTGCCATCAGATTTTGATAGCCCAATCGGGTTATCTTTGCCCCAAATATCTGTGCAGAAAAATAATCACAAAAACAAATTAGCTATGGTCAGATTTTTACTTTTTATTTCAATTAGCTTCCTGATTCAGATTGCGTTAAACGCCCAGGAAGATTTTTCCTTTAACAGAAATAACCCACAGGCAGTATTACCGCAGATTACGGCGGATCCTAACACACAAGTTAGTATTCCACTGACCGTGAATAACATGAACAAATTACAGTCGTTGTCGGTCATTTACACATTCGATCCTGCGATTCTTACCTATTCGGGCTTTTCATTCGATGGCGGAGTATTGACTTCCACAATGTATAACCGGCAAATTGAACTTATCGGAAACAACAGGATCAAGTTCACATTTACTGCAAAGAACGCTCTATTCATGTACACTGGAAGTGGCCTTGTTGGTTCGGTGAATTTTCAGACTGGCAGTTTTGGTACTTCACCGCTGAAATTTACTGAGTTTTTGGTTAATACAACTACTTACCTCAACAACACTATAAGCGGAAAAGTAGTGATAACCGATTGTTATACTGCAGTGGCAAATGCTGGAGCGGATGCTTCTATTATTGCCGGGCAGGTTTACATCCTCAACGGAAGCGCCACCAATTATTCCAGTTTACAATGGTCAACACAGGGGGATGGCAGCTTTAGCAACACAAGTATCCTCAACGCAAGATACACGCCTGGAATTCAGGATATAAATAATGGGGGAGTCACTCTCTGTCTTGCTGCAAATGGTTTTGCGCCTTGCGGTGGTAGCACGGATTGTATGTATCTAACCATTTTACCTGTTGGTACAGGGCCATTTGGAGTTCTTCCAAGTCTTTTTGCCGATCCCGGATCAACTGTTACTGTGCCAGTTCAAGCTAACCTTCTCCAGGGCCTTCAATACCTAACCGTCCGGTTAAATTATGATCCTGAAATAGTTACCTATTCAAGTTTCAATTTCACCGGAAGCGTCTTAACCAGCACGCTGTATAACAGGCAGTTCAACATCATATCTCCAGGAGTTGTTGAATTCATATTTGAAAGAAAAAACCCCAATTTTACTTTCACTGGAAGCGGAACGGTTGGTAATATCGTGTTCACTGCCGGAAACTATGGTATTACACCATTGACCTTTGGCCAATTCACCGCGAATGGGACAAATTATTTACCAGGTTGTATTAACGGACAGATATATATTTCCGATTGTTTCAACGCCGTCGCTAACGCTGGTGTAAACCAGACGATTTGTCAAGGTGAAGCCGCTACCTTAAGCGGAACGAGTTCCTACAACCAATCAGTAAAATGGCTAACCAGCGGAGATGGAAGCTTCAGCAACATTACTATTCTGAATCCGGTTTACACACCCGGTTCCCAAGACATCAGCACCGGAAGTGTTGAATTGTGCCTGGTTGCATATACCGGCGCCCCTTGCTTAAATGACACATCATGCCTGCAACTGACAATTTCACCATTGCCCATTGTTACACTGAATCCTTTTCCAGCTTACTGTGCAGGCGATGCACCTTTTACGCTGACCGGTGGTAGTCCTGACGGCGGAATTTACTATGTAAACGGTGTCGAAGCCACAAACTTCGATCCTGCCGTTGCAGGTGTTTTTGAGGTACTTTATGTTTACATCAACCCATTTGGATGCTCTAATTCAGCTTTTAGGCAGATCACAGTAAATGCATTGCCAACCGTTACCTGCCCGCCGAATATTACGGTAG
>DAIRGA010000069.1:0-1506 GCA_036794825.1 Bacteroidales bacterium | reverse complement strand
TGAGGCGCTCGAAAATTTTAGTACGCCTCGCCTACCACGCAGATAATATTTTCTATGGGCACAAACCGGCCATAAAAGAAAAAGCAAACTGGATGAAAATTTGACACAGCAAACGGTCTCGGATTTATTTGAGTTTTCGGATGTCATAAAATGTAACAAGAGGTCAGAACTGACCTCCTATGGCAGGGCGGCAACTTCGGATGCGTATGGTGACCAATGAAACGGAGGTGAAAATGTCGGTGTGAGGCGGCCGGGGTTCGCAATCTTTACATTACCGGAAAAGATCAATCCCAATAAGTGATTGAGCTGGAATAGCTTCCCCAATCCTTTCTCCCATTTTAACAGCCGTTTCATATCCGTTTGCCGTATTGATCAACAAATCACTGTCAATGGAAATTTTGCTCTTTTCAAACAGCAGGACTACCGTTGAGCCTCCAAATTTAAAGTAGCCTTTCTCTTTTCCTTTTATTACTGAACTTTCCTTATTGGTTTGTACAATGCTTCCAACCATTGTGGCACCAACTTCGGCCATAATAACATTCCCGAACAAAGGATTTGAAAGAATTGTATATTCACGTTTATTCAGACATAGTATTTCAGCCTTTTTGCGCAACGCAAATGGGTTTACAGAATAATAGCCGCCCTCAATCTCCATGTTTGAAGTCAGATCCCCACTGACCGGAAAATGAAAACGATGATAATCGACCGGGGCCAGCCTGATTACTAAAAGGGCACCATCACTGTACTTTTGAGCGAGAACAGGATTATCCAAAAAGGAATATACATCAAAACGAAATCCTTTTATGATAAAATCAGAGTTTCCGAGATCGGCATAAGCCAGGACCTTCCCATCAGCAGGAGATACAACAACATTAAAGCTGGTATCAACTGGTCTTAAATTATCCTCTAATTTTCGGGTAAAAAATTCGTTGAAATTTTTGAACTCCTGTTCCTGAAAACCACTCATATCAATATCAAAATCTTCAATAAAGGGTTGTATCCTTTTAGCTGATGAAGTTCGATCCATCATTTTACCATAGATTGATGAAACCATCTTTCTCTTCACCAAAGCCCACAGGGTTGCTTCTCCTACTGGATTGTTATACAACCATACCAGCCACTTTTCACCGGCCACCTTTTCTGTCATTAATTGCCCTGTTTTTCTCTCATAATATTGAATGGAATCCCGGGGCGATGACGGAAAGCAAGCAATGATGAAGATTATTACAGGCAACAACAGTATGATGCCCAACCTCTTTTTAGTCCTTGTAATTTTCATGCTTGTTTTGATTTGCCTGAGATGCAAAAATAATTCTATGTCCTGTATTTTAACCCACTTTCAATTGATCAATGACCCGATAAGTGCAACAGTTGCTGGTAATGACCGCAGTTGGTTGGTATTTCAGAATGCCATAAAAAGTAACAAGAGGTCATTTCTGACCTCTTGTGCCTCTGGGTACCCGGAGCGGGACTTGAACCCGCACAGGCATTACTGCCCACTGGATT
>DAIRGA010000037.1:0-44378 GCA_036794825.1 Bacteroidales bacterium | reverse complement strand
CGATTTGTTTACCCCGACCCAAATTGGGAGCAAATCGTTGAAAATCGGGAATCACTTAATGAGGATGGATCATTGAATTGAAATCGTTGAAAATAATAGACCTTCAGGCGGGGTAAACAATGATTTTCATCTTTATTAGTTCTTTGGCTGGAAAAAATTAATCATCGGTAATCATGACCAACACAGATAAATTTAAGGTGATAGCGGAACAATTTGCCGATATCCGCATTTTGCGCTACCAGGTGCCTGGTTTCGAACAACTTCCACTGGAAAAGAAAAAGTTACTCTACTTTCTTTACGAAGCTGCGCTTTCAGGAAGGGACATCATCTGGGACCAGAACTACCGACATAATTTGCTAATCCGCAACACCTTAGAACATATTGTCAGACACTATCAGGGTAGAAGGGACACGGAAGAGTGGGGTAAATTTATGGTGTATGTGAAGAAAGTATGGTTCTCCAACGGAATCCATCACCATAATTCGATGGAGAAAATGATCCCGGAGTTTTCACCAGCCTACTTTGAATCTTTGTTGCAAAACACGCCAAAAGCCGGCTTTCTCAAAGATAACGAGCAACCGGAAGAGCTTTTGACAAAAATAATTCCGCTTCTCTTCGACCCGGATCTTGACAGCAAAAGGGTAACGCTGGATGAAGGTGTTGACCTGGTGATCGCTTCGGCCAACAATTTCTATGAAAATGTAACCCAGGCTGAAGCGGAAAAGTTCTATGCTGATTTGGCTGCCGGCAATCCCGCACAGCCACTTTCGCCGGGATTAAATTCCAAATTGATAAAGTTAGATGGAAAAATAGTGGAGAAGACCTGGAAAATCGGGGGCATGTACACCGAAGCCATCGAAAGCATGGTTTACTGGCTGAAAAAAGCGGCTTCGGTGGCCGAAAATGCGAATCAGCAGGCAGCTTTGGAGAAACTGGCCGAATTTTATACTACCGGCGATCTCAGGACTTTTGACGAATACAATATACTCTGGTTAAAAGACACAGACAGCGAGGCAGATGTAATCAACGGGTTTATAGAGGTTTACGGCGATCCGCTCGGACGAAAAGCCACCTTTGAATCGGTGGTGCAGCTGCAGGATGCCGAATCTACCCACAGAGCGCAGATCATCAGCAAAAATGCAGAATGGTTTGAGAAAAATTCTACCATCTCAGGTGAATACAAAAAGAGTGAAATCACCGGAGTTTCGGCAAGAGGTGTAAATGTGGTGGTGGAGTCGGGAGATTGTTCACCTGCATCGCCCATAGGCATCAACCTGCCCAATGCCGACCAGATCAGGGCTGAGCATGGCTCAAAATCGGTAACGCTGGTCAATATTATTGATGCCCACACTATTGCCTCAAAAGAATCCGGTGTGATTGAGGAATTTTACTGGTCGGAGAAAGAAAAGGAGCTGGCAAGGAAATGGAATCAGCTCGCCACACATCTACACGTTGACCTGCATGAGATCATCGGACATGGCTCCGGAAAATTGAAGGATGGAGTAGCCCAGCCGCACGACACCCTGAAAAATTATGCTTCCACAATCGAAGAAGCGCGGGCCGACCTTGTGGCGCTTTACTATGCCATTGATCCTAAGCTGGTCGAACTAGGGCTAATGCCTTCAGTGGAAGCCGGTTACGCCGAGTACAACTCATTCATTACCGGTAGTTTGCTCACTCAGCTGGCAAGGATTGAGCCTGGTAAAAACCTTGAAGAGTCGCACATGCGCAACCGTTACCTGATTGCCAACTGGGTGTACGAAAAGGGGCTGTCGGAGAATATTATTGAAAAAAAGAGCCAGTCCGGAAAGACTTACTACACAGTGAACGACCATGAAAAACTCAGAATCCTTTTTGGCAGGCTGCTCACCGAAGTTCAGCGGATTAAATCAGAAGGCGATTTTGAGGCGGCAAAGCAACTTGTCGAAAACCTCGGAGTGAAAGTGGATCAGGAGGTGCACCCGGAAGTGCTGCAGCGATGGGAATCGCTGAAAATTCCTAAGTTTTCAGGTTTTCTCAATCCTGTCCTGGAACCGGTGATCGAAAACGGAGAAATTGTGGAGGTAATCATCCATTATCCCGAAAATTTTGGCGATCAGATGCTTTACTATGCCGAAAAATATGCTTTTTTACCCTTTTAAACGATTGTCGGAACAATGTGGATCACCATCCCCAAATCTAAGTGAACAAAGGAAAAGAGCCGGATCTGGTTTATTTTGTTATTGAGTGGCACTTGTTAATTGTAAATGTTGTTCTATATTTGCACCCTCAAAAATTTAAGGTAGTCTAATTGAAGTAATTATTATTCAAAATCAATTTACACATGCAAAACAAAGGATTCATTAAGAGCATTGCCATTTTGTTTGCGTTAGCCTGTCTGTTCCATTTATCCTTTACCTACGTTACCGTAAGGGTGGAAAAGAAAGCAAATGCTTACGCCACCGGCGCTGAAACAGAACGACTGGCAACTGCTCTTTCGGGAGGTGACTTATTAAGGCAGCAATTTGTGTTTGATTCCATTTCCAGGGCGAGAGAAACCTACTTCCTGGACTCGATGTCGAACCAGGTTGTTTACAATATTCTCATCAGAAAATACACATTTAAAGAAGTAAAAGAGCGTGAGCTCAACCTCGGGCTTGACCTGAAAGGTGGTATGAACGTTACCCTGCAGGTGGCTGTAGCCGATATTATCCAGGCCTTGTCGGGGAATAGTCAAAATCCGGTTTTCGTTGAGGCCATCGAGCGCGCCAGGTTAAAAGAGCGAAACAGCCAGGAAGATTTTGTTACGCTGTTCGGGCAATCTATCCAGGAAATTGATCCCAACTTCCAACTGGCATCCATTTTCATGGCTGAGTTCAAAGATCAGATCAACTTCAACTCAACCAACGATCAGGTATTGGATATCCTTCGCATCGAAACCGACCAGGCCATTGACCGTACATTCAATATTCTTCGTTCGCGTATTGACCGTTTCGGGGTAACCCAGCCAAATATCCAGAAATTACAGACCGCCGGACGTATCCTGGTGGAACTTCCGGGTATCAAAGAGCCTGAACGCGTGAGGAAACTCCTGCAGGGAACAGCACAGCTCGAATTCTGGGAAACCTATAAATTTACGGAGTTGTATACCTATTTCGAGGCTGCAGATCAGAAACTGGTTAATATCCTGAAGATTGAAAACACAGACGAAGCATCCGCTGAAACTTCAGAGACCACCGAAACTGCAGAAACAACGCCTGAAAATGAGGTTGCCGAACAAACCAATCCATCGGATTCCCTAGCAGATACTACCAAATCGAAACTGCTGGATGAAATTGGAGAAGCCACAAGCGACACCATCGCCAAATCTACCGAAGAGATCGCCAAAACCAATCCACTGTTTGCTTACCTGCGTCCAAATCTCCAGGAAGGCCAGGGTGGTTGGGCGCCAGCACCCAATGCTACCGTTGGTTTCGCTGAAATCAAGGATACCGCGCGCATTAACGACTATCTGAGGAAAGTAAACAAAGATGGAGACGCTTTCCCGCGTAACCTTAAACTTGCCTGGAAAATCAAGCCGGAAAAATGGGCGCCCGGATTACTCGAACTGGTTGCCCTGAAGGTGACTTCAAGGGATGGCAGCCCATCACTGGATGGTAGCGTGATTGTTGACGCCCGCCAGGATTTTGAACCAACCAGCGGCAGGGTTGAAGTAACCATGACCATGAACTCAGAAGGAGCACGAATCTGGCGGCGGTTGACCGGTGATAACATCGGAAACCAGATCGCCATCGTCCTCGATAATTATGTCTATTCAGCGCCAAACGTCAACGATGAAATCCCCAGCGGAAGATCATCCATCACCGGAAACTTTGAAGTAGTTGAAGCGCAGGACCTTGCCAACATTCTTAAAGCCGGTAAGCTTCCTGCGCCTGCTCACATCGTCGAAGAGGCTGTGGTTGGTCCATCTCTCGGACGCATCGCAGTTACCAACGGTCTGATGTCGTTTGTGCTGGCATTTGTTATGATTCTGGCTTACATGATATTCTATTACAACAGAGCCGGGTGGGTGGCCGACCTTGCCTTGCTGGTCAATATTCTGTTCATATTCGGTGTTCTGGCATCGCTGGGCGCTGTACTGACCTTGCCGGGTATTGCGGGTATCGTGCTTACGCTTGGTATGGCAGTTGACGCCAACGTAATCATCTACGAACGTATCAAGGAGGAGGTCAGAGCCGGTAAAGGTACCAAACTTGCCATCAGCGACGGTTACAAAAATGCTTATTCAGCCATCATTGACGGTAACGTAACCACCTTGCTTACCGCTGTTGTTCTTTATACTTTCGGAACAGGTCCGGTACAGGGTTTCGCCACAACGCTTATCATTGGTATCCTTTCGTCACTCTTTTCAGCAATTTTGATTTCAAGGCTGATCTTTGATTACAATCTTACGCACAACCGTGGAATTGTTTTTGGCAACAGCATGACCATGAACGCCTTCTCAACCGTAAACTTCAACTTCCTTGGAATGAGAAAAAAAGCGTATATTCTTTCGTCAGCCATTATCATCCTGGGAATTGGATCTCTGATCGTCCGCGGAGTTAATTACGGAGTGGATTTTTCAGGTGGAAGAACTTATGTTGTGCGGTTTGACCAGTCGGTGAATACCAATGAAATCAGGTCGGCACTGGTTGCTCCTTTCGAGCAACAACCTGAAGTAAAAACATTCGGTCCCAATTCTCAGGTTAAAATCACGACAAAATACAAAATCAACGACGATACTCCGGCAATGGACTCCATCATTCAACGAATGCTGTACGATAATCTCAGCCGGTTCTATGTTGACAAGAATATAACCTACGCAGATTTTGTTTCGGATACAGATACGGATAAACTCACGGGAATCCTGAGTTCACAAAAGGTTGGACCTACCATTGCCTCTGACATCAGGAACCGCGCTTTATTATCGGTTGTATTTGCCCTGGTAGTCATATTTGTTTACATTGCTATTCGTTTTAAGCGTTGGCAATTCGGTCTCTCCGGGGTAATCGCCCTCTTCCACGATTCATTCATCACCATCAGCTTATTCTCGATCTTCTATAATGTATTGCCGTTCAACCTCGAGATTGACCAGGCATTCATTGCAGCTATCCTGACCATCATCGGATATTCCATCAACGATACCGTAATCATCTTCGACCGAATCAGGGAGTATCTCTTCCTGCATCCGAAAAAGACGCTGATGACCAATATCAACGACGGTTTGAACAGCACCCTGGCAAGAACGATCAACACCTCCGGCACCACACTGCTTGTATTGCTGATGATCTTCATCTTTGGCGGTGAGGTTATCCGCGGATTCACCTTTGCCCTTTTCATGGGTATCCTTATTGGAACCTACTCATCCCTGTTCGTGGCCAGTCCGCTTGCTTACGATATGTTGATGAGAAAGCAGAACAAAAAAGCGGCAAAAGCCTGATACACTTAAAAAATTAAGTTAAGCCCCGACCTTACTGCTCAAGGTCGGGGCTTTTTTTTACTTTTGCGGCTGGTTATTCATCATTTTTACATTTATCTATTGGTACTACTATTTTTCAATATCAGCGGAGGCGAGTTGTTTATCATCGTTCTGGTGATTTTCCTGATCTTCGGACCGGACAAGATTCCGGAAATCGCAAGATTTATGGGAAAAAGCATCAACGAAATTAAAAGAGCTACCAGCCAGATCAGGGATGAGATCGAAAAAGAGACTGGCGACATTAAAAGGACAGCCGGGAATATTAAAAAGGAGTTTACCGATGAGTTCAGGGAAATCGGGTCGCTGGATGTTGATCCGGCAAAAGAGCACAAAAAAGCGGTTGACAATCAGACCCGCGCTTCAGTTCCATATGAAGACCCCTATAAACTTGATGCTGATGAACCTGAGAAAAGCGATAGCAACAGCGAAACCGCCGGCAGCGGCTCAGTTGCAGAAAATCAAAAATAATAAAGCAGCCGAAACCTTCGTTTAGGTGCAGTCTGGCGAAAAATGACCTTTAGTTTGTAAAAATAATCTGAAAAAAAGTTGATCACCTCATATTTTACAATGAAACCATCCTTCCTGATTCTTTCTATCTTCTTCATTTTCTTAGTATTACCAGTAAGCGATGCAGACGCACAATCGAGAAGAACACAGGCAGCTGATGATGATTTCAACAACATGCGCTACTCGCTGGCCATCCCGAAGTACAAAAAAGCCTATGCCCGCGCCAAACGAAACAAGCTCGAACGCAACCGTATCACCTACCAGATGGGCGAATGCTACCGGTTGATGAGTCAGCCCAAGAAAGCAGAAGCCTTTTACAAGCGGTTAACCAGAACCAACTACGACCGGATTGAACCGCTGGTTTTGCTGCGGCTTGCTGATATGCAGCGCGCCAATGGCAGCTACGACGATGCATTGGCCAACTACCAGACTTATCTTGAACGCGTTCCTGATGATCAGCTGGGACATGCGGGTATGCAATCCTGTAAACTTGCAATCGAATGGGAAAAGAATCCCTCAAATTTCAAATTGCAGACGATTAAAAAGATCAACTCAAGAGAGGATGATTTCTCACCTGCCTATAGCGACCCTACCGGCAAAGTATTGATTTTTACTACTTCGAGAGATGGTGTAACCGGCAAAAAGCCTGACGACTGGACGGGTTTAAATTTTACCGATCTTTTTACTGCCAAACAGGATGCAAAAGGCAATTGGAGCCAGCCGGTAACCATTGACGATACCGAAGCCCTGAACACTGAGGACAACGAAGGTCAGGCTTCTTTTAACCAGAATTTCAGCCGGATGTATTTCACGAGGTGCACAAGAGTAAATGTTACCGAAAATGGTTGCCAGATATATGTTTCCAGTAAGCAGGGCCGGGGATGGAGCGAACCTGAAATGATTGACCTTGGCGGCGACAGCACTTCCGTGTTTGGTCATCCCGCCATCAACCCCACAGAAACCATGCTCATCTTTGCCTCCACAAAAAAAGGTGGCGCCGGTGGCCGTGATCTTTGGGTGGCAACCCGCAACAGTGCAAAAGACAATTTTACTGCACCCCGTAATCTCGGTGAAGTAATCAACACGAAAGGCGAAGAGCTTTTCCCGTTCTTGCGGGGCGACAGCGTTCTCTATTTTGCCTCAGACGGGCATCCGGGCATGGGTGGACTGGATATTTTCAAATCTGTGAAACAGGAGGATGGCTCATGGGGAGAACCTGTTAACCTGAAACCACCCATCAATTCAAATTTTGATGATTTCGGAATCACCTGGCATCCCGACGGAAACAACGAAGGCTACTTCTCTTCCAACCGGCGGGGAGGTCGCGGTGGGGATGACGTATATTATTTCATCAATCCGCCCGTAATCTATAATGTACGTGGAAAAATACTCGACAAAAACACACAGCAACCCATCGAAGAGGCGCTCATAAGCCTTGTAAGTTCAGACGGAACAACGGTTTCGGTAAAATCCAACACCGTGGGCTATTATGAATTTGTAAATGGCCAGGTGAAACCTGAGATTACTTTCGAACTGGTGGTGGAGAAGCCAAAGTACTTCACTGAAAAAGCTATGGAAACTACTCTTGGCGTGGATGCCAGCAAGGATTTTGAAATCAACTTCAACCTCGAAGCCATACCCGCCGAGCCCATCCTTTTGCCCGAGATTCTTTATGACCTGGCCAAATGGGACCTTAAGCCACAATTCCAGGATTCACTGCAAGGTCTTATCAGAACCCTCGATGCCAATGAAACCCTGGTTATCGAGTTGGCTGCGCACACCGATGCAAGGGGCACCCTCGAGTCCAACGACATTTTGTCTCAGCGGCGCGCCGAGTCGGTAGTAAACTACCTGATTCAGAGGGGAATTGATCCCGACCGCCTGATTGCCAAGGGATATGGCGAACGCGTTCCCCGCAGGCTGGTGATTGACATCACCCGTGAAGGAATTACTTTCAACGCCGGAACACTGCTCACCGAAACTTACATTGATTCGCTCCCAACGGTTCCGATGAGGGAGGCCGCTCATGCCCTGAACCGCCGGACGGAGTTCTCGATCCTGAGCAACGATTTCGTTCCCAAACCGAGGATCAGAACAGACCTGGACAGCGTAAACGTGCAAATCATTACCGAGCCGGAGATCAAATCCGTTAAATACCGGCTAACACCCACAGGCGCTATCGAATCAGACTGCATCATAAATGGGATAAACTTCAACTTCATCTATGACCGGAAGGCCATCCGCCCGACAATTTCGCTGGGAAGCGCTCTCAGGTTGCTCAAGGACGGCGCCATCACCCGCGATGATTTTCAAGGTGATCCCGGCAGAATTTTCAGAGAGGGCTCCATTGCCAATCGTTCGATTTTCACAGCAAAAACCATCCAGATCGGTAAAATGAAACTGGAGAATGTTGAAATCCAGGTGGATCATCAGCTCACCGGCCAGATTATGTTCGGCGAAATCACGCTGCTTCAGATTGGTGAGTATGAGATGGATGAAGAAAACATGCAGATCATCTTCAAATGATCCTGTTGCAGGGATTCAGAAATTGTCTTATTAATAATCTCTCTTGTAGAGCCATTCAGCGTAATTCCTCAGTTGAGCTTTTTTATGCTCATCGGCTTTTACCATGTGCAGACAAGAAATGGCTTTATTAAAATATCGTTCCATTTCTTCTTTGGCTAATTGCCTGATATTGTAACGATTGTAAATTTCCAGAACACGAAGGATTTTGACCTCAGGATCGTAACTGATGGAGCCGGAAAAGAGTTCCGAAAGTTTAGTATGATCTGTTTGGGAAGCCAGTTCAAGGCATTTAAGATAAAGAAAAGTCTTCTTATTGGCCAGAATATCTCCCCCTATACTTTTCCCGAATTTCTCGTTTGAGGCAAATGCATCAAGCAGATCATCCTGCAGCTGGAATGCCAATCCGGCGTAAATGCCGAAATCGTAAAGCAGGTCAGCCTGCCTGATGTCAGCATTGGCCGAGAGTGCGCCGATTTTGAGGCAGGCGCCGAGCAGCACTGCGGTTTTGAGTCGTATCATTTCAATATAAGCGGGGATAGTGACATTGGTGGCGGTTTCAAAATCCATATCTATCTGCTGCCCTTCGCATACTTCGATAGCCGCTTGTGTGAAGGTATCGAGTATATCTTTAAGATTATCAGAGCGTTTTGCAGATATCAACCGGTAAGCCAGCGCAAACATGGTATCGCCCGAAAGGATGGCCACATTGGTATTCCATTTTTTATAAACGGTCTCCTTTCCCCGCCGCAAAGGCGCCTGATCCATGATGTCGTCGTGAAGGAGCGTAAAATTATGAAATATCTCGATTCCTGCCGCCGCGTCAATGGCATCTTCAGCTTGTCCCCCAAACAGGTCACAGGCTGCAAGCGTCAGAACCGGACGCAGGCGTTTTCCTTTCAGCCGGAGAGAGTAACGAATCGGATCGTAAAGCCTGGCGGGGTTACCGGGCAATGCCAGTGAATTCAGTTTGCTTTCGATCTGTTCAGAATAGCGGGTATATTCTTCCATTTCAATAGATTCAAGATAGATAATAATGGTTGTGCAGGATAAAGAAATTCACTGCAATTCATTAAGATAATTCCACCGACAGGTTGTTACCTTTTTAGCAGGCGGATGAGGTACTCGCCATAGCCACTTTTGAGCAGCGGCTGGGCAATCTCCTCGAGCTTGCCGGCATCAATAAATCCCATGCGGTAAGCAACTTCTTCGATACAACCAATTTTAAGTCCCTGGCGGTGCTCGATGACTTCGACAAACTGCGATGCCTGCAACAATGATTCGAAAGTTCCGGTATCGAGCCAGGCCGTTCCCCTGCTCAAAATCCCGACTTTTAGTTTTCCGTTTTCAAGGTAATAGCGATTTACGTCGGTGATCTCATACTCACCCCGGGCGCTGGGCTTGATATTTTTTGCCACTTCCACAACGCTGTTGTCGTAAAAATAGAGTCCTGGCACAGCAAAATTGGATTTTGGCTGCCTGGGTTTCTCTTCGATGGAAATCGCTTTCTGATTTTCATCAAATTCAACAACGCCATACCTTTCAGGATCAGACACGTGGTAAGCGAACACCACGCCGCCTTCAGGGTCATTGTTTTCCTGGAGGAGATTCTGCAAACCCGAGCCGTAGAAAATGTTATCTCCCAGGATCAATGCGGCTTTTTCGCTGCCAATAAACTCTTCGCCAAGAACAAATGCCTGGGCAAGGCCATTGGGAACATGCTGGACTTTGTAGCTGAAATTGCAGCCGATTTGTGACCCGTCGCCCAGAAGTTTCTCGAAATTCGGCAGGTCGGTCGGAGTTGAGATGATAAGGATGTCGCGGATGCCTGACATCATTAAAACCGAAAGCGGGTAATAGATCATCGGTTTGTCGTAAATGGGCATCAGTTGTTTGCTGATGGCCAGCGTAATCGGATGCAGCCTTGTGCCTGCTCCCCCTGCGAGAATGATTCCTTTCATGTTCGTTGATTTTTTTAAAGTTATTAATTCTATTCAAAAATTAAGCTGAGCCACGCGTATCGAGCGATTCAATCCTGAGATCATCCAGTTCGATGTCAATCTCTTCATCAAAAATCTCGACCAGCGGTTCAGAAAATGCTCTGGTGGTAATTCTTTTATCCAGCGAAAGTAAAAGCGTTGGCAGGACAAAAAGGTTGGATAACAAAGCCACCAGCAACGTAAATGCAATCAGGTAGCCCAGCGCCTCCGTTCCTCCAAAAGTTGAAAGGGTGAAAATTATAAAACCGAAAAACAGCACCACAGAGGAATAGATCATGCTGAAACCGGTTTCGCGCAGAGCGGCTATCACCGAAACTTTAATTGCCCAGTTATTTAGCCTCAAATGCAATCGGTAGCGGGATAGAAAATGGATGGCGTTATCCACCGAAATTCCGAGTGCAATACTGAAAATCAATATGGTGGAGGGTTTAACCGAAATGGCAAGATATCCCATCATGGCTGCTGTCATCACTTGCGGGATAAGGTTAGGAACCATCGAAATGAGGATCATCCTGGCGGATGTAAAGAGCATCGCCATCAGGATGGTGATTACGATGACTGCAAGAACAAGGCTCATTATCAGGTTGCTTATCAGGTAATTGGTTCCTTTAAGAAAGATCACGCTTGTTCCGGTTATATCCACTTTGTATTGCTCAGGAGGGAAAATAGAGTCAATCCTCGGCGCCAGTTCATCTTTTATGCGCTGAATGTCTTTGGTTCCGATATTGGCCATTTGAACCGATACGCGGGTTAGCTGAAGGCTTGTATCCACAAAGGAGTTGGCCAGCGACCGCTTATCATTTTTCATGTCCGGCACATATCGCAGGATAAAATTACGCTCCTGGTTATTGGGCAGCTGGTAGCGTTCAGGATTACCCCCATAAAAGGCCTGCTTGGCGAATTTAAGCACCTCCGCCAGCGACAACGATTTTGACAACTCCGGGTATTCGGCCAAAACCTGCTGCAACTCTTCTATTTTGGTAAAAGTAGCCATCTGCATCACACCCCGCTTTTTCTTTGTATCAATGGAAAACTCAAGGGGCATCACGCCTTTGATGTTCTCTTCAAAGAATACAAGATCGCGGTAAAGCGGGTCCTTTTGTGGAATATCATCAACTATGTTGCCGGTTGTTTTGAGTAATGAGATTCCGTAACCTCCGGCCAGCACCAGTACCACGGTAATTGCATAGATCAGGCTTCTTTTGCGCTGCACAATAACAACCACCCATTCAACCATTTTGCTCACCAGGCCATGCTCCAGGTGAATGGTGTGCTTGATTGACGGCGGTGGCAGAAAACTGAATAAAATCGGGATCAGGAAAAGCGTCATCAGGTAAGCCACCATAATACTGACGGATGCCACCAGGCCAAACTCAATAAGCACCTGGTTTCCGGTGATGATAAATGCTGCAAAGCCGGCAGCCGTAGTGGTGTTGGTGAGCAGGTTGGCGTTGCCAATGAACATCACCACGCGGGTTAATGCTTTTATTTTGTTGCCATGCCTGAGTATTTCGTGATGATACTTGTTGAGCAGGAAAATACAATTCTCCACTACGATCACAATGAGCAGCGGGGGCAGGATTCCGATAACTGCCGTTATCTTGTATCCGAACAGATGTATAAACCCCATGAGCCACACCACATTGATAACTACAATGAGCATGGTTGCGGCAACGATTTTCCAGTTTCTGAAGAATATCATCAGAATTATGGAGGCTACAACCAGCGACAGCACCACGAAAAACAGCAGTTCGCTTTCGATTTTTTTGGCAGTTATCGTTCGGATGTAAGGCAGGCCGGAAAAGTGTATCTGTATATTGTGTTCCTCGCCAAACCTTTCGCCGGCTTCTTTAATTTTGTATATCATCCCGACACGCTCTCTGGTGTTGAGCACCTCTTTGTCGAGCGTAACAGCCATCATGGTGAAATGGGTCTCCCGGTTAAAAAGCAATCCATCGTAAAAGGGCAGGCCGTAAACGACATTGATAAGGCTGTCGAGCTCTGGCTGCGACTGTGGTTTCTGCTTAAAAACGGGTTCGAGGTCAAATCGTTGCAGCGAATCGTTTTTTACAAGGTTAAACAACCGTGAAACCGACAACACTCCCTCCACACCCGGGATCGCATGAATTTCTTCGGTTAGATCGTACCAGTCGTTGAACTCATCAATCTGATGAAAGTTGGGGTCTTTCATACCGATAAATATCACACTGCCGTCTTCGCCAAAGGTCTTTTTAAACTCGTCGTAAATTACCCTGGTTGAATCGGCAGCAGGCAACATCTGTGTCATTTCGTAGGAAAGGCTCACCTGGCGCGCCTGGTAGGCCATAAAGATCGTCAGAATCACAATAATTGCCAGGTTCCAGTTCCTTCTTCGTAGTATCAATCTCGCCAGATAAGTCCACATACTGTTGATCTTCGTTTGGTACTAAAATTGTTTCAAATGCGCTTTATTCTGAGTACTAAAGTTTCAGGCTTCGAAATTACGTTTTTAATTTTTATCGCGTGAAGTTTGGCATCAGAACAAGTAATTTTTCGTTTGATAAAGGAATAACTGCTATGAGAAAATTGATAGGTATATTCTTGATTTCGATGCTGGTAGCATGCTCGGGCACTGACCGGCTGATCGAAAGCAGAAAATATGATGAAGCACTCGACGAACTGGTTAAATCGTTACAAAAGAAACCTTTAGACCAGAATAAAATCACACAACTCGACCAGGTGCTGAATGAGTCGGTCAGGCAGGATCTCGCTCATATCGAACGGCTCAAACTCTCTGGTCAGCCCGATATCTGGTCGGAAGTTTTACAAAAATACCAGTCAATTATTGCCCGTCAGGAAAAATCCGGTTCACTGGCCGACACCACCACAGCACTGATGCAGTTTAAACCTGCAGATTATTCAGACTACATCGCACAGGCATCCATAAAGGCTACTCAGTACCATTATGCATTGGCTTTAAAGCAATTAGAGAGTGAAAATCTTACGGATGTGCAGAAAGCATACGAAAACCTGTTAAAAGTGAAGGAACTTACGCCGGGCTATAAAGACAGCGACGAACTGCTGGCAAAGTTTGTGAGCATCGAACCAGTGCAGGTATTTTACACCGTAACCAATCGTTTTTCGGGCTATTTGCCACCGGAACAGGAAGACGAGCTGCTCTACCTTGATCTGACGCCCATGAATACGCCGTTTTATAACTTTCATTACAAGCAGACTGAGGTGAAAAATTTCCATTACAAGATAGCGGTTGACATTTTCGATGTAAAAATCATTCCCGAAAACACCCGTGAAGCCAATTATGTCGAAACGGCGAAGGTTCAGGACGGGATAGCTTACCAACTGGATGCCTCAGGAAATTTTATTTACGATGAAAATGGAAATAAAATTGAGTATCCTAAACTCAAAACCATCGCTTGCTATGTAACTGAAACTATCAAGGAAAAAGCCATGCTGATCGGTGGTTCAGTTGAAATTAGAGATGCCGTAACCGAAAAAATCGTTGGTTTGCAGAGTATTACCGGAGAATCCAGATTCAGCAACCGGTCGGCAATTTTTAAGGGCGATATCAACGCATTGGCGCCCGAAACCTTCGAACTTCTCGGCACCAAAGAGATGGAATACCCCTCCGACCTTGAAATGATTTTGCGTGCCAGTGATAAATTCAAGATCAATGCGGTGAATTACATCATTGGCGAAATTGGACCACGCAGCCCAAAACAGGCAAGTATCGAATAATCCATCAACTTTCATCATTTTATGTCAGCTTCTAAAGTTCTCTTTATTGATTCTGTACATCCTGTGCTCATGGAATCACTTACTGCTATGGGGTTTCAATGTGATTATCCCGAAAAATTCACTCCGCAGGATTACCTTTCAGTCATCGGACAATATGAAGGAATTATTATCCGAAGCAAAATAAAACTTGATCGAAATTTTCTGGAAAAGGCGGATAAACTGAAATTTATCGGGCGTGTTGGCGCCGGTATGGAAAATATTGATGTCGGATTTGCCCAATCCAGAGGCATCCACTGCATCAACGCTCCGGAAGGCAACCGCGACGCTGTAGGAGAACATGCGCTCGGCATGCTGCTGATGTTGTTGAATAACCTGCGCAAAGCTGACAGGGAAGTCAGGCAGGGAATCTGGATCAGGGAAGGAAACAAAGGTGTGGAAATTGAAGGAAAAACGGTGGGAATCATCGGTTACGGTAATATGGGCAGCGCTTTTGCCAAACGGCTGGCTGGGTTCAATGCGGAGGTGATCGCTTACGACAAATATAAATTTGACTACAACGACCAATTTGTAAGGGAAGTTACCCTGGAGGAGTTATTTCTGCGATCCGATATTGTCAGCCTTCATGTACCGTTAACTCATGAAACCAAATACATGGTGGATAACCAGTTTATCAGCCGGTTTCAGAAAAGCATTTACCTTATCAATACTTCAAGAGGCCAGGTGGTCAGCACGGCTGATCTCGTAAAAAACCTCAAAACAGGTAAAGTAAAGGGTTCTGCACTCGATGTGCTCGAATACGAAAAATTCTCCTTTGAAGACATTGACGGAAAAAATCTGCCTGAGCCTTTCAAGTACCTCATCAGTGCCGAAAACGTGGTGCTATCGCCGCATATAGCCGGCTGGACACACGAATCAGCCTACAAAATGGCGATGGTGATTGTGGAGAAGATCAAAGCAATCTGTAGGTAACCGGATATCCCACAGTACCTTAAATTTCGTGAATGTGGTTAAGCCATGAATATCAAGGACATTATTTGCCCCGGCCTTAAGGTCGGGGCAATTGAAAATCAAGCACCTGCCGTGCTTCAGCCCACGAGCAAATAATTTTTCCCGGGTGGCCTTTATTCAGGAATATCTGGTAAAAACTCAGTTTCGCCGACAAATGTCCGGCTGAACAGTTGCCCTTTGGCGCCATCAAACTCTCCTTCAGGGTTGATAGAAGAGGTAATAATGTGCCTGATAGTTGTATCCGGAGTTGATAACGCTTTAAGTTCCACCGGGCTGAAATTATTCCCTTCGATAACCAGCCTGTATACTTCATCGCTCGTTTTCGGAGTTCCGGGTTGCACAAAACTGGTGCTGGTCAAACGCTGAAGCCTGCTGAGGTAGCGCATCGTTTTGAGCGAATCGGCCGGTTGGTTGTTTATAAGCCATTTCTGATCCGACTTTTCGACTACAAAACTGTATCCCGGGTAATTAAATGTCAACCTGGAAACATCATCACGGTTTACGTTTACCAGGTTTTTGTTCCTGTAGGAATTCACATCTTTCTGGTAGGTCATCCGCAGGAAACCTTCGACAGCATAAACTTTGTCGTCTTTAGCTTTTCTGACGAATGTTGTCATTCTGCCCTGCTGTTGTTGCATTTGCATTTGCCCCTGACCCTGGGGAGGCTGTGTGTAAGAAAATTTTCCAAAATAGACCTCCGCAAGGTTCTTGTTTCCGCTGTTCAGTTTCACCTGAATAGCAGCAGAATCGGTAATTTCAAAATCATTCCAGCGCTCTCTGGAGGCAGCGGCAATACGTTCGGGTTTCATCTCGCCAAATTGCGACAAAATTGATTTAACCACCGAATAATCTGCCGCAAAACGGTTTCCATCCGATTCCACACTCCAGTCGGCCACGGCATTGCGAACCAGTTTGATATCGGTTTTATCGGCGGGTATGCGAATCAGAATCTCATTGACACTGGCTGTATCCACGGCGAAAAGCACCCTGCTGAACGAGCGGTCTTTATTCCCCGTATATTCACTGATGGCATAAATGGCTGCAAGCACCACCAGGACTATAATCAATACTTTGACATTCAATTTTTTAAACATAACCTTCCTCCATTCTTTTGTTGCGTTTGCTCCTGCTGATCTGCGACCTGACTATGCCCACCAGCAATACAATAGCGATTGGGAGCGCAAAGTTCAGCCATTTCAGGAACGTTCTTCTGCCCTCTTCAATCTCCTCGAGCGGGCGCGAGGTAACCTCCTTGGTGCGCAGATCAATAAGCCCGGTGTCATCCGAAAGCCAATCAATTGCATTCACCATCAGGCTGATGTTATCGGGCGGGCGCGGCTGGGCATTCTGACCTTCGCCATTTACAGCAAAATCACCATCGGTAATCAGCACGATCTTGGAGTGCCCTCTCCCTCCTATCGGACCTTGCAATACGCCGCCAATAGTGAGGTTCGATAATGGGAAATCGTTGTTTGTCCATTGCTTTTCGATATTGAAAAAGAGCGGAACCGAAAGCGTGCCGGAACTTTCGGAGGATTGAAGAATTGGGGTGAACTTTGTGGCTGTATCCCCGGTAGCCATGAAGTTGATGCTGCTGGCAAACTGCAGCATCACTTCGTTGAGGCCTTTGGTGATGGGCATTTCAGGGAATTTCCGCACAGCAGGCCAGTAATGAAACGGAATTTGCCGGGTAAAAGTCATAAACCCGGTTTGTTGCCGCACGCCGATATTCCCGGCGCTTTTATCCACGACAAAGTTATTTTCGATCATCAAACCTTTTTCAGCCAGCCAGGCACTCAGGTTGCTCTGGTTCACGCTGCCCTGCATAGTCTGGAAATCGCCGGTTACGTGATTGTGAGCGATAAACAGCCTGCCGCCACCGGCAAGGTAATCATCCAGCCTGCGCAGCTCAAAGTCGGCAAATGAATCGGCAGGAGCAACAATAGCCAGTGTGAGGTACTTACTCAGGTCAGCCGATTCGTCCTGAAGATTCACAGGAACCACATCGTAAAGGACTCTCAGCTGTTCGAGCGCCTGTTGCATGGCATTCAGCGATGGCTGCCCGTGCCCGGTTACAAACCCTACGGTCGGTTTATTTATGAGGGAAAGCTTTTTAATTGACGATGACAACGTATATTCCATAGCCGCGCCCGGCTGAATTACAGGAATCACATCCGTACGGTCGCCCATCACCAGTTTGGCGCCAAGATATACCCGCTGCTGTTTTACCTGGTCTTTCTCTCTTACATTCAGCACCAATGGCTGGATGCCCGACTGCATCACCTCCTGTTCGAGCTGCTGGTCGTCGTTTGGGTTCAGAAATTCATAATTCACCATCCCCTTCGAGATGTTGGAGTATTCGACAAGCAGGTTTTGAAAATCTTTCCTGGCTTTTTCGATTTCGGGCTGGCTTCCTTTCGTAAAATATGCCGTCACCGTAACCGGCTCATCCAGCGAACGCAGGATATCTTTGGTGGCTTTGCTCAACGTATAGATCTTGTCGCCGGTAAAATCGAGCCTTGCGAAAAACCGCGTCGAGAGCAGGTTGACAAGCACCAGCACTATCACGATCAAGATCAGTTGCGATAAAATGGATTTTTTATTTTTCATATTCACTTTTCTCTTTTTAGGTTAAATCCTGTTTTTCTGTAAAATAGCCTCAGTTCCCACCAGGCTTAAGAAGATGATGGAGAGAAAATAGATGATGTCCTTGCTGTCGATCACTCCGCGTGAAACAGATTCAAAATGAGCTCCAAGGCTGAGGTAGTAAAGCACTTCGCTCATAAAGCCACCGGCTGCTGTTGCAAGGAAGCCGAATACGAAGTGAAAAAGAATCCCGATGGCAAGACCCAACAGGAAACCTACGATCTGGTTGTTGGAAATGCTACTTGCAAATAGCCCTATGCTGATGTAGGTTGCGCTGATGAAGATGAGCCCGAGATAGCCCATTATTGTGGCGCCGTGATCAATATTGCCAAGGCTGGCTACTGTGATGTAGTAGGGTAGCGTGAATGCCAGCGCTATGGCAATGAGCAGCAGTGTGGCGAGGAATTTCCCGAAAATCACCTGCCAGTCGTTTACCGGCCTGGTAAGGAGCAATTCGATAGTGCCGGTTTTGTTCTCTTCGGCAAACTGGCGCATGGTGAGCGCCGGTATGAAGAAGAACAGCGTCCAGTAGGATACACCGAAAAATGCCTGCAGGCTCGCCTGTTTGGCAAAGAATATGTCGGAACCATAAAGCCACGTAAACAGCCCGCTGAAGCCAAGGAAGGCAACCAGCATAATGTAGGCTGTCAGCGAGTCGAAAAACGACTGAAGTTCCCGTTTACTGATAATCCAAATTTGCCTCATATCTGTGTTATTTTGATTTTTGCGGGTTGATGATTAGCTGTGTGTCAGTTCACGGAAGATGTCTTCCAATTTGGTTTCGGTGGCAGAGAGTTCCGTAAGAATCCACTTGTTCTGCACGCATAGGTTGAAAATGCTCCGGCGGGAAGATTCGCTGCGTTTGCTTTGTACTTCAAATACATTTTTGTTCTTCACCAGGATATCCACCATCTCCACAGAGGGTAGCTTTCGCAGCTTGTCGTAGATGTCGTCCAACTGGCCGTCTTCGATGGTTACTTTAAGGATTTCCTTTCCCTGAGCCTGTTTGCGCAGGTCTTCGGGAGTACCGTCGGCAACGATTTTTCCTTTGTTTATAATCATGATCCGGTCGCAGGTAGCCTCCACCTCGGCAAGGATGTGCGAGCTGAGGATTACCGTTTTTTGCCGTCCGATTTTCTTTATCAGCTCCCTTATCTCAACTATCTGGTTGGGGTCAAGGCCTGAAGTGGGCTCATCGAGAATCAGCACTTCAGGGTCATGGATCAGCGCCTGGGCAAGCCCTACACGCTGGCGGTAACCTTTGGAAAGTTCGCCGATCTTCTTGTGCTTCTCGCCTTCCAGGCCGCACACAACCACCATTTCCCTGATCTTTTCCTTAATTTTTGCCGAACTGATTCCCTGTAATTCTCCAACAAACTTCAGGTAATCAATTACAGGCATGTCATGATAAAGCGGGTTACTTTCAGGAAGGTAGCCGATCCGTTTTTTGATCTCCTCCGGTTGCTCGTGGATGGAGAATTTACCAACTTTCACATCACCCTGGTTAGGGACCAGGTAAGTGGTGATTGCCTTCATGGTAGTGGTTTTCCCGGCCCCGTTTGGCCCAAGAAAGCCAAGCACTTCACCGGTATTAACGCGGAATGAAATATTATCCACTGCGCGTTGTGTTCCGTAAATTTTGGTCAGATTTTCAACAACTATATCCATAATCGTCACATTTTTTTTGGTTTGCAAAGAAACAAAAAACAGAGGGGTTACCAGAAAGCAAATGCTTTGGTTTAACATTATTTAACGGGGTTAAAACCCTTATCCATTAAAGGTTTTAACTAGTTTACTCCTTTAAAAATTACCATTCAAAATCACTGCAAAAGGATAAAACAACCGGAAAAACTAAATTTACAGCACAGAAATACTTCAGAGATGCAGGAATTTTGAAAAAGTGACAAATATCCTAATTTGAAAAGACTACCAGCTTAAAACCAGATCACAGCCTCCCCGTAAAAAAGCAATTACCTCAACCGGTCGGCTGAACGCACCAGACGCTCATCCTTACGGATAAAATTGCTGGACAGGAAAAGCGCGACTATCGAAACCAGCGGGAACACCACACCGACGCCATAAACCGGAGCTGCCGCCACCTTTGCTTCGATGAGGGTGGAGAAATAAAAAATTCCTCCCACCAGAATTACATGGAGAAAAATATTCAACTGATTCAGCCTGAGCTGCATTGGACGCCTTTTGTATTTAAAAATGGTGAATCCGGCCAAAAGAATGATGATGACCTGAACCAACAAAAGCGGCAGGCCGAAAAAGAGGCTGAAAAGCTTCGGAATTTCATCACCAAAAGGGTCATGAGCCAGGTTTTTCATACCATAAATAAAGAACTTCAGGTAGTAGCCCATTTCCGAATAATAGACCGCAAGTGGAAGAAACATCAGTACTATCCCGGCAATTATCACCAGGAGCAAAAACAGGGTTTGAACTCGTTGAATCATACGTTTAAAATTTTAAGGCCGCAAAGATAGCATCATTTTGGGCTGTGAGCAACATGTTACACGTTAACGGATTGCTAAAACCCATATCTGTGGGAAACATAAGGTCAGAAAGAAGAACTTCAGCCTGCCGATCGCAGATTTTCAAGGGCATGAATCGCCAGCCTGTAAACGTCCATACCAAAACCCGCAATGATACCCGCAGCATGAGGAGCAATGAAAGAGCTTTGCCGGTAAGGCTCACGGCTGTAAACATTGCTGATATGCACCTCAACCACGGGAGCGCTGATGGCCTTCACAGCATCGCTGATGGCAACGGATGTGTGTGTGTAAGCGCCAGCATTGAGAATAATACCATGATAGCAGAAACCGACCGAATGCAGCTTGTTGATGATCTCTCCCTCAACATTCGACTGGTAATAATCAATCTGGAGTGCCGGAAAAAAAGCTCTCAGGTTGGAAAGATACTCTTCGAACGACTGAGAACCATAAATTTCAGGCTCCCGCTTTCCCAGCAGATTGAGGTTTGGACCGTTGATGATCTGGATTTTCATAATTTTGTTTTTGGCAAAAGTACAGCGTTCAGTCAAACCAACTTATTAAAGGCCATGATGACCCAAAATTTCCTGCTGGCTGCAAAGGACTATCGGTATTTGCTGGATCGGGAATATCAGCCTGCCAGTATGCTGCAAATGATAAGCAATCGTTATGAGCTCTCTTCGGTGGAACGGTCAATGCTGTATCGCGGGATTTATTCACAAAAAGATTGCCTGACCAGGTTGAAGAAGGTAATCCCGACTCCTGCATCACTTCAAAATAATCTGCTATTCATTGATGGCTACAATGTGCTGATTACCATTGCTTCCTATCTGCAGGGTTTGCCGGTTTTTGTTGCCGGCGACGGTTTACTCAGAGATGCAGCCTATGCCAGAGGGAAATTTCAGAAAATGATAAAATTGCCTGAGGCTGCCGGGATTTTAGCCTGTCATCTGCCCCGGTTAATCACTTTGAGAACTGAAATTTACTTTGACAGGCAGGTTGGGTGGCATCCGGAAATCATGACCATTATACGTCAGAATTTGCATGTTGAGGAGGAAAAATTTCAAATTGCTGTTTTGGATAATGTGGATCAAACCCTTATCAATAAAAGCTATGGGATAATCTGCACGTCAGATTCGGTGATTGTTGCCAAAACCAATTGCATGGTTTTCGATATGGCGCGCTATGCGCTGGAAAACTCCTTCCATCCGGAATTTATGGATTTGAGCAGATTAGTTAAGTAATAGCTCCAATCTCCAAAAGATCGCGGAAATCTCACATCAATTTGAAAAGAGCCTGCTAAGCCACCTTGAGCTTACCGAAATTATTTTTCTCCAGTTTTTCCAGCACATAAGTGCGGTTGACTTTCAGTTCTTTATGGCTTTTGCCTGAAGGCAGGTCAAACATGTCGTCGTTGAGGATGGTCTCCATGATGGTGCGCAAACCCCTGGCGCCAAGTTTGAACTCAATGGCTTTTTCGACGATAGTGGTCAGTGCGCTCTCGGTGAACGAAAGTTCGATGTTATCCATCTCGAAAAGCCTGATAAATTGCTTGGTGAGCGCATTTTTTGGCTCAGTCAGGATGCGTTTCAGGGCTCCCTGATCCAGAGGGTTGAGATGCGTAACTACCGGCAACCGCCCGACAATTTCGGGAATCAGTCCAAACTTCTTAAGGTCGGGAGGAGCTACATACTTCATCAGGTTGGATTTGTCCACCATCTCTTTTTCCTTCTTATTCCCATATCCAATCACGCTGGTTTTCATCCTCGATGCGATGATCTTTTCGATGCCATCGAAAGCGCCTCCGGCAATGAAAAGAATGTTTTCGGTGTTCACCTGAATCATCTTTTGCTCTGGATGCTTTCGGCCACCATAAGGCGGCACGTTAACTATGGAACCTTCGAGGAGTTTGAGCAGCGCCTGTTGAACGCCTTCGCCTGAAACATCGCGGGTAATGGAGGGGTTGTCGCTTTTACGTGAAATTTTATCAATCTCGTCAATAAAAACGATCCCGCGCTCGGCAGCATTCACATCATAGTCAGCGGCCTGGAGCAAGCGTGAAAGAATGCTTTCGACATCTTCTCCCACATAACCGGCCTCGGTGAGCACGGTGGCGTCGGCGATGGCAAACGGTACTTTTAGCATCCTGGCAATGGTGCGCGCCATAAGGGTTTTGCCGGTCCCGGTCTCTCCAACAATAATGATGTTGGACTTTTCTATTTCCACATCGTCATCCGCTCCTTTTTTGTACTTCGATTGGGAGATTCGTTTGAAATGGTTGTAAACAGCCACGGATAGGATCTTTTTGGCCTCTTCCTGGCCGATCACATACTGGTCGAGATAATGCTTGATTTCTGCTGGTTTCTGCAGTTTGAAATCGGTCGGCAGTTTGGTTTTGGTTATGGCGGACTCCTCCAGCAGGATGGTGTGCGCCTGTTCTGCACACTCATTGCAGATGTAGGCACTCATCCCGGAAATAAGGAGCTTCACCTCATTTCGGTTCCTGCCACAAAACGAACACCTGTCAGTCTGTTTGGCCATATTGCTGATTATTATGGTTTTCTGCCCGACTGGAGCACCTCGTCAATCATTCCGTATTCTTTGGCCTCCTCTGAAGTCATCCAGAAATCGCGGTCGGCATCTTTCCAAATGGTATCGTAATCCTTTTTGGAGTGCTTTGCAATGATTTCGTACAACTCTTTTTTGAGTTTCTGTATCTCCCTAGCGGTAATTTCGATGTCGGAAGCCTGGCCTTCAGCGCCACCCATTGGTTGATGGATAAGGATGCGTGAATGCTGCAAAGCAGTGCGTTTTCCCTCTTTCCCGGCACACAACAGAACGGCCCCCATCGAAGCTGCCATTCCAGTGCAGATGGTGGCTACATCGGAACCAATGTACTGCATGGTGTCGTAGATTCCCAGACCGGCATAAACCGAACCGCCGGGAGTATTGAGGTAAATCTGAATGTCTTTGGATGAGTCCACCGACTCGAGGAAAAGCAGCTGCGCCTGTATGATATTGGCTACATCATCGTAAATGGGAACGCCAAGAAAGATGATCCTGTCCATCATCAGACGGGAGAAGACATCCATCTGGGCTACGTTGAGCTGACGCTCCTCAATGATTGTCGGGGATATGTAACCGCTTACCAGCGAATTGTACCTGTGCATGGTCAGGCTGCTGATGCCGCGGTGTTTTGTTGCGTATTTGGAAAATTCGTTTTGTGGAAACATAGCTTTGGGTTATTATTTTCAATTAAACGATGGGTTTTTATTATTGTTCACCGGCCCTGACAGGCCGTAAATGTGCTGCCTTGCCGGTGAAGTTTCCTGACAATATTAATGTTTATGATCGTGGTCATGATCATGGTCATGATCATGGTCATGGTCGTGGTCATGGTCGTGGTCATGGTCGTGATCGTGGTGATGGTTATCTTTCATCGCCTTATACTTGTCGGCCAGGATGCTGTAAAATTCTTCCTGGGTAACTTCTTTACGGTTTAAAGTAGCCTTTTCCTTCACCAGTTCAACAACCCGGGTTTTGTAAAGAAGATCCTTCCGCTGCTTGATATTTTCTTCGTTTTTACTGTCTTTCATCCAATCGGAAGCAAATTTTTCAACACTCTTCTCGGTCTCCTCATCACCTGGTTCATCGCTCATGGTAAAGTACTTTCTGACGCTTCCCTTGATTTCATCCTTAATTAATGAAGTAGTAATCACAATTTCAGGGTAGAGGGTTTTCAGGCGGTTATCAACAAGATCCCTTGTCAGTGAAGCTTTAACATGACTCAACTCCTTCTCAATTTCTGATTCGGTGAATTTTCCTTCGTTGACAAAATAGAGCCATTTTTTAAGGAACTCATCCGGCAAATCTACCTTAACGTTGCTGTGCAGCCAGGTAAAAAATTCTTCAACCAAAAAATCATCACCATCATGTTGGAAAACCGCAGAAAACTGTTTGCCAATCTCTTCCCTTGCTTCGTCAAGACTGGTGATGCCTTTTTCAGGAAATGCGATATCATAAAACTCCTGATTGAGTTCAGCAGGCTCTCTGCGCTGAACGAATGTAATTTTCATCTGGTAAATGCCCTTTTTGTCGGCCAATTCACTTTTATCCACCGACATCTCTTTGGCAGCTGCCTCTGCTGAGCCAAACAATTCAACCGGATCAATCACAAGAATGTCGTTGGCTTTTTTTCCTAACAATTGATTAACAGCATATTCCGTAGCTTTATCATCCAGCTTAATTTTGCAAGGGAAAAAATCTCCTTCATCGGCCGCCGCTCCGTCAGCATCTAAACGCCGGAGATCAAACTCCACTTCGGCATCTTTTATAACCTCTTCTATTTCAACATCATTACCCTGTTGCATGCGCTGGAATTCTACTGCTTTGTCAATCTGCTCATCTGTAGCCTTGAAGACGTAGTAGTCGAGTTCGAGGTTTTTGTCGAGATCAATGTTAATCTCAGGCATCTGGCAGATATCGAAATAGAACTCGAAGTCCTTCTGCATTTCGAAGTCAATTTTGCCTTTTTCACTGTTGGGCACAGGATCGCCAAGGATATTCAGTTTTTCGTCCTGAATATATTTATTGAGTTCATCGTTCATTAGCTTGTTGATGGTTTCGAGCATAATGCCGGTACCATATTTTCTCTCGATCATTCCTACCGGCACTTTACCTGGTCTGAAGCCGGGGATGCTGGCCTGGCGTGCATATTTTTTCAACTCGTCCTGGTAGGATGCTTTGTAATCCGATTCAGTAATTTCTACTTTCAGCGTTGCTGTTAAATCTCCTGTTTGCTCTTTTATGATGTTCATTAAATAGTGATTTTTGAAAATTGGCTGCAAAATTAGTATTAATTGACCAAACAAACGTACCTTTGCAGCGTTGTTACAAAAAGTAAAAGCGTTCATTCACATCATGGGGATGACTGGATTTGACAGCAAGGGAGTGTTAACTGTAAGCATGTCGGGCAATGAGCATGCCGCCCGCAACAACTTTGCTCAAGCCATAACTGGCAACAATTACAACTATGCTCTCGCAGCATAATCGAAGTTTAGTAGATTACTGCTTAATCCTGTCACAAGGTGACGGGACGAGACATCCCGCAGGCGGATCCGCCTTGTTCCTGCCTGATTCCGGGGTGAAGCAATACAGGGATAGTTGGCCTCAGGCTTCGGGAGGCTGATGAAATAAAGAAGCTAAGTCAGTAATAGGCTGTTCTTTGCCGGTTGCTGATCGAAAACCAACAAAGAACTAAGCATGTAGAAAGCGTTAGTGCTGCTTGTTTGGACCCGGGTTCGATTCCCGGCATCTCCACAATTTAACAAAAAGTAAGGAAAAGCAAACTAAATCAAACTAAACGAAAAGCCCGCCACGAGCGGGTTTTTTTATGTTCATAAGAAAAGTTAAATTAATCGAAGTAAAGCTAAATAAAGCTACTTTTGTGTACTGTGGTGTGTACTGGAAGCCACAATTTGAAAATCGTACACAAAAACGCTGTAATTAACTTAAATTCAAACGATTATGAACATTTCCATTTCGATCAACTTCTATCTACAGAAGCGGAAAACTGACGAAAAAACGAGCAATATTGTCGCTCGGATCCATTTTGATAGTCAGCAACTTAACACTACAACCGGCCTAAAGGCTACAGAACAACAATGGAGTACTAAGAATCAACGCTTTAAGCCGTCCGCATCGAACGCCAACGCAAACAATCGGCTACTGGATCAGATTGCCGGGGAACTTACTGCGATTTACGTTGAAGGTAAAGCCTCTGGCGACCACGTTACACCGGAGTACATACGTGAACGCTTCAGGGGAAAAGTGAAATTAGACTTCTTTTCGATTTTCGATCAGTTTGTATCTGTGGAATCAAGGTCATCCGGCTGGGCACCGGCGACATTGGCGAAATTCAAAACCACCAGAACGCACCTTGTTAATATGCAGGCAACCGGGGTACCGATGGAGTTTAACGCTGTGAGCTTCGACTGGTATTCTAAGGTGTTTGATTACTTCATGGAGTTAGGCCACACCAACGCCACGGCCAAAAAGAATATCAAGTTAATCAATTGGTTTCTGACGTGGGCTAAAAGAAACAAGGGTATTGCAATACGGGACATTGGCACGTTCCACGTTAAAGATAAGGCAGAATCGCACCGCACCCGGGAAACGCTTGTTTTCCTTAGGCCAGATGAGTTTCTACTGGTATTTAACGCTAAGATCGTTAACGCCACATTAGACCGTGTACGTGACTTGTTTGCGTTCCTTTGCGCCACCGGGTTAAGAGTATCAGACCTGCAGCGACTTCGATCGCATCATATAGCTGACGGCGAAATAAAGCTATCCACACAAAAGACCGGTTCGGCTGTAACGATACCGTTGAATCCTTTTTCTGAATCAATCCTATCGAAGTATAAAGATGATCCATTCCTGGCACCCGGGGAGGTACTCCCACAGATGCATCCGGTAAACATCAACAAGTACCTGAAGCAATTAGGCCAAATCTTAAAGCTGGATCGGATCATTACCACGGCCACCACCTCCAAAGGTGAACTAATCAAATCAGACCGGCCACTGCACGACTTGTTAACTTGTCACTGTGGGAGACGGACTTTCGTTAGCTTGTCCGTGGCATTGAATGTTAATCAATCCGTCCTGAAGCAATTCACAGGCCACCAGACCGATAAAATGCTATCGCACTATACCGGAGTTACACCGGATCAGAAACGCCGGGAAATGGAGCTTTTCACGCCTGAGCGACTGATGAAAATCAGCTAAGACGTACCGAGTGATTGTTAAAGCCGTGCTAATTGCATGGCTTTTTTTTTGCCGCATCAAACCCAGTATTGACGGCCAATTTTAGCCTGTTTAACATATTTAAACATTTTTTTTGGCATGATTTTTAGTAAAGAAAACTTTACAAAGGAAAAGCAAGCTAAAACAATGTAAATCAGGCTATTAAAAAGTTATTAACAAAAAAAAGGCAAATTGTTAATATCATAATTTGGTTTGTAACCTTGTTTTACATTATCTTTGCTCCGTTATTTAGTTAATAATTCATAAACTTTTAAAAATGGAAAACACACAAAAAAAACTGATGCAGCCCTCTGAAGTTTGTCGGCTTTTCAATATCACTAAACCAACTGAAATCAGATGGCGAAATGAGGGTAAACTTCCGGAACCTATTGCGATGGGGAGGCGATTGTACTACAGCGCTGACAAGATTAACCAACTAATCCAATCCTAAACGATGGTGGAGGCAAAAAAAAGCCGGCTACTTGAAGGGCTGCCGGCAAATCTGGAAAACGTTCGAAATCGGAGCAAAGATACACCTTTTATTGAATCCGAGCACAAGTATCTTATTTTCGAAAATTGCCCGGACTTATTGCCGGTACTTCAGGAAATGCAGCGTATTGCATTGACCCGGGAAAATCCATCAATCCGGCAATCACTATTAAAAGGGCTGCGAACGCTCACTTATGCGCTCGGTCAGCAATTGGAACAACTAAGCGGGCTTTATACCGACATTGACAACCTGAATCGCAAAATTGCCCGACTTCAGGCACTTGTTCAGGAATATGCCGAAATAAGCGGTGTTAACGTGGACGTGGTGACTTCATGGCTGCGAAACGTGGAACTATCCAAAAAGGCCGTTTCAGATTTAACCAGAAAATTACAAGCCGATGGATTTGATATGGAATGATGACCCGGTAAACACCACCGCACCCGTGCGGATGGCACCACAGCCACAGCGAAAAACTTTGCTCCGGACTGCAGCCCAAACGATGGAAGACGCTGCGAAATTGCCACCACTACAGCCGCTTATTTCAGGAATCTGGAACGTTGGCGGATTTGGTATATTGGCCGGTGATACCGGAGCCGGGAAAAGCCTTTTCGCCACGTCTGAAGCCTTCAGGATAGCCCAAACAAGGCCAATCATATATTATGATTTTGAACTCTCTGACCGTCAATTTCAAAGCCGATATGAAAATACCCATATACCTGAAAATTTCATTTACGCTAAGTATGATCCGCAAACGATTGACTTCGCTTTTTCATTTGAAGACGTCAAAGCAGACCTATCCACCACGGGAGCCGCAACCGTTGTCATTGACAATGTATCAGCATTACACCTAAAAAACACCGTTGACCCGGACGCCGCTTTAAGTATCTGCAGAGGCCTGAAGCAATTGCAAATCAGTGATAAAATATCCGTACTGGTATTGGCACACGTCCCGAAAATCGCACCCGGAACGCCGTTAAACATTAACCATTTGGCCGGGAGTAAAGCCCTTGCCAATTTTGCGGACAACGTGACATTTATAGGAAAATCCACACAGGGAGCCGATATACGATATATTAAGACTGTCAAAAACCGGGATGGTGAATTGCCGTCCGTTTTCGCAATCAGTATCAGCAATCCGGGAGGCGGGCGGCTGGGGTGGACATATTTAGGCCTCTGCGATGAATCTGAACACCTTCAGGAAAATTTGCGGGACGTCCTTAAAGATGACGTTATGAGCAAGCGAAACGAAGGGAAATCGCTCAGGGACATTCAGAAGGAAATCTATTTCGACAAAGGAGAAAAGTTGAGCCACATGACTATAAAGCGATGGGCTGAAACGCCGGTAAACGGCAATGCGGCACCCTACTAAAGCCAATGTTACACTTAAAACACTAAATATCAATAGATTATGAAAGGCACTAAAAACCATGTTACACTTAACTCGCTGATAATCAGTGGTGCGCTATCCAAAAATATAGGTTTCTTCCAATATTTTTTATGTTACACTTAATTAATTAATAATCAATAACTTAACTGTAACATTGAGATAGTGATAATTAATGAAAATAGCCATGTTACACTTAAAGCGTTAAATATCAATAAATTAACTGTAACGTGTAACACCTTTGAAAACATCAAAAATCTTACAAAATGCCATACAAAAAAGGACATACGAACAACCCCCACGGACGGCCACCGGGAATACCGAATAAGAAGACAAACGAGCTCCGGCAATGGGTTTTGAACATCATTGACGGCAACCGGTCACAGTTTGAAACCGACTTGCAAAGCTTGGAACCACACCAGAGAATCAGCATAATCGAAAAGCTTCTGAGTTATTGCCTACCAAAGCCGCAAAATTTGGACTTGTCAATTGAATATCGGGAGCTTGAACGCTTGCTAAAAAGCAGCCCAGATGAGTATATCGAACGAATCGCAACCAGAGTATTAACATTAAACCAAAAAAGTAATGAAGAAAATTGAAAAACTTATGAGCGTTGCCAAAGGGCAACAAGTTGAAGAAAACAGATCGTTTTGCCTTGTCATCCAAGCCGATGAACAAGGGAAACCAGTTTTGCAGCGTGGTTTTCAGATTCCCGCTGACATGGTGCCACCGAAAACTATTGTAATCAGGTGCCCGGGTATCAGCGTCTCCGAAAAGGAGTTAAAGCGATGGACTGACCGACAAATCGAAATTTTATCAAAATCAAATTAGTTATTAACACCTAAATTTAAACAGCATGAAAAAGTTAGAAAATGTAGTTTTTGTGAATGAGAATGAGTTGCAGATGCGCTTGCAAAATTTTGAGCAAGGCCAACCAGCCATTCAGCAAATTGTTGACCTTATCCACAGTTGGCAAATTGGCCAGGTAAACACCATTGATGAGTTGAGCCCGCTGATTGTCAGTCCTTTGCACCGGGAATCCGATAGGATTGCCCTCACTGAGAAATGGATTGATGAAAAAATCGGAGCCCAGATCAGTGAATCTGACATTCCTAAGGCCGGACTTTTCCGGCTATCGAAAAAATCATTTGTAAAAATGGTTGATCGGCCGGATCCGCTGCCGTTGGTGACATTGATTGCCGGCACGTTCCACATTGTGACGCTGGCCACATCGTTGGCGAAAATCGAAAAAGGAAAAGTTATCATGGACTTGGAAAAATACGCTGCATTGGTTGACTCTTACAGCCTAAAAGCCGAAACACCAGCGGAAAAAACAGCGTTGAAGTTGTTTAACGAACTTATCGGCACCTTGCAAAAACTTAGCGACATGGGTGCCCTGAATGAACTTGATTTGGGACGCCTGAAGCAGCATGGCTTTTTGGCGCAAACATCTGGCCTGAGTATTAACCCGACTTTGTTTCGTAACATCAAATCCAGATTAAGCCATGAATAAAGAAGACAAAGCCGCACTACTGGAACGCTATCCATATTTGAAGGATTTGCCACAGGGGAAAAATTTCCGTCCCCAGATGCGTTGGAGCGACTATAGCAACTCCGAACTGAAACGAATGTACTTCGAAGACAGACGCTTGTTTGACGCCTTGTTGTCAGCACACTGCAGGAAAAGGACATAGTCCATTTGATTTTGAAAGTGAGCCGTTCCGATCAGTCGGGCGGCTTTTTTTGTGGAAATGATAATTTGATACTTTTGCCGGAAAATTTACAGTTGATTGATGGTGATACTTATTTGGAATCATTCTAAACAAGTCGAAAAATCAGGTGTTTTGTGTACTGTGGTGTGTACTACCTTTGTAACTTGCTGATTTACAGGCTACGTTCGATTCCCGGCATCTCCACAAAATACTGATTTTAAGGGAATTGACAATCCTAACTTGTTGGTTCCCTGTTTTTTTGGCTTTCAATTTTTCGTCAAAATCGAAAACCTTTCTGGTTTGTACTTGCTTTGCGTTAACTCAGACGTTAACAATTAAAATTTTCCTGATAGTTGTTAACGCATAGCAGAGCTAACATCCTTATTAACTGAACCTTATTAACGATAATTTTACCCTTCAGGAAATAAGTCAGCAAAACGCTTTTCTGATCCTGTTTTGAATAGCGATCTCCTTGAATGTAAAACGCTGTTTTTCCTCATGACCGCATCAGACATATAAAATCAGAATCAGTTCAAGCCGTTCATTACCTGGTGTTTGCTGATATCATGTCAATTTCTGCAGCCTGAACCTTTTCTTATCATTACCAAGTGGCCAACTTTTCCTACTTTCGCAAACTCTACATAAAACTCATGCTATGCGCTTCAAAATTTTCCTTTCAATCATTGCATCGCTTTTGCTGTTTTGCGACACCTTCGCCCAGTTCGACATCTGGTTTCATGACCGCACCCTGCGGCTTGATTACATGCATTCCGGCAACGCGGAGTCGGAGTATTACTTTTTTGATGAGCTGCTGGATGAGCCTTACTGGGGTGGTTCAAAAATCAAACTGATTGATACACTGAAATATGGCCAGTACTTTTTTGAAGTTACAGATCTGAAAGACAATAAGGTCATTTACTCCCGAGGCTATTGCACGCTATTCGGTGAGTGGCAGACCACCGAAGAAGCCAAGAAAACCCAAAAGTCGTTTACAGAAACCGTTGTTTTTCCTTTTCCAAAAAATAATGTCAGGGTTGACTTTTACAGCCGCAGCCGGAAAGGGGTCTTCGAGAAGAAATTCGAGTACAACGTGGATGTAGGCAGCTATTTCATCAAAAAGGAGCGCCGGCTGAAATATCCGGCTTTTGATGTTCATCTGTCGGGTGACCCGGATAAAAAGGTTGATATTGTGATACTTCCGGAAGGCTATTCAGCCACCGAACTCGAAGTCTTTGTAAAGGATTGCGGCAATTTTGCCGAACATCTCTTTAGTTTTGAGCCTTATGCATCGCAGCGCGACAAATTCAACATCCGTGCGGTGCTCGCCCCTTCACCCGAATCGGGCTGCGACATTCCGGCTGAAAACATATGGGTCAAAACACTGCTTGATGCCGGGTTTTACACCTTCGACAGTGAGCGTTACTGCATGACTTCCAACAACAAAGCGGTTCGCGATATGGCCGCCAATGCTCCCTACGATCAGATCTACATCCTTGTAAATCATCAGAAGTATGGCGGCGGCGCCATTTACAATTACTACTCGCTGTCGGTGAACAGCAACAGCATGGCAGCCAAAATATTCATCCATGAATTTGGGCATGGATTTGCCGGTTTGGGTGATGAGTATTTCGACAGCGAGGTGGCTTACAGCGACTTCTACCCGCTGGATGTTGAGCCATGGGAACCCAATCTGACAACGCTGGTGGATTTTGACATAAAATGGAAAGACCTGCTGGCCGCTGGAACTCCTATTCCCACCCCGACCGATGAGGCTTTCCGGTCATCCCTGGGGGTATTTGAGGGTGGGGGCTATTCAGCTAAAGGCGTTTACCGCCCGGCATACGATTGTCTTATGCATACATTCCAGGGGCAGACGTTTTGCGCTGCCTGCAGCAGAGGCATCCTGCAGATGATTGACTCCTACACCGAGTAACCACAAAAATATTCCCGACAATCCTTTACAGGTTAATGATTGTGCAGCTTAAATAATTATTTTTGCAGCCTGTTAATTGAATAACAAAACGAAATTCTTTATTTTAAAAAGTCAAACTATGATGCGACATTTGAGTGATCTGGTGGAATCAGCCAAACAGAAAAAGACAAGAAAACTGGTGCTTGCTGCAGCGGGGGACGAAGATGCATTGCTGGCCGTTAAAAATGCAGTAGCAGAAGGGCTGATTGAGCCGGTTTTAGTGGGCAACATGCTGAACGTTAATATTATAGCAAAGAGTATTGATTTTGATATCAGCGGTTTTGAATCCTACCACGAAGAAGATAAATATTTAGCATCCCGCAAAGCGGTTGAACTAATCAGAGAGGGAAAAGCTGAGATCCTGATGAAAGGTGCAGTGAGCACGGGCTCGATGATGAAAGCCGTGCTGGACAAAGAAAATGGGTTGCGCAAGGGTGATACGCTTAGCCATGTGGCAATCTTCGAGTCGCCCTATTATCATAAACTGCTCGGTGTAACCGACGCTGCCATGAATGTAAATCCTGAACTGGAGACGAAGATTGCCATTATCCAGAATGCCATTGAGGTGTTTCACAAACTGGGCATTCATACGCCAAAAGTGGCCATTGTCGGATCAGTGGAAACAGTAAATCCGCGTATGGAGGCAACAATGCATGCTGCCACCATTTCGATGATGAACTACCGCAAGCAAATCACAGGTTGTGTCATTGATGGTCCGCTTGCCATTGACAATGCCATTTCGAAAAAATCAGCTGAGTTGAAAAACATCACCAGTGACGTGGCAGGAGATACCGATATCATCATGGCGCCAAATATTGACGGCGCCAACATTTTATACAAAACCCTGAATTTCCTCGGCGGAGCAGTTGCCGGTGCGGTAATCATGGGCGCCAAAGCGCCGATCGTACTCACTTCGCGAAGCGACAGCGACAAGAGCAAGTTTTATTCAATTGCCCTGGCAGCAAGTATCGGATAACATTGAAACAGGTTTAAAATCAAAGGAAAAAATATTTTAATCGAAGGTATTGACCTGAAGCATTCATTTAACAAGAGGGCAATATCTAGCTTAAAACCTTAAGTATCTACAATCGCCGAATGGAAGAAATTGGAGTTTTAGCGATCAATCCGGGTTCCACATCCACCAAGATAGGTGTATTTGTGAACCTGAACCCGATTTTCCTCAAAAACATCCAGCACGACCCTTCTGAACTTGCCCGTTTTGATAAGATTGCCGATCAGTTTCAGTACCGCAGGGATATAATAGCCGAACAGCTCAACAACGCCAATGTTCCGGAAGAGATTGTAAAGGCAGTGGTTGGGCGAGGAGGCTTGCTCAAACCAATCGAATCGGGCGTGTACCTGGTAAACGATCGGATGAAGGAGGATCTGCGCAACAGCCCGATGGGTGAGCATGCCTCCAATCTTGGTGGTTTGATTGCCGACGCATTTGCGCAACAGCTCCCAGGGGTTAAGGCCTACATTGCTAACCCGGTGGTGGTGGATGAGCTGGATGATATTGCCCGCATCACGGGTAATCCGTTGTTTAAGCGCAAATCCATTTTTCATGCCCTGAACCAGAAGGCAGTTGCGCGCTCACACGCCAAAGCAGTGATGCGCCGCTATGAAGATATGAACCTTATCGTAGCGCACCTCGGTGGCGGTATTACCGTTGGCGCCCACAAACTCGGACGGGTAGTGGATGTAAACAACGGATTGGACGGCGAGGGGCCATTTTCGCCTGAACGCTCGGGCACACTGCCGGTAGGTGACCTGGTAAAAATCTGTTTTTCAGGAAAATATACCCAGAAAGAGGTGATGAAGATGATTAAAGGAGAAGGCGGTCTGATGGCCTACCTGGGTACTAACAGCGCTTACGATGTTGAACAGATGATGGCCGACGGTGATCCTGAAGCACGTTTAATTTATGAAGCAATGGCTTATCAGGTGGCCAAGGAGATCGGTGCTATGAGTACCGTACTTAAGGGCCAGGTGGATGGCATCCTGATTACGGGTGGTGTTGCTCATTCCAAATGGTTTGTAAACCAGATTATCGAGCGGGTTCACCGCATTGCTCCGGTGCATGTTTATCCCGGTGAAGATGAAATGAAAGCGCTGGCTTTCAATGGTATGCGGGTATTGACCGGTGAAACCGAACCTAAGATCTACACGTGAGAAGAATAATTGATTTCTTAGTTTAAAATCCCGTTCTGCGGGCTTTATCATCCGGGCTGTAGCGGATTCCAAAGGGTATTTTTATTAATACTTCAGTCCCGGCAATGGTTTCCTGCTTCTTCACATCATACATCTCCACGGAAATCTTTTTGGAATTCATGTCGTTGATGAGGGCTATAAAATCCGTTATCATTTTCACCGATTTGAAAGCCTTTGCCTTGTTGAGCTCCTTCGATTTTTCGATGCCGACACCATTGTCGGTTACCTTTATCACAAGGTCGTCAGCGGCTTCTCTGACCACAATTGATAACATCCCACCCACCTCCCTGTGCATCAGGCCATTGGTGACCGCTGCATCGGCAAATGCCTGGATAATCAACCGGGGCACTGCCACAGAGAGTTCCACCTCTTCATCCACATCTATCTCAAATTCAAACTTATCACGGTATCTAAATTTCTCCAGATCAAGATATTGCGATGTAAAGCTAAGCTCCTCTTCCAGGGATCTCATAATTTTATCCGAATAAAGCATTGAGGCACGCATCAGCCTGGAAAACCTGGAGAAATACTTGTAGGCAGTTTTGTTGTCTTCCTTGTAAATGGCGGAGGCAATGGCAGTGAAGGTATTAAAGGTAAAATGAGGATCAAGTTGATTGCGGATGCTGCTCAGTTTCAGCTCGGCAATCTGACGATCCTTTTCGTACAGCAGGCTGACCTGCCGGCGATAAATTTTAAGTGAGATATGATAAATCCCCGCAATGGTCAAATAGATAAGCAGTAAGTAGAGCCAGCGAAGCAGGTAAAAATAATCCTTATCGAAACTGAATGAATAAAGAAAATCGTCAATATGGATTGCAAACCCAGTTGGCTTACCCATTATGGTCAGCGGCATAAGTGATTTGAACCTGTGTGTATTTCCTTCTTCCAGAGGAACGTAAAGTGGTTGACGAAACGACAGGCCATAAATCCAGAATCCATTATAATTTTTATCGTGATAAATGACCTCCTTCTTACCGTCATTGTTCAGATCAACCTGCGCAATGTAGGGAATTACTGCGTTTTCGATGCTTCCGGCAGGTGTCGGTTCAAGCTCCCTGGTAATATTGAAAAGATCACCGTATTGGTTTTGAACAACGGCGTGCTGCGGAGTGCTCAGGCTATGCAATAAAGAATTATTAACCAGAAAATCAGAGTTTTCACTTTTCACAATCTTTCTTTGAACCGGATCGAATAAGTGCAGATGTGATTTAAGGGAATTGTTTGAGCGAGAAGTAATTATAAAAAGCACTCTTTTCTCTTCGCCGGAAGAGAGGATATGGCTGAAAATGGATGAGAAGATGGAAGGAAACCCGACAGGCTCAGTCCAGAAATTCAACTGATCGTCGAGAATTAATATCCAGCTGGCATTGTCGTGAAGCGGGGTGCTGAACGGAGGTTTCATGTTGCCCTGGGCATAGTTGCTCAGAATTAGCTCCATTTTCCCATCGCCATCCAGGTCGGCCGTAAGGTCTGTATCGCTCATATGTAGATGAACACCAAGGTATTCCGACCGAAAGACCGTATCCATTGCCTGGTTATAAGCATAAGCGTTTCGCGGGTAAAGACTGAATCCTGCGGTTATGGTGAACAATACTTCAGGTAATCCATCACCCGAGATATCATTAGCCCTGATCTGGTCAAAACTGAAATCATCTCCAAATTCTGAAATCTTCAGATGGTCAACAAAAATTTCTTTATTGCCATTTTTAGCAGTATGCATTGGTTTGATAAGGGTCAAAAACAAGGAATCGTTTCTGAAATAAAGGGCTACAACATCATCAAAGCCATCATTGTCCACATCCATAACATTATAGTTCCTGGCAGAAATGTAATCACCATCAAGGTTCCATTGGTCCAGAACTGTCCCATTATTTAACTTGATAAAGAATGAAGCTTTTCCTGAAGTGTTGGTGTAAAAGTAGGTACGGTCGCTATTGCCATCGCGGTCAATATCGTTGACAAAAAGGGATGCATCCCTGATGGGGACTAACTCTTTCGAAACTTTGTTAACCTCATACTTACCCGTGCTGCCGGGCAGGAAATAGATAATAATCAATGCCACGGGTGCTGCCAGCAGCAGAGGATGAAGAAGAAGCCGGGTCAGGTTAAGTTTGCGGAGTTCTTTCAATGGAAGCGAATTATCAAAAATGGCTCGGCGAATTTGAGTAAATTATGGGAGAGTCAGCATTTCCCGTTCAAACAGGAAGACTACCAGAAAACGGCTTGTGTCTGAATTTCAGCATCAGTTGTTTTCTGGTAGTCATTAATTATAATGTTTTGGAACTTTATCAGCTAACCTTTTAAAATATAACTCTCCGGGCAAGAGGCCTTGTTTAGTGATAAGCCTGAATGTTTTCTGGCTCAGGTTGGCTGCGATTATTGGTAAACTCAATTCTCCGATTTAAATTTCTTCAGAGCGTCATTGAGCCTGGGTAAGACAGCGGCTGCATCGCCAACGATGCCGTAATCGGCGGCGGAGAAAACCGGAGCTTCTTTATCTGTGTTAACTGCCACGATCACCTTCGATGAGCTGACGCCGGCAAGGTGCTGGATGGCGCCTGAGATTCCGAAAGCGAAATAGAGATTGGGAGCAATGATCTTTCCGGTTTGCCCTACATGTTCTGAGTGCGACCTCCACCCTTCGTCCGATACAGGGCGGGAGCATGCGAGCGCAGCGCCAAGGATTTCTGCAAGTTCCTCCAGCGGCTGCCACTTGTCGGGACTCTTCATACCGCGACCACCCGAAACTACTATCTCCGCATCGTTGAGGAGAACTTTCCCGGTACTTTTTTCAACATTAACCACCTTGGTTTTTATCAAATCCTCATCAATGGTTATCTCCACCTTTTCGATGGCAACTGCAATCCTGTTTTCTGCAACACCAAAGGAGTTCTGAGCCAGGCTGATAACCTTCACACCGGATTTCATTACTACTTCGGCAAAGGCTTTTCCATGGTACACTTTTTTAGGCAGTGTGAATGGCGACAAGCTAACGGGTAGCCCACTTACACCAAACACCATTCCTGCATTCAACCGCACGGCCACCCTTGGAGCAACCGCTTTGGATGCGTTGGAAGAGGTGAAGACAACCACGCCGGCGCTCTCTTTTGCCACAAGATCGGCAATTACTTTGGCAAAGGCCCGTGCATCAAGGGTATTCAAGGTATCGCTGTGAACCGCGACAACCTTAGAGGCTCCATAATTTCCCAGGGTCATCAATTCAGCATCGGCCACTTCGCCCAGCGAAACAGCAATGGCTTCGCCTCCCATTTGCTCAGCAATCCGGGCGCCGTAAGAAACAGCTTCGAAAGTGGCTTTCTTAAACTGGCCATCAAAATTTTCGGCAAATATGATTACTTTGTTCATGATTTTTAAGTTTTGAGGTTATCAGATTATCCTGGCTTCGTTGTGCAGAAGGCTTACGAGTTCCTCCACATTTTCGGCATCCACCATTCTGCAGGCAGCCTTTGGCTTTGGTGATGAGTAAGATTCAAATGCCGTAAGGGGCTCTGCCGGTGATGGCTCAACCACCTGCAGCGGTTTGGTACGCGCCATCATAATACCGCGCATCGAAGGGATGCGTGGCTCTTTGGCAATACCTTTCTGCACAATGGCAACAAAAGGTTTAGCCACTTCCACCACTTCGAAGCCACCCGGAATTTCACGGTTCAGCTTCACGGTTTCGCCTTCGATCTCGAGTTTTGATACAGAAGATACGGAAGGCAGGTCCATAAACTCGGCCAGCATGGCGCCGGTGGCCGATCCGTTGTAATCTGACGACTCGATGCCACAAAGGATGATGTCGTAGTTCAGGTTTTTCAAAGCTTCGGAGATCTGAAATGCTGTGAAATAGTTATCGCCGGGATCAGCATTTACCCTGATGGCATCATCTGCGCCAATAGCGAGCGCTTTGCGGATCGTGGGTTCGGCGATCTTATCCCCAACCGTTAGGACAGTGATCTTTTCGATTTTACTGCCCGGAGCCTCTTTCAGTTCCAGCGCACGGGTGAGCGCCAGTTCATCCCAGGGGTTGATGATCCACTGAACATTGGCCAGGTCAATGGCTTTGCCGTCAGCGGAAGGCTTGATTTTGGTAGTCGTATCAGGTACATTGCTGATACAAATCAGTATCTTCATAAATTGAAGTTTATGTTTAACAAAGTTTTTTTTACGAGGGGCAAAAATAAGAAAAATGCGAATTGGAGAATCAGATTCCTTTTATCCCTCTTTTATCCCTCTTTTATCCCTCTTTCAACCTCCCACCTTCCTTAGGTTGTCTCAACAGTCTGATTTAACCCGAAACTTTTAAAATCCGTATGCAATGCTGTTGATAAAATCTTTCACTGCTGACCGACTAAAATTTGTAAATCCACTACGTGGAAATTTTGCAAATTGTAAAATTCTCTGCTACAATACTTTATCCCTGCCCATCCGATCAGGCGGGCGCTACGCGGAATCCCCGTACGTACGGGGTGAAGTATTGTAGGAAAAGGTCATCCTAATTCTGAAAATACCTCGTAGAGGTTAAAGAAATCAATTGTTTCAGGATGATTGATTAATTTTACCCGGACAGTACTGAAAATCTTTGATGGAATGGTCGCAGCTTGGGAAAGGTAAAAATAATCCTGGTTTATTAATCGTGAAATATGCTTCGGGAGATGACGATTTTCTGGATTTCGGATGTACCTTCGTAGATCTGTGTGAGCTTGGCTTCACGCATCAGGCGCTCCACGTGGTATTCCTTCACATAACCATAACCACCGTGAATCTGCACCGCTTCGGTGGTAACCTCCATAGCGATGTCGGCAGCATAGAGCTTTGCCATTGCTCCGAGGTGGCCGTAGGGTTTTCCGTTTTGCTTTAGCCATCCTGCCTTATGACAGAGGTTACGGGCATTTTCGATCTTTACGGCCATATCTGCCAGTTTGAAGGCAACGGCCTGGTGCTCGCTGATGAGTTTGCCAAATGCTTTGCGCTCTTTGGAATACTTCAGCGAACGGTCGTAAGCACCCTGTGCAATGCCAACCGCCTGAGCTGCAATACTGATGCGGCCACCTTCAAGGGCTTTCATGGCGAATTTGAACCCGAACCCGTCCTCCCCCAGCCTGTTTTCCTTTGGTACTTTTACGTCGGTAAACATCACCGAATGGGTGTCGCTGCTGCGCATCCCCATTTTGTCTTCATGCTGCCCCAGCGAGATGCCCGGGGTATCTTTTTCGATAATGAAGGCATTAATTCCGTGATGTCGTTTTTCAGGATAAGTCTGTGCGATAACAATGTAAACCGATCCGCTGGCGGCGCTGGTGATCCAGTTCTTGGTTCCATTGAGCAGGTAATAATCTCCTTTATCTTCTGCAAGGGTCTTCTGCGACGTTGCATCTGAACCGGCCTCAGGTTCTGACAGCAGGAAAGCGCCGATCTTTTCGCCTGTGACCATTGGCGGAAGATATTTCTCCTTCAGAAAGTCACTGCCATACAATTCGATTCCTGCCAGCACGAGCGAATTGTGCACCGACATGATGACGGCTACCGATGAATCAATCCTTGCAATCTCCTCAACAGCCAGAAGGTAGGAGATCATATCCAAACCACCACCACCATAACGGGGATCAACCATCATACCCAGAAATCCGAGTTCGCCAAGCTCTTTGACGTGTTGAGCGGGGTATTCCGCCCTGTAATCGCGTTCGATTACATCAACTTCCAGCTTTTTGGCAAAATCGCGGGCTGCCTGCCGGATCATCTTCTGTTCGTCGGTAAATTCAAAATTCATGAAATAGCTTTTAAATGATTATTAAATTCCGGTTTAAAACGATTCATTCTTCTGAATATGAACTTATTGTTTGTTTGTTGATACCTGTTTCATTTATCAAATCCGGATGTGGCAGACTTACCGAGTGCATGCAGGGTGCGCTGCAACTCTTCGGGCTTTTGGGTTCCAATCAGAAGATTTTTACCTCCATGAAATTCGATCATCATCCCATAATTGCCTCTGACATTGAGCGCCTTACCCTTACGGCCGTAACGGATTCCCCAGCCGCCATATTCCTTTAACGGATTGTATCTGGTAACCTCCACACGGCTGACTTCGCTCCAATTTATCATCTTTTCCTTATTGTAAAAAGGGGTGAACCGGTAAGCGATGCCACTTTTATCAATCCTGGTTATCAACCGCATTTTGAAAAAAAGAAAGATCAGCCCGCCCAGGAAAGCAAACAAGATCAGGAAAAACCAATCCGGCGCCGGGTTATTCCCGAAAGGAACCTTCATGATAATTTGCTGCACGAATCCCCAGATAAAAACGACTACCGGAATGAAAAGCACCAACAAAAGCCACGGTTGGTTGAACCTTTGCACCTCTTCAAATGCACTTTTTGCCATAACATTAGTTTTTATTGAAAGGTCAAAAGTAGAAGTTTTTTAATTGCAAAGAGGCATTGCATTATATTTGCCGGAAAAATTGTATGCAGAGGGAAGAGGCACTGGAGTTACTCCATCAATATATTGCGAACCCTAATCTGAGGAAGCATTGTTACGCTTCGGAGGCTGTGTTGCGTGCACTGGCAACCAGGCTGCAGCATGACGCCGAAAAATGGGGGCTTGCCGGTCTGCTTCACGATCTCGACGTGGAACTGGTAAATGCTGCGCCGGAGATTCATGGCCATGAAACAGCGAGGATATTGACCGAAAAAGGCATTGATCCTGAGATAATTGAAGCCATACTGCTCCACAACGAAATGGCTACCGACAAACCGAGGCAAACGGTGTTTCATCATGCACTGGCGGCGGGCGAAACCATCACCGGACTGATTACGGCTACTGCACTGGTGTATCCGGATAAGAAACTGGCAAGTGTGAAAGCAAAATCGGTGGAGAAAAGGATGAAGGAGAAGCTATTTGCTGCATCGGTAAACCGCGATCATATCATGGAATGCGAAAAGGCCGGGCTGCCACTTGGGGAGTTTATCCAAATCAGCCTCGAGGCCATGTGCAGGGTAAGCGATGAGTTGGGGATGTAGTTTTTCTGATCTGTCCTTTACAGGATAAAGATCATCGAAAATTGAAAGTTTGCGAGGATTTTTTTCACCACAATAGGCACAGTAGGGCACAATAGAAAAGCCAATAAACTGAATTCATTTTGAGAGAGGTACTTACAAATCTTACCGACGGTTTCGATTTATGGATGAGTTCAATCTTGTGCCGGATTAAGCTTATTCTTGAAACTTAATTAATTATCAACAACTATGGAAAGTTTCGGCTATTGTAATTTATCAGCGGTTGCGGTACGAGCATCGGCATCGCATACCTCGGAGATGGTTAACCAGCTCCTTTTTGGAGAAGTGTTCGAAATCCTGGATCAGGCTGATGAATTTCTGCGTATCCGCGGCACACTGGATAAGTATGAAGGGTTCATCAGCAGGAAGCAATATCTTCCGCTGACCAAATCAGAGTCTGAGGAGATCCAGCGTCAGCCGGCACAATTTCCGGTGAATCCCATTACCATCATAACCGAATCGGTTTCGGGTGAGTGGTTCAGAATAGTGGCCGGGAGCAGCCTTAGGGGGTTTCAGGATGGCAGGCTGGCCATTGCAGGCAAGGTCTTTGTTTACAGCGAGCCTCTTCAACAGCCCGGAAAAACTGTCAACCCGGAAAGCCTGATCCAAACAGCCATCCAGTTTCTCGGAGCGCCTTACCTGTGGGGTGGCCGTTCCCTGTTCGGAATTGACTGCTCCGGACTCACCCAGGTAGTTTACAACATTCATGGCGTTGCCCTGCAACGCGATGCACGTTACCAGGCGCAAACCGGCGAAACCATCCACCTGTTGTCCGAATCCCTTCCCGGCGACCTGGCTTTTTTCGACAACGAGGATGGAATGATCACCCATGTCGGAATCATCCTGCCAGACCACCGCATCATCCATGCATCAGGTATCGTGCAAACCGGCCAGATTGACCATCACGGCATCTATGATCGCACGCGAAAAAATTATTCCCACAAAATGAGACTAATAAAGCGGGTGATTGGGTAAGCTCTTTATCGGATAAACATGATATTACTCCGCCAGAGCCCAACGGGTAAACAGCAAATTCAGTCCTTCTGACCATAAGTTGTTTCTTAGTCACTTACAAACCCGGATTCGCAAAATGATTTGTCGTAATAAAAACAGATTTCTCCGTCACTACGTTCCGTACTAATGACATCGCATTGCAAATGCCTGAATCTCTGTATGTAGGGCTTGCTGATAAACTATAAGGTAAATATTGCGGTGCGCTGCACCTCTCGTTTAAATTCATTTTATTTCTCCCACAAAGATTATCGCCACTCTGTGGCTCATTTTGCAGGTGCAGAGCACCGATAATCTTTGTAGTATTTTGTAAGGTGATGGGGTTAAAGGTGCAGCGCACCGAAATATCTGGTGAAAGGTTTTTCAGGCAATATTTACCAAACCCTTGCAGAATGAATAGGAAACTATTGATTTAACTTATTATAATCCAATGGATTAGGCCTTTTTCAGCAGACCCTAACTAATCCGGCTTTTGTTCTATGATTAATTTATGATTTTGGCATAAAAATCTGAAAGCAAGGGCATCAGCGCTGGCCACCGGGGGATAAAAATTGCAAGAATTAAGTTTTGCCTTACCATCCTTTTGCCTCCGACTAAAAACCCCCGAAAGAGGTGATTCTTTCGGGGGTCATCAGCAGTGTGTTAAATGGCTTGAAGCGGCTAATCGGCTCCGGCAGCGCCCATCGAAGAGTTTCGGCTGCGTTCGATAGATTGCAGGGCAAGGTACTTGTCGCCAAACTTTTCGAGATTCTCCATCTCGATGTCGTACTGGGCAAAATGGCGTTCCTCATCCTCCACCAATGCTTCGAACAGCTTCTTAGATACCGAATCGGCGTTCTGAGCGCATTCGTTAGCCCAGATGTTGTAGTCCCTGGCGCTGCTCTCTTCCATCTCACGGGCGAGTGTCAGCATCTCTTTCACATCGGTGATGTAGGTGTTAGGGCCGCTTACATCCATTTTAACATCGCCTTTCAGAAACAGGATACGCTCGGCCAGGCGCTCCACATGCAACATCTCTTCGATGGCTGTGCGCTTGAACAGATTGGCCAGCAGGTCAAAACCCTGGTCGTCGCAATGAAAATGGAAGTACATGTACTGGTGTACTGCTGTAAGTTCGTCGGCTACCGCTTTGTTTAACAACCCGATACTTTTTTCTTTCATGATTTTTATGTTATTAAATAAAACTAAAATGATTCTACCTGGTGCAGATTTCCGGCAAAGGTATGATTTTTTCGAAAGAGGAAGCGGGGGGTAAGGTTCGGTGTTCAGTGTTTGGCACTTCGGCAAGCGTTCGACTGAGCGTTCGACTGAGCGCTCACGCCGAAGGCTCACGC
>DAIRGA010000036.1:0-44572 GCA_036794825.1 Bacteroidales bacterium | reverse complement strand
CCGACGCATCAGGCCTTTGCATCGAGGAGGTCTTCTTCCAGATCGGATTTGAAAACGACATCTGCTGTGACATCATCATCGAATGGACAGAGCAATCGAATGCTTCCTGCCCCGAAGCCTGCGATGGATCGCTTTCGTTCCAGATTGACCCGGCTTCCACGGTGTCGCCATTCACGGTAACCCAGGTTTCGCCTCCGGGACCGTCATGGACAGTTTTGGCTGGCGTACCATTCTCATTGACAAACCTTTGCCCGGGAGTTTATGGTTTCACCGTAACCGACGCATCAGGACTTTGCATCGAGGAGGTCTTCTTCCAGATCGGATTTGAAAACGACATCTGCTGCTTTATTGATGTCCTGAGTTATGAATACACCGACCCATCCTGTCCGGAATTGTGTGACGGTTCATTTACGATTACTCTTGATCCTTCATCCTATCCAGGACCATTCACATTCGCATTGATTTCACCTCCCGGTCCGTCATCGCCAATCATTCCCGGCGTTCCATTTACTGTCAATAATTTATGTGCCGGCGATAATTACTTTATGATTTTCGGTGGTAACGACGACTGCAACTATCCAATTCAACTGATTCTCAAGCCTCAGAATGAGACATGCTGTTTTGCAGCCATTGACCCAACGTTTGTACAGATTACTTCACCATTGACCATCACCACCAACACTGTTTGGGACAACAAATACTATATCGCTGATAATGTGATCGTTACGGTAACTAACGGAGCGATGCTAGATGTTACAACTATGGATATTGTATTTGGTGAATGTGCGGGGATAGTATTCAACGGTGGAGGCTATATCAGAGCCAACAACACAGTTTTCCGCCCCTGCGACATGAATAGAACATGGAAAGGATTGCGGTTTGAGGATCCGGTCAATTCCAATTCGGTAATCAACATGATCAATGAGTGTACGTTTAAAAATGCCGAAGTAGCGCTCTATTTCTACAAAGGTGTGGATGGGCTTATTTCCAACAACTTGTTTTCCAACTGCAACACCGGAATCAGGGTGGAGAACAACGGAAATTTCAACCACCCGATCAGTGGAAATCGTTTTGTAACCGAGACCTTCTATCCTGATTTCAAGACACCATGCAACTATCCGTTCACCGATAGCCAGAGCATGTACGGAATCTATGCCACATCTTCAGAATTCAAACAAACCGTTTCGCAGAATGAATTCATCAACAGCCCGATCGACAAAAGCTTTGTTTCCTATGGTATATTCCAGATTTTCGGAGGTGGAATTTTCTCCAAAAACAACTTTACCGACCTGAATTATGGAATCGTGCTCAAAAACCAGATTTCCTACACGGGAGTTCATGCTAACAGGATAGAGACCAAAGTTAAAGGTTATCCAATCTGGATGGAACTCTGCTCGGGTCCGGTAATCGAAATACGTGAGAATACGATCATCAATAATTACCACCTCAATCTGTTGCAAGCCGGTATTTATACTGATCGTTCGTCGAGGTTCAGCATTGCGGGCAACGACATTCACGGGTTTTACTTTGGTATTCAGTCTCTTTCGTCGAGAAATGCAGAGATTACCGATAACATCATTGACCAATGCGTGAACACCGGCATCTACCTAAGTGAAGCGTCCAACAGCAGTAGCTATATCACCTGCAATGAAATCACTATGCAGAACTATACCACAACCACCGGAATTTTCGGATTGAATTTATCGGCATCCAGCCAGGTGACCAGCAACTGCGTCAGCGATTCACGGATTGCGATGGATTTCAGGGGAACTACGCCAACTGCCGGAGTACTTCCAAGGATCAGAAATAATTTCCTGTACAACTACAATTCGATAGGTATTAACGTTCAGGGTCAAACCGGCAATATCGGATTACCCGGAACCGACCCAGGTCTCAATACACTCTGGAGCAACAGGAATACCGCGATTGACATCAACAAGAGCGCCGCACCACCCATCACTGTGGCCAATAACTTTGGCATGTTCACCCTATCGTTCCCGAATGTGGTAGTTACCAGCAGCACACCCATGCACTCCACTGCTTCATGTGCAAAACAGATTTATGGAATGCCATCGCAGGGGAATCTCAACATCAACTTCGTGTGCGATAATGTGAGCAAACTCTATGGAATGATGACAGGATTTGGTGGAAATTACCAATTGGTAGCCAACTATACGGAACTGCTCCAATCCTCAGACAATCCTTACCTGGATGCTAATACTATACTGGCTTCTATCATTGATCTGAATGAAGCAGCTATGGAATTGATTCTCACATCAGCCAGACTGACAACCAACGAAAAGGCGATGCTGCGGTATGAATATTTCCTTCGCAATGGCAATACACTCATGGCCAGACTTCATCTTCAGGAGTTTATCCCGATGGATGAGGAGCAAGCCGAGCTTAGATCATTACTTCTGCTCAACCTCGATGCACTGGAGCATGGCTGGTCGGTAATTACTTCCGAGACAACGAGCCTGTTGCAGCAAATTGCCGAAAACGAGGGCAGCAACGCCAACCTCGCCATCTATCTGCTCAACAATACTTCCGACTATCGTGATCTCGTCACCAAAGAATCGCTTTATGATGAAGCCGTTCTGAGCGAAAATGTTGTCAAGCTGGAAGGCGTTGACAGTTACCTGAACATCACGCCGAATCCCGCGACAACAACTGTGTTCATTGAGACTTTCAACGCATCCTCCGATCAAAGTACCATTGAAGTGTACGACATCAATGGAAAGCTTGTCCATGAATATACTGTCTCTTTTGCCGGCGGAGGTATCGAACTGGATATCCGAAACCTCAGGCAAGGCATCTACTTTGTAACGTTGAGCGATGCCAACTCTGGATTTGTCCAGAAAGGCAAACTGGTTAAAATAACCAGCGCTCAATAGAAATTTCTTATCAGCAAACTAAAGAAGCTGTTTTAAAAGACCTGTAGTGACCCGAAACGTTGAAAGTCAGGTGTATCCCTACCCAACAGGGATCCTGATTTTCAACGTTTTTCCTTTAGGGATCAAAAAACGGTGAAAAAAATGGATGACTTTTAAGACTGCCTCTTTTTTTAGAAAGAATTTTTCAAAACACGCTTTTATTGCAATTCTTTAATCTTCTATGCATCTGAATCAGAACTATTTAGAGGTTTGAACAAATTTCTTAAAAAAAAAGTGGTAACAAATTTTGTTTATCATAAATTCGAAATACTTTTGCTATGATTTTCAAATCATTGAAGTTTCAATCAATTACTAACCAAACAAATTTATTATGAGAAATTTCTTACTTTTTACGATGCTTTTTGCATTTGGTTTCCTGGTTTCAGCGCAGGAAGAATCCATCAGCCCATCCTATGTTGGCGTTGGGGTTTACCACGGGCTTTCGCAACCGCTGCGTGATCTGCCGGTAATTTCGGCGGATGAATTTGAGAAGATGGAACTGGATGCGTTGAAACCGCGAAATGAGAAACTCCGCCTGCGTGAGTATCCTTACGCCGAAATTGCCTTGCCCAAAGGAGATGATCCTGCCTGGCAAAAACACTTTGGCGGTGTTGAACCTCCAAAAGCGCCGATCGCTGTATGGGAAGGACAGCAATCACCCTACTATCCGCCGGATTGCAACGGTACTGCCGGGCCTAACCACTACATGCAGACCATCAATTCGGTATATGCCATTTATTCAAAAACCGGTACCTTGCTTGCCGGGCCAACCAACCTGAATCTGCTATTCAGCGGTGTAACCGGGTCGAGTTGTAATGATGGCGACCCCATTGCTCTGTACGATGAACAGGCTGACAGGTGGCTGGTTGTCGAGTTTTCGATATGCGGCGCAAATGATTACATGCTCGTAGCTGTGTCGCAAAGCAACGATCCGACTGGCGCATGGCACAAATACTCATTTGATGTGGACGATATGCCGGATTATGAGAAAATCGGTATCTGGCAGGATGGCTATTACATGGGCACCAATACTTCTGGTGTCGGTAAAAAGGACATCTATGTGATGGAAAGGTCGAAGATGCTGAATGGTCAGACAGCCCAGATGGTAGGATTTGACAACCCATGGAGGCCAACCACCATTGACGGTTTTATGTGTGTACCTCCGGTGGATAATGACGGAACTTTTGCACCGGCCGGGAGTCCCGGGCTTTTCATTACCATCAATGACGATGCTATCGGCGGTGGCTCTGACCAACTCTGGATCTATGAGCTGGCTGTTAACTGGGCATCGCCTTCAACCTCAACTTTTTCGAGGGTACAGCAGTTGAGCGTGCCTGCCTTCGACAGCAATTTTGGCGCTAACTGGGACAACATCAAGCAGCCTGGCACTACCAGGGAACTCGATGCCATTCCGCAGGTAATTATGAATGCTCCCCAGTACAGAAATTTTGGAACCTACCAGACTCTGGTATGCTGTCATACTGTGGATGTGAACAATACCGACAGGGCTGGAATCCGTTGGTATGAACTGAGAAAAACCACCGGAACATGGTCAATCCGGCAGTCAGGGACTTATTCTCCTGACGCCAATTCAAGGTGGATGGGAAGCATCAGGCTCAATGGCCAGAACGAGTTAGGACTTGGATATTCAGTTTCGAGTTCTACGGTTTATCCTGGAATTCGTTATACTGGTCAAACGGCAGCTGCTTATGCCGCTGGTGCAGGTCAGCTCGACCTTGCTGAACAGACTGTTCACACCGGCGCATACTCACAGACCTCCTACAACCGCTGGGGCGATTATGCGGGTATGAGCGTGGATCCTGCAGACGACAAGACCTTCTGGTTCACCACCCAGTATGTCGGTACGTCCCAGGCACGACGGACCAAAGTCTTTTCTTTCCAGGTAGGTTCAGCCCCGGCTCAGCCCGACCTTGTTACCCAAAGCCAGGCTGCCAGCCCGACCTCCGTGCAGGACGGCCAAACGCTCACCGCATCCTGCAATGTATTCAACCAGGGAACTGCATCTGCCGGAGCTTCCAACCTGAAATACTACCTTTCGGCTGACAATACTTACGGAACCGGCGATATCCTGCTTGCCACCGACGCCGTTGCCTCACTCGCTGCCAGCGCCGGTGCTGCAGTTAGTGAAGTAGTTACCATTCCTGCAGCTACCGCTCCCGGAACCTGGTATATTCTGTTCTTTGCCGATGCCGATGCCCAGGTAGCGGAAGTAAACGAAAACAACAATGTGGGCAGCGTGCAGGTCAGCGTGACCTCCTCAGCCGGTCCGCCGGATCTGATCGTTCTGAGTCCTGCGCTCAGCCCAACTACCGTGAGCAACGGCGGAACCACCACAGCCTCCTGCACGGTGAAAAACCAGGGAACCGGCCCGGCCGGAGCATCCAGCCTTAAGTATTATCTTTCGTCAGATGCCGTTTACGGAACCGGAGATGTTTACCTCGCCACCGATGCCGTGGGAGCACTCGCAGCAAACGCTACTGCAGCGCTGAGCGAAGTGGTTACTATACCCTCCTCCACTGCTGCCGGCGTGTGGTATCTTCTCTTTATTGCCGACGCCGATAACCAGTTGGCAGAATCCAGCGAAACCAACAACCTGGGCTACGCCACCATCACCGTGCAGGCGCCACAGGGATGCAACAGCACCATTCAGTATCCAAGCACAACCCTGACACCCGGCACCAACTGGAAATCACAGAAAAGCATCTACGCAGGCGAATTCACCGCATTCAACGTAACAGCAGGCAGAGTATATCATTTCTCCTACTGCTCCACCGATGGCGCCACCGCTTCCTACGACTCGGAGATGACCCTCCGCAACTTCACCACCAACGAGTTTATCGCCTATTCGGATGACTACTGTGGCGATGATGCCAAAATCATCTGGACCGCCACATTCACCGGAAAAGTAAAACTGGTAACTACGGTTTATGGCTGCGGAACAAACACTACCAATACTACGCTAAGGTACAAGTACTCCACTTCCAAGGAGGCCGAACCGATTGATCCCGCCGAAGAGAACGAAATCACCGTATTCCCCAACCCCTCCTCAGGTTTTGTTTACATCGAAGCCGGAAGCGGTTTTGAGGGAACTACACAAATCGGGCTGTACGATGCCGCCGGAAAACTCCTCCGCTGGATTGACCTGCCCGGGAAACCCGACAACGTCTATGGTTTCGACCTCGGCGCATTCCCCGCAGGCGTTTACTTTATCCGCACTGCCGGAACCGAACCCAAAGAGTTCAAAGTAATTCACAGCAAATAGAGCTTTTTGCAAACCGGATAAAAGGCTGCTTCCACTACGGGGCAGCCTTTTTAATTTTACATGTACCTTTAATTGAACTGAATCACACTCTTTTCGGCATTTGCAGTATCTTTGCCCCTGAAAAAAATTAAGAGAGTGTATTTTAAAATTCTTTTTCGGGGGAGAATCCTAATCGGATTGCTTTTCCTGTTACTTGCCACTGTTGCCCGTCCGCAGCAGGAGGTAACTATTATGACTTATAACCTCTTGAAATTCAGCGAAAACAGCACCGATAGGTTACCCTATTTCAAAACTATCCTCGACAGTTTACAACCTGATATTCTGGTGGTTCAGGAGATATTTTCGCAACCGGCAATAAACCTTTTTCATCAGCAGGCACTGAATGCCAGCTATGCCAAAGGGGATTTTATTGATGGGCCAGATAGCGACAATGCACTATTTTACAAATACGACCGGTTTGAATTTATTAGCAACACACCTATTGCAACAGATTTGAGAAATATCTCTGAATTCAAACTGGTTTTCCAACCCAATGCAGATACATTGCGAATTTACTCCGTTCATCTGAAAGCAAGCACGGGGTCAGCAAATGAAAACCTGCGACTTGAAGAAGTCAATCTGCTCAGGGCAAGTACCAACATTCTTCCTGTCGGCAGCAATTTTATTGTTTGCGGGGATTTTAATATTTACAAATCGTCAGAGCCGGCTTACCAGGCTTTAGTAGCCGATAACGGGGTAAATGAGGGGCATTTTATTGATCCGATAGTGATGACAGGGACATGGAACAATCCGGCGTATGCGCAGCACCACACTCAAAGCCCCAGGGCGAGGTCGTTTGGGGGCGGCGCTTCGGGCGGGCTGGACGATCGTTTTGATCTGATACTTTTCTCTTCGGCCATCAGCAACCCGGGAGGGATGGATTATGTAGCGGGTTCCACCTGGGCGGTGGGCAACGACGGTAACCACTACAACGACAGCATCAACCGGCCGCCCAATGCGCGTGTGTCGCAAGCGCTGGCCAATGCGCTGCACTATGCCTCCGATCATTTGCCGGTGATCGCAAAATTTACCTTTCAGCCTGCTGCTGCCACCCAGACCTATGCGCTGGAGGAGGGCTGGAACGGCATTTCGAGCCACCTGGCGCCGCATCCTGCCGCCATCGGACAGATGGTGGAACAGCTTGGCGACCGGTTTGTTGCTCTGCAAAACGAGGAGGGGATCTACTTTCCGGGCGGCGGTCTTTACCAGATCGAAAACTGGGACAGCCAGAGCGGCTATGCGATAAAGGTGAACGAAGCCACACCTTATATTATAATTGGCACTTTGCCTGCATCGCCGGCGCTGGAAATTTCGGCAGGATGGAACCTGCTGCCGGCGCCTTTAACGTCGTCGCAGAGTGTGGAGCGTTTTTTCGGCGCTCATCTCTCCAGCATCGAGGTGGTGAAAAATGCTCTCAGCACCCACATCTACTGGCCCTCCATGGGAATCCATACGCTCCAAAGTATAAAACCAGGGGAGGCTTACTGGGTGAAGAGCTACCGGAGTTTTACGCTTATTCCGGGAACCTTATTTTAAAAAATCTTAATGCTTCAAAATAATTTCGTTTTGGTATTGCCCTCAACACTCTACTTACTCAAAAACAGTATAACCTCTTCATTAAAAACTTTATATTTCTCGAATTGCAGAAAATGGCCGCAGTCCGGAATCATCACCAGATTGCTGATGGGTAGAAGATTGGCTCCTTTCTGTGCGACATCAAAAGTCTTTCCTGGGTTGAGAAATCGGTTCGGGATCAGGTTGTCGAACTCACCAAAAAGGATCAGCGCCGGTTGTTGGATCTCTTTCAAAATGTCTATCACAGGTTCATCCACCATACCGTTCACCGATCTGACCACTGCATAGCAATAGGCTTCAAAATCCTCCGCCGAACGCATGGCGATGCGGTCGGTGATCATAAATTCTGCATCCGCCGGAACGTTGTAGAAATTATAGGCCAGATTGGTCTGGATCTGCTCCACAGTGGTTTTGTAAACGCCTTCCACCGTCATCACGTCTCTGAACCACTGTTTCTGACCTTTGTTAAACTCCTCAAATCCAGCCGGAGCAGCTAGAATCAGCTTTTGCACTTTATCGGGATAATTTACGGCAAACATCATCGCAATCTGCCCACCCATGGAATGGCCGGCAATAACCACATTTTTCAGGTTGAGTTCATCAACCAGGTCTCTGATTACACCTGCATAAAAGGACATCATCCCGCTGTGCGGGGCTTTGCTGGATTTGCCATATCCCGGAAGGTCAACAGCAATGCATCGGTAATGCTCCTTCAGCCCTTCGATGTTTTTTTGCCAGGACTTGAGGTAACTGCCCAGTCCGTGGATGAAAATAATGGTCTGATCGCCCTTGCCTTCATCCACATAAGCCAGTCTGATATCGCCCGGCAGGTCGGCATATTTAACCTCATAGGGATACTTCAGCTCGTCGAAAGAATTTAACCTGAGGATAGTCTTGTAAGGATTCATATCAAGTTGTGCACGGCTCATGGTAGGAATTATGCTAAATAATAATGCCAAAAGCGTAGCAGTGAGCGCTTTGGTGATTCTGATATTTATACTATTGATATTCATTGTCTTAGATTGATAAGGTTAAAACATCAGCCATTTAAAAACCAGGAATGCCGTCCAGGGATCGAGGGGACGGCCACCGGATTGAGAGCCATTGACATAAAAGCTGTGCGTATTGCTGTTGCTGTCGTAGAAATCGCCGAGCCAGGCGTAGGCGCCATGCATTTCGACGCTCATATAAACGCCGAGGTTGTATTTGATGGCGGCATTTGCTTCGAGGGCAATATTGGAACCGCCACCTTCGGGCCTAACATTGCTCATACCATAGGCAGTTCCGACTTTTCCGATCAACCGGTTGGGTATAAACCCCCGGCTGGCGTTTACTACTGCGCCCGTGAGGCCGTAACCCATATTGGAAAGGTCGGCAACCAGCGGCGTGTAGCGGTTTACGACATTTCCGTGGGGGAAGAGGATGTAGGAGCCGCTGCTGATGTAGATTCCGGCCGGCGCACCCCAGGTATTTCCGGTGATAACGCCGGAGTACCTGTCGTTTTTCAAAGCATTGCCATCGCCGGTGGAGAAGAGCAGATCGGTATCAATCACATCGTCGGTGGTCTGGCCGTAACGATAACCCATTTTCAAATTAGCTCCCAAGCCGCCGATATCAGCACCTTTTTTCCACCCATCACCATCCTGAAGGTCAACCTTGCCGAGGTTGTAATTGGCGAAACCGGACATGCGGAAACGATCCATCATAAAATCAGCATTGCGGCTGAAAAATCCTCCCAGCCATACGATGTCGTTTCTTGTTTTTTCGGAAAATCGAAACCTGAAAGTACCATTGTACTCGGTCAGCCGGCTTGTGGGTCCCTGGCCGTAGATTGAGACGCCGCCATCGGCATTGCTCCGGTCGCGGAGGTAATACACCGAAGCGCCGGCACGCCAAAGCGGAGTGATGTCGTTTTCATAGGTAACATACTGCAAAGTCACGTCATCGTTGGCCTCCACCTTGTTTTCATACAACTGAAAATAAGCAAATACCCATCTTGAAAAGTCTTTTGAGTGGTTCACCTTGATGCCGACGGCATCCGTTCCCCAGTACATCAGGCGGTAGCCGGTATTCGACATCTTTTCGAAGAAGGTTCTGTAAGTGTCGTAGGGAGTATCAAATAATCGCTGCAAACCCAGGTTGACCGTCCAGCCCGGTGCAGGTTGATATTCCACCACGAGGTTTTGGGTCTGGATATTTACCTGGTCACCTGAGATTGCTCCACCGAGGTTTCCGCCGGTGCTGTAAGCCACGTCTCCCCATGTCCAGTCTATCTCGAACGAAGCCCTGAGGGTAGCTTTTCCATTGAAGAGCTTTGGCTGATATAAGAAGAACGGGATGATGCGCTGTTCGACGTACATCGAAGTCAAAGTGTCGGTGGTTCGGGTGGTATTGTCACCAAAAAGCCGTCCGATAACCTGACCTCTCATAAAAACATTTTCAGGATAAAAATCGGAAATCACCGCCTGGTTGATGAAATATGCAATGAACTGGAACTCCTTTTCCGATTTGCGTGGAACCTGGCGCTCGAAATAGCTCTCGTAATTGCTTGTAATGGATGAGTTCAGGTCCTGAGCTTTTAGCTCAGCCAATAAAGTTGCCAGGAATAAAAGAGATAAAAAGTAGAGATTTTTCATCTTCATTCAACTTGATTGAATCATAATGTATTTGTTTTAAATGAAGAAACCTGGCAGTTTCAGGCTACCAGGTTTCAATATGGCAGAATGGATTTTATTGTCCGATCCAGTTGTATTTCTGCACATTGGCCATACCAAATGCGCCGCCACTGGTGCTTCCAAATCCCTGTGCTGCATTTGGGGGAGTAACCCCTGCAACTGCAGGATCCGTTTGTGCAACTTCGTACCACATCAGCGCGTCGGTACCTTCGAACATCACTTCAAAAATTCCCTGGCTGGTCAGGTCGGTCACCTGGCCGTTTTGTTTGGTTTGGTTTACAGTGATTTCCCAACGGTTGTCGTAGGTAGTTTTGTTTTGTGTATAAACCCCCTCCAATACAATGGGGAATCCACTTGCAAATGCCCTTACAATATAGCTTTGATCGGCTTTAAAGTCAGCATAGAGCGAATCATCGAAACCCAATCCGATGAGGATCGCTGAAATATCGTAGGCCTTCCAGTTGCCAATGATACCCATTTCTTTAACTGCAATTTCCGAGCTGATATCAGCTTTCAGGGCGTTGCCTTCAGCGCCGAAAATGGTGTTGGCAAGGGCAGTAACCTTGAGGGTTTCGGTGCCTTTCAGTCTTGTTTCGTAGTTTAGCATAAATTTCACCTTATTACTTCCGGCAGTGTGCTCCACCATGTAACCTGCAGTTACAGCCGAAGTGGCGATGAAAGTCAATTGAAAACTATTGGCGCCGAGGTTCCCGGTCTTGTCAGCCAAACGGTAGAGTGCCTGGTTGAAAGTTACTTCGAGGATTGCATTATCGGCCGAAATTTCCATTCCGGTAATTTCGATAGGTGTACCTTTCTCTTCTTCATCCTTATCGCAGGCTGTGAAAGAAAGCAAGGCGGCTGCAAGAAGCAGCATGAGCATTTTTAAACTTTTCATTGTTAAATGGTTTAATGTTTTGATAAAATGAGTTGATAGAATTTGATTATTGGCGCAAATTTAATGGATTTCTCTGAGTCTCTTGCGATCTACTTTGCCTGCGTCATTTTTGGGTAGATTGTCCACAAACTCGAAGTGCTTAGGAATCTTGTATTTTGCAATTCTTTCGAGGCAATAAGCAGCCAAAAGCTCCCTGGAGAGTTTTTCACCGCGTTTCACTACCACAAAGGCTTTTCCGGCTTCGCCCCAGCGCTCGTCGGGTACGCCGATGATGGCCACTTCGGACACATCGGGGTGTTGCCTGATCATATGTTCCACTTCAGCGGGGTAAACATTTTCTCCCCCGGAGATGTACATATTTTTGATACGATCGAGCACATAGTAGTAACCTTCAAGGTCTTTTTTCATGAGATCGCCGGTATGAAACCATCCATCTTCGATGGTTTCGGCGGTTGCTTTCGCATTTTTCCAATATCCCGGTGTTACCGTCGGCGCCTTCAGCAGTAGCTCGCCGGCTTCTCCGGCCGGTACTTCTAATCCCTTGTCATTAACCAGTTTAGCTTCGTAATAGAAATTCATGGTCCCGATAGAACCCTTTTTCCTGGTTGCATCTTTCTGATCGAGTGATGTTACATTAGGGCCAACCTCCGTAAGTCCATATCCCTGGCGGATCAGGACGCCTTTGCGGTGCCACATCTCAATGACCGGGATGGGTAAAGATTCGCCGCCAACCACAAGATAGCGAAGCCGGCTGAGTCTTGCCTTTGCAAAAGCCGGGGAGTCTGCCATCATCTTCAGCATGGTTGGCACTGCCCACCAGATGGTTGCTCTTTCCAGTTCCAGCATTTCGAGGATAAGCTCAGCATCAAATCCTCTCATAATCAGTGTGTAAGCGCCATGATGGATAAACGGAGTGAGCAGCACATTCCAGCCTCCGGTGTGAAATGGCGGAGCACAATTGATCGAAACGTCGTTGGAAGTAATGTCGAGCCTGAGTTCGGTGTTGATGCTGTTCCAAAAGAGCATTTTATGGGTATAGAGCGCCCCCTTCGGAAATGCAGTCGTACCGGAAGTATAGAGAATAAATATCGGGTCATCACCATGCAATTCCACTGCAACATGCATTGGAGCCGGTTTCTTCTTCAGGTTTTCGTCGTTGATATGCTTTAGTTCTTCAACACTCATTTTGAAAGGGATAACTTTGAACGAGTCTAGGTTTCTGATTTTCTCATAATACTTATCCTCAAAAACGATACCCTTCACATCGGCATCAGAAATGATGAAATCGAGTTCGGCGGGAGTAAGGCGATAGTTTAGGGGAACAAGGGTGATTCCCAATTTCTGCGCGGTGGCGAACAACACAATGTACTCCATATTGTTGTCAGAAATCACCGCCAGGCGGTCGCCTTTGACAAATCCATGCTGGTGATGAATCAACGCTGCAAAATAGTTTCCCATCCTGTCGAATTGGGAATAGCTGTATTCACGGTCGGTTTCAAATTCCTTAAAAGCAATGCGAAAAGGATTGTAAATAGCCCATTTTGCAAACCAATCGAATGAATTCATAACATCAAAATTACTTTGATTTCAGGTGCAAAACCAGCCCGGCAATGGTGGATGCGATAATGGCGCCTGAGGCCGCAATTGCCGGATTCCTGACCGGACCTGTTAAATATTTTGTAAAAGTACCAAATGTCCAGCTATGTTCGCTAACCAGCCAGGGCAAAAAATAGTAAATCGCAAAATGGACTACAATTGCTGTGATTGTGGCTGCGAGAGGCGCTGCAGTTTTCACATTCCGGAAAAAGATGCCAAAGATGACCGGAATAAATGCTGCCGAAAAGTAAGCATAAACTCCGTTCTGTGCGAGCAGCGCAACGCTCAGTCTGGGAGAAGCCAGTTGCCTGGCCGACATGTAGAAAGCAACAATTGCCAATAGCCCGATTGCCACTTTATTGATCGTGATGTACACTATATCCCTGGTGATTGTATGGCCAAGCAACGGGCGAACAATGTCGGATGTGATGGTAGTGGACACCGACTGGATAAGCCCTTCCAGCGTTGAAAGCCCGGCTGAGATTAGTCCCATAACCACTACCAGACCAATCACAACCGCAATGTTGCTACCGGCAAAAGCGGTAGCTACATAAGCCGGGATGATGCCGTCGTTGCCAAGTTTTACGCCGTTCGCCATGAGATCAGGGAATGTAAAGCGTGCATAAAAACCAGTAAATACAACCAGGAAAAAGATGATTTCAACGGTAACAGCTACCCAAAGAAACCTGTTTACATCCTCCTTTTTCTTTAGCAACAACGATTTGGTAATGATGTGAGGTTGAACAACAACCGCCATACCCACGACAAACTGTGCAAAAATTATTTCATACAAATCTCTGAAAAGGGGACTTTCCGGGTAAGTGGCCTCAACCATTCCTGTGTCAATAGCGGCGAGTTTTTGCAGAAAACCCTCCACCCCATCCCTGAAATTCTCAAGTCCTGAACCCAACAGTACAAAAGCAACAATCAACATAATTGCAGCCTGAATGGTGTTGGTGTAAACCATCGAATTTGCGCCGCCAAACATCATGTATCCGAAAACAAAAACCACCAACCCGGCCAAAACATACATTTCATTGACGTTCAGCGAACTGGAGAGCACTTTGGTCAATGCCACAATGATGAGCACAATAAAAGTGATGAGGAGCAACGAAAGAAAGGCCATAATCAGAGCGTAAACCCCTGAATTGTAACGCTTACCAATCCATTGTGCAAGAGTAAGCGCTTTGACCGATTCGCCATATTTTCTGAAACTTTTGGTGAGAATGATGAGAGAGATAACCGCACCGGCCGGGAAAACCACAGCATAAGATATGAATGCTGAGATACCGAAATTTGCGATAAATCCCGGGTTGATGACGAAAGTTGCCGCACTCGTCATCGAAGCAGCCAGCGATAAACCCACGGCTACCGGTGAGAAACTCATGCTACCGATGGCGTAGTCGGCCATGTTCCTGATTTTCAATGCTCCCCGGATCACAAAAAATAAAATTACCCCGGAGTAGAGCATGACAAGTATCCATGTGCCGATGATTTGTGTTTGTGTTGCCATAACTTCGTTCCCAACCGCAAAGTAAAGCATTTACGGGCAATTGCGAGTTATAATCCCTATAAGTCATTTTGCTCTATTTTTGCCAAAAATCTTAAGATAAATCTTCCTGGTTATGGCAAAGATCCTGGTAATTGACGACGAACGCAGCATCCGTAATACTCTCCGTGATATCCTCGAATACGAAACCTACAAGGTTGATGATGCCGATAATGGCATCGAAGGGCTGAAAATGGTCAACAGCAAGAAGTACGACCTCATCCTCCTTGATATCAAAATGCCTGTGATGGATGGCATGGAAGCGCTGGAACACATCATGAAGGTAACGGATACTCCGGTAGTGATGATTTCGGGGCACGGAACCATCGAAACTGCGGTGGAGGCCATCAAAAAAGGAGCCTTTGATTATATTGCCAAACCCCTCGACCTCAATCGGTTACTGGTAACGATCCGCAATGCCATTGATAAATCCAACCTCATAAAAGAGACCAAAATTCTGAAACAGGATATCCCGCAAACCTGGGAAATGATTGGTCAGTCGCCGGCCATGATGACAATTAAGGAACTGATTGATAAAGTGGCACCCTCCAATGCCCGCGTTTTGATACATGGCAGCAACGGAACCGGCAAAGAGCTGGTAGCCCGCTGGTTGCACGAAAAAAGTTCCCGGTCCCACGCTCCTTTCATTGAAGTCAATTGCGCAGCAATTCCATCCGAATTAATTGAAAGTCAGTTGTTTGGCCACGAAAAAGGCTCATTCACCTCTGCCATTCGTCAGCGGAAGGGAGATTTTGAGCTGGCTCACGGTGGCACGCTCTTTCTCGACGAAATCGGCGATATGAGCCATTCGGCGCAGGCCAAGGTTCTCAGGGCTTTGCAGGAGAACAAGATCACCCGGGTGGGAGGCGAAAAAGACATTCAGGTGGATGTGCGCATCCTGGCTGCTACCAACAAAAACCTTCGCGACGAAATAAACAAGGGAAATTTCCGTGAAGACCTTTATCATCGTCTCAGTGTAATCATTATCGAAGTTCCTGACCTCAACCAGCGTGATGGCGACATTCCGCTGCTCGCCACTCATTTTATGGAAGATGTCTGTAAAAAGATGGGAAAACAATTGCTTTTAATAAGCGATGAAGCCTATAAAAAGCTGGAAAGCTACCGCTGGACGGGCAATGTAAGGGAATTACGCAATGTGGTGGAAAGGCTTGCCATCCTATGTGATAAGGTGGTAACAGGCGATGACGTGGACAAATACCTGCAGCCACTCTAAGGAAATTTCAGCAACAGAATCTTATCGAAAATTCTTAATTCGTCTCAGCCAGAAAACTCCTAAAATTCGATTTTCAAAGATTTTCAACATTAAGGGTTTTCTGTCAGACACTAATTCCCAAAAGTTCCTTTAAACGTAGATTTAAACTGGTCGAAAGATTGGTTTTTGTAGGCTTCGCTGACAATAAAATGCAGCACCGGTTCGAGTTGTTCGGGAGTGTTGTAGCCCGGCAGCACCGTAATCAGTTTCACCTCCTGATCCAGAAAGGCGAAAGAGGGGTAAGATAGTCTCTTGTTGAGCAGCGCAATGGCCAGTTGATGTGTTGACCGCTTGACACCGGGGTTCGGATTAACGTAGGATTGCCCGTTGATGGTAACCTGAGCGGACGATTCGGCATCAAACTTCACTGGCCAGAAATTTTCGTTCATGTATTTTATGATCACCGGATCAGTGAACGTGTTGGCATCCATCTTTTTACACCAGCCACACCAGTCGGTGTATACATCCACAAAAAACTTCTTTTTATCCTTTGCTTTGGCTTTGTTGTTCAGTTCGACGGCCTCTTCAATAGAGTACCATTTGATTTTTGGTGCTTCCTGTCCATTGGCAAAAGGAATTATTGTCAAAATGAGGGCGAGTAAGATCAGATTTTTCATAGGGTTATGATTAAATTTTGTTCCGTCTGTAAACAAATATCATGCAGGGAAAGTTCCGTTCTCCGGTAAAAAGTTAATAATCGCTGCGATCCAAATCCCTGGCCACATCTTTCTTTTTAATGGTTTCACGTTTGTCGTAGAAATGCTTGCCTTTGGCCAGTGCGATGGTGAGTTTGGCCAGCCCTTTCTCGTTGATATACAACAAGGTAGGAATTATGGTAAAACCTTTTTCATTCACCTTTCCCAATAGTTTTTTCAGCTCGCGGCGGGTAAGCAGCAATTTGCGGTCGCGCTTGGGTTCGTGGTTATAGATGGTTCCCTGTTTGTAAATTGCAATGTGCATCTCCCTGACAAACATCTCATTACCAGTAAAATTACAAAATGCATCGGCAATGCTTGCCTTTCCCTCCCTGATGGATTTGATCTCGGTGCCGGTGAGTTGTATGCCCGCAGTGTATTCTTCGACCAGAAAATACTGGTAGGATGCCTTCTTGTTTTTTATCTCGATAAAGTTTGCCATAGCGGCTGCAAAAATAAGGGTAATGCGGTTTGGATGGTGAAAGATTTTAGAATTGGAAAAATAAAAAGCCGCAGCCCTGTAAGCGGGATTCTGTCATCCCGGCAAAGCGGGAGTTTCTGTCATTTATCCGGGCCAGGCTTCACAGCATGGCTCTAACGACCTACCCCTCACGGCATGCCGGCGTTCCGGCATTTCGACGAGCAGCCTGTATTCCGTTTACACGGAGCCGTGATATACATGGTCTTTCAACCCATAAGGTTTACCCCGTTGCGATGTCGCCACCACAACGCGTGAGCTCTTACCTCACGTTTTCACCCTTATCCCGCACGGGCGGGACGGTAATTTTCTGTGGCACTTGCTGTCCCCGTTTTCACGAGGCCTTCCTGTTAGGAAGTATGGCGCTCTGTGTTGTCCCGACTTTCCTCTCCATTTGCCCGAAGGCAGATGTAGCGACAGAACGGGCTACGACTTTTGCCGGCAAATTTACAGTTATTTGTCAGAATGGGTCTCAGGACTTGCGGGTAACAGCTTATCCGACTGTTTTTTGCTGAAACTGATCTGTGCAATGATCATCCCCGTCAGCATCAGCGCACAACCAAAAAGGTTGCGGGAGGAGAGATGCTCGCTGAGGATTAACCATCCCCCTATGACTGCAAAGAGCGATTCGAGGCTCAGAATGATGGAAGCCGCTGATGGGTGAGAATTTTTCTGCCCGGCGACCTGCAGCGTGTAAGCGATTCCAACTGAAAATATCCCTCCATATAGGATCGGAAGAGCAGCGTCATAAATACCTGATATTTGGATAGTTTCGGTGGCCATTGCAGCACCGAGGCTCAATACTGCACACACGAAGAATTGTAATACCGATAACCTGATGATACTCACCCTGGTAGAATACTTACCGATAATCAGAATATGAAAAGTGAAAAACAGCGCACTGACCAACACCAGAGAATCACCCAAAGCGAGAGTAAAATCGTCGGTAACGCTAAGGAAATAAAGCCCGATAACTGCAGTTACCGCGCCAATCCAGACATTAAAAGCGGTTTTCTGGCTGAAAAACATCCCAACAATTGGAACCAGAATGACGTAAAGCCCGGTGATGAAACCCGCTTTTCCGGCTGTGGTATGAACAATGCCAAACTGCTGCCAGCTTACAGCCATGAACATTACTGTGCCGGCCAGAATGCCCCCTGCAGTCTCATCTTTACTCCATTTCCCGCTGCCTGCATCCCTTCTGACTTGCGATTTACCTCTCAAAAACAATAAAGGCAACAGTGTAATACATCCCAGCAAAAACCTTATTCCATTGAAAGTGAATGGCTCAACATACTCCATTCCAGCACGCTGAGCCACAAAAGCAAACCCCCAGATGATGGCGGCGAGCAACAGAATCACACCGGAAGTGAAAGATTTGGAAAGCGGCATTGAAAATTTGTGGGTTTTATTACTTCCAAAACAGAAAAATTCCTGATCGGGCAAAATTAAGAATTCTCCACTGTGTTAGTTTCTTACCGGAAATCAAACCAACAACTGCCATAGGACATGATTCAAGCGGTTCGCAATGCTTAAAAACCGGGCTCAAATGAAAAGATTGCTATTTTTGTCAAATGTAAATACTATTAGCCATGAAAACACTCGATTTAGATCTTAACAAGCGCTATTCCTACGCCGATTATTTGACCTGGATGGACGATAAGCGGAGAGAGCTTTACGATGGTTTCATAAAACTGATGACACCAGCGCCATCGCGCATGCACCAGAAGATTTCGACCAACTTAACCAGCATCTTCTGGCTATTTTTAAAAACAAAGACCTGCGAAGTTTATCATGCGCCGGCAGACGTGCGATTTCCTAAAGACGCTAAAAGAACCGCCGATAAACAGGTGTACACTGTTTTGCAACCAGATATTTTCATTGTCTGCGATCCTTCAAAACTTGATTCAAGAGGCTGTCTTGGCGCTCCCGATCTGATAATTGAGATTATTTCGGCAAAAAATTCAAAGCGGGATTTGAAGGATAAATTTGAGATTTATCAGGAGCACGGCGTGAAGGAGTATTGGATTGTGAATCCCAACGATGAGAACGTCAATGTGTTTGTGCTGGGAGAAAGCAGAAAATACCAGTTGAAGGGTATGTATGCTGAAGATGATAAAATACCCGTAAACATATTCGATGGCGATCTGAAAGTTGATCTGACCGAGGTTTTTACATCAGAAAACACAAGTTAAAACGCATATCAGGAAATTGATACCAGCAATTGAAATTGCTACCAGGAACCAAAAGAAAATTTGAGAAAGCTTCCCGAAGGCAGCAGTTCCCAACAGTTTGTATATCAGAGATATTAATTGAAATGCAGAATATGCACCTAACCTCGTCAATTAATCGGATAGAACTCTAAAGTTTTGTAGAAAACCAGCCCACCCAGGTTTAAGTCAGTGTTCCAACAATCTGGTCTATTCCGCAAACAATAATTGCTTACCCAAAATTATCCAGGAAGGAACTTGAAATCACTGAATCAGGTTCTTTTGAAATTGTCGGAAGCCTAACTGAATTATTGACAATCAGATTAATTTTGGGCAACTGAAGGAAAATTCGAAGTGACCTTGTTGACATATTTTGTTCAAACAAAATTGCTTGCCAACGCCCTCCGTTTTAACCACCATCTTTTAACTACATTTGCGGCCTCATTCAAACACAACAGCGACGAGCAGCACCAATGAAAGACCTGACCGTTGGAAATGAAGGAAAACTGATCATGCAATTTGCCATGCCAATGGTGTATGGCAATGTATTTCAGCAACTCTACAATGTTGTGGACAGTATTGTTATCGGGCACTACATCGGCAAAGAGGCCTTGGCAGCGGTTGGCGCGGCATTCCCGATAATCTTCCTGCTGGTAGCCATGATGATCGGGCTTTCCATGGGGTTTACCATTATCATCTCACAGTATTTCGGCGCCAAAGAAATCGAAAAGGTGAAGCAAACCATTGATACTTCTTACATTATTCTGTTTTTTGCTTCGCTGATAACCACAATTGTCGGGATTGCCTTCAGCGGGCCGATTTTCCGGTTAACAGGCCTGCCGGAGGAGGTTATCCCAAACGCCAGTATTTACCTGAATATCTACTTTGCCGGATCTATTTTCTTTTTTGGATTTAATGGGATCAGCGCCATTTTGCGCGGGCTTGGCGATTCCAAAACACCTTTAATTTTTCTCATAATCTCCACCATTACCAACATATTTCTGGACTTGCTCTTCGTTGTCGTTTTCAAAATGGGTATTGCCGGCGCAGCGTATGCCACCATCATTTCGCAGGCTGGCGCTCTTGTTACTGCAGTGATCTACCTCAACAGGAAACATGCTGTAATGAACCTTTCGTGGAGGAAGTACACTTTCAATTATGAAATTTTCAAAACCAGCCTTCGCATTGGATTGCCCACGGGAATGCAGCAAACGTTTGTTGCCACCGGGTTAATTGCTTTGTATGGCATTGTAAATCAGTTTGGTACGGTAACCATCGCTGCTTACAGTGTGGCCAACCGTATTGACTCGTTCGCTTCGATGCTGGCGATGAACTTTGCCGCCGCTCTTTCGGCCTTCGTAGGGCAAAATATTGGCGCCAACAAGCCTGAGCGTGTAAGGGCAGGATTGTGGGCCACGTGGCTAATTACGTGCGCTATTTCGTTGCTTTTCAGCGCGATTGTGATTTTATTCGGAAAAAACCTGATGGGATTTTTTACCCCCGACGAAGCCATCATTGATGTCGGAAATGATTACCTGGTGATCGTTGGCTCTTTCTATATCCTCTTCTCATCATTGTTCGTCATCAACGCCGTGATGCGCGGAGCCGGTGACACACTAATCCCAATGTTCATCACACTGATTGCGCTTTGGATTATCCGTATTCCGGCTTCCTATATTCTGGCAGGCCGGATTGGTGTTACAGGAATCTGGTGGGCGGTTCCAATTGGCTGGGGAATCGGAATGGTTCTGACTTACCTTTATTATCTTACCGGACGATGGAAAACAAAAGGAGTGATCAAACAATCCCGAAAAATCATCTGATCACTCCTGAATAGTCTGGCTAATTATTGCTGTTTCTTCTCGGCTTCCAGTTTTTTGAGCACCTGCTCCTGGATTCCGGCGCCAACTGGCATGTATTTAAAGAATTCCATCGAATAATTGGCACGGCCGCTGGTGATATTCCGCAATGCAGTGGCGTAACCGAACATCTCCATCAAAGGCACAGTACCATTGAGTTTTTGGGCTCCCTTACGAAAACGGCGCATGGATTCGATTTTGCCCCTGCGCTTGTTAAGATCGCCCACTACATTTCCGATGAAATCATCGGGTGTATTGATCTCAATTTTCATGATAGGCTCGAGCAGGATTGGGTTTCCTTTCATGAAGCCGCTCTTGAAGCAAATGGAGGCGCACGTCTGGAAAGCCATATCCGATGAATCAACCGGGTGGAAACTTCCATCGAGTAGCACCACTTTGACATCAACTACCGGGAAACCGGCCAGAACACCGCCTTCGAGAGTCTTAACGATACCTTTGTTCACCGATGTAACAAATTCGCCGGGTATCACGCCGCCCTTGATTTTGTCAACAAACTCGTAACCGTTGCCATCATTGGGTTCAAGACGCATAACGGTGTGAGCATACTGCCCGCGGCCACCGGTTTGCTTAGAATGTTTGTAGTTGTATTCTGTTTCCTGTGTAATGGTTTCGCGATAAGCCACCGAAGGTTCGCCAACAATCACTTCTACACCGAATTCGGTTTTCAGCCTGTCAATGATGATTTCGAGATGCAACTCTCCCATCCCAGAAACGATGGTTTCATCGGTTTCGTTGTTGAATCTTACATTGAAAGAGGGGTCTTCGTTGGCCAGTTTTGCCAGCGCTTCGCCCAGTTTACTCTGATCTTTACGGTTTGAAGGATTGATTTTTAGCTCGATCACCGTTGGCGGAATGTGAATATTCTCCAGAAGCAGCGGATGATCGTTATCGCAAAGCGTGTCGCCGGTTTTGGTGAATTTCATTCCCACCAAAGCAACAATATCTCCGGGACCAGCTTCAGAAATTTCGATCCTCTCCTTAGCCTTGATCCTGAAAATCCTGCCAACCCTTTCATACTTCAGTTTAGTTGAATTGTATATCTGCATCCCGCTTTTGATGGCGCCGGAAAAAATACGGATAAATGTTTGTTGGCCAACATAAGGATCATGGATCAATTTGAAGGCTAATGCCGAGAACGGATCCTTAGCTGAAGGATTACGGGTATGGGTTTTTTCAGGGTTATCCACATCAACACCCACCACAGCGCCGATATCCAGCGGGGAGGGCAGATAATCCACCACAGCATCCAGCAGGTTTTGTACACCTTTATTCTTATAGGCAGCGCCACACAGTACCGGAGTGATTTCGAGCTTCAGCGTCGCATTGCGCGCTGCTTTCCTGATTAATGAGGTTGAAATTGGTTCTTCTTCCAAAAAGAGTTCGAAAAGCTCCTCGTCGTACTCGGCAAGTTTTTCGATCATAAACTGGCGGGCGGTGTGCACCTGGGCTTTCATATCTTCCGGTATCGGGTATTCCACCGGGTCGCCTGACTTGAAGTGCAAAGCTTTATTTTCGACCAGGTCAACCATTCCTTCGAAATTCTCCTCCGACCCTATTGGGAGATGAAACGGAACAGCATTGGCATCGAGGTATTCATTCATCTGCCCGACCACCTCGGCGAAATCAGCGCCGGTTCTATCCATTTTATTGATGAAAGCGATGCGGGGAACCCTGTAGCGATCGGCCTGGTTCCAAACCGTTTCACTTTGAGGCTCAACACCACCCACAGCGCAGAAAACCGCTACCATTCCATCAAGTACACGCAGTGAACGTTCAACTTCAACGGTAAAATCAACGTGTCCCGGGGTGTCAATCAGGTTGATCTGGTTCTCTTTCCAGTTGCAGGTGATGGCAGCCGAAGCAATGGTAATACCCCGCTCCTGCTCCTGCTTCATAAAATCCATCGTAGCCTGGCCATCGTGTACTTCGCCGAGTTTGCGTGTGGTGCCGGTGTAAAAAAGTATGCGTTCCGAAAGAGTGGTCTTGCCGGCGTCAATATGTGCGGCAATACCAATATTTCTTAGTTTTGATAATGTCATTTCTAATTGATAATTAATAAATTGATGAAAAACTGATTTTTTTTAAACGGCGGCAAAGGTAACTGTAAAATACACGCCTCACATTAAATTAAGATTAACGAAAGTTAAAGTATCAGGCAACTACCGATTTGAAGGCCTTGTAAATCAACACTATCCGCTACTCCCTGATGAAGATAAATCGCTGGTCTTTTGCCGGCGCCACGGTTCTGGTCAACAGATCATAGGTGTAATAAGATCTTGGGCGCTGTCCTGCAGGAAAATTCCGGTGTATATATTCATTTAGCGTATAATCGAAGATGTACCCGGCATACTTTTCGCCAAGCATTGTTGCAAGGGTGTAAATATCCTCCGTTTTTACCGGGAAGTAATTGTAATTGAATTTTACATCGCCTGAAAAGAGATTGGTCTGGAATCTACCTTCCAGCGCGTCCATCATGTCGTCGGTAGCGTAAAGCAGATGATTCACAGCGTTAGGATCATTCATCTCCGAAATTTCGAACCACAAATTCATATTAATCAGATTCAGGCTGAAATCCTCGTAATAGAGAATAGAATCAAAAAATATTTCCTCAACCCGGTAAGGGTAAATATCCTCTTCGATTTCGACCTGAGCAACCAGCACCTTATAGGCTTTGTAATTTATATCGAGAAAATCGAGCAGCTGCTCTTCGGTGAAAGCCTTGATATTGTATCTCTTCAGTCCGGCTTGCAGGCCATTTTCAAATCTCGACAGTAAAAAAGCATCATCCACTTCTTTTAGAAAAGTGCTATTGAAATACAATGCTGAGTCCTGTTGCTGGCTGGTCATTTTTTCAAAGCCGGCAATTTCCCAGTTCTTAAGGTTGGTTTTGATTACATAGTCTGTCATAAAGAGCATTACGGCTACCGAATCACGACCTTCGACAAACTCGCGTGCTAGATTACGCTCCAGGCTGCATGAACCCAGGGAAACAGCCAGCGCCAGAATGCTAAAGTAACGAAGGAATGCCACCCATTTTCGCCGGCAGCCCGTAGTTTTAGTATCTGATGTAAAGGAGGGATTGCTATGCATTTTCAACCTGTCATGCAGTCGGAGGCTAAAGCTTTTTGTCGAAACTAAATTTAATTGCTGCTTTCGAGGAGTTTAGCCCCAAATGCTTTCCCATAAGCTATGGCTTGTTCACTTTCTTCATCGCTTGCCGTGAATTTTACGAAAACGCCTTCATCAAAAAACGCAAGTTTCAGGTTTTCGAGGTTAGATTTGATCAGTTCGCGGGCTTCGCCACTCCAGCCATATGAGCCAAAAGCGCCGGCCAGCTTGCCTTTGTCTCGAATAGGATTGATGAGGGCAAAACATTTGTAAATCGGCAGCAGAATATTCTGGTTGATGGTTGGAGAGCCAATCACATAGGCTGATGCGTGGGTGATTTTTTCCTCCAGCTCGCCGATGGTGGCCATTTCGATGTCGCTCACTTCCACATCAATATCTCCGGCCTGGCGAATGCCGTGTGCGATAAGACCGGCAACTTTTCCGGTTTTCTGGTAAGCGCTTACATAGGGAATGAAAACTTTGGGCTTTTCCGGCAGCATCAGCGCCTCTTCGGCATACTGTTTCGAAAGATCAACATACTTTTTCCAGTTTTCCCTTAAGATCGGTCCATGGCCGGTGGCAACGGCCTCAATGTCCATCCCGCTGATCTTTTCGATCGCTTTGAGCATAAACTTGCTGTAAGGCTTCAAAATAACATCGAAGTAGTATTTAAAGGAGTAGTCGTACTCATCTCTGCGTGTGATTTTTTCCTCATACATGACCTCATCGCTGAAGTGCGCTCCAAACGAATCGCAGGTAAATAGCACCTTGTCCTCTTCCAGGTATGTGTACATCGTATCAGGCCAGTGCAGGTTGGGAGCGCTGATGAAACGAACCTTTTTATTACCAAGATCAAGCGTCTGTCCATCCTTCACGACAATATTCGGGAAATCGCTGCACATCAACTCTTTCAGATACCTTACGGCATTTCCCGATCCTACAACTTTGGCATTGGGCGCAATGCTGAGTAGCCGCTTCAGGTTGCCGGAATGGTCCGGCTCAGTATGGTTCATGATAATGTACTCTATCTCAGCCGGATCGCATACTGCTTCGATCTTCGCGCGGTACTCATCCCAAAACTTTTCTTTGGTAGTTTCGACGATGGTTTTTTTCTCAGCATTAATAAAATAGGAATTGTAGGTAGTGCCATAGCGGGTCTCCATCACCACATCAAAGGTTACAAGGTCAGGGTCCTGAACACCAATCCATTTCACATCGCTGGTAACTTCAAATATATTTGTCATGATTTAGAATTTTTTGCAAAAATAGTTCTAATGTAGAAACAGTGAAACAATTGGAATGTTGACAAGTGTAAAACCTTGTAAGTGTAATCTATAGCCAAATCGAAATCCTTTAATTGGAATAAATTTCCCGATTTTGGAAAATTGTCCCTCCCACAAATTTTCTAATTATCACATTTTCTGATGAATAAATTTTCTTGCATGGTTATTGAGCCTCCAAACCGGAAAAATATTTACAATAATCCAGAGTCTGTAAAATTTTACCTGTAAAAAATTGGTTTCGCAGTATAAAAATTTCGGTTACTTTTGATTATGCCCTCAAAAAGTTATCTTATGATTACTCACTTTCAAAGTCGCACAGCCCTGTGGAGTTTTCGGTTGGTTTTCATATTGATACTCTTTCCCGTTGTTTTGCTGGCGCAGTCAACGCCTGAAGAGATACTTTTTGACGGTGGAAGCGGAACGCAGGCCGATCCTTGGTTAATTTCTACTGTTCAGCATCTACAGGACATAAAAAACCAGCCCAATGATAAACATTACCGGCTAAAAAACGATATTGATGCCTCATCCACTGCAATTGGTGAGGGTTTTAATCCCATCGGCTGGTTCAACGGCAGTATTGACGGGGCGGGCTTTACAGTTACAGGGTTCCGCATCAACCGTTCCGGAGTATTTGAGGTAGCGATGATAAAATCTACAGGCGCCGCCGCAGTAATAAAAAACATAAAATTCCAGAATGCTGTAATCACAGGGGGTACTCGGGTTGGAGTTATTGTGGGAACCAACGCCGGTTTGATCGAAAATGTGAATATTACCGGAAACATCAATGGACAGGGTAATGTTGGAGGTATTACCGGTCAGAGCGATGGAGGAAGCCTGATCAAAAACTGCAGTTTTTCGGGTAATGTGACTGCTAATCAGAACTATACCGGGGGTATTGCAGGATTATTAAACAGCAATGCAAATATCGAAAACGCCTCAGTTTCAGGGGTTATCACCGGAGCTACCTTAACAGGCGGAATTGCCGGCCAGATGAATTCATTATCCACAGTAACAAATTCCGTTGTTGACGCATCGGTTACCGGCACAAGCAGTGTTGGCGGCATTACAGGTTACAACAACAGCGGAACTATAAATAATACATCGTCCAACGGAAATGTTAGCGGTACGCAATACGTTGGCGGGCTTTCCGGCAGAAACCAGGGTCCTGTAACCAACTGCTTTTCCAATTCAGATGTAACCGGAACATCGAGCGATGTTGGCGGCCTGATTGGCTGGAACAATAATGCAAACGTAACAAACTCTCACTCTACCGGAGTTGTTTCAGGAACAAATCAGGTGGGTGGATTAATCGGCCTGAACGGATATTCCGGAACGCTAATCTCTAATTGCTATTCAACGTCGGATGTTTTTGGCTCAGGCGGTGACGATGTTGGGGGATTAATTGGCCAAAACAATGGCGCCACCGTGGAATTGTGTTATAGTAACGGTAAAGTCCGCGGAATCACTAATGTTGGAGGTTTAATTGGACGGGCTCATTCTGGTTCGCTAATCAGGCTCTCTACATCTTCTTCAGAAGTTCGTCCATTTGGAACTTCGGGCAACCGAAATCAGTTTGGAGGACTAATCGGAGAACTTCATGCAAGCACACTTCAAAATAGCTATGCAATAGGGGCTGTTTACGGAAATAATCGTGTGGGAGGACTTATTGGCCAGTTTTCATCAAATTCAGTAATCGCCAACAGTTACTCTTCCGGTCTCGTGTCCGGCAATGCAGGTCAGACCGGAGGAATGATCGGACGAAGGCAGGGTGGCACAATTTCCAATTCATTCTGGGATACTCAGACTTCAGGATTGACCTACAGCGATGGTGGTACCGCCAAAAATACTGCTCAAATGAAAGACCCGGCTACTTTTCAGAATGCGGGATGGAACCTCACAGCAATCTGGACAATAGATCCTGATATAAACAATGGGTACCCGTTTCTTGCTGCCATGGGTGGAAATTTTGTTATCGTTTGGAACGGCAATATAAATACGCAATGGGAGAATAACGGGAACTGGAGCAACAATAATGTTCCCATTACAACAAGCAAAGTAAGAATACCCAATGTTCCCAATAAACCTGTTATCAGTACATTTGTGGCAATCAACACTTTGCAGGTACAGCCAAACAGTTCGGTAACCATCGCTACCAATGGATCATTAACGGTAACCAATGTTGTAGATAATGCCGCCGGGAACACAGGTATCCTGGTAAAATCCAGCCAGGCCGGAACTGGTTCATTTGTGCATAATACAGCTGGGGTACCTGCCACATTCGAAAGATATGTACCCGGCCTGCCGGAAGCCTGGCATATGCTCTCCTCGCCAATGACGAACCAACCCATTTCAGGGACTTTCACACCATCAGGAAGTTACGGCGATGGCACCGGTTACGACTTCTACACCTGGTATGAGCCGGACACATCATGGGTATATCTTTTAAATATTGATTATCCGCCCAACTGGCTCACCGCCAACGGAAGCAACAATTTTGTAGTCGGGCGGGGATACCTGGTTTCCTACCAGGCTCCAAATCCAACACTGGTTTTCAGTGGCTTTCTTAATAATGGATATACAACGATTCCCGTGACCAGAAATCCCGCAGGAACGGGCGATCCCTTTGGCAGCAACATCATCGGAAATCCTTATCCCTCATCCATTGACTGGAAATCCACCACCGGATGGAGTCGCGGTACTCTCGAGTCTAACGGCGGCGGATATGATATATGGATTTGGAATGATGCAGCGCAAAACTACGGTGTTTACAACTCGGCATCAGGAAATGATATCGGTACACTTGGAATTACCCGCTACATAGCTCCGACACAGGGCTTCTTCGTCTCAGCCACACAAACCGGAACAGTATCGCTAAATAACAATACGCGCGTTCACAATGGGTCCGGTAACTGGCTAAAGTCTACCGTAGAGGGTATCAGCAGATTATCCATGGCAATCCAGCATGAAACTGCTCAAAGTATGGATCAGGTGGTTTTGGAGTACGGACACAATGAAAATCAGGGAGGGTCGAGAAAAAAATTCAGTTTTGTCCCATCAGCCCCAAGTTTGTACCTTAGCAACGGTGGCGTTGATTTTTCACTCAGGTTGCTTTCCGATACCGACGCGCATCCGGTGGTACCTGTTTCATTCAAACCCGGTGAAAACGGATCGCACAGTATTACCGTCAGCTTCGAAGAACTTGCATTTGAAATGCTGGTAATTGAAGATCTTTTTACAGGAACAAAACATGACCTGCTGAAGAACAATGTTTACACTTTTACAGCAAGCACGAAAGATGACCCAAAGCGTTTTGTACTTCACCTGAAAGAAGGAAATTTCCCAAATCCTCACTCACCCCTACCTATAAATATATATAGTTACGATCGTACCTTGTTTTTAGACCTACGCCTGATGGGTGAAACTGAAACCTGCCAGCTCGATATTTTTGATCTTACAGGAAGAAAACTTTACACCATGAATGTTACCTGCGGACAACTTAAAGATATCTTTTTACCTCAGCTTCATGGATTGTTTATTGCCAGGGTTACCGGTAAAAATGGGGTGAAATCAGAAAAAATCTATCTCAATTAATTATGATTGCTGAAAAGAAGCTCAGGGAAACAGAGGATCAATTGACATTTTGCTTAAATTATTCATTATAAAACATCTAACTTACTCTTCGAATGAAAAAGATTTTGATCATTGACGACGACGATTTTATCAGGAAAATGCTCGCAAATGTTGTTCAAAAAGCTGGCTATGAAGTCATTGAGGCGCCAGATGGCGAGACGGGACTGAAATTCGTTGATTTAAAAAATCCTGACCTGGTGATTACAGACTATAAAATGCCCGGTATTTCGGGGATGGAGGTTTTAACCGAATTGGTAAGGCAGCATCCAGGATTGCCGGTAATTATGCTTACAGCCTTTGGAGACGTAAGTTTAACCATCAAAGCAATTCAATCCGGAGCCTACGACTATATTGAAAAGCCGATTAAAAACCGCGAACTGTTAGAAACCATCAACAACGGCATAGAAGCCTCCGTGCAGAGTAAAAGTCTCTCCCGCATCATTGCGCCGGAAGCCCGCAAAGCTATTGAAGACAGTTTGATGGCTGGTAAAACCGCTGCCATGAGAGAGATTTTCAAAAACATTGGGCGTATCTCACTCACAAAGGTCAATGTAATGATTACCGGAGAGTCTGGAACCGGCAAAGAACAAATTGCCAGGCTGATTCATTACAGCGGAATAACCCGTGAACACCCCTTTTATGTTGTCAATTGCAGTTCGATGAACGAGGACTTATTGCAGTCGGAGATTTTCGGCTTCTCCGGGCTGGATCAAAATGGCCTCGCCAACGAACGAAAAGGAAAAATCGAACTTGCTGACGAAGGAACGCTTTTTCTGGACGATTTCCAGGAATTGTCGCTCAACATGCAGCAAGTATTATTCAGAGCATTGCAAAATAATGAATTTTACAAACCTGGCCTTCCTAATCCTGTACAAATAAAATGCAGGATCATTTCGGCCACAAAGCACAATATTGAATCTTATATCAGCGAAGAGAAATTCCTCAACGATCTGTACCTCAGAATGAGGGTATTTACGATACACATACCACCATTGCGCGAAAGAATCGAGGATATCCCCGAACTCCTGCAAAATCTGCTGCAAAAGCTTAACCGTAAGCTTGGAAGGCACGTGGTGAAAGTGGAAGATGGATTAGTTGAGATGCTTAAAAAGTACACATGGCCCGGCAATATCCGAGAACTCGAAAATGTTTTGACTCAAGCAATCATTCTTAGTCAGGGGGATGTTCTGGAAAGGAAAAACATCATTCTGAATCTGAACAACAACCTACAGAATTATGAAACTGAAACCCGACTGGTGCCGCTGTCAGAAATTGAAAAAGAACACATTAACCATGTTCTTAATGCCGTAAAGTGGAATAAGATGGAAGCTTCAAGCATTCTTGAAATCACAAGACCAACGCTGAATGCCAAAATTGAAAAATACGGGCTAATTCAAGGCTAAACGTAAAAATATCCAGAACAAAGCTTCGAAAAAGGATCCAGAACAATAACTTTTTCATACATCGAAAACCTCCTCAACTTACTGAGGGGGTTTTATTTTTTTACTTTTCTTGACATTTTTGACTTTAAAATAAATTTTATTTACAGTTTTGCTGTCATCAGCAAATTATTTTTACTCTTTAATGTAAATTTATTTTACACATAAATTATTTTTTTTAAATCTTATTTCATTGACATTTAATTAGTTACAAATTAATGAAAATATTCTTTTCTTTTATTTAATCACAGTATTGCTTTTTGATAAATTTGTTTACTATCTTTGTCTCATCAAGAAATCAACGTAAACATATTTATCACATGAAAACATTCGTACAAACCAGCGCTCTGATCCTCGCCCTGATCCTGATCGGATTCGCAGGTTCTGCACAAGTTCGTGTTACAGGACATGTTTATGCTGAGATCGTTGAAGCAGTTGCTGCCACATCTGTTACAAACAACAGTTTACAAATTCAGCAAAATGCTGTTGGAAATAACCTCGAACTGGGTGAGATCGCACTGAGTGGCGGCGCTTCAACAGCATGCAATGTAATGATTACATCTAAAGAATTGACTGGTATGAATGGTAGTCAGGCTGCTTTTGTTGCTTTACCGATAGATAACTCGATGCCAACTTCACTTGATGAAAACGGAAAGACAGTTATCAAAATTCAGGGTAAAGCAGGAGAAGAGATTTTAGAAAACCCCGATAAAGTTTACGCTGGCGGATACAATGTGGTTTTCGCATACAACTAAGACTAAAGACTGATTTTTCATAAGAGTAAGTTCGACCGTTGCCGGCTCCCCGCTGGCAGCGGTTTTTTTTATCCATTCGATTACGAAAAATCTCTGAGGCAGGATGCTGCGCATTTGCTCACAATTTCCCAGGCCTGCTTTACATGCCGGAACTCTGTGTTGGTTTGCCCCACCACCATTCTTAGCGTGAACTTACCAGCCAACCTGGTATGGCTCAGAAAGACTCTTTCAGACTCATTGATCTTTTTTAGAAATTCTACATTTAGTTTGTCCAGTATCTCATCGTCATGAAAATTAGCAGGTTTCAGCCTGAAGCAAACTGTTGCCAGCGGATTTGGGGCGAGCAATTCGAAGTCCGGATGGCTTTGCAACCAGCCAGCAAACTGGTTTGCCCATTCGATGTTCTGCCGTACTTTTTCCTGAAGCCCCTCAACCCCAAAGCTTCTGATGACAAACCACAATTTGAGCGCGCGGAACCGCCGGCCTAACTGTATTCCCCAATCCCGGTAATTGTTTACCCTTTCACCTTCGGGTGTTTTCAGGTATTCGGGCAAAATCTCAAAAGTCTGGATCAGAGCCGCTTTATCTTTGACAAAGTAGGCGCTGCAGTCAAAATTCGTGTACAACCATTTGTGCGGGTTAAAAACAAGAGAATCAACATTTTCTATCCCTTCGATAATGTAGCGCATTTCGGGAAGGATAAGCGCCGATCCGGCCCATGCGGCATCCACATGAAGCCAGAGGTTGTATTTTCTGGCAATTTCTCCAATTGCTTTCAAAGGGTCAATGGCGGTGGAACCGGTTGTTCCAATGGCTGCTACAATAGCCAACGGCTCAAGTCTGTTCCGGTAACTTTGGCTGATGGCGGATTCAAGTGCCACAGGATTCATCGCAAATTGATCATCTACCTCGATTTTGAAAAGGTACTCGCTGCCAAAGCCGGCAATTTTCACAGCTCTTTCTATTGACGAATGCGCTTCGGCGGAACAGTAGATCGTGTAAGTTTTCTCGTGGTGATAACCTTTTCGGTTGATTCTGAATTCAGATGCCTTTTCGCGGGCAGTCAACAGCGAGACGAGAGTGGCTGTTGAAGCAGTATCCTGAATTACACCCGTAAAAGCAGCCGGTATCCCGGTCATATCCCGCAACCATTCCATCACCCGCTGTTCCAGTTCGGTTGCAGCCGGCGATGTGAGCCAGCTCATACACTGCGCACCCATTGCCGAAGTCAGCATCTCAGCAAGGATTGACGGATAGCTGTTGTTGGCTGTGAAATAGGCATGCCAGCCCGGATGTTGCCAGTGAGTCATTCCGGGAAGGATAATTTCGTTGAAGTCCCGGTAAATGTCCGCAAAGTCTTCTGCCATCTGCGGCGGTTTAAAAGGCAATCTGCTTAAAACCTCTCCGGGATGAACTTTTGATTTTACGGGCAGTTTTTCAATATTTTCGAAGTAGTCGGCCATCCAGTCAACCAGTTTATGACCATTTTTGCGAAATTCGGAGAGTTCCATTTTAACTGAAATTTTGAGGTCTAAAAGTACTTAAAAATATCGGCAGCGAAATCATTAGAAGTTTTGAGCTGTTGTTGTTCAGATATTCAATCCCAATCAAACAATCACAGCCGAATTGCGTTACTTTTGCTCAAAAATAATCTACCATGAATTTTAAAGTTGGCGATAAAGTCAAGTTTCTGAACGACAGTGGAGGAGGAATAATAAAGAAAATCATCAGCAGAAGCCTTGTGAGTGTGCAGATCGAAGATGGATTCGAAATTCCAACAATAATAACCGAGTTGCTGAAAGTTGAAGAAGAACCGCCGACACACCGGATGATGTTCACCGAACAGCAATTTCGACAGCCTAAAGCCAAGGATGAAAAACCGGCGGAGAATGATTTTGAGGGTTTTGGCGACGAACGGGTTACTCCGCTCGAAATATTCCGATCAAAAGGTGATGATAAAAAAGGAATCTATCTTGCTTTTGTTCCACACGATCAGAAGTGGCTACTGACCGGCCTGCTTGACATTTTTCTGGTGAATTTCACGGATTATGAACTGCTTTTCAGCCTGTTTCTTCGAAAACCAAACGGTGCATGGCAGGGAACCGATTATGATGTAATTAAACCCAATAGTAAAATATTACTCGATTCCATTCAGCGTGAGCAGATCGAGAGTTGGTCGTATGGTATCATCCAGGTTCTGTTTCACAAAGATTTATCTTCTAAAGTTTTAAGTCCTGTGAGCAGTGTTTTCAGTTTCAAACCCACAAAGCTTTACAACGAAAACGCTTACCAAAACTCGGTGTTCATCAGCGGAAAGGCCTTTTTGCTGATCGTTAACGAACTCGCTGTTCAACCTGCGGTTGCAGTATCGGAGTTTAACGAGAAATTTGATGAGGAGGTGCTTCAGCAAACAGCTAAACCCAAGCAGCCCGAGGAATTCATCAACAAACATAAAACCAGCCCGAGGGAAGCTGTAGTGGATCTCCACATTGAGGAACTGCTTGATAATCATGCAAAGATGAACAATCATGAAATCCTCAACTATCAGCTTAATTATTTTGTTAAATGCCTGGAAAGCGGCATCAAAAATTACCTGACCAAAATTACTTTCATCCACGGTGTTGGCGACGGCGTGCTGAAATCCAGGATGGTTGAAATTTTGAAGGAGTACGAAAATGTGCGGATGAAGGACGCTTCGATGCACAAATTCGGGTATGGGGCTACAGAGGTTTTGATCTGGCACAGCGCCAACATCTGATGATCAATTCTAAAACAATAATCTTCAAACAATCCCTCCTAAACACAGTAAATCCGACTTTAACATGAGGGATCAGCCAGCCAACTCAGCCAATTAGATTTTTTCGCTTACGCTGACATTTTGCCTGATTATCGGCATGAAGCAACCAGGTTGATTGCCTCCGCTTCGGGGTTTTCTCCTGGTAAAAATTCTTCTAATAATTGGCAGCACTCTCTATTTCCGTGAAAATTCAGGATAAATTTCAATTTTCATGATGAAATTCAAAAAAAATTGGTATTTTTCGATGGAAATTCTATTGTGAATTTTGACAAATTATTAACCCTAAAATTTAATGCATTATGAAACATTCGTTTACTCAACAAAGACTGTGGGTAGTGATTATGGTGTTAATCGCCACTCATCTGGCAGCACAACCGGCTGGCGACTTCATTGCAGTGGTCGGAACAGCAGACAACATGCGCAAAGTAGTTCTTTTCAACTATGAAGATGGTTCGATGGCAGTTGATAATTTCATCGACCTCACGGCAGTTACAACAGGAACCCTGAAACAGGTTTGTCGAATTGAAGACGAATTGTGGGTTTCGGATCAGACCCAGGACAAGGTACACCGGTTTCAACTCGACGGAACATACATCAATTCCATTGGCGGCACACCCACAAGTGGACTCGACAATTTGCGCGGGCTGCGTCAATTTGATAATGTTGTATGGCTGTGCAATGCCGGCACGCAAAATGGCGCTCCCGGCAATGCGATCATCAAACTGAACACCAACGGCGAGGTGATCGGCAGTTTTCCGGTTGATGGCAGCCCGTGGGCATTTCTACCTTATATTAATGATAACGTACTGATTAGTTTTTCGTCGGTAACAGGTTTTTTATCACAGATAGCGGTTTATGACAAAAACGGAAATTATCTCAATCCCTTCAATGTGCCTGGCAATCTGAATTTTATTCAGCAATTCAGCAAAACCCAAAACGGAGACTACCTTGCATGTTCATTTTCGAATGCAAGCGGCGGTCAGCCTTCCGGGGTTCATAGGCTTGACCCGCAAGGCAACTTCCTGACAACTATTGCCGGTACTTCAGGAACCGGGCCCAGGGGCTGCTGGGAACTTGGCAACGGAAATGTAATCTGGACAAATGGTTCGGGTATCCACATCGCCAATACGACCAATGGCACGAGTCAATTGGTTTATCCCGGGCAATTTCATTATACCGAACGGTTGATATTTGGTCCGGGAGCAATGGAATTACCTTTCAGTGAGAACTTTGAAGTGCTGCCACCCGAGGGATGGGAAGCATTCAATTTCGACAACGGTGGCGAGGAATGGATGCCGTCAACAGCACAAAATCATACGCCCGGCGGAACAACTTCAGCATTCCATGACTTTGGCATATCGGGATACATGGAAGATGGCTGGATGGTAACTCCTGCAATCTCTTTTCCTGAATCCCTTGAAATCACGCTTTCATTCTGGTCATACAACATTTGGCCAAATTATTATTATAAAAACAGCGTCTGGATCTCAAACGGCAGTGTTGATCCGGCAGCAGGGGATTATATCCAGGTGTGGGAAGCAGTTTCGGTGGTAAGTGATTGGGAGCAGACCATTGTTGACCTGACGCAATTTGCCGGCAGTACTGTTTTTGTGGCATTCAGGTACCAGGGTGACGATGCTCATGGCTGGTACCTCGACGACATTCTCATCGAAGGGTCAGAATTGATACTCCCAGCACCTGTTAACCTTGCCGCCAGTGTAAACGGAACTGATGTGACCCTTTCTTGGGATGCTCCACCGGTCAAAGAGATCACCGGCTACAATATTTATCGCGATATGCTTCTGACTGGAACAACACCTGTTTCAATAACTACTTACATCGATGCCGGAGTGCCCGCAGGAACTCACATTTACCATGTTTCAGCACTTTACGATAATGGCGAATCCCAAAAAGCAGGCCCCGTTCAGGTGATAATACAAGGTGGAGTCGGGAAAATTCATGGTTTTATAAGAGATGCAATTACTCATTATACCATTAATGAAGCAATCTTAACTGCTTCAAATACTGATAATGGCGCTGTATCCATCATGACCCCTTTTGGCGCCTATTATTCCATGCTGCTAACCCCCGGAACTTACGATCTTACCTGCTCAGCTAATGGTTATCAGTCGTTTACAGCACAAAATCTTGTGGTAATCGAAAACATGAACAAAGGCTATACTTTTTACCTGCAACCTGTTACAAACGATTACCTGACAGGGTTAAACGAAAATCCGACCGGCAGAATTGATATTTACCCAAATCCGGCTTCCGGATTTGTAAATATTTCTTCCATAGGTTTGACACAGGTTCAAATCATGGGTCAGACAGGCAAAATGCTTTATCAGGAAAATGCAGTTGCCAATCAAACTACCATTGATCTTTCTAAAATTCCTCCGGGTCTCTATTTTGTCAGGGTTTGTACAGAGAAAGGAAACTTTGTGAGGAAACTAGTTGTAAAATAATAAGTTATAATACACAACTTAACCGGCCGGGTTCAGCTCAGGCCGGTTTTTTTTATGAAAGGATTCTCGTGAGGTCAAAAAATTCATGTACACTAAGTTGCTCCGGACGCTTAGAGAAGACCGGAAAATCGTCCGGATTAATTTTATTAGTCCATAATTCCCTCAGGGAGTTTCTCAACGTTTTGCGGCGCTGATTGAAACCTGCTTTCACAATTCGAAAGAAGAATTCCTCATCGAAATCGGGAACAAAACTCTCTTTACGCTCCAGGCGGATTACGGCTGATTTTACCTTGGGAGGGGGAATGAAAACCTGCTCGTTCACCGTAAAAAGATATTTAATGTCATAATAAGCGCCAATGAGTACCGACAAAATACCATAAGTTTTGCTTCCTGGAGGAGCTGCCATCCGAAGCGCCACCTCCTTTTGCAGCATGCAAACCACCTCGGGGATCAAATTTCGGTGTTCGATAATCCTGAAAAATATCTGGCTGGAGATGTTGTAAGGAAAGTTTCCAATCACCGAGAACGGAGCATCGAACAGATTTTCAAACTTCATCTTCAAAAAATCGCAATGGATTATCTTACTATCAAGCTGGATATAGGTTTCGTGGAGAAATGCTACGGATTCCTGGTCAATTTCACAGGCTTTGAAATCATCGCAGGTGAGCATCAGGTATTTTGTCAAAACACCTGTACCCGGCCCGATTTCGAGAACATGAGCGCGATAATTGAGGCTCTCTGCAATTTTCCTTGCGATATTCTCGTCTTTCAGAAAATGCTGACCCAGGCTTTTTTTTGGTTTTACCGGATACATTTAATTAATGGGAAAATTCGAAGCAACACAGTATTAGAAGTATGTAAAGAGTTGATAAACAGTAACCAACATCAGTAATTTGCGGCTTCAATTGGTCATATCGCCCCTGATGGTGCGGAAGCGTTTACGCGCCTCAACCGTGTAAAGACTGCCCGGGTAATCGAACAAAATTTTCTCGTAAAGCTCTTTCGCCTTCTGTATATCTTTAAAATGATTTTCCTGGATATCAGCCCTGAGCCATAAAGCATCATCTGCTAGCAGATCAGCAGGATACATCGAAATAAGTTTTTCGAGCAGACTGTCAGCCACAGCAAATTGCCCCTTCTTCAACATGATCCGGGCTTTTTTATACATGACATCATCATTCAGCGAATGCCACAGCGAAAGCATCTGGATTGAGTCTAAAGTTACAAGCGCATCATCAAATTTGTTTCGGTAAACAAGAAGTTCTGCTCTCGAAAATATACCCAAAGCAGTGTAAGTACTATCCATATCCATGTTATCGCTGATAAGCAGCGACAGCTCCATAGCATCGTTGGAGATCAGTTTGGATGTGGCTGCTTTGAGCACATCAAGCTGCGTTTTGGCCCAGCCAAATTCACCAATGTAATAGGATAATTTGGCATTCTTAAATTTGGCCTGGTGGCCGACTGGATCGTGTTTGAAATCGTAATCCACCTGCGAATAAAGCAGGGTTGCATCCCAAACATTACCATCAAATAAAAGAATATCAGCCAGTTCGATTTTACAATCCGCTTTCATTTGTGCTGAAACGGCCGGCATTTCTACAGCTTTTTCGAGTAATTTTATGGCTTTATCGGAGTTGTCAAGGTAAAATGCCTGAAGGTGAGCCATGTAGCGCATTATTGACACCGTTGATGAGTTTTGCCCGAATTCATCCAGCGCTTTTTGGTATTCGTTCTCCAGGTCGAGCAGATCCTGGCGGGTATAGTCGAAGCGGTTGGTGATTTTCATGTAACGGGCATTCAGCAATCCGATGCGTGCATCGAGATAGAACGGAGATAAAGAGCCTTTCTCGAGCAGGTAGTTGAAGGCACTGATAGCAACATCATAGGAATTGTTTGACAAGCAAAGCAGAGCAAGTTCGTAAATTCGACGCCCCTCTTCCTGGAAGCGGCGATCGAGGGACCGGGCCTGGATAAAGGCCATTTCAAAATCGCGCTGTTGAACCGAGTGCCAGATCAGCATTTCGGCGTAGTAGGTCTTATCCGGAGTTCGTTGTATTCTCCTCAGAAGGTCTTTTCGGAGAATGTCGTTTTTCTCACCGTCCGGATCATCATTCATGGCCGACTGCAGACGGGATTTCACAGTTTCAATTTGTGAAGGATCAACATCCAGCAAATCGAGGTACTCGGCAACCATCTCGGTATAGCGCTGCTGCCGCTGATAAATTACGGCCAGGTCAAGATTAAAGGGATGACCCGGAATCATGGTTCTGCCTTTGAGGTATGTTTTAATGGCATAATCGGTCTGTCCGCGATAGTTGAAAGCGTTGGCAAGATCACGGATTTGGGTTGGAACCGGCTGCACATTCTCAAGGGCTTTGTCGAATACTTTATTGGCCTTCATCAGATCCCCCGAAATCATGTAGATATAACCCTCATCAACGTCATACCTGAGGCGGTTGGGGTCATTTTTCTGCTGCCGGGTTATTGCCCTGAGCGCTTTTTTGTAATCCTGCAACTCGATGAGGCAATACATATAATAATTATAGTAAAAATGGGTGCCTTTTTCCTCGAAGAGCTTTTCGTAGATTACCACGGCTTTCTCAAAATCACGGTTACGGATGTACTCAGCGCCAAGTTTTTCGATGTCAGGCTCCTGCTTTTTTGTGTCTGCTGTTTCGGCTTTAGGGAAAACCGGCGCGTCCTGACCGAAAATTCCGGAAGAAATAAGAATCAGAAGGATAAGGATATGATAAACTGGCTTCATAAGCTTGTATACGGATAAAGAAGAAAACCAATTAAGGAGCAGCTTTAGTATTTTGTTCACAATTTTTGAGAATTGAACAAAAAATCAAGCTGAAGCCCGTTAGTCAATCATTTCGAAACCTGTGTAAGGAATCAACGCAGCCGGAATTTTTATTCCACCCGATGTCTGGTTATTCTCCAACAAAGCAGCCACCACGCGCGGCAAAGCTAAAGCGCTACCATTGAGTGTATGTGCCAGTTCGGTTTTACCCTCCTTGCTCTTGTACCTCAGCTTCATCCTGTTCGCCTGGAAACTCTCAAAATTCGATACGGAGCTCACTTCGAGCCATCTCTTCTGGGCTGCTGAATAAACTTCAAAATCATAGGTCATGGCCGAAGTAAAACTCATGTCGCCTCCGCAAAGCCTTACTATTCTAAAAGGCAACTCCAGTTTCATCAGCAGGGACGCTACATGCTCACGCATTTCTTCTAAAGCCCGGTAAGAATATTCAGGAGTTGTAATCTGCACAATTTCAACTTTGTCGAACTGGTGCAAACGATTCAATCCCCTTACATCAGCGCCCCAAGAGCCGGCTTCACGCCGGAAGCAGTTGGAGTAAGCCACGTTTTTCACCGGCAATTCACTATCCTTCAAAATTACATCGCGATAAATATTCGTAATAGGGACTTCGGCGGTAGGGATGAGATAAAATTTGTCAAGAGGCACGTTGTACATCTGGCTGTCTTTATCAGGCAACTGACCAGTTCCATATGCCGAGGCTTCATTAACCATCAAAGGAGGCTGAAACTCGGTGTAGCCGGCACTTGTTCCTGAGTCGAGAAAGAAATTTATCAAAGCACGCTGCAATTTGGCGCCTTTGCCGCGATAGAATGGAAAACCGGCGCCGGTAACTTTATTGCCGAGGTCAAAATCTATGATGTTGTACTTTTTGATCAGATCCCAATGCGGAACAGCGTCGGAGGGTAAATCCGGAAAGTCGCCATGACTGAAAACCACTTCATTATCCTCTGCTGATCGTCCTGTTGGCACGGCTGTGTAAGGCAAGTTTGGCAACTGAACCAGTGCTTTGTTCATTTCGGCAACAAATACCTCAAGATCCTCAGCCATCTGTTTGGCTTCGGCCTTTAAGGCAGAAGTCCGCTCTTTTAATTGGTCGGCTTCGGCCTGGCGCCCGGTTCTGAACATTTCTCCGACGCTCTTGGCAATCCTGTTGGTCTCAGCCAAAGTTTCATCCATCCGGGTCTGGGTTTCGCGCCTTTTTTCATCCAGCGACAGGATAGTTTCGATAAGCGCTGCTGCATTAAAATTCTTCACTTTCAATCGCTCAATAACGTAATCAGGGTTTTGGCGAATAATGTTGACCTGTAACATAAATTTCTGATTTGAAATATATTAAACAAAAAAATCTCCCGCTTAACAAAGTAAACAGGAGATTCAACAACTTAAATAATCTCTTGGGCAAAGTTTAATTTGCGGCGATCTGATCTTCGAAAGGGATTACTGAAACAAATGACTTGTTATCTTTTCTCCTTTTAAATTCCACGATTCCATCCACTGTGGAGAAAATCGTATGATCCTTGCCAAGTCCAACGTTAAGACCCGGGTTGTGAACCGTGCCACGTTGTCTTACGATAATGTTTCCGGCCTTTGCAAACTGGCCTCCGTATATTTTCACACCCAGTCGTTTGCTATGCGATTCGCGACCATTGGATGAACTTCCTGCACCTTTTTTATGCGCCATGGTATTTTGATTTTAATGTTAAACAACTTAATTATCCGACAGAAATCTCCTCGATGAGGATTTTGCTGAAAAACTGCCTGTGGCCGTTTTCTTTCTGATAACTTTTTCTGCGTTTCTTTTTGAAAACGATTACCTTATCACCTTTGAGATGCGAAACGATTTTAGCAGTAACTGAAGCACCCTCAACGAATGGAGTTCCAACATTTACTTTGCTGTCGTTATCAACAAGCATTACTTTATCAAAGGTAACAGCGTCACCTTCGTTACCTTCCAGGCGATGGACGTAAATTTGCTTATCTTTCTCAATTTTAAACTGTTGTCCGGCTATGTCAACGATTGCGTACATTGGATCTGATTAATATGTTTTACCTTAATTTTGGGGCGCAAAAGTAGCAATTATTCCTAATATCCAAATCATTTGTCAGATTATTTTTTCTAATAAACAATTTCGGTTTTTGAATTAAAACGGTGCCTTGAAAAGAATTTGGTTAGCGGAGTGAACAACTTTCGCTATGATTGTGAATAACTTTCGTAAAAATATCGGTATTTGATAGGTGATTTCAAAGAATATTTTATTTTTGCGCTTCAAAAGTTTAAAAACGAGAAAGAGCGAAAAAAGCAATTAAAAACCAAATCTATTACTATGACAAAAACGAACATGAACGAAATCAAACCACCTTAGTTAGCTGATAACATGATTGTTAGCTGATTTTTCATTTTCTCAAATTCACAATTTCAAGTAAACAAAAGACGAATTAATTTTTTTACTAATCAAAACAATTTATCTATGAGACAAATTACATGTTTGCTGCTGGTGATGTTACTCGCATCATCAGCGCTGTTTTCACAGCGAGCCAGCACTGGTTTGAAGGGTCAGGACCTTGATAACCTGAAGTTGGAGCTCATGAACACCGATCTCACTGCTGAGACCTGGAACGGAGTTACCCCCGTTGCAGATCCCAACATGAAAGAGTACAAGGTTAATCATGCCACGAGCAATCCAGGCAGAGCGGAACTTTGGAACAATGGCCCAATGATTACGCATCCTACAGGCGGATTCGGCGGTAATGCTGCCAGCGTGTTGCAATCTGCCACCGGCCCGCTGCTGACCACCTATGGATTTGGTGCGCAACAAACCGCCGGCAACTCTATGGCCGACGATTTTGAGGTCACCGGAACATGGAACCTTAACACCATTAAGTTTTATGCTTATCAGACAGGTTCCACTACCACCTCTACCATCACCGGTATCTTTGTTCAAATTTGGAATGGAGCGCCAAACGCAGGTGGTACTGTTGTTTGGGGTGATCTGACAACTAACCGTCTGGCATCAACAACATGGTCAAGTATTTACAGGAGCATTGAGACTGATTTTCTTGCCAGTAATCGTCCCATTATGGAGGTTAGCGCCAACGTTTCAGGTTGTGTATTAAACTCAGGTACATACTGGGTACAATACACTTTTACAGGCTCCCTGGCTTCAGGTCCGTGGGCTCCCCCCATCTCTATCTGGGGTCAGGGCGCCACTGGAAATGCACTTCAATTAACATCTACAGGATGGGCTGCTGCAGTTAGCGGTACAGCACCAAATACTTACCCACAGGGCTTGCCATTCATAATAGATGGTACTGCTGGTTCACAACCAACAAAAGACGTTGGTGTTCAGGCAATTACAGCTCCAAATTCTGGAGTAAATCTTACTAACGCTGAACCTGTGAAATTCATCATCAAGAACTATGGTACTCAGGCTCAGTCGAACATACCATGGACAGTAAACTGGACAGGACAGGGAACGGGTTCATTGACAGGCACACATGCAGGTCCACTTGCAGCAGGCGCTGAAGTGGAAATCACCGCAGGCAATGCTAACTTATCCGCATACGGCACTTACAATTTCGAAGCTTGCACCAATCTTGCCGGTGACGAAAATGCTGCCAACAACTGCAAAACTAAAGCTGTTATCAATGCTGAACCTTCTCTTTGCGTTGCCAACCTTTATTCTTCAGGATGTTCATTTGGTGATGGTTTGACTTCATGGAGTCTGCAAAACATTACTGTAGCCAATATTCCTTGTACAGGCACTCCCCCATGGTATCATAACTACATGGATCAGATTCATACTCTGTCAACTGGACAAACCTATGTTCTAACGGTAACTGCCGGTTATGCCGACACTTACTTTGATGTATGGATTGATTTCAATGGCGACCTGGTTTTGAACAATACCAACGAACTTGTTCTTGATAATGGTATCTGCGCTGTTGCAGCAACTCCCTATACCTTTAATATTACCATTCCCGCCAATGCTACTTCAGGAACTTTTGTTTTGCGTGCAAGAACCAACTGGCAGGCTGCGGTTACCGATCCATGTGCTACTTATTCCTACGGTAACTGTGTGGATTTCAAAGCAAACATCGGTGGTGGTGGCGGCCCTGCTGGTCCTCCTCCGACCAACCTTACCGGAACCTTTATAGCTCCTAATTCTGCATTGCTAACCTGGCAGGCTCCGGAAGATCCGGGTGCATGGATTCAGTGGTGCTCAGACACCAACAATGATGGTATTGGTTTAACAGAAGGTGGCTCGTTCATTGTTGCAGCCCGTTGGGTTGCTGCAGATCTGACTGCCTATAATGGGAAACCGCTGACCAAAGTGGCTATTTACCCAAGAAGCGACCTGGGCGCTACTTTCATGCTGAAAGTCTACAAAGGCGCTAATGCAGGAACTCAGCTGGTTAGCACTCCGTTAACCGGACTTACCATGGATGCATGGAACGAAATAACCCTTACAAACCCCGTAGCGATTGATGCATCAACCGAATTGTGGGTGGGTTATCAGGTTACCCATATTACCGGTGATTATCCTGCAGGTTGTGATGCAGGTCCGGCCGTTGCCAATAAGGGCGATATGATCAGTCTGGATGCTGGCGCATCATGGGCGCCGCTTTCAGGATACGGCCTTGACTATAACTGGAACATTAAAGCATTTGTTGCTGATGGTACTGACGGTACTTTTGCTCAGCCAATTGCCAACAACAGCACCTATAATTATAATGGTGCACAGATGTCAATCGGAAATCTGAAACCATCAGCAAACAGCACATTCGAAATTATGCGTTCGCCCGACAGCTACAAAGTTTTCAGAGATGGAAACCAGATTGCACAGGGCATCACCGCATTAACCTACACTGATGCAGGCCTTGCAGCAGGAACCTATGTTTATACTGTGAAAGCTACCTATCCGGGTGGAGATTCAGATCCATCAAATCCCGCATCTGTAGTTGTTCCTCAGTCAGGTCAGCCGGGTATCAGTTTCAATCCTACTACTGTGGTTGAAAACCATCCAACAAACAATACAACCACATCAAAATACCTGACGGTTACCAACACCGGCACTGCTGCCCTCGACTGGACTCTAACCGTACAGCGTTCATCCACAGCCGGACCAGACGTGGTAGTTGATCCTGAGTATGTTGCTCAGCAATATGCACAGCGTCAGGCTGCTGAAG
>DAIRGA010000062.1:0-7183 GCA_036794825.1 Bacteroidales bacterium | reverse complement strand
GTTCGACTTAGCGCTCACGCCGAAGTCTCACGCCGAAGGCTCAGTGTAAATGTTCGGTGATCAGGGCTCAGGGTTCGTTGTTTTGTGTTAAGGGTTGGTTGTTCCGAATCGCTGTCCTTCCTGCGTGACGCAGTCACGCAGGGCTTCCGAGATTTCCCTGAAGGGGCGGGGCATGCCCCGTGAAATAGTATCGCTTTGCGAATTTCAACGGGGCAAGCGCTTCGCTCAATTTGTTGTTTGGTGTTCAGTGTTTGACATATTTGCTTTTTGGGATTTGTTGTTTGGGATTGTTACCTGCAAAGCATCAGCCTGTTTAGGTGAAAGCCAGTGTAAACCAGGGATGTAAACGACTCATGCCTTATGGCAAACCGTTTGGATTCAGGTGCTGATGAACCAGTTGACTGTGATCCAGAAGCTGTGTCTGCCCGCATTGTTGACAAATCCGCTGAGCCTGTAATCGAGACCAAATTCGAGCTTATTGTTGTCGGTAAACTCGTAGCCTGCGAGCGGCACAATCCTGATCTCGAGATCGTAATCGCCTTCATGAAAGGCATTGAGGTATTCGTTGTTGAATTTGAGGTAGAACTCGCCGGGATCAACCGCCTGTCCGCTGAGCGGTACTTCAGCAGAGAGCCGGTAGCGGAGCCGGAGTTCCATGGTTCCGCTTTCAAAAAAACTTTGATCGGCAGCAAAGCGCTGGGCAAGCCTGAAATTGTCGAACCTGTTCACCACCGTAAACTGTTGTATCAGACGATGGGTAACGGTGGTATCGCGAAAACGAATGAGATAGCCACCGGCGATGGAGTTGTTGAGCCCTGCTTTTCGTGAAGCGATGGCCGAGAAGTCGGTGAGGATGTAATCATATTCACTTTTGCTCGCCTCACCAAAAGTACCTTGTAACAGTCGCTGGCGCGATTCGGCCTTGAGGTTAATTTTCCAGCCTTTACCCATTCCGGTGCTGAAATTGACGGAAGGCATCAATCCAACCTGGTAGCGATCCTGCGCTGCCAGGTAAAAGCTGATAATCAACAGCCCAAATAAAATGACCGGTCTTTTCATGTTAAAACTGAAGATTATCGGTGTTGCTGTGAATGATAAGCAACCGGGAAATCAAATCTCCACGGTCGTTAAAAAGAAACTCGTAAAGATTCATACCGGAATCATCCCGCCCTTTGACCACAATTTCGTAGTGTGTGGTAAGGAGATTTCTTTGGGAACCATCACGCAGGAAGGCTGTCAGATTATCTCGCTCTCCTGTGTAACTCTCCTGAATCTTGATGATTTTATGTGAATTAAACACGCTCCCGAAGTGGTCGTTTAACCTTGCTAAAACTGCAGCATCCATGTTTTCAGCAGAAATTTCCGTCTCTACATCCTGGATCATTCCAGCGGTGTCGAACTCGATGCTCAGTTTTTGTCTGCCGACCACCATTTTGGCCTCAACAGAGCTCCCTTCCAAACCCTCCTCTGCATACCATTTCACCTTACCGTTTAAACCGGCATCCCGGATAAAATCCTTTGCCGCCTGTGGCGCCTGGTGCGATTTGATCCTGTACTCCCTCTCAAACTTGGTTTGTGCCGGCAACGCATTGACCAGCAAAAACATGAGAAAAACAGCTGCAATTTTTATCATCCTGAAGATTTCTTAATGATTCCAATTCTATCGGATTGACACTTCTTTAACCATTTGTGCATTTGGATTAAAGAACAACTCCAATGGTTTAACAGAAAAATCAAACATTTGTTTCCGCTTGCTATCCCGATTGTTTCTAACAAAAACTAACCTTGAAAAAATTGAAATACCAAAAAACAAAATCCTGATATCAAATAATATCGAAATAGGAAACAAAAACTCTCCAGAGGCGTCTTTAGGGCAATTTTCGGCTGGTAAAAAACCAAACCCATAAAAAGTGCAATGATTTGCGAATCAGTTTGATGATTTGCTTTATTGCTATTTGAATTCCTGTCAGTGGGCAGACAAGTATTTGTCTCTTGCCCAATGGACTTTCCGGAGCAGTCATGCAGTAATGCGGGGCAGAGCCAGGCTGAGGAGGGGGTTATGGGGAGGGGGGTGAGGCTGCTTCGCTTCGCTCGCAGAGCCAGGCTTCAGAGGGGCATTTTTTGCTGGTGTGCCTCGCAGAGCTATACGCTGATCGGGACGATTAAAGGCTGATGGTGAGGGAGCAGCGGCCTATTCGGTCAGGTCGTCGTGATGGTCACGCCAGTCGGGGTTCAGGGCGTTGATGAGGTCTATTTTGCTTTTTCATATGGAATGGCAAAACAATTTCTCCCGGATAGTTTTGTAATTTACAAAAATCTATCCCTTAAATGTCAGTAAACTGATAATAAATCAGGTCAATTTCGGTGATATTGGCCATATCCTTATCAGCAGTGAAAAGAGGCGCATTCAAAAACAATGAAGAGGCTGCTATGATGGCATCAGGCAATTTTAATCCATATTTCCTGCGGAGTAGGATTGTATTTTCTTTGATCACGGATGACATTTCGATAATCGTACAATGTTGCAGAAAGCCCTCTATCAATTTAGTTTCAGGCTCTGTAATTTTTTTAACCCATTTATTCACAAATCTCTATCGAATTATCTGTGTTGAAGTAACGACTAAGAAAAGCTATGGTTTTGCTTCACTTCGTTCCCAAAACCTAACCTTTTCTAAGTCGGGATTAACCTGCATAAAATCAATATCTTGCAAAAGGACTTGAGTTATGCAGGTTAAAACTCAATAACTCAAGTTCTGTGATAAATGAAACAAACAATTGTTTATCTTCTAATACAGGTAAAAGAGTTTTGTCACCATTCAGGTAATAAAGAATGATGTTTGAATCAATAAAAAGCTGATCACCATTCATCTCTCCACTTTTTTTGTAATTCCAAAGGGTCTTCGTTCAACGATAATACACCGCAATATTTGCTTAAATCGCGTTTGCTGAGTAATCTCTTTTTCCTGAGTTTCTCAAGTATAGCCTTTATTTGATCCCTTTCTGTGCCTTTTTTGATTGTCGTGACCATTTTCGAAAGTTTTTACAAAGATAATAACTTTGTTAAAAGCTGAACTTACTTATTACATGGATCGTAAAGGGTTTCGCTTGATATTCAAATGGCGATGGTGTCGAAGCAACTTTTTCGATCCTTACCTGACTGCGACACCTTACGTGCAACGCAGATCCAGTCTACGGAGGGAGGCGTGAAAACGTGACTTTGGGGGACTGTATTAATGTGGTTTTTAGTGGGAGACGAGTGGTGAAAAAGGGCGCTTAATCGGAGAGAGCATGTTGAAGACTAAACGGAGCAAGGGTTTGCGAGGCAATGAGCGCAGGAAGAAGGCTGCATTTATTCTGATACTTTATTAGCGCTCATTGCCGATGCAACCTCATGCACCGCAAATGTACTTTCTGGCGGAGATTGACCAGGGTGCTTAATGGTCTCTTTTATCCCGGACGTCCTTTATTGTAAAACTCTTCTACAAAGACAACCAGCCACTCAGTGACATCTATCTTCTCGCCGAGTATCTGGGCTCTTTTTTGCTGCCACTTTTTTTTGATACCGGGGGTGGTGAGGAGTTCCAAGCCTTTGGCGATAGCGCGCTTTTGATCTTGTTCGCTCAAGGTGTAGTTGAAGGTGAGGCCGTAGTTTTCTTCCTGCTCCCGGGTGTATTTGAGGCTAAAAGTAGGTTTCAGGCAAATAGCAATGAGGAAGGTTTTAACAACTTTATTATTTGTAATGAAATTTGCATGCAACAATCTCAATGGATTCATTGGTGACCCTATAAACAAGCCGGTGTTGATCGTTGATTCTTCTCGACCAGCAATTTTTGAATTGATGCTTCAGGGATTCTGGTTTACCGGTTCCGGTAAATGGACTGCGCCTCGTTTCTTCAATTAGCTTTACTAACTTTTTGAAAGTTTGTTTATCAGTCTGAGACAAATCGTTAAGTCATCGAAGGCAGTGCCTTTGAATACAATGTCTCTCATTTATGACTAATAGTTTTGAGCGACATATTTTTCGAACTCCTTCGCTGTAAAACGTATTGACGGTTCGGCAACCATATTATCAAGTATGTGCTTTTCGTTAGCTATATTTGAACTTAAGTAATCGGTTTCATCTTCTGAGCTACTTATTCTGATAATCACTTCCTTTTCCCTGAACATTTTTTTTTAAGGAATCTATAAAACTGCGATCAATCTGATTGACGTTTAATCTGAAAATTGCTTCCATAAACTTAAAAGGTATTAAATCGGCACAAAAATAATGTTTTTTTTGCCATGATAGGTGAAAAGTGCTCTGTTAGGATGTGTGGGGCTGCTTCTCCGCCAGCTGGCGGATCGCAGACCCAAGCTTCGGAGGGAGACGCAGAATCAGGCTTCGGAGGGGCTGTGTAAGGAGTGGCGTGAGGCTGCTTCGCTTCGCTCGCAGAGCCTGACTTCGGAGGGAGGCGTAAAAGCGGGACTTTGGAGGAGTGTATTATTGTGGCTGTGCTGCGAGACGAGTGGTGGATAAGTGCGTTTAATCGAAGGGAGCATAATGAAGATCATGCGGAGCAAGGGTTTGCCCTGCCACTGAGGGTCAGGCAGGGAGGTAATGAGCGCCGAAAGTTTGATTCCGGTGAGCAGAGTAGATTGCCGGCGCTGAGTGCCGAAGCAACCTGTTGCACCGCAGTTGTAGTTTCTATCGAGGGTTGATCCGGGTGTTTCTTCAAAGCCTTAGCATGCAATTTTAGATCATTGTATATGTATGGTATTTGGGAAAGGGGTATTTGGGATCAATATTGTCCGGCTGAGATCAATCGAAATGGCTGAAGCAGTTGTCTGGCAAAGCTACTACCAGTTGATGTACTGTTGTAAGTCACTTTTTATCATCATACTTCTTACTCTGAGGCGAATTGCGTATAGCGAATCAAGTGTTACAGAGTAATCAAAATCGATCATTCAAAAAATTCCATGCAGATTTTGACCTGCAAAGCGGCAGGATTAACAATTTTGCCGGCCACTGGTGATGATGAACAGGATGCTGTAACCCTATGCTGTAAGAGAAGATGAAATGCTCAGAAATGGGAAAAAAATGCGGCACTTAAGGATAAATGCCGCGCTTTGCAGTTGGGTACTTTGGAGAGGAATTCCTATGCGCCGGCTGGCTTCAGGGCGAAGTTGTGAATCACACTTTCGTTTGCGGAGAGCGATAGTACGAAAGGATCAGGGACCTGATATCCGGTTGCATGACAGGTTACGGTATATTCGCCTTCTTCGAGATCGTCGAAGATATAGTATCCATCATTGTCGGAGGTTATTGCATGGGCATGCTCGATGAGGTTGAGGGTTGCTCCTGCGACAGGAAGGCCGGTGCTGCTGTCGGTTACAGCACCAGAGATGTCGGATTCAGCCGGAAGGGTTTGTGCCGAGGACCTACGATGCCTGCTCCACCTCACTCTGTTGTAGGCAAAGTTGAGTTCAGGAAAATTGGTGGCGTTGTAGGAGACAAATCTGTCGATATCGTTCAGGAGAATTTTGGTTCCCTGCTGTATGAGTTCGTTGACTTTGATGCGCCGCGACTGACGGTCGGCCAATATATCGGAGACGGCAACCACGGAATCCTGATAGGCATCGGTTTTGTTCTGGAACGCCTGCACAGCTTCTGCAGATATACCCACTTCGGCTGCTTTTTCGAGTTTTTCGTTGATCTTTCCGATGAAGTAATACGAAAACTGAATCACTTCGTTGGTTGATACGGATACGTACCGCCGTTTGAAGTCCCTGAGGGTGTTGAGCAATACCTGATCGCCCTCCCTGCTGGCAAACATCAATCCTATCTGCAGCATATGTCCAAGTGCAGCAATAAGTTCTTTCCTGTTGGTTTTGCGGGTATAATATACCGACGTAAGGGGGACGGTGAGATCGGTGATCAGGGAAGACATCTCAGCGGCGATGTCTGCAAAATTCTGACGTACCTCCAAAGCCTGGGCTTTTCCTTCGAATGCAGTCTGATTAACCTCCAACACGCGTTGGATTGCTTTAAACTTGTGCGTTACAAAAACTAATCTTTTCATGATTTGCATTTGTTTTAGTTAAAAATTGATTTTAGTGGAAGTGAGCAGTTTCTTTTGTCATGACTTGTAACTTTGCTCTTCATACTTAAAAGAGAGATAACCGCTACAATACAGTCCGTGGTGCATCTAAATACTTGTTAATAAAGCGTTATATGAGGTCGTACAGTATTGATTTTTCGTTGGGCATTGTCATTATAGTGACGGAAACAGTGCAAGCGGCATCGTGCAAGGTCATTGTTTTCCCGAAACGAGTCAATGTGATCAAGTGAAAAGGCATTTTCTTCGCAGCACAGGTAATTATTTGCCGGAGCAGGACCATTTTTTTAATTGCACGCGGCATTATTCCCATCTGCAAAGACAATTTTTTTAATGATTGGTGTGCTTTGATCCGGATGAGGGGGAGATTTGTGGAGATTGATATTATTTTTGTGGGTACTTAAAACAAAACTTTGACATGATGGAAAGGATAGTTCGGGTTTGATCAGGTGAGGGATGAGAAATGGCCGTCCTGCTCTTTGTAGCGGTTGAGTATCTATTTAAGTATGAAAAATTCAACTAATTACCGACAAAAACTATGAGATTTCTCGCTTCGCTCAGAATGAAAAGGTTTTCAAGGGTTTTGGCAGCGTATGGGGTAGACGGGGGAGCCGCCGCCCATACCCTCCATAAACAGCTAACTGGCTGGTATGCTAAACGAAGTGAGGAATCCCTTCCATATTTTTCTACCCTTTTTAAGTTTTGTCGGTCAATAGTGGTTTATTTACTTTCTTTTGTCTTGTTACAAAAGAAAGTAACAAAGAAAAAAACAAGTCTGAAAATTCTTTCCGCGCAAAAGCTACGGCAACAAACCTCTTGCGCGATCCAAGCCGGCAAGGCACAACTGATTGCAGAGGTTAAGCTCGTTCAGTGGTTAATGTGCCTTGCCTTCCGGATCGCTCGAAAGGCCTCCGCTGCGGTTTTTTGCCTTGTTTTGCTGCGAAAAGAATTTAAGGCCGATTCTTCCACCAGTATTGATTACCAGGTACGAAGCAGCAAAATTGATTTCCTTTTATTTATTTACACTTCTAAACGACAAAAACTATGAGATTTCTCGCTTCGCTCAGAATGAAAAGGTTTTCAAGGGT
>DAIRGA010000061.1:0-7424 GCA_036794825.1 Bacteroidales bacterium | reverse complement strand
AATACCGTTGGATTGGTGAAGCTCGCCATCAGAGAAGGATTGGTCTATTTTTAGCTGGGAGCGCTATAGATGGGGTCTGCTGAAAAAGCCTAATCCGTTGGATTATTATAAGTTAAATCAATAATTTCTTATTCCTTCTGCAAGGGTTTGGTAATTATTGCCTGAAAAACCTTTCACCAGATGTTTCGGTGCGCTGCACCTTTAACCCCATCGCCTTACAAGATTTTACAAAGATTATCGGTGCACTGCACCTGTAAAAAGAGCCACAGAGTGGCGATAATCTTTATAGAAAAAATGAATGAATTGAAACGAGAGGTGCAGCGCACCGCAATATTTACCTTCTGAGTTTATCAGCAAGCCATAGATAGATATTCAATAGGTTGTTGCAAAATTATGTTGAGGAAAAATTTGATGACAAGGACAGATTTTTCCGTTTTCAAACGATTTTTTGAAAAGCTGGGCATTTCGAGTTGTTTCAACAAAAAACCCCGCTCCTTTCGAAGCAGGGTTTTGTTACCTAACGTTTATGAGAATAGCTATTTTACTATAAGTTTTTGGACTTCATGGCTGTATGCTGTCCTTAACACGACCATGTAAACACCGGGGTTCAGATTTCCGATGCTTATCGAAGTCTGTTTCTGAAAGCTGTTTTCGATCAGCAGCGTGCCGTGCATGTCGTAAATCAGCGCTTCAACAGAATGGCCGGCGCCATTTGCTGCTGTGATGGTGATGATCTCTTTGGCCGGGTTGGGGACAATCGAATAATTAACTGGTTTCATTTCGCTAATTCCGGTTGATTTCAGGGTTATTTCAGTAATTGCCGCATAAGATCCGGTGTAATAGTTCCCTGTGGAATTTTCCAAAGAACTATCGTATTCCACCTCCAGGTCGAACACTTCGCCGGACAGGCTGCGGTATAATTTGAAGAAGACTGGTTCTCCGTTTATCAACCCGGTGGTTGTGGAGGAAGTCTGGTCGTTGCCGAAAAGGGTGATGGCCAGGTTGTGGTCAACAGCCCCGATTTCGATATATCCGCAAAGCAGACCATCTGCATTGAAAGCCCCCACCAGATCTCCGCTTTGAAGACCTGAAAGGGCTGATTTCAGGATGGCGGTAACCTGTATTTCGGGCGAGTAATTGAGTTCTCCCCAGATAGTGCCGATCTTGTTGATGCCGGGTGAGGGTATTGCGGATGATTTTTGGTCGCAAGCTGGGAAAGTTACTGTTACAGGATTTAACAGTTTGATAGCATAAGCTTTACCCGGTTGGAAATATCCAATGGTATTGATTCCGTAAGCAGGCCAGAAAACTCCTGTACCGATCAGTTCCTGGATGATCACCACATCATTCGGGTTACTTCCAAACATCTCCATCACATTGGCTGAACATTGCGACAACACCGGCAGATAGCTCCAGCCTGCTGGAATGGTCATTGTCCCTGAAGCATAATCTGCCCCGCCGATCATAAAATCTACATTTGCCGTCACTTTGGTCACGTAGCCGGAGTTGCTGTTCCAGTTGCCGATGGTGTTAACCCCCTGCGCCGGCCAGTAAACCGAGGTTAAATTGCTGAGAATGGTCAGGTTGTTTACAATGGGTGAAAACATATTTGCCACAGCAGGATCAATTGGAATGAGGTAGCTTGAAATGCTGTTCCAGCCTGTGTTCAGCGCATAATATTGGATGTGTGCTGCTTTCAGACTTGTAAGCCTGGACAATCCAAAACCTGCGAAATTGCCCTGGTTGGGTAGCGTGGGGTTGTATGTTGCTATTGCGGTGTATTCCATTGGGTTTCCGCACTGGCTCAATTTCCAACGGAAGATTTCGCCCGCATCAAATCCATCCTTTTCATTGGTGGTTGGGTCATTGCCATAAGCAATCAGGGCAACATTGCCTTCACCGTCCCACTGAACAGCGCCACCGCAAACCTCTTCACCATCCTCGTTCAGGTAGAAAACACCAATCCAGTCAAAATGAGCAAGCGGAACCCCGAAGATATCGGGTGCGATTGAAAGGGGGATGATGATGGTGTGTGTTGTTCCGGTAACCAGGTAACTCCATGGGCTTGAGCAAGGCAGGGTATTGACGGTAACTGTCCAGTTCTGCGTGTTGCCGGCTTCGGCGGTGACGGTGTAAACAACAGGGTTGGTAAAGTTATTGGCGGTAACCCCGCTCACCTGAACCACCCCGCCAACACTTGCGTTCGCAAAATCGGATAGTGTAAAGGTGGCAACAAGTGAGGAAATATCAACATTTTCATATACATCCAGGGTGACGCTAAAGGTGGCTGGATTTATTTCACCCACAACATCAGCAGGTAATGAGGGGTTTTCAGCAGTGTTAAAGGCAAACGACAGGATTTTTGCTTCAGCATTTATTACGCCATTTACCACTTCAAACTGCGTGGTAACGATCTCCGAAACGCCGGTAGTATAAACCGACTGTACGCCGGCAACATGGGAGCCTGTCCTCAGTCCGGTGAAAAGGTAGAATATTTCGCTGATATTCTCCGCAACAGGTGTAGTAAGATCATCAAGATAAATGTTAAAGCCTGCAAAAGACCTGTTGAAACCTTTGTATTGAGGATTGCCCGCTTCAAATGGCTTATCCAGTTTCACTGAAGAAAATTCTACGTCATGTATTACAGGATGTGGTTCTGTATTCATCCCGAGCCTTAATGCGCCATTATTAGTGCCCACAGCACGGATAAGGAAGTTCCTCTGAGCTAATCCGTCAATAGCTTGAAATCCTGACGTATAATTGCCTGCAGTAAAGTGGGTATTGGGCTGGAATGGCCATTGGGGGTCGGCGCCTGAGTCCATGGCCAGGGCTGCATAACCTGCATAGGATATCCCCAGGAAAAAACCATTAGGAGCTTCAATGGGTGTAGCAAACCGAAATGTATTCCACTGCATATCTATATTTGAAACCACTTGCTGAAACAGAATATTGGAGGGATTAGGTATTCCATTGCTGTTAAGGCCAAACACCCATATTTTAACGCTAATATGAGGGCCACCATCATTGGTCAGAAACCATGACATCTCTTCAAGAACCGCATCATAACGATATGCCGAACCCAAAACTGTATTCAGGGTACCCGTATTACTTCCTAGCGCTGTTGAAGCTGTGCCGTCATCATGCCGGAACTCAAAATCAGCCTCACTCCAGCTTAAAAGAGCCTGGCCGTCTTCAAGACCTTCGGTAGTAACGTACAGGTTATAAGGAGCAATAATCTCATCCATTAGTTTTACCACGACAGTCTGATTCTCTTCGCCAACAATAACTTCAACTTCCTGCGCAACGTAGCCTAGCGCATTAACCACCGCTGTGTTGGTGGTACCCGTTGGCAGGAGAACGGTAGCCTCCCCGTTTTCATTGGTAAAATACACAACGCCATCTATAACAACACTTGCCCCTGCCACCGGCGGCTCTTCATCTGAATCTTCCACAACAATGAAATTAACTTCACGCAGATAGGAAACATCTGTAATGATTACATCATCAATTTCCCAGGTATATATATTAGCGTTATTGCCCTGGAACCGGAACCCCAGCTTCATGGAGGTTGCTCCATCGGGAACAGAATAATAAAACTCATACTCTGCTGCCGGAATGCTTGCTGTGCCAATTGCCTTTTCCCATATAACATCCCAGGTTAAACCATCATCATGGGTAACATCTAAACCAATAATCTCGCCCTGGTCGACATTTTGATTTTCCAAACGCTGTTTGAAATTAAACTTCAGAAGGCTGGCGCCTGTAATATCAACTGGATAGGTTTTCATCCAGCTTACACCAGTATTTTCAGGCCAGAGAAGAATCCTAAGTTCCGGCGCCAGACCACCGGCCGTTTTGAAAGGACTAACCTGCCATGCTAATTCATGATCGCCAACAAAATCCCAGCCTGGAGGTAATTTCCAGTGATCATAGTTAAATGCTTCGAACATAAGAATACTATCCGGGGCAAGCAATTCAAAATTTGAAGATGCCGATCCGCCTTCACCAATGTTATTGCTGGCGGTTACCCTGTAAGACCATCTGCCTGTTTCAACCTCATTTTCCTCAACCTGCAAGCCGGTGATATTCTCAGCAACCACATGTTCATCAGGTAACCCATATAACCCGGTACGAATAATACGGGTAACTGTATAGGTGATGTTATCCCCTGTGAAGTATCCGCCATTCAGTCCTGCTGAAGGAGCTTCCCAACTGATGGTTGCATTGGAAAAATTTGTTGTAAGTACAACATTCCCGGGCGCCGCCGGAACATCCTGGCCAATATAACATTGGGCGTAGGAATTAACGCCCTTGCCGGCATTATTAACTCCAAAAATTCTATAGTTGTAAGAACTATTTTCCTGGATGGTATTGTCAATAAAAGTTTGTTCGGCCCCGATAACCGGATTATTTATGGTGGCAATTTCAACACTGTCTCTGAAAATCTTCACCTGGTTCAGCTCAGTTAACGGCGATCCGTTAACCTGCAGGGCGGGATTGTTCCAGGTTATTGTAGCCTGAAGAACTCCCAGGGGGGCAGGAGTTACATTGAAATTAGCGACTGCCCCGGGAGCCACATCCTTAAATGGAGAAGCTTCAAACAATCCTGTGCGGGTATTTGAACCTTTATAGGTGCCAAACTGAATGTTTGCATCAGCCATTGGAATATCAGTACTAATAACGTTAATGGCAATGGAATCCTGGAAGGTAAACTGTCCAATCTGACCTAATGCAACCAAATCGAGCATACCATCACCGGTAACGTCGCCCAGGTTTACACCATTATAAGCTAACCAGCCTTTAGGGCGAAGAGGGAATCCCGGTACTTGGCTGCCGTCAGCTTTAAAGGCATAGATGTAACCCCCATGAGGAGACCCACCAATCATATCAGTTGTACCGCCTGGAGTAATCATTTCAAACTGGCCATCTCCGTCAAGATCAGCCACCGAGGTAAAACCATAGTTTCCATTGGTGCTGAACGGGAAATTTGGCAAGTCGTTACCATCCTTTGTGAGGCCATAGACATTAGACAAGCCGGATCCCATTGGAGCAAATTGATCACCCCAACAGAAGACCTCCCGGTTACCATCACAGTTAATGTCGGCAATTACAGGTAAGGCGTATTCGGTAGCAGTCCATTTACTATTATCATAGTTGGGGCCTTGGGGATGTGTTGTCCTTGGCCAGCCATTTCGGTATTCGCCATTGTGATTGCGAGCATAAATTTCATGGGCGCCACCACCAAGTGCGCCCACTATGCATAATTCACCCGTATTATCAAAGTCAACAAGCATGGGAGAATTCCAATAAAATTCTGTATTTTCCTTTGAAACAGGATAACCGGGCAAAATCTGACCCTGTAGATTAAATGCATACAGTGTTCCGTATTCAGAGCCGGCAATTATGTTCAATTGGCCATCATTGTCGATGTCGCCAACAGAAACAGTAAAGGCAGAATTGCCGTCGAGCTGTACCGGCCAGTTACTGCTGAAAGGGGTACCATTGGCCTTTAAAATCTGCACCATATTTTTGGAGCCGAAAATGATTTCCATCTGACCATTGTTATCCAGATCGGCCAGAGCAGGGGAAGACGACTTGTCGGAAACAGTAATATTAACCGGCCATCCGGGTAATACCCCCCCCGTATTGTCAACAACATAAACATGCCCGACAGTAGAGAAGAAGTAATCATGAGCAATAATCACCACCTCAAGGTTTCCATCCCCGGTTACATCAGCAACCGCAGCCGGGAAATTGGAATCTTTAAGTAATTGCCGCTGCCAGAGAAGTGTGCCATCGCCTTTATATGCATATAATTTTTTGTTTGCAGAAAAAATAATCTCATCTTTGCCGTCATTGTTCAAATCAGCCAAAGTAAGACCCCTGTAGGGATAGTAAAAGGTATTCCTCTTAAACGTTTTAGGCCAGCCTGGAGCCTGGGGGGTCCATTCACCTTTAGAATACTCTAACTGCTCTTCGCTCATTGGAACAGTTATTTCTCTGATAGCAGGTCTTCCGTTTTCATCAAGATAGACCTCCTGTACAGTAGTTGTATTCTGTGCAGATACCATACAGACTATCAACATCAACACCAAAAGTAAAGTAGTCTTTTTCATTTTGTAATTTGTTTAATGAATAAATGAATTGAATTTAAAGAAACTCTTAGTTAAAATAACTTTGAAGGTGCAAAAGTGCCCTGTTTTCCTATCCTGTACAATACCAAGAACTTGGTATTTTTTTTAAAAACATGACATTTAATGATTTGCAGTATCATAGCCAAAATACCAGGAATCTGGTATTGCCCGTTCATTCAGAAAGCCGTTCCTTTGCCGCAAATTTGAATACACATCATTTTGAATGAAACATGAACCTTTCTGTTAAGAAACATATTTTTGCCAGACCAACCCGTAATGCAGCAATTCTTATTGTTGTGCTACTGATCCTGGTTTTTGTTTTTCTAACAGATTGGAAGACATTTTATGGAGATCAAAGGATGGAAAGTCCGGCCACCTATTCTCACGACCTTAATTTTTTCTTCCAGGACTCGGTGGAAATAGAAGATTTTAAAAGAACCCGGGAACTTGTTGATTCCAACCCCGACAGCGCCAGGGTTGTGGCATTTAAAGCTATTGAACGCTTTGAAAAGCGACAAAATGAGCCTGCCCAACTGCAATATTTTTATCTACTGGGAATAACCTACTTTCTTCAATCTGATTACATTAAAGCCCTCGAATATTCTTTCCGAAGTCTTCAATTGTCCATAAAATACAATTTAGGCAACCAGACTGCCCGGGCAAATAATATTATTGGTATTGTTTATTCAAATATGGGGATGCATGCGGATGCTTTAAACTACATGTTGAAAGCAAAAAGTTTACATGAACAAGGTCAGGATTCAGCTTCCTATGCAAACACGTTGAACAATATTGGTTTGGTTTATTTGAATGTTGAGGCTTTTGAAACGGCCAAAAACTATTTTGATATGGCTTACGATATCTACCAGAAAATAGATAATCAAACAGGAATTGGTAATACTTCAAGCAATCTGTTAGTGTATTACCGGCATGCTAAAATGCCCGATTCTGCTGAGTATTTTTTTAATCAGTCAATAAAAATCGGAACTCACTTAAACAATTATTACGCGTTAAGCAATGCTTTTCTTGAAAAAGGAAAACTTTTTGCGGTTCTTAATGATCCACAAAGTGCCATCACATATTATCTTAAAAGTGATTCTGTAGCAAGCCTGGTAAAACTCATGCAGATGAGATCGGTTGCCCGGATTGAAGTTGCCAAAACCTACCTCGGGATGAAGGAACTGGATTCAGCCTATACTTTTGCAAGGAGCGCCTATGACATTGCCCTTGAAATTGGAAATAAAAAGCTTGAATATGTCGCTAATGAAGTTTTTTCCCTGATTTTCGAGG
>DAIRGA010000035.1:0-48927 GCA_036794825.1 Bacteroidales bacterium | reverse complement strand
CCTGGGTGGTGAAATTTTCGCAGCCATTTCCATCGGTATAGGAATAGGTAAGCTCATGAGTTCCAATGCCGGCGACTTCGGGATAAAACCATCCGTTGGATACACCGGCGCCGGAATAGACTCCGCCTGCCGGGCTGCCCTCAGTAAGCTGATAGGCTGGTGAGTTATGACAAAAATCTGGTAATTCAGAAAAAGAAACCTGCGGCAGTGGTAGAAAGTTGATGGACATGCTGTGCGAAACATTTCCTGTGCATGGCGCAGCCGGAATACCCGACAGGGTGAGAACGACAGACCCGCTGGCAAAGTCATTGGCGCCCGGATAATAGATGGTAACAGGTTGATTGGCAGAGGAAAAAGTTCCATCACCGGATGTTGTCCAATGGCAGACAGTAGTAAATTGGAGGGTTCCGTTGAGTTGCAGGGACGGAGAAACGCAGATGGTAGAATTTTCGCCGGCATAAACCACAGGCAGGCGGGAAATGGTAAGCATCACATCGTCGCTAAGAGAATTTCCCAGATTATCGTAAGCAGTCATTGTGAGTTGAACTGCTCCGCTCAGAATATCGTTCTGACCCGGAGTATATGTAGGATTCACAATAGTTGGATTGCTGAATGATCCATCTCCTGAGGTAACCCATTCAATCGAGGCTGCGTTGGCAACTACGGCCTGCATTGCCGGTGACTGGTTCTCGCAAATGGTCATATCCGGACCGGCAAAAACGATTAGCCCTTCGGGAGCACTTGGTGGAAAAACGATGTAATCAATCCATCCACAGTCGCTTCCGGTGGAGACCGAGTAATCTTTTTCATAAGTCCACGAAAAAGTCCTTTCGCCGGCCTGCACCGGGAAAGTTGCCTGAGCCCAACCAACAGAACCTGACCAGGAACCCATGTTGGCGCCATCAATAGCGAAATTGAGAAAATCGTAATTGCCTTCGCTCGACACCTTGTAATAAAAACTGATATTTCCGTCGGCCAGAACGTTCATGGTAACATGAACGGTAGTACTCTGGTTATCGTTGATCTGTCCCGATCTCATGCAATACTGACCTTCATGAGCTCCCTGATTGATAATGTACCAGGGTGTATTTCCCGAAAACTCCCAGTCAAAACTGCTGAAATCGCCTGTTTCAAAATCTTCAACCACAAATCCGACCGATATCATAAAAGCGCCGGTAGCCGAGAACCCCTGGCTGGCAGATACATTCACATTAATTGCCGCAAAGTGCCCGATAGGGGTATTTGGCGCAAGTGATATTTCGAACTGCGCCGCAGTACTGCTATTACCCGCAAGTACATCAGTTGACCAGCTACCCTGCGTAATGGTGACAAATGGATCATTGGCCGAAATGCTGCTGACCACATCGTAAGCCTTTCCGCCGCCCGAATTGACGATATTTACCGTAACCTGCAAAGTTTCGCCAGGCTCTGGATAACCATTGTTACCATCGTTCACCGAAATGGTTCCCACCGACAATGCCGGTGCATAGGCCTTCAGGTAAATATGGCTGTTGAATGAGTCGTCGGGAGCAGTAATTTGAGTTTGAAAAATAATGTTGTGATTGTTGGGAACCTGTGGTGAAACATCAAACGAAAATGCGTTTTGATACGATTTTATCTCACCAGGCTGGAAAGTGGTCAGGGCTTCCGTATTGTCCGTCAGTGTTATGTATTGGTTTTGTCCCGAAATCGTCATCATGGAGGCATTCACCACTTCATCGCTGATATTCTGTAGTTCAACCGAAATGTAAGCGGTCTCACCATATTCGATTATTTGATCATCACCAGAGGTGATTTCCGTGTTTTTGATTATAATTTTGTTGATTCCATCGGTGAAGAAAGGCAGCATCTTCAAACCCTGCAGGCCATTTGCATCCTTGAGATAAAATCCTATATCCACCGCTTCGTAGGGGCGGGTAGGGGTTCCAAAAAACAGCCCGTCTTCGGTAATTTTCATCTCCGAAAATACATAATCAGGTTCCATCACAACCCAAGTATCGGGCTGGATGTTGTAGGTGTTGGAAAAGTCAAGGAGATAATAATTCATGTCGTCGCCATTGGAAATACCGCCATACCATTTGTTGTAGGCTGCAGCGGTTACCTGGCCGTAGAAAAATTCGATTCGTCCGGATGGAAATATCGAAACGGCAAAATTGAGGATATTTCCAGTGGAATATTCGGTGGCTTTCCATCGGAAAGTGGCTTTATTCTGGTTGCCTTCGAACCACATCCCGCCGCCCTGATTGGTACCAAGGGTTTTCGACATGTATGGGGCAATGTTCCTGAGATTTTTAAACAGTGGAAGCTCATCAACGAGGAAAGTCCAGGGATAGGGTTCATCGGTAAACATCAGGTATCCATCGGTATGGATGTAGATTTTGTTGTAAACCTTATTGAAATAGGGGAAATCAAAATCAATGGTTTTGACGGCAAATCCGGACGTGCTGTTGTTAGGACTCAGTGACTGGGCTGAAATATTGGGGAATGTCTGTGTCCCGGTTTGAATTGTATAGGGCTGCTTGATTTTCCACTGATAGGGTTCCGTTCCGCCCGATCCGATCATCTGAAACTGATAAGGCTCGTTTATGGTGGCTGGTTCAAGCGACTGGATAAGCACTTCCGGAGCTTCGAAGGTCACTGAAGCGTTTATTTTCAGGAGGGTAAGCCCGTTTTCGGTAATCGGAACATTGGTTTGAGGGCAGGCAATCTCGATAAGTCCGCTGGTATAATCCATTAAGGAAAAGCTGTTGATCACACCGGTCGAGCTGTTATAGGGATCTTTTTCGTTCATCATGAAAAAGAAAGTGGCATTTTCACCGCTTTCAAGATATCCCAACAATCGCGTTACATCCAGCCCGAATTCAAGCGTTTTGTCTGCTTCTGAACTTCCGCCCTGCATATATTTGTCCCCACCCTGGTAGTTTAAAATCGGGTACTCGATGATGAATTCTGGCTGAGCAGCATCAAACCCTTTTGCAACTCCTGCCATAATCTTGATGGCTTCGCGTGAGTTGTGGGTTACGGTGGCTTTGTAGGTAATTCTGGGACTGGTGTTTTCTTTGGCATTCACCACATGCACCGACCGGTTCCAGACACCGCCCTGAGGAAGCGACCGGCACAAAGCGCTGTACATCAGGTAGGCATAGCCCTGGTTTCCCCAGGAGGTTGCCGAATAACTATTGGCAATCTTTACTCCGCCAATTTCCCAGTCTAGGATATCCACCGTGCCGTCATTGTTGATGTCGAGGTGGTTGGTGTATTGCCCGTCATTGTTGATGTCGTAGCGGATTGAATCGTGATAACCCACTACCGTCAAAGCGTGATTGGCATAGGTTCCAAGCATGGTCAGAACATATTTTCCGGCTTCAGGGGTTCCGGGAGGCAAGGTCTGGTTTACTCCGGTGTAGCTGGCGTAAAAGACTGCCAGTCCGCCGGTTTCTTCCCCTTTTCCATGATTGTCAATCCAATGTTTCAGCACATCCAGATCACTGGCATTGTTCAATGGAATTTTATAAAAATCCCAGAGCCTGTTTTTCATGGCCTGGTAGTAAAGTTCGTATCCGTTCATCCAGCGGGCAGTTCCCCCGGAATTCAAGTTGCCTCCATATTGAAAAACATTGGGAGTCCCCACTTCTTTAACAATATTCCAGCTATCGAAAAATGCAGCCGCCCCGCCGCTTCCGCCATTACTCCAATTGAAAACAAAGTGTGTGGGATATTGATTTTCAACTACATTGGCGGGCAGGTTTCTTAACCGGTCAATTTCGTAGGTGTAAAGGTAGGCAACACCGGCTGCCTGGCCGCATTCGAGGCTGGTCTGATTGAAAATCGGGCGCATGTAAGGTAGAAGTGAGTTGTCAACTTTAACAGGAAGCTCTCTCTTGCTTGTTTTTGCGTTCAGAGTCACAACAGGCAGATCTTTAAAGTCCTGAAGATCTTCGTCTGTTAATACCGGAAGCCCATCAATAAAAACCCTCTCGGTATTGGTTTGAGTGATCGGGAGTTCCTGGGCAGTAGTAATTGTTGCAAAAAACAGAACCAGTGCCGTTAGTAATGGATAATACTTCTTCATGGATATGCAGTTTTATTAAAAATTAAATCAATCGGCAAAAATAATATTTCCAATTGGAGTAAATGAGGCACAGATGGGTAGTTAAGTTCAAACTCTGCTTCGATGCCGGTGTCCATCAGCTCTCCTGTATTTGAGAGAGGAATTGACTTTCAACAAAAAGTTTACCTGAAAGAGCCTGAAAACTCAGTTGATGTTGCCTGGCGTGGATCTTCATTTCCAGAAGTCTGCTCTATTTCGGTTTTCTTTTTTCCGATTACCCTTTTTAATTTTAGTCCCCAACATTTTCTTTCAATTTTCAAATAAAATGCGCTGGTAAAATCGAATCCCGGGAGCTATCTCACAGCTACTAATTACAATTTTGCTAAGTTTGCTGCTTAATCCTGAATTTTAGTTTTTGATCACACTAACCGTTTAAAAGATCAGGTGTCAGGCAACCACACTACATCAAAGGAGTCATTATTGGGAATCACTTATGACTGAAGCAGAACTTAAAATACTTGAGGGATGTTTGAGTGGTAAGAGAAGCGCACAAAACAAATTGTACAGCAGATACGCACCAGTACTTTTGGGTATTTGCCTGAGGTATGCCCGTAATAAAGATGAGGCGGAAGATATTTTGCAGGATGGATTTATTAAGATTTTTACCAGCATCTCAGGTTTTAGGGGCGAAGGCTCCTTTGAGGGCTGGTTGAAACGCATTATTGTAAACACGGCTATTACACATAACAAACAAAGTTTAAAACATTATTTCCATGCTGATATTGATGCCACCGATGAAACGCAGATAATAAAAGATGATGCAGTGGATGAACTCCCGCTGGTGAAAATCCCCCAGGCTGCATTAATGAGCCTGATTCAAAAACTACCCGTGGGATACAAGACAGTGTTCAATCTTTATGTTTTTGAACATTACACCCACCAGGAAATTGCAGATATGATGGGGATTTCGGTGAATACATCCAAAAGTCAACTGATGAAAGCACGCAGAGTTCTGGTAACTAAAATTAACCAAATTGTTGAAAGTAAGGCCTTTAATAACGAAGAATGAAAACAGATAAAAATTCGATAGACGAACTTTTTAAGGAGGGTTTGGGGAATTTCACCCAACAACCCTCAACCAGCTTGTGGCGAAGAATTTCGTGGCAGATGCTAAGGTTTGAAATTTCCCATTTCAATTTCACTAACATATCAACTGCATGGATTTTGGCTCCGGCCGCAGCCATCGTTATTTTTTCAGTGGTTGCCGTTTATAACTATGATTTCCTGACTAGTTCGGAAACCTTTCCTGTTACCGAACAACTTCAGCCCGGTTCAGATAATTCGAATAGAAATGAAACCGATCTCCGGACGACAATTGACCCCAATGGGACAAATAAAAATGATGCTACCGCTGACGGGAATTTAGAATCTCTGAATACCGGATCAGCTCCAGAAAAACAGTCTTCATCTGATATTCAGATCAGTAGAAATGATGATAGAATAAAGCAACTAGTTGAAGCAGACACCAAAATTGAAAAAATTGCGATTGAAGAAAAGGTTTCAAAAAACCAAAATGCGTCAGCCCAAGGCAACCCTACATCATCTGAAAATCAGAAATTTACCATCACGAATTACAACTCTTCTGCTGTAATTATCAGCGAATCGGGTCTGGCTGAGGCCATTGCTGCCCCCGCAGTTAGCAGCCATAGCTCGGCCGGCGATTTCATTTCAGAATCGCAAGTTATCGCAGAAATGCCGGCAATCGAAACAGCCCTTTCAACGTTGAAAAGAAAAGAGCTGATAAACCTTGTCCCGCTGACCACCGAGGAAAAATACCTCTTTTTTCACGGAGCAAATTATACGCTTTATGAAAGCAACTGGGAACATCATTCTGGTGTGCAGAAGGTTGAGGATAAAGATGTTCATGAAACCGGAAGAGTGCAGCGACTCAATTCGATTAATTCATCCCTTGCATTGTTCCTGCGGGGAAGCTACAAACCACCAAAACGTGACCTGAACTCTCAGCTGGCCAAAAATTCGAAAAGAAAAACTTCCCACTTATCCCTCGCTGCGTATGTTTCTCCTGAAATTACGGAGTATTCACGCGTGGCATCTTCTTCACGTGAAAGAAGCATTGCAGGCGGTATTGCTGTTGGTTACAACACTCCGGTTTATATACTCCAGGCAGGTGTTGAAGTGAGCTACCTTTATGACCGGGGAGATTACATGACAAACTTCGGAACCTATGACAGCATTGGTTATTATGAACACGTCAATGGATTCATCATTGATCCTCTGAATCCGGGAAACATAATCTATGATACTCACCAGGTTGCAGTTTGGGATTCGGTGGAGCATGTATCGCATCAGCAGACACAAAATAGTTACACTTATCTTCAATTCCCGGTCATGATCGGCTACAAGGCCTTCGAGCGTGGATTGTTCTCAGCTTACATCAAAGCTGGTCCGAATTTTTCCATTATGCTTGACAAAAATGAACCATCGCCTGATTTTTACCAGCCCGGCGCTACCATTCATAGTATTGAAAATTATACATTACCCAGATCCAGCGCAAACGTGCAAATCCTGATGAGCATTGGATTGCATCTGCAAGCTACCGAAAAATTCGGATTTTTGGCCGAGCCTTACTATCGCTATTATTTTGGTAATGTTTACGACGGGAACAACAGCGGAACTATCAAAAATCCGTATGGTTTAGGCATCAGAGCGGGAGCGTTTTATACTTTTTAATCCATTCGATCTTTAGCATAATATGAGGTTTACTGTTCTACTTCTTTTTAATATACTCCTGCTTTTGCCTTTCGGGGCCAGCAGCCATGAATACAAGATCTTTATTACCGGACATGTCACGGATATTATCACCGGAAATCCTGTCTCAGCACATGAGGTTACGCTGAAATTCAAACACGACGACCCGCCTTTTTTACACTTCGAACGGGTAACCACCAATGAGACGGGGAATTTCTCTTTTGTTTTTGATTCTCCGTTTTTCAAAGGAATCGTGCAGATTTCCACGGTGGATTGCGTCAATCAATTGATAACAAACAACCTGGAGTTTAACCCCTCACAAACCCATCTTACTACTTCATTTTCAATTTGTTATAGCCAGCAAAGTAATATTTGCCGTTCGGATTTTTTGTGGGTGAAAAATCCTCTTGAGGACAACCAGTATCTTTTCAGGCAGGCCTCACTCGGTGCTGTTGATAGCTGGAGATGGGATTTTGGAGATGGTAAGACCTCATTGGAAGCTGACCCCGTTCACCGGTTCAACGAAGACGGGCACTTTAAAGTTTGCCTTTCGGTTTTTGGCAATAACGGAAATTGCAGCAGCGAGCAATGTTATTACATTGATTCTAATGATGATACGCTGATTGTGGCCAGGTTTACTCACTATTCCATCCCCGGTAGTACAAATACTATCCAGTTTCATGACCTCTCGGTGGGGAATGTCAATGGATGGATATGGGATTTTGGAGATGGACGGACGAGTTCGGTGCAGCATCCCAGGCACAATTACCGGCAGCCGGGAACCTATGAGGTTTGTCTGATTGCTTTAAAAACGGGCAATCTCCGGGATACCATTTGCATGACTGTAGAAGCCGGACCGTTGAGCCTTTGCCAGTCGGATTTTTTGGTTTCTCCCGATCCGCTTCATCCGTTGACGATTCATTTTAAAGATAGGTCAGCAATTGAACCAGATTCATGGGAATGGGATTTTGGCGACGGAAGCATTTCATCCGGTCAAAATCCTTATCATACTTACACTGGTTCAGGGATTTATACTATAGCGCTTACCACATTCAACGCTGAAACAAACTGCTCCGATACACATTATCAAACGCTCAGCATTGGCAATCCACAGGAATATCTTGCTTGGTTCAAGACGTTTCAGCTTACAGGTAATGAGTTGACATACAGGTTTACTGACCAATCCACAGGCAACCCCGACCAATGGCATTGGGATTTTGGCGATGGCACTTACTCTGGTCTGGAGAATCCGTTGCATACATATGCTCAGCCCGGCGCTTATCAGGTCTGTCTTACCGTGATGAGCCATGATGGCATGGTAAGCGATACTTTTTGCACTACCCTGTTTGCCGGGTTAGACCCTGACTGCAGCGCCTCGTTCCGCTATTCGCCGAACCCTGAAAATTCGATGGAATTTCATTTCGGAAATACTTCCACCGGCAATCCCGTGCAGTTTGAATGGGACTTTGGTGATGGAACTACTTCAACCCAGGAAAACCCCACTCACCTTTTCGTTAATAAAGGTTATTACCGGGTTTGTCTTACCATCACCGACGCAGCGGGCATCTGTTCCGACAGCTATTGCGAAACCATTCTTGTGAACGATGAAGAGTTGCAGGCCGACTACAGCGCTTTTCCTTACCCGCAGGACACTTACACGGTTCAGTTTGTCAACAAATCTTCCGGACGTTACACGGTGCGTTTATGGGATTTCGGAGATGGCGTAACCTCCTATGCAACTGATCCTCAGCATACTTTTGCAGAACCCGGTTTTTACATGGTGTGTCTGCATCTTGATGACCCGGCCAACAACCAATCCCATCAAAAATGGACGACCGTAGAAATCGGTAATCCCGCAGAATGCCAGGCTGAGTATTATGACATCAGGTCATTGTACAACCCGCTCGTAATCAAATTTGTTGACCTTTCTTCGGGAGAAATTGCTGACCGTACCTGGAACTTTGGAGATGGAAATAATTCAACACTCAAAAATCCGGTTCACTATTTTGACTCCGGTGGAGTTTACAACGTTTGCCTTGAAGTCACAGACTTTTCAGCAATCTGCACCAGCGAGATATGCAAAGAGGTTGTAATTGACTTTGAGCCACTTTGTAATGCTGATTTTGAATATGTTATTCAGGATAATTCGCCACTTACCGTCGAGTTCACCGATCTGTCAACCGGAATTATGACGGAATGGATCTGGGACTTTGGTGATGGAAATACTTCACTGCTGGCCAATCCGACGCATTCCTACGCAGATTCTGGCTTGTATCTGGTAACTCTCGCCGTGAGGCACACCGATTCACTGGTTTGGTGCGATAACAGCATTTCGAAACAGGTGCATGTGTTTGCACCTCCATTCGAATGCTTTGCTGATTTTTCGGCTTACCCCGATTCGGGAGTCAATAAGCCGAATCTGTTTCATTTTGTCAATAAATCCACCGGTAATCCTGACAACTACCTGTGGAATTTTGGTGATGGAAATACCTCTGAAGAGGCAAATCCAGTTCATCAATACTTAAATTCAGGAACTTACCAGGTTACACTGTCGGTGTCTAAAGAAAATCCTTACGGGCAGAGCTGTTCGGACTCGAAGACCAGCGAAATTTCATCACCGGACTATTTCCATATTGGGGGATTCATCTTTGCCGGAAATTTCCCCATCAACAATCCTGCTCCAACTGGTGATACAGCAGAAATCCTGCTTTACCGTTACCGTAGTAATAATATCCAGCCACTTGATACAGCGAGATTTACAGAGTATGGGTACTACTATTCACTCTATCTTCTGAAAGATCATTACCTGATAAAATCCCAGCTCACAAGCGGATCATCCAATTTCAGAAAATATTTTCCCACTTATTTTGGCAACGACCTCACCTGGCAGCAGGCAAACATCTGCCTGGTGGCTGATTCCAACCATTATCACCTGAATGTCAATCTGATAGCAATGAATGAAATGACTACAGGGATCGGTGCAATCAGTGGGTCAGTACTTTATTTCCCTCAAAAATCAACTGAGGTCATACCGGTTGAAAAAACAGTAGTTCTGATGCTCAACGAACAGCAGCAGCCCGTCAATTTCCTTTTTACCCAAAACAACGGGATGTTTAGTTTCGAAAATCTTCCCCTGGGAACTTACTACCTGCTCGCCGAATCAGCAGGAAAGGTTTGTATTCCAGTGATGGTTACACTCACACAGGAAAATTCTGTAATAGGCGACATTCAGCTTGACCTGCACGATCAGGGTGCAACACCTGTGAATGAAAAACCCGGGTCACAAAATTCTCAGGTAACGATTTTCCCAAACCCTGCGAATGAGCTACTCTACGTTTCATTCTCACAGACAATCAGTTCCTTTGTCGAAGTCATCATTTCCGACATTTCGGGCAGAGCTGTTTATCGCAATGATTTTCAGGCTACTGAAGGACAAAATCTGATCCGGATACCTGTAGCTGCATTTCAGAATGGATTGTACTTCCTTCAGATTATTGACGCCAGGAGAGATTACTTAAAAACTTTGAAGTTTATCAAATAACGGCCAGCCCATCACAGCCAAAAAAGCTGTAAGTAAATCAATTTCCGTTATTTTCCTTAAGATTCCCGATTTTTATCCGTTAAACAGTCCGTCAACAGGTTGATGGGGTTTGGTTAATGTCGGGGTGAATCAGGAAATGATTTTGCCCCCCCCCATAAAGTGCTGCATTTGGTATAAGAAACACAGCAAACCTGAAAGGTTTTGGAAAACTGTCAGGTTTCAACTCCAGGGAAGCCAGCCTCAAGCGCAGGGTGGGCTTATAGGACTTTGAAAAATGAAAAGGTGGGGATTGCAGCCCTTAACCTTCAATCGTTGTTTTATTCTTCACCTTTTCTAAAAGCGCCGAAGAAATGCTGCGAATAACACTCATATTCGGCGATGGATTCTTTGGATAAATGGAAAGAACGCACACCCGTGAGCCGGTAGCGGGTTTCGGGAGTGATCTGATAGCCTGCAATCAACCGTTTGTAGTGCATGCACTGAATTTTCTCCGGCGAAACTACCACAAACCAGGCGTTTTTGTATGGATAATCCTGGTACTTCTCGTCGAATTCAAAAAAGCCGTTGGCCCTGAACTTTACTTCAAGGTAGAACAAATCCCCTGTTTCGGTGCTTTGCACCACAAAATCGGGCATGTACCGGAGGTTCTTGCTGGTGGTGTGATTGTCGTTTCTGATGGTATTGCTCAGGAATGGGTGAATGCGTTCCAGTCCATAGTTGAAAACGTTGTAGTTATTCCGGCTGAATAGATCCTGGATCAGTTGCTCAGCCATGCGCCCTTTGAGGATGTTGAGGTTGAAGTGATTTGCCTGCATGAACATTTTATTTGTGATATGGTAAATTCTATAAGTACTTCTAACATTGACAGGATTCAAAGTTTCCATTCCGCGCATTCGGGCCGGGCCGTTTTGTCAGAACTCTTTCCCGCTTACTCCATAACGCGAACCTGCTCATACTCCTCCTCCCCCAGCCAGAAATCCGGCGCGATTACCTTCACCTCTTCATACGTTAAATCGTAAAGGCGGTAAACCAGGTGGTCTATTTGCTGCTCTATTGACAACTTTTATCAACATTCTATCAACAAATGATTGTTTTTTCAGGTGCATTTGCGTTGATATAAAACCTTGTAAATCAATATTTTTATCCATTTTCTTAGTCCGAGGTCATTATTTTTCCTAATTTCCTGATATATCTGCGTTAATAGAGTAACGGGTCCATTTTTTTATTCCCGTACTAGTAACATCACCACTATCAATCATTTTATCAAGCATTAGCTTTACTCTTCTCTTAGGGATTTCAAGGCCAATACGTTGACATATTTCACTGATGGCGCTCTGTGGATAAGTTGAAATATCCTGGTAAATCAATTCTCTGAGCCTATGACTCTCAATTCTTTTAAGATTTGTTTTTCCTTTGAAACTTATTAAACGAAGCATTTGTGGATTCACAAAGTATGCCGTACCTTTTGTTCTGCCGCTGGTTCTTACTATATCAAACTCCGGGAGCCTCCCTAACCAATCCTTTATAGCCTGCTGCCCGGGTAACTCCAAAGCCTTAGAGAATTCAAGGGATGACAGGCTTGTGTGTTGAGCAATCAAACCCAGACAGATAAGTTCTTTTTGCCTGAGTTGATATTGCTCATTAATCCTGTTTATGAAGGAAACGATTTCTGGTTTGGCAATCCTTTTTTTCACAGTAATCGTAACACGATCGGTACCCTCTACCGGTAATGGAAGCTGTTTCCCATTGCTTAACAGAATTTCGCAGATTTTATCGTAACCCGAACCTTCACGTTCCATTAGTTTATAGTCATAGAATAGTTTAGCCAGATGTTCGTTTCGTCTCACGGTTGTATGAAGCATGTTTTGAGGTGTAACCCCAATGGGAAAGCGGCCTGGGTTGTGAATCTCCAACCGATCGGGATGCAGGTTGATGAAGATATCGCCCCGTGTTGTGTAGGGCCTGTGAACCAAGGCATTGGTCAGTAGTTCTCTTATAACTTCTTCTTCATAGTTTGGGATAAACTTCCTGAAAAGACCATCTGAAATTTCAACACCCTCACGCCAATCGGGTATTTGCGTCCAAATTGCTTCAATCAGTTCTGCCGGATTCAAAGAAAAATCATCCCATACAAGTTTATTTACGCGATTACCATGTAAGTCATATTTTAAAAACTGAATTACCGGAGCATACAAAAGTTTTGCCCTATCGTTTCTTTTACCAACCCAAAGTACGCCAAGGTTTGTAAGAAACACTCCTTCTGCCAGCATATAGTAGTCAAGCAATTCATCAGGCGATTTACTTTTTACAAATGATGAAACCCTCTCTGAAGATCGAATTGACTCCATGAAGCTATGGAGTTTTGCAACATCAGTATCATCGCGTTTGACGGTTTTCACAGGTTTGGTTTCCCATATAAAGGATGGTTTATCGGTTAACAGCCTGGTAAGATCATCAGGCAGTATGGGCTGGCAATGATCAGCCACCCTCATGTAATAACGGCCATCGGTTGTCGAAGCAATTGTTGATGTGCCGGGCAGCACTGTTATCTGAATATACTCACCCCCATTCCCGGCACTTATTTTATTAGTCGTAACGCCTACATTAACTGTTAGCTCAGCAATACGTTTTAAAATTGTATGAAGAAGATTTTCAGGGATTCTCTGATCTGGCGGAGGCACATCATATCCATCCTCAATACCCAGTTGAATAGTGCCACCTCTTGCATTGGCAAAACAAACACAATCTTTGGCAAGCTCACTCCAATCAGCTGATTTACCGATTACGGCTCTGATTGATTTTTTATCTAAATATTGATTTTCATTCATACATGCAAGCTATTAACTGATTTGTTATCATTCTTCTAAGGTATCGAAATTGAATACCATAAGATTTTTAGCTGTGTTTTCTGCAAAGCCATTTATTCCTCCAGTTTAATGTTATCATACTCCTCCTCCCCCAGCCAGAAATCCGGTGCGATTACCTTCACCTCTTCGTAAGTTAAACTGTAGAGTTTGAAAACCAACTCATCTATCCGGTTTTCGAGAACAGTGGTGTCGGCGTGGGGGTTGGTTTGTCTGGCGGTAAGGATTTGGTCAACGAGTTTTACAATTGACAGTTTTTCTGACTCATTTATACGAGGTACGAGCAGTGGTTCCAGAGCCTGCACACTGGTAATCACATCTCCTGTTCCTGTTTTGGGTGAATTTTCAAGGAGTTCACGGATTGCAACTTTCGAGTTTAAATATCCCAACAAAAACTTAATGCTCCGCCCTGTCAAAATACATGTACTGTCAAGGCACATACTACCACTATCATCATATTGAAATCTTAGCACCGAACCTATCCTTTTCCAAACAATTTTTTCTCTTTCAAACTCCTGGTAATAATCAGCAGCCCATCTTTGTAAAGCATACCATTCATAACGGATGCCTGTTTCAGCTTTATTCCTAGCAGAAAGGCTTTCTTTATGGCCAAAAAGATGTTTATAAATGGCAGGGAACTGTTTTTCAAATGCATTTTCAGCAACTAAAGAAGCTCCCTTAATTTCTGGCTGATTATGCAAAGGAAAATGCCACGGAACATAAATCAACCACAAATCAGCAAACTCCGCTTTGTACCTTTTGATGTCGCGCCCACGCAAAACGGGCTTTATGATTTCTGCGCTTTTCGGGTCTTCTGCTATCAGTTCGTCTTTCTTTTTGTCATCAATGATGAATGCTTCATTAAAACCGGTTTTAATGCCAAAGTTTATTTTTATCTCAAAGTCTTTTAGCGGCATTCCCCTAGCTGCAATTTTCTGTTTAATCCGCTGCTCAAGGGGATTAGAAATAGTCCAGCTTTCGTCGGTCAGGTTATTGAGCAAAACCCACCGGTTTGTGTAATTATCAAAGTTGATGTTATCCTTTTCTTTACTCAAATCCAAAGCCTTCAAGGCGATCTCTTCCGATTTGTCATCTGTTTTCTGAATAAGTAAAATATTAGTATCCACAGTGGCGGTTTCAAAAACCCCAGAGCCAAGGTCAATGAGCTTCACAGGGTTGTGCCTGAGGAAAAATGCGCGTGTGGATTTTCCATATCCTGCCCGCATCCATTTATTGGAAGTAATGTAGCACAGGTAGCCGCCGTTTTTCAGCAACTTAACGCCCTTCTCATAAAAAATGCAGTAAATGTCGCCGGTGCGTTCAAAGGTTTCATATCCTTTGTCTTTCAATTCTTCGGCAAGTTTACCGCCGTCCTTTTGCATTTGGATGTACGGTGGATTGCCTATCACAACCTCAAATCCTTCTTTCACTTGCGGGAAGAAGTATTTGGTTTCGAAAAAGGCGACAGATTCATTTTTGTAGAGGTTGGTAAAGGTGCTCCATCGGTTTAAGTCCTGCTGGAACTCCTCTAGTTGCTGTTGGTTCTTTCTCCGTTTGGCAGGACTTGCCGAGTTGTATTCGCGTTTTATTTTATCTATCCATTGGTTTATCGCTGATCGGTTGGCGTTCACGATACTACCAATAGTTTTTTTCAGTTCCTCCTTTATTTCAGTTTTTCGTTCGTTAACGGCAGAGAAGTATTCGTTGGTGAGCGTTTCAAAACGATCCAGGTCGCCTTTGGCATAGGCTTCGGTGGCAGCGTTTTTGGGGGAACCAATCAGTGTATTGGCGGCAACCAGCTTAAAGTCGAGGTTGGGCAAAGGTTCGTAGCCCATGTTGGGTTCGCCGGGTTTTGGTTGTTGGTCAACGAGCAGCGAGATGAAAAAGCGCAGTTTGGAAATCTGTATGGCAATGGGCTGAATGTCCACACCATAGAGGCATTGCTGTATGATGCCGAGCTTTCGCACATAGTTCCAGTTCTCTTTTTCGAGTTTCTTGCGCGCTTCGGCCTGCATGTAGGCGGGCAAATTGCTGATGACCATGTCGAACCAGATTTTGTTTTCGGGGTCGAGCTTGTGCAGGATGTGGGTCATCTTTTGCAGTGCGCCCATCGGAAAAGCGCCCGAACCACATGCGGGATCGAGTATTTTGCAATCGTCAATGGCCATGATGAGGGCTTTGGTCTCGTCCGGGTCAAACGGATTTGATTCGGCGCTTTCTTCAAAGGAAAAGAGCTGTCTGAGCCTCTCCTCCAAAGTGTCGGAAGCATCCCTGCTTCCGGCCAAAGTCCCGGAAGCATCCCTGCTTCCGGCTAAAGTCCCAAAGGCAGGAATGTCTTCGTAACCGGAAGCAGGGATGCTTCCGGATACCTTGCTCAGAAAACTCCCTTCTTTCAAATGCGCCTTCACCGGATTTTGCCTGATGTAATGCCTTATGGCGTCGAGGGCTTTTTCATTTCTTACGATATGGTCGTAGGATTCGTGCATCCACAGTTGACCTTTGTTTCCGGTTCGTTTGTTGATTTCGTTGGCTGTGAACGATTTCCAGGAGTGAAGGATATCCTGGAGTTTATGATCGCCAATCGGTTTTACCAGCAAATGCACATGATTGGGCATAATCACCCACTCGTCGAGCACATATCTTTTGTTGTTGAAATAATGCAGCGCATCGGCCACAATTTGGGCTAACCCGGGCTTTTTCAGGATACAACTTCCAATTCCATTGTCCAGTAACTTCTCAGTTTTTTCCGAAAAAAGCCTGTAGTATTCTTTTAATTGCTCTTTGGAATATCCGCCCTGAACATCTTTCTTATTGGTTTTCAACCACATTTCACGGTCTGCTTTTATTTGTTCAGCGACTTTGGCCGGAATAGAGTCTGCCAGGCGGAAAGTGATGAAATACCAAACGCTGCCTTGTTGCCAATGTGGCAAATTCCCGGTGTGGATTTGAATTTCGCTGGTGGGATTGAAGAATTCCCACATGGTTCCCTTGCCAAGGATGGTCACGGAACTCTCTTCTCCGTGACCGGGGATGGTCAGGAAACTTTTCTCACCCTGACCAGGGATGGTAAGGGAACTTTTCTCACCCTGACCAGGGATGGTCAGGGAACTTTTCTCACCCTGACCAGGGATGGTCAGGGCACTTTTGAGGTATTGGATCAGGCTCTCGTCCACCATGTAATTCACAATCTCGCGCGGGGTGTAAAAACTCCCGGTTTGTTTGCGGGCAGTGGTTTGTGTTTCGGGGTTGTAGCTGGCCAGCAGGTTTTCGAACACCTTGCCCAGCAGCTCGGGGTCAAGTGCGATTTCTTCCTCAACCGGCGTACTTTCTTCGATGGTGAACTTGTAATGGCTAAGGATGTCAATGATGCCGTTTACTGTGATGCTTCGCTTTTTGGTATCGTCGTACTCTGTACTCAGGTCAACACCGGCGTACTCGCCGAAAAAGTACTTGTCGGGCAGGTGGACTTGTTTGCTCTTTTTGGTTGAGAACCCGTCCAACCTGATCTCCACCGCATTTTCATTGTCTTTTTTCTGATCCAGACATTCAAAGAGTCCGCCGTTGAGAAAAGGAATATTATTGAAGTATTCCGGCAATTTCTCAGGCTGAGCAAAAAGTTCATCGAAACGGTAAACGAGCGGGTCGCCGTATTCGGAAGGATTGAAGCCTTTACCAAGTATTTTACGTTGTTCGACGGGCTGATTAAGGGTAGCAAAAAAGAGGTTTTGCAGGATGGCTTTGTAGTAAATCGTCTTTTCGCCATTTACGCCTGTGAAATCTTTCAAAATGTTTTTCAGGTAGTCAGCGCTGAAAAGTTCAGTACTGATCAGTCCCTTTTCTTTCATAAACCACACGAAAAGCAGCCTGGTCAGAAGTCGGATAAGCGATTCGCTTTGGTGAATTTTGTCGTCAATTTTTTCGTCATCTGGCCTGATCTGAGGAAATTTCGCTTCCCTGAGCGCCCACAAATACCAGTTGAAAATTTCGAGGTAAAACTTTTTATTGAGGATGCTCACATCGAGTACTTGGAGCCAGTGTTCGTTCAACTCCTTGAAAGTCTTGACACCGGATGGTTTTACAAGTCCTGATAAAATTCTCAGATGACCTGTGTGGGTTTGTTGGCAATCAACATCCTTAAGCAAACTCACTTTCCCAATTTTCTCCCCTTCGCGCCATTGTTGTTTGTAGCGGGTGCGCTCGGTGTTGGCCAGTGAGATGTGGTTGCTGTAGCGGAAGATGATGGTGACGGGTGTGTAGGGGAAGGCGCGGTTGAAGGCGCGTGTGATCCCGGCCAACTGGCTGCGGGTGGGTAACTGGTTGTGGTTGCTGGGCTGGAGTGTAACCCCAAAAATAAGCAGTCCGTCATAGTCTTTATCCAGCTTTTTAACTTCATCCACACTGCTGAAAGTGCTGTTGCCCTGGAATATCTCGTCGTTTACCATGCCAAACAGATAGACATCGCTGATCAATCGGTGGGCTTCGTTTTCGGGCTTAAACATTTCGCCGAGGATACTGTCGGGGGTGGCAGGCAGCTCGTCAATGTAGTTTACGGGTATCTGCAGTTCGGCAAATAGCGCCCTGAGCGCCGTAATGAAAGGCTGTGTGGCAAAGAGTTTAATGCTGTTCATGGTCTAATTCAAAATTTAAAAATTTCTGAGTTCATTTTGTATAAAGTCGGACAACAATTCCTTGCTGGGTAGCTCAAGTAGATATTTGCTTACAAATAGTTGCTGAGTCATTCCGGCCAAAGCATATTCAACCATTTTCTTTCCCTTTTCGGTGCAAAGCAAAATTCCAATGGTAGGGTTATCATCGGGTTGTATTACTTCCTCGTTGAAATATGCAACATAACTATTAAGCTGGGAGAGATAACTATGGTTAAATTTATCAGTTTTTAAATCAATAAGCACATGACATTTTAATATCCGATGGTAAAACACCAAATCTACAAAGCAGTATTCATCATCAATTAAAATGCGCTTTTGTCTTGCCTCGAAACAAAAACCAACCCCAAGTTCCAGGATAAATTGTTCGAGATGGGTGATCAAGGCTTCTTCAAGTTGACTTTCACTGATCAGGTGATTGGAAGGCAGATTTAAAAAATCAAAGAAGTAAACCGATCTTATGGCATCGTTTGTATTTTCGGGTAAAAATGTATGTTCCAGCTCTTTCAATGCAGCTGATTTATTACCAGCCAATCCCATCCTCTCGTAACTCATTGTGGAAATTTGCCGCTCAAGTTCCCGAACTGATAATGTGTTTCTAATCACCAGTAATTCGTAAAATTGACGCTTGTCTGAATCTTTAATTTTTATCAGTTCAACAAAATGGGTAAACGAAATTTTGCTTAAGAGAGCTTTGTGATAGTTATCAGATATTGAGTCCTTGCTATGTTGAATTTCCTGAGGTAATTTTTGGGTTAGTGACCCAAAAATTAAATCCGGCAGTAAGCTTCTAAATTCTTGGGTCAGTGACCCAAGAATTGCCGGGTAGGTTTGATAAAATTGCCGGCAGCGCGAAAGCTCCGGAGGTGATAGCCCTTTAATATCAATTGATTTGGCAAGCTTCACGAGTAAAGTTTTCCCATACTCTGCTCTGTCGGTGCCGTTTTGCTCAAATTCAACAATATAGAATCCAATCAGCCAATTGCGAATGGTGAGGTTTGTATTTACAGCCCTTACTGCGCTTTGGCAAAGGGTATTGTGTAACTGTTGTATTTGATGACCAAGGTTTTTGAAATTCATCTCAATTAACTATAAACCAGGTGATTAAATCGAAGTTTTCGGAGGTATATTTTTGGGTAGTGCTCCCCTCTTGTTTTATTTTGGTTATGGCTTCGCGGCTACCGGCTTTAATTTTATTGATGAGATCGAGCGAGGCCTGGCCTGCTCTTACTTTCACAGCGCCGTCTTCACCTTTCTCTTCGGTTTCGCTCTGGCTCTTTAGCCACAGCTTAAGCGCACCGGTAAGCTTTTGTATTTCGGTCTCATCGCCGAGGTCTGTTTTGCGCAGGCCACTTTTGTCGCGTTCACAATCTTTATGCACCGCAAGAGCATCGAGCACTTCCTTCTGGTTTTGCAGCCACTGCTTCCCATCGTAATCAATAAAGATCAGGTCGTAGCTGCGGTACCTGAAGTCAGGCGTTTTTGGCGGTCTCGAAGGGTAACCGAGCAGGGCAATCAAGCCTGTGCCGGGCACGGTGGCAGGCAGCGACTGGAATCCGGTGTAAATCCCATTGGGCAGCGAGCGGTAGAATTGCTCATTTTTCCTTAACTCTTCGAGCAACTCCTGTCTGAAGGTTTCGAGCGAAAAGTCGTCGAAGCCGAGGTTCCTTTCGGTTTCGATGTCGTCCCAGGTGGTTTGCATCTGTTCGAGCATCCTGGCTTTCTGCTTCTGTTCGAGAGCTTCGTCTTCGGCCATCTCTCTGAAGGTATCCGAAAACTCCATGTGCACCTCCGAACCTGCCAACTTCATCATGGCCATCCGTTTTTCGATTCTGCCCTGCAGGTTGAGGTAAGTGTTGATGTTGTTGGAAGGCCAGAAGTTGATGCCAAAGATTTTTTCGTTGGGTGAGCCAAGCCGGTCAATACGCCCCATCCTTTGAATCACACGCACAGGATTCCAGTGGATGTCGTAGTTGATCACCATGTCGCAGTCCTGCAGGTTTTGGCCTTCGCTCAGGGTGTCGGTGGCAATCAGGATGTCAATGGGTTGCTGAAGTTTAGCGTTGGTGCGGGGGTCGTTTTCGGCAATCCAGTATTGCCATTCGTCAAACTGCTGACTTAAACCGAGGTGAGGAGATGAGGGTTCGAAAGCCCACTCTTTTTCGCGAAACAGCTTGGTGAACGGAGCAAAACGTTCAAGTATGGGTTCATACTTCTGGGTTTCACTGGGTTCGTTCCACACCTTTGAAGTGTCGCCGCTGATGGCAGCCACTTTGTCGAAGCCGCGCGCCGTAAGCTGATCAAAAAGGTAAAATGCAGTATCCTTGTAAACGGTGAAGATCAACACTTTCGGGTTATGTCCGTTCTCTCCGCTTTGCCTTTTGGCGATGATGCGCTTCATGAGGGCTTCCAGCTTGTCGTCGTCACTTTTGAGATTTCGTTGTTTTTTTATTTCTCTGGCAATTTTCTGATCAAAGTTTATCAGGTTAGATTGCAGCAGTTGCAGCGATTCAATATCAGCCTTGAGATCAGCTTTATATTTTTCAATTTTTCCTGACCGGTCAATATCCATCAGGCGCGTTTGACGCTTCTTTCCCAGGGTAAATTCCTCGATCATCCCGGCCACTTCGTCGTCGTCGAAGAGTTGCAGTTGGTTTCCGTCCCAGCCGGTTTCCTTTTTGGTGGCCTGGTATTCCATGATCTTATCCAATGCATGCTGATGATGCGACAGAATTTTCTCCGCGGTGGATTGAAACGAAAACCAGGAAGACTCCAGCCTTTTCACCATCAGGATATACATCATTTTGACCAGGAAATGATCGCGCTGCTTTTCATCGTGCAACACGCCGGCATCTTCATACTGATCCACATAAAACGAAGGCTGGTAACCCGACAGCATTGGGGGAAAATGATCGAACAACTCTTCGAAACTCTCGAAATTTCCGATCTGTTTAGGGGTAACAAAGATATTCTCCGGCTTTGCCTTTAAAGGAAATTCGAGACCATCCTGCTGCCCTTCAATCATTTTTCGGGTGCGGGCAACGGTCAAGGCGTCGGTCAGGCGAAAGAAGTTTACGGGTAACTTTTTGATGAACTCACCGATTCTCGGATTTGGCTCCTGCGTCCAGTCATTGAATGTCTTTTGCGCTGCCCTGAATGTGTAGTCAATGTTTTTCACATCCAGCGATTCATCAAAACCGCCTTCATCTCCGGCTACGATCAGCTTGAACTGGTTGCGGATATCGAGCAGCGAATTGTTGATGGGTGTGGCAGAGAGCATCAGCACCTTGGCGTCTTCGTTACGGGCTAAGATTTCCTCAACCAGAAATTTGTATCGTTTAGATTTGTCGTTGCGCAGGTTGTGGCTTTCGTCAATTACAAAAAGTTTTGGAGCATCGTCCACAAAGAACTTGTCGGCTCTCTCATTATATTTCTCCATTAAGTCAGGATTCAGATCAGTATGAAACCGAATGGCATAATCAAGCTGATCTTTTTCAAACCTTGAGTTTTGCTTTTTCAAATAGTTACGCCAGTTGCTTTGAAGCTTTTTCGGGCAAATCAGGATAATCTCCCTTCCTTGCATCTGATAATACTTCATCACCGCCAATGCAGTCCATGTTTTACCCAAACCCACTGCATCGGCCAGGATAGCGCCATTGTATTTCTGAAGCATTTTGATCAGGCTCAGCACCCCTTTTCTCTGGAACTCATATAGCGACTGGTAAACCACAGTGTTTTCAAGCCTGCCTATCTGCCGGTTAAACTCGGGGTTATCCTTTTCCATCAATAAACTTTCGCCAAAAAGCTCAAACAACACTTTGAAGTATAACTGCCTGGGAGTGTACTCGTAAAATAGTTTACTGATCTCGTCAATCAAATACTGCTTGAATGGGATTTTCTTTGTGCCCCCATTGCTGTCCGCCACAGTTTTGTATTCGTGTGCCTGGGGTTTTATCCAGAGATTTTCGAACCACTTGATGTAATCATCCAGCTCCCGCGTGTTTCCCCGGTTTCCCTCGTTAAGTTCGATGTTGTTATTTTTCCGCAATCCAATGCCCGCTTCGGTCAGGTTGGAACTACCCATGATGAGCCATGAATCATCCTTTTCAGATGTGGATTGGATGTAGCATTTGGCGTGGCAGAAATTCGGCTCGAGTGTTTTTACCTGCACCTTTTCGAGGCTTAGAAAATCAACAGCTTCCCTTGCCAACCGGCTTAGCTTAACCGATGAATCGAGGGTAATGTTTTCGTTCAGCAGGTCGAGCGATTGAACCTTTCCTAAATCAGCGTTCACAATATCACCCAGTACAAATTTGTATTTTTCGATGTGTTGGTTGGTAACCCTTGCCAGGTAAGCCAGCGCGCCAATGGTAAAATAGCCAGTTACCATCGACATCTCACCGGTGCGGACATACTTTGCAATCCATTCGTAAACTTTGAGATTCTGGTTTTGGTTGTCTAAAATCATATTGAGTGGCAAATTTTGTTAAGTGTCAAAACTGAAGAAGCAAATGGATTAGTTGCAAAAAATACAGCAAATTGATAGCTATTTGACTTTTTTCCAGTTTCAACTTTCAAAGGTTTCGGCCACACTAATGGCCATGTAATGCGTATTGAAATCAGTAAGGAGTTCACCTGCTCCCTTCGATGGGTCTTTGACGCTGTTGTGGGCAACCCAGATGAGCCTGCGCGCCATTCCAATGATCTGCTCATTGTTTTTGTTGTCCCATTTTATGAGGCTGGCATCCGAAAGCTGGTCTTTGGCGGGAGTAGCTCTGCCCAGTTTTTCGTTTTCGATGAATTTGGGCGAGAATTTTCCAATAAACATCAGCAGCCGGTTTCGCAGGTTGTCGTCCATCTTGTCAACGGCGGCGGTGTAGGGAATGTCGTCGTAAGGCTTGTACCAGTCGAGCATGCTTTGGCCGCTTTCGAGTGCGAATGCACTGCCTGTGAGTTGCTGCACGGCATCACGGAAGGCTTTGGGGCAATTTTCGTCGAGCGGATCGGGCACGAGGCTGGCAAACACCACGGCACGACAAACGGGCAAAGGCCTGCGCGCCCACCACAGATGAAGCGTGGAGATGTACCCGTGGCGGATGGATTTGTCGCGTACGCTTTCGGCTGAAACTTCTTTGATGGGCATGGCCACCTCGATGAGCTTTCTGGGTTGGAGCATGTCAGATATTGTCAATGAGTTTTTGTTTAACTAATTCAAAGGCAGCGTTTTGGTCGTACACCTCTTCCGGCCTGATCAGGGCGTGAATATCGCCCAAAAAATCGTTGTCTTTCATTTTCTGTTCCAGGTTGTTTAAAAACACTTGCCGCGATGGTGGCTGTTCCACTACAAACCTCATGTATTCACGATAGCAGTGCAGGATTTTTCCGGCCTCCAGTCCGGGCAACTGAGTCAGGGCTTTGTAAAGGTCATACAAATCGCGGCCCTTGCTTCGCTGATACAGGGCGCGCAACTTTGTGCCAAGTAATTCCTCGATATGGTAAGTTGTAATGATACAACCACCATTAAACCACGCTGATCTGACTTCGAAAGGAAAACTGTTGTAACCAAGAACAGAAAAATGTTCCCTGCAGTTGGTTTCGATCTTTAGTTTTACCACCTGAACAGGCTGAAACTCTGTTTCAAACTGAAAAATCAGGGTATTGTTCCGTTCTTTTTGTTTTTTCTTTGGTTTTCCCAGAAAGGCAAGTTTCCCGCTGATACGGTCAATTAATGGGCCAAAGGGTTTAGCAGTGATTTGAACCAGGTCAATATCTTCGGAGTATCTTGACTGTGGCGTTAAAAATAGTTTATGCAGCGCTGTTCCTCCTCTGAAAGCCAGATTTTCACGGATTATCTCATCGGCATAGAGCGATGCCAGCGCCCTTGAGATCACAAGGTCCTGCTCAATTTGGGCATTTGTTTTCCAGGGCGCCGATTCCTGCCATTGTAATATGTAAGCCCGTGGAATCATATATCTGCTTCAATTTGCGTATTCACAATGATTTTCCATCGCGGGTCTTTCCGGCCTTCTTTACTTCCTGAGGATTTCAGCAAAATGGATTGTGGAGATAATGAGGTGAGTTTGTTTTCAAAAACTGCTGCCAGTTTGCTGTTTTCGAGTACATATTCGGCAATATATCCGGCGCGTTGCCATGTGCTTACCGGAAAATCGTTGCCCACGGCTTCTTTCATCCGGGCTAAACTAATGGCGTCAGCCAGCCCGACCAGCGTGGTGGCAATTCGGTTCAGTCCACCGGAAGATTTTTCAAAATAGATCAAATCGAGAAAAGTCAATTCGGGATTTGACAGGTTGAAATAGCCGGTTTCGGTTTTCTTTTTTTCGATGCCAAAAATGGGGAAACGCTTTTTTTCGCTGAAATGAATCACCAGATTCTGGTTACTTATCATTCTTGGCCTGGGAGAATTAACGACAACAGAAAAGGCTTGTGGCTGCTGGTGTGCGGCGCCATGAAACATAGCAGCGCTGTGCAGCCCGACATAATATTGTTTGGAGAGGTAATTCATAAGGGCGTCGATGTAAAAATCCACCGGAATAAGTCCCATCTTTCTGTATTCCGGAGTTAACAGGGTATAAAAGCCACGGCGAATGTTTGCAACCTGACCTTTTTGCCTGAGCCTGTCGATATCTTTGAGGATGTTCTTCTGTGGCTTTGGCACCTTTTCGGCGAGTTGCTCCAAAGTAAAATCATATTGCCCCATAGCCCTTACAGATTGCAGGAAATCGCTGGTATTTTTTATTGCTTCAGGCATGTTGACATCTCATAAAGTACATGCAATAAACCCCTAATTTCGGGGTTTATTGCATGTTGTTTATTTTATTCTTCCATTCCACCATAGGTAGAAAAAACTGAATTCCTTTTGTTTTTTGTTGAAAATTTAATGCTTTTGCCGGATTTTGGATACGATAAAGTTCCGGTTCCGATTTGCAGTTGATAATGATATACAGCCATGCGCTGTCGCCCAACTGCGCCATACGGTTCAGTTCGTTTTCGCTGACCAAGATACTGCCATCGGCGCAGCTGCGGCAAAGGATCAACAAGACTGCAGTTTACAGCAAACAAAGGGTCGAACTGATACGCTGAGTTGATGCGCTCGGCTTCGGCAAAAAGGGCAAAGCGAACAGGGTCGCCACTGAAGTTGAACGAACCTTCTTCACTCAACACCTCCAGCTGATCAAAATCTGCCTGGCCAATCACTTTGGTACTCGTCCGGTTTGAATTTACACCTGTGAATTTAACCGAAACCATATTGCCAAGCTGCTGCACCTGGTTGATGCAAACCGGCTCGGCCGGTATCAGGTTCTTAATTATTTGTCCGGGTTGTAGGGTCATAGGCATTTTCCTGGGCGTTGAATATTGTTTTGTTCGGGCACATATTCAAACTCGATATTTTAATCCTCCAGTTTAAAGATTATCAATCGAATAATTTGCATTTTGTAAAATCCACCGGACAAAAATAAACTTTTTGGCAACTTGCCTCCGGGATAGAATTTGAAGCTTGTTTTTATGTTCTCAAGCCAGTCAAACCCACCAGGGAGCTTATTCCTTTTCGCCACCCATCAGCATCTATTTGAACCGGATAAATGTAATTCTTTATGATATGAGCCTTCAACATTTTTTAATTTGACGAGCAGGCAAAGAAAATGAATGAAAGTGCCAGATTCTGTCACCTTAGAAATTTATTTTGGGTACTTGATTGAGAAAAAAGCAGCTACCAAATCTCATTTAGTCATCACTCAGGTTTTCTTGTAAGTTTGGAGTATCAATCAGCGTTTGGTTCTCTTGTTCTTACTTTTGCCAATATGATACATTGATTATAGATTGATTGTGAGCATTTTAAGGTAAAAATTAAAAAAATTGCTCTGCAGGCCGGAAATTATTCTGGCGGAGGCCAAATGCAAAAAAAGGTGCAACTTTTTTGAGAAGTTGCACCTGTTGGTTTTATGCTTCAAAATGGTGTGTTGTATTGTTCTATTCGGCAGGCGCCGTTGCTGCCTGTTCTTCTTCGGGAGTTATCCAGCCGCCGCCCAGTGCCTTGTAGAGTTTTACGTAGGATGAGAGATAGGCCTGGCGGGTGAAGGTCAGTTCTATTTCGACGTTGAAGAGCGTACGCTCGGTATCAAGCACTTCCAGATAGCTGGTTACACCGGCATCGTATCTCTCTCTGGATAATCTGTTGGCATTTTGGGCAACGGCCAGCTGGTTTTCGTTGATTTCCAACTGCCGGCGATAGGTATCCACTTCGATAAGCGCGTCTTCTACCTCCCTGAAAGCCTGCAACACCACCGATTCGTACTGAATAATGACCTCTTCGGTTTTATATCTTTCGATATCCACCCGCTTTTTGTTTTTGCCAAAATTAAAGATGGGGCCAAAGAAACCCCCTGCTGCCGACCAGCCAAGTCCGCCGGTTGTAAATGCGGTAAGGTCGGCGCCGGCGCTGCCGAGCATTCCGGTGAGCGAAAATGCAGGCAGACGCAGGGCTTGCGCATAGCTGATGTAGGCATTCTGAGCAACGATGCCCTGTTCGGCCAGGAGAATGTCGGGGCGTCTTTCGAGGATGGAGGAGGGGATGCCAGTAGGGATTTCCGGTGGAACCTGCTGGTTGATAAGTGTGTTGACAGTGATGAATGCTTGTGGCGGTCGTCCGAGCAGGATCTGCAACGCATTGTTGGTTTGAGCCATAGCCCTCTGGTATTCGGGAATTGATAATGCAGCGAGCGCTTCCTGTATTTGTGCCTGATTCAGATCAAGTTCCGGAATGATCCCTTTTTCGTAGCGTAAGGCGAAAAGCCGGGTAGTGAGCTTGCGCGACTCGAGTGTCCGTTCGGCAATGGCCAGCCTTTCTTTATAATCGAGCAAAAGGAAATAGGCACGGGCTACTTCGGAGATGATGGCAATTTCAACGGCTCTTTTTCCATATTCGCTGGCGAGCAGGTCGGCCTTTGCTACTTCGTTCAGCGACTGGTATTTACCCCAGAAATCAAGCTCCCAGTAGAGATTGGCTGATGCAAACATGTTGTCTGATCTGTCGCCGGACTTCTGAGTTCCGTTGAAGTTTCCGGTAGCTACACCGCCTTCATAACCGATAACCGGTAGCTGGTTTGCTCTTGAAACCCCCAGCACCGCCCTCGACTGGTCAATTCGCCTGGCGGCAATCCTGACATCGGTGTTCTGCGCAAGGGCAGTCTTTATCAGCGTGTTTAATTCAGGGTCGTTAAAGAGTTCCCACCACCTTAAATTAATTATCGAATCAGATGAGGTTGACAGCATGAAGGCCTCCGGGGAGGCTATTTCCGGCCGCTGGTATTTTGGTCCGAGCATACAGCCCGATATAAATACCACTGTTCCAATCAGTATGATGAATAAAATCCTGTTTTTAATCATGATTCCTGAATATTATTGGTTTTCAACTGATTTTTACGCTCCCGCTTTTTCTCAAAACCGGCCAGCTTACCTATCAAAATATAGAGCATCGGATACATAAATACTCCAAGAAGGGTGGCCAGGCAAATTCCTCCGAAGAGCGCCATTCCCATCACTTTACGCGCTTCTGAGCCTGCTCCGGAGGCTATCAGGAGTGGCAGAATACCGAGAATGAACGAAAAGACGGTCATAAGGATAGGCCGGAACCTAAGCCGCGCCGAAGCTATAGCGGCATCATAAAGCGAGAGCCCTTCCTCAAACTTCAACTGTGCGAATTCGATGATCAAAATGGCATTTTTTGCAGCCATTGCGATCAGCATCACAAGGGATATCTGCGCAAAGATGTTGTTGAGGTAGCTTTCGCTGAAAATTCTTGACAGTAACAAAGCAGAAAATGCACCCAGCAAGGCAATGGGTGTTCCCAGCAAAATGCTGAAAGGCAGCGCCCAGCTTTCGTACTGTGCTGCAAGAATCAGGAAAACAAACACCAGCGAAAACACAAAGACAATGCTTCCGGCGCCTGCGGCTTTCTTTTCCTGGTAGGACATGTTTGACCACTCGTAACCCATGTCCGAAGGCAATACCTCGGCAGCCACCTCTTCGAGCGCTTTCAGCGCCTGGTCAGAACTGTAACCTTTGGCGGGAGATCCTGATAATTCGGTGGCACGGTATAAATTATAGCGGACAGTAAACTCAGGCCCTGAAACATCCTTTACTTCGACAAACGACGATAGTGGAACACTTGTGCCCTCACTGTTTTTCAGGAAGAACAGGCCTATCTGATCTTCATTAAGCCTGTATTCGGGCTCGGCCTGAATGTAGGTTTTGTAGAGCCTTCCGAAGCGGTTGAAATCATTGACATAAGCGCCGCCGAGGAATGCTCCGATAGTGGAATAGAGATCCTGCAAAGGAATGCCGGCTTTCATGGCTTTTTCGCGGTTGATATCCATGTAACGCTGTGGAACGTTGGCGCTGAAGGTGGTAAATATGTTGCCGATTTCCGGCCTTTTAGAAGCTTCTCTAATGAATTTGGCCGATTCTTGTGCGAGGTATTCGGGTGTGTTTCCTCCTTTGTCCTGAAGCATCATCGTAAACCCTGAGCCACTACCAAGACCCGGAATTGCAGGCGGCCCGAAGGCAAATGCCTGCGCTCCCTTAACTGCCTGGAGTTTCTGGTTTATGATACGGGTAAGTTCAAGGGCTGTATGCTCGCGGGTAGCCCAGTTTTCGAGCGAAAGGAAAAGAAAAACTGAATTGGTGGCAAAAGCTCCGGTCATCATACTGAAGCCCGTGACATTGGTGATGTATTCCACCCCTTTGGTCTCCATGAGGATATCTTCTATTTGCCGGGCTACTTCATCCGAGCGCTGTAACGAAGCTGCATTGGGGAGCTGGGCATTGATAAACAAGTAACCCTGGTCTTCTTCCGGAATAAATCCTCCGGGGAGTAATCTGCCGGTAAAGATTGCCGCAATTGCAACAATCACCAGGAAGATTGCTCCTCTTTTTATCTTGCCGGCAATAATGCTCGTCAGATTTACATAAGAGTTGGTGGAGCGGTCGAAAACTTTGTTAAACCCGTTAAAAAACTTTCCCATCAACCCTTTGTAAACAGTGGGTTTGCGCATAAGGATTGCACACAGTGCAGGGCTTAAACTCAATGCGTTGATGGACGAGAAAACAACGGACACCGCCACAGTGATAGCAAACTGCTGATAAAGGCTTCCGGTGATGCCTCCCATAGCAGCAACAGGAATAAACACCGCAACAAGCACCAGCGTTGTGGCAATAACCGGCGCTGTTACTTCCTTCATCGCCTGGTTAGTAGCGTCTTTTGCATTCATACCGTTGGCGATGTGCACCTGAACGGCTTCCACAACGATAATGGCGTCGTCAACCACAATACCAATGGCAAGCACCAGACCGAGGAGTGAAAGTACATTTACAGTAAATCCAAGCAATGGAAAGATGATGAAAGCGCCGATCAGAGATACGGGGATGGCAAAGGTTGGAATGAGTGTTGCCCGCCAGTCCTGGATGAACAGAAATACCACCAGGATTACGAGCACCAGGGCAATGACAAGGGATTCAACAATTTCGTCAATCCCTGCGGTAATGGCTTCGGTAGTGTCGAGCGAGAAAGTGTAATCAATTCCTTCAGGAAAAGATGCGGATAGTTCCTCCATCCTTTCTCTTAATGTCTCCGAAAGTGCAACGGCGTTGGAGCCGGGCGCCTGGTAAACGGCTATCAGTGCGCTGTTTTTCTTATTCAGCCTCGTGAAGGCATAATAGATTTCCACGCCAAGTTCCACGCGCGCCAGGTCTTTTAACAAAACCTGGGAGCCGTCGGGGTTGATCCTGACAATAATTTCCCCGAATTCTTCTTCAGACTGAAGCCGGTCGGGCAATCTTACGGCGTAGGTATATTCGGTGCCCACAGGCGCAGGTTCAGCGCCGAAGCGCCCTCCGGGAACGATAACACTCTGCTGCTGAATGGCTTTCATAATTTCCGAAACCGTAATCCCATAGGTAGCCAGTTTGTCGGGCTTTATCCAAAACCTCATCGAGTAATCGCCAGAACCCAGAATATCCACACGACCCACACCCGGCTCACGGGCAATGATATCCTTGATATTAATTGTAGCAAAATTACCCATGAATTGCTGATCATACCTGTCGCCGGGCGAGGTGAGCGAGATCAGCAGGATGGGAAAAGTAAAGGCTTTTTGGGTAGTAACACCAAATTGCTTCACTTCGTTGGGAAGCTTGGCTTGTGCCTGGCCAACACGGTTTTGGGTAAATGTGGTATTTAGGTCGGGGTCGGTACCAATCTGAAAGGAGACGTTGAGGGTTAAAGAACCATCGTTGGAGTTGGTAGATTTCATGTAGAGCATGTTATCTACCCCGTTCACCTGCTGCTCGATGGGTGTGGCAACCGATTCTTCGACATTCACTGAACTGGCGCCTGTGTAAATGGTCTTAACCGACACCATGGGCGGTGTAATATCAGGGTATTGCTCGATGGGCAAACCCAATAAAAAGATCACGCCGGCAATTACGGTTACAATTGATATAACCAACGCCACTATTGGCCTTCGGACGAAAAAATTTCCTTTTTCCATGGTGAGACCGTTTAGTTGGTTTTAACTTTAGACTGGTATTCGGTAACTTTTGGGTTTACCACCATTCCGCTTCTGATTTTTTGAACCCCTTCAAAAACGACTTTGTCATTTAATCCGACACCGCTTTTTATTATCCTGAAATCCTTGAAAACCGGCCCCACTTCCACCTGTCGCATAGCAACTTTCGAACTGTCGCCAACAATAAACACATTGAATTTTCCCTGAATTTCAATAACGGTTGATTGAGGAACGATCCGTGCATTTTCGAATTCGTCAATCTTGGCGCGAACGCGGGCAAACTGCCCCGGGCGTAAGATCTTTTCGGGATTCGGAAAAGATGCCTGAATAAGGATAGAACCGGTTGAAGGATTGACCTCGCGATCAACAAAATTTAAAGAACCTTTGTGGTTATGGATTGATCCGTCTGAAAGGATCAGGTCGAGATTGGGTTCAGTATTTGGCTGAAATTTTTCCCCTTCCTTCAAATTCAAAAACGCTCTGCGGGAAAGCCTCAGGTATTCATTTTCGCTGAGGAAAAATTCCACCAGAACGGTCTCGATATCCGAAACGGTATTCAATACAACCGGGTTGGGGTATCTGCCTACAAAATCGCCAACCTTTGCCTGGGATTTACCGATGGTGCCTGTTATAGGTGAGTAAATCTTTGTGTAGCTCAGTTCGATTTTTGCCGACTCCAGGTTTGCATTGGCGGCTTCGAGGGATGAAACGGCGGCTTCATAACTCGCTATGGCTGCATCCAGGTCGCTCTTACTCACGGCGTTCATTTCAGCAAGAGGACGAACACGGCCAAGATCGCTTTCTGCTTTGGCCAGCATTGTTTTGGCTTCGGCCACATAGCTCATCTGTGCGGCAACTTTTGCCTGGAATGGCTGAGGATCAATGCTGTAGAGCAGTTGCCCTTTTGTTACCCTGCCGCCTTCCTGGAAATGCATTCCCACAAGAAATCCTTCGACCCTGGCACGTATGTCAATATCCTTAAAACCAAATATCTGACCTACAAAATCCTGGTAAATAGGCACGGTTTGTTCCTTAACCAGTACGACCGGAATCTCCGGCGGAGGGGGTGGAGCTTGATCGGCTTGTTTACACGACAAGGTTATCAGCATGGTAAGAACTGCCAAAAACCAAATAGTCCAATTTGAGTTAGCGTTTAAATGATTCATAATTAATTATTTATATCTTGAATGAGCTGAAAATTATTTTGACAAAAGTAATCTTAATTCAACACCGGATTTATAGTACGAACAGGCTATAAATTCTATTTTTATGAAATCTCTCACGGGCCTGTCTGATTATTTTTTACGGAAGCAAATTTTCCGACAAGCATTGCTACAATGATGGCGATATAAAACTGGCCCACAATCACAATAAAGGTTGAAAACGACCGGGTATAGGGCTTCAACGGTACAATATCGCCATAGCCCAGCGTACCCATTGTGATAAATACCCAATAATTCGACACGGACATTTTCATGCTTTGGTTCATCAGACTGACTTGGTCAGTCACTATATTAAAAGCGCCAGGATCGTTCTGGAGAATGATTGCTGTAAATATCGAGAAAATGATTCCAATAAGCAGGTAACCGGCTATTGACCCGAAGATTAAGCGAGTGTTCACTTCCCGTTCGTTTGCAATTTGCCTGATTAAAAGTGCTATAATTACTACGAAAAAGAAGATGCTGAAGCCCTGAGCAACATGAAGCAAAAACTCAGCCTCAAGCAAGCCTGAAATCCACTCAAGAAAAAATGTGACCAAAAACAAGGTAACCAGCTTTTTGCTTCGCTGCTTCAAAGAGTACAGAGCAGAAAAATAGATCAGCGAATACACAAGGCGGAATATGATCCGGTGCAAGTGTGGTAAAACCGGAAGAATGAATGCTGCAAAAATGACTGAAAATACAAGAACACCGCTCCAGATGTTAATTGAATTGTTGAGACTATTTTTCATGACGGAAATTTTAGAGCAAAAATAAGGTATTCTACTTATTGTCAATAAATTGAGATGTCAAAAGCACTTTTTGTTTTCTCTAAAAAAAAAGCCGGATGATTGAACCGGCTTAAATTTTTACTTTTCTGATTTGCTACATGTCTTCCATAATTTCTTCCGTTACTTCGAGGTTATGAAAGACTTTCTGCACATCGTCGTCGTCTTCAAATACATCAATGGCTTTGAGGATTTTCTTCGCTGCATCGGCCTCAAGCGATACGGTGTCGTTAGGGATGCGCTGTAATTCAGCATTTTCTACTTCAATGTTCAATTCTTCCAGCTTTTTCTGCATTCTGCCAAAGTCCTCCATTGTAGTGGTTACTGTAATTGTATCCCCCTCAATATCAATATCTTCGGCGCCGGCATCAATCATCTCCAGTTCAAAATCATCCATGTTGATCTCTGCTTTTTTTGGAATCACAAAAACTCCTTTTCGCTCGAACAGGAAGCTCAGCGACCCGGTAGTTCCCAGGTTGCCGTTGTATTTGTTGAAAATAGCGCGGACATTGCTTACCGTGCGCTGTGTATTGTCGGTCTGGCATTCGATAATTACCGCAATCCCGTTGGCCAGGTATCCTTCGTAGGTTACTTCGGTGAAAGATGCGCCGTCCTTGTCTTTTCCTTTGCTGATGGCACGTTCGATATTGTCTTTGGGCATACTGGCGCCTTTGGCATTCAGAATCGCCATCCTCAGGCGGGGATTGCCTTCGGGATCGGGGCCGCCCTCTTTCACTGCAATCGTAATTTCTTTGATGATTTTGGAGAAGATTTTGGATCGTTTGGCGTCCAAAGCTCCTTTTTTGCGCTTAATGGTTGACCATTTATTATGACCTGACATAGTATTTTGTTTGATTAGTTAATCCTGAAATTTGCTGTAAAAATAGTGCTTTTCGGTTTTATGGTTCTGATGGGTGGAATTTTCCCCAAGTTGGCTGAAAGAGGTTCTGCCCCCCGACCTTCTGTAGGGGGAGTATCGAAGGTTTTGCCCCCCAGCCCCCAAAAAGGGGAGTGTTGTTTCTTCGGACGAATTGAATGGAAGGCTGGATCGCTATTTTGAAGCGATGAGGGAGGTAGCCGGTTCGAACCACATCCATCAATTCCCACCAAAAACCTTACCATCAACAGATAAAAAACCCCGGTTTTGAACCGGGGCTTTTGTTTTATACCTGTAGGGTTATGAGCATTACTGAATCACAATCTTCCTCACTTCTGTCTGGCCGTTGCCGGTGATCCTGATGAAGTAAACGCCTGGTTTTAATTTGGTCAGGTCGAGTTGGTATATGGTGATTGCGCTGTCCAGCTTGTCAGAGTGAACTAACTGGCCGGTTGAACCCGTTACTTCAATATTGAGATTCTCGCTCACTATTGGCAGTGTCAATGTAATCAAACCATTGCTGGGGTTGGGATGCAGACCGATGGAGGAGAGTTTGCTTTCACTAATTGAGGTAGCGCCGGCCTTAATACTGATGATCTTCGACTGGCCTTGTTCGGCATAAATACCAGCATCAGGCATCGTAGCGTCGAATACTACCTCTGCAGCCATTTCGGTCATGGCAGATGGACGGAAAATACGGAAAGTCATTGCTTCATGATCGGTCAATCCATCCACAGCTCCGGTAGTGAAGTCGTCGCCATAAGCAACGAGCAGCAGGTTGGATTTTTCGCCGTTGTATTGAGCGAATCCGGCGCAGGTTCCGTCGCTGTTGAATACGCCGATGAAGTCGCCGGTTTCAAGATCGTTGAGCGCGGTCGGGCTGATCGAGATAAAGTGAGCGACATCAGAAGGGTTGTAGCTCCAGGGAGCATTTTCATATACCGGTGGTTGCGCTGGCGTATAACCTGCAACTGATGATTTGGCGCAGTTGTAAGTGATTTGTCTCTGCTGAAGCATCTTCACCAGATAGCCTTTGCCGGGCTCGAGTACATCCAGTGTGAGAATTCCTCCTTGTGGCCAGTAGAGTTTCTGCGAGTGCAGGTCGAAGGCAAAGAGCAGATCGTTGCCCAGGGGACCAAAAATTTCGGCAGCAGGCACATTTTCATCGCAAAGAACGGGGATAAAGCTGCTTCCTTTCTTTACCGTAAACGATTTATTTTCAGGCATTTCCCCTTCTATTTCGATGCAGCCGAACGCGTTCATTTTGATCTTGTAGCCTTTATATACATCCCAGCCGCCCAGCGTATTGATGTTCTGGGATGGCCAGTAGATGCCGTTTTCAGCAAGCATAATCACCATTTTGTTGTCGGTGTTGAGCTGGGCAAAAATGGTTTCCAGTTGCGGGTTGTCAGGCACATAGTAGCTCGAAATACCCGTCCAGCCGGCGGGCATACAGATCACCTGCTGATCGCCGGGCACAGGTACAACCGAATAGTTGAAAGTGCAGCAATCCTGACAGCCTGTTGCCGGATTCTGATAGCAATAGGTAATCACATAATTTCCGATACCCACGGATGGATCAAAGTAATAGCCGCTGCCATCGAAAGTTACGCCGGTACCTGAATAAACGCCGCCTTCGGGAGTGGCCAGATTGAGCAATACTTGCCCGTCGGTGACAAAGGCAGTCTGGGCTCCGGGGCAGGTCACTTCCGGGGCAGGAATTACTGTAATGGTAGCACTTTGATCAAGATAAGCGGTGCAGCCGTTTCCATCGGTAACCGATATAAGCTGGTAAATGGTGGTTTCGGTAAAGTATTCGGTGTAGTACTCCGGATTGTCGGAGGTGGTGAAAGTGTCCGGGATTCCGTTGTAGGAGTATTCTACAGTCCAGGGGGCCGTTCCGGTGAAATGGTTGGTAAATACCACCGGCTCGCCTTCACAAATTTCGGTTTGATCAACTTCGAATACAAACGTGGGAAGATCCCAAACCGTCACCTCAACCTCAGCCGAACCATCGCAGCCATTTTCATCGGTTACTACCACCGAATACAGCCCTGCCATTGTAACCGTGATGCTTTGGGTGGTTTCGCCGGTACTCCAGTCGTAGGATGCGCCCTCAGTAGCTGTGAGTATGGTGGATTCGCCCTGGCAGAACTGTAGTTCACCGGTAATCCCGACATCTGGCAGCGGATTGACCGTGATGGTGGTGATGTTGCCGGTGTAGTAGGTAGTGCAGCCGTTTCCATCGGTAACGGAGATAATCTCATTGACCGTGGTCTCAAAATAGGCTTCGGAGTAGTAATCCGGGTTATCGGAGGTGGTGAATGAGGATTGAACACCGTTGTAGGCGTAAACCACAGTCCAGGGAGCAGTTCCGGTGAAATGGTTGACAAAATCAACGGTTTCGCCGTAGCAAATCTCCGTGGCAGAGAGCTCGGTGGTAAATGTGGGTAAAGGATTGACCAAAATCGTAACCGACTGATTTACTGCTGATGAACATCCATTGCCATCGGTAACCGACAGAGGCTCATAGTGTGTTGTTTCACTGAAGGTGGTGGTGAAATATTCCGGGTTTTCGCTGGTAGTAAACGAATCTGCAACGCCATTGTATAGATAGGAAACCGTCCAGGGTGCTGAGCCTGTAAAGTGATTGATAAACGTAACTTCCTCTCCTGCACAAACTTCAGTATCGGATGTTTCAAAAACAAATGTTGGCAGCGGGTGAACGGTGATGTTCACCAACTCGTTGACTTCCAGTATGCATCCGTTATTATCCGTAACCGAAACGATTTCGTAGGTCAGAGTTTCGGTGAGGGTCATCACTCTCACGGCGGGGCTTTCTTCCACATGGAAGGAGAAAGTTTCGCCCTCTTTCAGGATCGTAACCGTCCAGGGTGCTGCTCCGGTAAAGTAATCGGTGATGGTAACCTCTTCGCCGGCACAGATTTCCGTATCAGAAATATCGCGGGTGAAGGTGGGCAACGGGTGTACGGTAATGTTCACCAACTCATTGACCTCCAGTGTACATCCGTTATTATCCGTAACCGAAACGATTTCGTAGGTTAACGTTTCGGTGAGGGTCATCACTCTTACGGCGGGGCTTTCTTCCACAGGGAAGGAGAAGGTTTCGCCCTCTTTCAGGATCGTTACCGTCCAGGGTGCTGCTCCGGTAAAGTAATCGGTGATGGTAACCTCATCGCCAGAGCAGATTTCCGTATCCGAAATTTCGCGGGTGAAGGTGGGCAGCGGGTTCACGGTGAATCCGATACTTGCCTGAGCATCATCGCACGGATCTTCGGCCATTGCCAGCAAGTTAATCGTGACTTCGCCCACATAACCGGGGTTGAGGGTAAATAGATTCACCACAACAGCACCAGCCTCAACCGGAGTAACGCTCCATATTGCCTCAATGGCATTCTGGATTACAACTCCGCTGAAGTCAATGGTGTATTCTTCATTTTCACACGCATCTGCAGCGGTTGCCGGGAAGTTGGAGATTACCGCATCAAGACATGTGACCGGCTCTTCTGACACATAGATCATGAATTCGCAGGATTGTGGTCCGCAAACGTCTTCAATCAGGTAGGTAACCGGGTAATTACCAACCCCGACAGATGGATCGAAAATACCATTGGTTACGCCGGCGCCGGAATAGTTTCCACCTCCGGGCAATCCGCCGGCGAGCGCAAAAGGCTCATCCGTTAAAAGTACATAAATATCTTCGGGACAAGTCGGGATGGTAACAGGGAGGTAGGATGTGATAACCTCAGCATATCCCTCGCAGCCATGCACGTCGGTAACTACAACTGAATAAAGCCCTGCTACTGTAACCGTGATGCTTTGGGTGGATTCGCCGGTACTCCAGTCGTAGGAAGCGCCTTCGGTGGCGGTCAAAACCGTGGACTGACCTTCGCAGAAGGCAAGTTCGCCGGTGATGTCAACTGATGGCAGCGGGTGAACGATGATGTTGACCAACTCGTTGACATCCAGGACACATCCGTTATTATCGGCTACCGAAACGATTTCGTAGGTTAACGTTTCGGTGAGGGTCATCACTCTCACGGCGGGGCTTTCCTCCACCGGGAAGGAGAAGGTTTCACCCTCTTTCAGGATCGTAACCGTCCAGGGCGCTGCTCCGGTGAAGTAATCGGTAATGGTAACCTCATCTCCTGAGCAGATTTCCGTATCCGAAATTTCGCGGGTAAAAGTTGGCAGCGGGTTCACGGTGATAGTAACCGGTTGATTAACTGATCCAATGCAGCCATTTCCGTCCGTAACAGTCAGCGGTTCAAAAGTTACACTTTCGGTAACGATCTCGGTATATATTTCCGGGTTATTGTAAGAAATGAAAAAATCAGGTTCGCCATTGAACAGGAAATCTACCCTCCAGGGGGGAGTACCTGTGAAATACTCCGTCCAGATCAGCTCTTCGCCATAGCAGAGCTCGGTAGCTGAAAGCTCGTAGGTAAAAGTCGGTAATGGATTCACAACGATGGTAATCGTTTGATTGATTGGATTAACACAACCTGTTCCGTCTGTCACTGACAAAATCTCATAAACCGTGGTTTGAGTCATGATTTCAGTATGAATCAGCAGGATTTCTTCGGAAACGAAAGTAAGCGGCGTGCCATTTTTAATCAGCGATACTGTCCATGGTGCTGTCCCTGTAAACTGGTCAGTAAAGGTAACTTCATCGCCATAGCAGACCTCGCTGTCTGAAATTTCAAAAGTAAATGACGGCAGCGGATTTACAGTGAATTCGACGTTTGCATACGCATAATCGCACGGATCTTCGGCCACGGCTAGTACAGCTATGATGACATTCCCCACATAACCGGCGTTCAGGATAAACAAATTCCCAACCACAGAGCCTGCTTCCTCCGGGACAACGGTCCAGATGACCTCGACGGCATTCTGAATCACTACACCGCTGAAATCAATTGTATAAGCCTCGTTTTCACAGGCATCCTCAGCAGTGGCCGGGAAATTGGAAATTACGGCATCCAGACAGGTAATGGGCTCTTCCGACACATAGATCATGAATTCGCAGGATTGTGGCCCGCAAACATCATCAATTGTGTAGGTTATCGGGTAATTACCAACACCGACAGATGGATCGAAAATACCATTGGTTACGCCGGCGCCGGAATAAGTTCCGCCTGTTGGTAAACCGCCGGAGAGGGTAATTGGGGGTTCAGTTACAATTACATACATATTATCAGGGCAGGTCGGGATGGTAATGGGGAGGTACGTTGTGGTTGCCTCTGCATATCCTTCGCAGCCATTTCCGTCGGTAACAGTGACTGAATAAAGACCAGCCATTGTTACAGTAATACTCCGTGTGGATTCACCTGTACTCCAGTCGTAGGATGCTCCTTCAGTTGCTGTAAGAATTGTGGATTGACCTTCGCAGAAGGCAAGTTCGCCGGTGATGCTAACTGATGGCAGCGGGTGAACGATGATGTTAACCAACTCATTGACCTCCAGGATGCATCCGTTATTATCCGTAACCGAAACGATTTCGTAGGTTAAAGTTTCAGTGAGGGTCATCACTCTCACAGCGGGGCTTTCTTCCACAGGGAAGGAGAAGGTTTCGCCGTTTTTCAGAATTGTCATCGTCCACGGAGCTTCTCCGGTGAAATAGTCGGTAATGGTCACCTGATCTCCGGAACAAATTTCTGTGTCAGAGATGTCCCGTGTGAAAGTCGGCAACGGGTTCACGGTGATGGTAATCGGTTGATTCACTGTTGAAACGCAGCCGTTTCCATCGGTTACCGTCTGCGGAACAAAGAATGCGCTTTCGGTTACAACCTCAGTGAAAATCTCCGGGTTGTTGTATGCAATGAAAAAACCGGGCTCGCCATTGTTCAGGTAATTTACTGTCCATGGCGGAGTACCGGTAAAGTATTCGGTCCAGGTTAACTCTTCACCATAGCAAAGTTCGGTGTCAGAAACCTCATAGCTGAAGGTTGGCAGCGGATTGACCTGGATTGTAGTTGGTTGATTAACTATCTGGCTGCAACCCTTTCCGTCGGTCACCATAAAAGGTTGATAGAGAGTGGTTTGAGTTAATGTTTCAGTGTAGGTTTGCGGGTTATCGGAGGTTGTAAACGACATCAGATCACCGTTGTAATAGAAATCTACAGTCCAGGGCGCTGTTCCGGTGAAATAATTGGTGTAAACAGTCTCTTCTCCTAAACATATTTCTGTAGAAGAAATCTCGTAAGTATATGAAGGCAAAGGACTTACTTCAATGATCGTAAACTGACTTACCCCTTCTTCGCAGCCATTGCCGCTGTAGATGTGAACAGGCTCAAAGTAGGTGGTTTGGGTGAATGTCTGGGTTACAACATACGGATTTTCTGAAGTCGTGAAAGACATTAGCACTCCTCCAAGATAGTATTCTAAAGTCCAGGGAGCTACTCCTTCGAAATTATGGGTGAAGGTAACTTCTTCCCCTGAGCAGATTTCGGTTTCGCTTAAGTCACAGAAATAACCCGGCAATGGCTTAACAGTAAATCCAACGCTGGCCTGCGCATCCTGGCAGGGATCTTCAGCAATGGCAAGCAGTTGAACGGTTACATCCCCCAAAATGCCCGGATTAAGCTCGAAGACGTTGTTTTCCACAAACCCTGCTTCTGCCGGAATTACGGTCCAAATCACTTCAATGGCATTTTCGATCACTACCCCGCTGAAGTCAACAGAATAACTCTCATCATAGCACACATCGTCCACATCGGCAGGGAAATTGCTTATCGTAGCATCCAGACAGGTGATGGGCTCTTCCGACACATAGATCATAAATTCGCAGGATTGCGGGCCACAAACGTCATCAATAGTGTAGGTTATAGGATAATTGCCCACCCCGATGGAAGGATTGAAAATCCCAGCAGTAACTCCGGCGCCGGAATAGGTTCCGCCTTCGGGTAAACCGCCGGTAAGAGAGAATGGTGAATCTGTAACGATCACATAAATATCCTCAGGACAGGTGGGGATTGTCAAAACCTGCATTGTTACTGTTATTGAAGCAGAAGCTTCGCAACCACTGGCATTGGTAACCACCACTGAATAATCGCCTGCTTCTGTAACTACAATGCTTTGTGTGGACTCATTGGTATTCCAGAGGTAGGATACCCCTTCGGTGGCCGTGAGTATCAATTGATCGCCAGGGCAAAGGGTGGTTGCCCCGCCGGGAGTAATGGTGGCTTCAAAAACCGGAATATCAACCGTAAAACTGCAGGTAAACGCATTGGCACATCCATCCATGAAATACCATGAAACCAGGGTTGAGCCCGGGTTGAAAGCGATGCCATTGAGAGAGGTTCCAGTTCCTGTAGTAGCTCCGGACAGAACATAATAAGCCGGGCCGGGAGTCATTTGCACATTGTCAATGCTTGTTGTTTCTGTTCCGCTGCGCCAATCAGCCAGGATGGTGATTTTTTCGAGGTTACTCATCACGCTCCTGATTTGTGCTTCGGTGGCGATTACATTACCACCTGAAATTCTCCAATCGCCGGCTATAATTGGGATTGTCCAGGTTTGCCAGGTAGTGTTGGGGAAAGGTGTGATGTAATGGATAGAGAGTCCGTTTCCGGTGAAAACAAGCTTCTCATTACCGGTTGAAGTAATGTTAATACTATGCCTTATGTCAAATTTGAAAGTTCCACCATAAAAACCTGATTTGTTACCAAGGAAAAGTGCAGGTGCACTGAATCGGTCAACAGTGCTCTGAGCTGCGTCGGTGATACGGACATATCCACCCGGATTTCCACCGGTTGCCAGCCAGGCAAGGGTACTTCCCGGATCTGACGGGCTGTCCAATAACCAACCTTCAGCTGTAAGATCAAACTTAGAAATAATCTCATCTGAGAAACAATTGTTTACGCCAATCGCATCCCAGTCGGTTCCGCTGTGAAGGTAAGTGCAGTTGCCGGTGTTTGTTATAACAGTTTGGTTGCCAACACAAGTCAGCGATGACACACCTGAAACATGAATCGTAAACTCACATATCTGATTTCCGCACACATCATCGTAGGTGTAAGTAATAAGGAAATTCCCGATGCCTGCAGTTGACGGATTAAATACATTGCCTGAAACGCCTGTGCCAGAATAGGCTCCCCCCTCAGGTAAGGCGCCGGTTAGGGTAACGGGCGGATCGGTAATCAGCAAAGACATATCAGCCGGACAAGTGGGAACAGTCACGGGCAGGTAGTAGGTGGTAACCCCTGCATTGCCCACGCAGTCGAATTCGTTGGTAACGTTAACTGAATAATCTCCGGCAATTGTAACCGTGATACTCTGCGTTGTTTCGCCGGTATTCCACAAGTAGGATGAACCGGCACTAGCCGTCAGCACTGTGGATTCTCCTTCACAGAAACCCAACTCTCCTGAGATAATAACTTCAGGTTTGGCATGAACTGTAATATCGAAAGTGCATGTGGCAGTACCGCATGAATTGGAACCTTCAAAAATAATTGGGAAAATGCCGGGATCAACCGGATTGAATCCTGTAATGGGCTGATTGTTATAGTAGTACTGACCCACACCCTCATACAGGGTGATGTAGTCGCTATCCTCACAAACCTCGATATCCGGCCGGCAGTTGACAACCGGCAATGGCAGAATATTGATAGCGAAATAGCAGCTTCCGGGGAACAACCCACCGATCGTATAAGTTACGACCGACTGGTTTCCATTGACCAGCGCAGGATTAAACATGTAAACGCCGTTATCAAAAGAAACGCCTTCGCCGCTGTAATCCCATCCTGCAGGCAAAGCCTGGTTGAGCTCAAACGGCGCTACATTGATGCAAACTGAAAAGTCTTCCGGACAGGTGGCAAACGGCGGCTCGAGGAAGTTCCAGTTGTCGTTGTTGCCCAGGTCGGTTGAGTTGTAAACGTTAAAAGTAGCGCCGCCTGCGGCAAACATGTCTTTGAGCAAAATATAATTTCCTGAAACCGTTCCGGCTGCCTTGGAAATTACAGCCTGGCTCCCGGCTGTTGCCGACTGCAGGGTAATCGGATTATCCACATTCCCCCAGAAGGTCAGGTTGTTAGCAATGGTCTGCGTCTGTCCGGCCTGCATCTGGCATAGTTTACCCGGTGACAGGGTAAGATTGCTAAAGCTGTTACTTCCCAGGATCAGGGCGTTGTTGAAGAAGGTCACATCGCCAAAACTATTATTACCATCAATTTCTCCATTTCCATAAAAAATGACATTGTTGAACGCTCCATCACCCCAAACCTTACCAGCCGGTTGGAAGGTAATGTTGTTAATCTGGTCGTCGCTGCGGAGGATAGATGTTCCTCCCGGGTTCTGGAAAACAATATTGTGATAGGTCAGATTGCTGGCCCCCAGGCTGTATAATGAACCGTTGGCAGCACTAAATCTGATCTCGCTCGTGCCCGGATTAATAGTGAAATTGCTTCCGGTAACATACCATGCCAGCGATTGGTTTGAACCAATATTTATAACTGATGACCCAAGATTAAGAGTTCTAACGTTGTTGTTGTCAGAATAAAAGCGGCGAATGGACAGGGTTTTGTCATTGGTGTTCAATGTGCCTTTGTTCAGGAAGAGGTCATTGCTGCTGATGGTGAGATTATCCATCAATGTCCATATCCCGCCGTCACCATTGAAATATACTGCATTGTTAAAGTTTCTTCCTGCCATGGTAATCTCCCAGGTAGATTTTGCCGGAGCTTCGCCCACAAAATTTACAGGTCCGCTAAAGGCAAAATTCATATCCGGGCTTAAGGTCAGCGAACCAGAAATATTCAGATTGAAAGTATTGGAATTTGCTGTGAAAGTTGGCACAAAGGTCACCGCCGACCAGTCCATATCCCTGCAGGAGGCGCTGGCAATATCCACATAAACAGCCTGCCCGTTCTGGTTAAATGAATTCTGGTCGAAAATCACATTATCGAGTTGTGTCGGCAGGCAATAACCACCGGCGCCACCGCTTACATCCGACCAGTGGCTTACGTCGTTCCAGTTGCCTGTACCGCCTACCCAATAGAGATTTTGAATACCAACCGGGTTAATCGTCCAGCCCAGATTATTCCCGAGGTCAATGGCGTTGTTGGCAATAAAAGTAGCGCCACCTGTGGCATTTAATCCCTGTATGCTCACCTGGTTGATGGTTATCGTTCCGGAGCTTTTTTGGATGGTCGTCCTTACGGTAATGGAATTCGACTGAATGGTGATCGGGCTGGGGCAGGTGCCATGGGCAATCAGGTCGTTGGTGATAATTTGTGTTCTGCTGTTAGTCAGTGTATAGGTGTATCCCGGGGTGAATTCAAGTGTTTCAAAAGTGTTATTCCCTGTAATGGTTCCACTGCCGTTGAATTTTGCGTAGCCAATTGTGTTGTTATCGTGAATACCTCCGGTTCCGGCAAAAGTTACCGTGTTAACCGTATTGGAGTACCTGAGATTACTTGTACCCGTGCTTTGGAAAACAAGATTGTTAAAGCCTCCGTTGTTGTATACATCCACATTGCCGGTTGCAGCCTCAAAAATCACATCATAGAAAAACAAACCACTGCCACTGACATTATAAATACCCGCACCGGCGCCGGTAAAGCGGATCAGCGATGTTCCGGCATCGAAAGTCATTCCCGTGGGATGAAATCTAAGTGATTGATCTGAAGTTGAAGAGAGTGTAATCTCGGAAGAACCTAACGTAAGTGAGCGCACATTCCCGCTGTAATCAGAATTGAAAATCCCTGCTGTAACAGGTTGATTGTTTGTGTTTAACGATCCCCTGACAAGGTATAAGAATTTGCCTCCAATATTCAAACCGTCCATCAATGTCCATCCCCCTCCTTCTCCCTGGAAATATAAGTTATTGATTGCTCCCAATGAAACACCGGCGGTAGTTACCAATTTTCCCGTTTCCGTTGCTTCAAGATAAATGGTACCTGCAAACGTTACGCTCATCCCCGGGATTAAAGTCAGTGACCCCGAAATCCGGAGGTTCTGGCTGGAGGCTCCGGCCAGCGTTGGGTTAAAAGCAGCTCCGGTCCAGTCCATATTCACCACACGCGCATTGTTGGAAACATCTCCAATAATAGTGACCACCTGCCCGGGAGCTGTAAATGAATTAGCATCAAAAAATACGTTGTCATTCGCTGTTGGAAGGCCGGTTCCGCCCGGGCCTCCGCTGGTCAGCGACCATTTCGATGCATCATTCCAGTTGCCCGTTCCTCCTATCCAGTAGTAATCCTTGCTGCCTGCCGACAAGATAGTCCAGCCGCTGTTTCCACCAAGATCCACCGAATTGTAGGCTGTAAAGGTGGCGCCTCCTGTAGCCGCATTGTCCTGTAAACTTACATAGTTCACTTCCACCGCTCCGGAGGTTTTGCTAAAAGTGGCAGGTGAGCCAGGAACAGAGGATTTAATTACAATCAGTTCCGTTTCGGTTCCCTCTGCGATCAGGTCGTTAAGAAAAGTCTGCGTTTTACCGTTTGTGAAAGTGTATTGTTTCCCGGCGGTTAGCAACAGTGTACCAAAAGTGTTGTTCTGGGTCACGGTTCCATTTCCGTTCATTGTAAAATGCCCGAAAGTATTCGTGTTCCCGTTGATGGTTACATTGCCCCCGATAACAACTGTATTGAAATTGTTGTTGTTTGAGCCGATCGTAGAGTTGCCGGCAACGGTCAGCGTGTTGATAGTATTGGAGTAATTGACATTTCCATTACTGTTGAAAGTGAGAGAGTTGAATTGTCCGTTGTCATTATACACATTATTCGTACCAGTAACAGCTTCAAAAATGACATCATTAAAAAGTAATCCACTGCCGCTTACATTGTAAATTCCTGAACTTGCGCCGGTAAACCGGATCAGTGATGTCCCTGCATTAAAAGTCATTGCGGTAGGATGAAATCTCAGCGCCTGGTCCGAGGTTGAAGAGAGGATGATTTCAGATGAACCCAGGTTTAAAGAGCGGACATTCCCGGAATAATTTGAATTGAAAATTCCTGCCGTAATGTTCTGGTTGTTGGTATTCAAAGAGCCATAAACCAGGTACAGTGTTTTGCTTCCAATATTCAAACCATCGGTCAAAGTCCAGCCGCCACCTTCTCCCTGGAAATACATATGATTGATTGAACCCAGCGCAACTCCGGCCGAGGTAACCACCTGGCCTGTTTCGGTAGATTCAAAATATATGGGACCTGAAAAAGTAACATTCATACCAGTTCCCAGGATCAGAGAACCGTGAATTCTAAGGTTCTGGGCTAATGCGCCGGCCAGCGTGGGATTAAAAGCAGCACCTGTCCAGTCCATATCCACTACCCGTGCATTGTTGGAAGCATCTCCAATGACAGTTACTACCTGCCCGGGAGCAGTGAATGAGTTGGCATCGAAAAATACATTGTCCAATACGGTGGGGATTCCGGCTCCTCCTGCACCACCGCTGCTCAACGACCACCTCGCCACATCATTCCAATTGCCTGTTCCCCCAACCCAATAGTAATCCTTGCCTCCGGGGGCATTGATCGTCCATCCTGTATTGTTGCCCAAATCCAATGAATTGTTGGCGATGAAGGTGGCGCCTCCCGTGGCTTTATTGTCTTGCAGCGATACACTTTCTACCGTTACCGTTCCGCTGGCCTTACTGAATGTTGACTGATTTCCGGCACTGCTCGACTTGATCACTATGATTTCTGTTTCAGTTCCGTTGGCAATGAGATCATTAATGATTGTTTGCGTTTTTCCCGAGGTCAGGGTATATTGTTTTCCGGCTGCAAGGGTCAGAGTGCCAAAGGTATTGTTCCCGGTAAAGGAACTATTGCCATTTAAAGTTACCTGACCGTATGTGCCGTTGCCATTGATTGTAGCAGTGCCACCGACTACAACGTTACTGTAGTTGTTCCCGTCATAGTTAATGGTCAGGTTACCGGTTACCGTGAGTGTATTGATCGTATTTCCACCGGTTAAGGTTCCGTTGCTGTTAAAAGTCAGCTGATTAAAAGATCCTCCGGCATTGAGGGCTGTTCCAGAACCGGTTATCGCTTCAAAAATTACATTGTAGAATGGCAGACCAGGCCCATTAAAACTACTGTGATTAATGTTAGCACCGGCGCCTGTTAACCTGAACAATGAAGTGCCTCCGTCGAATGCAAAATTCTCGCCCCTGAAATCAATTGCATTACTGGTTGAGGTCAGTACAACTTCCGATGAACCCAGAACCAGTGACCTCGTGGATGTGTATCTTGTGTAAAAAACCCCTGCATTGATGGCTTGATTATTTGTAATAAGCGAACCGCTGACCAGGTAAAGCGTCCGTGTGCCCAGACTCAGTGCATCCTGCAGCGTCCATTCACCGCCAACACCATCAAAATAAATGGCCGCTTTATCCAGCGCTTTTCCTGCAGTGAAAATATTGTTACCTGCTGTTTCCGCTTTGAAATAAACGGGTGAGCTAAGGTTGTAGGTCATACCCGGGGTTAAGGTCAAAGAGCCATAAATATTCATTGCAATCGAACTTACGCCGGCCAGCGTAGGGTTGTTCAACGATCCGGCCCAGTTCATGCTCCGGCAGTAGGCCTGGCCGTTGGCATCACCCACCACCGTGACCGTTTGCCCTGAGGCAGTGAACGAGTTAGCATCGAAAAAGACATTGTCCAGTGCCGACGGGGTACAAGCACCCGGGACCCCACCGCTGGCAGTTGACCAGTGTGCCGGATCGTTCCAGTTGCCCGAACCACCTACCCAGTAAAGGTTTTGGATTGATGGAGGAATGATCAGCCAGCCACTGTTATTCCCAAGATCAAAAGTGTTGGCTGCAGTAAAGGATGCCCCGCCTGTCCCGTTTATACCTTGCAGATAACAGTAATCCACGGCCATAAAACCGCTTGATTTGCTGATGTTAGCCTGGGTTGTCGAGCTCGACTGAATAGTTATCCGGTTGGCACAGGTTCCGTTGGCCGACAATGTTCCTGTGAAGGTTTGGGTTTGTCCCCCTGCTAACGTTAAATATTTATCGGGCGATAGGGTAAGATTCCCAATAATATTACTTCCGTTGATAGTTCCGTTACCACCCAATGTTATGTCACCGTAAGTGCTGTTGTTGTTCAGGGTTAAATTACCGCCAACCTGCAAAGTGGTTATGTTTGTACCGTTAGTACTTACAGTCACATTACCGGTTGCTATAATCGAATTGAACGCGCTGCCGCCACTTATTGAGAGCGAAGCTATACTGTTAAACGTAACATTGTTAAATGATCCTCCGGCATTACTTAAACTGGAATTACCGGTTGCTGCTTCAAAGGCTACATTATTAAATGCCTGGCCTGGCCCATTTAAATTTCCATGAAGAAAATTACCACCTGCTCCGGTCAGGCGTATAAAAGAAGTGCCTGCATTGAGCGTCAGATTTTCACCCCTGAAATTAAATGCTGTACTTGTTGTGGTTAAAGTTATTGTAGAAGAAGTAAGCAACAGGGTTCTGACATTGGTAAAATAGGTATCAAAAGCATTGGCAGTCATGTTTTTGTCATTTAAATCGAGCGTTCCTCTGACCAGGTAAACGGTGCCGGAAATTTGCTGAAAATCATCCTGTAAAACATAACCTCCAACACCGTTAAAATAAACATGGCGCTTAAAAGTTTGCCCGGCCATGGTGAGTGTTCGGCCGGTATTCAATGACTCGAAATAAACATCACCCAAAAAATTATAGTTCATTCCGGAAACCAATGTAAGCGAACCGAAAATGGATAATTTTCTGGTCGTTGAACCCGCCAGTTGGGGGTTGTTGGTTACTCCGGTCCAGCTCATGTCAGCACAAACCGCATCCACATTGATGGTTACAATCTGACCCGCCGCCGTGAATGAGTTGGCATCGAAAAACACATTGTCAGCCGAAGTGGGCGGAGTAGCATAAAATGTACTTCCACCCGAAGTGGTTGCCCACCGGTTGGTGGCATTCCAGTTACCTGTGCCGCCAACCCAGTAATAGTCGGCAGCATTCGTTAATGTGCTGAAAAACAGCACGATTGAGAGAGTAAAGATAAAATTTTTCATAATAAATAGATTTATTGAAAGTGAATAATGAATTCGGTGAGGAAGGAAGAAACATAAACTTGTGACGAGAGATTGAGAAGACTGGTAATCATTTCTAAAAGTCCTTACAAATTTACTTTTTTTTTCTTTCCAAAGGAATTCTTAAAAAAAAAGCCCCGGCGACTCGCCGGGGCTTTTTAAAATCAGAAGACTTTAAAAGGGCTACTTTTTGATCACCTTTTCGATTTTGGTGAAGTTGCTGCCTTCGATTTTGATCAGGTAGATACCGCTGCGCAGCGGGGTGATGTCGAGCTGGTTGCGAAGGTAACTGAGGGATTGCCGGAGTACCTCACGTCCGTGGATATCGGTCATCACTACTTCGATTTCCTGCTGGCTCACCATGTCGATGAAGATCACGTCGCTGGCGGGATTTGGGTAAATGAGCACGTCGAATCTGCCGGGATCGGCCACCTGCGTGGCGCCCATGTTCAGTGCGGCGATGGCGCTGATGCCATTGGGGCTGAAAGCTCCGTCGTGCTGCGGCAGGGCGCTGTCCCAGGTCACCTCCACGCTGTACTCCTTTCCGG
>DAIRGA010000034.1:0-49045 GCA_036794825.1 Bacteroidales bacterium | reverse complement strand
CCTTGCCGGCTTGGATCGCGCAAGAGGTTTGTTGCCGTAGCTTTTGCGCGGAAAGGATTTTCAGCCTTGATTTTTTGGTTCTTTTTTATCATGAAAAAAGAACAGAAATTTTTATCAGGCCGATCCCTGGAGATCAATGTTACTGGTAGCGACCGGCCTTAAATTCTTTTCGCAGCAAAACAAGGCAATAAACCTTGTGGGGTGGCCTTTCGAGCGATCCGGAAGGCAAGGCACATTTACCACTGATAAAAAATGACCAACAGACTCAGTTGTGCCTTGCCGGCTTGGATCGCGCAAGGGGTTTGTTGCCGTAGCTTTTGCGCGGAAAGAATTTTGAGTCTTGTTTTTTTCTTTGTTACTTTCTTTTGTAACAAGACAAAAGAAAGTAAGTCGACACAAGGAAATCTATTTATCAGCTACGTACTTTTGGCTTGATCCAAAAGTACCAAAAGATCAAGGCTGGATAAAAATTTCTGGTTTTCTACGGGTCGGATTGTGCTGCGCGATACAAGCCGCGCCCCCACACAGGCCTGCGCCTGCTTCTGTATCGCTTATGGAAGGCCTGCGCGCCCCTTAGTCACCTATAGGGGAAAGGCCTGCGCTATACTTCTTCCTCTGAAATCAGGCGAAATTTTTATCAGGCCGTTAACCAAACACCAGCAACTGGTATGGGAGCGACCGGCCTTAAATTCTTTTCGCAGCAAAACAAGGCAATAAACCATGTGCGGTGGCCTTTCGAGCGATCCGGAAGGCAAGGCACATTGACCACTGAACAAGAGTAACCACTGAACTAAGTTGTGCCTTGCCGGCTTGGATCGCGCAAGGGGTTTGTTGCCGTAGCTTTTGCGCGGAAAGGATTTTCAGCCTTGATTTTTTGGTTCTTTTTTATCAAGAAAAAAGAACAGAAATTTTATCACGCCGATCCCTGGAACAACCTTTGATACAGCCTCTTGCCTGCCGGCCGTCAGCTCCTGAAAACCAGTCCCTGGTCATCAGCATCGATGGTGATGGGCAGATCCCTGCTTACTCTACCTGAAAGGATCATCTTCGACAGCTCGTTCATCAGCTGTTTCTGAATCACCCTTTTCACCGGCCGGGCGCCGTAATGCGGATCAAATCCTGCCCGTGCCAGCCTGCTGATGGCTGCCTCAGTGATGGTGATCTGCACCCCGTTCTTTGCGAGCATCTCCTTTAAGATGTTGATCTGTAAGGCGGCAATCTCGACAATTTGATTTTCGGATAATGGCCTGAACATGATGATTTCGTCCACACGGTTGAGAAATTCGGGCCGGATGGTGCGGCGAAGAACTTCAAATACTTCCGAACGCACCATCTCAAACCTGGTTTCATCATCGGCGCCGCCTTGCGGGGAAAGACTTTCCTGGATGATATGCGACCCGATGTTGGAGGTCATAATGATGATGGTGTTTTTGAAATCCACCGTGCGGCCTTTGTTATCGGTCAGCCGGCCATCGTCGAGCACCTGCAGAAGGATATTGAAAACGTCGGGATGGGCTTTCTCAATTTCGTCGAGCAGCACTACGGAGTAAGGCTTGCGGCGCACTGCTTCGGTAAGCTGGCCGCTCTCGTCGTAACCCACATATCCCGGAGGCGCACCCACCAGCCTCGATACGGTATGGCGCTCCTGATACTCCGACATGTCGAGCCTCACCATGGAGTTTTCGTCGTTAAATAGGAATTCTGCCAGTGCTTTGGCGAGTTCGGTTTTTCCTACGCCGGTGGTTCCCAGGAAGATAAACGACCCAATAGGGCGCCGGGCGTCCTGTAAACCTGTCCTGCTACGGCGAATGGCATCTGAAACAGCAGCTATCGCTTCCTCCTGACCGACCACCCTGCGGTGCAAATGGTTTTCGAGTTGCAGCAGTTTTTCACGCTCGCTTTGCAGCATCCTGCTCACAGGAATGCCTGTCCAGCGGGAAACAATTTCGGCAATCCCTTCAGCGTCCACCTCCTCGTTGATCATCGGGCTGTCGCCCTGAATGGTGGTAAGTTTTGCTTTCAGCTTTTCCAGCTCCTCCTCGGTTTGCCTGATCCTGCCGTAACGAATTTCGGCTACTTTGCCAAAATCTCCCTCGCGTTCGGCCTGTTCAGCCTGTAGTTTCAAATCTTCTATCTCCCTCTTTCTCAATTGAATATTGTCCACTACCTCCTTCTCCGACCTCCATTTTGCCCTGAGCTGATTTCGCTGCTCCGAAATGTTGGCGATTTCTTCGGAAAGGCTGGCCAGTTTCTCCTTATCCTTTTCCCGTTTGATGGCCTCTCTTTCGATTTCCAGATGCTTGATCCTGCGTTCGATTTCATCCAGTTCCTCGGGCAGGGAGTTGATTTCCAGCCGAAGTTTAGATGCCGCTTCATCAATCAAATCAATGGCTTTGTCGGGCAGAAACCGGTCGGTGATGTATCGCTGCGAAAGCTCAACTGCGGCGATGATGGCCTCGTCCTTGATCCTCACCTGGTGGTGGGTTTCGTAGCGCTCTTTCAGTCCGCGGAGGATGGATATGGCGTCGGGGATGTCGGGTTCGTTCACCATTACGATCTGAAAACGCCGCTCCAGCGCTTTGTCTTTTTCGAAATACTTCTGATATTCTTTAAGGGTAGTGGCGCCGATTGCCCTTAGCTCACCCCTTGCCAACGCCGGCTTAAGGATATTGGCTGCATCCATTGCACCTTCGCTAGCTCCGGCGCCAACCAATGTGTGTATTTCATCAATGAAAAGCACAATTTCACCATCTGACCCAATTACCTCTTTTACTACACTTTTCAGCCGCTCTTCGAACTCACCTTTATATTTTGCCCCGGCTATCAAAGCGCCCATATCCAGCGAGTAAATCTGCTTCGATTTCAGGTTCTCCGGCACATCACCATTGATGATACGGTGGGCAATGCCCTCGGCGATGGCCGTTTTTCCAACGCCTGGCTCTCCAATCAGCACCGGATTATTTTTGGTCCGGCGGGAGAGGATCTGCAAAATCCGCCTGATCTCTTCATCCCTGCCGATCACAGGATCAAGCTTGCCGGACGCAGCCATTTCGTTAAGGTTTTTGGCATAACGATTTAATGCGTTGTAAGTTTCTTCTGCGGTCTTACTCTTTACAGCGGCGCCTTTGCGGAGCTCCTTAATGGCCTGAATTAGCTTTTGACGGGTTACCCCGTTTTCCTGTAACAAACTGGCTACCTTATCTTTGCCTGTAAGGATGCCAAGCAGGATATGCTCCACCGTTACAAATTCATCGTTAAGCTCTTTGAGAAAAGTAAGCGCTCTTTGTAATGCAGTGCTGGCATCAGCCGAGAGGTAAACTTCGCCGCCCGACACCTTTGGGTAAGTGTTCAGCAATTTGTCCAAATCTTTCTGCAAATTATTCAGATCAACATCCAGCTTTTTGAGGAGGTACGGCGCCACGTTATCATCGGCAGCGAGTATCCCCTTGATAATGTGTGCATTTTCGATTTGTGGATGCTGATTTCCTGCGGCCAGCTCCTGCGCCTTCTGAATGCTTTCCTGGGCTTTTAAGGTGAAATTGTTGAGATTCATGGTTGTGGTTTTTCTTTTAGATTTTTAAAACACCTGCATTCATCAAGAAATTTGCCACTGGTTTTTGTTTTTGTAAAATGGAAAATCTGTCAGCTAACTTGTTCATTACTAATTGTTTTTTGACAAAAAAGCAGTTTTGGGTTTGAAATGAAATCCAAATTGTCATCTTTGGATTGATGTACTTAGCCGGAGATTTTTCCGTTTGAAAGGAAATTTTCACAACTGGTATTTATCACCAATAGCATTGATCAATGAGCCAACCTAAAAAGACCCTTGTGCTGGGTGCAAGCCCGAATCCTTCCAGATTTTCTTACAAAGCTGTAATTTACCTTGAAAACCAGGGGCATCCTGTGATAGCAGCAGGAAAAAGTGCCGGTTCGATAGGAAACACCGTTATCAAAACCGACAGTCCGGCCGAGGCGGACGTAGATACTTTATCTCTTTACCTCTCACCTCAGAATCAAAAGGCTGAGTATGAATACATTCTTAAAACTATCCGTCCCAAAAGGATCATTTTTAATCCAGGTGCTGAGAATCCTGAATTAATTTCGATGGCGCAAAAGGCCGGGATTGAAACAGTGGAGGATTGTACCCTGGTGATGCTTACCCGCGGAACCTTCTGATTCCGGTATCATTTTATGAATAATAATTATTTTCGTGCCGTTATTGCGTTAACAAAGTTTTAATCCATATTCCACCACATGCTCCTCCGGTTTTTGATCTCGTTTCTTTTTGTTGCATTGATTTTTCAGGGTAAATTGAATGCTCAGGAACCCCAATTGCCGGATTCGACGCTGATGTGCCGGGTTGATAGTGTGCTGCTGGATGCTGGTCCGGGATTCCTAAGCTACCTGTGGAATACCAATGAACAGACGCAGACTATTTATGCCAAAACCAGGGGATGGTATCATGTTTTGTGCACCACCGAAGATCAGGAGATCATTCAGGACTCCACCTTCGTTTTCTTTTTCAATGCGCAGATCGAGCAGGAGGATACCATTCAGTCGTGCTACAAGTACATGCTGATTTTATCGTTAAACGTGGATACGCTCAAATACCTCTGGACGTCCAGTGATCCAAATCTCACATTTAACAATCCTGCGGCCAGTTCCGTCCAGTTTACCCCAAACCTCGACACGACAACAGTTTACGTTCATATCACTGATAGCCTCAACATCCTGACGTGCGTGGACAGCGCGCAGATTTTTCTCTATCCAAGGATGAATTTCGACGAAGTAAACCAGATCAACAAAGGATGTCCCGGTACTTGTCGTGGTCAGTTGCAGGTGCTGGTTTCGGGAGGTCTGCCGCCATATTCCTATTTTTGGCCGACCACCCAGCCAAGGCAATACGATTCGATTGCGTTCGGTTTGTGCGAAGCCACTTACAAAATCGAAGTAACTGACCAGTATGGTTGCCTGCGGGATACACTTCTGCCCGTGAAAGTGTTTGAAATGCCTGTAGTTAACATTTTGCGTGACCCCGAAGACCAGCTCTACATTCAAAATCCGGTGGTTACCTTCTCCTTCGAAAATACCTCCGTTGACAGTATTCAGATTGTTGACTGGAACTGGAATTTCGGCGATACAACTTTCTCAACCAGGGAAAGCCCGGAAAAAGTTTTCAACCAGGTGCGTGAATATGATGTGCTGCTGAAATACACCACCAGCAACGAATGCGTGGATTCGGTGAGCCTCAAGGTGGACGTGGCTCAGGCAAAAATCATCATCCCGAATGTTTTCACGCCCAACGGTGACGGCTTCAACGAACTTTTCTCGATCAAGGAGCTTGAGTATTACATGAGCAACGAACTCATGGTTTTCAACCGGTATGGTAAAAAGGTCTATTCGAAAAACAATTATCAGGGCGACTGGGATGGCGATAACCTCAAAGACGGCGTCTATTTTTATGTTCTCAAAGCCACTGGTTACTTTGGCACCGATACTTTCAAAGGCTCAATCTCGATAATGAGATAGATTTCCGCTGGATTTTCCCCATCCTTTCTTAGTTGCAGATAATCAAATCGTTGTCCGGTTTTGTGATTTTTTGTGATTTCTTAAGTGAATGCTACCGAAAACAAATTCTATCTTTATCAACTTTTTCAAAGGCTATTTCAGAGATAAAGTACCCGATTTCGCTCTTTTTTTTCTGGAGAAAAATGGCAAAAGCGGAAAGCGATTTTGGTTTTAGTTATTGCTTTATCAGGTAGTTTTTTGGTCAATGACAGTTAGTTGAGATCCGGGAAATCAATTTTGAAGAGAATATCAATAGAACAAAAAATGAAAAAACCAATAGATAAAAATTTTTTTTATCAACTATTTTCGCTTCACCTTTGTTGAAAATTATTTCGGGCAAATTAACCCTGAAAACGCCCGCAATGAACGGGGATAAATGGTTTAACAAATTGGATAACAGACGGTAACAGAGAATAACTTATGGAGCAACTTGCAAAGAAGGTATGGGATAGTTGTTTGAAAATTATCAGGGATAATATTAATCATCAGAGTTTTAAAACCTGGTTTGAGCCAATCAGACCGCTCAGGCTGGTGGATAATGTGCTCACAATTCAGGTACCCAGCCAGTTTTTTTATGAATGGCTCGAGGAGCATTACATTGACCTGCTCAGGAGAACCATCAAAAAAGAGCTTGGCACGAACGGCCGGCTTGAATACAGCATCCTGATTGACAACACAAGCAATCTTTCCAATCCATATTCCATCATCGTTCCAACATCAAACCGGACGGGCACGCGAAATCCCGACGTTAACGTTCCGGTCAATCTGAAAAGCAACTCCAAAGTAATTCCCGATCCTTTCGTGATTCCCGGAATACAAAAAGTTAAGATCAACTCGCAACTGGTTGAAAGATATTCATTTGACAATTTTATCGAAGGCGACTGTAACCGACTGGCACGTTCAGCAGGTTTGGCCATTGCAAAAAATCCTGGCAAAACTGCTTTCAATCCACTTTTTATTTACAGCAAAGTGGGTTTGGGAAAATCCCATCTTGCCCACGCTATCGGGCTGGAAGTGAAAAACAACTTCCCGGATAAAACGGTACTCTACGTTTCCACCGACCAGTTTATGGCGCAATACATCGAATCGGTGAGGAACAACAATGTGAACGACTTCACCAACTTTTATCAGATTATTGATGTTCTCATCATTGACGATATCCATTTTTTGACCGGAAAAGAGAAAACACAGGATATTTTCTTCCACATTTTCAATCAGTTACACCAAAGGTCGAAGCAATTGGTCATTACTTCCGACCGGCCACCGGTGGAAATTGAAGGTATCGAACCGCGATTGCTATCAAGATTCAAATGGGGATTGACGGCTGATCTTCAACCTCCCGACTTCGAAACGCGGGTTGCCATCCTCCAGAAAAAGCTTTACAACGACGGAATTTCGATCCCAAACAATGTGGTCGAATACCTGGCGTACAGCATTACCACCAATATCAGGGAGCTCGAAGGAGCCATGATTTCACTGTTGGCACAGGCTTCGCTGAACAAAAAAGAGATCAGTCTCGATCTGACCCGGCAAATTGTCGAAAGCTTTATTCGCAATACCAATAAGGAGATTTCCATTGATTATATCCAAAAAGTTGTTTCTCAATACTTTGGACTTTCCATTGACGAGATGAACTCCAAAACCCGCAGGCGCAATATCGTACAGGCAAGGCAACTGGCAATGTATTTTGCTAAAGAACACACCAGGGCATCTTTGACCACTATCGGGCTTCAATGCGGAAATAAAGACCATGCAACCGTTTTACACGCCTGTCGTACGGTGAAAAATCTGATAGATACCGACAAAGATTTCAAATCCTATTTCGATGAGATTGACAGATTGATTAAACTCTGATTCCAAGCTTCCCTGAAATGGAGGAAAATCCGACAACAAAAATTCTTATGGTTTGCCTTGGCAATATCTGCCGTTCACCTTTGGCTGAGGGCATAATGCGGCAAAAGATCGAAGAGAGAAATCTTCATGCTGATGTTCGCTCATCGGGCACTTCGAGTTATCATGAAAGCGAGCCGGCAGATCCCCGTACCATCTCCACCGCCCGCCGGCACGGCCTGGATATAACCCGGCACCGTGCCAGTCAGTTTGCCATTAAAGATTTTGACCGGTACGACATGATTTTCGTTATGGATCAGTCCAATTACCACAACGTCTTGAGGTTGGCCAGAAACGACTATGACCGCCGCAAAGTCAGGATGATCATGAACATGACCACAGCCGGAAAAAATACTGATGTTCCCGACCCGTATTACAGTGGCAGTGATGGCTTTGAGCTGGTTTACAGTATGTTGGATGAAGCCTGCGAGAAGATTGCCGACGAAATTGAAAAACTATAATCCCATCTCACAGTGAGTTATACGATCAAACCCGCAAAAACTGATATTCTCAACGCTGCTCTGCGTATCCGGCCACACATCCACAGAACGCCGGTAATGACTTCCGAAAACCTCTCAAACCTATTAGGGTGCACATTGTATTTTAAATGCGAAAACATGCAAAAAGCCGGAGCATTCAAATCGCGTGGCGCATGCAATACGGTTTTTTCGCTGGATGAAGAGTCTGCCAATAGAGGGGTCGCTACCCATTCTTCGGGAAACCATGCGGCTGCGTTGGCCAGAGCTGCTGCTTTGAGAGGGATTGACGCTCACATCGTAATGCCTTCCAATTCCTCAAAAGTAAAGATTGCTGCAGTTCAGAGTTATGGAGGTAAGATCACTTATTGCGAACCTAACCTTGCTTCGCGAGAATCAACAGTGGCAAAGGTTATTGCCGATACGGGCGCTGTGGAAATTCACCCATACAACGATCTCCGCATTATTGCCGGGCAAGCTACTGCTGCACTCGAAATGATAGAGGATTACCCCGGTCTGGATATGATCCTCTCGCCGGTTGGCGGTGGTGGATTATTGAGTGGTACCGCTTTGTCGGCACTCTACTTTTCCGAAAATGCGAAAGTAATTGCCGCCGAGCCGGAGCAGGCCAATGACGCTTATCAATCGTTTCAACAGAAGAAGTTTGTACCCTCGGTTAACCCCAACACCATTGCCGATGGCCTTCGGACATCACTGGGTAGCTTTACATTTCCGATTATCCTTGAACATGTCAGCGATATTGTAACCGTTACAGAAGCCGAAATAGCCATTGCAATGCGGCTGGTTTGGGAAAGGATGAAAATCATTATCGAGCCTTCATCGGCAGTACCGGTGGCCGCTCTGCTGGCGAAAAAAGTAGATGTAATGGGTAAAAATGTTGGAGTTATCCTTTCCGGAGGCAATGTAGACCTGGATGAATTACCCTGGAACTGATGAAACCAAAACTATTCCTGATTCCTGTAACCCTTGGCGATACTGAAGCTGAAGCTGTAATCCCTAAAAATGTCATTTCCATAATTCATTCCCTCGACGAGTTTATTGTTGAGAATCTCCGGTCGGCCCGGCGCTTTTTACGAAAAGCTGGATATCAAAAAGATTTTGACCAGGAAGTTGTTTTCTATGAAATCGGGAAGCATCATAATGCCCTCGAAATAGAAGAAATGCTTCAGTTGCGTTCACGAACAAAGCATTTGGGAATGCTATCCGAAGCCGGAGTGCCCTGCATCGCCGATCCCGGTTCAACGATCACAAGGGTTTTCCAACGTCACGGCTTCCCGGTAGTTCCACTGGTTGGACCATCATCCATTTTACTTTCGTTAATGGCTTCAGGTTTTAACGGCCAGAACTTTGCTTTTCACGGGTATTTACCCATAGATAAAAACGAGCTAAAAGTTAAATTGAAACAACTCGAAAAAGCTGCTATTCAGCATGATCAGACTCAAATTTTTATCGAGACGCCTTTCCGAAACCAGAAAATGCTTGAGGCAATCTTTACTTATTGTGCAGGACCAACTCAACTTTGCATAGCCAGCAACCTCACTGCTGAAGAGGAGTTTGTGATTACGCGTTCGATTACAGACTGGAAGCAGCATCCTCCCGATATTCATAAAAAGCCTGTGGTTTTCCTTCTCTATAAGCCTGATTGAAAGGGTGATAAATAAAAAACTTCACAAACAATCGTTTGCCTGTGAGGTTTCTTCAGTGTTTTGCCTTTTATTTTCAGTTTTTGCCTTTTGCAGCCAGCAATTTCTTATTGATTCTTTTGGCGATAAACGGACCTTCGTAAACAAAGCCAGTGTAAACCTGGACAAGATCAGCTCCGGCGTTCAGTTTTTCGAGGGCATCTTCAGGAGTAAAAATTCCTCCAACACCGATGATCGGGAAAGCTTTACCGGATTTTTCCGACAAGTATCGAATTACTTCAGTTGAGCGGACATTAATGGGTTTGCCGCTGAGGCCACCGTTGGCAATCTTCTCAACCTTCGCAGGGTGGGTAGTCAGATTATTTCGGGTGATGGAGGTGTTGGTGGCCACTACGCCCTGAATTCTGGAGTCGCGGACGATTTCGATCACCTCATCAAGTTGTTGAAAGTTGAGGTCGGGAGAAATTTTTAATAAGATCGGCTTTGGTTTGTTTTTTTTCAGGTTGATGTTTTGAAGAGCGCCAAGTATCTCCATCAGGCTTTTCTGATCCTGCAACTCCCTCAGGTTGCTAATGTTAGGGCAACTCACATTCACCACGAAATAATCCACGAAACCGAAAAGCTTATCGAAGCAGAAAACATAATCATCCACCGCTTTCTCGTTGGGGGTCAGCGTGTTTTTGCCGATGTTGCCGCCAATGATGATGTCGGTCTTTCGTCTCGTTAAATTCCTGATAGCCTCATCAACACCAATGTTATTGAATCCCATGCGGTTGATGAGCGCTTTATCTTTCGGGAGCCTGAAAAGTCGCGGTTTTGGATTTCCTGGCTGTGCTTTTGGGGTTATTGTTCCGATTTCAACAAAACCAAACCCGAAATTTGCCAATTCGTTGAACATATCAGCCTGTTTATCAAAACCAGCCGCAATACCCACCGGATTTTTAAATCTCAACCCAAATACCGTTTTCTCAAGGTCAGGAGACGCTACAACAGCAAGCTTTCTGATAAACCACCTCTTTCCTGGAATTTTAAAAAAGAACTTCAACCCGTTTGCCACCAGGTGATGGACCTTCTCGGGTTGAAGCAGGAACAGCAGCGGCCTTACAAGAATTTTATACATCACTCTTTGCCGGCTTCAGCGTTTTCTTCTGACGAAGCTTCAGCCTGTTCTGACTTTTCTTCAGCCTGCTCGTTTTCTTCGGGAGTTTCCTCTTTAAAATCGAGCATCTCCTTTTCAGCCAGCAAGTTATACCAGCTGATTATTTTTTTGATGTCGGATGTGTAAACCCTGTCGGCATCATAATCAGGTACGATCTCTTCCATAAAAGCCCTGAGTTGAGCACCGTTGGACAAATCTGTCCCCACTGGCTTGCTTTCGTATTTTTCCCTGATCTTTTTCAGAATATCCTTCAACGGCATATCCTCACCGGTAGTAAAGACGCTGATTTCGGCCAGCGAGCTGATCCGCTCGTGAGCAAAAGCTGTAGTGCGTTTGCCATCAATCAACGATTCGACTACAATTCCAGATTTGGCTGAGGCAACGGTCATGTAAAGACCCGGCTTGCCTGAGATGGTCAAAATTTTGCTTAATTCAGTCATAATTAGATTCTTTGTGAATGCAAAGTTATTTTTTATATCCATTTTACCAGGGCAAAGTCCTGACGGTGAGGGATCAGCTCATGTTTCGGGAAAATCCTGAATCCGTAGTTGAAAGTACCGGCGTTGGATGCCGGCAGGTCAACCGAATAGCGGGCATTTCCGTTCATTATTTCCACCAGGGTCATTTCGCGTGTCAAAAGGATCTTTCTCAGGCCATTTGCGTCTTTTAGCGAGAAAATGATCTCAACGCCAATGTTTTTGGCCGACAAACCGTTGGTGAAAAGTGTCACTTCCGCTGAAAAGGTATCATCCAGGAATATCTGACTTTCGGAATCGGAAATCATCAGTTTTTCCAGTTTAATCTCCTTCCATTTGCTTCTCACTGATTCTTTCCAATCAGCGTAAAGCATTGCCAGTTTGTAGTTGTTCTGCTGAATGAGTTTGGTTCTTTCGGTCAGGCGGTCGTAAAATTTAGTGTGATAATCCTGCAGCATTCTTTTCATGGTGAACTGTGGTGCGATATCCGATACGGTGTTTTTGATGTATTTCACCCAGCTTACTGGTATCCCATCGGTGTTTACATCGTAAAAAAGCGGCAGGATGTTCTCTTCGAATACGTTGTAGATAATCTCGGCGTCCAGTTCATCCTGAAACTGCTGATTGGCGTATGTTCTGGCCTCCTGAATAGCGAATCCGGCGTTCTCTTTGTACCCTTCGGCCCACCAGCCGTCGAGCACCGAGAAATTGACAACTCCGTTCATGACAGCCTTTTCGCCGCTCGTACCGGAGGCTTCGAGCGGTCGGGTAGGGGTGTTTAACCAGATATCAACGCCAGGTATCAGCTTGTGAGCCAATTCCATATCGTAATTTTCGACGAAGATAACCTTGCCGATGAATGCTTTGGTTTTGGAAATTTCGATGATCTTTTTGATGAGTTCCTGTCCCTGAACATCTTTGGGGTGAGCTTTGCCAGCGTAAATAAACTGGATTGGTCTTCCCGGAATGTTTACCAGTTTTTCGAGGCGCTCGAGATTGGAAAACAACAACTTAGCTCGCTTGTAAGTAGCAAAACGGCGGGCGAAACCGATGGTTAAGGCCTGGTCGTTGAGGGCGTCAACGGTTTGAAGGATCAGTTTTGGGTTCTCCTGTCTTTTGGTCATCTCATCGCGCAGACGTTGTTTGAGGTAAATAAGCAGCTCTTTTTTCAACTGCTTACGCGAATCCCAGATTACCTTATCCTCCACCTTGTGAACCTCCTGCCACATGTCGAAGTTGAGTTGTTTTTGCTTGTAATCCTCGCCAAAAATCTTTTTGTACATCTGTTTCCAGGGTTTTGATGCCCAGGTGGGCAGATGCACACCGTTAGTAACATATCCCACATGGATTTCGGAGGGATAATACCCATCGTAAAGTTTCTGGAACATCTCCTGCGAAACTCTTCCGTGAATCCGGCTGACTCCGTTTACCTCCTGCGAGAGTTTGGCAGCCAGAACGCTCATCGAAAACTTGTTATCTGAATCATTTTCAACGAATTTGCCAAGGTTCATAAACTGATCCCAGGTCAGGCTGAGCCTTTCGGGATAGTGCGGTAAATAGGTGCGCAGCAGGTCTTCGCTGAAAACATCGTGACCGGCCGGAACGGGGGTATGTGTAGTAAACAGGGTGGATGAACGAACTACCTCCAGCGCATGGTGATAAGTCAGCATCTCTTCCTGCATCAGGTGGCGCAGACGTTCAAGTCCGATAAAGGCTGAATGCCCTTCGTTGCTGTGATAAATTGTCGGTTTCAGCCCCAAAGCGTTTAGCACCCTGATGCCACCGATTCCAAGCAAAATCTCCTGTTTAAGACGGTTTTCAGAATCTCCGCCGTAAAGGTGGTGCGTGATCTTGCGATCGTTTTCTTCATTTTCGGCAAAGTCGGTATCGAGCAGGTAAAGTGGAATACGACCGACATCGCAGCGCCATACCCTTACATGCAGCGTTCTACCCGGAAGGACTATCTGAATCTGCAGATGATTTCCGTCGCTATCTGTAACTTTTTCAATTGGCAGTTGTGAGAATTTTTGCGCATGATACTCAGCCACCTGGTCGCCAAAAGTGGAAATGCTCTGCTGGAAGTAACCATATTTATAGATAATCCCAACGGCAACAAGATTTTCGTTGGAGTCGCTGGCTTCTTTCAGGTAATCGCCGGCCAAAACGCCCAAACCGCCCGAATAAAGTTTCAGGGTGTGATGAAGGCCATACTCCATGCTGAAGTAAGCGATCGTGTCTTTTGGTTTGTTTTCGCTTTCGGCAAGATAGCTTTCAAATTTGTTGTAGGATTCCAGGTACTTCTCATAGAACACTTTATCCTCTTCCAGGGCTCTCCATTCTTTGATATTAAGCGAGTCGAGAAGAGCGATCGGGTTTTGACCAGCCTCTTTCCATTTTTCAGGATTGATGGTTTCGAACATGTCGGTGGCTTTGAAGTTCCACGACCACCAGAGATTGCGGGAAATCTTCTGCAGACCTTTCAGCTTTTCCGGAATTTTTGGTTCAATCACCAGCTTCTTCCAAACCGGAGTATCAATCACCGTCTTCTCGGTAAGTTTAAATTTTCTTTTCACCGGTTCAAGTACCGGGAAAGTCTCTACTCTGTCCGCTACTTTTGACAAAGCGATGGCATAGAGTTCGCAGTAATGCCCGGCAAACTCTTTCCAGTCGGTGGACGAGGCAATCATATGGGCATTGTCCCGGATGGCTTTTAGCTCAGATTCCTTCAGGGAGCAGGTTTGTTTTATGATTCGGGCGATTTCATCCGCAAGGTTATTGTTGTCCTCATCCGGTCGGTTCAAAACTTTAACGGCAGAATGATTGTCGCTGAAATTATCCAAAACCCATTTGCCAAAACCGGCCTGCAATGTGGTTACAGTAGGGACGCGAAAAGCGATGCTCTCCAGCGGAGTATAACCCCATGGTTCGTAATAGGAGGGGAAAACGGAGAGATCGAAACCGGGCAGCAGGTCGTAGTAAGGTATGTCGAATATACCGTCATTACCATTTAAATAGGCTGGAACAAAGACGATCTTGACTTTGGAACCTGCTTCATTTTTCAGGCCTGCCTTCTCAATTTTGTTCAGAATTGCGTCATCCGCAGGGTGGTGCAGGCCGTGTGTGAGGTATTCGCCGCTCACCTGGGTAGCGAAATCGGTTTTTTTGATCCGCTGCAAAAGCTCCTTTCGGGCGCCGGAGTGATTTGCAGGTATCTTCAAAATGGCTATCACCTGGCGCTCAGGATTTTGCTTTGAAATTCTCTCGATTGCATCAATAAAAATATTGATTCCTTTGTTCCGGAACTCATACCTTCCGCTGGTGATGATCAAAAAGGCATCCTTGCTTATTTTCTCGTTGAAAAGCGCTTCGAGGACTTTAATCATTTTTCCTCTGGCGACATCTCTCTTCATTGCATACGACTCGTCGTCCTGAAAAAGAGAAGATGAGAATCCGTTTGGAGTGATAACATCTACATTTTTCTGGAGCAATTTATCGGTTTCATTGGCAGTGATAGCGCTTACTGTGGAGAATGCGTCGGCATGGATAGCGCTCTTTTTTTCGAGCGAAAAACGGGAAACGATTCCCAGCTTCTTGGCCATTTCTTCGCCGTCATAGTCATTTATTTTACCATAGAGCGGATAGCCGTTGGAACAGATCGAACGCCCGATGGTTGTGGCATGTGTAGTGAAAACGGTGGCTACCTGCGGGAGGAACTCGTTAAGGTAAAGTACTCCGGTTCCGGTCATCCATTCATGGAAATGGGCAACTACTTTGTCGGAATAAGTGAGGTAGTGATTGTAGAAACTCTCGATGACTTTTCCAACAGCATAGCCGAACATTGCGGGCTCCACATAGTCCCACTCACCATTGATAGAGTCGAGCTGGTAGCGTTCCCAGAGCTTTGCAAAGATTTTGTTTTTTTCGGGAAAAAGGTTGGTAAAGTCAACCAGAATGGCAATGGGCTGGCTTTCGATGTTCCAGCGGCCTATGCGCACATAAAGACCTTTGGCGGCGGCCATTTCGCGCCATTCGGCAAACATAGATTTATCCTCGCTGAAGGTAGGATTCTGATGGGTCTCTTTCCACACGTCAGGACCGATAGTGATGAACTGGTCGCCGAGCTTTTCCTTCATTACAGGGGCTTTGGTGGAGAGTACGGTGTAAATACCACCGATCATATTACACACTTCCCAGCTAGTTTCAAAAACATAGTCGGGCTTAATGGATTTTTCTGAAGTCATATTATGTTTTAAATGTAGTCAAAATTTGAGCCGGCAAAAATAGAAAAACAAAATTTAGTCCTTTGATAATCGCTGATTACAGCGAAGTTCCGCAAGTTTGCTGAGTCGGTTCATTTTGAGGGAAATAGGGTTCTACTTTAGAACTATGCGATTTGCTGTTCAAGGGTTGCCGGTTTATCTAAGTTACTGTTATCCAGATGAATTGATAGAATTTGTTGCTAATTTCTGATAAAACCGGGAAAAATTACCAAAAGGACTTATAATTTCATGCGAAGCTGCTATCCTGAACTTAGAAAGATTGAGGATTAATTGTTGGTGAATAACAATAATTTCAAGCTAAATGATTTTCAAATTGCCAGAGAATTATAAGACCAAATTGGTTATGGTCTGCATGTTAATATTTTATTCCACGGGTTAACTCTGCGATTTATTCAAGCAATTAATAATACTCCCTGATGTAAGCATAAGCCCTGTCGAAAAGCGCCTGGTCTTTGTGAAGCTGGTATTTAAGCAGCGATTTTCGCAGCGACTTTTGCACTTCGCGCTCTCCGGAGACGGTTTTTTGCCAGCCGGGGAAACTCACCACCCGCACGATGGCGTCAATATCATTTACAATGCGCTCGACCACTGCGGGCGTCTGGTCGGTTTTTATCTCCAAAAACAGTTCGGTGAGGGCTGCTTTGGGGGTCTTTGCGAGCAGCGCTTTTTCAAGCTCCTTTTCCGCCTGAACGGTCTCTTTGGCAATTTTGCAAAGCTCCTTCACAAACTCGATGGAGGTGATCAGCCCCTTTTCGGCTCGGTCGCGCAACTCTTCAAGCAGTTCGCTCAGCTTTTTGAACTTGGGATTATCGGCATGTTTTTTAAACCGATGGATAAGGAGCTTTTCAAGTTTTTTTGCATTCTTCGGGTCAGGATTTTTGAAAATATCTTCGATCACATCGGCATCCAGGATGTATTCTTCGAGGTGATGAATATCGCCAACATGAATATTTTCGTGAATAAGCCTGGTGGTTTGTGCTCCGAGCGTCATCCAAAGTAGTTTGCCGATATTATCCGATGGAGGTTTAACCGATTCATACACCTGCGACAGCCATTTGTAATCAGTCTGATAAAGGTTCAGGATATTATCGGGAGATAGCGATTCCCAGATTTTGGCCAGGTATTTATAATCCTGTGCAAAGGCATCTTTCTTTTCGTCGGTATTGATGGCATTCTGCGCTGCTTCAAGTCCTTCGAAGCCCGCTAACGTGCGATCAACGCCGGAGAAATGTCTAAGCGCGTCGGCCATTGCCAAAGGCAGTTTTTCGCGCAGTTCCGAAAGGTTGGTAATGATCTGTTTTATTGTGGTTTCATCAAACTCAAGCGCCTTTGCGGTATCGTCGAATACGCCGAAATAATCTACGATCCTCCCAAAGTGTTTTTGCGGAAACAACCGGTTGGTACGACAGATGGCCTGCAACAGTGTGTGGTCTTTGAGTGATTTGTCCAGGTACATCGTTTGCAAAATGGGCGCATCGAATCCGGTGAGCAGCTTTGCCGTTACGATGATAAACTGCAGTTCGGAGAGCGGGTCGTTAAACTCGTCGGTGATGCGCTCCTGCTCCGATTTGTCAACTCCCCAATTTTGTTTGAACTCCCACTCATCGTTGGCCGAGGTGGAAATGACCACGCGGCTTGCCTCTGTCGGGAAATATTTATCAAGCTCCTCCTTGTACTGGATACATGCAAACCTGTCGGGGGTTACAATCATTGCCTTGAACCCGTGAGGTTCCACTTTTTCCCTAAAATGGACGGTGATATCGGCAACGATTTTGGCTACTCTTTCGGGCGATTTGAGAAAAGCGGACATCCGGGCCGATTTTTTGTTCAGCGCGTCGGCCTCCTCATCGGTGAGGGCGGTAGCCTCTTTAAACTCGGCAAACAGCTTGTCAATGGTCTCTTTGTCCACATGCACATCCACCAATCGCGGCTCGAAGTGCAGCGGTTTGGTAGCGCCGTCGCGCAGCGAATCCTGAAAAGTGTAGCGCGACAGGTAGCCGCCATCATCATCGGGCGAACCGAAAGCCCAGAAGGTATTTTTATCGGCTTTGTTCACCGGCGTTCCGGTTAATCCAAACAGGAAGGCGTTGGGCAAAGCTGCGCGCATCTGGCGGCCCAGGTCGCCTTCCTGGGTGCGGTGGGCTTCGTCAACCAACACGATGATGTTGTCGCGTGTGTTCATGTTGGGTTTGACATCCCGAAACTTGTGGATCATCGAAATAATGATCTTGCGCGTGTCCTGTTCCAGCATTTTTTGCAGTTCACGGATGCTTTCGGTGGTCTCCACATTGGGCACATCGGCAGCGTTGAACGTGCCGGAGATTTGTGTGTCGAGGTCGGTGCGGTCAACCAATACGATTACCGTGGGGCTTTTTAGTTCTGGCGCGCGGCGAAGTTTTTGCGCGGCAAACACCATCAGCAGCGATTTGCCCGAACCCTGAAAATGCCAGATCAACCCTTTCTTTATTCTGCCTTCGATTACCCGCTCAACAATTTTGTTAGCGCCTTCGTATTGCTGGTAGCGCGGGATGATTTTGGAGCGTTGTTTCTTTTTGTTGGTGCTGAACAGCGAGAAGTTGAGCATAATATCGAGCAGGCGGGCAGGGTGCAAAAGGTCGCCCATCTCTTTGCCGATTTCGCCAAGCCCGATCATGCGCGCCAGCGTGTCATCGTCCTCTTCCAACCGCCAGGGCGCCCAAAAATCCAATGGGCAGCGAATGCTGCCGTAACGCAGCATCTTACCCTCGGTAGCAAAAGATAAAATATTGGGCACAAAAAGCTGGGGAATAGAATTTTCGTAAACCTGGTGAATTTCAAAAGCGCCGTCTAACCAGCTAACACTCGGGCGGACGGGAGTTTTGGCCTCTCCTACAACCACCGGAATGCCGTTGATGAACAGCACAATGTCGGGGACTTTGGTCTCACGCTGATGGATACGAAACTGGTTGGTGATGATGCAACTGTTTTGCGAAAGGTCTTCAAAATCGAACAGGCGAACGGGAACGTGGCGGTTGTTCTCGCCAAAGGGCATGGTTTTGTCGCCGGTCATCCATTTAAAAAACTCCTCGTTGGCTCTCACCAAGCCGATCTGATTGACCGAAATCAGGATGGCGCGCAGTTTATAGATTACCTCATCTGCCAGTTCAGGTTTAGCGGCAATTTCGGGGTTGAGCCGGATCAGCGCATCTTTCAACTCCTGTTCCAGCAGCGCCTCATTCACCGAACGGTTCAGATCGGCGGCAGAACGGTATTGCCATTGCGCGCCATAAGGCGGTCGCTGCTCCCGCGCATCACTGTCGTTCAGGTTCAACCCGCTCAGTTGGCGGATAATGTAATGCTCTACACTGTTGAGTTCGTTAAATGGCATCGCAAATTGATTTTATGGTAATCATGATTTTATTAAACCTTGCTGTCTGCTGCTCATAGTACAGGTTAGCAATGATTGCCTCCTGCAAAACCCTGCCGGACAAAATTTGTAAAAAAGCATTTTTCAAATATTCCTTTACCGGATTTTCGGCTTTCAGGATTTGTTCCTTTAAATCAGATGTATAATTCAGGATATAGACAATATCTTCAAAGTCATGGCTTATCCGGGGTTCTTTTATTCCCCTATCGTAAAAAGCTGAAAATTTAGTAGCTAGATAGTACGGCAAAGGCAACAGTTTTATGGTGATATTATCTATTTCTTTGGTAAAAATGTGAGCAAATCCTTGTTCGAACCATTCGTTTCCGGGCGCCCAGCCAATAGGCTTCGTAGCCATTACATCCACCTTAATATCTTCGTATCGAAAGCGACAAACTACAGTATCTTCGGGCGACTGATAAAATCCCTTTTTTCTTAAATCCATTCGAATTTTTTCTAATTCGCCAAGCGTTTCAATCTGCATGCTGACATCAATGTCTTTGGTAGGCCGCACATCATCTGCCGAAGGATCATCAATGTATAAACTCACTACCGCGCCGCCAACGTAAACCACCTGTTCGTTCAGTTCGCCCAAAGCAACGGCAATTTTTCTAGTAACCCCGCGGTTGATTAATGTGTTTTTCAGCATATCCTGGATTTTAAAGCTTCGATGGCCAGTTTTTTTTCTCTTGCTCTGCCAACCCGCAGCGCATCGCAAAGCGCCATCAGTTCATAAAACAAAGGATCTTTCAGGCAGGCTTCAGGAACTTTGGGGTGCAATGGTTCGATGGCCTGGCCGCGCACATTGCCTTCGGCGTAAGGCCAAACATAAGCTTCGTTGCTGACTATTTCATCGCTCAAAGGCTTTGCTGCATGGGCTGTAACAATGCCTCTGACCAGGGCGCCGGGCTGTTGAGGGTAAACGAATGGAAGCCCATATTCGAGGAAATCCAGCAAAAACATTTTCATCAATGTTTTTTTGTCCTGGGCAATAAGTCGGGCCAGGACGGAACGGTGGATGCTCTCGCTTACTTCGCTGGTGCTGATACCAAGTTCGTTCGACAAATCTTTCATCAGCCAGGGAGCATCTCCCTTTGCAGCTATTTTGAGCAAAATCACCATATCGTGCGGGCGCATGCCACTGTGCTTTTTCATTGTCAAATTAGTTTTAAATGAAAGCAAAAATAGATAAAATTCTTAATTCGCGATTCGCGAATCGCGAATTCCAAATCGGAATATGGAATATCACAGTTGTGCTCCCTGTTTTCGCAGCTAAAATATCTGATTGATCAAACTCTTCTGCAAAGCTCGGGAGGAGGTGATTTTGGATTTTATATTTTCTATTTCCATTTCAACAGCATCGAATTTTTCAATGTAGTTTTTTATCTCCTTTTCACTTGGTAAATAGACCTTTGTAAGCATCGCATCATCTCTGTTAAGCCCTGGCACAGCCGTGGCTATTGATTGACTCTGCAAATTTGCTGCTCTTAGAAGGTAAAAGAAAAACTTAAAAGGTATGTTGGAATACTCTTTTTTAACTGTTACAAAATAGGCAGTGTCCGTAGTCCAAAAGTTTTTTTCAACCCAGGTTATCTGTCCAGCATTACCTTTTCGCCCGACAACAATACCTGGCCCATTGGTCATGTATTCAAAATGAGTACCTTGTATTCCAGCTGAAGTTACAACGGGATAATCTCCTTCAATTCTGTTTGATTCCTTCAATGCGCTACCGTAATTGAAATTCATTAAATCCCCTATTTTGCAATGTACCCATTCAATTTTGCTGGTTCTAAATTGCTTAAATAAACTTTCTAAAATTATCTCCACCCTCTCCAGCACCTCCCTCTCCTTTTCAATCACCTCATCCAGCGCCCAGAGCAATTCGGCCAGGCGGGCTTGTTGGGCTTTGGGGGGGAGGAGAAATTGGTAGTTGGAAATATCCTTCCAATTGATGTATGGATTAACTGATCCTTTTGAGTTTTTGATTGAATGCTCGGCAAAACCTTCGGAAAGCATTACAAATGGCAAAAGACGTTTGTCAATTACTTCCTCATTAGCTTTGATAACAAAAGTGGTGTTGGATGTAATACCATCAAAAGGCGCAATTGCTACTTTTCGCAAATATGTTCTTCTCGAACCGTAAAGAATATCTCCCTCCTCAAAAAATCGCATAAAAGCAGGCCCAAGATACTCATCAGCCAATACACCCCACGACCGTAAATGAAGATCTTCTGATCCCATGTGCTCTCCCTTCACATACTTTGTGAGTGAAGTATTTTCACGATCAACAGTTTTCTTTTGCTGAATGGCAACATCTCCAAAGCTGACTTTTTTCCAGGAAACCTTGTCAAGTCCCAATTTTAGGGCAGATTCTTCCAGTTGTTTTTCCATCATTTTAAAACATCAAATAGTTTTGACATTGATTGCCGAAGTTCCTTTCCGGCTAATTCCCAATTTTTATATGCTTTTTCAAAAGAGACATCATTGTTGTTGTTGTCCCGCTTTACATAAAAATTGATATTCATATTTCCATTATTTGCCATAATTTCATCCACAGTGACTACTGAGGCAAAGTGAGGGATGTTCGAAAAACCTTTGAAAGCATTGTAAAGCTTATCAATATGGCCTGGTGTGAGAAATGCGGACCCTTTGTTTTCAATCACTTCATCTTTGCCATTTACAAATAATATTTTCCCTTTTCTGTCTTCAGGTTTTTTGCTATTTCCAACCAAAATCATAGCCTCCATTGGCGAATTATAGAACAGATTTGCGCCGAGACCAATCACGGCTTCAATAATATCCCCGGCAAGCATTTTTTTTCGCATCTCTGCCTCCATATCTCTGAATAATATTCCATGAGGCCAAAGGATAGCGAAACGCCCGTTTTTCTCGTCCAGGCTTTTTTGGATATGTTGCTGGAAGGCATAGTCGGCGCAGCCTTGCGGGGGCGTTCCCCAGATGTTGCGGCCGTAGGGGTCGTTATCGAAGCTTTTGCGGTCCCACGCTTTGATGGAGTAGGGCGGGTTGGCCAGGATGATGTTGAATTTTTTCAGCTCGTCATTTTCCAGAAAGGCAGGGTTGGCCAGGGTGTCGCCGCGCACAATCTGAAACTCTTCGATGCCGTGCATGAACATGTTCATCCGTGCAATGGCGGAGGTGATCAGGTTGATCTCCTGGCCGTAGAGCTTGAGGGTGCGGTACTCTTTGCCTTCCTCTTTGAGGTGCAGGGCGCAGTTGAGCAACAGCCCGCCCGATCCGCAGGTGGGGTCATATACACTTTCGCCGGGCTGCGGGTTCATGATCAGGGTCATGAGTTTTACCACGGTCCGGTTGGTGTAAAATTCGGCGGCGGTGTGGCCGCTGTCGTCGGCAAATTCTTTGATCAGGTACTCGTAAGCGTTGCCCAGCTTGTCGTCGGCCACTGCGCTGAGGCTGAGTTTGATTTGCGAGAAATGTTCGATCAGGTTGATGAGGGTGGCGTCGGAGAGGCGGTCTTTGTTGGTCCAGCTTGCATCGCCAAAAATTCCGTAGAGGGTGTCGGGGTTGGCCTTTTCAATTTCGCGCATGGCGTTTTGAATGGCCATGCCCATATTCACCGTGGTTTCGCGCACGCGTTCCCAGTGGGCGTCGGGAGGTACCTGGAAGTGGTGATGCTCGGCAAAGGCGGCATATTCGAGGTCGCCGTTGCTCTCGGCCAGGGCGGTTTCAAACTCTTCGTCGTACACATCGCAAATCCGTTTGAAAAAGAGCAGCGGAAAGATGTATTGCTTGTAGTCTCCGGCGTCAATGGTTCCGCGCAGTACTTTGGCAGCGCCCCAGAGGTATTTTTCGAGTTGGGATTGGGTCATGTTGGCTGTTGGCTGTTAGCGATTGGCTGTTGGCTTTTGGCGATAAGGGTTATTAAACTATTTATTTGTTTTTGGAGGGCGTTTAATTCCTGAATTGTGTTGTTTGTTTGTTCTGGTTTTTTGAAACCGAGTTCTGTTGAAATGATGATCTGGGTTTCTAATTCAAAGGAACTACCGATAGCAATTTCCAGAAATCTTTTGTATTCTATCTCACTGTTCCGGCTGCTCCCTTCAGCGATGTTTGAGGGTATTGATACAGCAGCTCTTTGCATTTGACTGATCAGGCCAAATTTTTCTGTGTCGGGTAAGTCTCTGGTCATTAAATAGATTTCTTTAACCAGTTCAATTCCTTTTTTCCAAATTTCAAGTTTTCTAAAGTCTCTCATGATGCTTAATTTTTTTTGTTAGTGAATGTTGCTGTTGGTGGTTGGCTTTTGGCTTTTGGTGGTTGGCTTTTGGTGGTTGGCTATTGGTGGTTAGCTAAAGGCCAAAGGCTAAAAGCTAATAAAATTGCTTTAAATCTCTCCTCTGCCTGTAAACTCTCCTCCCACGCCATTTTCAAATCGGTCATTGCTTCTTCGACTGATGCCAGGTTGTCTTCGATCACTTTTTCGACATATAGCGGTATGTTGAGGTTGTAATCGTTTTCGGCGATTTGGTTGAGGGCGGCTACTTTGGCGTGATTGGCTACATCTTCAAAAGCGGTGTACCAATCGAACAGTTGCTTTACATGTTCGATGTCGAGAAAGTTTTGGGCGCGGCCTACACGAATTTGATCAGCGCCGTCAATAAAGAGAACTTTGCCTTTGTTAGCAGCCGGTTTGTTTTGTCTGAACACCATGACACAAGCCGCCAATTGAGTGCCATAGAAAATATTTTGTCCCAGACCGATCACGGCTTCGAGCAAATCCTGCCGGAGGAGGGCTTCTCTGATCTTCCCTTCGGTGCCCTTGCGAAATAGTGCGCCATGCGGCAAAACAACCGCCATCCGTCCGTTGCTGTTCATTGATTTGATCATGTGTTGCACCCAGGCCATGTCGCCGTTGCTTTTTGGAGGAACACCGGCGATATTGCGTCCATAAGGGTCGTTCACCCAGTTTTCGGCGCCCCAGTCCTGGAGTGAGAAAGGCGGGTTGGCAATGACGCAATCAAAAGTTTTCAGCCCGTCGGCGGCAAAAAATGCCGGATTGCGGAGCGTATCTCCACGAATAATCTGAAAATCTTCGATGCCGTGCAGGAACATGTTCATCCGGGCAATGGAACCGGAGGTCAGGTTTTTTTCCTGCCCGTAAAGCGTGAGTGTTCTGTAGTCCTCTCCACGCTCCCGCAGGTGGTTCACACATTCGAGCAACATGCCGCCAGTGCCGCAAGCAGGATCGTACACGCTTTCGCCTTCGCGGGGATCGAGAATAAGTCCGAGCAGATGAACCACAGGGCGTGGCGTATAAAACTCACCGGCTTTTTTGTTGGTCAAATCAGCGAAATGCTTGATCAGGTATTCGTAGGCCTGCCCGAGAATATCGGGTTCAACAAGCGAATTGGAGAGGGGGTATTGCGAAAAATGTTCGATCAGGTCATTCAGCAGGCGGTCGGAAAGTTTGTTTTTATTGCTCCACTGTGCATCGCCAAAAATGCCGTACAGTAGCGACTGATTGGCCTGCTCGATTCCGCGCAGCGCCTTTTCGATAGCCTGTCCTACATTCACTGTATTACGGCGTACGTCATCCCAATGACAGCCGGGCGGGATTTCAAAACGGTGGAACTCGGGCAATGAGGCGTATTCTTCATCGCCACCAGATTCTTCCAGCGCTTGCCGGTATTCTTCATCGTACACATCCGAAAGCCGTTTGAAAAACAGCAGTGGGAAAATATAGACCTTGAAATCGGAGGCATCAACGGGACCTTTGAGTATCCATGCTGCGCGCGAAAGGTATTGTTCGAGTTGGGAAAGAGAGAGTTTATTTTTGGTCATCAATTTGTTTTAAAAGTGGTAAAAAATCAAGGGATATTTTTCCTGTTAGCGTAATTCCTTAGCTTAAAATTCGATGGTTCAAAAATGCAAAAGTAAAATTTTGGCGCTTGTTATCTTCATCCCATTTTTCCTTAATGAAAGCAGTTTGAGTAATGCTCAGATTTGGCTGAAATACTGACTCTAACAAAACATTCATATTCAATAATATATCTTTTTTTTATTTCATTTTTGTAAAACGGGACTAAGTTTTCCATCAAGGAAAAGCCCTTTTGGAGATTGATTTCGACGAAATAGTCGGCAGTTGCTTCGATATATCCGGTGGCTTCGACAAGCTCAGCCACCAGTTGGCAGTCGGAAGTCAGAAGTCGGCAGTCTCACACCATTTCCCCATCTCCCCATTCTTACCTGAGATTCAAACTAATCCCGAATTTTCGGGAGTCAGTTTTATAGGTTAAGCAGCTATTTCCTCCCCCAGATCCCCTCAATTTCCTCCAGTGTTCTGCCTTTGGTTTCGGGAACCATTTTCCAGACAAAAATGAAAGAGAGCAGACTCATGGCGCCATAGAAGCCGTAGGTGAAAGCGCCGCTGAATTCCATCATGGCGGGATAGGTGGACGAAATGAGGTAGTTGGCCGCCCATTGCGCCATCACAGCTACTGCCACTGCGCGACCGCGTATTTTGTTGGGAAAAATTTCGGAGATCAGCACCCACGTTACCGGCCCCCACGACATCATAAACGAAGCGGTGTAAATGATAATGAATACCAGCGTTCCGATGCCTATAACTTCGAAATATGCCAGACCGGCAATGGCAAACATCCCTACAGCCATCCCTACTGAACCGATCAGAAGCAGAATTTTCCTGCCCCAACGGTCAACGGTAAGGATTGCAACTACTGTGAAGATGACGTTGACCAGCCCCATTACCACCGTTTGCAACATCGAGGCATCTTTGGCGGCGCCCATGCTCTCGAAAATCCGCGGAGCGTAATACAATGCAACGTTTATCCCCACAAACTGCTGAAATACAGAGAGTAAAATGCCTATCAGGATCACAACGGCGCCGTAGGAGAACAACTTACCGGAATGATGTACCAATGTACCCTTGATCTCACGGAGAATCTCCTCTCCTTTGCGGATTCCGTTTACCTTCGATAATATTTCCAGTGCCTTGCTGTCATTACCTTTGAGTGCAAGATAGCGCGGCGATTCCGGAACGAAAAGCAGCAAAATCCCGAACAATCCGGCAGGAACCGCTTCCGACAGGAACATCCACCTCCATCCTATGCTGTTGATCCAGTCGGGGCTTTGTCCGCTGGCAATGCCCCAGTTGACAAAATATACCACCAGCATTCCGAATATGATAGCAAACTGATTCACCGAAACCAGCCTGCCACGGAGGTTTGCCGGCGATATCTCTCCGATATACATGGGTACGATTGCCGAGGCCATTCCAACGCCAATGCCACCGATGATCCGGTAAAAGTTGAACAGATACAGCAGCCCCATGGTCGCTTTGCCTTTTTCAAAAAACAGAAATTCAGGGAATGCCGAGCCGAGCGCTGAGACGAAAAACAGCACTGCTGCCACGATCAGCGACCTCCGCCGGCCTAATCGCGACGATAAGAAACCACTCATTGCGCCGCCGATAATACATCCTATCAACGCGCTGGAAATGGTGAGGCCGTGAACCAGGGTGCTGAGTCCCTGGCTTTCGATGAGGAAGGCCTGAACCGATTTTTCGGCGCCGGAGATTACCGCAGTGTCGTAGCCAAACAGTAAACCTCCCAGCGTTGCTGTAAATGTGATGGCTGCAAGGTAGGGATTGAAGCCTCCGTTTTTCGCTTTCGCTTTAATTGAGCGAGTCATTGAATCTGATTTATAGATAAGTGTTGACGATCAGTTCATACAACTCCTGCCTGCCGCTGACATGCTTTGGCTCGCCCATACTGATGGCGAAATCCCGCAGATCTTCCAGCTTTAGCGTTCCTTGTTCAAATGCCAGCCCTTGGTGAGAATTGAAAGAGTCGTACCGTTCCTTTCTCATGGCAAGGTAATCGGACTTCTGCAGGATGTTGTCGGCAGCAATGAGCGCCCTTGCAAAAACATCCATACCGCCGATGTGAGCGATAAAAAGGTCTTGTGGATCGGTGGAGTTTCTGCGGATTTTGGCGTCGAAGTTTATCCCGCCGGTGGTGAATCCCCCGGCTTCAAGGATCACGAGCATGGCTTCGGTGGTTTCGTAAAGGTTGAGAGGAAACTGATCGGTATCCCACCCGTTCTGGTAGTCGCCGCGGTTGGCGTCAATTGAGCCGAGCAGTCCTGCGTTCGCTGCCACCTGCAACTCATGTTGAAACGTGTGGCCGGCGAGTGTGGAATGGTTAACTTCGATGTTCAGTTTGAAGTCTTTATCCAGCCCGTAGTACCTGAGGAAACCGATTACCGTCGCTGCATCAAAATCGTATTGGTGTTTGGAGGGTTCCATTGGCTTTGGCTCGATCAGGAATGTGCCTGTGAATCCATTTCTCCGGCCATAATCTTTAGCCATTTCGAGAAAACGGGCAAGGTGGTCGAGTTCCTTTTGCATGTTAGTGTTGAGCAGCGATAGGTAGCCTTCGCGCCCTCCCCAGAAAACATAATTCCGGCCGCCAAGGGCAATGGTAGCGTCAATGGCGTTTTTTACCTGCGTGGCTGCGTAGGTAAGCACCTGGAAATCAGGGTTTGTAGCGGCGCCGTTCATATAGCGGGGATGCGAAAACAAATTGGCCGTTCCCCAAAGCAGTTGCTTTCCCGTTTCAGCCTGCCTGGTTTTTGCGTAATTCACCATCTGCTGCAGGCGGCGCTCTGATTCTGCAATCGTGGCGCCCTCTTCCACAAGGTCAAAATCATGGAAACAATAAAAGTCAATTCCGCACTTTTGCATGAACTCAAAGCCGGCATTCATTTTTGCTTTTCCCCTGGCCACCGGGTCGCTGATGTTGTCCCAGGGATGGGTGATGGTACTGTGCCCGAAAGGATCGCTTCCACTGGCGCACAGCGTATGCCACCAGGCCATGGCAAACCTCAGGTGATCTTTCATGGGCTTTCCGGCGATAAGCCGGTCAGGCTGATAATAGCGAAAAGCAAGCGGATTCCTGGTTTCAGGTCCTTCATACTGAACCTGTCCGATTCCCTTAAAAAATTCAGTATTCATAGTCGAAAAATATTATTTGGTTTATTTTAACTCAAGCCTGTGATTGAGCAGGTTTACCCAATTGCTGTAGTAATCTTTGATGCGGCTCCCCGGATTCGGGGTGATAGTTTCCAGGATTTTAAAATTCCGGAAAGCTTCGTCAGGACTGGCATAAAAGCCTGCACCGATGGCTGCCCCTCTCGCTGCTCCTTCAGCTCCGTCGGTTTTATAGAGTTCGATGACAGCGCCTGTAACGTTCGAAAGCGTTTGGGCAAACAGGGGGCTGAGAAACATGTTGGACTTTCCGGCACGTATAACGCTGAGGTTGAGTCCCATTGGCTGCATGATTCCGATACCATAGTTGAAAGCGAAAGCGATGCTCTCCTGCAAAGCTCTGAAAAGGTACTTATTATGGTGCATTGCCACGTTCAGCCCGTGTATCGAAGCGCCGATATTCTGGTTTTCCAGCACCCGCTCGGCGCCGTTTCCGAAGGGAAGGATCACAACGCCATCTGCGCCTTCAGGAACCTCCATCGCCAGTGCATTCATAGCGTCGTAGGATGTGTTAGTTCCCGAAATCTGATGTTTTGCCCACGAGTTTAAAATTCCTGCCGAATTTAAACAAAGGAGAATGCCAAGCCTCGGTCGTTCCTTGCTGTTGTTGATGTGCAGGAAAGTATTCACTCTCGACTTCGGGTCATACTTTTTTGAGTCGGTTACGCCATACACAACACCGGAAGTGCCGGCGGTTGCGGCTACTTCGCCAGGATGCAGAACCTTAAGCGAAAGTGCATTGTTGGGCTGATCGCCGGCCCTGTAAGTAACTGTAATTCCGGGTGTAAGCCCAAATTTTTCAGCCATCTCCGAAGTAAGTTCCCCCTGAAATGAAAAGGTCTCCACCACATCAGGGATAATCTCTTTTGAAAATCCGTAATAGCGCAGAATATCTTCCGAAATGGCATTTTTCTCGAAATCCCAGAAAATGCCCTCTGATAGTCCGGAAGTTGTCGTGGCAGCGGTATTGGTCAGCCTGAAAGCCACATAGTCGCCCGGAAGCATGAATTTGTGGATCTTTTGAAAGTTTTCCGGCTCAAACTCTTTGACCCACCTTAGTTTGGAAGCCGTAAAATTACCTGGTGAATTTAATAAATGTCTCTGGCAAAAATCTTTTCCCAGTTCGTCAAAGGCCTTGTTGCCAATGGTCACCGCCCGGCTGTCGCACCAGATTATCGAATTCCTTATGACCAGGCCATCAGCATCCATCAGCACCAGGCCATGCATCTGGTAAGTTATTCCGATGGATTTAACCTGCTTTAAAATTTGATGATGATTGCGTTTCAGCAAGTCAATGGCGTGCTGCAGATTATCCATCCAGCTTTCAGGCGATTGCTCTGCCCAGTCGTGTTTTGGGGTCAGGATCTCCATTTCGTGCGGCGGGTAGGATGCATTGCCAATGGATTCCCCTTTTGAAGCGTCAAACAACGAAACCTTGATAGACGAACTGCCAATGTCAATCCCAAGTGTAATCATGTTTTATTGTTATTGCTCTGCAAAGAAAAGCACAAATGATAAATTGTCAATCTCCTGCGGAAAACTATCAGTAGGAGATATTCAGGTTGAGGGAATTGCTTTCAGCTAAACTGAAGTCTTTCGGCAAAAAGTCGGCAGTCGGCAGTCAGCAGTATCACACCCCAATTTGAGCGAAGCGCCTGTCCCGACCCTTCGGAAACCCCATTCACCCATCAACCCATTCACCCAGTACCCCTTCCATCATGAGATTCAAACCAACAACTTGTTGCTTAGTTTTGTAAATTAAGAGCTTAATGTGGTGTAGCGGTTATATAAACTCTACGCATCACATTCCCGAACAAAAGCGCATCGTACCACATGTAATAAAACCTGGCAGCATTAAACCATGTATAACCATCCTGCTTGTCGTCGTGGCGGTCGTAGGGATCGGCAAAAATGATCACATCGTCCATGATATCTTCCGTTTGCCGGGTATCATAACCGATCACAAGCACCCAGTGGCCTCCCCAGTCGCTCCATTCTACAAGCGTGGGAATGTTCCGTTTCAGTCGGTTGGTCAGCGTGTCCAGTTCGCCGTATTCATGCCATGAGGCATCAAAGCCATTGGTGCTGAGCCAAACCGTCATTTGTTCAGGGTTGGTACCCACTGTGGAACTGGTTCCCATCTCCTGGGCAATACTCATCTCATCTGCGGTACGTCCATAAAAACCAAGCAGCGAAACCACCGCAGCCGGGCCACAGGTGTATTCCGTTGTTTGCTGAAACGATTCAACATCAAGCAGGGTCAGTCCTGGACGGGACTCGCCGCTGGTAACATCCAGCACATAATAATCTGACGAGGGAAGCACATTATCATCCGAATCATCCTTGCTGCACGAAGAAAGAATCAGCACGAGGCAAACAGGTAAATAGTAAATAGTCAGTCTTTTCATCATTTTATAACTTTAACCGGTTCTTAATTAAACCATTTCTGGTAAATGGCTTCATAGGTTCCGTCCTGCTTTGCGGCATCAAGCGCCTGCTGCCATTGCTGAACGGTAGCCCCAGAGGTGTTTTTTGAAAATGCGACGTAGTAATCGGAAGACATCAGGTCGAAAGCCGGAGTCACCTGATTGTATTGGTAGCCAAGCGACCTCAGGATTGATGGAAAAGTAACGTTGGTTACAACAAATGCCTGCACCTCACCCGACATGAGTTTTTCGGTCATCACCGCAGGATCGCTGTCCGAAACCAGGTTGGTAAAGCCCAGATTACGGAGATACTGGTCAGAAAACCAAGAACTTACTGTTCCCACCGTGGTCAGTGCACGAGCCTCTTCGATGGAATTGATTGTAATACCAGAACCGGCCAGCACGTAAAAATGGGTAATGTTGCTTCCAATCGGGCCGACCCAATGGAAGAGGTTCTCCCTCAACTCCGTACGATCCATTGTAAAGAGGCAGAAATTCGGGTTGTTGAGCGCAAGTTCGTAGCCATTGCTCCACAACGAAAGCTGAATGGGGTAAAACGACTGATTCCGCTTCATAATCTCCGTAACAATGTCGGTTCCAAAACCAGTAATCTCGCCGAAAGTGTTGCGGAAAGTCAGCGGGGGATATTGCTCGGTGTAAACCTGGATGATGTCGGGCGGATTTGCCGACTGCAAGTATTGCTGGTAAAGCTGTTTCAGGAATCCGTTTTGCTTTGATTTATCAATAACACGCTGAAAATCAGCAACCACCTCATCAGGAATGGCTTTGTTAAAGGCGAAGTAAATCAGATCGGTGCGGATGGTTAATTTTCCCGTAACGTCGTAAATGGATTTTCCGATAGCCGTTAGTGCCGCTTCCGCCGTAATTTTATCCGATGGGAAGAGGTCAATTTCGCCATTGAGCAGTTTGGTAAAGGCATCCTGGTTGTTGTCGCAGTAAACAAGATTGGTAAATCCCTCACTGATAAGATATTGCGTAATCGAATAGTCCTGCAGCACCCCGATACCAGTTACCAGCCGCGCATCTTCAAACGAACTGAGCTCAATTGGATTCGATGAAGCCGCATAAAACAGCCAATCCAGCGAAGCATAAGGGCCAGCCCACTTGAACAACTCTTTCCGGTCGGCATTGAGGATAGTAGAGTACAACACCGTTTGATTGTCCGATTGTGCCTGCGCATAGCCCTCTTCCCACGGAAGCACCTGCGTTGTAAAAGGAATGCCCAGCTCGCGGCAAATCTCTTTGAGCAGCTCAGGCCCCAACCCGGTAACAGCTCCGTTTTCGGTGAAGTTGAACGGCTTGTATTCCTCAGAGATAAAAGTCAGCTGATGAGGATATTCTGATCCGGAATCCTTTTTGCAACCGGCCATCGCAGCAATAAATATTGCAACAGTAGCTGCTGCGATAAAAAGCCTCGTTGTTAATTTTGTAATCATCTATATGTCAATTTATTGTTGGTTTATTTTCAAAAATATATTTTTAGACACACTGCCTGGCCTCATCTTCTGTTTCTTTTTAGTTCCAACCAGTGTTGATGGATCCATTGATAATCCCCTGTCTGATCAAGGACAGGGCAGTTTTGATGCTGTCGGGGATCTGGTTTTCGTAATTGTGGAAGGGGGCGAGTTCCACACCGTTGTTTGTCAAATTCCCGTTGGAAGTGGTTCCACCGTGAAACTGCCCGTTGCCGATGGCAACCAACTCGTTGTAAAGACTTTGATCCAGCCGCTTTATACACGAGGTAATCAAAATATCCCCCACATCAGGAATAGTAAAATACTGATCGGTGTCAACCCCGATTCCTGCAATACCAGCGTTTTTGGCCTGGTAAAGCGCCCCGTTCCCTGTGGTTCCCGCGCAGGCGAATATTACATCTGCTCCATTCTGGATGAGTGATTCAGCAAGGTATGCTCCCTGCAATGTGTCAATGAAACTTGTAGCGTAACTTCCATTCACGACGACCTCACTGGTGTACTGGTCGTTAAAATAATCAACTCCTGCCGCGAAACTTTGGGTGAACTGCAGAATGGGTGGAATTTCGGGACCAGCCACGTTACCAACTTTGGCGTCAGCCGGATCGGTTTTGTTTGCCCAATAGGCTGCCAGAAACCCGGCAGGAAAAGAAACCTGGTCAATCTGGTAGGTGATGCAGGCAAGGTTGGCGGGGATTTCGCCGAAACTATGGTCGAGCAGCACAAACTTAATTTGAGGATTAGCCTGGGCAGCCTCCAGCGTGGCCTGCGACGCATCATAACCGAGGGTAACAATCACATCGAAATTATTGGTTGCGAACCAGGCGATATTGTTGTTGATGTCAGCCACTGTAGTGCTTTCTTTAATCTCCCATTCGAAATCCATCTCCTGGTTAGCCATCAGTAAACCCTCGTAGGCCATTTGGTTAAAACCCTTGTCGGAGATGGTTCCAAAACCTACTACCAGCCCTACTTTGAGCGGACTGGCATCCTCATCCTTTTTGCAGGAAATGACGGTCATAACAACAACCAAAAACAACAGAAACACTGAAAGAGCCTTCTTCATAAATCAAATAATTTGGTGAACATTATCAATTAGCTGAACTTAACTTTCAAATAAAAGAAACAACCTTTTAACACCGATTTTAACCACACCAGAGCTAATCCGGCGTTAATTTGCAAAAGTAGATAATTTGGACTTCTGAGGTTATTCGCCGGTTGAAGCCGAAATTTTATCAACCACAAAACTTACAGGATGAGATTTTCAGATTGAAGAAGTAGCTTTCAGCTAAACTGGAGTCCTTTAGCCAAGAGTCGGCAGCCGGCAGCCGGCAGTATCTATCCCCATTCACCCATTTCCCCATCACCCCTCGGCTCTGCGAGCGTAGCGACTCAGTCTCACGCCATCTACCCATTTCCAAAACAATTTTTGGGTAAACAATTTCGCATCTGATGGAGTTAGCCTTGTTACCAAAAAACCAACTAAAGTACCTCGCTGATTGGATTTTCAATACAGGCTGCAGGTCAAGTTTTTTGCTATTTTCAATAAAATCACTATAAACCGGGGAAAATTATTCAAACATCCTAAAACACTTGATTTCTTTAACCTCTACGAGGTAATTATTAAAATAGTAGTGATTTTTTCTTTAACATACTTTATATGCTACGCGGAATTCGCTGTAGGCGATAAAGTATTGTAGATTAATGAGATACGATCAATATAAACATTCCACGTAGTGGATAAACAGGTTTAGTCGGTTACTAATAAATGAAAATGACTTTTTATCAGACACGCTGCACCGCGGTCATCTCTCTGTAAACGGCATAAAACTCCTGATCCGCTCTTTCAAACACCTCCCTCAACAGCATATGACCGTATGGCTTGCCGATATCGTCCAGGTCGAGACAGCGAAAATTGGGCAGCACAGATAACCGGGATTTGGTTTGCAGGGCACGCTCCCGGATTTTCCTGCCCTGAAAGGTAAAAGGCATGTTGCAGATGACCATAAACTCCCTTCGGTTGTCGTGCAGCCACCAACTAAGCCGCTCCATCAGGGGAGTGCCGGTTTCTCCGCCAAGGCCAGCCATCAGAACTATTTTGTCGTTTCCGGTCAAATGAGATTTAACCGAATCGTGCAGATGCCCGGCTGAAAAGGTTTGAATAAAGTCCGCAAAACCAGGAACCTGCGCCGGCAATTCGGTATCCAGCCAGGTGTAACGGGCATTGGGCAGTTTGCTTTGAAAATACGACAGCAGGTAAAACCCCGCGCCGCCAAGCCCCACAAAATGGGTTTTTTGGCCTGAAAGCGGGCGCAAAAATGCTGTAGTAGGCAACAGCGCCAATGCCCCGATTGCCGCCAACCGTTTGAGCGCCTCACGTCTCGAAGTATTGTCTGTAAGCATTTTCATGAGCAATTCTGATTTCGTTTACCAGCGATCCGGGTTCTAACACTTTGACCCTTTCGCCGTAAGAAAGCAACTCCACTACAACGTCAAAAGTGATGCAGATGTTCAGTCCGATCGCCAAACCCTCCCTGTCGTCCGAAATGATTTTCTGTGTATGATTGAAGGCGTTAAATACCCCCTAATTTTCGCCAGGCACATCACCGCCAAACCGGAGCAGGTCGCCCGCGCCCTTGAGATCGGCGAGATGACCGTGATTGAAATTAGAGAGCATTGGTCACGAGGGATTGAGCTGTTTGATCCGGTGAGGAGTTTTTGAAAAGGGATACAAGCCTTAACCCTGGTTCGGATGAATAACGGAATTCCCAACATTTGCCACTTTTACTCATTTGCTGTCATTTGTTGGATTTTAAATATCTTTGCAACATCAATCAAATAATCGCATGGCTAAAGATGTCATCATTGATCGGCTTAAAGAGGAATTCGAAGGAAAAGAAATAATTTCCAGAGAAGAACTACTTGCCTTTTACAGGCAGTTGGAACCTGATTTGAAAGAATCAACTTTCAGATGGAGGATTTACTACCTGAAAAGCAAACAGATAATCACTACTATCTCAAGAGGGCTATTTACACTTTCATATAAGCCGGCTTACAAACCTGATATCAGCGATGCTGAGAGAAAATTGTTCTCCAAAATCGAAAAACAATTCCCATCGCTCAAAGTATGCCTTTGGTCAACTGATATTACTCATGAGTTTATGCTTCACATTCCGGGCAGGTTTATAACGGTTTTGCAAGTTGAAAAGGAAGCTCTTGAACCTGTTTTCAGTTATCTCAAGGATCAGAACTTTCGTAGTGTTTTTATTGAACCGGGCGAAAAAGAACTCGAACGCTATATTTATGAAAATGAGACTGCTATCGTACTGCAGTCATTGATTTCAAAATCACCTACCCAGAGAGTAAAAAATGTTACCACAACAACGCTTGAAAAATTGATAGTGGATTTGTTTTGCGACAAAAAACTTTTTGCAGCATTTCAGGGGAATGAATTGGCTCACATTATCAACAAAGCGTATAAAAGATATTCGATAGACTTCACCAGACTATTTCACTACGCCAAAAGAAGAAGGAAAGATAGTGAACTGGCAGGATTTTTTTCAGACAAAACCGATATACCAAAAAACATTTTGAATGATTGACATCAAATCACTTTCGGCAGATTGGATTGCCGGGAAAAGGAAAAAATATCGCAAAGACCCTAACCTGATGGAGAGCATGATTCATGCTTTGTACCTATTGGAGCAGTTGCAACTTACAGGATTGGATTTTATTTTTTAAGGTGGAACAAGTCTGATTCTGCTGATGGAAACCCCAAAGAGATTTTCGGTTGACATTGATATCATCGTAAGCCCCGGAATCAATCGGGCAGAATTGGAACAATACCTTTCAAAAGTAGCAACTACAGGAGTTTTTGTAAGGATGGAACCGGACGAAAAGCGCAACGCTCATGCCAGTATCCCAAAAGCGCATTATAGTTATGTTTACCATTCAAAATTCCCAAACAAAAACAGTGAGGGTAAAGTAATTTCCAACGCTGAAAGAGAAATCATGCTTGATGTGTTGTTTTCGGATAATCACTATCCTGTGCTTATGGAAAAGCAGCTTGCTACCGAATGGCTATTGCAAACCGGTGAACTGACAATGGTTAAAACGCCCGACATCAACTCGATTGCAGGGGATAAGCTATCTGCCTTTGCCCCCAACACTACAGGCATTCCTTACAAGATGGACAAGGAAAAAGAAATTTTGAAGCAGTTGTTTGATGTTGGCTGCCTGTTTCACTTGTTATCGGATATGAAAGTTTTCAAAGAGTCATTTATTGCTTGTGCCAAAGAAGAAATCAGATACCGGCCAGAAAGAAATATCAGATCAGTTGAACAAGTTTTGAATGACATCATTGAAACAGCTTTGCTAATTGCCAGAAAAGATATTTTGAAAAGGGATGAGGAGAAGGAAAAGTTTGGTGAGATTCACAGGGGGATGAATCAATTTCGTCATTTCGTTTTCGAAGGTAAGTTTGATATGTTGGAAGTTCAGGTTGCCGGCGCTAAAGCGGCCTATCTGGCTGCAATAATTTTAACAGATCATCAGGAAGCGCCCAGGAAATTCGACAAAACGATTCCTCTTGATTCATATATGATAAAACATCCGGATTACAACTATTTGAATAAGCGATTGAAGTTTGTTGCCGGCGGTGAAGCGCTGTATTACTGGTTTCACACTGTCAACTTGTTATTCGTTGGAAATGAATAGTTAACATAGAGCGATTAACCAAAAGGGGGCTGCACTATTACTTAGGAGAAGGATTTCTCTACCGACTTTGTGATCAAAAGGCGCTTTGCCGAACCGCTGTGGCCTGCCCCCTGGCTGCAATACAGCGGCGTTTTTGGATGGCACATCACCGCCAAACCTGAGCAGGTCACCCGCACCCTTGAGATCGGCGAGATGACCGTGATTGAAATTAGCGAGCACAGGGCAAGAGGGATTGAGCTGTTTGATCCGGTGAGGAGTTTTTGAAAAGGTATGCCGGAAATGAAGGTGGATAATGATTCGGTTAAATTAAAAGCGCTAATTTTGCCTTATGAAAAACATTGAGGAGATAAAGTCAGTATTAGGCAGTCACAAACATGATCTGTTTGAGCGCTATCCCATTGCGTCGCTGGCTATCTTTGGGTCTTATGCACGGAATGATCAATCAGAAACAAGCGATCTGGATGTTATGGTTGAGTTTAACGACAGGATCGGGATCAGGTTTATTGATCTGGCCGAGGAGTTGGAAAACATTCTGAAAATGAAAATTGATCTGGTATCTAAAAAGGGAATTAAAGAGAAGTACCTGAAATCAATTGATACCGATTTGATCTATGTCTAAACGGGATACATGGCTTTTGTTGGATGATATGCTCCAGGCGGCATTAAAAATCAGGAGCTATACTGATGGTTACAATTATGAATTGTTTCTGGAGAATGAAAAAACCATTGATGCTGTTGTGAGGAACTTTGAGATCATAGGCGAAGCCGCTAATCGCATTGATCCCCTTTTCAGAAATCAATATCCGGATATAGAGTGGAAAAGAATTCGCGGTTTCCGCAACAGAATTGTACACGACTATTTTGGCATTGATTATGAAATTGTATGGGATATTATAGTGTTCTATCTTGATGAACTGATTGATAATCTGAACAAAATAAAGGCGGCAAATACACCATAATGTTTTCCTGGCACATCACCGCCAAACCGGAGCAGATCGCCCGCGCCCTTGAGATCTGCGAAATGACCGTGATTGATATTGAAAAGGACAGGTCACGAGGGATTGAGCTGTTTGATCCGGTGAGGAGCTTTTATGCTGCAGCCCCTGTAATTGCAAATTTATCACTGCTGACCGACTAAAATTTGTAAATCCACTACGTGGAAATTATGCAAATTGTAAAATTCTCTGCTACAATACTTTATCCCTGGCCATCCGATCAGGCGGGCGCCTCGCGGAATCCCCGAACGTACGGGGTGAAGTATTGCAGGAAAAGGTCACCCTATTTCTGAAAATATCCCGAATTTTCGGGATTAAAGAAATCAAGGGTTTCAGGATGATTGATTAATTTTACTCGGACAATACTGTAAATTTATATCTCTGGCAACCATTTTCAAAGCTCAACAAAAGTGGATTATTCCTGTTGGAGAGCGCTTTGTCAGTTATCAAGTTCAACATTTTTACTTTTCAGGATTTTGCCTGTTATCCCAAAACGAAAGGAGGATTATGGTTTTCTAAGCTTCCTTAATTTGATAAAACAGATTTGTTTGCCGGGTGATGTTTGCAATCCTGACAGGTCTTTTTGATGATGATCTGAACATTTCGGGGTATTGCGAAATCAGGTTGAGAAGTTGGTGTGTTTTATTGAGAAAGAGGATGATTTCCTTTTCTGTCCATTTTTCGGCAAGGTAGCGGATGATGGCATCGAAGGTATCAACAGCTTCCGGCGTCCAACTTATTTTGTAAGCCATTTCTCATATTGTTTCATAACCTCTTCATGTGCGATCGTTTTCCCCTGCTCAATCTGAGTCAGCCCTTTTTCGATGGATTCCTTCTGAAAATCAGTTAGTTGATCCCAGAAATCATGATCCTGTATGTTTTTCTGCAATAAAACCCTGATTGCCTCGAGCACTTTCATATCGTTGGTTTGCTCGATTAGTGCGTATAAATCCGATTTGACCTTGTGCTGCAGCATACGTTTCTTTTTATTGCTAATGTAAGTAAAGTTTCTCTACACAGAAGAGAACAGTCATCGGGAAGAAGTTGGTAGTTTTATTTACTATAGTGTGCAATACTTTACAAATCCAATTGAAAGGTTCTTGAGTTAAAACGCAAAGCAAATAGGAGATTTCATCAGGGTGATGGGGCAACAACCCAGGCAGTAAAAAGATTCAGTGGAATTCTTATCTTTTTCTTTCAATTACAACACAAATGGTCGTTTGTACGGGCTGACGTTTCACTGTTTTGCTAACGATGGTGCAATAATATAAACCTGACCGGTTTTGAAAATCTGTCAGGTTTGAAGTGAAGTATTGCACTTTGCTATTGCCTCAACGAAAGAGATTGAATTGCCTGAACCAGTGAGTAGTTTTTGATAAAGGAGACTAACCCCGGGGAACGATGGCTTGACCGCCTATTCCGCTGTCAAGCCTTCCCTGCGGCCAAACTTTCAATCACTTGAAAATTTTTTCCACGGATATCTGACTTGTGCTAATTTCGGCGCTTTAAATTTTTCATAAAGGCTGCGGTTATGGTAAATCAACGAAGTCTGGTCAGGACGCTTGGACTGGGATACGTCATTCTGTTTGTGATTGCAAACATCATTGGGTCAGGGGTTTATAAAAAGATTGCACCGATGGCTGCCGAACTGCACTCGTCGGTGTGGATAATGGTTGCATGGATTGTGGCGGGAATCATCACCATATTTGGCGCTTTGAGCAACGCCGAAGTGGCCGGTTTGCTGGCGGATACCGGCGGAGAATACGTTTATTTCAAGAAGATTTACAACCGCTTTTTCGCCTTTCTCTACGGCTGGTCACTGTTTACGGTGATCCAGACCGCAACGATCTCTTCGCTGGCCTACGTTTTTGCCCAGTCGCTCAACAGCATTATTGTAATCCCTGAACTTCTCTCATCGCTGCAAACCTTTTCGATTGGCGGCGTTTTCTTTCCTTTTCAGGACTTTGGGGTTAAGCTGGTGGCCATAATTCTCATTCTGCTGCTGACTTTCCTGAACATCACCGGGCTTAAAAGCGGCGCTGGTACGAGCAAAATCATACTTTGGCTGGTATTTTCCGGAATATTTGTGATTGTTGTTTTTGGATTGCGAAATGTTGAAGCAACGCCTCACGATTTCATGAATTTTGGGGAGCTGACCAGCGGGAATGTTACGATTTCTGCTCTGTTCACGGCCATGCTTGCTGCCTTCTGGGCTTACCAGGGTTGGGTTTCGGTGGGATTTATCGGCGGCGAGGTGAAAGACCCCACCAAAAACATCCCGAAAGGAATTATCATCGGCGTTTTCCTGGTAATTGCCACCTACCTGGTGGTCAACGTCACCTATCTTGCGCTGCTCTCCATACCTCAGCTGGAGCAAATCTATGCCTCGGGAAACCAGATAGCGGCGGTGGAAGCGGTGCGGAGTTTTTGGGGTACCGGCGGAGTAATTTTTATTTCGCTGTTGATTCTATTGACAACGCTGGGTTGCACCAATGCAAGCATCCTTACGGGAGCCCGGCCTTACTACGCCATGTCACACGACCGGCTCTTTTTTACCGGTATCGGGAAGCTGAACAAATCCAATGTTCCCGGCAATTCGCTGCTGTGGCAGGGAATCTGGGCGTCGGTGCTGGTGCTGTCGGGAACGTTCGATCAGCTAACTGATATGATCATTTTTGCCGTGTTTATATTCTACGGCGCCAACTCGCTTGGCGTCTTTATTTTACGCCGCAAGATGCCCGATGCCCACCGGCCTTACAAAGTCTGGGGTTACCCCATAGTTCCGGCCATTTTCATTCTTTTCTGCCTCTATTTACTTTACAATACCATTGCTACAAGGCCGCGTGAAGCAGCCATCGGTATGATCCTGATCCTGGCCGGAATCCCGGTCTATCTCTGGCTTAGGAGTAGAAATTCAGGGCAAGACAAAACGTTGGTGGAGCAGGGGAGTAGCCACCAGTAAAAAGTAATTGCCAGAAAACTCCCCAAAATGGATTTTCAACGATTTATTTGCCCCACCCTCCCGAATTCTCGGGATAAACTCCGGGAGTAAATCGTTGAAAATCATTGCTCCCATTTGGGTTGGGGTCAACAATGATTTTCAACTATAGTAGTTTTCTGGCAATGACTAAATAGTTTGGTAATTGAAAACGAAAAAAATCACCCTTGCTGACAACAATCCTTTACTTTTGTAACCTGATAATAAGGAATTTGATGAGAAAATTTTTTACAAAACCTGCTTTTCTTGCTTTGCTGATTGTCGCCTCCGTGATGGTACAGGCACAGACAACCAATTTTAAATCATTGATGCAGGAGTTACAATCGCTTGAAAAGCAGTTTGTTCCGGATAAACGGGTAGCCATTTTCGATGTCAGAATAAAAGACACGCTTAAACCCATTGTTGTGCTTTCGGGGCAAACCGACCTGCCGGAAGCAAAAGCAGAAGTCATTCGTTTGATGAATAGTCACAGAATGTCATTTATTGACTCGCTCCAACTTTTACCCGATGCCTCACTTGGCAACGAAACGTGGGCGCTGGTCACCCTGTCGGTTTCCAATCTCCGCGCCATCCCAGACCATGTCTCCGAACTGGTGTCGCAGGTTTTAATGGGAACGCCGCTCAAGGTGCTCGAATGCAACGAAAAATGGTGCCGGGTACAAACCCCGGAGTATTATATCGGGTGGATGGATACCAGCGGATTTGAGCGTTTTTCGGCCAAAGAACTGGAGCGCTGGAAAGCTTCAAACCGATACTTTTTCAACAGCATGACGGGTATTGTTTTCGATTCACCCGGTAAAAAGGGCGAAATCGTTTCCGATCTTGTTGCAGGCAATTTGTTTGAAGTAGAAGAAGTTAAAGGCAAGTATCTGAAGATCAGGATTCCGGATGGCCGAACCGGGTTTGTTCGGAAATCTGATTGCATTCCTTTTGAAAAATGGATCAATATTGAACCAGACGCTTCGGCCACATCAACGCTTGCCCGGCAGATGATGGGTTTCCCTTACTTATGGGGAGGCGCTTCGGGCAAAGGCGCAGACTGCTCAGGATTTGTAAAGCAGGTCTTTTATATGCAAGGCATCATCCTTGCCCGCGACGCCTCACAGCAGGCTAGATACGGCGAAAGAATTAATTTCACAAATATGGGTAACCTGCAGACCGGTGACCTGCTCTTTTTTGGTCGCGACGACCAGCACATCACGCATGTGGGCATTTATCTTGAAAAAGGATATTTCATCCACGCTTCAGGCAGGGTGCACATCAGCAGCCTCGACCCCGGCGACCCGAAATTCATTCCATCAAGAAAACTTGTGGCAGCCCGTCGGGTACTCACTTCGCTTGATTCTGAAGGAATCGTCAGGGTGAAGAACCACCCGTGGTATTGCACTCAACCCTAAGCCGAACAAAGTGGAAATAACAAAAGACAAAAAACAAAAGACAAAAAACAAATAACAAAAAACAAATAACAAATAACAAAAAACAAAAAACAAAAAACAAATAACAAAAAATAAAAAGAAAACAACAAACACCAAACACCGAACATTTACACTGAGCCTTCGGCGTGAGACTTCGGCGTGAGCGCTCAGTCGAACGCTCAGTCGAACGCTTGCCGAAGTGCCAAACACCGAACACAGAATAACAAACAACATTGGCAACATATAAGGGTTATCTCAAATGAAAAAATCGCTGTCCCTGCTAAGAAGTTTTGAATTTAATCTTTTTGAATTTGGTATTTATTTGTCAATTGTACTTTGTAATTTGGAATTTTACCCAAAGTTTTATTTTTATGGATAACACTCGCCGCAACTTCATTCGGAACACAAGCCTGATGGCTTTGGTGGGCATGGCAGGCATTGAGCCGCTGTTTGCACTTGCCGGAGAGAAATCCCTTCGCAGGCAGGCAAAAGGACTGTCGCTCAGTTTCGTACCCTACGAGCTGCAGCTTCATCATGTGTTCACTCTATCCGTAAATTCGCGGAAAACAACACCGGATGTGCTTACCCGGCTTGAGTTTGACGGAGTTGTTGGCTACGGCGAAGCTTCAATGCCTCCCTACCTGGGCGAAAGCGTGGAAACCGCTACCCGTTTCCTCTCATCACTCCACCTGAGCCAGTTTAAAGACCCGTTTCGGATGGACGACATTCTGCAGTATGTTGACTCGGTGATGCCAGGGAATACTGCTGCAAAAGCTGCTGTGGATATTGCACTGCACGACCTGGTGGGAAAGATAATGAAGCAGCCGTGGTATCGGATCTGGGGATACGACCCGGCCGATACGCCCAACACCTCCTTCACCATTGGCATTGATACGCCTGAGGTGGTCAGGCAAAAGGTGGCTGAAGCCGCGCCCTACAAAATCCTGAAGGTGAAAATGGGCATGGCCACCGACCGGGAGATGATCGAAACGATTCGTTCGGTAACCGACCGGCCGCTGTGTGTGGATGTAAACCAGGGCTGGACCGATAGGGTGGAAGCCCTCGAAAAGATCCACTGGCTGAAGGAAAACGGGGTAGTTTTCGTAGAGCAGCCGATGCCCAAAACGGCAGTTGACGACATGGCCTGGCTCACACAAAACAGTCCACTACCAACCATTGCCGACGAATCGTTGCAGCGCCTGCCTGATGTGATCAAAGCGCACGGCGTTTACAATGGCATCAACATCAAACTCATGAAATGCACCGGTATGCGTGAAGCCCACCAGATGCTTACCCTTGCCCGCTCGCTGGATATGAAGGTGATGATCGGTTGCATGGTCGAAACCTCCTGCGCTGTGTCGGCGGCATCGCAGCTTGCTCCAAAGGCCGATTGGGCCGACCTTGACGGCAACGTGCTCATTGATAACGACCCCTTCTCAGGGATGCAAATCGTTGATGGTAAGATTACTTTGCCCGACATGCCGGGTATCGGGGTGAAGGTCGTTAAAAAAGTGTTTTAGAAAAATTGAATTCAAGATGAACCGGTTCGAAACAACTAAGCGATTAATTTTTCCACTGCTGATTTTCCCTTTTTTTCTGGTCATCATGCTGTCATGCGGCGGTGATCGAAAGCCCTCCGAAGGAACGACTTTGATGGATAAAATCGAATCGGTGTTTGAAACCGATGTGCCCGATGACTACCAACCTACAAACACGCTGCTTCTTTTGCCCGCCCGGCCTGCTCCCGGCGAAGGTTTCCGAATACTGGCCACCGGCGGAAGAAATATCAGGAAAGCCAAAATTTTGGTTACAGGCCCCGATGGAAATCTGGTTTCGACAGGAACAAAAACAGGTGATGAACTCCCCTGCTGGCGGATAGATGATTTTGCGGGAGAATCCGAAGGCAGTTATAAAGCAGTTCTGGTGGCGGATAACAAAGAGGTCAGCAGCCTTGAATTTACGGTGTCGAAGCGGGAAGAAATCTCTCCCAAGGGCTTGGTCTGGAAGACATTGAGAGGCTGGGACACCAACACCGAAACCCTTTATTCCGCCTGGATAAACGCGCTGTTTCAGGGCAGCAATGAACAGACCTCCTGGAAAGCTATGCATGAAGTGACTGAAAATAAGGAGCGTAACTTTCTTTACAACCATCTTTCGCTGAATGAAGATGATCCTGCAGGTAAAATAAAGGTTATCATGGAGCCTGATTGCGCCGATAATCCCTTTTTCCTTAGAGCCTATTTTGCCTGGAAGCTGGGACTTCCGTTTGGTTATCATATCTGCGACAGAGGTTATCTGGGAAAAAATCCAGGCACAGGTCAATGGATTACTATCGAAACCCCAACCTCCAAAACCAACCCCGTTCAGGCGTTCAACTCCTTCCTGCGAAGGCTGATGGATGGCGTCCATTCCGGCACTGCCCGCACTTCGCTGGATAACGAAAACGCTGACTATTACCCTGTTTCATTGGATAAGCAATCGTTGCGACCAGGAACCGTTTTCGCCGATCCGTATGGTCACACTTTTATTCTGGTCAGCTGGAAAGCACAGACCAAAAACCAGCCGGGCGTTTTGCTTGCAGTGGATGCCCAGCCCGATAAAACCATCGCCATCAAACGGTTCTGGAAAGGAAACTTCCTGTTCAACACCTCCGAAGTTGTCGGGGAACCGGGGTTTAAAACTTTCCGCCCAATCCTTTTTGAAAATGGAAAGATCAGGCTTGCGAAAAACGCAGAACTCACTCCGGAGTCAGGTTTTATCCCTTTTTCGCTGCAGCAGAGAGCAATGGAAAGCGACTTATTTTATCGCACGATGGATCGAGTGATTAATCCGGAACCGCTCGAAGCCGAAGCAGCGCTCGACAACCTGATCAAAGCGCTGCATGAGCAACTGCTGGTAAGGGTGAAATCGGTGGCCAATGGCGAAGAGTGGCTCAAAGCGCATCCTGGAAGCGTAATCCAGATGCCTTCTAATGCCAGAGGTATCTTCCTTACCAGCGGCCTTTGGGAAGATTTTTCCACCCCGAACCGCGATCTGCGTCTCCTCATTGCAATGGATGCCGTGATTGATTTCCCGGAAAGGGTGGCCACTTTTCCGGAGGATTTCAAAATCTCAACCTCCGGTAATGCCGAAGAAATCAAGGACAAACTTCAGGCTCTGCTTGATAAAAAAGTGGCTGTACTCACCATCAGCTACACCCGTTCCGATGGCTCATTGCAGGAGTTGACTCTGGCTGAGCTTCTTCGACGGATAGATGCCTTCGAAATGGCCTACAATCCCAACGATTGCGTGGAAATCCGCTGGGGCGCTCCCGAAAACAGCGCCGAACGGTCATCCTGCAAACGCCAGGCGCCGGCCTACCAACGGCAAAATATGCTGTCGGTCCGAAAATGGTTCAATCAGCGCCTGCACCCGCCAACCTAAAAATGCCCGGAGGATATGGCATCCCGAACTTCTTGCCACTGCTTATTGGCAGCCATCCTTGGTTGCAGAAGAATATTTCTACAGCTCCGGCAAGTCGAAAAATCCACCTGAAAGAAGAAAATGTATTCAATTTGTAACAAAACCGGTTTTCTGCAAACCAAGTATTCAAAGATTTCATCAAAATGAAAACTAAAGAGGAAAAATTTAAGCTGATCATCCACGAAAACAGAGAGCGCATCGCGCGAATCTGCAGCTATTACGCTCCAACGACCGATGACAGGCAGGATATCGAACAGGAAGTGCTTATCAACATCTGGAAAAGCCTCGATTCGTTCAGGGGTGAATCTGCTGTCAGCACCTGGATTTACCGCATTGCCATCAACACCAGTCTCGGGTTTGCCGGAAAAGAGTTCAAACGGACCAAATTCAGGGTAAATCTCGATTTAAACCAGTACCAAAGGTTTATGCAACAGGAAGAAAGCGCTGACAAGGATGTGGAGTTGAATCTCGAAAGGTTAAATGTAGTAATGAATCAGCTTTCGGTGATTGATAAAGCCATCCTATCCCTCGACCTCGAAGGGGAATCAAGCAGAGAAATTGCGGACATTATCGGAATAACCGAACCCAACGTAAGAGTTAAAATACACAGAATCAAACAATTTATTAAAGAAAAAATGAAAGGAGATGGTTATGAATAGCAACAATCAATCAACGGACAAAAAGGAAAACAACCAGTCATTAACTTTAAATAGCAATACCATGAAATTCGAACAATTTATTTCCGGACTGAAAATGCAGGATAAAAAAAATGAGAAGCTAATGAAGAATCTCAAATGGCTTTATATTGTATTAATCGTCTTCTATACTGGTTTGATGATTGTGAATCCCGACCCCGACCTTCAAATCTACCATAGAATATCAGGAATATTTTACGTGCTGGCATTCATCCTGTTTGCCTTATATTTCAAGCAGTTGTACAAAGAATTTCATTCCATCGCCTACTCCATAACCTTAAAGGAATTGCTTCAAAAAGCTGCCAAACGGTATAAATCAGCCTTTTCAAATATCTACAGAATACTCATCCCTTTGCTACTGCTGGATGCCGGTGTAACCATATCTTTTTACCATCAGCTAAGTTCTGTAAGTCCATTGGAGAGAATTGTGTATATTCAGCTTGTTTATCTTTCGATAATGGCTGCTGCCGCATATGTAGGTTACCGTATCTTTATGAAGCAACAATATCCTTTAAGTGAACGTGCCCAGGAGCTTTTAAAAGAGCTGGAAGAGTAAGCTCTGATCCTGTTTTTTTTGAAATACCAGTTTTGCATGCAGGAATAAACAAATCAGGAAAAAATGGATGTTCAGGTTAATGCAATGTAACTGAAAATGAATCATCTACAGCCAGGTCTCTCGTCCTGGCTGTTTTTTTCAGGCAAGGCTTATAGTTTTCAGCACAGGCCTGATCTGTAGCTAAAAATTAGATTGAAGAAACTATCCAAACAGATATTCACCTGGTTATTTGATAATCTTATATGGCCAGATAAGTAAAAATTCTTGGATTAACTGTTGATAATCAGCACTAACTTGAAGTTGCGGTAAACACTGATTCTAGATACCAGACGTTTTCGTACTATCACCATTTTCAAATGGTATTACTTCATGCGTCCCGTCAGGGAGAAACTTTACGATTGGAGGCGTCCTGGTCTGTTGAAACAGATCATAACTCTTTTTCAGATCGGCCCACAGGCTGATTTTGTCTTTGTCTTTGCTGTATCTGGATTTCAGAGCAGTGTAATTGGAATCGCTCAACCTGGAAGGAAACATGGTGATGCCGATTTTTTCCTGTCCACTGTTATAGGCCTCGATATAATAGACAAACAGTTCTTTGATCTTGTCGTTGGTAATGGCAAGGCAACCCGATGATATACACTCACCATGAATGAAAATATAGTTTCCCAAATGTCCTTTTACCCCTCTGATGCTGTCTGAGGCATTTGGATAGTTAATCTGCATGGACAAGTAGTACTTGCTGTAAGGATTCAGATTGGAGATGTGGTAAAACCCTTCAGGAACCTGCAAATCCTTGTAACGCCTTTTCGGCCCCACATCGCCTGAGAGATCACAGATGGGAAATTCCCTGATAAGGGTAAAAACAGAATCGGAGGTGTTTTTTGCCCACAATTCGATCCTCTTTTCGGTTTTAAAAGCCTGAAGATAAATCCTGAGGCTATCGCGAGAAATCGAATGTTCGGCAAGCGTTTTAAGAACGATCTTCTCTTTATTCGTGTAAGCTTCCCTCACCCTCGTATAGGCCATTTGTTCTTCTCTGTACGACGGCGGATTAATTATCAAACCCAGGAACAACAAAGGAAAAAGCATTATAAAAAGTCTCATGTATAGTCAAAAATTTGGGGGCAAAAGTAATTGAAAATGATCTTTGGCCAACCTTCCGTTGAAAAGTGATCGCCGGAGTGGGCTTTGTTTGATACGGTTTAGCTCAACTCATCCGAAAGTCAATTGCTGATTTCTTAGCTGTGATGATAGTGGTATAGTGTTTCAGGATAATCGCCAGGGCAATAAACAAATTGAAAATCAATCCCTTTGGGGTTAATGATCGTTTTTTCAAATGCTGCTGATAAAAAAAACCGGAAAGCAGAGGCTTAGCACCCTGTGAATCGTACACATAACCCAATTTAGAATAATGTTTTCGTTTTACTATTTTTTCACTACTGACCGACAATAACTGGGAGATTTCTCTGCCGCACATGTGGCATCGAAATGACAAAGCTTTCAAAGGATTTAGTGGCGGAGGGGGTAGGCGGCGGCGAAGCCGCCGCCTACCCCCTCCGCAAGCAGCTAACTGTCTGTCATTCAGAACGGAGTGAGGAATCCCCTCCACATTTTTCTATGCTTATTAAATTTTGTCGGTCAATAGTGATTCATTTTCAGGCATTTTAACCCATTTAATTCATGAAATTTCGTCGAATTTTCTTGACTAAAAAGGTTTTCCTTTACTTATTGGATTGCTTAACTTCGTTCCCAAGACATAATCTTTCTCACAAAACGATGGCTTCGGCATAAGTCGGGGCCGGAATTGCTTAAAATCAAATATTAACAAAAAGCATTCTGGGCTAACTCTTTAAGATGAGTAAACTTGCCCTCCCGGTTGTAAGGGCTGGCTTCCAATGGATGAATGCCTTTTCCAACCAGCAATCTCAACCTTATCTTTTCTCAATAACCTTAGTAGATTGATAAACAACGCATTAAGCGACCTTATTACATTATTGGTCGGTTATCCTCTGCACGGTGGCTTCGACAGGCTCAGCCACCGGCGACAGAGTCAGCCACCGACAACAGGCGTTCGACTGAGCGCTCACGCCGAAGTCTCAGCCTCCAATGATCCTCTGCACGGTGGCTTCGACAAGCTCAGCCACCGTTGACAGGCTCAGCCACCGGCGACAGAGTCAGCCACCGACAACAGGCGTTCGACTGAGCGCTCACGCCGAAGTCTCAGCCTCCAATGATCCTCTGCACGGTGGCTTCGACAAGCTCAGCCACCGTTGACAGGCTCAGCCACCGGCGACAGAGTCAGCCACCGACAACAGGCGTTCGACTGA
>DAIRGA010000010.1:0-148015 GCA_036794825.1 Bacteroidales bacterium | reverse complement strand
ACCAGTCCGACTACCGGTTGCACCAATTCCTGCACTTTCCAGATCACGGTGAATGATGAACAGGTGATAAATATACCAGGGGGTTGGAGCGGCGTGTCGAGTTATATTACCCCGTCGAATCCAGCTATGAGTGCCGTAATTGCACCCATCGGAGCTAATCTGGTAATTATTTCCAACTATACAGGTTCATATTGGCCGGGCGGTGGGGTTTATACATTGAGCAACTGGGACAACTATTCGGGCTACTGGATCAAGGTTAATCAGAACGCTATACTTCCAATTTGCGGTGTTGAGGTTTCCAACAAAACGGTGAATCTCACCCAAAACTGGAACATTATTCCTGTTCTATGCAGCTCACCTGTTTCAATTTCCAGCCTGTTTAGCGGTGTTTCAGGATTTCAGATTGCAAAGGATGTTGCAGGAACTGGGGTTTACTGGCCGGCGTATTCCATCAACACGATAGGTAATGTAATACCGGGTAAAGCTTATTATGTAAGAATGAATTCTACCGGTACAATTGACTATTCATCTTCACCTAAATCCGGTCAAAACTATGAATCAATTGACCTGAATAGTCTCGTAACACCATGGAATCCTATTATTTACACCCCGGCTTCGCATATTGTTGTTTTCAATTTGACTGAAAGCCCATTCCAACCCGGCGACATCATTGGTGGTTTTACATGCGAAGGTATTTGCGCTGGATTGACCGTGATCGAGAATCCGAACACGCCTTTTATTATCTCACTTTATGGAAATGATCCTTTGTCGTACTCACCAACAGGATTTGTGGATGGCGAGCCAATCTGTTTCAAATTTTTCAGACCGCATACCGGTGAAGCTCTGCTTATTGAAACAGTGTATAATCCTGAGATGAATAATGGATTGTTTGAATACAATGGCTTTTCAGAGGTTAACTCCGTCAAAGTTACATCCCTGTCTGCGGTGAATCATATGTTCAGGACATTGAAAGTGTACCCCAACCCTGGCAATGGCCTGTTCACTGTTGAGGGAGATGAAAAAGAGATAGACCTTGTAATTTTAAATATTTACGGTGAGGTAATATTGACCAGGAAACTTCATGTTCCTGCTGTTCTTGACCTGTCTTCGCATCCCTCGGGAGTCTATATGCTCAAAGTGTCCACATCTGGTGGCTTGTTCTTTGAAAAGCTGATCATCAGATAATGCCGTGGTAACCAGCTCATAACCTGTTATTTCCCTCCTGGCTTCAACAAAACGTCAGGAGGGATCCCAACAGGGTGAGCGCCCGGTGTTTCTGATAAAATTTCTATAAGACGATTTAAACAATAAAACACGATTGAAATGAAAACATCCACAAACTTACTATTAGCGTTCCTATTTCTTTTTGCTGGTATTTCCTTCAGTCAGACTGAAGAACAACTTCCAGTGTCTTCCTTTGAAGCAGAGGTCAATAATATGCTTGGGCACTACAACAAAGGCAAAATAGCCGAGATAAATGATTATCTCGAAAAGCTCAACGAATTTACCGACCAGGATTTATCGGAGGAGCAAATCAATTCTCTTTCAGCGATCAAAGAGCGGTTCAGCGAATTTGGAGAAAATCAAAAATCCGGTCCGGTTTATTTTATTTTTAAAACAAGAAGAGACAAAAGGTACTATTGGATGACCATGAGTTTTGGGGGAGTTAAAATCAAATATCTTGGTAAAAAAGCAGACCGGCCATTAAACAAAGGAATTTCCTATAGTGTTGGTCATTCGGCTGGTATAATCCCGATTGTAATTGTCAGCAATGATTATGCTGAAACGGTAAATATCAACCCAATCACCTCGCCAATTATCCTTCTGGGCGCAGGAGCAACCATCGAAGATGCCGGACCCGCTTTTAAGGTTGAGAATGTTCCGCTTTATTCGGTAATCAGTGGATTTTATATTCGTAACTGTAATTCAGATATGGGGGGTGGAGTTAAGATCATGGATTCCAACATCATTTTCCTGCTTAACTACCTTCAGGACAACCATGCTTCGGGAATGGGCGGAGGAATATACTGCCGCAATGGGCTTGGAATTAGTTCCTTTATTGTCGGCAATGTAATTTTTTCCAACCATGCACCTGCTGGTGGTGGTCTTGCATTCCATCATGATCTTTCAACCGTCGCCGCATTGAATCAAATGAGGAGCAATCATGCTGCCATTGGGGGCGGAGCCTATTTCGACAAATCCCTCACATCATTCATGTTCAATATTATCTACAGCAATAACGCAGCCGACGGTGGTGGAATAGCAGTTGATCAATCCTATTTCACCAACATCGGTGTCAATGTTATCACTGCTAACCAGGCGGGAAATCGGGGTGGCGGGATTTTTATAACCGGCCAGGATACGATACCGTCGTTGATCTGTTTTAATGCCATTACCGGAAACACAGCTGGCCAGGGAGGAGGAATAGCAGTAGACAATAACTGCGATGCTATTATCCTGCTCAATTATATTGATAGCAATACTGCCCAGTCCGGAGGTGGTGTAGCTGTGGATATGGGTGACATAAATACTACCTTACTCGCAAACCAGATATCATTCAACCATGCCGTGAATGGCGGAGGACTGTGGCTGCGTGATGTACAGAACACTAATGGTGCAATTGGAGTAAACCGGATTTACAACAATATAGCTGATGTGACAGGCGGAGGTATCTGCATATTTGGCGATATGACCAATTCGTGGATTTCACTCAATAATAAGATTTCACATAATACCAGCCCGGTTGGTGGCGGGATTTACATTTCAGGTGTTAATATCCCTCAGATACGCGACAACGAAATTTACCTAAATACTTCAACTCTGGGCGCCGGAATATTTTGCCAGGGAGGTACAACCGCAGAAATCATCAACAATAAGATTTTTCAAAATTGCGCTGATCAAAAAGGTGGCGGGATTTATGTTACAGGCCTTTTTACCGATCCAAAAATCAAATTGGCCAACGAATTTTTAAAGAATTATGCCCAGCAGGGTGGAGCAATTTACCTCGATAATTTATGTAATCCGCTGATTTCCGGTAACGATTTCCTGAAGAACCAGGCTGACGAAGGAGGCGCAATTTTTGCCAACACGGATGCTTTCCAGATTATGAGTAACCTGTTCAAGTGGAACCACTCAGTTTTCAATGGTGGTGGCTTATTCATCAATCCCGGAATGAGCCCACAGGTCAAAAGCAATGTTTTTGAATACAATATTGCTGGAGCAGGCACTTTTTCAGGTTGTGGAAAATCTCAGCAAGGGGACTTCAAAGCAGGTCCTTATAATGGAGGTGCAATTTTCGTTTCCGGTACCGATGCTGACCCTGAAATCCACAATAACCAGTTCAGATATAATGCCGCTTCCAATGGTGGTGCTATTTCCATCGAAGAAAATGCAACCCCCGAAGTCAAGAGTAACGTTTTCCTCAGCAACATCGCTGATTTTGATTCAACTGGAAACGGCTGCGGGGGGGCAATCCATGTAAGCAACGCTTCTCCTCTGATCGAAGGTGACAGTGTGATCTGGAATTATGCTCTGTATGGGGGTGGGATTGCTTGTCTCAACGGCGCCAAACCTCAGATTATCAGCTCAAACTTCAGGTGGAACATTGCAGATTATAAATCAGAAGGCAAAGGCATAGGTGGCGCAATCTATGTTTCGGGAGATGGAACGGAACCTGTAATTGGACTGCCGGATAAGGATAATCTTTTCAAGGAAAACATCGCTGAAGGTGGAGGTGCTATTGCCGCTGAATCAGGGGCAATTTTCGATGTAAAGTCCAACTGGTTTTTTTCCAACCATACCGATTTCAATGAAGACGGGTCAGGAAACGGTGGCGCACTTTTCGCCACTGACGCTGGCACAGAAGTGATGATTGGCGGAAATGCCATTGAAGGCGAAGATAACCTCTTTGAGTACAACACTGCCGGGTCACCCGAACACCCGGGACTAGCCAACGGCGGCGCCATTGCAGCGGTTAAAGGAGCCGTGCTCACCATTCTGGGTAACACTTTCGACAACCGGAATGCATGCACTAACAACGGTGCTGCGGTTTATCTTGAAGGCGAAGGAACCTACGCAATAATCGGAGGCCAGAACGATGATGAAATCATCAACACCCCGCAACTTAGCGGCGAAAGGAAAGACCTGGTCTGGGTTCAGCAGCTGGGCAATATCATTCGCAACAACAACCGCTCGCTCAAAAAGAAAATCTCTCTGCCCGACATCAATTGGCCTGATGAACCTGAACCCGATACAATATTTTATACCTACGACACTCCCCCTCCATTTCCTGACACTACCGAAGTCCCACACTATGAACCGGTCAGAGATTCCTACATTACCACCATCCAGCCTGATCAGATGCCTCCTTACAAATACACCTACATCACCGACAATGCCGGAGGGCTTCAGATTTTAAATGTTACAAACCCTGCAGCACCGATTATTGCAGCCACATATACCTCAAATGACCAGTCGACAGATGTGTGTGTTTCAGGAAACCTGATTTTCGTGGCAGATGGAGCCGGAGGAATTAAGGTGATTGATAAAAGTCCGATGTACACCGGGTTGCCCCCGGTGGAACTCTATACGCTTGTGTTTGCTGATGTTGCTATCGTTGAGGTGGAAGCTGACCTTAACAATCTCTATGCTTTGGGGGATAACAATACCCTCTACTTTGGGAAAATCGTTGGCAGCAATGTAAACCTTAACGGAACTTACACTCCGGCAAGTCCCGATGAAACAATCAGCGGTATGCTGGCAGCAAACAACTATTTGTATTTGTCACTTCAGTTCATGAATGATGCGCTTTTCAAAGTTTCCCAGGTTATTCCTGGCGACCCGCCATTGCTGGAATTATTCAATCCTGTTGCCTTCCCCATGAGTTCAATTGTAGATATCGCTGTTTATGATTTTAATGCTTACCTGGCCATGAACCAAAGGTTAGGAGAGGAAGATATGGCGATGATTATGAAATTGGAGGTCATTGATCCAACCATGATTATCATCCTGGGCACACCCATTCCACCCGTTCCGGATCAGCTTTGCTATTCCAATTATGTGAATGCTACTCACATCTACCTTACGCTGAATGACAGTTTCATAAGGTATGACCAGGTAACCGGTATGCAGGATTTCTTTCCATCAACATCGCTGATCAGTGATTTGTATGAGGATGCCGGTTTTGTTTTTCTTGGAAATACCGGTGAAGGTTTACAGATTTGCGAAGCATTCAACATGATGCCTGTGATGACCATGATCTTTGCTCCTGTTTACAAAGAAAAGGAGATCAATCTGTACTCATGGGTAAGTTACCCGCCTGAAGAGTTCTTTATGGATCTGCCTCCATTACCCGACACCGTCATCATTCCAGGGGTTGGCGAACCGCCGGAGACCATCATACGCAAACCCGAAAGACACACCGGGAACATTTTTTCCACGTTGATCCATTCCTACAAAGATTTTGTCACAGAAACCGATACGCTGACTACCATTAACGGCGGCTTCCTCGCTGTGGTTGATACGGCAGAAACAAGAGTGCTGGGGAACCTCATTGGCGGCAGCAGTCCGTTTGTTGCCAATTATGCAACGGAGAATGGTGGAGGCATTTATGTTAAAAATGCAGGAACAATGGTGCATATCGGAGAATCTGAGACAAAAGAGGGAGACCAGAAAAATTTCATCATCGGTAATCTGGCGGATAAAGGGGGTGGAATTGCTGTTGTAAATCATGACAATATCCTCATGATCGAAAATAACGTCATTGGCGGCGCACCCGAGTTTCATAGTAATGTGGCCGGCACTTATGGTGGCGGTTTCTATAGCTGGAAATCAAAAAGTATCCTCACCGGTAATACCATCCAGAACAATTATTCAGGCATAGAAAAAGATAAACTCAAACCGGAAACAGGCTTTGGTGGCGGGCTTGCCCTCGATTCATCCAATACAAAAATCATCAATAACTGGATCATTGATAATTTCTCTTTCGGAAATGCCGGAGGTATTGGAATTATGGGTGGCAAAACGGTGTTAATACAAAATACAATAACTGAAAATAAGGGAATAAGGGCGCTGTCCAGAGTCAACCAGCAGGCCATTGGCGTTGGTGATGATCTATATGCAGAAGCACTTTCGGATAGCTGCATCCTATCGAAAAATGTTTTTGATCATGTGGGTAGTTTCGAGGCTTATTCAATTTATGTGGATACCATTTCATCAACCGGTTTATCCAAACTGGAGATCACCGAAAATAATGTGTGGAACACAACAGGGAAAAGATATGGTGGTTTCCGCACTGAACCCACCGGAAGCGATGGGAATATCTCAGTCAACCCACTATTTGTTGATCCTGAGAATGACAATTTCAACCTCGATATAAATTCCCCTTGCAACGGAATGGGCTGGAATCCCGATCCGGGCAACACCGTGGTTGGCGACACCACCTATTGGGTTCCTGATGATTTTTCTACAATCACCGCAGCAATGAATGCCGCAATTTATGGCGATATCATCAAAGTAAAGCAGAGTTACAATTCTCAATCCGAAACATTCCCAATCAATGTAAAAAGCGGTGTCTTTCTTACAGGGCTGGCTTTCAGGGAAGATTCGCTAAATCTGAACCTGATCCCCGAAACCATTCTCAGGGCTGTTTCGGAAACCAACATCCTCCAATTGGACAGCACCGACGACCGCACTATTATTGCCGGCCTCAGACTCACTGCTGCCGACACAGCCATTGCCATAAACAACGGCAGTGCTTTCATCTATGGAAACTTTTTCGACAGTATTGCTATGGGAATCAAGATGAGATACAACGACACAACCCAGATGGGTTTCAACGACAATGTGTTTTTGGATCACAATACGTTCAGTGACGGACATATTGATATCGAATATGATTCACTGGCAGCAACCCGGGCTGAAATAGGTCAGGTAAAAATGCACCATGGCCCAGTCATTTCCTACAATATTGGAAGTGTATTTTGCAACCTCGATTCCATTGCCTCCAGGGTTCCGTTCCATCTGGTATTCGAAACCAATGATTTCTGGCCAAATGGGATAACCGGCTGCAATCAGGATGTTTATGGACTTTCGTCAACCAATTTCCAGAGCGATCCGCTGTTCCATGATGAAACCAACAAAGATTTCCATCTTGAGCAAACCTCACCTTGCCTTTTGTCCAACAATTATACTTATCTGATTGGCGCCCAGTATCAGTATATTAATGTTGATTTCAGTGCCGATCCCGTTGAAGGCTGGAAACCACTTGAGGTGGTTTTCACCGATAATTCAAGCCCGGCTATCCCGCCACTGAACTACTACTGGGAGTTTGGCGATGGTGATAATTCGGCCGAACAGAATCCAACCCACATTTATGCAGACACCGGAAAGTATGATGTCGGATTTACCATCAGAGACAGATATGCTTACAAAACAGCGCTAAAACCTGAATACATTGATGTTCAGATTCCGCGACACGACCTCGCTATTCCGCAGGGCTGGAGCGGCTTGTCCATATTTATCGAACCTGTTCCTGATGATGTTGAAGAAATGTTTGAGCCTGTAGAAAATGAACTAATTATCCTGTTCAATTTAACTGGTGTTTATTGGCCCGGAGAAAATGTGAATACCCTGCTCACATACGATTCTTTTAAAGGCTATGTGATCAAAGTTACGGAAGATGCAGAACTCAACGTTACCGGTGAAAAGCTGACAAGCAGATCCGTTCCCATAAACCAGGGCTGGAACCTCATACCGGTTTTCACAGAAACTGATGCAACCGCTCTGCTGGGTGGATTACCAGGTTTTGTCGCAGCCAAAGGTGTAGCTACCCCTGAAATCCTGTGGCCTTATTACAATATCTCCACGCTTCAGACGCTCCGGACTGGTAAGTCTTACTATGTTTACACAACACAATCGGGCACATTACAGTATGCCAAGGGTGGCACGCAAATTAACATGCCAGCAACCGAACCGGTTACTCATACGCCATGGAATGAACTAACAATTACACCATTCACTCATCTTGTGGCTATTACCGCCGAAAGCCTAAAAGCATTTGAAGCCAACGACATAATTGCAGCATTCAATGCATCGGGTCTTTGCACAGGAGCCTCCATCATCTCAGGGCTGGGACAGACTGAAGCACTGATACTTTATGGCGACGACCCAACCACCGAAGCCTTTGAAGGATTTACAGAAGGAGAATCTTTAATCCTGAAGTGTTACCGTCAGTCAACCAGCGAACTGTTTGACCTTCAGATTACATGGGAAGAAAGTCTGAATGATTCAGGGTTGTTCGAAACCAACGGACTTTCAGCAATTACTGCGATAAAGACCGGGCCATCAGGATCAACCAGTAATATTTCTTCCGGAATTATGATCTATCCTAACCCAGGGAAAGGTGTTTTCAATATTTCTGGTTTTGCTCAAAATGCACATATCAGCATCTGTAATGCATTGGGAAATGAGCTTTATTCATGCCTGATCAATATCCCACATATGATTGACCTTGCTTCACAATCGGCGGGAGTTTACTTCATCAGGATAGAAACTAATAACACTGTGTTCTTTGAAAAACTGATTGTCAAATGATCCATTTTCCCTGATATGGCAATACTCCCATAGCGAGAACAATTGAATCAATCTTTTACCCTGGTGATTTGAAAATATTCCTGATCAAATCACCGGGGTTTTCACCCTTTTGGGTGATTTTGATATTCAAATCCGGCGAACTTTGATCATCAGATCAGAGATAGTACCCCGGAATAATTGTAAATATCAGATAACCAATGCATTATACTTAAACCCACATGCCTTCACTTTTTGGTACACCTATTGCCCTCAGTACATTGAATCGCATTACACAGAAAAAAATCAAATCTATGAACCCAAAATCACAAAAAAATGAAATCCAGAATCAACTCTCTGACAAAGTCATTTATCCGGCACGCAACGATTTGTTGCCTGTTGTTGGTAAGTGCATCAACCGCAGAAGCCGTTGTGGATGTGGTTTCTGCTACTGACAATGAAGTGAGGGTAAAGGTGAAGTTACCCCCTTTGCAGTTGACACAAGAACTTTTTAAAGATGGTGAACTGTATCAGTTGATTGTTTTTTCGGGTGGAGGTGAACTGGAAATCGGTTCCCCGGATTTGCCGGGTTTTGGGAGCTGGATTTTGATTCCAAACGGAAAACAATTCTCAATCAGTGTGGTGGAGGGCTCCCCCCGGGTTTATACAAATATCACTTTGCCGCCTTTACAACCTCCTGAATCAGATAAAGAAGGCTCATCATCCCCTCCTTTTACAAGGAATAATGAGGTTTTCTCAAAGGACGCTGATTATCCGGGAGTTTTTGCCGAAACAGAACCCATACAGTATATGCGGGGGCAATATTGCACGGTTCTTTGGATTTACCCTTACCAGTACAATCCTGTCAGAAAAGTACTTACGATATATAATGATCTTGAAGTAACGGTGCAGTTTTCAGGTAATCCGGAACCAATTCCGGTAAACCTCAAAAACAAAAACTTCGACAACCATTTCAGAAATCTGGCGCCCAATGGCAAGGCTGTAATTGATGCAGACGACAGAATGCAGAGAGACATTGAAGGGAAAGATTACTACGAAAATGGTTGCGAGCTGCTGATAATCACACACCCCGACTTCAAAAACGCAGCGGATAAGCTGGCCAAATGGAAAAACCAGCGGGGCATCGTTTCCAAAGTTCTGAGCATTGATGCAACTGCTTTCACAATAAGAGATTCAATTTATAGTGCTTACGAAACATGGAATCCTGCGCCATCCTACCTTTTATTTATCGGGGATGCAGAATTTATCCCGACGTGGTATATTCACATGCATCCCGATTCTCTTGACGATGGCCGCGTAGGCACCGATTTTTATTATGCCGATTACGAAAACACGACCATCATCCCTCCGGTTTATCACGATAATACACCTGAATTCTTTTATGGAAGATTGTCTGTGGATACTCAAAAACAGGCCGATAGTCTCGTTAACCGGCTGATTCGGTATGAACGCACACCAGCAGGCGTAAGCTGGTATTATGATGATTTCGTTGTTGCTGCAGCTTTTCAGGACGGATATTATGATGATAATTTGAAAAAGGGTTTCCCACCTGATAGTGTTGAAGACCGAAGATTCGCCAAAACATCTGAGGATGTGCTCAGTTACCTTGACAATCATGGATATGTTGGTAATCGGATCTATGCAACGTTAAACGATTGCCCAAACAACACTGATGAGGTGTTCCCAAAGTATTGGTCAAATGCGGAAAAATATAAATTTGAAAATGATACTGGATCCAGGGAAATACCGCTCTCACTTCAAAAGCCTCGGTTTGCCTGGAATGGAAATTCAAACCAGATAAAGGCAAAAATAAATAGTGGTATTTTCATGATTTTGCACAGGGATCATGGAAACAGATCCGGATGGGGAACTCCTCGATTTGATGAAGATGATGTAAATACACTGAACAATGGAGAAAACAGACCTGTAGTTTGGTCAATAAATTGTCAGACCGGCTGGTTTGATAACGAAACCGATGATCCTTGCTGTGATACAGAGGATGATAATGAATGTTTTGCAGATAGCTGGTTAAGACATAGCACTGGAGGTAGTAATATTGTAATTGCATCCACAAGGACAAGTTTTTCCGGCTACAATGACCGTCTGGTGTGGGGCTGGATGAATGCTATATGGCCATATTTCACAAGGTGGCATGGCGATACAATTGTTCCCAACGATACCCCATTTTTCAGAATGGGTGAAGTACTTCAGACCGGAAAAAACTATTTGATGACAAAAAAACATGGAAAATCTTATTACCGGCGCATTGCCCTTGATGAATTCCATCTGTTCAGTGACCCGACAATTGAAATCTGGACCGATGTACCATCAGATATTACTTCATTTGAGCCAACAGATTTTGTTGTGGCAGGGGTAGAGAAGATTGATGTGAAAGTAAACGTAAATCACCCGGAGCCTGAGGGTTTTACAGTTGCGGTTTACTCCGATCAGTTGCAGAAACTACTTGGGTTTAATACCACAGATCAGGATGGGCTTGCCGTGATTATGCTAAACACAAAACTGATAAAAGGCGACCAGATACGCGTGCTGGCCACCAAACACAACTATCTGCCAAAAGAAAAACTGATCATCGTCGGAGAGGGTGAATCAGGGTATATCACCGAAAACAGAACATGGGATGCTGACACAATAAAGGTGTTTGGTAATGTTACGGTGGAGAAAGATGTAACACTGACAATCAAAAAAGGTGTGTATGTGCAGTTTATGGGTCATTACCATATCAATGTTTTCGGGCAGTTGCTGGCAGTGGGAACCGAAACAGATTCGATTACCTTCAGGCCAAAAGATAAATTGACGGGCTGGCATGGAATCCGGTTTTTCGATACCGACCTGAACAATCAGAGTGGTTCCAAACTACATTTTTGTGATTTCCGCTATGGAAAAGCCGAAGCGCTGATTTACACCTATAATGGTTGTGGCGGGGCGGTTTGCTGTGTCAATTCTTCCGGTTTGTCGGTTGAAAACTGCGATATTCAATCCAGCATAGCCAGTATTGGGGGTGGTGTGTATTGCAATAACTCGGATATCTCAATCAAGAACTCTTTTATCCATGCAAATTACGCTGATTATGGCGGAGGAATTGCGCTCAGCAATTCAAGTCCGACCATCCGTAATGTATTGGTAAACAGTAACCACGCAACAGAAAAAGGCGGAGGAGTCCATTGCTATGAAAAGGCGGACCCGGTTGTGTCCAATTCAAGTATCAACGACAATGATGCTAAATATGGTGGTGCTATACATCTTGAAGGATATATAGATAACTACCCTCAGCCGGTTTTTGACAGCGTGAGAATTGAGAACAATGACGCCTCTGAAAAAGGAGGAGGAATTTTTATCATTAATCGGAGTAAACCTGAATTAAAAAGATGTCTTGTCGCAAAAAATCAGTCGGGGAAATACGGAGGGGCTGTTTTTGCCCAGTATGCCAGTATTACAATGACTAACACAACGGTCACCTGGAATCAGGCTGATTCTTCCGGCAGTGGATTTTATGGAGATTACCAGGCCAGTGTTGATTTGAATGACTGTATTTTTTACAATTCCAATAACGGAGAGATTGTCAGCGTAAACTATCCGGGCTATTCCAATGTTAACTACTCCAATATCAGAGGTGGTTATACCGGAACCGGTAACATCAACAGCGATCCACTATTTTATTCACTCACAGGAGATTCGGCGTACTATCTCACCCTTTTGTCACCCTGCCTGGACACCGGAGACCCATACTCACCCCACGATCCTGATGGGTCAAGAGCGGATATGGGTGCATTTTACTTTGATCATGTTCCGCCAACTTTTTATCCGCCAACAGCCAACTTTAAAGCGGACACAACGTATGGATATTACCCCAAAACAATTGCATTTACCGATTTGTCGCAAAATGGAACAGGTACAATCAATAAATGGTACTGGGATTTTGGCGACAATACCTCCGATACTATACAGCACCCTGATCACTTGTATAGCAGTAGCGGTAATTACACTGTTTCGCTTGTGATTGAAGACAACAATATTATCAAAGACACTATTATCAGGCAAAATTACATTACCCTTGTGGCTGCGCCGCCGGTTGCCGATTTCACTGCCGATACCACCGAATGGTATAAACCGCTGACGGTGGATTTCACAGACCTTTCATCCGGAAGCGCCAGCATTATTACAGACTGGGACTGGGATTTCGGTGATGGAAGTACCAGTGCTCTTCAGCACCCTTCACATACCTATCCTAATGTCGGTCAATATACAGTACAGCTCACAGTAACGGATTACAACGACTCGATCAACTCGAAAACCAGGACTAACTATATCAATGTATTGCCTGGAACTTATGTGCGGGGAGGGAATGTAAGCGGAACTTGGGCCAAATCTGAAGCTCCCTATGTAATTGGTGGTGATATTATTGTTCCCGGCGGTAATTCGCTTACAATTGAGGCTGGCGCCGAGGTACTGTTCCTGGGTCATTATAAATTTGTTGTAATTGGCCAGTTGCTTGCCCAGGGTAGTTCAGCTGATTCCATCGTCTTTACAGCAAACAACAAAGACAGTGGCTGGCATGGTTTGAGGTTTATTAATTCCGCGAATTCCTCATTATCCTTTTGCCGGATTAAATACGGCAAAGCGGATGGCCCTACTGTACAGGATTCATGCGGGGGCGGGATTTACTGCCTTAATTCACCGGTTCAACTGCACAACTGCGGGATTGACCATAACGTTGCCGGAAAAAATGGTGGAGGGATTTATGCTGACAATTCAAATTTAACTCTCAATAATTGCGCAATAAACCACAATCAGGCTGGCCAGAAAGGTGGAGGCCTCTGTTCCACTAATTCGCTGATTTCGGCTACAGTATTGAGCATAAATCGAAATGAAGCCGAAGACGGAGGAGGAATTTACACAGAAGGAGATTTGTGCCCAACTGTTACCGAAGGAAGTATTGAATTGAATATGGCCTTAAATGCCGGAGGCGGAGTCTATTGCAACTCTCCGGGCGGAATCATCATGCATCAGGGCTCCATTAACGAAAACCGGTCTGTTGCCATGGGCGGGGGGATATACCTGGAGCCATTTTGCAGTTTTACGTTGAATGATGTTCCTGTTGAAGGCAACAAAGGAGGATCAAAAGGTGGAGGACTTTACTTCAACGGCACTTCTTTTCCCCAGCTCAACAATATTTTGATTGCAAATAACAGCGCTGGAAGCGGAGGCGGAATCTATTTCAACAACTTTAATAATCCCGGCTTTGCCTTTAACAATATCCTTGTAACGAATAACAATGCCATGAATGGAGGTGGCCTTTATTATAATGCCTCCTTTGGGCCTGCTTTGACCGGAATAGAAGTCACTGATAACAGCGCAATTGGCGAAACAGCCTATGGTGGAGGTATTTATTTCAATCAATCAGGCGCCAATCTGAATGGAGTTGATTTACGGTTTAACAAAGCATTCAGTTATGAAGTTGCCAGTGGAGGGGCTGTCTATTGTAGGAGTTCTTCAAATCCATCTTTTAGCAACTGTATAATAAATAATAATACTGCCGTTGGCAAAGCATATTCGGGTGGCGGTGCTGTAACCTGCGATATTGGAAGTAATCCGTCGTTTCATAAAACGCTGATCTGCGGTAATACTGCATCATGCGAGCAATCTGCACCGCTTGGAGGTGGTGTATATTGTCTTGGCGGCTCATCACCCTCTTTCGAAAATGTAACATTGTCAGATAATACTGCCGTCAATGGCGCCGGAGGTGGAATTTACAGCCAGAACAATGCTACTACTCCTACAGCAAGCAACACCATTTTATGGGGTAACTTACCTCAGGCTATTGCCTTGGCCCCTCCCGGGTCATTTCTTGCAATATATTCAGACATTGAAGGCGGATGGGTTGGGGCTGGAAACATAAATGCTGATCCGCTATTTGAAAACAACCTCATTTGGAATTACCGTCTTTCATGGCCAAACTACCCGGTTCCTTCAGCAAAATCTCCCTGCATTGATTCTGGGAATCCAGCTTCACCAGCTGATCCCGACGGGACATCTGCCGATATGGGAGTATTCTTTTATGACCAGGCTGTCCTGCCGGAGTGCTATGATTTTGGAGATAGCCCTGATCCTCGTTACTCAACTCTGCTGCTGAATGATGGTGCCCGACACCTGATAGTAAACAACATATTCCTGGGCAGCATGATAGACGAAGATCCTGACGGACAGCCACATTCGACTTCGCTGGGTGATGATAACGACGGCATCAACGATGATGATGGTATTGTTTTCAACAATTCATGGAAAAGGGGAAAAACTGCGCAAATTGCAGTTACTGCTTCGGTTGGAGGCTACCTGAATGCCTGGTGCGACTGGAATGTTGATGGCGACTGGGACGATGCCGGCGAGAAAATTTTTTCTGATGTAATGTTGGTAGCCGGAGGACAATCCTTCAATGTCAACGTTCCACCTAATGCCGCTCTTGACACAACATTCTGCCGTTTCCGGTTTTGTACCTTTTCCGGACAGAGTTACGATGGCATGGCTTTGAATGGCGAAGTAGAGGATTATAGTGTTGTGATTTCAGATGAAACTTATGCTACATACGCCACCTGGCCTTTCGATGAAAACCAGGGGGTAACAGCTTTCGACATCAGCGGTAACAATAATCACGGAAACATCACCAATCCCTCCTGGACATCTGGATTTTATGGTTATGCAATCAATTACAATGGCAGTAATTATATCACTGTGCCCAACTCCTCAAGTCTTAACATAACGGCACCATTTTCGATACAGGCCTGGATCAAAGCCACGGGTGCAGCCAACTACAACGCCATCGTTGATAAATATACTTACAACGCTGCTGGTAGCAGTGGATTTTCGCTGTACCTGAACAGTGGGAAACTGAGACTGTCAATTTACTCCGGGGCAAATGGTAACGGAGATGCAATAGGAACTACGGATTTAAGGGATAATCTCTTTCATCATATTTATGCTTCATGGGATGGGAGCTACATTAGACTGATGGTTGACGGCCAACCACAGACAGCCGTTCCATGGAATTATGCACCCGCTCCCACAACGGCAAACCTGGGTATTGGCCGCAGATTGAGCGGCTGGGGAGGATTCATGAATTACACAGGAGTGATTGATGAAGTAAAAATCAGCGCTGATCCGATTCTTCGTTTCGATTTTGGGGACGCTCCCGACCCACCTTATCAAACGCTGAAATCAGGCAACGGGGCAAGTCATATGATTAATCCTGCGATTTTCCTTGGAAACAGGGTAGATCCGGAAATAAATGGTCTTTCTGACTTACAGGCAACCGGTGATGATTATGCAGGTTTTGATGATGAAGATGGTGTTGCGTTCTGTTCGATGATGATTCCGGGCAGATCAGCTTGTCTGCAGGTTATCGCATCTTACCCCGGTAAGTTGTCAGCCTGGATGGATTTCAATATTGATGGCGATTGGAATGATTCCGGAGAACAGATATTTATCAACCAAAATCTTGAACCCGGTTCAAACCTGCTCACATTCAATGTTCCGCCCGTTGCTGTTCCAGGCCACACCTATGCCCGTTTCCGCTATAGTACATTGGATATTAGCAGCATGGAAGGAATCGTCAGGGATGGTGAGGTGGAAGATTACAGGGTCGAAATACACAGCAATTGTTATGAATGGCATGATGGTTTTGAGGATTACATTATAAATTCTGATTTGGTTGGACAGGGAAATTGGGAGATGTGGGGCGGATCGGCTTCATCACCCACGGCAAGGGTAGCCGGTGATAATAGCCTTTATGGCAATCAATCAATAAAAATTCTTGGTAACGAAAACTCAACCGGAGATGATATTTTACACCAATTTGCAGGCTGTGAAACCGGAATTTGGGAACTTTCGGCCTGGCAGTACATCCCCGGGAATGCTGCTGGTGGATCAACGTATTTCATATTGTTAAACCAGTATAATTGTGCTGGAATTGACTGTAACTGGTCGGCACAACTCCAGTTTGATCCTGATCAAAACCTGGTGATCAGTCAGTATGATGGTAATAGTCTGCCATTGAAGAAAAACATCTGGGTAAAGATCATGGCGCTGATTGACCTCGAAAGCAACAGTCAGTCAATCTATTACGATGATCAGCATCTTGTTACAAAGAGCTGGACGAATGGTGTAAGCGGCGGAGGTTCACTGAATATAGCCGCTGTTAACCTGTTTTCCGGAGATCTTGAATCAACCTTTGTTTATTACGATGACTTCAGACTAATGCCACTTACCACACATTCACTGGAGCTGGCAGCCGGCTGGAGCGGTGTTTCGTCGTATCTTGAGCCAGTGAACAGCGATATTCAATCTCTGATGAGCCCTGTTGCTGATGAAATGGAGATCCTATACAATTTCTCTGGTTTGTACTGGCCAGGTCAGAATCTGAACACTCTCAATAACTGGAGCATTTTTTCAGGATACGTGATTAAAATGAACCAGGACGCTGGTTTGATTCTTCATGGCAGAGAGTTACAGCAAAACGCAATAGTTTTACAGTCAGGCTGGAACCTTATCCCGGTTTGGTGTGAGATGGATGCAGCTGCTGCCCTTGGAAGTATTCCGGGTTTTGTCGTTGCCAAAGGGGTAGCAAATACCGAAATCCTGTGGCCGGATTATAACATCAATACTTTGGGAGAAATGAAGCTGGGCAAAGCGTATTTTGTTAACACTGACCAGCCCGGAACCCTGCTGTTTACAAAAAGCGGAAATACTGGTTCTGCAGTAGTTCCGGTGATAAGATCATCAACCCCCTGGAATGATCTGATCCCAACCCCAAACACCCACCTGGTAGCCCTCACCGCCGAAAGCCTCAAAGCACTCCAAACCGGTGATATGATCGCTGCTTTCAATGGAGCAGGTCTCTGTGCTGGTGCAACAGTCATTTCAGGATCGGAAGATGGAGAAGCACTAATCCTCTTTGGCGATGATCCTACCACTGAAACAATTGAAGGATTCTCCGACAACGAACCGCTTACTTTGAAGTGTTATCGTCAGTCAACCGGCGAAGTATTCGATCTTGAGGTTAAATGGGAAGAAAGCCTTAACCACTCAGGTACATTTGAAACCCATGGTTTGTCGGCATTGACAAGAATTGATATTTTATCTTTAAGTGATGCTCATACTCTCTTATCCGTTCCTTTAGTTAGCCCCAATCCAACAAGCGGATTTATCAGAATCACCGGGCTGAACGAAATAACGGATATCGAAATCCTGGATTTATTGGGAAATGTGTTGTTGTCAGAATCTATGTACCTGCCGGCAGGGATAGACCTCTCGACTCTGCCCAAAGGAATCTGCATTCTCATTGTGAAATCCGAAAAACATCTGTTCACCAAAAAGTTGATTATCAACTAAACCCTGTACTGCAAATTCGCAATCACCGGATTCTATTTTAGATGGATTTACAGTACCAGATCTCAGCGTAATTACTGAAATCCGATAAGAATACTTCTGTTTTGCTTTATCATTTCATTCATTTAAACTCTATTAATGTATTGGTATTCATTTATTTAGTTATTAACATTAACAATAATCGTTATGAAAAGCAAATCAATTTTTCAGATAATTATAGTGGTTTTCCTGTGGATACCGCTGATTGTGGTTAGCCAGCAGCCGGATATCAGGTTAACTGAAAAGCCTGGCAAAACCACAGTGAATTTTCCCGACGCCAAAAGCCTGCTATATGAACAGTCAACTGTTCCATCAAATGAGGGAGCCATTTCAAGTCAGGAATTTCCGGATTACCCTAATCATTCAACGCAGGCTACCGATGATTTTTTTGTTCCCGAAGGCCAGACCTGGGTGATTGAAGAAATAACTGTTTCGGGACAATACAGCATTGAGGGCGGACCAGCCCAAATTGCTAATCTTTTTATTCTGAATAATAATCCTGTTGGTAACGGGCCTGGGGAACCTTTTACGGAGTTTATAGACTTCCCGGTTCTCTCAACACCAGAAGGAGATTTGTATTTTGATTTACTCGCTACTCCGGGATTTGAACCTTTGGTTTTAAATTCTGGTCATTACTGGATATGTATCCAGCCAGAAATGTCTTATGAACCCCATGGGCAATGGTATTGGAGAAAACAGGAATCGCCTACTTTAAACCAGGAATTCTATTGGAGAAATCCGGGAGGAGGTTTTGGAATAGGTTGTACCAATTGGACAGCTGCATCTCAGGTTCCATGGGGTTATCCTATGGAGGATTTGAATCTCTCTTTCAATCTTTTTGGCAACTACACCAGCGTTATTTTGTGCCCGGTTGTATATGCCGGTAGTGATGCGGCGATAGAAGCTGGAAGTGCATACCAGATAAACGACTCTTATGCAATGAATTACTCCGAACTGATGTGGACAACCACTGGTGATGGCACTTTTACCAATCCCGGTATGCCGAATCCTACATATCTTCCCGGTCCTGTGGATATTGCAAACGGATCTGTTATACTATGCATCACTGCTTTTCCAATCCCACCCTGCCAGGAAATTGCAACCGACTGTATGTCGCTTAATATCTTCCAAATGCACACGGTCTCGGGCTATATTACCGACCTTTATGGCAACCCTGTTCCTGCCGATGCCATTTACATCGAGGCCAATCCGTGGTGTTTTCCTTCCGACATTTTGTCCACCGAAAATGGCGGGATAACTTACAGGATTGAAAACGGGCAGGGTATATACGAGTTCAACTACACCATGTTCGAAAACCCACCGGCACCCGGAGATGACATTTCCATTTTTGTAGTCAACATGCTTCAGGCGCCGTTGCAGGACTTTGCCCTCGAAACAGTGAGCGTGGGAACATCACCATTTATAAACTACAACATATCGGTAAGTATGACCAGGAACCTTCATTTTCCGGCAGCCTCCTGCACATGGTACGAGGTGTGCATACCACCCGGAAAGACAGCAAAGTTTGACTATTCCGATGTGGATTTCTGTGGTAATACCTCCGTACAGCGCTGGAACGGAACAAGCTGGGAGGATTATCGTCACTGGAACTGGAACGGAAGCGCTCCCAACAACCACAGGGAGATTGACAATGTAGGCACTGGTGTTGGAAAAGTAAGGCTGCATAACGACAACTATGACCAGGATGGTTTCCAGGTAACCGTTTCGATAGATCCGCCAACGAAGCTCACATCGCCTGACAACCGTGAGGAATTTGCCACTGTATCGCTGGGCGGCCGCGATGGTCGCTCATGTGAGTTCGGTAACATTGTTGCTCCTTCGCATGTTTTTGCATTTGAGCAGGGAGCTTTGTACAGCGATTTTCCGGGCACACTTGGAGAAGGTGGAGTCGGTAGTCTTGAAATACAATTCGAAAGTTATGATAATGTTTACTGGGCCGATATGCAGCTGATGATAAGTCTTGTGAGTGTTGATGAGCCAGCCACACTCCAGCTGACCATTCCGGATGCTGAAGTGCCGGTAACAACCATAAACCTCCTGCCGGGCGATCATACCTGTTATTTTTATCCCGGAGGTATTTTGTCGCCAGGCAATCATCTCATGAACCTTACAGTACAGGGCAGCCAGACGGCAAATGTTGTTCTTGATGCCTTCAACTTCACTACAAACATCAACGAACTGCAGGTAGTTACAGGAACTATCGCCGATATGTATGGTGATCCTGTTCCTGCCGATGCCATTTACATCGAGGCCAATCCGTGGTGTTTTCCTTCCGACATTTTGTCCACCGAAAATGGCGGGATAACTTACAGGATTGAAAACGGGCAGGGTATATACGAGTTCAACTACACCATGTTCGAAAACCCACCGGCACCCGGAGATGACATTTCCATTTTTGTAGTCAACATGCTTCAGGCGCCGTTGCAGGACTTTGCCCTCGAAACAGTGAGCGTGGGAACATCACCATTTATAAACTACAACATATCGGTAAGTATGACCAGGAACCTTCATTTTCCGGCAGCCTCCTGCACATGGTACGAGGTGTGCATACCACCCGGAAAGACAGCAAAGTTTGACTATTCCGATGTGGATTTCTGTGGTAATACCTCCGTACAGCGCTGGAACGGAACAAGCTGGGAGGATTATCGTCACTGGAACTGGAACGGAAGCGCTCCCAACAACCACAGGGAGATTGACAATGTAGGCACTGGTGTTGGAAAAGTAAGGCTGCATAACGACAACTATGACCAGGATGGTTTCCAGGTAACCGTTTCGATAGATCCGCCAACGAAGCTCACATCGCCTGACAACCGTGAGGAATTTGCCACTGTATCGCTGGGCGGCCGCGATGGTCGCTCATGTGAGTTCGGTAACATTGTTGCTCCTTCGCATGTTTTTGCATTTGAGCAGGGAGCTTTGTACAGCGATTTTCCGGGCACACTTGGAGAAGGTGGAGTCGGTAGTCTTGAAATACAATTCGAAAGTTATGATAATGTTTACTGGGCCGATATGCAGCTGATGATAAGTCTTGTGAGTGTTGATGAGCCAGCCACACTCCAGCTGACCATTCCGGATGCGGATATACCGGTTACTACTGCTGATCTGGCGCCGGGAGAAACCGTCTGCTATTTCAACCCCGGCGGAATCAATGCTGCTGGAAATCATTCAATGACCCTTTCATTAAACTCAAGCAGCAAGCAGCCTGCTTCGCTAACCATTGATGCTTTTAACTTCACAACTCTCGTCTGGACTATGTTTTATCACCTGGATTACGGTGACGATCCTGATTCTTATCTTACACTGGGATCAAGCAATGGCGCAAGACATGGTGGTGATGGATCACTGCGTCTTGGAAATCTGAATGATTTTGAACTGGATGGACTTCCCTCTGCAGGTGCAGATGGTGACGATCTGGATAACCAGCCGGACGAAGATGGTGTAGTGTTCCTGAACCCGATTGTTGCCGGTGAAAATATGAATCTGAAAGTGTTTGCCTCAGCTGAGGGTTACCTCAGTACCTGGCTCGATCTTACCGGAAACGGAACATTTACCAATGCCGGAGAAAAAATCTTTTCTGATGTTCTGCTCACCCCCGGATGGAATGACCTCTCAGTAAATATTACACCTAATGCAAGGGTGGGATTTACTTACATACGCTTCCGTTTTTGCAGCACTGCCGGGATGAATTTCTTTGGATATGCCGCTGATGGTGAGGTGGAAGATTACAAAGTTGATATTTATCCCGCCGGATGGGGATATATTCCTTCACCGGTTACACACCTGATACTTATTCCGCTAAATGTCGGATTGAATGCAAATCTGCTGAACCCGGATGATATTCTTGGAGTTTTTTACACTGATGATGCCGGTAATCTCAATTGTGGTGGTGCAACTGCTTGGGACGGAACATCCAACCAGGTATTAATTGCCAATGGTGATGATGTAACTTCAACAGGTAAAACAGGATTCGCTGAAGATGAAGACCTGAAATGGAGATTGTACAGCGCAGCAACCGGAACAGCACAATGGATTGAGGTTACCTACGATCCTGCATTTCCTGATTCTGATGGAAAATTCACCAGCAATGGTTTGTCAGCACTGGCATCGTTCGGCAATTCGTATGATCTTGATATTTTCAGCGGTTGGAGCGGTTTATCAACTTACTTTATACCATTTGAAACAGATATCGAAAGTATGTTCAGCCCGATTGATGATGAGTTGATTATTCTTTACAATTTCAGCGGCGTTTACTGGCCTTCACAAAACGTGAACACCCTCATCAACTGGGATACTTACAAAGGACATGTAATCAAAGTGAGCGATGACATCACCCTCACCATAGCTGGCCAGGATCTTACCAACAAAACCGTATCCCTGGCATCGGGCTGGAACCTGATTCCTGTTTTCAGCCAATCCTCTGCGCAATCGTTGCTGGGTGGTCTGCCCGGATTTGTGGTTGCCAAGGGAGTGGCCACCAACGAAGTGTTATGGCCTGCTTATAATATCACCACGTTACAGATTCTTAAACTAGCCAAGGCCTACTTCGTTTACATGACACAGCCCGGCTCAATAACCTATGCAAAGGGCGGAGAACAGACTCAGCACCAAAGCCCCGGATGGGTTACTTTTACACCATGGAACGAACTGGCCGTTACTCCTTCGACCCACCTTGTTGCCCTCACCGCCGAAAGCCTTAAGACCCTTGAAGCCGGTGACATGCTTGCTGCCCTGACCTCATCAGGTCGCTGTGCTGGCGCCACCATCATTTCAGCTTCAGACGAAGGAGAGCTGCTGACTCTCTTCGGTGACGACCCAACCACTGATTCAGTGGAAGGTTTCACCGATGGTGAACTGCTTATTCTGAAGTGCTACCGTCAATCCACTGGCGAAGTATTTGATACTGAGGTTAAGTGGGAGGAAAGCCTCAACCATTCAGGGATGTTCGAAAACCATGGCTTGTCGGCAATCAATAGTCTTAAACTCGAAGCGTTTGGCATAAAACCGCAACCGAACGGCAGGTTGAGCATTTATCCTAATCCCGCTCAGGGTATTTTTAACATCTCAGGATTGGATGGAAGTGTTGATCTGAGAATCTTCAATGCGATTGGCGATGAAATAGTGAACCGCAGCGTCAATTTACCGGTTGAAATTGATCTGTCAACACACCCGAAAGGGATCTACTTTATCACTATCAGCGTTGATGGTCAAACATTTCCAAGAAAGCTGATTCTGAATTAATTTCCGAATTGTATTGCTGAATTAATGCCGGGCGTAACGCATCAGCCTATGCCCGGCTTTTTTATGCATATCTTTCAAAATCAGGCATGAAATACTTGACAAAACTTCCTCTTTGTATTATTTTTATCCGCTCATTATGGAAACAAGTCAATAACCATTAAATTAAATGTTATGAAAAGGTTTACACTTACACTTACCTTCTTCATTATTGTAGTTTTCTCATGTTTTTCGCAAACCACCCGCTATTGGGTGGGGGGTGGTATGGCTTACGGAAATGATGGAACAAAGTGGTCGCTTACATCAGGTGGTACTCCGATAGGCGGATTAATAACATGGCAAACCAATGACATCGCCAGATTTGATGCAAATTCAGGTACCGGTATCGTTGTTATCATCAACGCAATTGGCACCATTGGAAAGTTATACATTACAGGTAATCAGACTGTTACTGTTAAAGGTGATGGGGTTGATGACCGTGTGCTCGACATTGACACCGAAGGCTCTGAAACATTTTATCTGGGTAGTGGCAGTACTTTTATCATTGTTGGGGCTTCCAATGGTATGTATCTGCGAATCAATATGAATAGTTCAACAACAGCAAAAATCTATGGATATCTTAAGGTAACGGATGATATTAATGGGTACGGTGAGTTTTCGAAATCCAGCGATGCTGCGATAACTTTTTATGATGGAAGTACTTACGAACATAACAGCAAAGAAACTGGCTCAGACATTCCTGTTGCGAACTGGAATACAGGGTCAACCTGTAAAATTACCGGAATAACAGGCTCATTACCTGGCAACTACGATCAAAACTTTAATCACTTAACCTGGGATTGTGGCTCACAAAGCAAAGACCTTGATTTCAATGGTCAAATTACAACCATCAACGGGAATTTTACCGTTGCAAACACAAACAATTATATCCTGGGCTTATCGGGTACTTCCTCTGTTACCACAACAGTCAAAGGAAATTTTATTCAGTCAGGAGGAAAGTTTGCAATGGCCCGCTATTCTCCTGATAATATTTTGAACATAGATGGAAATTTCACACTGTCGGGTGGATACTTTTACATGAGCATTTCCGATGGGGCAAATTCAATTGTGAACCTGAAAGGGAATATGAGTCTAACTTCTGGTGCACAATTGCGAACATCTGACGGCACATCAGCCTACACAAATTTCAATTTTACAGGCACCGGAAACCAATCTTTTACAAATTCGGGAGCGATTTTATACTATAAAACACATTTTACAGTCGTAAGCCCGGCAGTTCTTGATTTAGGGGAAAATGTCCTTGGACATAATCTGTACAGCACAGGTGATTTTACACTCCAAAGTGGCGCCGGTATCAAAACATCTCACACAAGCGGAATAACCGCAACGGGAAATACATCCGGTTGCATTCAGCTTATGGGGACAAGAAATTATAGTTCCGGAGGACATTATACTTTTTACTCTTCCGGCGCTCAAGCCACAGGTAACGGCCTGCCCACTTCACCAACCGGAAACATAACCATCGGCTCAACCACAAACACTACAAACCTGAGCTTTTCAAATTCAACCACAATCAGTGGTTCACTTATCATTGTCAAAGGCAGTGTGGCAACATCAAACATAAGTTATGCTTCCGGCGCCACACTTGAGTATGCAGGAAATACAGCACAAACAATGGGTAGCAATGAATGGCCCTCGTCAACAGTTCCAAATCTGAAGATCAACAACAGCGCCGGTGTTGTAATGAATGCAGGCAAAACGGTGACTAACAATCTAAACCTCTACTCCGGCGCTTTAAGCATTGGCTCAAACAATACGTTAACCCTTCACAATAGCTCAATAACGGTAACTTCAGGCTCACTTACAGGTGGAGGGCTTTCTGGTATAACCTTCAGCGGAAGCGGAAACGTTACACTGCCGGGTGTTTCAGGTGGGCTTAAAGACCTTGCAATAAACCGTTCTGGAGCAACTATTACAATTGGTGGCGCTGTAAATGTTACCGGCACACTGACAATGACGGCAGGATCGTGTGCGCTGGGCGCCGGCACCATAACCTATGGCCCGGCGGCTTTACTTCTTTATAACGGTTCAGCCACTCAAACCACCGGAAGTGCTGAATTTCCAACGAGCAATCAACCCGCGCAGATCATATTTCAGAATTCCGTACAGGTCAACCTTCATCAAAACCGAAGCTTTGCAGGAACCATTCAGCTCAATTCGGGAAGTTTTAATCTGGGAAACTACCAGCTGAATTTTGCGGGTGATTTTCAGCAAACCAACGGGACTATTATCTCTGGAACCAGCGGTCACCTGGTTTACGACGAAAATGCCAGTCAAACCATGATCCCAGGAAGCGCCAACCTTTACCAGCTTACGGTAAATCGTTCCGGCGGCCTTTATTTGAATGGCGATGCAACCGTTCACACTTCATTAACCCTCACCAATGGCGAACTGAGTATTGGCAATTATCAGCTAACTTTAAACGGTAACATCAGTAAGACGTTGGGAACGCTTACCGGTGGAAATAACTCATCCGTGGTTTTCGGAGGCAGCGGGGCAGCCACAACCCTTCCTGCCATTACCCTGAAAGATCTTCACATTAACCGAGGCAACGGCATAAACCTCGGTGGTGATGTTACAGTGAAAAGCAAACTCACCCTTTCAGCCGGCACTCTGAACATTGGCGCTTACACTCTTTATCTCGATGGAACAATCAATGCTTCAGGAGGCTCGCTTGGTGGGTCATCCTCGACGCTTCAGATAAACGAAACTACTTTGAAAACCTCTACAGATCTTCCTCCATGCGAACTGGCAAATTTATACATCACAAGGTCGGACGGAGTGAACATGACCGGAAATGTAACCGTTCATAATGCGCTCGCAATTTATTCAGGCAATTTGATGATCGGGAGTTTTAACACCCTGACCCTCAATGGAACTTTAACTGAGAACACTGGTCAACTGATTGCTGGTAACGAATCCAGCCTTAGCATAGGTGGGAGCGGCACAATACTTGACCTTGGATTAACCGATCTGTACAACCTTAGCCTGACCAGGCCCAACGGGATCAGGCTTAACAATCCGTTGAAGATATGGGGGACCTTTACATTATCCAATAGTGAAATTGACCTTAATGGTAATGCGATATCTTATGGCCCGGGCGGGACATTGCTCTACCGCGGAATTTCCGTTCAGACTACCTCCGACAAAGAGTGGCCAGAAGTTGATGGGCCAAGGAATGTTTTTATTCAAAATATGAATAACGTCCTGTTGCACAACGACAGATCTGTTCCGGGTGACCTGCAAATCGCATTGGGAAATTTTGGCATACGAACAAATACCCTGACTATCGGGAATAACCTGACGGTTCTGGGCAGTGGAAGCCTGGTTGGCGGGAAAGATTCCAATTTGAATATTAGCGGACTTTTTGTGCTCAATCCAATAAACCTCCCACAAATCACATTGAATAATCTCACCATCAACCGAACCGGCAGCGGTGTGAATTTGCAGGGGAAACTGACACTGATGGGTACGCTCACACTCACAAATGGTTTGTTACAAATTGGTAATCAGGTTTTATCTTTAAGAAAGCCGATTGCCGGCGAATTAAACAACCTCCAGTCAAATCCCTCATCATCCCTTGAAATTGAAGGCGATGAACCCGGATTAAACATCGGCCCTTCAGAGAATATCAGGCTCTCTCAATTGCTTATGCTTACTATTTCCAATACAAATGTAAATGGTTGTAATCTCAACGGTGATCTTACTGTTTTCGGAAGCCTGATTGTGAACGGTGGTGCAAAATTTTCTGTTAAACCCGGGAAATTCCTCTCAATTAATGGAACATTGATTTGTGGTGATGATGACAGCTTTACACTCGAATCAAACCAGGATGCAACTGCATCCTTGATCGTGAATGGGCCATCAGTGCCAGCTAAAAAAATTCGCTCCCAACGTTTCATTAAAGGATACACTTCCAGTACCAATGGCTGGCATTTATTGGGGTCGCCGGTTGACAATTTGGAAATTAGTGGTAGTCCCTTTAACCCTGAAACTGATGATGATCTTTTTATTTACGACGAAACCGAAAACCTTTGGTTAAACTACAAGGTTCCCGGTAACTTTACTCATTTTCAATGTGGTAAAGGCTACCTGATTGCCAGCCATGTTGATGAAAACAAATGGTTTTCCGGCGATTTATTCAATTATGATTTAACGATCAACAATTTTTCATACAATGATGAAAGAGGGTGGCATCTGCTTGGAAATCCCTACACCTGCGGGCTTCGTTGGAATGACGGGCTTTGGAATCTTATTGGAGTCAACGACATTGCAAAAATCTGGAAAGAGAGCATTCATAATTATATTGATCTTGATCCCGGTGGATTTATTCCTCCTCACAACGGATTCTTTATCAGGGTTTCCGATGAAAACAATGCATTGACCATACCGCAGCTTTCGAGAGTGCACACCCCGCAAAACTGGTACAAGGAGAGTCAAAGACCAACACTAACTTTAACTGCTCAAAGCCTCGAAAATAATACGGCAACCATCTGCAGAGTGAGATTTGATGAAATGGCAACCTATGCTTTTGATAATGAACTGGATTGCGCTTACTTATCCGGTTTCCAGCAGCCCCCGGCTTTCTATACCTGCAGTACTTATGGCGACCGTCTATCAACCAACACATTACCTTTTGATGAAGAAACTACAGTTAATCTGTTTTTTAAAAAAGGAATTTCAGCATCCTACAGATTTGATGCTGAGGGTATTGAGACTTTTCCTGAAGGTGTAAAGATTATCCTGGTGGACGAAAAACTAAACATCTCCACCGATCTGATGATTCAGCCATATCACCAGTTTACTGCCGCAGCGGATGATAACGCCGATCGGTTTAAGCTGATTTTTACCGGTAATACCGGTATTGACGAGAATTTTGATCCGGATCGGTGTCGAATTTTTGCAGATGGAAACCACTTATATTTCGACCTGCCCAACGAAAGTAAAGGGAAATCACTTACCTGCCAGATATTTGATCTTACCGGTCGCAAAGTATTCCAGACATGGCTGGAAGCTGGAAACAGCATGATAGCGCATCCGATCTCTGTAAAAGGAATTTACATCGTCAGAATCATCGAACAGGATTCAAACCGGCAATTCACGGCCAAAACCGGCATTTTCTGATTCTGCATTCTTTTTTTCGGGACAATTAAAAGCCCCTTTCACCTTTTGATTATGCGAAAAAGCAGTAGTTTAGCCCTGCTTTTTCAATACAAATTCTTTTATTCAAACATTACATCACAATGAAAATTTCTACCCTTTTTCCCGGGTTGATTATTGTTTTTGCCGGAATGTTGTTGTCTGTCGGGTATTTGCAAGCAGGTAACGATAATAGCATAATCACTTCAACTTCAATTGTTAACCCAGTGGTCAATTTTACTGCGACTGCCACACTTATTCCGGTTGGAAACAAAGTTACTTTCACCGATCAATCCACCGGAACGCCTTTGTCTTGGGTTTGGACTTTTACGGGAGGCATACCAGCCACCTACACCGGAAAGATTCCTCCACCTGTCACCTACAGTGCAGCCGGAGCTTACGACGTATCTCTCACGGTAACTTACCCCGGAAGCCTGGTAATAACCGAAACCAAAACCGGATTTATCCAGGTAAACGCCTATCCTTCCGGTTGGTCTTTCGTTGCAACGGGTTCCACACACCTGATTTCAGCTCCGGCAAATGTTGGTTTCACAAATACTTCCATGGTTTATGGTGATTTTATCGGGGTTTTCTATCTCGACCAGAACAGCGTGCAAAAGTGTGGTGGCGCTGCAATCTGGGATGGTGTAAATAATAAAGCTGTGATTGCTTATGGTGATGATAATACAACGGCAGGTAAGGATGGGTTTGCGGCTGGTGAAAGTCTTGTGTGGAAAGTATGGAAAGCAAGCAATAACGAAACCTGTCCGGCCACAGTAGTCTACAACGCATCAGTGCCAAACAGTAACGGGCTGTTTGTTGATAATGGGTTATCAGCGCTCACCAGTATTAATTTCACTTTGACTGCTCCGCTTAATGCCCAGGCTTCGGCAGTTCCAACTTCGGTTTGCAATGGTTCCCCGGTGCAATTGGGTGTTACAGTCACGGGCGGATCAGGAAATTACTCGTTCACCTGGTCATCTGATCCACAGGGTTTTAGTTCAAATCTGCAGAATCCGACAGTCTACCCCTTTCAGCAAACAGTATATACTGTAGTAGTTAGTGATGGTCAAAGCCAGGTCACAAGTTCAGTTACGGCGCAGGTTGCGCAGCCTCCGGTTGCAATAGCCGGATCAAATGTCACGATCTGCGCAGGTCAGACGGTCTCGCTTTCGGGATCGGTGGAGAATAATTGTGGGTTTCTTTGGAGTACGAATGGTAATGGAACATTTTCCAGTACCTCCGTTCTGAATCCTACTTACGTACCGGGTTCTGCAGATATCGCCAATGGATCAGTACAGCTATGCCTCTCGTCTTCACCTTGTTCCCCGTGTAGTCAGCCGGCAATTTCCTGCCTCACGGTTACCATTCGCAGCCAGGCACAGGTCAACATCATTCCGACGCAGCTAACAGTTTGCCATGGCCAGAATCAGAGTTTCAACGGACTGATTCAGGCTTCAGGATATTCGTCCATCCAGTGGTCAACGCCAAATGGCGGGGGAGCTTTTTTTCCAAGCGCCAGTGCACTACAGCCGATTTATCAACCAAACCCATCCATTGATTACCCATTGGGTTGCATACAGATCGTGGTAACTGCTCAATCCGTTAACCCATGCCTGGTGAGTGCCCAGGACCAGGTAAGCCTGTGCTTCCAGCCATTACCTGAAGCCGATCTTCCGGGAGATGCTACTATCTGCTATGGCGATCAGTTTCAGATGGATGCTATTGCTGTCAACCATTGCGGCATTCAGTGGTTATCAGATGGAGACGGATCTTTCAGCGATCCTTCTTTGCTTAACCCAATCTATACACCGGGACCTCAGGACGCTCTTGAAGGTGTTGTTGAAATTTGCCTGGCCGCATCGGCATGCAGCCCCTGCAGCGGGTCTGCGATGGCTTGTATGTATCTGATTATCCAAAATCTTCCATCAGCCAATATTGTTCCTGACCAGTTTTCGGTTTGTACCGACCAATCGTTCAGTTTGGCCGGACTTGTGGCATTTGCCAATTATTCTTCATTGCAATGGAACACAAGCGGGGATGGTGTTTTTTCTCCTTCAGCTGATGTTCCCGAACCCATTTATTATCCTGGCCCTGAAGATATTTCAGGGGGATGCGTGGAGCTTTCAGTTACTTTATCGCCGGTTGAGCCTTGCTTTTCTACATCACAGGATCAATTGATGCTTTGTTTTCAGGAACCACCGATGGCTTTTGCCGGCGAAGATGCAACCGTCTGTTCCACCGATCAGATCATTCTGACACCTTTTGCTGCGAACAATTGCGGCTTTAGCTGGGAAACTTCCGGCGATGGCAGTTTTCTGACTTTAGAGGGCGCCAGTGTTATCTACATCCCAGGTGAAATGGATCTTATAAATGGCCAGGCAGTATTATGTTTTATTGCACTTCCCTGTGGAAGCTGCACTCAGGCGGCCACCGATTGTATTACCATTACTTTTGTAAACCCGCCACAGGTTGACATCATTCCGGATCAATACACCCTCTGTTTTGGTGATGTCATGGACTTCACCGGTTTGGTGGCAGCTGGAAATTACGCTGAAATTCAATGGTGGACTGCGGATGGCGGAGGCAGTTTTACACCCGGCAATTTTGTCCCTGAACCGATTTATACCCCCAATCCCGAGGTTGACTATCCTCAGGGCTGCATCGAAATATTTGTTTCTGTGCAACCGGTCAATCCATGCGATGTGGCTGATTCTGATAGTTTTCTCTTATGTTTCCAGCCACTTCCCGAAGTGTTTGCCGGCGATGATTTGACAATCTGCAAAGGAGACGATGTGATTTTGACCCCATTTATCCAGTATGGATGCGGATATTTTTGGGAAACCACCGGGGATGGAAAATTCGATGATCCTTCGCTGCTCTCACCTCTTTATGCACCCGGAGATATGGATCTGCTGGCCGGACAGGTTGTTCTTTGTCTGAGCGTTTTGCCTTGTGAACCATGCTCAGCGCCGGTCACTGATTGTGTAACCATCTTTTTTGCTGATCCTCCTTTTGTTGATATTTTACCGGAAGAGGAGACGATTTGTGCTGATGCGACTTTCGATTTTACTGGCTTGGTTATGGCCAGCTTCTATTCAGTCATTGAATGGAGTTCAAAAGGCGATGGAGTATTTATCCCCGGAAATAACGAGCTGGAGCCGGTTTATGTGCCAGGGCCCGAAGACCTTATAGCTGGGTGTGTTGAGATTACTGTGATAGCCACTCCGCTGAGTGTTTGCGCGAATTCCTACGAAGATGTAATGCAACTTTGTTTTCAGTCTTTACCTTCAGTGGATGCAGGTGCCGATTTTACCGCTTGTCCGGATGATCAGATCATGCTCTCTCCGTTTTCGGCAGATGGTTGCAGCCACTTCTGGACAACCGCAGGCACAGGCTATTTTGACGATCCATATGTTTTGAATGCCAGCTACATACCCAGCCAGGAAGATATTTTCGCCGGCGAAGTACAGCTTTGTCTTTCAGTTAGTGCCTGCGAACCCTGTGTTGCCACGGTTACGGATTGCCTTACGCTTTATTTTGGCAAGTCTCAGACGATCATTATACCGGCGGGCTGGGGCGGTATTTCCGGATTCATCGAGCCATTTGTAAGCGATATCGAAATCGTTATGTCCCCCGCAATTCAGGAACTAATAATTATGTACAACCTCGATGGAGGGATGCTATTCCCGGCTGATCAAGTGAACACGATAATCAACTGGGACAGGCTTTCAGGTTACGTAATAAAAACTTCAGGCGAAACCCAGATCACTCTTTGTGGTGAAGCGCCGGTTGATAAAACTATCCAACTTGAAGCCGGCTGGAACCTGCTCCCGGTACTGAGCGAAACTTCTCTTACGATAGCTGAAATTTTTGAACCGGTGATGAATAAATTGATCATTATCAAAGAAGTAGCAGGTATTGCTCTCTATTATCCAGAATTTGAAATCAATACGTTGAGTACGCTGCAGCCCGGTAAAGCATATTTCATAAAGGTGAGCGAAGATTGTTCGGTCAGCTATTGATCCTGTCTGTTGAGTAATACAGAAAAAGACAAAAACCTCACAGGTTCTCAAAACCTGTGAGGTTTTTCTGTTTTGGTGGATAAATGCCTCCTGCCAGAAATATAATTCAAAACGGCCTGACCATTAATTCTCTGCTAAACATTAAAACGGATATGCAAAATATCTCCATCCTGCACTATGTAGCTTTTGCCCTCGACATGGAACTTTCCGGCTTCTTTCACGGCATGTTCAGAGCCATAGCGGATCAGGTCTTCGTATTTCATTACCTCAGCCCGGATAAAACCGCGCTCGAGATCGCTGTGGATGGCGCCGGCAGCCTGGGGGGCCGTGGAGCCTTTCCGGATTGTCCAGGCACGAACCTCCTTAGGGCCGGCAGTAAAAAAATATTGCAGATTGAGCATATCAAAAGCCAACCGGATCATTTTATTTACACCCGGTTCGGTTAAGCCGGCATCTTTAAGAAACTCCAGCCTTTCAGCGGGGTCGTCCAACTCGGCAATTTCCGATTCCAGTTTCCCGGCAATCACCAGTACGTGCGAATTTTTCCCCTCCAGTGCCTTAATCACGCTGTCGGAGTATTTATTACCATTCACCGCCGATGCATCATCAACATTGCACACATACATTACGGGCTTGTCGGTGAGCAGGAACATGTCTCCAATCAGTTGAGAGCGCTCCGGCTCGTGCAGATCGAAATCACGAACGTTGCGGAAATTCTCGATATGTTCGGCCAGTTTCTCCAGAATTCCTGCCTGGCGTTTAAATTCCTTGTCGCCCGATTTGGCCATTTTTTCCAGCCGCTGAATTTTGCGCTGCACCAGGTCGAGGTCGCGCACCTGAAGCTCAAGATCAACAATTTCCATGTCTCTCACCGGATCAACCGAACCCTCGATATGAGGCAGATCAGGATCGTCGAAACATCGTAGCACATGAATGATTGCATCGGTTTGCTGGATGTCGGCCAGGAATTTGTTGCCGATACCTTCGCCCTGACTGGCGCCTTTGGCAAGACCTGGAATGTCCACAATCTCTACGGTGGCCGTAACGATCCGCGCCGATTTGATGAGTGCGTCAATCTTTTGAAGCCGGTCGTCGGGTACATCAATCATCCCGATGTTGGATTTATTAGTACTGAAGGCGAAATTGGAAGTTTCGGCCTTTGTCTTGGATATGCAGTTAAAAATCACCGTTTTACCCACATTGGTAATCCCGATAATGCCACATTTGAGTCCCATGCTGCTTGGTTTTATGTTGAATTTATGTCAGCAAAATTAATAATATTAGGCACTTCCTCCGGCGGGTCAGTTACGAATAGTTTTGAATAATATGTTGAGACGGTAAATTTTGATCCCGGATTTTTTTCAGGATAAAACCCGGTATTCCCTTATGAATCTCATTGTTTTCGATTAAAAACCGGAGGATCATCAATACTTAGTGGCTTGCCTTAACTTACATCTTATTACAAATGAATGTGTAATAACAAGAATATCAATATAATAACTATCCCGGGAGAAAATTTCGAAAAAAAATATTTTCAGTACTTAAATTTTATATAAATTTGCGCAATCAAATACCTAAATACTACATGGCAAAATTATTCAACATTTCAGAAGCTTCAAACATTGCGGTACACGCACTTGCGCTGATTTCGTCGAGCGATCGCCCACTGAATACCAGTAAGCTTTCGGAAATGCTCGGCCTTTCCAGGAATCACATAGCAAAGGTTCTTCAAACGCTGACCCGGTATGGGATTGTTACCTCCGACAGAGGTCCAAAAGGTGGTTTTACCATGCTTGTCAAGACAGATGAGATTTCGGTATTTGAGATTTGCGAACTGATTGATGGCAAATTCGAGCCTGAGCACTGCCGCAGACACAACAACGAATGCCCTTTCGAAGTATGTGTTTACGGCCCTGAACGCCAGCGACTTTATGAAGACTTCAAACATTATTATTCCAACAGAAAGCTGTCACACCTTAAAATAGCCTGATCCAAATGAAAAGAAGCATAATAAAGATAGACGAAGCAACATGCAATGGCTGCGGATTGTGCATTCCCAACTGCCATGAAGGCGCACTGCAACTGATTGACGGAAAGGCACGCCTGATCAGCGATCTGTTTTGCGACGGACTGGGAGCCTGCGTGGGCCATTGCCCCGAAGGAGCCATCACCATCGAGGAGAGGGAGGCTGAGCCCTACAACGAAACCCTGGTAATGGAGCAAATGGTAAAACACGGAAAGAACACCGTTCTGGCTCATCTTCAGCATCTTAAAGATCATGACGCTGATGATTTTCTGAGAGAGGCCATTGCCTACATCAAAAACAACAACATTGATCTGGATGTTACCCGGGGAGAATCCTCCGATCACCACGCAGCCATTCAGCACGAAATGAGGGCAGCCAAAAGCTCAGGATGCGGCGGCGGCTGCCCGGGCTCCATGGCCGTAAGTTTTGATATTGATCTGGAAAAAGTGGAAGCATCAGTCAATAATCCCAATTTTGCCGAAACCCCTTCGGAACTGCGCCAATGGCCGGTGCAACTGCATTTGCTCAACCCTAATGCTCCTTATTTTAAAAATGCTGACCTTCTGCTGGCCGCTGATTGCGCCGCATTTTCGATGGGAAATTTTCACAGCCGTTTCCTGAAAGGGAAAACACTGGCTATCGCTTGCCCAAAACTCGATTCAAACCAGGAGAGCTACCTTCAGAAATTGATCGCAATGATTACTGAATCCAGATTGAATACCATAACCGTTGTGCGGATGGAAGTGCCCTGTTGCGGCGGATTAACCCGTCTGGCGCAACTGGCAGTGCAACATTCCGGAAGGAAAATTCCCCTAAAACAGGCAGTTGTCAACGCCCGGGGAGAAGTGATTCATGAGGATTGGATTTGATTTTAATAACTGATTTTTAATAACTTATAAAAATATTGATTATGAGTATGTTTTGTTTTCAATGCCAGGAAACCGCAAAGGGCACCGGATGCACAATCAAGGGAGTTTGCGGAAAAACGAGTACAGTTGCCAACATGCAGGATCTGCTGATGTTTGTACTCAGGGGAATTTCGATCTACAGCACGGAGGCAAGGAAATTGGGGCACGAGGATGCTGAAATCAACAAATTCGTTTTCGACGGATTATTTTCCACCATCACCAATGCCAATTTCGACCATCAGGTGTTTGTTGACCGCGTACGCAAAGGTTTGGAATTGCGCGAACGGATCAAAAACAAAGTGACAGAGTTGGGGGGAAAAATCGCCCAACCCATGCATGAATCGGCTACCTGGTTTGCCGACACTGAGGGGGCTTTCGAATTGAAAAGCACAGAGGTGGGCGTTCTGAGCACCAAAGATGAGGATATCCGGTCGTTGCGCGAGTTGATAATTTATGGTGTAAAGGGGCTGGCTGCCTATACCGAGCATGCCTACAACCTCGACCAGGAAAATCCGGCGCTCTACGCTTTTATGCAACATGCCCTGGCGGCCACAACTAATAACAACCTTGGTGTTGCCGACCTTGTAAAGCTGACTCTCGAAACCGGAAAGCACGGCGTGGCAGCAATGGCGCTGCTCGATGCAGCCAACACAGGTCGCTACGGTAATCCGGAAATAACAAAAGTAAATATCGGGGTGGGCACAAAACCGGGAATTCTTATCAGCGGGCACGATTTGCGTGATATGGAAGATCTGCTGAAACAGACCGAGGGAACAGGTGTTGACGTTTACACACACAGCGAAATGCTCCCGGCTCATTATTACCCTGCTTTTAAGAAATACAGTCATTTCGTGGGAAACTACGGCAGCTCGTGGTGGAAACAGAAAGAAGAGTTCGAGACTTTCAACGGCCCGATCCTCTTTACAACCAATTGTATTGTGCCTCCGGCCAAAAATGCTACCTACACCGAAAGGCTTTTTACCACGGGGGCTGCAGGTTATCCCGGATCGAAGCATATCCCCGAAAGGGCTGATGGCGGAATGAAAGATTTTTCGGAAATCATCGGGATAGCTAAAAAATGCCAGCCTCCCGTAGAAATCGAGAAAGGAGAAATCATCGGAGGGTTTGCTCATAATCAGGTGATGCAACTGGCCGATAAAGTGGTAGATGCTGTAAAATCAGGCGCCATCCGCAAGTTTTTTGTAATGGCCGGATGTGACGGCCGCTTTAAAGACCGCAGCTATTACACCGAATTTGCTGAAAAGCTTCCGCATGACACCGTTATTCTTACGGCAGGTTGCGCCAAATATCGTTACAACAAACTGCAATTGGGCGACATAGGCGGCATTCCAAGGGTGCTTGATGCAGGGCAGTGCAACGATTCCTACTCATTGGCCGTGATTGCCATGAAACTGAAAGAGATTTTCGAGCTGAACGACATCAACGACTTGCCAATTGCCTACAATATTGCATGGTACGAACAGAAGGCTGTAATCGTGCTGCTTGCATTGCTTTACCTCGGTGTGAAAAATATCCATCTCGGGCCTACATTGCCAGGATTCCTTTCGCCAAATGTGGCCAAAGTACTGGTCGAAAACTTTGGAATTCAGGGAATTACAACCGTTGACGATGATATGAAATTGTTTTTGAATTGATAACCTCCGGGCAACTTTGAAAGTTACTTTTGCAAAGAGTCAGTCAAATATCACCTAAGTTTTAACTAAATAAATCATTTACAACATGTTAGATATCAATCATTCGGAGATTTTCAATCTGGAAAATGCTGTTTCTTACGCAGCAGGTTCAATAGTTAGCAAGACCATTGTTAAAAAGCAAACCGGCAACATTACCCTTTTTGCTTTTGATAAAGGCCAGGAGCTCAGCGAGCATACCGCTCCCTTCGATGCCATGGTGAATGTGATGGACGGGAAAGTCGAAATTTCGATTGACAAGAAACCCTATTTGCTGAGTGCCGGTGAGTTCATCCTCATGCCGGCCAATATTCCCCACGCACTTAAAGCCGTGGAGAAATTCAAGATGATGCTGGTGATGATTAAATCCTGAGCCTGCACTGGCTGATTACGGCTAACACAATCTGCATCAACGTATTATGGAAGGATTGAGGGGAAAAGGAAAATCATCGCGACTGTACAAAAAAGTGAGGGCGTGGCACAAGTGGGTCTCCATTGTGCTCACCTTTTTTCTGCTGATGTTTGCGGTTTCGGGAGTAGTACTTAACCACCGGTCATGGTTTTCATCGGTGGATGTGAGCCGCGATCTGCTGCCTTCCGAATATCGCTATCAAAACTGGAACATGGCCTCAATTCGGGGAAGTTTGCAAATCAGCCCGGAAGAGATACTCGTTTATGGCAACATCGGGGTTTGGAAAACCGACGGAGATTTTTCGCTTTTCACGGATTTCAATAAGGGCTTTCCTGCCGGAATTGATAACCGGAAAATCAGCAGGATAATACCTGCGGAAAATGGAGACTTACTCGCTGGAACCTATTTTGGACTTTATCTTTATTCCCCGGACGCAGCCAATTGGCAAAAAGTGACACTGCCGGTGGAAGAAGAGAGAATCGTAGATCTGATCAGACACGATACGAAAGTTTACATTCTTACCCGAAGCAGTTTACTGGTTATTGATAGCGGAGTTTCACCCTCCGAAGCCAGGATTATCAACATTCCACCTGCCGAAGACGACGATCAAAAATCAGGGTTATTCAAGACGCTATGGATAATCCACAGTGGTGAAATCTATGGCCTGGGTGGTAAGATATTTGTCGATCTGATAGCGCTTGTGGTCATTTTTCTCACGGTTACCGGTTTGATTCTATGGCTCTTTCCCGGTTGGATCAGGAAAAGAAAAAAGAAATTGTCCTCAGTAAATTCAATTGCACGAACGCTGAAGTTTTCGCTGAAATGGCACAACCGGCTGGGATACTATCTGGCTGTTTTTCTTGTCATCACGGCCATCACAGGAATGTTTCTGCGACCGCCGTTGCTCATCCCTATTGCCAATGCCAGAGTGGGAAAAATCCCTTTTTCAATCCTCGACCAGCCCAACCCCTGGTACGATAAGTTGAGAGCAATCATTTATGACGACCACAACAATCGCTTTATACTGAGCACCTCCGAAGGATTTTACTACTCCGGAGACGATTTTGGATCGGCGCTGAGGAAATTTGAAATTCAGCCGCCGGTGAGTGTGATGGGGATTAATGTTCTGGAAAGCCTTGGCCACGGTGGGTTCCTGGTAGGTTCTTTCAGCGGGCTGTTCAGTTGGTTTCCTGAGCAGGATTACGTAGTGGATGTTCTCTCTGGACAAGAATATCTGGCCACCGGCGAACGCGGGAAACCCTTTTCGGAAAACTCCGTTGCCGGACTGGTTTGGGATGGTGAGGGACGTCCCTACATTTTTGATTACGTTACAGGGGTAAAACCTTTCCGTCACGAAAATCCATTTCCTTCGATGCAGGCTGATGTAGTTGCCAAAAGCCCGATTTCGCTCTGGAACCTGGCGCTTGAAGTCCACACGGGCCGTATCTATTTCCCACTGATCAGGGATTTTTATATTCTGATCGCTCCGCTTGCCGGATTGGCGCTGCTTTTTGTGGTGATTTCCGGATTCTGGATGTATTGGGTTGGATTCAGGAAAAAAACAGGTCGTAAGAATTTGGTGGATACGACAGGCGAAATATTATCCTAAAACTACTTTGTTTTGGCCTTAGGAAAAAGTTGAAATCTGAGGTATTTAATCCTTTCTCCTTTTTCCCGGAATTTCTCTTCATAGAAAGTTCTGATGGAAACAACATCGTCGCTGCCCGGATCTTTGTCCACATCAGAAGTATGAAAAAGCAGTTCAAGGTTTTGTTCTTCTATGATGCCCAGAGAATATTCAAAGAATGGAGTGTTATCGGTTTTCAGGTGTACAATGGTTTGGCTGCCGGCAACTTTGCGGAAGCGATTCAGGAACTGTGGGGAGGTTAGCCTTTTTTTTGTTCTGGGCTTTTCGGGAAAAGGGTCGGGGAACGTGATCCAGATTTCATCCACCTCATCCTGTGAAAATACGAATTCGATCAGCTCTATATGTGTGCGGACAAAGGCCACATTGGGCATCCCGGAATCAAATGAAGTCCTTGCGCCACGCCACATCCGGGCTCCTTTCAGGTCAATGCCAATGAAATTTTTACCGGGGTAACGAGCGGCAAGTCCGGTGGTAAATTCTCCTTTGCCACAGCCCAACTCAATCACCAGGGGATTGTCGTTTTTAAAAAAATCGCTTCTCCACTTGCCTTTCAGTGGAAATCCACTTTGGAGCAATTCAAAACCGGGCTGAAAAAAATGCGGAAAAGTCGCATTTTCAGCAAAATGTTGATGTTTTCGTTTGGTCACAATAATGATGGGATAAATCCGGTAGTGCGCTCAGAATGAAGTTATTGCCTGAGCATCCATATGGCCGGGTTGTATTTTGCGCGTGCCTTCTCCAGCTCGGTAAGGGCTTCGTCTTTGCGGATGTAAGCCGCAATGCTAACCCGGTAGTTGCCGTTTTCGGCCTGACCGATGATTTTCGGATCATAGCCTTCGCTGGTGTACATCTGCATAAGGTCTTTGGCGTTCTCCGCCCTTTCAAACGACCCGGCGATCAGGTGGTACATGCGTTGATTCATCTTTTCAGTTTGAATTAAAGGTTTCACCTCGTCAACACTTGGTGCAGGTGTGGACTCAGGTTCGGGTGTGGGTTGTGTGGCAACTTTTTCGGGAAGGTTTTCAGAAATTTCTAAAGTTGATTCAGACTCTGTAACAGAAGCCTCTTTTTCTGAGTCCACAAAAGTCTCTTTCGATTTCTGTGGGATGATGTTTTCAGCTGAAACCTGCACGGGTTCCTGATTTTGCACTGGCCTGAAATCTATTTCATTGTTCTGCCATATGCGCGGAATCCACCCTGTCTGATTGTTAGCAAAATCGTCGAAACTGCTGAAATTCAGCAATATAAGACCAACGAGTAAAATGGTAGCAGCAATTCCTGATGACCAGTAAGCGGCTGCCTGGAGGATTCTGTTTGGCTTTGCCGGCTGTTTGCGATCAGCCAATACGGGTTCTGGCTTTCTTTCCGGTTTGAAAGCTCTGCGCTCAATGGGTGGTGAAACAAAGGTTCCCAGCCCGAAAGAATCCTTCAGGTAATTAATTTTGTTGTCCTGCTCAAATTGAATATTTCCTTCTTCATCAAGATAAAAAATCCCAATGCTCTCCAGGGTCAGCTTTTTGCCCGTTTCAAGCTTTTCCGTGAGGTTTGCGGAGAAATCATCAATAAGCTGTAAAGCATCGTTGAACGATACTTTTTTGTTGATGGCAATATGGCTGGCCAGCAATCCATCATTGGCTTTCAGTTCATTATTGAAAAGTATTTTTTTGTACGGAGGGTGAAAAGTGTGGTGACCGGGATGGATTTGTGCGGGGTGATAATTGCAGACAAACCCGCCAAAACCGGGGATAATCACGCAGTCATGATCGTATAAAAGTTCGCTGAGGTAATGTGTAATTTCCATGGTACTGGTTAGTTTTTCAACGGGCTAAGGTACATAAAACCCGTTTTATGCTGAATGAGTGTTGATAATTTTTACGAGATCTTCGGGTGTGTCCACTGCAAACCCTTCGAAATCAGTTTCTGATGTGTAAATGGCCAAACCATTTTCGATCCACCTGAGCTGCTCGAGCGACTCGGCGATTTCGAGCGGTGAAGGGGGAAACTGGACGATTTCCTTTAAAATCTCCGTGCGGTAAGCATAAATGCCGATGTGTTTGTAAAAGGTGCCTTTTTGCAACCATTCGGGCTGTTCAGCGCCGCGCAGGAATGGAATAGGTGAACGGCTGAAATAGAGCGCCCTTCCATCCTGGCTTTTAACCGATTTTACAACGTTAGTGTTGAAAAGCTCATCTGAAGAATGAATTTTTTTGACAAGGGTAGCAATCTCAATTTTTTTATCCGAAAACATTCTGGCCAGCAGATCAATTTGTTGGGGATCAATGAATGGCTCATCGCCCTGGATGTTGATGACCACGTTCGGCAATAGATCGCTGAGTTTTTCCACAACTTCGTGGCAGCGCGAAGTTCCGCTTTGATGGTGAGCAGAGGTCATCACCACCTCCCCTCCGAAACTGATTACGTGGTCAAAAATCCGCTGATCGTCGGTGGCCACTAATATTCGGCTGAGCACTCCGGATTTCGATGCCTGTTCATAAACCCGCTGAATCATGGATTTTCCAAAAATGTCAGCCAGTGGCTTTCCCGGAAAACGGGTAGAAGCGAATCGTGCCGGAATGACTCCTATGATCTTCACTTTGCTGGTTTTTTTTGTCCAAACTCCATCAGATAAGCCTTGATGAAATCATCCAGTTCGCCATCCATTACTGCCTGCACATTGCTGGTTTCGTGGCCTGTACGGAGATCTTTCACCATTTTATAGGGATGCATCACGTATGAACGGATCTGTGAGCCAAAATTAATCCTCATCTTGCTGCCCTCAATTTCAGCCTGGGTTTCCTGTCGTTTGCGCAATTCGATTTCATACAACTGCGATTTGAGCATTCGCATGGCTTTGTCGCGGTTTTGCCCCTGCGAACGGGTTTCCTGGCACTCAACAATGATTCCTGAAGGAGCATGCCGAAGCCGAACGGCGGTTTCCAGCTTATTTACATTCTGCCCTCCCGGGCCACTCGATCTGAAGGTGTCCCAGGTGATGTCTGCCGGATTGATCACAATATCAATAGTTTCGTCAATCAATGGGTAAGCATAAACCGATGCAAAGGAGGTGTGGCGCTTGTTAGCGGCATCGTAGGGTGACAGCCGTACCAGCCGGTGCACACCATTTTCACTCTTCAGATAGCCATACGCATAATCTCCCTCGATTTCAAGCGATACCGACTTGATGCCGGCCATTTCACCCGACTGAAAATCCAACTCCTTGACAGTGAATTTGTTCAGTTCAGCCCAGCGGATATACATTCTCATCAGCATCTCAGCCCAGTCCTGGCTTTCGGTTCCGCCGGCGCCCGGGTTGATGTGCAGCACTGCGCTCAGTTTATCCTCTTCATCGCTCAACATATTTCTGAACTCAAGGTCTTCAAGCAGTTTGAGTGTTGTTTTATAGGACTTGTCCAACTCCTCTTCGGTGGCTTCCGATTGGTTGAAGAAATCGTAAATTACTGTGAGATCGTCGTTGGCGGTGTTTACTTTTTCGTAAGCCGAAGTCCAGGAACGGACCTCCTGCAACTCTTTCATGATGGCCTCGGCTTTTTTCGGATCGTTCCAGAATCCTTCCTGGTGGGTAATTTTTTCTTTTTCGCGGATCAACTCCAGTTTGGTATCAATGTCAAAGATACCTCCTCAGAGCGGCAACCCGTTTTCCTAACTCTTTGATGTTTTCGGGTGATGTCATTTTTATTTGTTGTAAATGATAGTGTTACAGATCAATGTACTTTTCGATCAAATCCCATTCGTAACCTTTGGCGCTTAAGAACGTAATCAGTTTTTGTTTTCTTATCATTGGGTCCAAATCATCCCATTCTTTGGCTTTTGTCTCTATCAGCCAAACAAAGTTTTTCAGGTATTGTTCTTCGTCAATACCTGCGATAGACTCGCTGATGATCTTTTCCGGGATATTTCTGTTTTGCAGTTCCAGTTCTATTTTTATTTTTCCCCATTTGTTCTGGTTCACTTTGCTGTGGGCAAACAGCTCTGCAAATCGTTTTTCGGAAAGAAAATTTTCCTCCTCCAATTTATTGATGATTAATGAAATATTGCCATTCTCAACCCCCCATGATATGAGTTTTTCCTCTACAGCCATCTTGCAACGCTCCTCAGCAGCACAGTATTTCCGGGCTTTTTCCAGCATCTTCAATAGTTGCTCATCGAATTGACCTATCATCATCAAAATCCCTCCTGTAAAAATTTATCCACCAAACCGGGAACTGCCTGAGCAGCTTTTTCACGGATAAAGGTGAGATTCGGCATTGGACTAAAACGGGGTTCACCCGGATCAACCAGAATTATCGGGACTCCTGGGCGGGTGTGATGCAGCAATCCTGCGGCCGGATAAACCACCAGCGATGTTCCGATGACCAAAAAGAGATCGGCTGTACTGGTGATGAATGTGGCATTTTCGATTTCGTCCACAGGCTCGCCAAACCAGACAATGTGAGGGCGAAGCTGGCTGCCTTTTTTGCATTTGTCACCCAATTTAAGTTCCCAGCCTTCGATGTTGTAAATCAGGCTGGGATCAGTGGTGCTTCGGGCTTTGCGCAATTCGCCGTGCAGATGAAGGATTTTGGACGATCCGGCTCTTTCGTGCAGGTCGTCAACATTTTGAGTAACAATGTGCACGTCGAACTTTTCTTCGAGCCTGGCCAGTGCAAAATGGGCAGCATTGGGTTCCACTTCCAGAAGTTGTTTGCGGCGGGCATTGTAGAATTCAAGTACCAGTTCCGGATTTTTTTTCCAGGCAGAAGGCGAAGCGAGGTCTTCGAAGCGATGGGTTTTCCACAAACCATCGCCATCCCTGAAAGTCCTGATGCCGCTTTCGGCGCTGATTCCTGCACCGGTGAGTACAACTATTCTTTTCATGTCAGCTCCTTTATTTTGTTGAAAATATCCACCACTTATACTGTTTCCATTTTGGAAAATGTAAATCATGGTTCGACTTCACTCACTACAGGTTTCTTCCCCAGACCCTTCAGCGATGCGCCCAAATGACACACCTCCAGGCCATCAAAAATCAAAAAGCGATCGTGGTTCATTGAAAAAGCTTTAGTTCAAAGTTGCCGTATTTGCTGTTGGGTTTACGCACATCACAATCTGCTTCAGGTAAAACCTTTATCCACTCAAATTATCCTTTTAAAAACCCATATTCATACACCTTCGGTTCTATCTTGGAAGCAAGCCGCCTGAGGCTTTCACGCAAATGGAAAAGGAGTTTGGTGTAGGTTTCGTCGTTACTTTTTGCATTCATTTTGCCTTTGTCGTTACGACCCTGAAAATGCTCCCTGATGTCGTAAAGCGACGCATTCACGTTGCAACCAGGCTGCCTGTGATAATACCGCCATAGTTCTCTTCCCGCATCGAAAACTATCGCAGCCTCAGCCGAAAATTTCAATGGTGTTTCATAGTGCACCTCTGGCTCCAGCAGCACCGAAAAAATATCAATGGATTTCTTTGCGGGCTTTATCTTCCCACGGATAAACCGAATCATAAAGTCGCTATCAAACTTTTCACGCGAGTTTACCTCTGATTCGGTGAAGGGTATCCAGTGGTTAGGGCCGTGAGCCGACTGGATGTTATTACTGAAAAGCGCATATGCCAAACAATCGTTTTGAAACTCCCTGTCCTTTTCCCAGTCATCGTTTGGAAACAAAAACTGATCCCGGTCGTTGAGCCAGGTGGCCTGGATGCACTTTCGTACAGTGAAGTAAATGCAAGATGCGATTAGATTTTGTTCTGTGATTGGTTTGTAAAAAGTTGATGTTTCATTGCCTTTTTTAATCTGTATGACAACTTCATTTTGATGTTGGAAATCGTTGCTGTTGCAAGCCAGATAAGCTAACCGATTCTCTAAAGTTTTCCAGGTTGGTCTTAACCAATCATTTATATTTTTTGAATCATCATAGCAATAGAAGTTTTTCTCACCTTCGAAATTACCAAAACCATTATAGACATCTGCCTTGATTCCATTAAACCGAATTTTCACCTTTGTATCCCAAACAAAAAATCCAATTGGAAACATCCCTGAAACATTATCAAAAGAACTTGCAGGAACAACAAATAATGACTTTAATTCAGATAAAAAGAAGTTTCTAAAACCATTAAAATATGGAGCTTGAATAATTTTTAGTTTTGAAAAGTGCGCCAGAATTGCATCAGGAATTTCTGCATAAATTCTTGTAAAAAACTGGATAAATAGTTCTCGTTTTGCATAATCATCAATTATTGAGGAGTACTTGCTGTGAACCATTGTTTGGTTTGAAACATTATTTTTTGCATCTTTTTTCAAGGTACTTCCAGCCTCCGCATACGGTGGATTAATGTAAACCACCAACTTTTTGCGTTTCTCAGGATTGTTGATGATGTCCTGCAGTGGCTTGGGCAGTTTGCTGAAGTCATCGTTGAGGAAGTCGAACTGAAAAACGTGATCGTGGAGCAGGTTGGCGCCGTTGTTTATCCGGTCGTGCATCACTTCCACGTCCTGCTGGTCGAGGGTCGAAGCCCAGATATTGTATTTGTTGGTTAGCCCTGCCAGCAGGTTGCCGGTTCCGGCGGCGCAGTCCCAAACGTAGTACTCGTCCTGCCAGTCTTCGCCAAGTACATCGGTCAGGTACTTTTGCGAAAGCTCAACCCACATCTGCGGCGTAAAGAAACTCCCTTTACGTTCGCGCACATCCTGTGGTACAAGCAGGTCGCGGCGTTCGACGATGTAATCCCAGTATTCCTCCCGTGGAGGCCGGTGGTACTTATTCCAGAACTGCGTGTGTGCAACCTGCCCATCCGAGAATTCAGTGCGTTTGCTGCTGAACATTCCGGCTTCGTCAAACCGCCGGTCAAGCTCGTAGTGGTCGCTCCGAAGCAGCACAAACAGTTTTTCTTTCAGGGTTTGGTTTTCCTGGCTCAGCAGGTCGGCCAGGTAAAAATCGCCGTCAATAATCCCGCTCTTTTTGGCAACTTCCCATTTTACTGCAATAGTAGGCTTGACCGTTTGCAGCCATTTGTTGTAAATGATCATGAAGTTGTTTTTGTCAATGCGGGTCTTTGTCAATCCAAATTTGCCTGCAATGAAGTTTTTTTTGATAAAAGCCTTCAACTCACGGTCGTCGCTGAGGTAGTGAAAGAGCAATGCATTTGCGTCAATTGCCGATTTTACTTTGTCGTAAGTGAGCCTGAACTCTTTGGTTTCGTGGTTCGACGGGGTTACATTCCAATTGAAGTCGTTGATGTAAAACACTTCGTGAATGTCGTTGTAGGGGATGAAAGCTATTTTTTCCCCGTCGAACGCTCCCAGAAAAGCCGGAGGCAAATATTTGTCGAATGTGCGGGCTTTGCCAATGGTGAGGATCAGTTGAACGATGGATTTGTAGATGTCGGACGAGCCTTTTTTAGCCTCCGCCCACAGAAGCGACTCCTTGTCTTTCAGCTCCTTCTGGCTCTGATGAATTGCTACACAAAAGTCAACGTTGCCGATGATTCGGGTGCAATCAAAAAGCCAGAAGTAGTCGTGTGCTAACCTGTTTTTCAATTCCTCTTCTCTAATATTGGGGTATTTCATTATACAATTAAATTGGTTGCTTAATAATTTCCTTGAATCCTTTGCCCCCCCGCATCTGACTTTGACTGACACTTCAAAATCATTCTGATTTGCGATTAACCGACGACTAATCTATATCGTCGAACTGATTTCATCATCCCTTCACATTCCACGTTGCCCCTTCTTTAGTGTCTTTCACTTCGATGTTTAGGGCGCTGAGGTGATCGCGGATTTTGTCGGCGGTAGGCCAGTCTTTTTTGAGTTTGGCCTCTTTACGAATGTCGAGTATGGTTTGCATCAGACCCTCCACCAGCTCATGATCGGCTGATGCAGTCTGCTCGTCGCTTCTTAGTCCAAGTATGTCAAAAACGAAGTAGTTGTAAGTTTTGATGAGCAAAGCCAGATCATCTGCTGTGATCGAATCCTTGCCATCGTTGATCGAGTTGATCATCCTGACAGCATCAAAAAGCTGAGCAATGGCGATTGGGCTGTTGAAATCGTCGTTCATGGCCTCGTAGCATTGGTTTCGCCATGTTTCGATATAAACGGTGGATTTTTCGGACGGTTTTAATTTTTCCAAAGTCTGGCCGGCGGCCAAAAGTCGCTTCAGTCCTTTTTCCGCAGCTTTCAGAGCATCGTTCGAAAAATCAAGCGTGCTGCGGTAGTGCGCCTGCAGGATGAAAAACCGGATAGTGATGGGGTCGTATGGCTGATCGAGTAACGGATGTTCACCACTGAAAAACTGATTGAGGGTGATGAAGTTATTCAGGGATTTACCCATTTTCTGCCCGTCAATGGTGATCATATTGTTGTGCATCCAATAGCGCACATGGTCATGGCCGTTGGCAGCCACCGACTGGGCAATTTCCGACTCATGGTGCGGGAAAATGAGATCCATCCCTCCACCGTGAATGTCGAAAGTTTCGCCTAAGTATTTGCAACCCATTGCCGAGCATTCGATGTGCCAGCCAGGAAATCCGTCACTCCAGGGAGATGGCCAGCGCATTATGTGCTCAGGAGAAGCTTTCTTCCAGATGGCAAAATCCACCTGGTTCTGCTTCTCTTCCTGACCCGCCAGCTCACGGGTGTTTTCCATGGTCTCTTCAATGGACCGTCCCGATAATTTTCCGTAGTTGTGTGCAGAATTGTATTTAACCACATCAAAATACACCGACCCGTTTTTTTCATAAGCAAACCCTGAATCGAGGATTTTTTTCACCATTTCAATCTGCTCGATCATGTGGCCTGAGGCGTGAGGCTCTATACTCGGAGGAAGCACATTGAGCTGTTCCATGTTTTTATGGTAACGGAGGGTGTAATACTGCACTATCTCCATTGGCTCAAGCTGTTCGAGGCGGGCTTTTTTGGCCACTTTATCCTCTCCCTGGTCGGCATCGTTTTCCAGGTGGCCAACATCAGTGATATTGCGCACATACCTCACCTTGTAACCGATGTGTTGTAAATATCTGAATACCAGATCAAAAGTCACTGCCGGGCGTGCATGACCAAGATGAGCGTCACCATAAACCGTTGGGCCACAAACATACAATCCGACATGAGGGGGATTTATAGGTTCAAGATTCTCTTTCCTGCGACTTAGGGTATTGTATAGCTGGATTTTTTGTTCCATATGGGTCTTTTTTTAATGCGCAAAAGTATTGATTTTCGGGTAAAATGGCTAAGCTGTTCTTTTCGAGGATTTTAAAAATTTAAGAAATGATCGTAATTTATAATCATTTTAAGTATCTGAATACCTTTTTGTTCGTAATATTGCATCATTAAATATTATAATGCAATGGCCACTTCTCCCCCAAGGTTGAAAAAGAAACTTCTCTTTTCAACATTTGCCCTTGTTATCTTCGGGCTCCTCTTCACCGGATCGTGCAAACATGAGCCACAGGTTGGTCCGACTCCAAACCCTGACGACTGCGACACATCAAAGGTTACATACCCAGGCAGTGTTTATCCCATTCTTGATAAAAACTGTATTGGTTGTCACGGTGGCGCTGCACCTTCGGCCGGGTTAAACTTCACCGACTACAATACAGTGGCCACCATTGCTTACGACGGCAGGCTGCTGGGCGTTATCAACCACGCTGCTGGTTATTCCCCCATGCCGCCAACAGGGGTAAGATTATCGGATTGCGACATCGCAACCATAGAAATTTGGGTAAGGGATACTACTTTCATTATTCCTCCAAATGGAATCCCCTGCGATCCGGACACAGCCTATTTTCTCAATACGATTTTCCCGCTCCTGCAGTCATCCTGCGCCATTTCAGGTTGTCATGACGCCGCAACAGCCGCTGACGGTGTGAACCTGACGACCTACACTTCGATCCTCAATACTGCTGATGTTGATCCTTATAATCCTCAAAGCAGTGATCTTTACGAAGTTATCACCGAAGATGACCCGGACAAACGAATGCCTCCACCACCGCGAAATCCTTTAAACGACGAACAGATCGATGCAGTCTATTTATGGATTATGCAGGGTGCATTGAATAATTACTGTGATGAAATTGATTGCGATTCGATCAATGTAACTTACTCAGGCACTGTTTTTCCGATCATTCAAAACAATTGTCTGGGCTGCCATAGCGGTGGGTCGCCATCGGGCGGAATATTCCTCGAAACTCATGCAAATCTTGTGGCTGTTGCCAATACCGGCCAATTGCTTGGCGTAATCCGCCATCAGCAGGGATATCCTGCCATGCCACCTTCAGGTGTGCAGCTTTCTGATTGTAATATTGCTCAAATTCAAAAATGGATCAACGATGGAACTCCCAACAATTAACCGAAAATCAATTATGCTTTTGACGCTCATGGCTGCATTATTGCTGATCATGGTCTCTTCTTGCTACTACGACAACGAGGAATACCTCTATCCTGACCCGACTCCCTGTGATACCACCAACGTAACCTACTCCGGTTCCGTTGCCCCGGTGATGGCTGCAAACTGCAATGGCTGTCACAGCTCCTCCTCGCCGTCAGCAGGAATAATTACCGATAACTACAATAGCCTTAAAGTGGTAGCTGACAATGGAAAATTGCAGGGCGCCATCAACCATCAATCGGGTTACTCGCCTATGCCAAAAGGTGGTAACAAACTGAACGCCTGTGACCTGACAAAAATTGATATCTGGATCAATGCCGGTGCACCCAATAACTGATCCGTCGAACCCTAATAACTAAGAAAGATGAAAAAGTTTAATACACTGACAATCATTTTAATAGCGGTGATATTTTGGTTTATGCCGCAAATCACAAAAGCCCAGGACGATTTGATGGGTCTATTTGGGGATGAACCTCAAACCACCGACTACACAACGGCCACTTTTAAAACCACACGACTGGTGCTCGGGCAATCCATCGAAAATCCTGCACCAGGAGTACTGATGTTTCTGATACAACACCATTTTGGGTATTTAAATTCAGGGGCTTATGAATTCTGGGGCCTCGATCAGGCCAACATAAGGCTGGGTTTCGAGTACGGTGTAAACGACTGGCTGGCATTGGGAGTGGGGCGCAGTTCTTACAAAAAGACTTTCGATGGTTTTGTAAAAGGTAAAATCCTCAGGCAAAGTACCGGCCTCAAAGAGATGCCCCTGGCGCTCACCTATTTCGGCAGCATTTCGCTCAGCTCGCTCAAATGGCAATACCCCGAACGCGAAAACTATTTCTCTTCAAGAGTGGCCTATACCCATCAACTGCTGATTGCCCGCAAATTCAACTCTTCTTTATCGTTACAAATCACCCCCACGCTGGTTCACAAAAATCTTGTTGCCACCGAAGAGGATAACAACGACATATTTGCCACTGGATTCGGTGGAAGGGTAAAACTCACCAACAGGACTGCTCTGAATGCCGAGTACTGGTACGTTTTGCCGGATCAGCTTCCATCTCAAACCGTTCGAAACTCTTTTTCAGTCGGTTTTGATATCGAAACCGGCGGCCATGTGTTTCAATTGTTTTTCACCAACTCCGATCCTATTTTCGAAAGTGGATTTATCACCGAAACCACTGGTAACTGGCTTGATGGCGATGTATATTTCGGATTCAATATTTCGAGGGTTTTCACGGTAAAAAAACCAGAAAGCTTCAAATGATCTCACCTTGATTTGTGTTAAAAAATCACAATTCAATAACTTATTACTTAAATTCCTGTTAGCAACTCTATCCCTCCAGTTGTTGCAATCTGCCGTGGTTATAATTTACTAATCACTTAACCAGGAATCAAATGAAGACATGGATTAAAGTTTTAGCAGTTCTGGCAATTATCGGAATAATTGCCGCCGTGCTCGTGTTTAAGTTTGTTTACAACAAACCCCACCCTGATTTTGAAAAGAAAAAAGCCGACTACAGCCTCATGGCAAAGGAGTTGTATGAAAGCTATAAAATGGATGAAACTGCAGCTGCTGATAAGTTCAACGGAAAAGTAGTTGAAGTATCAGGAACCCTCAGCAAGGTTGAAACTTCTGGTGAACTTGTTATTGCCGTCTTTGAGTTTGAAGATGGAATGTTTGGCCCGGAAGGAGTTCGGGTGACAATGCTGCCAAATCAGAATGACGCTCTGAAAACCGCCGACAACTCCCGCGAAATTGTTATTAAGGGATATTGCACCGGTTATAACAGTGTTGATGTGATCATCGAAAAAGGATCTTTAGTTAATTAGTTATCAATACATTAAATCATTTCAATTATGAGAATTTCAGTTGTTTTAATTTTTGCATTATTGTTTTCAATCAACAACAGTTTTGCCCAAAAATACATGACCAAAAACGGTCATATTCGTTTCTTCTCTTCTACGCCACTCGAAAATATTGAGGCTCACAACCGCCAGGTTAATTCGGCACTTGACGTTTCCAGTGGTGATTTTGTTTTCAAAGTGCTTATCAAATCATTCGAGTTTGAAAAAGCGCTCATGCAGGAGCATTTCAACGAGAATTACATGGAATCCGACAAATTTCCAAACGCTTCATTCAATGGCAAGGTTACCAATATTTCGTCAATTACTCTCACCAAAGATGGTACATACAATGCTGATGTTGAGGGAAAACTCACCATCCACGGGGTCACAAAAGATATAAAGGAGAAAGGAACTTTTACGGTGAAGGATGGCGTAATCCTGGGATTCTCAAAATTCAATGTGAAAGTAGCTGATTATGAGATCAAAATTCCTGGCGCGGTAGTTAACAACATTGCCGAAAGTATTGAAGTTACAGTGGATGTCAAGCTGGAAAAGCTGTAAAGATTTTTCATACTGAAAAAAAACACCGGCCACATTGCAGTGACCGGTGTTTTTTTTGTGACCCCAGCGGGACTCGAACCCACATCGTCAGAACCGGAATCTGAAATTCTATCCATTGAACTATGGGGCCTGAAATCAAACAGGTGGCAAAATTAGTTATTTTCATCAATCACAAACTGGGCGCCTGTGAGCTGGTCGTTCGATCAAGGTCTTTCGCAGGAGAAATTCCCGGAGCCAGATCATCAAAATGCAAATCGGGTAGTATTTTATGAAAAAGCAAATGCAGAATCATCTCCGTTTTTAGAAAATCAGGAGGCCAGTTTTGTTTGAATTTTCTGCCGAACAGCCTGACTAAGTGTTTGATAGGATTCATTTCCGGGATGAATAGGCTCAAGAAAACTAACAGTAATTTTCCGGAATGGTCTTGGGAAAATGCTACCGGCCGGAAGTGCATGCCAGGCTCCGTCAATGGCAACCGGTACTACGGGTACGCCCAATTCGCGGCTCAAAATGGCAAATGTATCCTTAAACTGCCCGATAGCACCGTCTTTTGATCGGGTTCCTTCAGGGAAAATGATAATGTTGCGGTTGTTTTGCAGCGCCATCGCCATCTTTTGAATGGATAACCGGAGGTCTTTGTTCAGATCAACAATGATAATGTTGTTTTTATTGGCCAGGAATTTGAGCCACTGCGGCCTGATGTGCTTCTCCTTGGCATAGAAATAGGTTCTGCTGAATGTTTTACGTTTTAGGAGCGAAGCAATGATGAAGCCATCAAAAAAGCTCTGGTGGTTTGGTGCAATGATACAAGGCCCGTCGGGAATATTTTCCAACCCGTTGTACGACAGCCTGAAATAGACCTTATAAAGGTATTTTGAGAGCTTGATCATCAATTGGCTCATGTACCAGCTGCCGGGATGTTTTATGTTGATTTTCTCCTTAAGGATATCCGACCAGTTGATGGTTTCGAGCTGCAGCTTCGATTTTTTTTCGCGGATGTATTCAGCCAGTTTTACGACCGACGGGAAGTTCATCAGGTTTTCGATTTTCAGATCCACGCCAAACGATTTCTCAAGCCAGGTTTGCAATCCCACTTTGTCGAGTGAATCCAGTCCGAGATCAAATTCGAGGTGATCGTCGGGCGATACTTCAACAGCCTTTTGCCCTTCGAGATAGGTTTTAATAATGGTGTATTCTTCAAAGTCGGGAGCTGATTTTTTTACTTTTTCCGGTGAAGGCGATTGGATAATTGCACTGAGTTTAAAGCGCTGCAACTTCCCAAGCCGTGTTCTGGGCAACTCCGCATCAACCAGTGTAAATGAAATAATCTTCTTATGAGGTGCTACCTCCTTGTTAAAATTATTGACCAACTCATCCCTGAAGTATTGCTTCGGATCGGAAACACCGGCAAGCTTAAGTCTGGCATTGTCAGGAAGAATGATAGCATGAAGTTTGTCATTGTTGAGCAACACACCAACTTCGGAAACACCTTTTATTTTCTCCTCAATGGCTTGTTCCAACTCAGCCGGGTTGATATTTTTTCCACTTGATGTAACGATGATCTCTTTTTTTCTACCAGTTATTTTGATAAATCCGTTGCGATCCACTTCGCCAAGATCGCCTGTATAAAGCCAGCCATCTCTCAGGATTGCTGCTGTGTCATCGGGTTTGTTGTAATAGCCCTGCATAATGTTTTTTCCGGAGGCTACAATTTCGCCATCCCTGATTTCAACTTTCACGTCCGGCATTATCTGGCCGGCAGCCCCGATAATCCAGTTTCCTGGCCTTGTAAACGAGATCATGGGGGCGGCTTCGGTCATACCATACCCCTCAAGCATCTCAAAACCAAGTGTTTTGTAATCCATAGCTACTTCCGGATCAAGTGGTGCTCCTCCGCAAACCATGTATTTCAGATTGCCGCCAAATTTCTCATGAACAGCTTTGAAGACTTTTTTGGAGAAATTGCGTGAGTTGAGTTTCCTGGCAAGCGAAAACATTATCCGACCGGGTTTGCTTGCCCTCACTTTTTCCATGATTCCCTTGCGGATAACGGCATAAAGACGCGGCACACCTATAATAATATTCACTTTATGATTCTGGAGCGTTTTCAGGATGTCCTCGGTGTTGAGTGTTGGCGACATTGCGGTTTTCCCACCAACCATCAGCGGCGCCATCATCGAACCTAACAACGGGAAAATGTGATGCAGCGGCAGAAGAATCAGAACGGTTTCGTGTTCGTTGAAAATAGGAATATATTCAGAAACCGCTTTGATGTTGAAGATGAGATTCTCGAACGATAGCATAACCCCTTTGTTACTACCGGTGGTGCCGGATGTGTAAATAATCACTGCGGTTTTATGAATATCCGGTATATCAAGTGAGGTCATTGTCAAGCCCGCCGACATCGCTGGTAACTCTTCGAAAACGATCAGCCTGGGTGGTTTCGTGATGGCTTGAATTGCGTTATCCACGACCTCTTTTTTGGCTTTTGAACAGAAAATCACATCCGGCTCGCAATCGGCCATCATGTAGGTGAGCTCAGGTGCCGTTGACATCACATCAGCAGGAACTACCACTGCCTGCTGCGATATTGCGCCATAGAACGCAAAAACCCACTCAGGCCGGTTTTCCGAATAAATCATTACTTTGCCGGGGGCCACGGGTCGAAGCATTTCACCGTAGTGTGCAATGTGGTTAAGTAAATCAGCGTGTGAAAATCTCTGGTCTTTGTAGGCAAGTGCCAGGTTAGAGCTTGAATGTAGTATTTTCATAGTCAGTATAAAGCGGCAAAATTAGCAAAAGGTTTAATGAAGGTTGAAATTCATTATCAACAGGGTATATTAAACTTGGATTTTATAGTAAACGGGTAATGAGAATTTCAGACCGGTGTTAATGAATAACCCACCGATAAGTGCTTGATATTGAATAGTGAAAGTATTTGTTTGACAAAGGTTTAACAGAAAAACCTTTGTTAAGCTAAAAAATTACCTAATGATTTAGATCGGTTTTACCCAGATGATTTTCCATTGGGTTCCATAAAGCTCAAACGTTTTCCAGTAGGTCTTTTTGGTGACGGTCGTATTTGTGCCGGTTTGGAAAAATGAGTACTGGGTTTCGCCGCTCATACCTCTGTCAATCAGTTTGGCGGCTTCGATCAGTTCCGGGAAGTCTTGGTAAAGATCATCGGTGAGAACATTAAGTCCTATTTCATCGCCATCCTGGTCAAAAAGTACTTTACCGCCTTTTTCCATAACCCAGACTTCGAAAGTTTGCCCTGCAACCAGCGGATTCACCGTCCGGCCGATAATGGTGTGCGCCTGAAAAAGCGAAGTGATTCCACCAACAACAGCTCCACTGTTTACGCATGGATGGAAACAAACCGAAGCGTTGAAACCTTCAACTGCATCGAAAGTTTCGCTGAGTACCGGCGTTTTGGTTTGATAACCTTTGACGATATGATCCTGCTGGCTGATGTCGGATCCTTCGATGTAATGGTAAACTTCTGGTTCGACGATCTCCATAATGCCCTGCGGAGTTATAAAAGCAAACTCAAGAACAAATGAAGAACCCTCGAACAAATCAAGCATTCGGTTGCGTATATTTGCCGGATCAGAGGCATCCGCAGCAATGGCCGCAGCATTGGCAGCCATGTCCACGTTAAGCGAATCAAAAGAGCTGTCCAATTTCGCAATGATTTGGTCAAGTTCAGGCGGAAACTGGATTTCATCGTCATCCTTGCAGCTAACAAAAAACACTGCCATAATCAGAAGTAAAAGTACGGATTTCATTTTGTTTAGAATTTTGAATATTTGTAAAGTACTGAATATCAAATTATTGATCATTATTATCAGATTAGATAGCAAAATTAGTATTATTCAGAAATCTTTCAATAAAAATTGCGATTCTATTACTCAGAGCAACGGGTGGAGGTTTCTTTTTTGTAGATTTGCGATCTGCATTTCTCAACAACTCAATGAGTAATATTCGGATTCTTCAAACCATTAATTAACAAGCAGTTATGAAATATTGGTTACTTCTTTTCTGTTTAATCCCATTATATCTTTCAGCGCAGCTAACTGATGATTTCAGTGATGGGGATTTTACAACCAACCCCGCCTGGTTGGGAGATCAAAATGATTTTATTGTCAACAGTGATTTTCAGTTGCAATTGAATGCTGCCGAAGCAGGAACATCCCACCTGACAACCTCATTTGAGATGAGTGCTGAAATGGAATGGCGATTCTGGATTAGGATGAATTTTGCCCCATCGGACAACAACCTGGCGAGGGTGTATCTTGCAAGCAGCATACTAAATCTTGAAGCACCGCTGAATGGTTATTTTTTGAAATTTGGAGAAAACCTTTCGAACGACGCGATTGAATTGTACCGGCAAAATGGCGAAACCACTACTTTGATCTGCCGGGGCTCCGATGGCTTGATTGCCAGCTCATTTCAGCTTTGGATCAGAGTTCGCCGTGATGTTTCCGGCACTTGGACTATCGAGAGGGATAATGCTGGTTTTGGCGCATATCAGACCGATGCAACCGGAACCGACAACCAAATTCCAACAGCCTCATTTATAGGGGTTTATTGTAAATACACTTCGAGTAATGCCAAAAACTTTTACTTCGATCAGTTTTATGTCGGGCCGGTGGTTGTAGACAATGAGGCTCCTCAACTCGTTAGGGTTGAAGCGCTCAGCGCTAATAATCTTGATGTAATTTTTAATGAAGCGCTGCAACCCTCGTCAGCAGTTAATCTCCTGAATTATTTTGTCAGCAACAACATCGAATACCCGAAAACAGCAACGCTTGATTCGCAAAATCCGGGGAAAGTGAGGCTGGTTTTCGACCGGCCTTTCCCTGTTGGCGTAACACTTTCGATCTCAATTCAAAATATTGCCGACATCAATGGCAACGTGGCTTCACTAATCCAGACAGATTTCAGTTGGTACCTTCCTTCGGCCTTCGATATCCAGATTAACGAAATTATGGCCGATCCCGATCCGCCGGTAAACCTGCCCAATGCCGAATATATAGAACTTCTCAACACCACAGGAAACGAAATCAACCTTTCAGGATGGAATCTAATTACAGGTTCAACGGCCCGGACTTTTGGCGAAATCATCCTTCAGCCAGGGGGTTTTCTGCTTGTCGGCCATGAGAATTCAGCGGCAGAACTTTCTGAGTTTGGCCCCTACTACGGATTTTCAGGATTCCAGCTCGCCAACGCAGGCCAGAATATTACCCTGAAAAACCAGCTAAACCAGGTGATTACCAATGTTACCTATTCTGATGCATGGTATCAAAATTCAAATAAAAAAAACGGTGGCTGGTCGCTCGAGCAGATTGATCCGGCCAACCCATGTGGAGGAAGCGCCAACTGGATTGCTTCAGTAAGTCCTGCAGGGGGAACTCCTGGAGCGCCAAACTCGGTGATTGCAGCTAATCCTGACATTATTGATCCGTATGCGTTGAGGGTTGAGGTACTTTCATCATCTGCCATCATTGTAAATTTTTCCGAACCAATGGATAGTACATTTCTCAACCAAACACAGACCTACAAAATCTCCCCTTCTGTGGGTTTTCCAATTTTTGTGGCAGCCACCGAACCAGACTACCTGAGAGTGGCCATGAACCTTGATCCATCGAACAGCTTAAGTCAGGACATCATTTATACTTTAGAAATTTTGAACGATCTGGCAGATTGCGCAGGAAATCTTATTGATAAATCAAGGAAAGTAAATTTTGGCATACCTAAGCCGGTGCTGGCCAACGACATCATTATCAACGAAATACTGTTCAATCCAAAAGAAGATATAGTGAAAGGAGTTGATTTTGTTGAGATTTACAACAGATCCGATAAAATCCTCGACCTCAGCACATTGATTTTGGCAACCGTTGACAAAATCACCAATGAACTTAGTACTCCCAAAAATATCAGTGAGTCGGGTCTGCTTCTTTTTCCTGAGAGTTTCATGGTGTTGACAACCGACCCGGAAGTCGTTCGACAACAGTATTTTACCGAAAATCCTGAAACTTTTGTCACAATGGCTTCTTTGCCACAGTTCAACAACACCGATGGCGTTGCAGTGATTGCCACCAAAGGTTTCGAGGTGATTGACCGGATGGCCTATACTGAAGAAATGCACTACCCTCTTTTAAAGTCCGTTAAAGGGGTTTCACTGGAGCGAATCAATCCCGGCCGGCCATCCACCGACAACACCAACTGGCATTCTGCTGCAGAAGATGCCGGTTTTGCCACTCCGGGCTATAAAAACTCGCAATACTCTGAAGAACAATTTATTGACGATCCGATCACCCTTCAACCTGAGATTTTTTCGCCGGATATGGATGGACGCGATGATGTGCTGAATATTGCTTACCAATTTGAAAACCCCGGATTTGTAGCCAACATCACTATTTATGACTCACGTGGCCGGTTGGTGAGGAAGCTCGTTCAGAATGAGTTGCTGGGTGCCGAAGGAAGCTTCAGTTGGGATGGCATAACCGACGATGGGCAAAAAGCGGCAATCGGCATTTATATCATCTTTTTTGAAGTTTTTGACACTTCCGGCAGCTTGAAGAAATACAAGAAAACAGCAGTACTGGGGGGCAGACTATAAGTTTTGTATGCCGGTTTTGATAGTTAATCTGAAATGTAATGGGATCATCTCTGAATTAACAAATTGATAAATAAGATGTTATGACCAAAATGAAAGCAATGTACCTTCACGGGCTGGATAGTTATCCGCTTCCACAAAAAGTTGAGATCCTGGAGAGGGCTGGTTTCGAAGTCTATGCTCCTTTGCTCGATTACCGCCACGACAAGAATCTTTATCAACATTTGCGGCATGAGGCCATGGAGCAGAAAGTCGAATTTTTGGTTGGAAGTTCCTTGGGAGGATTCACTGCTTTTTGGCTGGGTGAGGATTTGGGGTTGCCATGCCTGCTATTCAATCCAGCCATGAGTTACAGTGATCAGTTGATGGAATATCTTCCTGAAATTGAGACGGATAGGTGCCCGGCGCGATTTGTAATAATTGGCAGGTACGATGATGTGATTGACCCTGAGGAAAATTTGAAATTTTTTCGCGAACAGGAAAACGATAATTGCTTTCAGCGGGTGTTGTTTTGCGAATGGCTGGAGCATCAGATTGATTTTGAGAGTTTTGAAGAACTTGTTGCCTGGGCCATTAAAAGCTATGAGATTTTTAAACGAAACAATAACTGAATACATTCGACCAGATGAAAAAATTCAAATTGATAGTACTGTTTTTATGGATTACAGGGTTGGCCTCAGCGCAGTATATCACCCCCGGAACCGGCGTCAACTGGAATTTGCAGGAGTTTGTCAACAACTCCGGAGGCGTCATTTCATTTAATGGTTCGGTGTATGATATCTCCGGCAACATCACCATCTCTGCCAACGATCTTATCAGCATTGACGAACCGGCATATTTCAGGGTATTCGAAAATGTTCTGATCACAGTAAACGGAACCCTGACCATATCCTCGCAGGAACCGCCTGTTGTGTTTGCCTCATTTGACGAACCCAGCTATTTCGCAGGATTCAAATTTCAAAACAGCTCCGGTTCAAATCTTAGCAGCGTTCATTTTTTTAAAGCTGGTGGAATCAAGTTGATAAGTTCTCAGGTTGATTTTTACAACTGTTTATTTGAGGAGTTTAACCAATCCAATTGTACCGGAACCATTGATCTTTCGCAAAGTTCGCCGATAATTACTTTCTGCGGGTTTCTCAAAAATGCAGGCCCGGCTGTCCTTTCTGCGGCCAATGGAGCCTCATCACCCCAGATAGTCAACTGCCTGATCCAGGGAAATGTTACGTCCAACAGTAACATGCCGCAGATTAACCTGGGAACATCCGGCGCTGACTCCGTGCGGATCATTGGAAACCAGATCATTGGCAACCGTGATTTGATAATGGTAGGAGGCATTGCTGTAACTACACTGGCGGGCGGCAACCTGAAATGCAGAATCGAGGACAACCTGATCAAGGATAATCGTTACGGGATTACGCAGTATGGCAACAACATCGGTTCGTTAATCCGCAGCAACACCATTTCCGACAACAACACCCAGGGGCTGCCCAACCTGGGAGGCAGCGGGATTAATTTCTTCGGCAACGCTTCAAACAGTTCTTTTGTTTCGGCAAACACGATTACTGGAAATTTATGGGGAATTACGATCCAGAACAGTGCTCAACCCAATTTCGGGCAGCTTACGATTGCGGAGCAAAGCCCGGGAATGAACCAGATTTTCGACAACCAAAACAGTGGAACGGTTTACGATTTTTACAATAACACCCCAAACCCGATCTGGGCGCAAAACAACTACTGGGGAACGATGGACAGCGATTCGGTGGAGATGCATATTTTCCACCAACCCGACGACCCGGTCCTCGGTGTCGTTCATTACCTTCCTCTGTATGATCCAACAGTGAATATTGTTGACTTTCAGTTGAATAATACCAAAATATTGACCTTCACTATTTACCCAAATCCGGCGGCAGACAGAATTGTTATTTCGGGAAATTTTCGCGACGAAAAAGTGGCTTTTTCAATTTTTGATTCCAATTACAGATTGATCCAAAGCTCAACGCTGAGTTCTGTGACCAATGAACTCGATGTTTCCGGGCTGATATCAGGTCAGTACCTGCTTGTGATAACCTCCTCGCAGGGTCAATATTCGCAAAAACTCATTGTCGGTTATTGAAAAACCATTCAGGAAAACTTGATGCATATTGAAGATAAATACCTGAATATCAGTACCATATTCCTTAAAACAATTCATTATTCACAGTTTTCGGGCAATCCGACAACAAAATCCCTTACATTTGTGCTTTATTTCAAGCAGTTAAATCATGGATAAATATACTTACCTTGGAAATGCCGACCCTGCGGTGATCGAAGCGATGTACGAGCAGTTTTGCTCTGACCCTGAATCGGTTGACCTTAGCTGGAGGAAGTTTTTCGAAGGGTTTGAATTTTCACGTCAGCGTTATGGTGATTCTGCACCGGCCTTAAGCCAGGACTACCTGGATGAGTTCAAAGTGATTAACCTCATTAACGCATACCGCCAGCGGGGGCATCTTTTTACACAAACCAACCCCGTTCGTACCCGCCGCCAGTACCGTCCCACCCTTGACATTGCTAATTTCGAGTTATCGGAAAAAGATCTTGATAAACAATTTGAAGCCGGAAGCGAAATCGGATTGGGAAAAACAAGCCTGCGCGAAATTATCGCTCACCTGCACCAGACATATTGCAAAAGTGTGGGCGCCGAGTTTATGTTTATCCGCGATGTGGAGGTGGCAGCATGGTTGAGGGCAAACATGGAACGCACGCGTAACACCATGAAATTCAGCAATGAAGATAAAATTTATATTCTCAAAAAACTGGCCCGCGCTGTGAATTTTGAGAAATTTATCCACAAAAAATTCCCCGGTCAAAAGCGTTTTTCGCTTGAAGGCGCCGAGGCGTTGATTCCGGCTTTGGATGCAATCATGGAAAAAGGCGCCGATCTGGGAACCAGGGAATTTGTCATCGGCATGCCGCACCGCGGCCGGCTAAATGTGCTGGCCAATATTATGCGGAAAAAATACAGCGACATCTTTGCCGAATTTTCCGGGATTTCCTATGACGACGAAACACTGCTTGGCGATGTAAAATATCACCTCGGCTACTCCTGCGAACGAGAGACCACATCAGGCAAAAAAGTAAAACTTACGCTCGCCGCTAACCCATCGCACCTCGAAACCGTTGACCCGGTGGTGGAAGGAATTGTCCGCTCAAAAATTGACAATTCTTATAGTGGCGATTTCAAAAAAGTTGCTCCGGTGCTGATCCATGGCGACGCTTCCATTGCCGCACAGGGTGTTGTGTATGAGGTAGTTCAGATGTCGAGGCTCAAAGGCTATAAAACCGGTGGAACAGTGCATATTGTGGTCAACAATCAACTGGGATTTACCACCAATTATCTCGACGCACGTTCGAGCACCTACTGCACCGATGTGGCCAAAGTAGTGCAATCGCCTGTATTTCATGTTAATGGCGACGACGTGGAAGCATTGGTTTATACGATTCAGTTTGCCATGGAATTTCGCGACAAATTCCAGCGCGATGTCTTTATCGACCTGCTTTGCTATCGAAAATATGGTCACAATGAGGGAGATGAGCCTCGATTCACACAGCCGCTTTTGTACAAGGTGATCGAAAAACACCCCAATCCATTCGAAATATACAGCGAAAAGCTCCTTACCAAAGGAGTTACAACAAAAGAGACTTTAGCGCAGATTCAGAAAGAAATTGAACAAAGGCTGGAGTCAAACCTTGAAGAATCAAAAAAATCCAGAAAAACCGTAATCCGAAACTTCCTGGATGATAACTGGCAAAATATCAGGAAGGCAACAGCCCGGGACTTCGATCAATCACCGGATACCGGCGTTGATGAAAATATTCTGAAAGAACTTGTGCTCAAACTTACCTCCTTGCCTGAGGATAAAACCTTTTACCGCAAGCTGATCAAGCTCCAGGACGACAGGCGGAAAATGGTGTTTCAGGACGATAAGCTGGATTGGGCGATGGGCGAGCTTTTGGCTTATGCCTCTCTGTTGAAAGAGGGTTACAACGTTCGGCTCAGCGGTCAGGACTCGGAGCGAGGAACTTTTTCTCACCGCCACGCAGTTATAAGGGTGGACGAGTCGGAAGAGATGTATATACCTCTCGCTAATCTGGCTGAAAAACAGGGTCGCTTTGAGGTTTATAACTCTTTGCTGTCGGAGTATGGAGTGCTTGGTTTCGAGTATGGCTACGCACTCGAATCTTCCAACGATCTGACCATCTGGGAGGCGCAGTTCGGCGATTTCAACAATGGAGCACAGATCATCATTGACCAGTATATCTCCAGCGCCGAAGAAAAGTGGAATGTTATGAACGATCTGGTACTCTATCTGCCGCATGGTTACGAGGGCCAGGGACCCGAACATTCCAGCGCCAGGATTGAGCGTTTCCTAAGCCTTTGTGCCGAAAACAACATGCAGCTTGTCAATGCTTCCACACCCGCCAATTTATTTCACCTGCTCCGGCGTCAGCTTCTCCGCGATTTTCGTAAACCACTGATAATCTTCACTCCTAAAAGCCTGTTAAGGCATCAGCGCTGTGTTTCTTCACTCACTGAAATGAGTACAGGAAGATTTCTCGAACTGATAGACGACCCATCTGCCGATCCTGAAAAGGTTAAAAGGCTGGTTTTCTGCAGCGGTAAGCTTTATTACGATCTCCACGAAGAAAAGGAGGAAAAAAACTACTTCGAAACAGCCATTATCCGGATCGAACAACTCTATCCTTTGCCCGACAAGCAGATCAGAGAGGTGTTGGCCAAATACAAAAATGCCACCGATTTTATCTGGTCGCAAGAAGAGCCCTTGAACATGGGCGCATGGACTTTCATGCTGCAGAATTTTCCCGATGTAAATCTGAATGTGGTGGCAAGACCTGCAAGCGGAAGTCCGGCAACCGGATCGCCACAATTCCATCAAATCCGTCAGCGTAAGGTGATCGAGAAATCGTTCCGTGCCTGCGACTGCCCGATGGTAAAAAAAGAGTGCCGGATGATTTGTATTGGAAACCGCTGGAAATCCTTTGCCGAAAATCCCGATCAGGTAATCAAAACCAATTTCCTCCATCAATTGAAATAACAAATTTTTAATGCTGCTAATCAACTAATTTTGAACAATTTAAAGTAGCTCATTTCTTTATAAAACTGCATCAAGATCATGATTATAGAAATTAAAGTTCCAAGTCCGGGAGAGTCCATTTCTGAAGTTCAACTTGCAAACTGGTTTTTTAAAAACGGCGATTTTGTTGAAAAGGATGCTGAGATAGCTGAGATTGACTCGGATAAAGCCACCCTCACCATTAATGCCGAAGCATCGGGCAAAATCAATATTCTGATCGAAGCCGGCGAAACCATCGAAATAGGAACAGTGATCTGTACGATTGACACCAAAGCTGAGGGAGCGCCAGTAGTCGAAAGCAAGCAGGAAAAAGCAATGCCAGCTCCGGAAAAGCCCTCAGCTAAACCCGAAAAGAAAGAAGAGTCTGCAAAAGTGCAGTCTCTCCAAGTGGATAGGGAAGCAACGCCAGCGAAGGACTTGGGAATTCATATTTCACCCTTGGCCAAAAAGCTCCTGCAGGCCAATAATCTGTCAGAAAGCGATCTTGCAGATTTTTACCGGAAATTGAGAATCTCCAAAGATGAAGTGTTACAGTTTCTCGGCGACCGGAAATCTGTTACAGCAATTCCCTCCGGCGCTTCGGATGTCCCAAACTGGGGTGGAAACCGAGATACCGATCGTAAACGAATGTCCACGCTGCGGCTAAAGCTTGCCGAGCGATTAGTGGCTGTGAAAAATGAAACGGCCATGCTCACTACTTTCAATGAAGTGAACATGACCCCCATCATGCAGATACGCAACAAATACAAGGATGCTTTCAAAGAAAAGTATGGCGTCTCGCTGGGGTTTATGTCGTTTTTCACCAAAGCCATCACCGAGGCGCTCCAGCATTTTCCCCAGGTCAATGCTCAGATTGATGGCAACGACATGGTTTATCATAATTATGCTGATATCGGAATTGCCGTTAGCGCTCCAAAAGGCCTGATGGTGCCAATCATTCGCAATGCTGAAACCCTCAGGCTTCACGAAATTGAGGCTGCCATTAAAGACCTTGCAACCAAAGCCCGCAACGGAAAACTCACCATTGAGGAGATGACAGGTGGCACTTTTACCATTACTAACGGCGGTGTTTTTGGCTCAATGCTTTCCACACCTATTATTAATCCACCGCAAAGTGCAATCCTCGGCATGCATAACATCGTCGAGCGTCCGATTGCTGTCAATGGGAAGGTAGAAATTCACCCGATTATGTACGTAGCTCTCTCTTACGACCACAGGATCATTGACGGGCGTGAGTCGGTGAGTTTTCTTGTAAAAGTAAAAGAAATGCTTGAAGATCCGGCCAGGATGCTTTCCAAAGGCGATGATCCGGTGAAGCACTTGCTGGGAGTTTAGATGAGTTTAGGTAATAATATTTTGATAATCAATACTTAACTAAGTATATCTTCCATTTATGTTTGTAATTGATTTGAAAAACTGTGAAGAGTTCATTGCTGGTGATAATACCATTCTTCGCGAGTTGCTTCATCCTGACAAAGCCAATCTCAATCTTCGATACAGCCTGGCACATGCGAGGGTCAAGCCCGGAAAAGCATCCTACCACCACAAACTGAAAACTTCCGAAGTGTACTACATTCTTGAGGGTGAGGGCATTATGCATATTGATGGCGAGTCACGGAAAGTCTTTCCCCATCAGTCAATCTACATTCCTCCCGATGCCGTTCAGTTTATCGAAAATACCGGTCAAAGCGATCTTATTTTCCTCTGTATTGTTGATCCTGCCTGGCGTTTAGAGGACGAAGAGGTGGTTTAAACGAATGGAGATATCCGGGATAAATGCATAAAAAAATCTGATAATTTAACAGGGAATTATCAGATTTAATGAAGACCAAAAAGATTACTTTAAAGACCAAAGGCTTTTCTGAAGGTATCAACATAGTCGAGGCATTCCCAGCCGAAAAACTTTACCTTCTTGAAAATCTTCTTCTTGCCATTCACAATCCTCGTGTAGGTGTTTTCATTCTCATAAAAAACCTCTGCCTCTTCCTCAAAACAATCTCTTCCAAAATGGCCGTAACTTGCAGTTCTCAGATAGATAGGATTCTTCAGATCAAAACGCTTTGTAATTTCGTAGGGTGTGAGCTTGTAATTCACCTTTACAACACTTGCTATGTGGCTATCATTCATTTTGTTACCATTATTGTCTTTCACGTGTGCTGTTCCAAAAGTATTTACAAACAGACCAACCGGTTCGGCAACTCCGATGGCATAAGCAACCTGCACCAGAATTTCGTCGGCAACACCCGCTGCAACAAGGTTTTTAGCCAGGTGACGTGCTGCATAAGCAGCCGAACGATCAACCTTTGATGGGTCTTTTCCCGAAAACGCACCACCTCCGTGAGCTACCCTGCCTCCGTAAGTGTCAACGATTATTTTGCGCCCAGTCAGCCCGGTATCACCATTTGGGCCACCAATGACGAATTTTCCGGACGGATTGACAAAAAGTTTGAAATTCTCATCGAAAAGGTGGCGGTATTTTTCAGGTGTCTCGCTGATTGCCCGGGGAAGCAAATACCTCCTGATGTCTGAAGTGATTTTTTCCAGCATGGCAGGGTCTGTATCAAATTCGTCATGAAGCGTTGAAATCACGATCGTATCTATTCTTACAGGCTGATTATCGTCATTGTATTCAACCGTAACCTGCGATTTGGAATCAGGTCCGAGGTAGGTCATCACATGGCCTTCATGCCTTATGGCAGCCAATTGCTGCAATAGAATGTGTGCCAGTTCAATAGGGAGTGGCATCAGGTTTTCCATTTCGCGCACAGCATAACCGAACATTATCCCCTGGTCGCCGGCGCCCTGGTCTTCAGCAACTGCTTTTACCACTCCTTTATTAATGTCTTCCGATTGCTCATGAATCGTGGAAATGATTCCGCACGAATTGCCTTCAAAACGATAAGCTGGCTTAGTGTAACCAATCTGGTTGATTACACGACGAACAACCTCCTGCGGGTCAACCCAGCCATTGGTTCTAACCTCCCCGCTGCAAACCACCAATCCGGTAGTTACAAGTGTTTCGCAGGCAACTTTTGATTCGGGATCAAGCTTTAAAAACTCGTCCAGTAATGCATCTGAAATCTGGTCAGCAATTTTATCGGGATGCCCTTCTGATACTGACTCTGAGGTGAATAGATAACTCATTGGTCATTAATTTTTTAAGATGATAGAATTCGGGAAATGATGATTGGCGGGATGTTAAAACACATTGTTTTAGCATTTTTTTTAATGGTTGCAATCAGTCAAATCTCTCCATTGGCCGGTAAAAAAACCGGAAACCGCTGCAAAATTAGAAATTTTTGGGTCAGAAAACCCTGGTAAGGAAATTATTAGGAATAGGAATCAAAAAAAAAGGCCTCTGTCGAGACCTTGCGAATATATTTAATTAATTGTCTTTCAGCGCTTTCATTAGCTTTTTACGACTAAAGAAAATCCGGCTTTTAACAGTTCCGATCGAAAGATCAAGATGCTCGGCAATCTCTTTGTATTTATAGCCTTCGTGGTGCATCTGAAAAGGAATACGATGCTCGTCTTCCAGATTGCGAACCACTTCAGAAATCTCTTTGTGCGAAAATACTGAATCGGGGGTGGCTTCTTCAGATGAACCTCCTGAATTGAGAAAATAGAGGTCAGCAGTATTGTCAACCATAGTACTCATCTTAACATTGCGCCTGTAGTTGTTGATGAAGGTATTCTTCATAATGGTGTAGGTCCAGGCTTTCAGATTGGTGTTGGCTTCAAATTTATCCCTGTAAGTGAGTGCTTTCAGGTAAGTTTCCTGTACAAGGTCTCTGGCGTCTTCAGCATTCTGAGTAAGTGACTGGGCAAAGTAAGTCAGGTTATCCTGCAGACTAGCGAGTTGATTATTGAATTCCATTGTTCCCATAGCATTTGATTTTGGCGATTAATTGTTTAATAATTTCAATGCAAAATTAAACATTCTATCAAATTAGCAATCACTTATTATCGTTAAATAAAGTTAATCTCAATGCTAATAGATTTTAAAAAGCTGATAAACAATATATTAAAAGAAAAATGTTCTTATTAATATGTTTAAGAATAACATTTAATGATTAAACAGCAGATAGTTTTGTTCAACTTTTCAAAGAAATTATGGCCACAAAAGTAAGCAAACTTAAACAGCGTAATTTATTCTTATTCTAAATAATTCTTAAAATAGCCATTAAAGTATCTTAAAGCTGAATTTTAGGGATGAGGTAATAAAAAAAACCGGGCCGTTCTGGTTTTTACCATTTAAATTCTTCGATTCCTCCAAGTATTGATTTGAATGCAGGAATATCAGTAATAATCTTTGTGTTCGGAGGAACATTGATTTGATTGATTTTGAATTGCATGCCTCCGGTAAGAATTCTCGATGCAGGAAATTTCTGATAAAGTTTTTGCAAGTGTTCTTCAATGTTTTCGTTGGCAAGATTAGCCGTGAAGATGGTAAGGAAAATATCCGGCTTATGGATATCTGCAACATGCAGCAAATCTTCAAATGGAACCATTTGGCCGAGATAAAACACCCGGTGACCACGCTTTTGGATAAGATAGGAATAGAAGAGCAATCCAAGTTCATGTAGTTCACCATCAGGTAGATAAAGCATGAATGTTTTCTGATTGGTAACATTTTGCGGCTTGTACAAGCCGTCGATGGCTACAATGATTTTTTGCCGGATGAGATTGGTGATGAAATGCTCCTGGCCGGGATTTATCGTGCCTATCTGCCAAAGCACGCCCACTTTTTCGAAAAATGGCATTATCACCCTCACAAGCGTTTCTTCGAAACCCAGATTGATAATCAGGTTTGAGAGAATCTTCTCAAACTTTGACTCATCCATCTCAATCATCGCAATGATGAGGTTTTCGATATGGCTGTCGGTATCAAGTGATTTGTTGGTGATCGAAATTATTTTCTTTCCCAGATCTTCGTTCCCAAGTCCTGCAATATTCGAAATTTTATAACCGTGCCTGTTCAGAATGGAGATGTTGAGCAATTTCTTCAGATCGTCGTTAGTGTAGAACCTTATGTTGGTCTGTGTTCGTTTTGGCTTTACAACTCCGTATCTTTTTTCCCAGATTCGGAGTGTATGTGCCTTAATTCCTGTAAGTTGCTCCAAATCGCGGATAGAATATTTTGTTAGTGTCACTGCTTTTTTGTTTTGGTGACTACTATAACACCCTTGAACAAAAATTGTTTAAAGCATTGTGGTCTTCCCTTAGACAAACCGGCTACTCGAAATACTTACAAAAAGGATAATGAAATTGACGGGAAATTAATGCACCTTTTGAAGTTTGTTGAAACTTCTCACCAGGATGGATGTAAAAACTGCATAGCAAATGAAAAAACTGATCGAAAAATTGAGTGCATCATCGTGATAAAAATAGGAATACAGAGCGATGATAGCAATGAAAAGCAGCATTTTCGCCGAGTTGAGGATCATGAAAAGATTGATGAACCTAACGTCTTTCGATTTGCTAATCCATAATTTCATGTAGAAAAGGATCATATTGAAAATGCTGAAAAACAGGATGATATAGGGGGTTAATGGCGAAATTCTTTCAAGGGGCAATAAACTGTGAGAAATTGCGTGCAAAGCAAACATCAGCAGCATCACAATCAGGTTAGTCCTGGCAAATTTGATGAATTGTTTCTCGTTGTAAAACACCTGATTTTGGTTGGATTATAGGAATTTGAGACGGTAATAATTATCGGGGGGCTTAGTTTGCTTTGACAGTTTCGTTCAATGCTGTGGTTTCAGCCTTTTTTGCCACATCTCGTTTGTTATGACCCGGAATCTCGCTCATGTTGCAACTGCCCGTAAAAATGGCACCTGGTTCGATGGCAAGCTTACTGGTAAAGATATCACCGGTCAAAATGGCGGTGGCTTTTAGTGTAAGAAGCTCATGAACAATTACTTTGGCTCTTGTCTCTCCAGAAATGTCAGCGTTTTGACACTCAATCTCACCATCTACTTTTCCTGACTGGCCGATTACGATTTTACCTTTTGAGTTGATGGAGCCTTCGAGGTTACCGTCAATTCTGAAATCTCCATTGGATTTAATTTCACCAACAATACTGGTACCACTGCCGAGAAAATTTATTGAGGGGGGAATTTCATTACCTGAAAATTTTGCCATAATTGCTAAAGTTTAAATTTTGAATCAAATGCGAAATTAGTTGTTTTTAAAGTTGGATGGCTGATTATTAAAAATTTTATTGGTTGAGATATGATCTTTCGAAAAAGTTCATGTAAGGGGCAATGTCCTTTTCGCGATAAAAAATTGGATAGTTATCTGAGGTGATTACGAAATAAGATGGGTTGGTACCTTCGAGTGGTGAGGTGATGTAGGTATTGCTCATTATGGATTGGTAATATACCATTGCTTTTTCTGCGTTTTCGAAGTTGCCAACAGTCACCAATTGAAGATCGCCGGCAAAAACCAGGCTGTTGATTTTTAGCTGCGATAATTTGAAATAATTGGCATTGAAGTCTGATAACCTGATTTTTAGAGCGTTAATATTGGTGAGTCCTGCATCAACAATGAGTGCGAAAAAATGAACTGCAGATGGGTTGGCGGTGTAGATTGTCGTCAATGGTTCGGGTTTAACATTTTCTGGCTGTGATGCGTCAGCAACTGGAGCATCGCTAAGTACCAGCTGCCCGAGTTCGTCCTGGCCAAACCTGTTGAGGATATCCCTTGCCATCGGCGTAATTTCGCTGTCAGGGTAATTTGCCACCAATTCTTCCAAAGTGGTACGCATCGTCTCAAGGTTTTGCAACTTCCCAAAGGCAAGTCCTTTCAAAAACTCAAATTTCGCTATCAGATCGCTTTCCTGGTATTGCTCCAGGGCAAGATTGGAATTGTTGATGACCAGATAGAACTGGTTGTTCATATAGGCGGAGTAAGTGTCGTAATAAAGGTTGCTTGCGGCATTTAGTCTTGCCTGTACGACCAGGTTGTAATTGGGATCGAGCAGGATTTTGGCATAATCAGTATCGGGAAAATCCCTGATGATCAGGTTTTTATAATAATCGGCACGCTCCTGGTCGGGGAGTTCTTCGTAGTTCTTGTAAAGTTGGTAGTAAACCATCAGACGGTTTTCATGTTCCGGGAATTTTTCGAGCAATTCCTCGAAAGTAGCCGAAGAGCGTTTATTATCCTTCAATCCATCTTTGTAAATATAGCCTATGACGAAAAGAGCGTTTTCGATCACCTGCTGCGATGCAGCCATAGCCTCTTCGGTTAGCGGTAAGTTTTGGAGATAAAACTCTCGTTTTTTTGGATCAGATTCCACTTTTGCAGTGCTGTCGTTTGCAGCTCCTTCTTCTTCGCCCTCATTTTCGGCCATTTCATCCATTTCGATCATCATCTGCTTGTTGCTCAGGCGCCACATGTCTTCCAGTTTTCGGCGGCCCCATTTATTCACAAATTCAGTGTACCCAAAGCTCATGGCTGAAGGATTGTAAAAATACCAACCGCCCGACTGCTGCATGTTTCGGTTTTCCATCCGGTTTGTCTGCTCAAGCATCGAAACGGTTCGTTGTGCTTCTCGCTCTTCTTCGGCCTTCCTGGCTTCCTCTTCGGCTATTTTTTTGATTTTTTCATCAATTATTTTGTTGCGCTCGGCTTCGGGCATGCGTGCCATTTTTTGCAAACTATCCTCAACACTGATGCTTCTTAAATTGGTAATCAACTCGGTAAGGGTCTCTGTTTTGCTTTTAATGTTTTTGTAATTTGGGAAATCATTGGGCATCGCCAGCATGGCAGTGTCGTAATAGGCTTGAGCCATAATGTAATCGGGCTGCTCGAAGTAGATATCGGCAAGTTGCAGGGATGAAAGCGTTCTTTGATAATCGTTAGAAACGCTTGTAGCCACCGATAAAGCAAGGTATTCAATTACCTTGTCGGTCTGGTTATCTTTGGCATACATATCCGATAGTGCATAGTAAATCTGATCGCGGTATTCGGCATTTTTGTGGTCTTTGAGAAGTTTTTCCAGTGTCTTAACAATCATGCTCCTGTTACTGCGCCTTGTGTCGTAGGTTTTGGCCAGATTTATCTTGGCATTGATGGACATTTCGTAGGGTGGATTCTTTTTTATCACCAACTGGTATAGGCGTGCAGCTTCCTTTGTGTCGCCGATTTCCTGATTTACCTGGGCAAGTATAAATCTCAGCCTGTTTTTGTCTTTCTTTTTGCTGTTCAGTTCAATTGCACGCTGAAGATATTTGATTGATGGCTGGTAATCTTTCTGCAGAATATAATAATCGGCATAGATCATCTGAAAAAGCCGGTCAGTTTTTGAGGGGGCTTTGCCTGTTCGGATATCTTTATTCAACTTATCAAGAACGGTGGAAGACTTTTCGAACTCCCGGGTTTGATTAAAGGTCATGGCCTGCCAGAGATCGGCTTCGTATTTGACAGGTTCGTTCTGATAAAAACCGGAGATCCAGTCGAAGGTCCGCTTTGCATTGGGGTAATCGCGTTTGTAAAGATACGATTTTCCGATCAGCATGTAACTGTCCTTAACACGCCTGACATACTCTTTGCGTTTAAAGTACATCGAGTGCCTTAAAATCACCTTTGAAGATTTCTCGATGGCACGATCCATATTAAATGCCACCGATTGTGCTTCCTGCTCGGTTCCGTATTTAAAAACCGGAAGTACGGTCGTGTAGTTGTCTTTAGCAGTTTTTTCAAGTGTTCTGACGCCTTCTTTGAAACTTTCGTTTCCGTTCCAATAGATATTATACTGGGAAACAAGATTATGGTAAGTACGCCTGGAAAAGGTATTCTTCTTTGTTGAGCAGGAGGTAGTTGTCAAGCCAATACCTATAATAATGATAAGGAACAGAAAGGTAAAAAGCCCGTCTGAACAGAATTTGGCAAAACCTGAATATTTAATCTTTTCCAAATCAGTTGTTTATGATCAATTAAACTGACAGCATATCAGGCTTCTTAAACTTGAAAACCCGAAAAATATTATTTGACCAAAGTTACATGAGCTGGAAAATTAACTCCCATTGCTGTCCGGGTGAAACAAAAACGTTAGAAAAGACGTTGTCAATGGCTGTTAAAAGTTCAAGCTTTTGACAAAATGCCGTTTATTAGGCTGATTTGATCCTGAAGAATGAAGAAAAGTAAAAAACGTGATTGGGGGCATTCACCAAAACTGTTGCGGAAATACAAGCTGGTTTTGATGGATTCGCAAACCTACGAAGAGAAGATTTCTTTTTTGATTACCCGCCTGGGTGTATTGGTGGGAGTTGGTGCAACCATCGTTTTGCTTGTGGTGCTTACAATTTACCTGGTGGCTTTTACTTCACTCAGAGAGTACATTCCCGGCTACACCAATCTTACACTTCCCAAACAAATTTACGAACTGCAACTTAAGGTTGATTCGCTTGAAATCGAGTCGAGAAACAGAGGACTTTATATCGAGAACCTGAAACGAATTCTTTCGGATGATGATCTTTTTGAAGAACCCGTTCCAACTTACAGTTCCAAACCATATTACGATACTATCACGTTAAGGCATTCAGCAGCAGACTCTTTGCTCCGCGAAGAATACGAAAGCCAGACACAATTTGCGCTGTACCCCAGCAACATGTTTACTTACCCAACGGTAAACATCGGAAATATTTACTTCTTTTCGCCTGTAAATGGAATTATCACCCGTAAATACAATCCTATACAATCTCATTTTGGCGTTGATATTGTTGCCAATCCAAATGAAGCCATCAAATCAATACTTGACGGAACGGTAATTTTTTCTGACTGGACACTCGAAACCGGTTACATCATCTGCATCCAGCATCAGCACCAGTTGGTTTCGGTTTACAAGCACAATTCAAATCTTTTAAAGCAACAAGGATCAATGGTTAAAGCAGGGGAAACAATTGCTATTATTGGGCAGTCGGGCGAACTTCAGACTGGGCCGCACTTGCATTTTGAGCTCTGGTACGATGGTAAGCCTGTTGATCCGGAAGAATTTATCTCATTTTGATAAATGTTGTATTTTTGTCTGCACTAATAACCATCCACTGGTGAAAAGAATAGCATTATTAGGATCAACAGGATCAATAGGAAAGCAGGCTCTTGAGGTCGTCAAAGCCAATTCACGACAATTCAAAATTGTTGTATTGACGGCTCAGAATAATGCTGAAAAACTTATTGAGCAGGCAATCGAGTTTCGGCCGGATGCGGTGGTTATTGGATGTAGGAATTCCTACGAAATGGTTCGTTCTGCTCTTGCCCCTTTTGATATTAAAGTTCATGCCGGGATGGATGCGCTGAACAGTATCGTTGAGGTTGATCAGGTGGATACAGCATTAATTGCCCTGGTTGGCTATGCCGGATTGCTCCCTGCCGTAAATGCAATAAAAGCTGGGAAAGAGGTTGCCCTGGCCAACAAAGAATCACTTGTTGTTGCCGGTGAGTTGATTTCATCTCTGGCACAAGAAAAGGGAGTCAGGATTATTCCCATTGATTCAGAGCATTCAGCCATTTTTCAATGTATGATGGGTGAAAATCCACAAAACGTTGAAAAAATATTTCTTACTGCCTCCGGCGGGCCATTTTTTGGAAAATCATTAGATTACCTCGAAAATGTTACCGTGAAACAGGCTCTCGCTCATCCAAGGTGGGATATGGGACAGAAGATTTCGATTGATTCAGCGTCGTTAATGAACAAAGGCCTGGAAGTAATCGAAGCAAAATGGCTATTTAACCTCTCACCCGACCAGATTGAAGTTATTATTCATCCCGAATCCGTTGTTCATTCTGTTGTTCAATTTATTGACGGAAGTATGAAAGCACAATTAGGTCCGGCTGATATGCGCTTTCCGATTCATTTTGCTCTTTCGTATCCGGAAAGACTTGAAAACCAATTTCCCCGATTTGATTTTCTCCAGCATCCTCAATTGACCTTTCTTGAACCTGATCGAAAAACCTTCAGAAGCCTCGACCTTGCTTACTATGCGCTTTCAAAAAGGGGAAATATGCCCTGCATCCTTAATGCTGCCAATGAAGCAGCGGTGGACATGTTTTTGAAAGGTCAGATCACTTTTTTGCAGATCCCGGAAATCATTGAACAATGTTTGGTGGATATACCTTATATTATATCGCCTGATCTGGAAGACCTCAACCAAACTAACAGGCAAACAAAAACTCATGCAATTCATTTAGTCAACGAACAATTTAAACCCGTTTAAAATCCAGATGGAAATAGTAATTCAGATATCATTGTTTTTGCTCAGCCTATCAATATTGGTAATTTTTCATGAGCTTGGACACTTTATTGCCGCCAAAATTTTCAAAACCCGTGTCGAAAAATTCTATCTTTTTTTCAATCCCTGGTTCCAACTCTTCAGAATTCAAATTAAAGAAACTGAATACGGAATCGGTTGGCTGCCGTTGGGTGGCTATGTAAAGATCTCGGGGATGATTGATGAGTCGATGGATAAAGAACAAATGAAGCAACCGCCACAGCCTTACGAATTCAGGTCAAAACCAGCATGGCAGAGGCTGATAATTATGCTGGGAGGTGTAACGGTTAACATTTTCCTTGCGATAGCAATTTACATTGTGATGCTTTTTAGCTGGGGCGAAAAATACTTGCCGACATCCGAGGTGAAATATGGAATTACGGTTGATTCGCTGGCCTATGAAATGGGCCTGCGAAACGGCGATCAGATAGTTTCGGTGGATAACAAAGCTGTTGAAGAGTTTCATAAGATTCCTTCCACTATCATCATCGAAGAAGCCAGATCAATACAGGTTTTGCGTGATGGTCAGCCGGTTAATGTTGAAATCCCTGATGGATTTCTCAACAAAATGATCCACCATCGGAAGTCTGATTTAATAGGCATCCGTTTCCCGTTTATAGTCGGTGACTTTACAAAAGATTCTCCCGCAAAATCGGCTGGATTGGAAGTAAATGATCAGATCGTTGCCATCAACAATGTATTCGTTTCTTACTTTGATGAATTCAGAGAACAGATTCAGCAATATAAAAGCCAGGAAGTTACAATTTCAGTAATCCGGAATGGGGATACACTGTCAAAAACCGTTGCTGTTGCACCTGAAGGAGTTATCGGCGTTTATCCTCAAAACCTATCTGGCTTATTTAATCTAAAAGAGAAAAGTTACTCGTTTATCGAAGCTATTCCCGCCGGAACGGCCAAAGCCTTCGATGGTGTGTCGAGTTATGTCAAGCAGATGAGGCTCCTTTTTTCGCCCGAAGTAAAAGCCTATGAATCTATTGGTGGTTTCATAACCATTGGTTCCATTTTTCCATCCACCTGGGACTGGCAGGCGTTCTGGAGCCTTACAGCTTTTCTTTCGATAATGCTGGCAATCCTTAATATCCTTCCTATTCCAGCACTTGATGGCGGTCATGTAATGTTTCTGTTTTATGAAATCGTTGCCCGCAGAAAACCCAGTGATAAATTTCTCGAATATGCCCAGGTCGTTGGAATGGTGATACTTTTCGGACTTTTAATTTTTGCTAACGGCAACGATATTTTGAGGTTAATAGGCAGTAAATAAACAATTTAGTAAATCTAATAATGAGGCGTTTCAACTAACATCTAACTGATTATGACAAGTACTGATTACCTTAGCCTGCTCGACTGCGCTCCACTTGCAATAGTAGCGACAGATGATGACGACCAGATTGTGTTTGCCAACCTTAAAGCAAAAGATGATTTTGACGTTAAACTGACAGATGCAGAACAGATCAGCATCAGGAAAGTATTCCCAAAGAGCCAGGTTAAGTGGGATGATGTAAAAGAGATGTTGCAGAAGAAAGGACTTCATTCCATTGACGCCACTTTAAAAAAAGTAACCGGGGCTACAATTGAAGTAAAAGTGCATTGCCAGCGTATAACTCTTGAGGATAAACCGGTTACCGTTTGTTACATCCGCGATATTTCTGACCAGCAGATTATTATAAAAGAACTATTCAAGGAGCAACAATTTACGAAAACAATACTTGATTCCATCCCTGCCTTGGTTTTTGTAAAAGATACTCAGAATAAAGTAGTTAGCGTAAACCGTGCATTTGAAGATGCAACAGGATTTTCTAATGAAGCAATTAGGGGGAAAAGCGTTTCAGAAATTATTAAGGATCAGGAACTTGCTAATAGTTATTGGAAAGATGATTTAGATGTGATCAAATCCGGCCTGCCAAAAAGAAATATTATAGAACTATTACTTACCGATCCTAACCGTGTTTTCGTTACCGACAAAATACCTTACCGGACATATGATGGTGATATAGTGGGAATCATCGGATTTTCGACGGAAATCACTGATAGGATTAACGTTGAGAATGCTCTGCTCGAAAGCGAGAAAAAATTCAGACTGTTGTTTGATACTTCTCCGGAAGGAGCGATTGTAAGCACTTTGGAGGGTAATATAATATCCACCAATGCTGCCTTACGCAGCATGCTCAGTTACACTGAAGATGAGTTGAATAAATTGAGCCTGTTTGATCTTACACCAGACGAGCAAAGGGATTCAGAGTCGTCAACACTGCAACTCTCGGTACTTTTTGGCGATACCATCGAACCGGTTGAGAAAAGTTACATCTGCAAGGATGGATCAATACTTCCAGTTCTGGCAAAAGGGTGGGTCATAAAAGATCAAAATGGCGTTCCAGTGCAAATTGGAGCTTTCATTAAGGACATTACACATAAGAAGCTGGCTGAAAAATTAGAAGCATCTCTTTTAGAAAGTCAGAATGCTCAACTAGAACTTGATCTGGAAAACAAAAACAGGGAACTAAACGCCAAGATAGCTCAGCTAATCGAGAAAAACGGCATTTTTGACTCGCTGATGAAAAACCTTGAAGAGATTATTGAAAGGCAGCCAGAATCGGTAATTGACGAATTGAAGAACCTTGTAGGTGACTTGAAGCAAAACAAAACTGAAGATTTTTGGTCACAGTTTGAAATGACCTTCGGAAAAATAAATAAATCATTCTACGACAACCTTTATGAGAAGTATCCGAAGCTGTCCAACAATGAAAAGAAGATATCAGCATTCCTCAGGATGAATATGTCAACAAAAGACATTTCAAAGATTACTCACCAGAGCGTGCGGAGTATCGAAATGGCAAGAACAAGGCTCAGAAAAAAGCTAAAACTGAAAAGAAGTGAGAATTTATCGGCATTTTTGTCCCAGTTTTAGTGAAATGTGCAATTTTTTCTGAGTTTTCCGGAGATCAAAAAATTAACATTTTAATTCTGTAACACATTGAATGATAATTATTTAATACAGTACAAATTCGATCCTTTTTGTTTTCAACTTGTAGTAGTAATGTATTTGTATAAAAAAAAGTCCCAGAAAAATTTGTTCAGCTAAATAAAAAGCATGTATGTTTGCACTGACTAAATCATGGTTGTTTTTTAATAATTGGTTTTAAGGGGTAGTTTGGGAGTTAACCTAAAGCAGGGGGATAAATTCAAGACTTTTACTCCATATTAGCTTCTATCCCCCCGCTCCCAAACTTTTTAAAACCTTTTTTTATATCTACTGGTCAAGCCTCCCGAAGATTCTTATTTACCTGTTGATAATCAGTCTTTTCAAGACAATTGGTTGTTTCATCATTGCATTATTTCCAGATTTGAATGCAAGTTGAATCGTAAAAAAAATTTCCAATGGCAAAGAAAATAGCCTAAAATTTTTCCGTTACCATTCATTCCATTAAATTTGCAGCAAATAACCCTGTTTAAAACCCATGTTCATGGAAACAATTAAGTTATTGGTTATTAGATTAATATATGGTCGCTTCAGCCATACTTTTCAGAATTTTGTTTCCCGCAGTAACAGGCCAAATATTGCCAACAAAAGATACCTGCAGCCTTGTGCCAAACTGGACGCTCTGAATCACTACAAGGTTGCTGAGCAACCTTTGGATGACCTTGCTGAGTTTCAAACAGAAAAGAAAATCGAGTTTCAAAACACCAATTTTGGAGTAACTTTCCGTAAAGTTTTACGTAATCGAAAGCGATTCAGTTGCTATGATATCCATCAATATCAGGATGTTTACTGGAGAAGACTTGGCTACAGAGAAAGAATTTTCAATACTGGCATGAGGTTGATTTACCATTTCATTGATAATAGATTCTTCTTTGGTGAAATGTTCTTTTCCGACTCGAGCAAGGTAAATATTGAATTAGTTGCTTTGTCGCTGTTGAAGAAATACACTGACCAAAAATCCTTACCTGAGAAGAACTTCAGGATTGTTGGTAAAAATGCCTTCATATTTTTTGAACACACGGGTATCAATTTGTCAATCAAATACATAGATAATTCTGATCCGGTGATTAATGAGACCCTAAAAAGAATCAGAGATTACAGTCCTTTTACCAAAGCAGAGATAACTAGCGATTTGGAAGACCTTCTATAAATTATCCTTTCATAAATTGCCTTTGCGGGATTTGCCTCAGCAATATCAGCCAATGTTATTCGTTTGTCTGTGACTTTTTTAGCTGGTCTGATGGAACATCATTGTCTCTTAGTATCAGCAAACGGGGAAAATTGTTTTCTTTGCAGGATAAAAATTAAATTTTAATTCGTGCTAATGCTGAGAAAGTTACTCATAATCATTATTTTCCACTCATTTTTTGGAATGATTGCCATTGCACAGCAATTACCCCAGTACAGTCAATACATGTTCAACAAGATTGCTTACAACCCCGGAGTAGTAGGAGCAAGCAACGGGATTTGTGTTGGTGGTCTCATCAGACAGCAGTGGGTTGGATTTAAAGAAACCAATGCTGAAGGCCAATCCACGAATGTGGCTCCGGAGACTTATGTTGTGTCGGTGAACGCTCCGGTGCGCGCTTTGCGGGGCGGGCTGGGTGCAACGATAATTCAGGATAAGATTGGCTATCAGGAAGATATCTCAGTAAATTTGATGTATGGTTATCAAACCATGCTTGGTTCGGGGGATCTCGGAATTGGCTTGCAATTGAGCATTATCAATAAGACATTGGATTTTAATAAACTCGAAGCCCCTGACGATAAAGGTTCTGATCCGGTTTTACAGAATAAAGCAGAGGAGTCGGACATGTACTTTGATGGTGGAATTGGTTTTTACTACAGCGTTCCCGATAATTATTACCTTGGATTATCAGTGCTTCAGATCAGGCAAGCCAGTAAAAACGATGGTACTGGAATGCAATTGAAACGCCAATTTAACTTTATAGGTGGTTACGAATTTACCTTGCCAAATACCCCCACTGTGAATATTCTTCCTTCTGTAATGATAAAAACAGATGGTACTTCAGCCCAATATGATTTTTCGGCTTTGCTTCGGCTAAATAATAAGATCTGGGGTGGCGTCTCCTACCGATACCAGGACGCAGCCGCAATTATCATCGGATTTCAATATAAAGACCTTAACATCGGGTATTCATACGATATTCCAACATCGGCTATTGGCTCTTTTGGAAGTCATGAGATACGGGTTAATTACTGTTTTAAAATCGAGGTTGACAGATTTAAACAGAGCTATCGTAACACCAGATTTTTATAAAATTACTCCCTCATTGACACTTTTCACCCAAATACAGCCTTTTGATCGCCTAAAAGCAAACTTAATAAAGGACTCAAAATAACCTGTAATAATAAAAAATGCACGAAGTCGTTAACCTGACTGTAAAATCAGCAGTACATATGAAGAAATTATTGTTTTTCCTTCTGACAGGGATAATTTTAAGCAGTTGTCAAAACACGGGAAACGGTGAGTTGATTGGTGTTTCGAAGCGCCCAAGCTTTAGCCAGCCAGAGCCATACGGGATGACATTTGTTCCGCTTGGCTCGTTTGTTTTAGGAGTTGGTGAAGAGGACATACCATATGCTCAGATGAATAATCCTAAGCGCGTTACGGTAAGTTCATTTTACATGGATGAAACTGAAATTACCAATAATGAATACCGTCAATTTGTTCATTGGGTCAGGGATTCTATAGCCAGAGACCTTCTCGGTCAGATCAACCCTGAGGATTACCTTATTGAAGAGAATCCGAAAACAGGTGAAATTTACGATCCGCCGTTCCTTAATTGGAGTACTGAAATTGATTGGAGCGAAGAAGAAACAGCCCAAACGCTCGAAGAAATGTTTCTCCCCGAGCAGGAACGTTTTTTCAGAAAGAAAGAGATTGATACCCGTAAGTTGAAATATAAATACTTTTGGATTGACCTTCAGGCTGCTGCACGTAAAAACTTTACAAACCAGGGAAATCCGGAAGATGCCAGTTTTGCCAACCGGAACATTGGTCCTGACGGAAGAACTCAATTTGTAAGAGAGGAAACGATCAATGTTTACCCGGATACTTTATGCTGGATTCACGATTTTCCCTATAGTTACAATGAGCCTCTCACAAAATCCTATTTCTGGCACCCAACTTACGACAATTATCCAGTAGTAGGTGTCAACTGGAGCCAGGCACGAGCCTTTTGCATCTGGCGTACTGCTCTTTTCAACAGCTACCTTCAGGGAAGAGGACAAGCCGGAATTAATGATTTCAGGCTTCCGACCGAAGCAGAGTGGGAGTGGGCTGCACGTGGTGGTTTTGAAGCCAATCCTTTCCCATGGGGAGGGCCATACAGCCGCAACGACAAAGGTTGTTTACTGGCTAACTTCAAACCCAACAGAGGAAATTATGTTGACGATGGAGGCTCGACTACAGTGGTGGTTGGTCATTACCCTGCAAACAGCTTTGGGCTTTATGATATGTCCGGTAATGTTGCTGAATGGACCAACAGCGCTTTTGACGAATCAGCCAACGTGCTCACCTGGGATTTGAATCCCGACTACAGCTACCTTGCAAAACCCGATGACCCCATCTCGATGAAACGCAAAACCGTAAAGGGTGGGTCATGGAAAGATATTGAGTACTACCTTCTTGTATCCACAAAGGATTATGAGTATCAGGATACAGCCAAGTCCTACATCGGCTTCAGGTGTATCATGCCTTATCTTGGACGTTCTCAGGGCGACAATCCCCGTCGTGCTTCCAATGTTTATTAATGCGTAACTTACAATTTCCTTATCATAATTTCAGATCAAATCAAATTAAGTCCCTTATTTAAAAAAGTATGGAAACCTCAGCAAAAGTTAACTCCAATGGCGGTTTCAGCGAAAGGCTCGAAACTCCTGCATTTAGAAGGTTTATGTCAGTCGCTTACGGATTGGGAGCCTCTCTGGTTATTTTGGGCGCACTTTTTAAAATTAATCACTATGTTGGTGCAAATGAGATGCTTCTTGTTGGTATGATTACCGAAGCCATTATTTTTGCCCTTTCAGCATTGCAAAAACCCCATGTTGAACCTGACTGGAGTAAAGTTCACCCTGAGTTTATTGAGGATTATCATGGCACAAAATCAGATGTTCCTGTCGAAAGACGACCGGCCTCTGGCAGAACCGGGAATAACCAGATGACACAACTCGACCTGATGTTAAAGGATGTAAAACTGGACGACAGCGTAATCCATAATTTGGGCGCGGGATTGACCAAATTGAGCGAAAGTGCATCAAAGCTTAATGATCTTTCCAGCGCAAGCATTGCTACCAATGAGTTCATTTCCAATATGAAGACAGCCACTCAGTCGGTTTCAACACTCTCAAAGACCTACACCGATGCATCGCTGGCCATGAACAAGGAATTGGTAGCAACCAATGAACTAACCCACAACGTGCAGGAAGTTTCCAGTGCTGCATCAGGTTTGAAGAATTCGTATCACGAAGCTGCCCGAACACTAAGAGAGGATATTCGTGCATCGGAAGAATTATCAAATACCATCAAGATTACTTCTGAGTCGGTTTCTAAATTATCCGATTCCTATTATCATTCAGCCGAAAGGATATCCAAAACAATTGAGGATCTTCGTACTTCAGCTTCAAACAGCGATGCTTTCAACGAGCAATTGACAAAACTTTCAACCAATCTATCCTCACTTAACAAGCTGTACGAAATGCAACTGCTCAATTCGGAATTGCAGGCCAGAGCTTCTGAAAAAATGCAGCAAACCCTGGATAAATTTCTCTCTAATCTTGAGGAATCTTCTGATAAAACCGCACAGTACCAGCGTGAAATGGATATGTTGACCAAGAGAATGGCTTCGTTGAACAGCGTTTATGGTAACATGCTTTCAGCCATGAACATTAAGTAGTTATTTACCTAAATCAAAATCCACAATCAATGGCTGGATACAAAGAAACCCCGCGGCAAAAAATGATCGCCATGATGTACCTCGTACTCACGGCGCTTCTGGCCCTAAATGTTTCAAAAGAGGTTTTAGATGCATTTGTTGTTGTGAACGAAAGTGTTGTGCTCACCAACGAAACTTTCTCAGAAAAACTTGGCGAGCTTTACAATGCCTTTGATAAACAATATCAGATCAATCAAAACAAGGTAAAGCCTTTCCGAGACAAAGCACTGGAAGCAAAAAGACTCTCCGTGGAAATGCGTGATTACATCGAAGATATAAAATGGCAGCTCATTGCGGCTACTGAGCGAGTGCCATATGATACTGCCAAAATTCTTCCGGTGAAAAAGCTAACCAAATTAGACGACTTCACTACCACGACCAACTTCTTCATGGCTGGCTCATCTGATGGCTCTAAAGGAGAGGGCATTAAGTTACAAAATAAGATTAACGAGTTTCGCGAATCAGTGATTAACCTGGTAGATGATAAAGGTAAAGAGCAGATTAAAATTGGTTTGAAAACCGATGGAAATTACACCGACCGTGACGGTAAGCCATTAAATTGGGTTCAATATAACTTTTATAACACTGTTCTGGCGGCAAATCTTGCTATTCTCAACAAGATGACTACTGAGGTTTATAATGCTGAATTTGATGTGGTTAATCATCTTCTCTCCTCAATAGATGCCGCTGACTTTAAGTATGATACAGTAGCAGCGCGGGTGCTTCCAAAGAGAGATTATGTTTTTGTCGGGGATAAATATGAAGCCGAAATTATTGTGGCCGCTTACGATACCCGTCAGGACCCTGAAGTTTATATTCTGGATGGCGCCGATAAAATGACAGATGAGCAAATCAACCGTGCCAGACCGATTTCCGGGCAAAAAGGAGTTGTTAAAGTCAGCTTTCCGGCACAAACCGAAGGAATAAAAAAGTTTGCAGGGATTTTCCGGCTCACAACCGGGACAGGAGAGGTGAATAGTTATCCCTTTTCAGCGCAGTACATGGTAGCCCAGCCTACCACTACGATTTCAGCTTCAAAGATGAATGTTTTTTATGCCGGAGTTGATAATCCGATTTCTGTGTCTTCACCGGGAGTACCACTAGAAAACCTCGAAGTTACCATCTCGGTAGGTCAAATAAGAAAGGATAATCAGCCCGGAAATTATATAGTTTCCGGAATCCCGGCAGATCGCAAGGAAGCAATAGTAACTGTATCGGCAAGAATTGATGGTCAATTAAAAGAACAAGGTAAAAAACCCTACAGGATTAAAAGAGTTCCCGATCCCATTGCTCTGATTGCTGGTTTGAAAGAGGGATCAATAAACCGAAACATTCTCGCTCAGGTTAATGCTATTGAAGCAAGCATGCCACAGGATTTTGAATTTGACCTTACTTTCAGGGTTACTTCATTTAAAATGACCACTCTCTCCGGATCAATAGTAACAGATTTAAGATCAAGTAGTAACATGCTGACCGACGAAATGAAAAACCGTATCAAATCTGCTAACAGGGGCGACAGGGTTTGGTTTGAAGACATTGTGGCGCGCGGTCCTGATGGAACTGACCGTCCGCTTAATCCCATATCACTGATTTTAAACTAGAAATTCAATTTTTCAAAATATGAAAAAAAACATTGCAATAGGTTCCCTTTTGATAGTTTTGCTCATTACTGTAAAAGTAGCAACGGGACAACAAGGCAATCAGGTTCAACTGGTAACTGAACCAAAAGACAAGGCTTATGATCGTGCTCATATTAACGATCTGAAACCAATTCCCTACACCTACCTCCGTGAATCTGACGTTTTCTGGGAAAAACGGGTCTGGAGATCCGTTGATTTTAATGAAAAAATGAACCACCCTCTCTATTTCCCTCAAACTCCCCAAGGCAGGTGGAGAAGTTTTATGCAGGTGGTTTGGGATGCCATGCAAAATGGAGAAATAACAGCTTATGAAGCTTCAGGAAGTACGGATAACTTTGAGGAGATGCTCCCGGTTCCTGCCAGCCAGCTTTCAGCAAAACTAACAACTCAGCAGACTATACGCCAGCCTGATCCAAATAATCCCGATGTTTTCATTACCCAAACCGTTGAAAGCCCTTTCGAACCGCAGGATGTAAAATTCATCTGGATTAAAGAAGACTGGATTTTCGATAAACAACGCTCTGAAATGCAGATAAGAATCATCGGGATTTGCCCAGTGCAGGAGGATATTGACCCGACAACCAATGTCTTCAGAGGTTACAAGCCGTTGTTCTGGCTTTATTATCCTGAAATAAGACCACTATTGGCACAAAACGAAGTTTACAACTCAGGTAACAGCGCCCGCCGCCTAACTTACGATCAGTTGTTCCTGCAACGCAGGTTCAGCAGTTACATCATCAAGGAAGATAATGTTTTCGACCGCCGGATTGACGATTACGCCTCAGGCATGGATGCCCTCCTGGAGGCCGAACGTATCAAAACTGAAATCCGCGACTTCGAACAGGAACTCTGGGTGTATTAGCATTCAGGTTTTCTAAAAATATCATTCATTAAAAGCTCCCTGCTGGAAATCTTGCAGGGAGTTTTTTATTTTTGTGCTTTCAATAACCCGGTTATAATGTCTGACGAATTATTACAAACACCGATTGAGTACCTTAAAGGAGTTGGCCCCAAAAGAGCTGAAGTCCTCAGATCGGAGTTAAATATTTTCACCTTTGACGACCTGCTGAATTATTTCCCTTTTCGGTATGTTGACCGAAGTAAGTTTTCCAGGATAGCCGATATTGATAACGATCAGAACTATTTCCAGCTAAGAGGGAAAATTTCGGCGCCGCAATTGATAGGTGCAGCGAGGGGCAGAAGATTATCAGCCTACATCGCTGATGCTTCAGGCGAAATTGAACTGGTTTGGTTTCAGGGAATTAAATGGGCGCAGGAAAAAATTAAACCTGGAGTTGAGTATATCGTTTTTGGTAAACCAAACTACTTCAACGGCCGCTACAACTTTGCCCATCCTGAATTCGAGCCGGTTGCTGAATATGACCTGCTGAGCACACAACTTCAGCCTTTTTATTCCTCTACTGAGAAGCTGAAAGCCAAAAGCCTTGACAGTCGGGGGATTGCCAAGCTAACCAAAACACTGGTGGCTATGGTGGATGTAATACCCGAAACATTAAATCCGGAAATCATTTACCGATTGAAATTTATTTCGAGGGAAGAGGCGCTGAAAAACATCCACTATCCTGAAAGTCAGGAAATACTTAATAAAGCGATTACCAGGCTGAAATTTGAAGAGCTGTTTTTCATTCAATTGGCGCTGCTTCGGCATAAATTTGTCCGTTCGAAAAAGTACAAGGGACATGTTTTCAGGACTGTAGGCGAGCAGTTTAACACCTTCTACAACCAATATTTACCCTTCGAACTCACCAATGCGCAAAAAAGGGTTGTGAAGGAAATCCGCAGCGACCTGGGCTCCGGCCACCAGATGAACAGGCTGCTGCAAGGCGATGTCGGGAGCGGCAAAACATTGGTGGCTTTGTTGTGCATGCTCATCGCAATCGACAACGGGTATCAGGCCAGTCTCATGGCGCCCACCGAAATACTCGCACAGCAGCATTTTAAAACCATCAGCAGGTTTCTCGGTGGAATGAATTTGCAATTAAACCTTCTCACGGGATCAACCAGGATGTCTGAACGACGTATCATTCACGATGAACTTGAGTCGGGTAAATTGCAAATCCTGATAGGGACGCATGCACTGATTGAAGAGAAAGTTCAGTTTAAAAACCTTGGCCTGGTAATAATTGACGAACAACATCGCTTTGGCGTGGAACAACGGGCAAAACTCTGGCAAAAGAGCGACATCCCACCGCACGTGCTTGTTATGACTGCGACGCCCATCCCCCGCACACTTGCCATGACTGTTTATGGCGACCTTGATTACTCCGTTATTGATGAGCTGCCACCCGGACGCAAACCAGTTCAAACCTTCCATTATTATGATAGCAAACGCCCGCTGCTTCATAGTTTCCTGAAAAAGAAAATCGAGGAGGGACGCCAGATCTATGTCGTGTATCCGCTGATCAAAGAATCGGAAAAGCTTGATCTGGCAGACCTGATGGAGGGATTGGAAAGTCTCAGCCGTTCTTTCCCGCTACCTGACTACGCCATCAGCATTGTGCACGGGCAGATGAAAGCCGAAGAAAAAGATTTCGAGATGCAGCGTTTTATCAGGGGAGAAACGCAGATAATGGTTGCCACAACGGTCATCGAGGTGGGAGTTGATATTCCCAATGCATCAGTGATGGTCATCGAAAATGCCGAGAGATTCGGACTTTCACAGTTGCATCAGTTGCGTGGAAGAGTTGGTCGCGGCGCCGATCAGTCGTTCTGCATCCTTATGACTAGCTATAAACTTACTGCTGATGGTAAAAAGCGAATTGAGACAATGGTGCGAACCTCCAATGGTTTCGAAATTGCTGAGGCCGATATGAGACTTCGTGGTCCCGGCGATCTGCACGGTACCCGTCAAAGTGGAATTCTTGATCTGCAATTGGCCGATATTATCCGGGATGAAAAAATGCTTCGGTTTGCCCGCGAACTGGCGGCTGAAATTCTTGAAGATGACCCTGAACTATGTAATTCCGTTAATCAGGTATTGGAAGCCAGAATAAGGCAATTGCGCAAGCATCGTCAGGATTGGAGCATAATTAGTTAGGTGAAAATTGAACCAATAGTATTTGGAGTAAAGAGATCAGCCTGTTGGGAAATTTTTATACTGATTAATAAAACCATGGTATCGAACGTGTTAATATGTATTATCAACTTTTTCAAGAATCACAGAAAAGCCCATTACTCTGCTTAAAAAATTTATGATGCTTTTACATACAGAGATTTATTGCAGAATTAATTGTATTATTGCCCTAACAAAAAGCACCTGCAATGAAAAATTTACCTCTCTTTCCGACCCTGATTATTATTATCATTTCAATGATGATTTCGGGAAATTCCTCAGCCCAGTGGATAGTCGTAAACACAGGTTTCACTGACAATCTGGTTTCAATTAGCCTGGGTGACGATAACCGTTTGTTTAGTAGCGGAACAAATGGTCACATTTTATTGAGCGATGATGGCGGTGATAACTGGTGTCCAGCCAACATTAGCGGTACTAATATGGTGACACATGTTGCCATGCAGGGAACACTTGGTTATGCAGTCACGGATGAGGGTTTCATTTATATTACCAATGATAATGGTGATAACTGGAATATGATCTTCAATACAAGCTCGAAACTCAGAGGCCTTTTCATCCTTGATCCATCGCGTGTATTTGCCAGTGGTCAATATGAGATGTTATGGGATTTGAATCATGGATTATGGGATTGGATACCTTATGTTACAGGTCCCGGATATTGGCTGAGGGATATCCATTTTCCTAACCAACAAAACGGATATGTCGTCGGAGATGGAGGAAGGGCTTACAAAACTCCGAATAGCGCATATGGCTGGTTCCTGATGAATATGAAAACGGACGGAAACCTCACCGGCATCTATTTCCCCTCACCGGAAACCGGTTATTGCTCTGGTTTAGGAAGCACTCTGCTCAAAACGGTTGATGGTGGGATAAATTGGGAGTCTGTTTATTCCGGCCCCCCGATTGATTTTTGGTCTGTGCATTTTTTTACAAATGACTACGGTTATGTGTCGGCAACGAATGGAAACATCTTAAAAACCACTGATGGAGGACAAACCTGGATTCCTGACGAAACAACTAACACGGTCAGTTTGCGCGAATTTTGCTACGTTCCTGATTTGGATCGGCTACTGGTAGGTGGATTAAACGGAACGATCCTTTACAAAGATTTAATTACAAATGTGAGCAACCAACAATCAGGGTTGAATAAAAATATCATTGTAAGTGTTTTTCCTAATCCTTTTGAAGGTAAAGTTCGGTTGGAAATTTCAGGTTTGCAGACCGCTGATAATCGTTTGATAATTTTGAATGCACAGCTACAGGAGGTAATCTCCTTTGATGATATCCATAACGGAAGAAAAAACCTCGATCTAGCAAAAATGCCCCCCGGCTCTTATTACTATCAAATCATTTCCAAGGATAAGATGCTTGCATCAGGTAAATTGGTCAGCAGATAGAGTTCGGGGTTCAATGCCTTTCCTCAATTACTGAATTAAATCGGATTTCCTGACAGTCTCATTTTGGCTGCAACGACGTATCTGAAAAGGAATTTTCCAATCTTTCCCTGCAAAGAAATCTAAACAGGAGTCTGAATTTTTAAGACCGCATCAAAAAGCAATTGTTACCCCAGCCATCGCATTGATTCGCTGCGAAGGGTAATTGTACCAGCGGTAGTAGCGTGTGCCTGTAACATTGTTGAGCTGGGCAAAAGCGGCAATTTTATCGTTGAAACGATATTCAGCGCCGAAATTTAAGTCAACATAACCGTCAATTTTTTCAGATGTAACTTCTGAACCGGCATTCATGACCTTAGCCCAGGTGCTTCCAATATAAAACAACTCTCCATTGAGCGATAAGTTGGGTAAAAGGTGATATTTAGCCAGGAGACTTGTTTCGATGGAGGGTTTGTGCCACGGCTGCTCTTCTGTTTCCAGGTTGTAATCCCGATAATTGACTACCAGCATGGCGTTGAGCTTTTGAGGAAGATCGTAACTGATTTCAGCATTGATTGTAGTCAATTTGACATTATCATAAATGCCGGTGAATTTGTTGGCAAAATTTTCGCTCAACATTGGGCTGAAAGAAGAGGAATAGTCATTGATAAAAAAGAGCATATTTTCAGTATCGGCATAGGATGCGCTGAGGTTGAAATCTACCAACTGGCTTATTTTACCTGTAACGCCGCCTTTGAAATCATAGGTTGTGCTGGTAAATCCCAATGGGAAGACCGGATTGATCCATGGATTTTCTCGACTGGTACTTAGAAATGAGTTTCTCTGTAAACCACCGGTGACGGTAAGATACAAACGCAGATACTCAGGTATGATTTTGAAAAAGAGTTTTACTTCCGGATAGACATATAATTTACTGGCCGCGTCGGCGGCTACAGCAGCTTCCAGCCCGATGGTGAAGTCAAGATAATCGAAATTGAGCCTAAGATATGGTGTGATCCCGGACATAATGTTGGTTTGCGAAACCAAGGTGTCACTGTTCGCAAATAAGTCGAGGGTGAAATCGGCGCCAAATTCTTCTTCGTCGGCAAGGTTAACCAATTTTTTCCGGGAGTTGTAATTTCCCTTCAGTCCAAAACCGGTTTCGGCAGTTTCGTAAAGGTCGGTCTGGCCATAGTAGCTCAGCTCTGCCGAATATCCGTTCTGGCTGCGGCTGTTGCTGGCCAGGCTTACATTGGCGCCAAAAAGCGAAAATCTTTGCCTCAGGTCATCATCAGGCAGCGAAAAGATGGCTGTATCCTCGCCGGGAACCATGCCGTAATAATGCACCACATCGCGGTCGTAATAAATTCTTCCTGACAGCACTTTATCACTCATGTATCTTTTCCCGTAAACGGCTGTTTTATTGTTGCTGAAAGCGCTCACCGGATGGTCTTTGATGTCGCCTTTGGATGAGTGATGCCGGACGTGGAATCCAAGCGAATACTTGTCGGAGTTGAGGCTGTTGGAAAAAAATTCAGCATACGGAGTAGTGTAATTGCCAAATCCGGCCTTTAGATAATTTCTGTGCAGGGATTTCCTGGGGTCAACCTGAATGTAGACAGGTTTAAGCGGCTGAATTTCGTAAGTAGTCGGAATGAGCTGTGAATTAATAGCATAGCTCATCTCAGGAGCTTTTACCAGCGTGTCGTTTATTTCGGGTTTGAGTGGCATTTTTACTGCGTCAGAAATCGAGGGTTGGTAGGGTGCGATGATGGTTACCTCCTGGTTGCGCCCCTGGCTAAAAATTGACCCGTAAGTCACCAAAGTGAGAAACATTGCCATGCTAAGCATCTTGGCTGATGTTCTTATTGCCATTTTTACTTTATATTGATTATCAGATGATTTCATGAAATGATTTTTTTGGCTTTACCGATGATTTACTGCTCTTTTTGCGCAATAGCGTTGAGTTTTTGGGCAGCAACCTCCTTCAGATCCTGTCCGGGGTAGTAGTGGACGATACTTTGTAGGGTTTGCCTGGCCTGGAATAAACTCCCCTGGCTCACATAGACATCGGATAATAGGATGAATCCCATCGCTTTCCAATATTCAAAAGAAGGATACTCACCGGCGAGTTCTACCACCAGATCTTCTGTTTTCTTGTAATCCTTCTGCTGAAATGTAATGGTAGCAAGCAGGTATTTGGCTTCAGCTCCAGGAGCTCCCTGCGAGAGTTTGACGGTGTTTTCGAGTTCGGTCTTGGCTGCGGCGAGGTTTTCCATCTGAAGCGCTGATTTCCCGGAGATGTAGTGCGATCTCACCAGTTGCTCGCTGGTTATTCGATCGTGTGTGCGGAGTTTTCGTGCTGCCTCCATGGCTTCCTGAAAGTTATTCAACTGGAAATGGCATTCCATCTGCCCGTTAATGGCCGTGATAATGTTCGCGGGATAATCAGCAATAACCTCGAGTGTGCTGAAATTTTCCAAAGCCTTATGGTAGTTCTGGTCGGTAAAATAGATTTCGCCGGCACGAAGCAACGAATTTTCGCTGAATTGCGATTTCGGGAAACGGGTTACAAACTCAAAACCTGAAAGAGACTCAACCCTTTTACCCATACTAAACTGACATTCAGCTTTGTAGTAATGTGCATTGAGGATAAATGCCCCGTTTTCAAACCTGTTGATGTACCTGTCGAAGGCCTCGACGGCTGAAAAACAGTCGTTGAGCATATAGAGATTTTCGGCAGCGATGTAGGTTATCGAATCCTGCTCGGTGGCTGTAACTTTTGCGAAGGGAACAGTTTCGGCAAATTCAAAATATTTGTTTACCTCGTTTTTATCCAGGTAAATATTCCGGATGGTGGGTAGTGCATCGCGCGCTTCAGAAGAATTGGGGTAATAGGTAACCAGCCTTTTGAGCACTTCCAGCGCCTGGTCGAGGTTGTTCTGATTGTAATAAATCATCCCGGTCTTTTGCAACGATCGGTTCATGTAGCTGCTGTTGGGGAACTGATTGATAACCTTGCTGAACCAGTCGAGTGCATTGCTGTTATCGTTGCGAAGCAGGTAGGCTTCAGCAATTTCATAAGTAGCATCATCGGCAAAGGATGATATGGGGAAACGGCTTAACACAGCCTGCAGATTACTGATTTTCTGATCCGAACGTCCCCTGGCTCCTTCCGACAGTGCTTTCTGGAACATGGCATAATCACTTTCTTTGGCATTTTTACCTACCGCCTGGTCATAGTAGGTGATAGCCTGAGGATAGTTTTGTGTGATAAAATAGCAATCACCCAGCCGGATCAAAGCATCTGCCACGAAAGGTTCACCGGTTTTTCCGGGTCGGACAGTGAACTGCCTGAAGGCTTCCACAGCGTTGTCATAAAATTTGAGCTTAAAGTAGGAGTAGCCCAGGTTGTAAGAGGCAAGCGGGTAAATGTCCAACTTCGAAGCGCCGGACGATGAAACAAATGAGTCGTAAAAATCAATGGCGCGCGTAAACTCACCCATCTGGAAATAAGATTCGGCAATCCAGAAACGCGAACGGGTGGCAAACTCCTGCTTTATGTTAGTGTTTAACGATTTTCTGAAATTTTCAATAGCCAGATCATAGCGCCCTGAATTAAACAACTGCACCCCGCGCTGGAAAGTGATCCGCTGATAAGCAGTCTGGATATCGCGGTTTTTCACCTTCAGCTTTTCGATGGCATCAATCGAAGCCTGATAATCTCTGGAAGAGAGGAAAAGATTGGTCAGGTATTTATAGGCCTCGTCAATTCTTGCTGAATTTGGAAAATCGCTGATGTATTGATTGAGTGCCGACATGGAGGTATTATAAGGATCGTACGCCAATTCGAAGGTGAGTTTGGCGTAATTGAACAAGGCATCTTCTCTCAAATCCTCATTACCGGGTATCTGATAAGCAGCATAGAAGGCATTTTGAGCGAAATTCTTCTGACCGGTTTTTAAATAACTGTCGGCAAGGTGGTAATGCGAATTTTGCGTCATAGCATCCTTGTCCTTTATGGCTTTTTCGAAAAAGCCGATCGCTTTTTGATAATTGCCGGTCTTGTAAAGTGAATAGGCGTACTGGTAGTTTTCATCACGGGTCAATTGCTTCCGGCTATCCTCCAGATATTTGTCGAAATAGAGGACAGCCTTGTCGAAATCATTCCTTTGGTAAAAAGCCTCTGCCACAATACGCGCCAATTCACCGTTTTTCTTTTTGTCTTTAGTATTTTGCTGCAGCAATTGCGGTCCTTTAGTGGTTATCTGGTCGAAATCCTTTTTTACATAATAAATCTGTAGCAGATAAAACGGAACTTCTTCGGCAAATTCGGATTTTGGGTCTATTTTTTCAAAATAGAACAAAGCTCTGCTGTAATCCTTCTCCTGGTAAGCAATGTAGGCATAATAGTAATTGGCGCCATCGCGGTATTCTGAAGGGGTGTTGAGAATCGGAAAAAAGGCATCTTTTGCTTTGGCAAAATTTTCTCTTTGTAAGTAGCTGTAGCCCAATTTATAAAGATATTCGGGCATCATGTTTTGGCTGAGCCTTAAGTGGTCCACTTTTTCGAAATATTCCAGCGCATTTTTGTATTTACGCCCACCATACTCGATTAACCCCAGGTACAACCACGCCAGGTTGGTTTTGGAGTGATCGGGGTAATACCTCACAAAATCAGCAAATTTGTCTCTTGCCTGCGGATGGTTGAGGTAATAATCACAAAGGCCGTCGTAAAACCCTGCTTCGAGCCGGATAACCGACTCGCCGGCTGGAAGCGTCTCTATCAGCTGGCCAAAGACGTCCTGCGCTGCACCATACTGCTTTTTCCCGATCAGGTCAAGAGCCAGACGGTAGCTTGCTTCAGGGTCATCGTAGATTTTTGTTTGTTGTGCGATCGAAAGAAACTGGGAAAGGATAAATAGGTTGAGTAACCCAATCCGTAATAGGATGCTGCTCATGCTGCTGTTTTCTTGTTGCTGCTTTTTTGGAAATAAGTAACCAAACGTTTACATCCGGTAGATATTTTTTGAAGAATGAATGGCTGACCTTATTCTCAACGATGAGGTGAGTGACTGATTACGATAATTCGCTGTTTGAGGTTTGCGCCAGGAATAAAAGCTATGTTTCTGCAGGCTTCATTTATGTGGAGGTTTATTTCGAAATAGCAAGTGGTGAAGGCCTTCCTGAAAATTGCTCATTTGATATTATCGTGAAAATCAGTAGTGTAATTGGTTTGATATTGTTTATAGAAATAAAAAGCCCCGGAAAGTTGATTTCTTGCTTCCCGGGGCTTATTATATTATGCAAATAGCGTCAGACTACTTGATCAGTTTGATCTCAACGCGTCTGTTGTTGGCTCTGCCTTCCGGTGTGTCGTTAGTATCTACCGGTTTGTCTTTGCCAAATCCATCCACTGTCAGTCTCTTTCCGTCAATTCCCTTACCGGTGAAGTAGTTTGCAACTGATCTTGCGCGATCCTTTGAAAGTCTAAGGTTCAGATCAGCAGGTCCTGTATTGTCGGTATAACCATAAATGGTGAATTTTGAATCCGGGAATTTGTTCATAATAGTGATGATCTGATCTAGATCTTTGACTGATTCCTGTTTGATTTTTGAACTGTTGGTTTCAAACAGGATATTCTTAGCGTGGAAATCAATCTTTTCAACTTCCTGGATAATTTCAGGACATCCATTGTTGCTTAATGTTCCTCTCTCGTTCGGGCATTGATCGAGGTGATCCGGAACGCCGTCACCGTCAGCATCGGGGCATCCCTTAAATCTTTCAATTCCAGCAACATCCGGACATTCGTCGAGGTGATCCGGTATTTTGTCACCATCACGATCAGGGCAGCCTTTAAAGTTGGCAAGTCCGGCTACATCCGGGCAATCATCAAGGTGGTCAGCAATTCCGTCACCATCTCTGTCGGGGCAACCCTTTAAGGCTGCTAAACCAGCAACATCCGGACAGTCGTCATCAATATCGGCAATACCATCGCCATCTTTGTCCGGGCAACCTTTCAATGCCGACGGGCCAGCTTCGTTGGGACATCTGTCGAGGTGGTCAGCAATGCCGTCGCCATCCGTATCCGGGCATCCACCCAAAGCCTTCAGGCCGGGAACATCCGGGCATTGATCGTCTTTATCGGATACACCGTCGCCATCTTTGTCACTGCCTTTGCCAACCCTGAAAGTAACGCCAAAGGAATAGTGGAAATAATCGTTGAAATCGAACAGATAATCGTAAGATCCCTCGAAGTTCACGCCGATCCATTTATTGAACCACACATTCACTCCAGCTCCTGTTGACTGGGCGAAATATGTTTTTTCGTTGATGTTTGATCCATTCGCACCAAGAAAAATGTATGGATCAAAGGTGGCGTCTTCCTTAAGAAGATAACCATTGGCAAATTTATACTCGAACTGACCACCCATCCGCCAGAATTTGTCAGTGGTAATTGGGGCTTCAATAGTTGGCATCTCATTCATGTTTTCTGGTTCCAATGTGATAAACGAAAACTCAGCTCCAAAAGAGAATGATTTGTTGAGTAGCCGGGCAATTTTTAACTGTGATGGAAGTGTTTTTCCCATCCAGTAAGCATCGGTTAACTGGTCTCCAACAGGTAATTCCACAGCTTTAAAATCAGCATAGTTTGAACTGATGCCAATTAGCCAGGGACGCTCTGTGTTTTGGCCATAAAGCATTGCTGAAAGGCCAAGAAATAGAATTAGTAAGTTTTTTTTCATAAAAATTTGATTTTGGTTTTTAAATAGATTCATTAACTGCTTGTTTATCGGTGAATAATAAAATACTGAACAAAGTTATGAAATAATTAGTCCATAGATGGAGTAAGTTTCACACTTTTTTCCAAAACTAATGTTGTGTGATTTAAAAATCAAGAAAATTACAGATATGTCAAAGAATTGCCTTCTAAGATAGTACCATTCAATCGTTTAAAAATCCAGGTTAACTGCTTCAACAGATTTTATTTCAGGAATGGCCTTTTTCATTGCATTTTCCACTCCGTTCTTCAGGGTCATTGTGCTGTAAGGACATGAACCGCAGGCGCCGAGAAGACGTACATTAACAATATTGTCTGAAGTTAGTTCAATAAATTCTATATCTCCGCCATCATTTTGCAGGTAGGGTCTGATCTGGTCAATTACGTTTTTTACTTTCCGGATTAATTCTTCGTTGTTGCTCATAATTTCTCGTGTTATTTATTTCTGATTTTGCTTAATCGTTCTCTTAGGTTGTTTACCAAATCAACAAACGAGTTTGTAATTGGGTTCGATTCATCGGTAAGTGTAATGGGCCTGCCCTGGTCTCCCGATTCGCAAATACTTTGTACCAGCGGGATTTGACCCAGCAAAGGAAGTCCGATTTCGTTAGATAGTAGTTTAGCGCCCTCTTTTCCGAAGATATAGTATTTATTTTCAGGAAGTTCGGCTGGTGTAAACCATGACATGTTTTCGATCAAACCCAAAACCGGAACCCTGATCTTTTCGGTGTTGAACATACTGAAAGCCTTTCGGGCATCGGCAAGCGCAACTTCCTGTGGTGTACTGACAATTATCACACCGGTGACGGGCATATCCTGAACCAGTGTCAGGTGGATATCGCCGGTTCCGGGCGGCATATCAATCACCAGGTAGTCAAGTTCCCCCCAGTCGGTTTGGCGAAAAAGCTGGTTCAAAGCGTTAGAAGCCATCGGGCCTCGCCATAGTAATGCCTGCGAAGGATCAACAAAAAAACCAATGGACATTACCTTCAGACCAAATTTCTGTGCCGGCAGAATTACTTCGGTGTCGTTGTGCATCCTTGCCAGTGGCTTTTCATCCCTCAAATCAAACATCATTGGAATAGAAGGGCCGTAAATATCTGCGTCAAGGATTCCTACTTTGTTTCCTGTCTTTGATAGGGTAATGGCAAGGTTTGCGGCAATTGTGGATTTTCCGACTCCTCCCTTTCCGGAGGCGACAGCGATAATATTTTTAATGTTTTCAGCATAATTGACGAATTTGGCTTTTCTGTTTATCGTAACAATTCGCCCCAGGTCGCCATAATGTTTAGAAATCGCTTGCAATGAGCTATTTTCGACAATCTCGGCTGTTTTTGCTTTAGGGTCGTCAAATAACAGGTCAATGCTGATTCGATTTTCATCAATCTTGATCTCGCCTACCATTCCAAGCGCAACTATATCGTTGCCTTTTGGAAAGAAAATAACTTCTTTCAGCGCTTCAACTATTTGTTCTCTGTTGATTTTCATTAGATAGAGAATTTGAAAATGGCGTCAAAATTAGGAAAATAGTACATCTTTACATGAAAGAGGCTGTAATAAAAGATTTTGTGGAAAACATCTTCCCAAACCTTAATTACAGCCTCGGCTACCGAACAATAGAATTAAATGTTTTTCTTAGCCAGGTAAAAGTCAACCATTTCGTAACCGCTCTTTTCGCGATCTTCCATTTCGTTGACGGTTTTTGGTGGAGGAACAATTACTTTGTCGCCCGGTTTCCAGTTGAGTGGCATGGCAACTTTGTGTTCATCGGTTGCCTGAAGTGCTTTGAGAGCACGCCAGATTTCATCCATGTTGCGGCCAACGTTAAGCGGATAGTACATAATCAGGCGGATTTTGCCATTCGGGTCTATGAAAAAAACGGCACGAACGGCAGCAGTTTCGCTTTCGCCGGGTTGCAACATGCCGTAAAGCTTCGAAACTTTCATATCAATGTCGGCTACAATGGGAAATTTCATCAGGATACCCATGTTTTTCTTTACGTTGTTCACCCATGCAATGTGCGAGTGAATACTGTCAATGCTCAACCCCATCAGTTTGGTGTTGTGCTTTGCAAATACATCTTCCTGAACTGCGAATTCCGACATTTCGGTGGTGCAGACAGGTGTAAAATCTGCGGGATGGGAGAAGAAAATCACCCAGCTTCCTTTGTTGTACTCCGAAAACTTCAGTTTTCCGGTTGTTGTCATGGCTTCAAAATCAGGCGCCATGTCGCCGATTCTCGGCATTTGTTTTACTTCTAAATTTTCCATTTTGAAAAAATTTGCATTTGTTAATATTTAGTTAAATATGTTACTTATCTTTAGAACAACGAACCATTGGAATTGTTTAGCGGCGCTTATAATTTACTTGTATCGAAGACTAACTTTTTCTTATGATAAGCGCCACCTTGGTGGAAATTGGTTACAATGATTAAGAGAGTCTCTGTCATTTTGCCCAGATTCCAATTTATTCCAACCTACTTATTTCTACCGGATGCTTACAGATTACTGGCCACTGCTGACTCCCCATGCCTCTTCATCTAGTTCAGCCGGATTCCAGAAGACCGTATCAAAATCCTGAACCTGGTCGTTTTCAACTTTTATCCCTTCGCTTTCGAGCAATTGCTGCATGATGTGCGGGCTGCCGAAATGGTTTTTTCCGGTTAGCATCCCAATTCGGTTAACCACTCTGTGGGCGGGAATGTTTTCCAGGTTATTGTGTGAGGCGTTCATGGCCCAGCCTACCATTCGTGAAGAGCCTTTAGAACAAAGGTATTCAGCGATTGCGCCATAGGAGGTTACTCTGCCATGAGGGATCAGTTTTACGACCTGGTAAACTTTTTCGAAAAATGTAATATCATCTGCCATTGCCTACAAAATTAAAAAGTCCCGGTAGAATTCCCGGGACTTTTAACCTTATGAAAAAACTCTACTCTCTGAAAATTATTTAATCATCAGTTTCTGGGTTGACCAGCCTTCGTTGGTCTGAACCTGGAGGAGGTACATTCCAGCAGCCAGATCGCCAGTGCTGATGGTTGTTTCCATTGCATTGACAACTGATTGGTAAACCATTTGACCGGTGTAATTCATGATTCTTACCTGTGTCAACTCAACCTGACCGCTGATCGTAACAGCGTTGGTAGCAGGATTTGGATAAACTCTGAACTGGCTGTTAGCGATGTCGTTAACACCAACGCCACTCGGAATAGTTTCTATCTTGATGTCATCAATCATGAATACAAAAGCATCTTGTGAAACACAGTGGATACCAACATGTACCATTTGATTGTTGTAACCAGTGAGATCAAATACTTTTTCTTCCCAACCAGTAGCTGGAGCTGTAAGATACGCACCCGGAGAAATGATGGTGAAAGATGCCGGTGTTGGAGGTGTTGTTGTGGAAACTCCGATTTTGTATCTTTCGAGGCCGTATTGAGCAGTGTATGATTTTACCCAAAGTGTGAGCTTGGATTGAGTACCTAACTGCACGTAGGGAGAGATCATCCAGTCATCGTTCCATGGCGCAGAGGTAGATGCCATTGAAGCGCCAAAACGCGCACCGCCATGAGGCTGGATTTCAGGATCGCTGGTCATAGGAGGTGTTGTGGTTGCAGGATTGAAAGCAATGTAAGCCATTGGTTCATAATTGCTTGGGAAAGTTACATTGGTGAAGCCATAAGTTGGCAGTTGATCCACGTCAACAACAATCCAGGGATTGAATGTTAACGACCAATCCGTTACGCTTTCAAAGTCAAGCTCGGCAACTGTGGTTAATTGTGGAGGTGTTCCGCCGACAGTAAGTGTAACAGGAACGCTTAATACCGGGGTAACCGGGTCGTTGCTCGAAATGTTGATGTGTGCCTGGTAAGTTCCTGCCTGCAAATTCGCAGCATTGAAGTTTACGGTGATAGTTTCTGACATGTTAGGCTCAATTTCTCCGGAGGCCGGGTTAACAGAAAGCCATGCCTGAATTGGTTCGCCAACGAGTTTTGCGCGGATGTTCCAGTTATAGTTCAGCGCCGGGTTAAGAACTGAAAGCTTTGCCCAGGTCGAACCTGTTTTAATCCAGTCTCCTTCGGGATGTGCTGGACCAGCATCAACTCCGGCGGGGAATACGCCGGCAAGGTTCTGAACTAGTTCATATGCAACCCACATATCGCCACCTGTGTTGGTGAGCGGGGTAAAGAGGTTTATGGTATTCCATGCACCTGCAGTAGCTGAGAATAGCTGTTCGTAAAGCAATGCGCCTGGTTTGTTAGGTTGATCCTGTCCGTAAATTTTCAGCTTGTAGCCGTTAGCCGGATCATTGATATAAACCTGAACCTGGGTTACCTGCATTCCAATATACTGTCCAACGAGTGCGGCCGGGAATTTTGCGGCAACTTCATAGGTACCACCGTTGGTAAGACCAACTGCTGAGCTGTTTTCGCCATCATAGTTAAGCATCACTTCATCATCAGTATTAGAAGGAGCTGGTTGGCTGTTCAAAACGGTAGTAACGGCAAAATCAGCAGGATTTGCGGGAATTTCAGGCTCAATTACGGTTTGTGGGCCAGTGCTTCTGGTTGCTAAACCGCCACCGGATGTTCCATCAGCAACTACATAGCTAACGAGGATACTGTAGTCGAGATCAACAACGCCGGTGTTGGTGATAGTGAGCGTTTTCTGGCTTGTTTGACCAGCTTCGAGTGATTCGGTGAGCGATGTCGGGTTGACATTGATAACCGGGTCGCCTCCCGGAGGAGCTGTCTGTGTTAAACTAATGTCTTCAAAATATGCTTTTGGAGTGCCTCCAACGTTCCAGGCATAGAGATTCATAGCATCGAGTTTTTTCAGGCTGCCGGTTCCAAAGGAACCACTACTCCAAACCCAGGTAACCACTGAAGTACCATTAATAAACAATTCGGCAAAGTCAGTATTTAGATCAACGTCAACTTTAACAGGAATCCATGTATTGTATGCATAGTTGAATGTACCTGCGCCAGCACCGCCAGCGTCAACAAGTCCTAAACCACCCTGATCGAAGTAAGCCTGCATACCCCATTCGCTGCTTGCGCCTGCGAAATCCTGCAGGAGGTTAAAATAACCAAGATTACCAGTTGGGATGTAAATTTTGAATTCCACGGCATAAGCACCTGTAACCAGATCATTGAAAAGAAGAACAGCGTCATTTGTGCCTTCTATAACCACTGACCTTGTACCACTAACTGATTGATCGGCAGAAACCATTGGATCTTCAGCGCCACCCGGTGCGTTGCTCCAGGTTGTCCAGTAGTCTTTACCCTGCCCTACAGCCTGCTGAACAAGTTTCTGTCCGGCAGTGTAGGATTCGAAATCTTCAAAGAGAAGATTGTCGGTAACCATTTCATAAACTACATCTTCTACGTAATACAATGGGTTACCACCTTCATTCCATGCATATAGGTTCACCCCGTCCAGTTTTAGCATCCCTGTGCCAAAGGTTCCCATGCTCCACTGATACTCATGAACCAGCGCATTGTTAACTGAGAACTGGCACCAGTCGTTATCAAGATCTACAAAAACCTTAATATCGAGCCATTGGTTGTAGGCAAAAGTGAAACTTGCAGCGCCAGCGCCGTTACCATCCACCAAACCTAAGCCCCCAAGGTCGAAATAAACCTGAAGACCCCACGTGCTGCTCGATCCTGCAAAATCCTGTAATACATTGAAGTAACCAAGATTACCTGCGGGAATATACATCTTGAACATGATGTTGTATTTTCCAACGGTTTTGTCGCCAAGAAGTAAGACTGCATCATTGGTTCCGGTAATTTTTACTGAATTTGGATTGGTTGAAGAATAGTCACTCGAAATTACCGGATCTTCGGGGCCGCCCGGGGCATTGCTCCAGGTTGTCCAGTTAACCGGGTTCTCGATAACCAGTTTTTCACCCGTTGTGTAGGAGTCGAAGTTGTCTTCGTAAAGGGTGACCTGACCTACTGCAATGAAACCGAAAAGAAACATTGCGATGAACGATAGTAAGTACTTTTTCATGATTTAAACTTTTTAGTTAGTAAAATTAATTTCCCCGCAAATTTAAACTTTTTAATTCAACTGAAACAAGTAAGAAATTTCATCAAATTTTTCAGAAGGCGTGCAGCTGGTCAAAATAACCTGCCTTGCCAGGTATCTCTTTCCAAAAGCCTGTTTTCAATTTTTTGCAAAATGAAATCGTAACGCATTGGTCCCCAGTTTGGTCCGGCCAGGAAGCGTGGTGGAACCTCACCGGCAAATCTTTCGATGACAATGGCCGGGTTGAGTTTTTCAATAAAGTCCACTACCAGGTCAATGTATTCATCCAAAGTGAAAAAAGTGAACATGGCAGGGTTGTTTTTGTATTGAACCGCCATCTTTGTGCCCGAAACAATCTGCAACTGGTGTATTTTGAGCGTATTGACAGGCAATTTCGAAAAGATGGCTGCCTGGTCAATCATCTCTTGCCTGGTTTCGCCCGGCAGTCCAAAGATAAGGTGAATGCCGGTTTTCAGTCCTTTTGCAGCTGTTTTGGACAAAGCATCTATAGTTTCGGCGAAGGTATGGCCACGGTTAATTATCTGCAACGTATTGTCGTTGCTGGTTTCGACACCATATTCGATGATGATATATTTCTTTGAAGCAAGTCTGGCAAAATACTCGAGTTTTTCATTATCCACACAATCAGGTCTTGTACCGATGACCAGCCCGGCAACATTTTCGACTTCCAGCGCCTGATCGTAGATTTCCATGAGCTTTTCAAGTGGTGCGTAGGTGTTGGAAAAAGCCTGAAAATAAACCAGAAATTTCTCAGCCCGGCGATAGCGGCGACTGTGAAATTCAATTCCCTCTTCGATTTGCTGTCGGATTGATTTCGAAGGCGAGCAATACGATGGATTAAAAGCATCGTTGTTACAGTAGGTGCATCCGCCGGTTCCCTTTGTGCCGTCGCGATTTGGGCAGGTAAATCCTGCATTGACCGACACTTTTTGTACTCTGCCTCCAAATTCGCGTTTAAAATATTCGGAATAGGCATTAAACCTGCGCTGATGTGCCCATGGATACTGCATTTGGGATAAAATTTGTCAAAATGGATAGCCAATACCAAAATTCCAGATCACATCTTTCAGCGTCAGGTTTTTTACCCGCCACCGTTCGCCTTCAGGGTAGGAAGGGTTTTTCATCGGCGCTGATGCATCAATCCGGAAAATGAAATAGGAGAAGTCGAACCTGAAACCTGCACCGGAACTGAAAGCGAGTTGGCCGAGGAAATCTTCCCATTTAAAAAGACCTCCGGGATAATTTTCGCTGACAGTGAGCAGCCAGATGTTACCCAGATCCCCGAAAACAGCCCCTTTAATAAAACTGTAAAGCGGAAACCGGTACTCGAGGTTGGTTTCGAGCAGCAGATCACCCATTTTTTCGAAATACTGCCCCGAAGTGTCGCGAAAAGCGCCAGGCCCCAATGACCGGTATTTCCAGCCGCGCATATCGTTGGCGCCACCGGCATAGAAACCTTTTTCAAACGGTAAAACTGTTGAGTTACCATAGGCGATTCCCACACCTGCCAAACCTCTCAACACGATTGTGTTGTTTTGGTCCAAAGTGAAATAGCGTCGCAAATCAACGTCAGACCGGACAAACTGTGAGTAGGGTATATTCCACAAAACCGCCTCACCCTCTTCGTTGGTGTCCGAACCGGTTGCCTTGTTAATGAGCTGAAGGAAATTCCCGGCTGTTTCGATGCCCCAGCGGAAGTAGGTGAAGTTTTTGATTTTATTGCGCTCCTGATTGTTGTACAGGAAACTGTATTTGGCCGACATGATGAAGTGGTCGGTGTACTGATTAGTGAGACGTGGGTCATTCACTTCTTCCAGACGCTTCACAAAACTTGAATCGGGAAATATGGAAACGGAGTTCAGTTCAACAGGCGTTAGGTTGTGAATTATAAATTTCCCGACACGCCAGTTATAGCCAAAAGAAGCATTGGTGATATAGCGCAGATAATCCGGCCTGTTTTGATAGTTCACCCCAACCATCAGTGTGGTTCTGGGTCTGAGTACATTGGGAGTAGCTCCACCAGTGAAAGGAATCAGGAACTTAGGAAAGTCAAGACTTGCTTCCACTCCGGTTTGAACTGTATTGAAGAAAAGAAAAACATCCTCTGATTCCGGCCCGCCCTGTTGCCACTCAAGCCCTGTGGTGAACTTAAGGGTAAATACCTCTGCACCTCTGAAAATGTTGAGATTTTGATACACCAGATTTCCGGCAAGACCCAAAGTGCTCCCGGATGTAGTTCCCTCAGTTTCGACCGAAAAGGATTGTACCGGTCTGCGCGTCAGGTTTATCATTGCATCAAGTTCACGTGGCTCATTGAGTGTTGAATTTTCAGTTTCAGGGAGGGGAGTAAAGCTGATGGATGTGTAACCGTAAAGCGATAATCCGGATAACTGCCGGTAGGTGTTCTCCTGCTTTGACTCGGTATAAACCTGTCCTGGCTTAAAAAAAATCAGATTGCGCAACGAATTGGGCGAAACCCTTAATTTATCCCGATAATAAAAGGTGTACCTGTTTTTTAAACCGAAAGACGTGGTATCTGTAAACGAACTCATGGTGGATGTATCACCGCGACCCGGACTGAATTCGGTATTAATGGCAATCCGGTTAAGGAAATATTTACTGTGAATTGCCCCGGATTGAGATCCTGAAATACTATCATTTACCCCCTGTGGATTCCCGATATTCGTGTAGATTTTGAGCGTGAAATTGCTGAAGGCGCTATCAATTTCGAAAAACACAAACTCCGGTGAAAAATAGAAATATCCGTGGTTTCGCAACAGCCTGCTGATTCTGTAACGCTCATCGTCGAGCAGGTTTGCATTGAATACATCGCCGGTTTTTATCAACGAATTGCTTTCGGAAGCAAGAACAATCGTCCTGAGAGCAGTATCGGGAATAAGATATTCTATTTCGTTAATCGTGTATGGCTTTGCGAGTTTGATGGAATAAACGGCTTGAACTTTCTGTCGTTTGACTTTGACAGTATCTCTTATGATGGATTTAAAATACCCGTGATTGTTAAGATAAAGCTGAAGCTGCCTTACCGATCGTTCAGCGGCAAAACGGTCGTAATAAACAGGTTCTTTGCCGATAAGTTTCCAAAGCCAGTGTTTGAAAGAGGGTGTGGGGGCGTCCTGATATTTAACATAAAGATTTTCGCCCAACCGCAGCACTCCGAGAAATCTTTTGTTAGGCTTTTGAACCAAAATGCCTGGGAGATCATCCTGATCAAAAGTGAGTTTCTTAAGCCCGGTTTCTGTTTTCTCCAGCTCTATGATGTTTTTCACCAGCATTTTATCTTCTTCCTGCAATTCATTGGTAACCCTGCAATTGCTCAATAGCAGCAGAAGAACCGGCAAGACAAGAAGGAGTTTCGTTTTCAAGCAGGAAATTTTGAAATTTGAAACACAAAATTAGCCGAAAAATTTCGCCAGTCATCTATTTCATTTTTTCAGATAACAATTTTGATTGTTAAAGGGCATAAAAAAACCGGCCACCATTTCTGGATGTACCGGTTAAGTAGGTTTATATTGGCTGTTTATGAGATCTTAATCTCCTTACTGATCCTGGTTTCCTGTTTTTTCGGGAGGATCACTTTCAGTATTCCGTCGCTCAGGTCAGCCTTGATATGTTCAACATCAATGGTTTCGGGCAATGTAAATGAACGGCAGAAGGTACCGTAAACAAACTCTCTCCTGCTGTATTTGATCCCCTCTTCGGCGCTTTGTTCTGCTTTTTTCTCTGAAGAAATGCTTAGAATATTCTTCTCGAGATCAATTTTTACATCTTCTTTCTTTACACCGGGCACGGCCATGTGAAGTTCAAAACTTTCGTTTTTTTCCACGATGTTGGTCGAGGGGGCGCAATCGTAGGATTTTCTCTCCATGCGCTCATTGGTCTGATTTCTGAAAATGTTATCAAACAGGTCGGACAAAGGTAATTCCGGGTTCCAACGCATCATTGTCATAATTTACTCCTTTCTTATTTTAGTTAGAATTTCTAATTGTTTGTTGGCATCCAGCCGGTCAAATTTTATTCCGTTTGGTTATTATTGAAATAACCTCAAAAATCCAGGCCATTTTGTCTGATTACCAAAAGCATGCCCGACATTTTGGCCGAATTTCCCATTTTTTTCTGTCGAAATAAATCATAAAAACTCCAAAACCTGAATTGTTTTTGGTTGTTAGTAAGTGTGTTGTAAATCTTTATCATTTTTGCACCGAAATAACCCTGTATGCACGAAAAGCAGCACAAAGTCTTTAAAATCTTCAGATTCGAAAGGGTGATCATTCCCGTGATCCTTGGTCTGGGTGTAGTGGGCTACCTTGTTTTCAAGGATTTTGATCCCAAACCATTTTACGATATTCGTTGGAGTTATTATTCCTGGCTGTGGCTTTTCCTTGCTTTGCTGATGGTTGCAACCCGCGACATTGCTTACATGTACCGCATCCGGCTCCTCACCGACAAAAAGCTTACCTGGCGCCGCTCCTTTGATGTTATCATGCTTTGGGAGTTTGCCTCGGCCGTAACGCCAAGCGTTGTTGGTGGATCGGCAGCTGCTCTCTTTATTGTATCCAAAGAGGGCATTCCTCCTGGTCGTGCCACAGCGATAGTGATGATTACTGCATTTCTGGACGAGCTGTTTTATATCACCATGGTGCCTTTAATCATTCTTCTGGCCGGGACCAGCCAGCTTTTCAAAAGCGACACAAGTTATTTGTTTATCAATACCAAAATGGGAATGCAGGGTGTGTTCCTGGCGGGATATCTCTTCATTTTTATCCTGACTGTAATCATCTCTTACGGAATTTTTATCAAACCCCGGGGATTCAAATGGATCCTGCTGAAGGTTTTCAAGATGCCAATTCTCCGTAAATGGAGATACCAGGCAGCTCAGGCAGGTGATGACATAATCACAACCTCTGCGGAAATGAAAAGCAAACCTGCAATTTTCTGGATCAGGGCATATCTTTCAACATGGTTTTCATGGACAGCCCGGTTTTGGGTGGTGAATTTCCTAATACTCTCCATCACACCGGTTGGGCAGCATTTCCTGATCTATGCCCGTCAACTGATAATGTGGGTAATTATGCTTATCAGTCCAACTCCCGGCAGCAGTGGGGTGGCTGAGTTTCTGTTCTCAGATTTCCTTGGTGATTTTATTCCCGTTGGGCTTACTGTTGCAGTTGCCCTATTGTGGAGAATTTTGAGTTATTACCCCTACATAATAATCGGTGCATTTGTGCTGCCAGCATGGTTGAAAAGGGTGTACAACCTTCACCTGATCAAAAAATCGTAGAGATTCAGTTCATTCTTAAATACCTCTATAAAGTCCATAACGTGGATTTTGTGGAGTGCTGTCTATTTCGAACGTGACTACTGCATAACAATCTTACGGTTTATCATCTTCTCTCCCGAATTAATGCTCACTACATAAGTACCTTTTGATAGTGATGCCAGATCAATAGTCTTTAATCCGCTATCGCTATATTTTCTGCTGATAATCACCCTGCCTGAAATATCGAGAACCTTCACCTCTGATCTTTCATTTGTTTTGAGGTCAATATTGATGATACCGCTGGATGGATTAGGAAAAAGGTTTACATCATTGAGGTGTTTCTCGTTAACTGCAATGCCCGGATCGAGAAGAAATTCAGTTGTGTAAAACCCTCTGCCGTGGGTTGAGGCCAGAACGGTGTTATCGGCGCTTCTGAGAGTTAGCATGTCAACCCTGACGTTGGCCATTCCTTCAGCATCCTGAACCCAGCTTACCTGTGGCGCATTGAGCATGTTGGTGGTCCAGATGCCAAGTTCTGTGGCCAGCATTACCTGATTGTCATTTTCGGGGTGGAACAGAGCCCATCTTACCGGAATATCGGGGAGGTCGCCTTCAACACTTTGCCAGGTTTGACCATGGTCTATAGTTAGCCACAATGACTCCACGCCATAGTTTGAGAAAGCAACCAAAATAATATCTTCACTCGATCCGACGGCAATGCAGGAAACATATGCGGTCGGGAAATTGTCGCCGGTGATTTCTGTGGTTTGAGGATTTGCATGCGCATTGGTGATCTTGTAAACCCTTCCGGCTTGTGTTCCTACAAAAATTGTAGATGTTCCGGCAGGAGCATATGGCGACGCTTTTACATGCGAAAAATATACGTTGGTGTTGGTAGTCAATCCAATGAAATTTCCATTGCTCGTGTATGGAATTCCCGTAATGCGAAGAAGGGTGTTGGGATTTTCTCCCGAAAAACTAACCGCGTTGGCAAAGAGTGAATTATTCTTTACGTCAAAATCTGCAGGGCTGATAAAAGTTCCGCTGTAATAGTCGAGCGTTGTCTGGTAATTGAAATTCATAAACACGTAATACCGGTTGTAATAAATTGATGTGAGCATCAGCGGGTCAGCATCGTCGAAGAAACAGGCAGCTCCGTCGCCACCGCTTATCATGTCGTTGATTGTCAATGGCTGCCCGGTATAAAGTAAAGATCCATTATCCTGCAGACCGCCGACATAAGTGGTTGAGCCTGGTTCAGGATGGATGGCGCCGGAATAGAACTGCAGTGTGTTGTATCCCTGGTTTTTTTCCATAAAAACCGGGAAGCCGGCAGTGGCTGTTTCGGTGTAAAAAACCCCACCATCGTTGCATGTAATGAATGTGGTGGAACTGCCGGGCTTGAACTGAATGTCGTGCTGATCGGCGTGCAGATATTGATCGCCGCCACCGGAATACATCAATGCCCAATCAGAGATTTTTGTCCAGGAAGTTCCGCCGGTTGTGGTTTTCCACATATCCAACCCACCTGTGAAAATCCGGTTGGCATTGTTGGGATCAACCTTAAGCACAAAGGCATGCCAGGCCAGGGTTGACCAATCTGAGGCCGGAAGCATCACCGTTGACCAGGTTAGCCCCTTATTGGTTGATTTGAGGATGTAACGTCCGCGGTAATAGTTGAAGAAATTGTTGTTTCCCGCTGCAATCTGCGCATAAACAATATTAGGATCGGAGGGTGCTGCAGCCACCATAACCCGTCCGGGAATGTTATACTGCGAGTTGTTTTCGATGATCTGAACATAATTGTCAAACACCGACCAGCTCCCGCTCAGGCCGTCATCTGAATACAAGATTACAGCACCACCCTCAATATCAACATTTTGCATTGTTCCCACGTAAATTCTGCCATCGGCGCCAAGTTCAATGTCCGAAACTGCGTAAGGAGCTCCATAACCGGGTATTTCAGGCAAAACCTGTTGCCAGGTCTCACCGCCATCTTCCGATCGGAAAAGCCCATCCGACGGATCGCTGTAATGAATACTTCCCTGGTAATCGCCCGATGCTACTCCGGCATAAATCACACTCTGTCCGTTTTCATTTCGCACAACGATATCCGTAACGTATTCAAATCCAAGGGTGGTTGGCAACAACGACCAGGTAAGTCCTCCGTCGGTTGAGCGCCAGATTCCATCTCCCACACCGGATGATTCACGGTAAATGATAAGGGCGGTTTCTGCTTCGCCGGTTCCAACGTAAAAAGTCATCGGGTCGTTGGGATCGAAAGTGATGCAACTGATGTTCAGCGAGCTCCAAAAATCGTCAACCGGCTGCCAATGCACATTGTCGTTGGTGATATCGTTCCTGTACCACAAACCGCCGGTAACTCCGCCAGCCCATACTTTTTTACCTGCAGGATCATTCGGATCCCACATGATAGCGCGTGTACGTCCTCCCATATTGGCCGAAGTCCCGGTCCATTGCAGCGGATTATTCCTGTTTTTCTGCGGATTGGCCTGAAGATCGTTGTAGGCCTGCATCAGCCTCTCCTTTGGAACCACACCGCTTTTCGGATCAAAAGTCATGAAGTAGTTGTGAATAGCAGCCTGATCGGGCCGATCGGGCTTAGGCATATTTTTCAGCTCCTCCTCAGAATAACTGGGAATTTTATCCATCTGCTCGATGATAAATTTTTCGTGTTCCGCTCTTTTGTCGGTCGGTTCAGATTTGGATAACCTGATGATTAATGCTGCCGGGATGGAGAGTACAAAAATGAATGCAAGAATTTTGTTAGTAATGGAGAAACGTTTAGTCCGGTTCATGGTCAGATGATTGATTAATAAAATTGGAAGAAATGCAAAAGTAAAATTTTGGTTTCAGGTCGTTTTTGGCTGGGCCTACTTGAAGGCTTTTTCGAGCAATCCGTCGCCCCTGAAGGTCAATCTGTCGAAATAACCCGGAACCTCTTTGCCTGTAATCTTGTCCACATAAAGCTTTGCCAGGTACTGTCCGAGCATGAAACCCTGGCCCCTCAGCCCGATAAACAGCCCGAGGTCAGGGTCAAGAATCATTCGCGGTTCGACATAATAGCCTGCCCAAACAGCCTGGAAGCCAACGGAAGATAGCTCCGGAATCCAATCCACAAATATTTCTGATACGATTTCCAGAAAGTCTTTAGAGTTGATTTTCAGATTTTTGTCGGTTTCGTAGGGTTCTATCTGTGGAGAAGCACAACCGATGATCTGTCCGGTTTCGCCCAACTGCTGCCCGTAAACCGCGGTGAAACCTTTGTACTGCCTGCGATCAATCATCATTGGCAAAGGAATTCCTTCATTCCCCATCATTGGCAGACGACGTGTGATAAAGGCCTGATGCTTAACCGGATAGATACCGGTTTCGATACCGAGTTTTTTGGCAAAACGGTCTCCCTGCGGGCCCATGGCATTGATGAAGCAACTGGTTTCGTATTCAACGAAATCTTTGTCGTGATTTTTTACAAGCACGGTATAGGTTTCGCCGGATTTGTGAACATCAATCATTTCGCAGTCTTCCTGTATCACTCCACCATTTTTGATCCCCAGTTGCCTGATGAGATCCACCACTTTGCCGGGGGTAGCCTGCCAGCAATTGCTGGTCACCAGTGCGGCAATGTAGGTTTTTAGGTGGTTATTGAAATGTGGCGAAATGTGTTTCTTAAAGTCCTTTGGTTCGATCAAATAGGCATCCGACCAGGCCATAGAGGCTTCCAATGCTTTGAGCAACTGATCGTTATGAGCAAAAGTAACATAGTTGATCGGTCGGAAATCAATGTTGCTGAGTTGATGCAGCTCTTTGAAAATTTCAAGATTTTTCACTGCAATATCCGACAATTCCGGAAGGCTGAAATTAGGGCGGCCTCCGGCAATATTTCGCCAGGATGCACCCCGGCCATAGTTTGCCAATACCGGATTCAGCCCGGCTTCGGCAAGATAACGAAACAAAGCGCTGCCCCCGATACCACCGCCGGCAACCAGCGAATCTACCTTGATTTTTCGCGTGTGGCCGCCATTGAAATTTGTGATTATTTTTTCCTGAATTTTTTTCGGATAGACGTCGCCCAGCGATATCTGGTTGGAAAGTGGCCCGCGCGGAGTTGGCTCGCCAACAATCGAAATACCGCTGCCTGCCAGGGTCTGCTTCAATCGCTTAATGCAGCGTTTCCCCCTGCAGGCGCCCATTCCAAGTCGGGTGGTGTGTTTCACTTCATCCACCGAAATAAACTTCCTTTCGCCCACAACATCAAGAATCTCGTCAAGCTGCACATCATCGCAATGGCAGATGTACTGTTCCGTGTGTATTTCGTTGCTGTTGGGCTCCAGTTCTACCTCGTCAGGATAGCTCGTTTTTACGATAAATCCCCTTATTTCCATCAATTTTTTACCATGGATGTCAATTGATTTTACTCTGGCAACGTGGGTTTTGTTGGGTTTGCGCAGAATTTTCTCGATCACCCCTTCTCCCTGAATTTTCCCCTGATTATCCACAAGGAAGACTTCTGATTTTTCATTTGCCTCATATTCAATTGGGAGAAACAGCCAGTTTTTTTCGACATTGTAACCAAAAATGGCAAGCCCCGGACATTGATAAACGCACTGCATGCAACCGATGCACTTTTCAAAATCAATCCTCGGAACCGAGCTGGTGGAGGTTTTACGGATAGCGCCGTGAGGGCAGGAAAATTCGCACGGGTTGCAGGCAAAGCCATAAAGACAGTCAATAATCACAAAGGGCTTTTGCGTCATCCTCTCCTCAGTGGGTTCAAAAGGCTTTTCTATAACCCTCACCGGATGTTGCTGCGAATCAATGTACTCCTTCGAAACGGCAAGATATTCATCATAATCGAACCGCTCGCCCATGTCGTCAAGAATTTCAAAGGCTACCTGCTTCCCTCTCAAAACCGCACTGGTTCCTTCACCAATCCTGATGGCGTCGCCAGCGCCGTAAACATTGCGACCAAAAATCTCTTTACCCTTTATCAGCAGCTGATCGTCAGGCACAAGCCCGGTGCATATGTTAATGGCATCAATTCCGGCGATTACCCGCTCGGTGCCTTCAACAGGCGCAAAGTTTTCACAATCGGCAATCACGGCGCCAGTAATTCCTGTATGATCCTCATTTGGAATAGCTTTGAGCAAAATTTTGGAAGTCATCACAGGTATCCCGAGTCTTCTCACCCGGTTAGCCTGTACCGGGAAACCCCCTTCGCGCGATTGCGCTTCGATGATAGCCTTAACATTTGCACCGGCCTGCATTAGTTGGTAAGAGGTGAGATACCCAATATTTCCGGCGCCAACGGTCAGAATGTTTTTTCCCAAAAGCGTGAACTCATTGTTCATCATCTTTTGCACTACTGCGGCGGTGAAAACTCCCGGCAGATCATCGTTTTCGAAAGCCGGGAGAAATGGAACCGCACCGGAGGCCACCACAAGAAAACCGCTGTCAACATAATAAATCTCACCGCTCAGTATATTTTTCACGGCCAGTCTTTTGCCTTCCAGAATATCCCATACGGTGGAGTTGAGAAATATTCCGCTAAGATCTTCGCCAGCCAGGGTTTGAGCAATGTCGAATCCGCGCATCCCGCCAAATTTTTTCTCTTTTTCGAAAAAGAAAAATTGGTGGGTTTGCATCAGGAACTGGCCGCCAATCTTGTCGTTGATATCAATTACCAGGTTGTTGATCTTGTACTGATTGAGCAATTCGCGGCAGGCCAGTCCTGCAGGTCCGGCGCCAACAATGGTTACTGTAGTTTTGTAAACCTTAACCGGCTCATTTTCATTCAACTGCTCAACTATCGGTGTGTAATCCTTCGGAATCTCACTCACCTCATTAATCCCATCCACTTTGGTAATACAAATGCGCTTGATACGCCCATCAACCAGCATTTCACAGGCACCACATTTTCCAATTCCACATTCAAGCGACCGGTTTCGGTTGCGCAAACTGTGACTGTGAACCGGAAAACCCGCCTGATGCAAAGCGGCTGCAATGGTAAACCCTTTTTCGCCCTCTATTTTCTTGCCGTTAAAAGTAAAAATTACTTTTTCCACAACGGGTACATCAAGGATGGGATGAGATTTGATTTTCTGCATAATAAATTGATAATTATTGAATTATGATGCTATTCCTGTTTTTAAAAAATTCTGTGAAAAATTTAACAGCAAAAGTATTTTAAAATCCTGATTCCGGGCATGTCGGCTCTAATTTTTACCTGGTTTAAATTGGTTTGAACGAAATTGTAATTATCATCACCGCTCAAATTTCATCATCAAAGAAGAAAAAATCACATAAAAGTTTATTTCAATACAGAAATACTTTATTTTTGCCCCGGTGATATTATCATAATCATATTCAATTGTTTTTCAAACGACTACTACTATGAAAAAATCAATTTTACTCCTGATTTGTGCTTTTTCCCTATCAACGGTTTACTCGCAGACTGCCACCAATTTCACCTGCAAAGACTGCTCAGGAATTGAGCACGACCTCTTTACCGAACTGGAATCAGGAAAAGTAATTGTATTGGATTGGGTTATGCCCTGCGGCCCTTGCGCCGGCCCAACATTGACCACCTATAACGTTGTGCAGAGTTACCAGGCCACTCATCCGGGCAAAGTATTTATGTACGTTGTGGATGATTTTGCCGACACCCCCTGTGTTTCGCTGGCCAGTTGGCTGCAGGGTATCGGAGCAACCAATGTTACGGTGTTCTCAAATACAGCCATCGACATGATGGATTACGGTTCTTATGGCATGCCTAAGGTCGTTGTCATTGGCGGCTCGCAACACCAGGTGTTTTACGACGCCAACAATTCAGTGAATGCTGAGTTGCTAATAGCAGCAATAGATTCCGCCATCGCAGTTTCATCTGTCGGGGTTGATGATCTTAGCCTCAATAGTGTTCAGATGTCCGTTCATCCAAATCCCTCCCCGGGTAATTTTACCATTGATTTTTCGCTGGACAAAGATCTTCCGGTGATGATCGAAATACTGGATGTTGGCGGCAAATTGATTGAAACCAGAAACTTTGGTGTGATGAACAGTGGCTCCAACACGCTGGTAATTACGACCAAATTGCCATCCGGGCTCTATTTCGTCAGGTTGAATGCTGATCATCAAAGCAGCGGTCTTGTTAAACTCTTTATCCAAAATTAACTGTCAGCCCAATGAAAAATGCTCTGCTTACTCTGTCGTTGCTGATAATTGCGGTTGCAGAAGCTTTTGCCCAATGCTGCTCCGGAGGGACGGGAAGCCCCATTGCTGGTGGTACCTCGCAGGGAGTACTCTCTGCAAGGCAATTCGAGTTGAATACGAATTTGCAATACATCAATACCGACCGTTTTTTCACCGGCGACGAGCGCACCGATTACAAGTATTTCGATGAATTTAAAAGTATCTACCAATACTTCAGGGTGGCTTACGGGGTAAGTGAAAAGCTCACCATGTCGGTGGAAATGGGAAACTTTTTTTTGAAGGAAGAAATAGGTCTTAATAATGACCCCGCCAGAACCTACAACTCCTCCGGTGTAAGCGATCTAATCATTTTTCCCCGATATGAGGTATTTCGAAGCATGAAGGAGGGTAAAACCACCGAACTTACCGTGGGATTGGGAATGAAAATCCCGATCGGCGTTTACAACGACTCAACGGGTAATGTTGAGCCTTTTTCCGGTGAAACGTATTACGTAACCAACCCACAGGCCGTGCAACTTACCACAGGAGCCCAGGATTTTATTTTCTATGTTTTTTACCTGAAGGGTTTTCCGAAAAAGGATTTCAAGGTTTTTGCCAATGGTTTTTACATCAAAAAAGGGTGGAATCCCCTTGGTGAGAAAATGGGAGATTATGCGAGCATTGCTGTATTTGTGAGCAGGGCTTTGCTCCGAAACCTTGGTGCAACGCTGCAGGTAAGGGGCGAATGGACTGACCTGATGTCCATCAATAAAGACATTCTAATCCATGCCTATCCCAATTATGATCCATTTGCCACCGGTTACAAAAAGGTTTTTGTGACACCGCAACTCAGTTACAGCCTCAACAGCTTTACCCTGTTTGGACTTGTGGATCTTCCGGTTTATCAGTATGTTACGAAAACTCAGGTGGGTACATCACTACAGTTTACCCTGGGCTTGTCGTACAGGTTTTATGCAAATTGATACGGGTAGTTTTATTTCTTGTTTTTCCTTGATTTCCTCTCCTGTCTTTTTTCTTCCCTCATCTCCTTTTTGGCATCTTTTTTCTCCTGTTTTTCATATTTTTTCAGCGAGGGGCCTACGCCCGGAACCAGTGTAGCCCTGATACCTGAAATGATGCTTTTGACGATATAATTGAAAATGGACTTATTGATGTCTCTCTCCACAAATATTTCGGCCACCATGGGCTTTTCACCGGGTTTTTTTTCTGATGGATTGAACCCCCTGATCATTTGGTTGGAAAGCCAGCTTGCGAATCCGATGTCGTGGGATTTCTTTTCTTCGGTTTCCTTCTTTAAAACATTAATTTTTAGGTTGTTATAGGCCATAACCATTTGTCCTGTGGAAATTTTCTGATTGGCCTTTGCCCAAAAAACAAGACTGTCGAGCTGACCCTCCTGGATATTGACCAGAACATTCAGTTCGGTAATTGAATTAAAGGCCTGCATATTCATCCGGTCAATCCTGCCATGGAATTCAAACTCGCTGCTCGAGAGATCGCGCGGAGCAGTAATTTGCACAAACATATTTCCTTCGTTGAAGAGTTTTGCTTCCAAAAGGCAAACCATCGGTCCGTTTTTGTTGATATACTCGGGGATGTTGGAAACTTTCAGTAGTTCAACCTTGACATTGCTTAAAGGTACTTTTCCGGCTGCTACCCTATCAGGAGCCAGCTCTTCGTAACGGATACCAGAATTCTTTACCGAAATTGCATCTATCTGGAATGGAATTTCGATGCCGGCCAGAGCCTGCCAGGGAAACTTCGGGAAATTTTCAAAATCGAAGGGATAATTTTTGTCGCGGTAAACTTCCAGATCAAGCCCATCGATATTTATCGCTTTGATAACCAAATCACCCTTCAAAAAATATTTCTCCAGGTCGAAGCCAATAAGCTCTATGGATTTTAAATTCAGGGCTATCCTGTCGGTCTGCTTCCCGAACTTTTTTGCAAACTGTTCTTTGTCATATTTGGGCATCAACTTAAAGTCGCTCAAAGCAAGCCTGTTTTCAGTTATGTCGAGGTCGACACCTTTCAGCTCATAATCGTAGAAACCCTTATCGCTGTTGAATTTTACCTCTCCCAGACCAAATTTCGACTCTTCGTACGTTTTATCAATCAGTGTTTTCATGGGTTCATCAGGGTCAATCAGCACGTTGGTTAGCAGCAGGCTGATCGTTTGAACCGAAAAAACGGTTTTGGAATTTACTTTGTCGTAAAACTCGGCACTGCCGCCACTGATTCTGAAAAACTCAAGGCTGCTTTTGCCAAGACTGATCTTTTTTGGCGCTGCGGTATCAACGGGTTTGATCTGTGCCGCCAAAAACTTGCTCCGTGCAGCTTTTTCCTTCTTTGTCAAATGGTCTATTATCCTGATGCCGGGGTCATCGATTTCGATGCCTTTGATATGCAGTTCTTTTCTTAGCAGCAATGCCCTGAAATCAAGACCAGTGAGAGAAAGACCTGATAACCGGGCTTCGAAAAGAAATTGATGCTTGAACCGAAGGGTGTCATCGGCGTGATAGAAATTGGTGTCAATCCGCAGGTTGAAATTGCTGATTGATATTTCTCCGGAGAAAACATCAAGTTTAAGTTTTTCAAAATCAATATGATAAACCTTACTAAGCTGTGATGTATTAAATTGATCAAGGATAATGTCTCCGGCAATTCTTCCCAGGTTCATCCTGAGCCATAATGTGCCGGCAACCAGAACTACAACGAGAGCGAGCAGAATAATTGCCAGTCGTTTCATAACTTTTGACATAAGAATCAGATCAAATGGTTTGCATTAAAAGTTTTTAATCTGCAAAAGATGCCACTTTCAGGGATTTTATCCTGTCGAATCATCGGTTTGTTCCCTGAGTGAAATTTTTCAAAGTATCTTTTGAGAGTTACAAAGTTAGCTTTTTATTCAATCCTGGTATATTTGAACTTTTCGGAAAAAAAGAATAAATTTAAATCCTGTTTTGTATGAACCGATTTATTTGCAACTTTGTAAATAGTTTCGATGCAAAAGTTAAGTATTCAAACACTCTCAAATTATGAAAAAAATAGGTATCCGGATAGATGCTAATGACATAAAGCGGGCAGGTTTATTTTTTCTGATTGGCTTTATAATAAGCAGTTATGTTTTTAGTCAGGAAGAGACCGTCAGGCAGGACAACGACTCTCTTATATTTCCAAATACGGTTCGTTTTAACCTTACCAACCCGCTTCTTTTTGGGGATAAGGCCATAATATTTGGTTATGAAAGAGTTTTAAACAACAAAAAATCTTTTTCGGTCAATGTTGGCCGCGCTTACTACCCCAAGCTTATTAATGCAAGTTATAATGCTGATTCACTGGGAATTGACCTTAGGGATAATACAAAGGACAAGGGATTAAGCCTTTCGTTGGACTACCGTATTTACCTGCAAAAGGAGAACAAGTATCCAGCGCCACGGGGGGTGTATTTAGGGCCTTACTACTCTTTCAACTATTTCTCACGCACAAATACCTGGGAGCTGAACACAAATTCCTTTCAGGGAGATCTGGAGACCAACCTGAACTTTAATATCCACACTATTGGCTTCCAACTGGGCTATCAGTTTGTGTTTTGGGACAGAATAACCCTCGACATGATCCTGCTGGGGCCGGGGTATGCTTTTTACAATTTTGAACTGAAAACCAGCACATCGCTCACACCGGATGATGAAAGCAAGCTCTTTGAGATTATCAATGATTACCTCACTGAAAAGTTTCCCGGATACTCCTGGGCCATTGATGCAAAGGAGTTTGAGAAATCCGGCTCGGCCAAGACCACCAGTTTGGGATTCCGATACATGATAATGGTTGGATATCGGTTTTAACCTTTTCTCAAATATTTAGCGAAATGGTTTTTGAAAGATTGTTCAGTTTTCGGTATTGAGATTTTGAAGAGAACCAGCCAAATCCCTTCGCTGATTTTAAATGAACAGGCAAACGCACTGGTATCGTAAATTTTCCGATTTTTGAAAAATCAATTTTAAGGTTTGCCTTTGAATACCATTGTCACAAAGAAGATAATCGGAGTCCGGCTGGTTCGCATTCTCCTGCGGATCATCTCTCTTTTACTGGCCATCTTGTTTACGCTTACCTTGCTATTGAATATTCCTGCTGTCCAGACTTATGTGGCTGTTATTGTGGCAAATAAGCTGACTCAGAAGTTGGGAACAGAGATCCGGGTAGATAGAGTGAAGATAGCTTTACCGGCCACCGTTATGCTCGACGAGATTTATGTTGAGGGCAATGCTTCGGATACATTACTGTACGTTGAAAGGATTTTTGTTTCGGTCGAAATTTTTAAGCTCATTCAACAGAAAGTGAATGTTAAGGAGCTTGAAATTGAAGGCCTTGTGAGTCACATTCATCGCAAAGCACCAGTGAATGAGTTCAATTTTCAATTCATTATTGATACTTTCGCCTCTTCGGATACGCTGTCCGTAGCTGATACCCTCCCTTCACAGCCCTGGTCTGTTGATATTGGAACCATCAGTCTGAAAAATTTTTATGCCAGCTATTTTGACGATGTTGCCGGGCTTAATGCGGTGATTCATTTGGGAAAGTTGACCCTGAATATGGAGGAAACGGATCTGGATCAATTGATTTTTAAAATAGAAGATATTGATATTCAGAATAGTATGGCTTTTCTAAAACAATGGGAAGTTAAACAGATCAATGAAACCGAATCTTACTCAGAGGCAGAAATTGAAAATGCAGAGGAGGATTTATTTCCACAGATTGCATTGGGCTCGCTCAACCTCGAAAATCTTCAACTTCGCTATATTGATACATCAGTTAATCAGGATTTTTCGGTAGCGCTCGGAAGCTTGCAATTTTCTCCTGAGAAGATTGATCTGAACAATCGCAGGCTCGATTTAGGGTCGCTAAAGATTGCAGCGACCTCAATGGAGGCTACTCTGGATTCCGGGGCAAGCGCTGAACGAGAGACTAACAATGAAAAAAGCGATCCGGTCTCAATCTTTCCTGACTGGAACATCACAATGAGCCAGTTGGTTCTGGATAGGATTGATGTGAAATATGATGACATAGCCGCACCCATTGCCACTACCGGACTGGATTTCAGTCATTCTGTAATCACTGGTTTGAGCCTTCTGACCGATGATATCGAAATAAGCCCGGAGGGAATCTCCGCTTTTATCCGAAACATAAGTTTTGAAGAAAAAAGCGGCTTTGGCGTCGCACAGTTCGCTGCACAAGTTAATTTCAGCGAAAAGGAGACCTCCATCAGCAGACTTATTCTTAAAGCTGAACAAACCGAGCTTTCAGGTTCATTTAAAGCAGGATATCTATCTGTTGAAGACTTTCTTAAGGATCCGGGCAGCGCAACTGTAAACCTGGGGCTGGAAAAACTAAAATTGAATACCCGGGATATCCTTTATTTTATGCCGGAACTGGAAAAGGACAGTATTTTCAGGGCGTACGTGGGGCAGATTATTACAGCAAAATTTTCGGCCAGCGGCAAGATTAATAACCTGAAGGTGAATAACTTTGAGATCTCTTCTCTCACTCAGACGCGGGTCAGGATAAACGGCAGCATAAAAGGCTTACCCGATTTTTCGAACCCACACCTCAATCTGTCGGTAGCACCACTGACTACATCCTTTTCAGATTTGTCAAAAATCGCCGGAATTTCTCTCCCCGAAACAGTTTCGCCTGAAGAAAAAATTTCCCTCAGGGCATCTTTCATTGGCGCTCTCAGCGATTTCGATGCTGAGCTCAGTATCGCTTCATCGTTTGGAAACATGTCCTCCAATGCGTTTTTTCAAAAGAAAGATTCGCTAACAAGAGATACTTTTCAGCTAAATTTTGAAGCAAATAAGTTGATGGCCGGTAAAATGCTGGCTGATACAACAATTGGCTGTATTTCCTTCACCGGACAGGTCAGCGGTTCAGGCTCAACCAGCGACTCGATTGCAGCGTTGGCAAATATCACCGTTTCCGAAGCTGTTTACAACACATATAATTACAAAGACCTGGAAATTAGCGGTTTAATTAGTGGAGGGAATGTTTCTGCCCGGGTCAGCTCACCAGACCCTAATATCAATTTTGATTTACAGGCCAATGCTGAGCTTAAAACGGAAGGCCTGGAGTTTAGCTTTGATATGATTGTCAATTCATTAAACCTGTTTGCACTCAACTTTTTTCAAGACGAACTGGTGATTTCGACGAAGGTTGCCGCTTCCGCCTCAATTGGCGATGGTGACCATCTGAAGGCAAAGCTAAATCTGGCGGATGTATCATTGTCAAAAGAGAGATCTGAAGCAATTGTTAATGCTTTGGAGGTCAATGCTTTGGTTACTGATAGCATTTTTGATTTTGAGCTGACCTCTGACCCGTTGGACGCCAGTGTAACAGGAAATTTCAACCCGGATTCGCTTGAACAGATACTTTCGTCAATGATGCGTAAGTATTTTGGTTTGCAGGACACTGCCGGAATTTTGCCCGGAACCCACCTCGCCTTTAGCCTTGATCTTCATCTGCCTGAAAATCTCAAAAAGTTTATCAGTGATGAGTTCGATATTTCGGACAGGGTGAACATGAAGGGTTCATACACAGGCGATGACAACGCACTTGATATCGAAATGCGTATTCCTTCGGTTTCCTTTGGTGCGGCCAAACTCGATACCTTGTACATGCTGATTAAAGGAAAAGATCAGGTTCTGGATCTGGATTTTGACTTCCGGACGATCAGCTACGACACAATCAGCATCAGCAATTTCAACATCAATCAAACGGTGAATAGCGGCAGGTTGATTTCTTCGATCAAAATTGCCGGCAACCGGGAATCGCCAAAGTTTCTCTTTTCCAACCAGATAATTTACACCGACACTTCGCTGAAGATTAGTTTTCTGCCGGATGGTTTGATCCTCGATGATAAACCATGGAAAATATTTGAAGATAACTATTTGCAGATCAGCAAAGAAAAAATGGATATGCATAATTTCACTTTCAGCCGGGATAACCAGTCTTTCGGGCTGGCGGCGGTAAATGGAAATACAGAACTTGTATTCCGGGAATTTGATTTGGGAAATGTTTTCAACATCCTCGACCTGACCGATGATATTGATTTGCTGAAGGGGAAACTTGATGGTACTGCAACATTTGACAAGCAGAATATCAATCTTGAAATGAAACTGGACAGCCTCTGTTTTATGGACATGTTTGCCGGAAACATTGCTTTTCATGCCAAAGGCGACAGTTCAGCAATTTACATTGATGTCCTGGCAGAGAATGCGGGAAACATCGCCTCACTAAAGGGTGAAGTTTTTAATTACAACGAATCACCTGAACTCGACCTCTCTGTGCAGCTCGACCTTACTAACCTTCAGGCTTTGGAGGAGCTGCTCGATGAAGAAATTTCGGAGCTGGGCGGAAAAATTAAAAGTGAAATCAGCATCCGGGGAAAAACTGAAAATCCCGCGGCCAACGGTTTTATTGACTTTCAGGCTGCACGGTTCAGGATCAACAGCCTCAATTTCCTGGTAAATCTGCCCGGCGAGCGAATCAGCATAGTAAACAATGAGGTTAGGTTTGAGAATTTTACGCTTGAAGATGTTCAGCAGAATAAACTTACTCTTGATGGTGTGGTCTCCTCTGCTGATTTTACGGATGTGAATTTCGATCTGAGGATTATTGCCAAAGAGTTCAGGCCCATAAGCAGCACAGCAGCAGTCAATCCCACATTTTATGGCAACTTGGTGATAGATACCGACCTGAAAATCAAAGGAAACCAGAACAGCCCTGAAGTGGATGCCTATTTAAAAATCGGTAAAGGAACCAACCTGACCTATGTATTGCCGGGCAGCGAGATCAAACTGATTACTCCCGAAGGCATAGTGCAGTTTGTTGACCGTTCGCTGGCAGTGGATTCGCTAGCAACGGATGCTTTCGGAGATTACCTTACCGATTCGATAATGTCGCGAATTTCGGGTATTGATCTCGCTACCAACCTTGAAATCCATCCCGACGCACTTTTTACAGTGATTATTGATCCGCGGTCGGGCGACTACCTGAGCATAGGCGGGTCTGCTGTGCTGAGTTTTGCTGTGGATAAATCCGGAAGCCAGTCCCTGAGCGGGATGTTTGAAGTAAAATCAGGGCTATACCAACTCTCTTTTTACGGGCTGGTGAGGAAGACCTTTTCTTTCCAGCCCGGAAGCAACATATCGTGGTCAGGAAAACCCATGGATGCCAGCCTGGGTATTGAGGCAGCCTATGAAGTGACCACCAACTCCGTTGCTCTGGTATCCAATGAATCCACCAGCATGTCGGAGTCGGAAAAAAATCTCTACAAAAACAGGCTGCCCTACACGGTATTGCTCAACATAAACGGATTCCTGTCGCAACCGGAGATAAGTTTCAACATTACCCTGCCTGAAAGAGAAATGGTGAATTATCCGCAGGTAGCCAGTAAACTGGGTCAATTGAACACACCGGAGATGGAATCCGAACGCAATAAGCAGGTTTTCGCACTCCTCGTTACAGGTAGTTTTATTGCTGATAATCCCTATTTATCCACAGGCAGTTCCACGTCAGCAGTAGCAACAACAGCGGCCCGCAACAGCGTTAATGGTATTTTAACCGACCAGATGAATAAATTGTCGGGCAAGTACATCAAAAATGTTGACCTCAATTTTGGTCTTAATTCTTATGAGGACTACGCAGGCGAGGCCAGTCAGGTTCAAACTGAACTGGAGGTTACGGTTTCGAAAAAGTTGTTCAACGATCGTTTGACAGTGGAAGCCTCCGGGTATTTTGATGTGGATGGCAACACCAGTACAAGCTACACCGGCCAGTCATCCAAAGAGTCATGGGGTGAGTTTGCCGCAACATACGCTTTGGATCAGTCGGGAAGGCATAAAGTGAGGGTTTACAGAGAAAATGCCTACGACCTTTTTGATGGTGAAGTAGTTGCATCGGGATTTTCATTTATTCTTGAGAGAGAATTTGAAAGCCTGCGGCGAAAGTCGAAAAGAGCAGCGCAGAAGTATAAGTATTTTGCGCCCCTTAGCAATGAAGGGTTGAAAAGCAATGAACCAATACCGGAGGACAGATGATAAAACTGAACTGCAGAAACGGCTGTTGGGTCATTTTACTTGCTATGATAGCATTGCATGCCTGTACAGGATTGCGCAAAATTCCCGAAGGAGAGTTTCTTTACACAGGTTCCGAAATCCGGTTTGATTCGGTGGTTGAAATGAAAAACAAAAGCGCCGTCAGGGATGAACTGTATGGGTTGATTGACGTCACGCCCAATACAAAGCTTTTTTGGATGCGACCATTGCTTAGCCTTCACAACACCATAAAAGAACCCCCTGACGAGAAAGGCCTAAAATACTGGCTAAAGTACAAATTTGGTGAGCCACCAGCTTTATTGAGCGGACTAAACCCACAAGTCATTGATAAAACAATGATTAACCGGCTTCAGAATCGCGGCTTTTTTCATGCAGATGTAAATCACGAGATACAATACAAAAGGAAAAGGGCTTCCCTTATTTTTGCCGCAACACCGCGTCATCCCTATGTTTTGAATGAAATATCCTATCCGCCTGGTGAAACTAAAATATTACAGGAGATCAATAGCTTACAGACAGGTTCACTTCTCAGGAAGGGGTCACAATATCACCTCAGAGTTTTTCAGGACGAGAGGGAACGAATAGACAATGGGCTCAAAAACAGAGGGTTTTTTTATTTCAGCCCGGATTATCTCCTTTTTGAAGCCGATACTACTATCGGCAATCGCAGGATTGATGTGGCGTTAAGGGTTAAAACGGAAGCTGTCGGAGATGTTTTATTTCCCTACAGGTTCAATAATATTTATGTTTCCGATGATTATGCTTTGCAGAATTATAATCCCGACACCACTAAGATTGGGAACTATTTTTACATATCGGCCAGACATGCTTTCAAGCCAAAGGTGATTCTTAACACCGTTTTTTTTGAAAGAGACAGCCTTTACTCCCGTGAAAATCACTACAATACACTGAGATCTTTAATGGGAATCGGAGTTTACAAGTTTACCAATGCGAGATTTACTAAAGTTGATTCCAAACCGGGGCTGATGGATGTGAGCCTATTTTTGACCCCTGCCAGCAAAATTTCGCTGAGCAGTGAAATGAGTATGGCTTCAAAGTCCAATAACTTCAGCGGTCCGGGCTTAAATCTTTCGGTTAAAAACCGCAATCTTTTCGGTGGGGCTGAATTACTATCCATTACCCTGGGAGGGCGGTTCGAATGGCAGACAAAAACCGAGGAAAAGGGACAGATCAACCTTGAGCTTACCCTCGACGGATCCATATCCCTCCCCAGAATCGTGCCTTTTGATTTTGTGAAAAAAGGTAAAAGCCCTTACATTGACCGGACAATTATTACTGTTGGAGGTGGTATTTACAAAAGGGTTGACCTGTATGAACTGAACTCCTTCAACACTTCATTGAGTTATTCATGGAAACCCAGCGAAAGAGTAAATCACCTGTTAAGCCCGATTGATATCAGTTACACGTTGCTGGCCGAGAGTTCGCCCGAGTTTGATGATTATCTGGAGCAAAACCCGAACATAAGGCGCAGTTTCGAGGAGCAGTTTATCATCGGCGCATCCTACACCTTCATTTTGAGTAATTTGAGTGACCGAAAACGTAAGAGTAATTTCTATCTCAATGAATCGGTAGATCTTTCGGGAAATTTGATAACGCTGATGAAATCAGTAACCGACAACCGGATGCCAACCCCGGACGACCCATTCAGATTACTCGATGTTGCTTACTCACAATTTGCAAGGCTGCGCAATGAATTTGGCTATTTCCGCAGAACAGGAAAAGAGAGTATGCTTGCATGGCGTATTATTATTGCTGCCGGGGTACCTTACATCAATTCCTCCACCATTCCCTACATCCGGCAGTTTTATGTTGGTGGCACCAACAGTGTTCGCGCATTTCCGGCCAGGTCGGTCGGGCCGGGAACCTATTCTCCTCCCGAAGGCGGGCAAAGCCTCAGTGTTGACCAGTCCGGCGATATCAAACTCGAATCCACACTGGAGTATCGCTTCCCGGTTTTTGGGTACTTAAAAGGAGCGCTTTTTGCCGATGCAGGAAACATTTGGCTGGTAAATGATGATGAACAACGCCCGGGTGGGCTTTTTCAGATTGATTCGTTTTACAAAGAGCTGGCTGCCGGAATTGGCATTGGGTTCAGGTTCGATTTTGATTTTTTTGTGATCCGGTTCGATATGGCCTCTCCGCTCTACAAACCCTTTCTGCCCGATGGTGAGCGCTGGATTTTTCAGGATATGAACTTTAGAGACAAAAACTGGCGCCGGAATAATTTTATCCTTAACGTGGCAATTGGGTATCCTTTTTAATTGATTATCAGATTAATTCCTTGCGGTATTTTTTCAGCGTGAACCCGAAAGTAGTTCCAACACCTGGACGGCTTCTGACGTCAATGGTTTGATCGTGTGCCTCGATGATGTGTTTCACAATTGCCAATCCCAGTCCTGTACCTGACTTTTCCCTCGACCTTGCCGATTCGGTTCGGTAAAAACGTTCGAATACCCGGGGCAACTCATGCTCCGAGATTCCGGGCCCGTCGTCCGTAACTTCGATCAGGATATTTTCATCCAGGTCAAAAAAACTGACTTTTGTTCTGCCCTCCTTCGGGTTGCCATATTTTATCGAATTGTCAACAAGATTAATAAGCACCTGCCTGATCCATTTGATATCTGCCAGTACCAAAATTGGGCGGTCGTATTTTTCAGCCAGGTAAAAATCCTTTTTCCGCTTTTTGGCTTTGATTTCGAGCGATTCAAAAACATCCCTTACCAGTTCAATAATGTCGAACGGTTGTAATTTCAGCTGAACCTGGGATGTTTCGAGGTTTGAAATCGTTTCAAGATCCTCCACAATGGCAATAATCCGGTTGATGCTTTTTTCAGTGCGCAAAAGGTAGTCGCGGTTGATAGTGTTATCTTCAAGACCACCGTCAAGCAGCGTGAGTACATAGCCCTGAATGTTGAAAATTGGGTTTTTCAACTCGTGGTAAATATTTCCGAGAAAGTCCCTTCGGTAAGCCTCTGCTTTTTTGAGTTGTTCAATCTCCAGTTTTTTTTTCTCACCCCATTCCAAAACCTCCTGATTCACCTGTTCGATGGTGGTTTGCTGCATTTCTCTCGGCTCAGTGCGGGCGCCCTTTTGTCGTTTCAGGTTATAAATTGTTTTGTAAATGAGCTTTATTTTCTGGTAAATGAACTTTTCAAGAGTAAATCGGAAGGTGAAAAACACGAAAATGAAGAGCAGGACATTAATAATGAGGAGGGGAATTAGCTGAAAGCTAAAAAGCGCCCTGAAAACGACAATGTAGATCAGGGTAAAAAATGCGACAATCAGTAAAGTGTTGTTTAATGCCAGTTTTGAAGGGTCGGTGTTTTTCATCAGGATTCGAATTTGTAACCTACACCTTTAATAGTTGTAATGATATCATTGCCAAGTTTTTCCCTGATTTTCCGGATATGAACATCAATAGTACGGTCGCCAACAATAACATCGTTTCCCCAAACACTGGAAAAGATTTCCTCGCGCGTGAAGACCTTGTCGGGTTTGGATGCAAGCAATGAAATCAATTCGAACTCTTTTCTTGGAAGGACGAAAACATCCTCATTTTTTCGGATCTGATACTTTTCTTTGTCAATTATATAGTCTTTGATTTTCAGATCGTTGGGTTCCGGTTCGGGTTGTTTGTATCTGCGCAGGAGCGCCTTTACCCGGCTAACCAGCACACGGGGTTTGATGGGTTTGGTGATGTAGTCGTCAGCACCCGCATCCAGCCCGGCAATCTGGCTGTAATCCTCACCTCTGGCGGTAAGAAATATAATAATGGTATTGCTGAGTTCAGGAATTTTTTTCAACTCTGCGCAGGTCTCAATACCGTCCATCTCGGGCATCATCATGTCGAGGATGATCAGGTGTGGTGTTTCAGCAACGGCCGTTTTGATGGCATTGGCTCCATTGCGGGTAGTAAAAACCTGGTAACCCTCTTTCTTAAGATTGTAGCTCAGAAACTCAAGAATGTCCTTTTCGTCGTCAACGAGGAGAATTTTATAGGTTTCCTGTGTGCTCATTGGTAATTTTAATTCATTGATTATTAGAGAGAAAACGAAGAAAATCTGGTAATAACGGTTGTAAAAATAGTATTATTTTTACTTCTTAAATCATTAAACATTATCATGAATGAATTGTAGATACACCTTGATTTTGGTTTTTTCCATGCTGCTTTTACCAGCAGCGCTTCTCTCCCAGGAGTTTAACGGAGGTCTAATAGGTGGAGTTTCGGCCAGCGAAATATCCGGCGACAGATTAGAGGGACCCAACAAAGCCGGTATTTATACCGGAGGATTTGTAAACAGGTATTTTACCAAAAAGTCTTCGGCGCAGATGGAGTTGAACTTTGTGCAGAAAGGAAGCCGTTTAAACCCGGATTCCACCAATAATTTCTCCTCCTACCTCCTCCGGATCAATTACGTTGAGCTTTTTACCCATTACAAATGGGATTTTCACCATTTGTTTACACTCGAAGCCGGCCCATCATTAGGCGTTCTCATCAGCCAATACGAGGAAGCCGATTACCAATTGCTTGACAATCCTTTTAATCTGTTCGACCTCTCATTGAACATCGGTCTGTTTTACCATTTGAACAGCCGGTGGAGCTTTAATATAAGGTATTCCAATTCGATACTTCCGGTAAGACCGCACTCAGGGGGAACGACTTACAAGCTCAACCAGGGGCAGTACAACGAGGTGTTGAGCTTTACCTTTCATTACCTTCTGTAAACGATTAGGCGAATGATTTTTCAGTCAGTTCTTAATACATTCGATCCGAATATTTCGAGCAAATTATTGCTGAATGTTAAGCTAAGGCTAACTAAATATTAATTTTTTCCTAAATTTCCTTGTCCAGCATACCAAAATGTTATAATTTGGCCGCGAATTTCGAAAAACCAGAGTTTTTAAAATGAAGAAAAAAGAAGTTTTTATTATTAACTATCTAATTATTAATTAATTAATTAACCAAAACAATTATTATGAGAAAGTTTACACTTTTACTTGCATTGATGTTTTTCATCGGAATGCAATGGGCGCAGGCACAAAACAGGACCCTGACGGGGACTGTGACAAATGCCGAGGACGGGAGTACTATTCCCGGAGTATCTGTTGTGGTTAAAGGAACAACGGTTGGTACAACAACCGACATGCAGGGTAAATATAGCCTGCTCGTTCCGGCAGATGCTAAAATTCTCCAGTTCTCATTTGTTGGAATGAGAGCAGTTGAGGTTCCAATCGGAGCCGACAACGTAATCAACGTTACCATGGAGCCTGAGGCTACTGCTATCGAAGGCGTAGTTGTTACGGCCATTGGTGTTAAGCGTGAAACCAAAGCCCTGGGTTATGCCGTTCAATCGGTTGAGTCGGACGAGATTGTACGCTCGGGTAACATCAACCCTGTGAACTCATTGAGCGGAAAAGTAGCCGGTGTGCAGGTTGTCAACTCTTCAGGAGCAGCCGGATCCTCCAGCTACATGACCATCAGGGGTAATGCTTCAATCACCGGTAACAACCAGCCGTTGTTCGTTGTTGATGGTTTGCCCATTGATAACTCTCAGTTAACAGGCGGCGACCCAAGAAACGGCAGCAATAACCTTCTTTATGGTGTTGCCCTTTCAAACCGTATTGTTGACATTAACCCTGAGGACATTGAGTCGGTTAACATTCTTAAGGGTGGCGCCGCAACGGCTCTGTATGGTTTGAGAGCTGCAAACGGTGCGGTAATTATCACAACCAAAAAAGGATCAGGAATGGCTGCCAAGAAGACTACACTCTCCTTCAGCTCATCTGTGAACTTTGATGTAGTTTCTCAGTTGCCTGCCATGCAAAACAAATTTGCTCAGGGGCTCAACGGAAACTTAAGTTCAGGGACAACCGTTTGGGGTCCAAAAATGGATACCCTTCGTTTTGACGGCGCAACCACTAACCTCTATTATCCAAACGGAAATATTGTCGGACAGAGCAACCCCAATGCAAAGCAGGATCTGCGCGTTGGACCCTACGATAACGTGGATAACTTTTTCCAAACGGGCGTTACCTACAATAACAACCTCTCGTTAGCCGGCGGAAACGGTGGTACCAACTATTACCTTTCAATCGGAGACGTCAGAAGCACAGGTATTGTGCCCAACAACACCTTCCACAGAACAAGTTTAACTTTATCGGGCGAATCCAAGCTCTCCGAAAGATTCTCCTCTGATGCACGTATTGCCTATACCAATTCAGGTGGTGTAAGAATCCAGCAGGGTTCAAATACATCAGGCGTTATGCTTGCTTTGATGAGGATGCCGATGAACTTTGACATTACGGGTGGCGTAAGCGATCCTGTTGATAATGAAGCCTCTTACAGATTACCCGACGGACGTCAGCGCAATGCTTACAATGGCGGTGGTTACGACAACCCATTCTGGACAGTAAATATGAACCAGTTCGAAGATCAGGTGAACCGCATTACGGGTCATGCCTCTGTTACCTATACATCAGCAAAATGGTTAAGCATTACTTACCGTGCAGGTTCCGACCTTTATAGTGATCGCCGTAACCAGTTCTTTGCCCGTTATTCAAGAACTGCTCCTAACGGTAGAGTATTTGAAGAACAACACTTTGTATGGGATTTCAACAGCGACCTGATTTTCAACGTCAACACCAAAATTACCGATGATATCAATTTCAAAGGATTGTTTGGTCAAAACATGTATCAAACACAATACCAGAGGTTATTCAGCCAGGGCGATAACCTGACTGTACCCGACTTCTACAACTTGTCCAATGCCTCATCCATTTATTCAGAAGAAATTGAATCAAAAAAGAGAACTGCTGCCTTGTATGCAGATCTCGGGTTTGATTACAAGAATATGGTTTATTTGAATGTTACCGGTCGTAAAGAATGGTCAACTTCGCTTCCGGAAGAAGAAAATTCCTTCTTCTTCCCCTCAGTAAGTGGTTCGTTTGTTTTCACCGAACTGCCGTCATTACAGGGCGGATCTGTTCTCTCCTTCGGTAAAGTAAGAGCATCATATGCTGTTATTGCTAACGACGCTCCTGTTTATGGCACATCGCCCGTATTTGTTTCTGCAGCCTATGGTGATGGATGGACAAATGGTATTTCATTCCCGGGTTGGGGAACTGCCGGTTTTGGCATGAGTGCAACCTTAGCCAATCCGACACTGAAACCTGAAAAACTGACATCATTTGAGGTTGGTTTCGACCTCCGCTTCCTGAACAACAGACTCGGACTCGATTTCACCTATTACGACAACAAAAACGAAGACCTTATTCTTGCTGTGCCAATTGCTAAAACATCCGGTTACTATCAGGCAAACATGAACGCAGCATCAATGGTTAACAAGGGTATTGAGTTGACACTGAATGCCAACGTTGTAAAAACCTCGGATTTCAGATGGGATCTCGATATCAACTTCACCAAAAACAATAACGAAGTATTGGAACTTGCCGAAGGTGTTGAAAACGTATTCCTTGCCGGATTTGTTGGCTCACAGGCACGCGCCGTCACCGGAAATTCGTATGGTAGCATTTACGGAACCTACTGGGAAAAACACGAAAACGGTCAGCGTCTGATTATTGATGATCCAGACGATCCTTATTATGGTTACCCAATCATGGCCGAAGGTGAAACCAAACTCGGCGATGTTCTTCCGGACTGGACAATGGGTATCAATAATATGCTTGCGTGGAAAGACCTGTCATTGTCATTCCTGTTTGATATCAAAACTGGTGGCGTAATGTGGAATGGTACCAAAGGAGCTATGTACTACTTTGGAACACACGGTGATACCGAACGTCGCGATGAAGGCGCTATTACAGTATTTGAAGGCGTAAAATCAGACGGAACACCCAACGATGTAGTTGTACCACTGGATCAAAATTGGTTTGTATTTGGCGAAGGTAGCGGATTTACCGGCCCAACAGAGGAATTTATCGAAGAAACCGATTGGGTAAGATTAAGAGAACTCACGCTATCCTATAAGTTTAACAGCAAGTTGTTGAACAAAACCGTTCTTAACAGCGCTGAACTATTCTTCACCGGCCGCAATCTGTGGTTGAGCACTCCTTACACCGGAGTAGATCCTGAAACCAGTCTTATTGGTGCAGGTAACGGACAGGGACTTGACTATTTCAATATGCCAGGAACCAAGAGCTATATGATAGGTTTAAGAATCACTCTTTAATCACAATTACAAATCATTTAAAGAACATCTAAATCAGAATAATTATGAAAAGAATAAATTTTAGAAATATCGGAATTCTACTTACGATAGTCGTATTGTTAAATTCCTGCGAAAAATGGATTGATCCGGAGATCAATGTTAGTCCGAACGATCCTGCAGACGTTTCTTTAAACCTGCTCCTGCCCTCTTCACAAGCCGGATTAGCTTATGTTTACGGCGGTGACCACAGCAGGTTTTCGGGTATGTGGATGCAACACCTTTCTGGTGTTGACCGTCAGTCGCTTGCTTCAGAAAGATACTCAGTTCTCGAATCTGATTGCGATAACCTATGGAACACCTTGTATGCTGGTGTTTTGAAGAACCTTGTCATTATGATGGATAAGGCTGAAGCCAGCGAGGCACCTTATTATGATGGAGTTGCAAAAATTATGGCAGCCTACACACTGGGTGTAATTACTGATGTATGGGGAGACGCTCCGTACACCGATGCATTGCGCGGTGAGGGTGGAAATCTTACACCTGTTTTTGATACACAGGAGCAACTGTACGGCATTATGAATACCTACCTTGATGAGGCCATTGCCAAACTAGGAGCTCCATCACCAGCAGGCGCACTAAAACCTGGTAATGATGACCTCTTCTTCAAAGGCGATGCTGCAAAATGGGTAAAAGCTGCCAAAGCACTGAAAGTAAGATACGCACTACATCTTTCAAAACGTAATGGATTTGGTCCTGTCAGAGATTTAATCAATGCAGGCGGACTGATGGAAAGCAATGACGACAACATGACCTTCCTCTTTACAACCAACGCCAATGAGTGGAATCCTCGTTACCAGTTCGACAGCGAACGTGGCGACATCCGCGTTGGCGCGCGTGTTGTTGACCTTATGAAAGCAACTGGTGACCCAAGAATTCCCGTTTACTTCAACAAGAAAGATGCTGAAGATTATGTTGGCTCAGCCCCAGGTGGCGCAAATCTCAATGCAGCATGGATTGGACCTGGATACGCCGCACAGGATGCTCCACTTCCCTTCCTCACCTTTTATGAGCAAAAATTCATGGAGGCAGAAGCATTCTTTGGAACCGATAATGGTAGAGCTGCTGCTGCATTCAATGATGCAGTTAAAGCTTCACTTGCTTCGCATGGCGTAAGTGATGAAACCTGGGAAGCCGCTAATGCAGCCGAAACATCAGGGAGCATCACTCTGGATAAAATCATGACCGGTAAATATATCGCTTTGTTCATGCATTCAGAAACCTGGGTTGACTGGAGAAGAACCGGAATCCCAACCCTGGCGCTGCCTGCATCAAATGTTAGTGATACTCCAAGAAGGTATTTATATACCACCGACGAGATCAACTATAACGGAGCAAACGTTCCACAAGGTCAAACATCAACCACAAGATTGTGGTGGGATGTTCAATAACAAATAGTCTTTATTGATAAATGGAGGCTGTCAATCTTTTGACAGCCTCTTTTTTTTGATCATTTACAAAAATTTCAAACATTAATATATATTAAAATATTAAATGATATTGATAAAAAAGTACTATGACCTAAATTAAAATACCTTTGCCTTTAAGTGATTCTTTAATAATCTTTAGAAATCAAAAAGCTAATTCAGCATAAAGCATAAAAATCATGGCAATTAAATTTAAAGCAACTCCCGTAAAAAGCTATCTCGATCAAAGCGGAAACGGAAAGTACATCGCAAGGCCTGTAAAGAGGGAAAAAGCCGACTTCAAAGTAATCAGCGATCTGATCTCTGATCGTTCAACCCTAAGTTCAACAGATATTATTGCTGTTTTGTATGCCTTTTCTGAGGTGGTGCCCGAACTATTGCTCGACAATTACACGGTTCATCTGCCGCCCTTGGGAATATTTTCGCTATCCTTCAAAAGCACAGTGCATGAAACGGCTGCAGAGGTCAGGGCAGGCAGCATCAGTGAAATTAGGATGCAGTTCAGACCCGACAAGGAAATTTCGCGCCGGCTGAACGCTCAAAAGGAGTTGAAGAAAGCTTAACAGCCACAAAAAAAGCCGCTCAGGGTTGCTGAACGGCTGAAGTTATTTTGTGAAGTTATGCGCAGGCTACCTGGAAATTACCAGACGCTTGGTTTCCAGAACCTCGTTGTTTACGATGATGGAATAAAAATAAAATCCTTCATTAAGGTCGGAGACATCAAGGGTAAGTTTTCCGGAGAAATCATACAGGCGTGCTTCTTTAACTATAGATCCCAGCAGGTTGTGAATTCTGATATTTGTATTTTGCACTTGCGGTGAAAGCGTGTAGTCAATCGAAATCTGATTTCTTGCGGGATTTGGATAGACTGCTGAAAAAGTATTATTACCATTGCCAGCCAAATCGTTTACACCCACTGTACCTGCATTGAAGTGAATATAAAAATGGGTTGAGTCATTGGGGTTGGCATCATCAAAGAAGGTGTACCTCATTATCGTAACGCCCGCATTGTTTAATGGCATATAATCGCCCGAAAACTCATTGTTGGTAGCGCCTGGCTCTATAGGAAGCCCCATTGGCGATACAAAAATTGTATTTGCCCAGCACACCACCCAGCAGAAAGTGTTCATCGAGCCTGGAACTACCTGGATTTCTTCTTTTTTAGCTTTAACAAGTTTGCTGGTGCCCGAAATATTTTTGATGCTCATGTGGCCAAGCATTAATGAAGCCGAAACATCATCAGCCACAGTAAAACTGCCCCCAAATGGAAATAGCTCATTGTCGTGATAAAGCTCGAAGCTCTGGCTGAATGCCATAGTGAAAATCACCACTGATGAGAGAAAGGAAAGTATTATCTTTTTCATATCCGATAGATTTAAATTTGATATTTTTAATCAAAAACCATGCAAAAAGGAAATTGCAAAATGGTTAAATAACTTAGTTGCAAAAATAGCAATTATTTGTGATCTCCTGAGTTGATAACCCCTAATTTCAGGATTTCATTATTTTTGACAAACGGATTGCCGTATTTTACATAAATGAACGACTTGATACATACTGAATATCAACTTTTTGATGATCCTATGCGGTTTTACAATGCCATCCTCGATGATATTGCCACAGCTCGTAGGTATGTTTTTATACAGATGTACAAGTTCAGTCATCAGACCATCGGAATCAAGTTCAGAGATGCTCTGACAAACATGGCAAAGCATGGCGTGGATGTCCGGATTTTGATTGATTCCTGGGGTGGCAGTGCCATTCCTGCTGATTTTTTTAACGAGTTGATTGCGGCAGGGGGGCAGGTCAGGTTCTTTGAGAAGATAAAAATCAATATTGATATTTTTACCCGCAGCCACAGGCGCAACCACCGGAAGCTTATTATTATTGACGATAAAATCTCCTACATCGGTTCGTCCAACATATCCGATTACAACCTGATCTGGCGCGAGAGCATGCTTCGGATTAAAGGCTCAATCGCAGTGAAGTTTAAGAAAATCTTCAACCAGGATTTTGGCGCTTATAAGCGTTACTTCATGTACAGGAGAAGTTTTACAAGGATTATCCGGCATGGTGATGTCGAGATTCTGAGGGATGCACCATCGGTAACCCGTCAGAAAATCAAAAAGCGCTTCGAACATGTTATCCGCAATGCCATCAACGAAATTGTTATCGTAACACCCTATTTCCTTCCTGGTTTCAACCTTCGCAAAGTACTTATGGATGCAGCAAGAAGGGGTGTGGATGTAAAAGTTATAATTCCCAAACGATCCGACATCCGGATGGTGGATATTCTTCATGGCCGTTACCTCGAAATCCTGCACAACAACGGCGTGAAGTTCCTCTATTTTACTTTGCATAACCTGCACGCAAAACTGATGCTGGTGGATAATAAGATCTTTTCCATTGGGTCGCCCAACTTCGATTACCGGAGCTTCAGGTACATGCACGAAATCGTCCTTTTTGGCGCCAATCCGACCATCGCCGGATTGATTGGACAATACATCGAAGAGACCAAAGCAAACTGCGAATCTTTTGATTATGAAGCCTGGAAACGCCGCCCGCGTATTCAGAAGTTCTTCGAATGGTTGCTTTTGCCACTCAGGCACCTGCTTTAGACCGACTTAAAAATGTACTTTTGCCCAAATTTATCATCGAAGATAATATGGCAAGGCAAACAGAGAAAGGGAGCAGCAATAACACCCGCAAACGTTCATCAAAAACTCCGGAAAATCCATCATCACCCACCAAGATATTCGTTCTTGATACCTCGGTAATTTTATATAACCACAACTCAATCAATAGTTTCAAAGAGCACGATGTGGCCATTCCCATCACAGTGCTCGAGGAGTTGGATCAGTTTAAAAAGGGTAACGATACGATCAATTTTGAAGCGCGGGAATTTATCCGCATCATGGACCGACTCTCTGAAAATGCTTCTCTCCAGAACTGGATCCCACTAAAAATGGAAGGCCTGGGTAAGTTTAAGGTTATTATGAATCATAGTGCCAAAACCATGGATGCCGAAGAGGTTTTTGGCGAACGCAAAGGCGACCACAGGATACTCAATGCCGCGCTTGCCCTGCAGCATGAGCATCCTGAACGAAAAGTGATAATGGTTACCAAAGATGTTAACCTTCGGATTAAAGCCAAAGCAGTCGGACTGACGGCCGAAGACTTTCTTACCGGTCGCATCGAAAACCTGGATTCGTTGTATTCGGGCATCTCAAGGTACGATAAAGTTTCCAAAAAGGGAATAGACCGTCTTTATGCTGAGGGATTGTGCGAGGTCAGCGATCTGAGCATCGAAACTCCAAAACCAAATCAGTACTTTATACTGCAAAGCAACGGGTCTTCAGCACTCGGCTATTATAATCCCCGCAACCAACTGATCGAACGTGTGGATAAACATGCGGTTTCCAAAATTACCCCTCGCAATGCCGAGCAGGTATTTGCCCTGCATGCCGTTACCAATCCCAATATTCGACTGGTTACCCTTCAGGGAATTGCCGGAACCGGTAAAACTTTGCTGGCGCTTGCCGGGGCCTGGGATCAGCGACGAAATTACAAACAGCTCTTTTTGGCACGCCCGATCGTACCGCTAAGTAACAAGGATATCGGTTTCTTACCTGGCGATGCCAAACTTAAGATTGAGCCTTACATGCAGCCCTTGTACGACAACCTGAAATTCATACAGAATCAATTTGGCGAGCACGATAAGGAGTACCAGAATATTACCGCGGCCATTCAAAACGAAAAGCTTGTAATACAGCCGCTTGCCTACATCAGAGGACGAAGTATTTCCAATGTTTTTTTTATCGTGGATGAAGCCCAGAACCTCACTCCCCACGAAGTAAAAACCATCATTACCCGTGCAGGCGAAGGCACAAAGATCATTTTCACCGGGGACATTTACCAGATAGACACGCCATATCTCGATTCTCAGAGTAATGGCTTGTCATACCTGATTGATCGTGTGAAACACCACGATCTTTATGCGCATGTGCGACTTGAAAAGGGTGAGCGTTCAGAATTGGCCAACCTGGCGAATGAAATGCTGTAGGAGGGGAAATATGGAAATGGGGTAAATGGGTGATGGGGCAATGGAGTAATGGGGTGATGGGGTTCCCGAATCGCTGCGCTCTCAGGATTTCGCTGGCTCAAATTGGGGAAATGGGTTAATGGGGTGAATTACTGGCGACTGATGATTGCCAACTTTTTGCATTAAAATCAATCCCCGAAAGTGCTTCTCTCAGCAGGGAGAAATATGATAAAGTAAGGTGTTACCTCCGTGTTGATAACTGGAATTAATTTTGCAAAAATCAGCCTCAAACATGGATTTAGCTGATTTTGATAAAGTTTTCAAGAGGGATTTTTCTACAACCCTTTGTAAATCAAGTTCATCACCACCTCACCGACAATACCTAAAGTATTTCGGTCAATGGATTCCATGTCGTCTTTCACTGTGTGCCAATATTCGAAAAATGAACCATTAGACGAATTTGGGTCGAGATGAATAATGTTAATAGTGGGAATCCGCGCAATCCGGTTGACAAAGTAATGATCGTCGGTGATGTAGCCTCCCTGCTCAAAAAGAAACCGATCGCCATGTCCCAGTTTTGCTGCAAGATCCCAGACTTTTTTATTGATGTCGGGAGCATAGTACATCGAAAAACCTTCGAGTGGAAATTTTGCATCCTTAGCCCCAACCATATCGAGCAGAATCCCAAAATTTGCTGTGTAGCGCGGCGTATGGGGATTTTTCGACCAGTACTGTGAGCCAAGCCCCCACATGTCGGTACTCTCCTGTGTCTGCCGGTCTTGTGGTGGACCATAATCTTCCAGGTCAAATAAAATGATATCAACCCCGATCGAGGGTTTCTGGAGGCTCAATTGCCTGGCGATTTCAATTAAAACTCCGGTGCCGCTTGCGCCGTCGTTGGCGCCGTCAATCGGTTTTTGATGATTTGCGGGATCAGGGTCATGATCGGCAAATGGTCTTGAATCCCAGTGTGCGCATAGTAAAATCCTGTATTGTTTTTCAGGGTTAAAAATGGCGATGATATTTTTGCCATCGTACATTTTGTTACTGAAAACCCTTGATTTAAAATCCTGAACGATGACATGGTCGGCAAACCGGAGCAGCGTTTCTTCCATCCACCCGGCGCATTCAGCATGGGCTGCGCTACCCGGAATCCTTGGCCCAAAGGCTACTTGCTTTTCGACATAATGGTAAGCCGAATCGGCATTGAATTCCGGAACCATGATGGGTTTAACTACTGCATTCACTGGCTGTTGCTGTGAGGAGGTCCCTGTTCCACTGTTACCGCAGGATGTCATATGAAATGCTGGTATAATAGTCAGAAAAACAAATAATGGCATCAATCTCATGATCGTGGATTTTTCAAATAGTTTTTAGTGTAAATCAGATGGATAATTTAACGCCAAATTTACCGGAATAGATAAAATCTTCCTGACTTTTTCGAATCCGGTCGGCCAATTCAAGTTTTTGATGGTTGGGGTGAAGTTCTTTGTAATCGCCCTGGTAGCCAACAGTAAACACAGTAATTGCTTCGTGGTCTTCAGGAATTTCAAAGGAACCGGAAAGCTGCTTAGCATCAAAACCACCCATCTGATGTACAAACATACCTTCGGATGTGGCTTGAATGGTGAGATGAGCCAATGCCTGTCCCACATCGTACCGGTAATATTCGTTATGCTTGCCGGATTTCACTGATACTTTTCTTCCTATGGCCACAACGAGTACCGGCGCCGTTTTTACCCAAAGCTGATTGAATTCAACAAGGCTTTCGAAAATCTGCCGGAAAGTTTCATCGCCCTCAAAACCAATAATAAACGACCAGGGTTGTTCATTGCTTGCCGATGGTGACCAGCGTGCAGCTTCAAAAATCCTTTGCAGCTTTTCCCGCTCAACGGGCTCTCTGCTGAATGCGCGCGGACTCCAGCGTTTAGTTAAAAGGGGATGAATGTCGAAATTGGTGTTGGCCGGTTTGTCCATTACTTTTCTGGCTTAATGCTGGACCTTTGAAAATGATCTTTAAAAGGAGTGGCCATCTCAATGTCAAAGTCGAAATAGCGGAGGCTTCCTTTAAATTGCCCTTTCAGACTTTTACCGTTGGATGTGGTGCAATCGAAGGTCAATTCGTAATTTGCTCCGTTACGCGTCACGGCTACTTTCCCGCCGGCGATCTCAAAGAAAGTACCCTGCTCGGTTTCGAGGTTGTAATTGATGATGAAATCGGCGTAATCGTAAGTTCCGGACTGATAGGATGAGGCATTGTAGTTATAATCTCCGGCCGGAAGTTCATCGTTTTTAGAGGCAAACATCTCAAAATAAAGCCCTTCGCCCACGCCTGTAATCGAGTCGAGAACATCCCCCGTTTCATGCAGTACAAAACTGTCTGAAAGCAGGATGAGGTCAAGATTGTAAGAGGAGAGTCCCGTCGGTCCCCAATTCTCAAGAAATCCGTGTTTTAGCTCGTAGGTTTTGCCATCGTACTCAAAATAACTCGACGGCTTTTTGTCTTCCTCATCTTTTTTGCAACCAGACACAACGGTGGCAAGGATCAGCAATCCAAGAACAATGTAATTTTTCATGGTTTTCGATTTTTTGATGGTTTAGAACTTGACTTAATATCGGTTTCAATTCCCGATAATCCGCAACAAATTTACTGAATTAACGCCAGACAACAACATTTTAAAGGCGTCCATTTTATTTATTGAAAGCTAAAAAATTGCAATTCAATTGTTTCTGCCAGTGAGTTCAAATTTATTTCAACCCCTGACCTGATCTTAATTCTGCTCTTTTCTTTCGATAATCAGGGTTTTCAAAGGAAATTCATATCAGAATTTGAGGAATAATTTTCAAAAAATGCAATAAAACGTAATTAGGAACGTAATAGCCTAAATACATTTTTAATTGATCCGATATCAAAAACCTAATTTTGCGGGGATTTAATAATCCAATATTATGAAGATTGCTGTTGTTGGCGCCACCGGAATGGTTGGTCGCAAAATGTTACAAGTGCTTGAAGAGCGCAATTTTACTTTTAAAACGTTAATCCTTGCTGCTTCTGAGAGGTCATCGGGGACAATAATCCATGTTAACCAAAAGGAATATGAAGTAGTTACAGTTGAAAATACCCTGGAGCAAAAGCCTGACATAGCCTTGTTTTCGGCTGGCGCTGAGACCTCCAGGAGATGGGGAAGGAAATTCGCAGAGTCAGGAACCTTTGTGATTGATAATTCATCGGCCTGGCGAATGTTTGACGATGTGCCGCTGGTGGTTCCGGAGATCAACGGCGATGCCATAAAAATGGATAATCGTTTGATTGCCAATCCCAATTGCTCTACCATTCAAATGGTGGTTGCGCTGGCGCCGTTGCACAAGGTTTACGGAATTAAGCGGATCGTGGTTTCGACTTACCAGTCGGTAACGGGTTCGGGGATGCGCGGTAAAGACCAGTTGGGGCACGAGAGATCTAACCTTCCGGTGATTCCCTTTTATCCGCACCAGATTGACCTCAACCTGATTCCTCATGGCGGTTCGTTCAATCCTGACGGGTACACATCCGAGGAGCAGAAGCTGGTGGACGAAACCCGGAAAATTCTGGCTGATAATTCGATACTTGTAACCGCAACCGTCGTCAGGGTGCCGGTTTACGGAGGACATTCGGAGTCGGTAAATGTTGAATTTCACAGGCCAATTGAATTGGATGAAGCCAGGAAATTGCTAACCGAAATGCCCGGAATTACCGTTCAGGATCATCCTGAAAACGCTATTTACCCGATGCCGCTTTATGCTGAGGACAAGGATGACGTTTTTGTGGGAAGGATCAGGCGGGATTTTTCAGTGGAAAACGGGCTTAATCTGTGGATTGTAAGTGACAATCTCCGTAAGGGAGCGGCAACCAATGCAGTGCAGATCGCCGAGTACCTGGTCGCAAAAGGGATGATCGGACACTAAATTTTTTACCTGTTAAAAATTCATCTATCATAAAATGAGCGAGTTAATTAATAATTCTGAAGTACGGAAAGCAAAACTGAAGGAGTTGATCCTGAAACTTCATGAAGGCGAGACACAGGAAAAAGTCAGGGCAGAACTCACCGAAAGTTTGCGCGGAATCCCTTACGGCGAAGTGGTGGAAGTGGAGCAAGAACTTATAAGCGAGGGGCTTCCAGAGTCGGAGGTTCTTAAGCTCTGCGACATCCATTCGGCTGTTTTGCAGGGAAACATTGATTTATCAACAATTAAAATTGTACCCGAAGGCCACCCGGTGGATGTTTTCCGGAAAGAAAACCAGGAGCTGAAGAAAGTTACAGCGCAGATCAGGGGAACATTGAAGGAGGTAGAAACCTGCGATGAGGAAGCATTTCCAAAGAAAATCATGCAGCTCAGAGGCTTGTTTAATCAGCTTTTTGACGTGGATAAGCATTATCAGCGCAAAGAGTACCTGCTGTTTCCGTTCCTTGAGAGGGAGGGAATAACCGGACCTCCTAAGGTGATGTGGGGCAAGCACGACGAGATCCGTGAGCTGATTAAGGGAAGTATAGAAATCCTGAAAACTAACGAAATGACTCGTGAAGAGTTACTCGCCACAGCCGGTTTGATCCTTCATCCCGCTTTGACAGGCGTGGATGATATGACCAACAAGGAGGAAGAGATTCTGTTGCCAATGGCCCTGGATAAAATTACCGAAAGAGACTGGTTCGAAATGGCGTCGCAGTCGCTCGAAATCGGCTACTGCCTGTATGACCCGCCGGTTGACTGGCGTCCGGAATGGGCAGATCAAACTTCCATCAACGAAGCTCAGCGCGAAGGCGGAAACATTCAGTTGCCATCGGGTAGCCTGAAAGTGGAAGAACTGCTGGCTATCCTCAATACCCTGCCCGTTGACATGACTTTTGTGGACAAGGATGATAAGGTGAAATACTTCTCCCAGAGTTCAGAACGCATTTTTCAGCGCAACCGCGCCATACTGAACAGGGATGTGAGGTTGTGCCATCCGCCAGCCAGCGCGCATATTGTGGATAAAATTCTCGATGATTTCAGAAGCGGCAGGCAAAGCAGAGCGCCGTTCTGGATCAATATGGGTGGTAAATTCATTCATATTGAGTATTTTGCATTGCGAAACGACAAGGGTGAATACCTCGGAACCCTGGAGGTATCGCAGGATTTGACGCATTATCGGGCGTTACAGGGCGAAAAGCGCATTTTATCTTACCAATAATCATAAAGAAGATGTCGGAAAATCTCATCATAACCCCCAAAACAAAAGTCATTCAGCTCATCGAAACTTATCCGCAGCTGGAAGAAGTTTTGATCGGCTATGTTCCTGCTTTCGAAAAGCTAAAAAATCCGTTGCTCCGCAGAACTGTTGCCAGCATTGCCACGCTGCAGCAGGCAGCAGCAATAGGTAATGTTAAGGTAGAAGATCTTATCAACCACCTGAGAAAGGAGGTCGGTCAGGACTTTTTGGAGGTTAACGAAGGCCAGTCAAATCAGTCGGGAAAACCTGGTTGGTTTAATGTTGACAAAATATTGAAAGAGCTGGATGCCAGGGAGATGCTCGAGAGGGGAGAGCACCCGGTGACCCAGGTGATGGCCGATTTAAACATAATGAACCCCGGAGAGATTTATAAACTGGTGGCGCCGTTTTTTCCAGCGCCGTTGATAGAAAAGGCTGCCAGTATAGGTTTTGAACATTGTCAGGAAAAACACAGTGACGGAAGTTTCGTGATCTACTTCGGAAAAACGCAATAAAAATTCATCCAAAACGATTTTTGGTTTGGCGGGATATTAATTTTGCAAACCAAATTTTGATAAAAAAAGGTGAAGATTTACAAAGATATTGCTGATTTCGGAAGCATTAGAAATGCGGTGGTTACGGTTGGTACGTTCGACGGAGTGCATGTCGGGCATCAGATGGTGATAGCTAAAGTGGTGGAGGCCGCCCGTAAGATTGACGGCGAGAGTGTGCTAATCACTTTTGAGCCGCATCCCCGCAAAGTGGTTCAGCCAGGTTATGATCTTAAGCTGATCCTTTCGATGGACGAACGGGTTAAGCTGTTCGAAGAACTTGGCATTGACCACCTTTTCATTATTCATTTTACCAAGGAATTTTCGCAGCTCAGCTCAGAGCAGTTTTTAAGAAAATATATTTTCGATCCTATCCATCCTGCCAAACTCATCATAGGTTACGATCATCAGTTTGGGAAAGATCGTAAAGGCGATATTCACTTTTTGCGCCAGATGTCTGCAAAACATGGATTCAATGTGGAACAGGTTGAAATGGAAGATCTTGCGGGAGCTCCCGTAAGCAGTACAAGGATCAGGGATTCCATTAAAAAGGGTGATATGAAAATGGCATCACAGCTTCTTGGTTTCCATTATTCCATCAGCGGAACAGTGGTAAAAGGCAATCAGATTGGCCGTACGCTGGGCTTCCCGACTGCCAACATTCATCCTGACGAGCCTGAAAAGCTGATTCCCTATTATGGAGTTTATGCTTCACTGGTGGATTACAACGGAACCCTTTATCACGGAATGAGCAATATTGGCATTCGCCCTACGCTCGACGAGCATCACCTTACTATTGAAGTCAACATTTTTGATTTTGACAAGGAGATCTACGGAGAGCGGTTACGGCTGTTTTTTGTTGAGCATACCCGCGATGAGAAACGCTTCCGCGATCTCGACCTGCTACGCCGCCGGCTGGTTATTGACCAGCAGAAAGTGAAGAAAATCCTGGATGAGGAGTAGGGGGAGTAAGAACAAGAAACAAGGAAGAAGGAAAAAGTAAGAAGGGCAAAGCGGGAAGGTGGTAGAAATCAGCGCTTCCGGGATTACCTGCCAGAAAGTGAGCAATTCGGATGGGATTAAATGAAAAAGTTGATTTCGAATTTATCCTGATTTGGATAATAGCCGCTGTGTTTTTATTACACAGGGTCGGCTACTGGTTCTGATAATGGACCGATTTCGTTCAGCATTTGCAGCCACTCATCCCGCTCGAGGTTGAAGCGCTCCATATTGGCTGATTTAACAGGTTCGGTTGGTGGCGATTCAACTTTGAGAGGATCAACCGGCGAGCCATTTTTGTAAAAACGGAAGTCGAGGTGTGGACCGGTCGAAAGTCCTGTGCTGCCTACATATCCGATGATCTGTCCCTGCTTTACTCTCACGCCGCCTTTGATACCCGGCCCAAACTTCTGAAGATGCAGATAGGCCGTTGAATACACCGAATTGTGCTTGATTTTCACCACATTGCCCCCGCCTTTATTGTCCCACTTCGTATATTCCACCACGCCGTCTCCGATTGACATTACCGGGGTACCGGTGGCTGCGGCATAATCCACGCCGTGGTGCGGCCTCCTGATCTTGAGTACCGGGTGCATCCGGCTATTCGAAAAATGTGAACTGATGCGGCGATAGTTCAAAGGCGCTTTTAAAAATGCTTTTTTCAGACTTTTGCCAAGGTTGTCGAAATACTCACCGACGCTGTCCTGAACAAAGTAAAATGCATAATTATCTTTTCCGAAGTGATTGAAACTCGCAGCCAATACCTTCCCGATTCCAATTCGCTCACCTTCAACATACACATTCTCGTAAACAACCTTGTAATAATCACCTTTTTGAATGCCAAAGAAGTCAATAGACCATGCGTAAATATCGGAGAGTGAAAGGGCGAGATTCGGGTCTGTTTTGCTGGCTACCATCGAATTCCAAAGTGAGCTGGTGATTACTCCATAAACGGTTTCAATCCTGGTTTCCATTTCCTTCTGGCCTCGCCAGGCGTGTATAGAATCCTTTAAACTGTAAACCACATAATCAACGGCCGAAATTTCATAAATGAAATACTTCGCCACAGGGATTGAATCATTACTCATTATGACCGTGTAATTGTGTCCCTGCCGCATCTTTCTAACATCAAAAATGTGTCGGGTTGATCTGGCAAGTTTATCAATAGTGCCATTGTCCACATTGTATCCCGATAGGATATTGGATAAAAATTGATTGGCTCTCACGGTTTTACTGTGAACGGTGAGTGTGTCAACATTGAAACCGTACATCATCCGCGGTTCCGCAACTTCAACTTCAGCTTCAGTAGGCTCAACGGATCTGAATTTGAAGATAGGTTTAATGGCATTAATAATCAGGATGATGACCACCATGGCAAGTACCGGGATCACGATCTTGAGCAATTTCTTTTTTGGCGTCATATATTTCAAGTTGATTTTTGTGAATCAAATCCCGAAACATTATGATTTTTCGGGACTGTAATCCAAAAAAATTAGGATAAATAGATTAACTCATTAAAGTTCAGAAAATTACTTTGGATTTTTAGACTACCTGTGCCAGCTTACTTTCTGTGTAAGCCCTTCCGGCTTTCATGGCTGCAAGGTTGAGGTTGACCACCGTTTCTCCTTTGCGGCCAAATAACTGACGGATGGCGTTTTCGAGCAGTTGGTAATCAATGTTAATGAATGGAGATGCGGCGCCGAGTACCACCATATTTGCCGATTTGGAAGAGCCGTTTTCTTTGGCAATGTTATCGGCATCGAGGGCGATGTGACGCGGGAGTTTTTGTATTTCGGCCATAAGCGCATCCCGGTCGGGATAGTTGGGAATGTTGACAAAAGTTGTTGTGTTGGTAATCAGCCATCCTTGCGGTGAGAGCATTGGCAGGTAGCGGAGAGATTCCATTGGCTCCACCGAAATTATCATATCGGCTTGCCCGAAAGGGATAAGATCGGAGGCAATCTCTTTATCAGAGAGACGCAGGTTCGACTGCACATCGCCGCCGCGCTGGCTCATGCCATGCACTTCGGCCTGTTTGAGGTACAATCCGGCTTCAACGGCGGCCAGACCAATCGTTGCGGCAATGGATAAAATTCCTTGTCCGCCCACACCGGCTAAAATGATATCTATTTTCATGTTTCTGATTTTTCGAAATTAAACCTCTTCTGTTGCTTTGGCTTTGTCGGCGGCCTTTAAGCGCATCCGTTTGTTGAGCGTCTGGATGCACTCCCGGCGGGGAATAATGACCGAAACGCCCGGGTAATTGAGTTCTTCGAGGAGTATTTTTACGTTTTCTTCATGATTTTTCCTCAGCGGTTTGATTACCCTGATGTGTTCTTCGGCCACACCCACACCGCGGCAGATGTCTTCAATTTTACCGGTGGCTGCTGATTTCTGCCCGCCGGTCATCCCTGTAGTGGAGTTGTCTGCTATGATGACGGTGATATGAGAGTTGTCGTTTACAGCATCGAGCAACCCGGTGATGCCGGAGTGCGTGAAGGTAGAATCGCCAATCACAGCTACAGCGGGAGCAAAACCCACATCAGCCGCTCCCTTGGCCATGGTTATGGAAGCTCCCATGTCCACGCAGGTATTGATGGCGTCGTAAGGAGCAAGGGCGCCCAGCGTATAACAGCCGATATCTGAAAAAACACGCCCCTTCGAAAACTCACTTAAGGCTTCATTCAGCGCATAATAAGTATCGCTGTGCGAGCAGCCCACACAAAGCGATGGCGGACGACCAACCACGATACCGGGAATGTCCATCCCGCGGTGATCCTCTTTCCCCAGCGCAATTGCCACAATATTTGGATTCAGTTCGCCATCGCGGGGTACAGTGCCATCGAGGCGGCCACTAACGTTCAGACCTTTTGACAACAAACCCTTCAATGCTTCTTCGATCATGGGAGCGCCCTCTTCGAGAACCAGAATCCGTTTACACTCGCTCTCCAGCCTGGCAATCAGGCTCAACGGAACTGGATACTGTGTAATTTTCAGCACGGGATGCGGAACCTCGCGATCGGGGAAGTTTTCCATCAGGTAGTTGAAAGCAATTCCGCTGGCAATGATTCCCAGCGATTTATCGGCAGCATCAAAGTATTGGTTGTAGCCTGATTTTTCTGATTCATCTTCAAACAGCGCCTGGCTCGAAAGCAGTCCCTTGTATCGCCTGCGGGCAATAGCCGGAAGCAGAATAAACTGCTTCAGGTCGGAGGGGAGGCGGATTTCATTTTGCTGGCGTTCAGGTCTGCGAACCACCGCTGCGCGTGAATGCGCCAGTCGGGTTGTAATCCTGAGCAATACCGGAATCTGGTACTTTTCCGACATGTCAAAACCGTAGTAAACCATGTCGTAAGCCTCCTGCTGGTTACTTGGCTCAAGAATGGGCATCATGGCGAATTTGCCGTAAAACCTTGAGTCCTGTTCGTTTTGCGACGAGTGCATCGAAGGGTCGTCGGCAGCAACGATAATCAACCCACCATTAGCGCCGGTCATGGCTGAATTTACAAAAGCATCGGCGGCCACGTTCAATCCCACGTGTTTCATACAGGTCATGGCACGTTTGCCAACGTAAGAAACACCCAATGCGGCCTCCATTCCGGTTTTCTCGTTGGCAGCCCACGAAGCTTTGATCCCTTTGGCGGCAGCCTGTTTTGAGGATAAAACGTATTCTGTGATTTCTGTAGAAGGCGTTCCGGGATAGGAAAAAATCCCCGAAATTCCTGCGTCAATAGCCGCCTGGGCAATGGCCTCATCGCCAAGTAACAAAAGTTTTTGCATTTCTACTTTTTTAAAAGATAAACCATCCAGTTAAATTGCGGGCAAAACTACTGAATTTATCCATATTTTAAGAAAAAAGCGGCGGTATTCATAGATTCATTCGGCATTTTTAGATTGCTTTGGCATTCATGGATTCCTCTGGCATTTATGCCAGAAACCAAAGAAGTTCCATCTAAATCAGAGGGCTTTAGCCCATCCCATTGTGGGCT